>NZ_JBBPAY010000001.1:747500-1512500 GCF_038009285.1 Paenibacillus sp. FSL R5-0378
GTGATAATAACCATTGAATTCCTTGGTCCGCTCCATGGCGACAAGATCTTTGGGATCCTGCACTACGCAAATGACAGACGGATCGCGCGTTTTATCCTGGCAAATCCGGCACGGATCGGTGTCTGTAATATTGCAGCATACGGAACAGTAGGTGAGATTCCGCTTGACGCTGACCAGGGCCTTGGCAAAGTCAATGACGTCGTCCTCTTTCATGTTCAGCACATGAAAAGCAAGCCGGGCCGCGGTTTTCGGCCCGATGCCCGGCAGTCGCGTAAACGCATCGATCAGCTTCGAGATCGGTTCGGGATAATACAAAGCGCAGGATCTCCTTCAGCTCTAAATTTAGAACAAGCCAGGAATTTTCATTCCGCCTGTAAATTTGCCCATGTCGGCATTCGCAATTTCGTCCGCTTTACTCAGCGCATCGTTCACAGCAGTCATCACCAGATCCTGCAGCATTTCCACGTCGTCCGGATCAACAGCTTCCGGCTTAATCGTAATGGAGAGCAGTTTTTTGTGGCCGTTCATTTCCACGGTAACCACGCCGCCACCGGATGTACCTTCAACTTTTTTGTCAGCAAGCTCTTCCTGTGCCTTGAGCATTTGCTCCTGCATTTTTTTCACTTGCTTCATCATTTGATTCATATTATTCATGGGTCATCTCTCCTTTAATTAATTGAGTGCACTTCAAGGTGCGGCTAATCTTTTATGACAACGAGGTCCTCTCCAAACATCTGGAGCGCCTCATCAATCCATGGTTTTGAATTCGGATCTTTCGATTCATGCTCATGCTCGAGCTTCAACTCTTCCTTGGGCTGCGCAGACCCTTCCATCGAGGCGCTCCAATCCCGCTGCATCATGGTAACCAAATGATACGGTTTGCCGAGCACGGAGTGCAGCACACCCTCGATCACCTGCTTATTGGCCGGCTTCTCGGTCGTTTCCCGGTGGATATTATTTTTAAAGGCAACCAGCAAGGCGTCATCAGTCGCGGAAACCGGCTCGCCGTCCATAAACCAGGCATGGACCGTCACCTTCTCCTCCTTGACTCCTTGCAGAATATGAGCCCACTGGCGCTGAATCTCCATAAATTCAGGACTTCCCTTACTTGCTACAAACTGATCCATATTCGCCGGAATCTTCGCGGCCGACGACATTCGCGGGGCTGGCGGAGCTGCAGGCCTGGATGATCCGCTATTACCAGCGGCCGGAGCCGCACCGGACTTGATGAATCGCTCGAGCTTCTTCTCCAGAGAGGCAACCTGCTGCTTGAGCTGATTGATCACAGCCGAATCAGCCGCCGCCTCCTGAGGACGATCGCTCTCCCCCGCTTCACGGGGAATGCCGCACAGCTTGAGCAGCGCAACCTCGAACAAGGTCTGAGGCTGGGAAGCATATTTCATTTCACTCTGATAATGATTGAGCGTATCGATCATTTGGAACAGCTGCTTGCGGGAAAAGGCAGAAGCCATCTCCTTGTATTCTTCCGGATGAAGGACACGGTCCGTGAGCTTGTCTGCCTGCGGAATCATCTGGATCATCAATAAATCGCGGAAATAATACAGCAGGTTCTCCATGCATTTATCGGCGCTCTTGCCTTCCTGCATAAAACCTTCCACCAGCATGAGCACCTGGCCCACGTCACCTTCCAGAATGGCCTGTGCAAGTTTGCCGAATTGCTCCGAAGCAATCCCACCAGTCATACTCAGCACTTGTTCATAAGATACATGACCGCCGGTAAACGACGCAATCTGATCCAAGATGCTCAGTGCATCCCGCATCCCGCCGTCGGATAGCCTTGCTATATATTGAAGCGCTTCATTCTCCGCTTCAATGCCTTCTTCCTGTGAAATCTGTCTTAACCGATCCGTCTGCTCCTCCAGGGATACCCGGCGGAAATCAAAGCGCTGACAGCGCGATATAATCGTCGCCGGCAGCTTGTGCGGTTCGGTCGTCGCCAAAATAAACATGACGTGTGGAGGGGGTTCCTCCAGCGTCTTCAGAAGCGCATTAAACGCCTCTGTCGTCAGCATATGCACTTCGTCAATAATATAAACCTTCTGCCTTACTTCGGTCGGTGCGTACTTCACTTTCTCGCGAAGATCGCGGATTTCTTCCACGCCGCGGTTAGAAGCAGCGTCAATCTCCTGAACGTCCATCACCGCACCCGATGTAATTCTGCGGCAGGATTCGCATTCATTGCACGGCTCCGCTGCAGGTCCACGCTCGCAGTTCACCGCTTTGGCCAAAATTTTGGCCGCGCTGGTTTTACCGGTTCCGCGCGGGCCGCTGAACAGGTAGGCATGGGAAACCCGCTGTTCGCGGATCGCGTTCTGCAGCGTTTGAATGATATGCTGTTGTCCCACCATGTCCCGGAACGACTGAGGCCGCCAGGCACGGTACAACGCTATATGTTCCACTTTGCTTACCCTCTTTCAACTTCCACTAAGCGTGGGTTCGTTGCCTCATCATTATACTATAATCCGGCGTCATGCAAAACGTCCAACACGCATGTTGCAGCAGGCTTTTACCTGTCCGCCGCCTGCGTCCGTGACTGAAAGGCCGCCATGAAAACATCCGGAATAAATAAAAAGCATCTTTACCACCTGATGGCAAAGATGCTGAAATCATTGTCAAGTTTAAGCCGTGCACCTGTTATTGATGATTGCGATCCGAGTGGCACCCCTGCGTAACAACTCGGGCTAGGCTATCCTCCGGCACAAGAGTGGGCTTGCTTATGGCTGCTTCCTTCCGGACCTGACCAGGTTCACAAGTACTCATTGCGGAGGACCCAACCGTCAACATTGCACGCAGGGACCAAACCTCACATCGACAATACCTCTAACAGGAATTCAACCTCGCTACAGCGGATTGCGAGTTACAGGGCACCGCTACCTCCCCATCTAGCACGGTGAAAATAAGTATATCGCATGCCTGTACAAAAAGCAACCACCCGGCAGAAAGTGGATAAACGCTCGAAAATAAATCTATTATTCTCGTTCCATATTCATCTAGCAAACGTTTATTGATATAGTGGTCCTATACCACAACCAATCCTACACATACGATTTTAAACGGAAAGGAACATCGCGCATGAATAAAGCAACCAAAACCGCATTGTGCCTGCTCATTGCAGCCACTGCCTGGAGCGGCATCGGCCAGAAGCCGGCTAGCGCCGCTGCACCCGTCAGCATCGTGCTGGACGGATATCCACTGCCTTTCCCGGCTGCACCCAAAGTCGTTCAAGGAACGACACTTGTGCCCTTCCGGGCCATCTCCGAAGCGCTGGGCATCAGCGTGCAGTGGAATGCCTCGGCCAAGCAGATCACAGCAGTAAAGACAGGCAAGGATTCCACGAAAAAGGTCGTTCTGACCGTCGGAAGCCGCAGCGCGACCGTAGACGGGACCAAAACGGCGCTGACCGTAGCTCCCCAAATGTCCGGAGGAAGCGTCCTAATTCCGCTCAGCTTCTTCAGCCAGCAGTTCGGCGCCGGCGTCAACTGGGATCAGGCCACGCATACCGTTACTATCGTGTCCCCCCAAGAAAAAATGTATACGCTTGCCTTTTACGCCATCTCATCATTTTCTGAGTCGAGCCTGATTCCAAGCTTCGACGCAACCGCCTTTGGCTGGAGCCGCATCGACGATCAGGGCCGGTTTACAACGACAGGCCAGGATTTTAAATGGCCGCAAGCGGCCGGCGATGTGACGCCGGAGAGCCTCGTCAGCTCCGCTGCTGCAGCCGGCACCACCCCTTATTTGATGGTATTTTCCGGCGATACCAAGATGGAACTGACGAAGGCGACCCAGGAACCTGAGCTTCAGGCAAGCCTGATTCAGCAGATGGTAGATACGGCCAAAACTAACGGATTCCAAGGCATCCTGCTGGACTTGGAAGGACTCGGGCTTACGGGGGACGCAGCGGCTGTACAGGCATCCTTTAATGCTTTCGTTCAAAAAGCAGCTGCCGCCACTCACGCCCAGGGCTTGAAGCTGTCGATCGCCTTGCCGCCGCTGAACGGTTCTTTTCATGGATACGATTATAAAAAGCTTGGCACGCTGGCCGATGAGCTTATCGTCATGGCTTATGCCTATACCGATGAGAAAAACCCACAGCCTAACGACAAAGTGGATGCGGCCATCCAGCTTGCGCTCAAACAGGTGCCTGCCAGCAAACTGGTTCTCGGCGTTAACCTTGCCAGCGAAAACGAAAACACCGTGAACACCAAAATTGGCCTGGCCAAACGGTACAATCTGAAAGGTATCGCCTTATGGCGCCTCGGCTTTAATAAAACCAACGTATGGACAAAAATCGGCCAATCGGTCGACTTGAACAATTAAGACGCGGAACACATGCATGGTGCGTAAAAGGAAGGTTTCCTACGGAATACAGGATCGGATTTTATTGTAATTATATTTTATTAAAGAAAAAATCCCCGGTTCATCGAACCGGGGATTGTCATTTGTTAAAAATATAACGGATCTATGCTGCCAGGCAGCAATTACATTCCGTATTTCTTCTTAAATCTATCAACACGGCCGCCAGCATCCAGGAATTTCTGTTTACCAGTGAAGAACGGATGGCAGTTGGAGCAGATTTCGACGCGAAGCTCTTCTTTCACCGAACCCGTTTCGAACGTGTTGCCGCATGCGCAAGTTACCGTAGTAACGTGGTATTTTGGTTGAATTTCTGTTTTCATGACTTTCACCTCTTTTTGCCCTGAGCCTCAGGCGGACCCAGAGTTATGTTGACACATAAATTCATTATAGCAGGGACGCGCCTATAAATCAATGGTTTCTTCCCGTTCCAGGCGCTGCCGGATTAAGACAGAATCGGCTTTTTCGGGCGGATCAAGCTTGGAGGCGGAACATGGGTATAGGAACCGATGACCACATCCGGAAGCTCCGCTTGGAAAATTTCAATCGCCTGCTTCATACCCAAAATTTCGCCTTTGGCCGGCGGGATCAATTCCAAATAGCTCTCCGGATCAATGTTCAGGTTGCGCAGCTGAATCAGCTTCAGATTGGTCCGGCGCGCAAACTCCACCATCGCCTCGATTTCCTCTTCGCGGTCTGTGACGCCAGGGAAAATCAAATAGTTGATGGACGTGTAAACGCCTTGGTCCGACGCATACTTCAGCGATTTTTCCACATTGGCAAGCGTATAACCACGCGGCTTATAGTAGGCGTTGTAATGGTCGTCCAGCGCGCTGATCGTGCTCACCCGCATCAGGTCGAGACCCGCATCGACGATGCCGCGGATGAAATCCGTCAGGCCGGCATTCGTGTTGATATTAATATATCCCATATCCGTGATCGAACGCACCTCGCGCATCGCTTCAATAATGATTTTGGCCTGTGTGGAGGGTTCGCCTTCGCAGCCTTGTCCGAAGCTGATGATCGACTCCGGCGTTTTTAAATGCTCCAGCATAATTTGAACGAGCTCGTCCACCCTCGGTTTGAAATTCATCCGGGTCTGGGGCGCCACAAATCCGCTGTCATCCGGTTGTTCTGAAATACACCCGAAGCAGCCGGCATTACAGGAGTAAGATACCGGAACGGCCCCTTCCCAACGATTCAAAAACGTATTCGATGCGGTCAGACATTCATAACCGAGCGCACAATTAGACAAATGCTGGTACAACCGGTTCTCCGGATACTTCTCCGTCAGGCGCTTCACGCCGAGCTCCAATTCCTCTACATCGCAGTTCAGCGGGTTCCACTTCTCCGGGTCATCCGACAGCCGGCCCGTCGTGTAAAATTGTCCGTCCTTCCACACGACAGCCGAGTAACCAAAGAGCGGCAGCTTGTATTCCTTGTCCGTCTTCACATAGCCGGGCAGGCATAACCGGGTGTAACCCTGCGGGAGCAGTGCCCCCACAGCCTGAGCGTCTCCCGGGAGCGCCGTCATCTCACCCGTTTCCGGATCCATACCAATGGCACAGGTGTTGGGGAGGCCGACCAGCGTCGCGCCTTCCGGCAGGGGAATCAACTCATCTTCCATAATCTCCACGATCATATCCGCGCTGCGGCCGAGACCGTACAGTGTGGGATGATCAAATACGTTGCCTTTTTCATCGGCATATACCAGATACATGATGTTCTCCTCTTTATGCTAAATTTAAGTCAGCGGCACGGAAGCCGTCGACGGGCGTGAGGTGCGCCGGTTGCTGCTGTGGCTGTTCGAGGACGAGGAGGAACTGCGGCTATGGCCGTTTCCTGCTCCATGCACGTCAAAGGAAGCCAAAAATTCGGCATTGGTTTTGCAGTCACGCAATTTTTTCAAGAATCCCTCCACGAAGTCGGCGGATTCGTTCATATTTTTACGGATCGCCCAAATGGTATCGAGCTCATCCTTCGTTAACAGTACTTCTTCACGACGCGTTCCCGAACGGCGGATATCGATGGCCGGGAAAATGCGGCGCTCGGCCAGCTTGCGGTCCAGGTGCAGCTCCATGTTGCCGGTTCCCTTAAACTCTTCATAAATGATATCGTCCATCCGCGAACCGGTATCAATCAGCGCTGTGGCCAAAATGGTCAGACTGCCGCCTTCCTCCACGTTCCGGGCAGAACCAAAGAACCGCTTCGGACGATGGAATGCCGCCGGATCGATACCGCCGCTCAGCGTACGTCCGGATGGCGGGATGACCAGGTTGTAAGCACGGGCCAGACGGGTGATGCTGTCCATCAGAATGACAACGTCCTTCTTATGCTCAACCAGACGCAGCGCGCGTTCAAGCACCAGTTCCGCAACCTTGATGTGGTTCTCCGGCAGCTCATCAAACGTTGACGCAACCACCTCTCCTTTTACGGAACGTTGCATATCCGTCACTTCCTCAGGACGTTCGTCAATCAGCAGTACAAAAAGTTCAATCTCGGGATTGTTGGTGGAAATGCTGTTGGCAATTTCTTTTAAGAGGAGCGTTTTACCTGCTTTTGGAGGTGCAACGATCAAACCGCGCTGTCCCAGACCGACCGGGGCGAGCAAATCCATAATTCGAGTAGACAAATGGTTAGGGGATGTTTCAAGCACAAGTTTCTTTTGCGGATAGAGAGGAGTCAGTGCCGGAAAGTGTAAACGTTCGGATGCCGTCTCCGGGCTCTCCCCGTTGACCGCATTGACTTGCAGCAAACCGAAATACCGCTCGTTCTCCTTCGGTGCGCGGCACTTCCCTGATACCAAGTCTCCCGTACGAAGGTCGAATTTACGAATCTGGGAGGCGGAGATATAAATGTCCTCGGTGCTTGGCAGGTAATTGATCGGCCTTAGGAAGCCGTAACCTTCCGGGAGAATCTCGAGCACACCTTCCATAAACATAAGTCCGCTCTGTTCGGCCTGCGCTCTCAAAATAGCAAAAATCAGTTCTTTCTTCTTCAACTGACCGTAATAAGGGATCTGGTACTTCTTCGCCAGTTTGTACAATTCGGTCAGCTTCATTTCTTCCAAATCGGCAATTTGTAAATCCATGTAATAACCACCTATTCAATTTTATAAGTCCTGACAAGAGCTTAGCATCAAATGGATGAAGACGCTAATCTATGAGTCTATGAAAATCCTCATTAGGATAGGATTACCCAAATTAGAAGGAGATATGCAGGTCATGATGAAAAAATCAGCTTCATTCAATCTATTTCCCGCATTCTCCTAATATTACAGCACCCTGATTATTGTTCGCGCCAAACATCGGCGCCAAGCATCCGCAGATTGCTGACGAGGTGATCGTAACCCCTGTCGATGTACTCCACGCCGGTCACTTCCGTCACGCCTTCCTCGACCGTAAGGCCGGCGATCACCAGCGCAGCCCCCGCTCTGAGGTCGGAAGCCTTGACTTTGGCCGCATTTAGGCGGCTCTTCTCGATGACGGCCGAACGGCCCTCGACGCGGATTTTAGCGCCCATGCGGACCAGCTCCGGCACATGCTTAAACCGGTTGCTGTAGACAAAATCGCTGAGCACGCTTACGCCTTCAGCCTGGGTTAGCAGACTGGTCATTGGCGATTGTAAATCTGTAGCAAATCCTGGGTATATCAGTGCTTTCACATCGACATGGCCATATGATGGACTCCCCATCACGCGAATGCTCTCGTCGAGCTCCTCGATTTGGACCCCCATCTCCAGCAGCTTGGCTGTGACGGCTTCCAAATGCTTAGGAATAATATTGTCGATCAATACGTCACCGCGCGTTGCCGCGGCGGCAATCATATATGTTCCCGCCTGGATCCGGTCCGGGATGATGGAATGGCGGCAGCCGTGCAGCTCGGATACGCCTTCGATACGAATCGTTTCCGTGCCGGCGCCTTTAATAATGGCTCCCATGGAGTTCAGAAGCGTGGCCACATCTATAATTTCAGGCTCTTTCGCCGCATTTTCGATAATTGTGGAGCCTTTGGCTCTGGCAGCCGCCAGCATAATGTTAATCGTCGCGCCTACGCTGGATACGTCGAGGTAAATTTTTGCCCCGCGCAGCTCCTTCGCATGGAGATGAATCGCGCCATGCTCGTTCGTCACGGTCGCGCCCAGCGCTTCAAAACCTTTAATATGCTGATCGATCGGACGGGGCTCGAAATTGCATCCTCCCGGCAGACCGACGACAGCCTCCTTAAACCGGCCAAGCAGCGCACCCATCATATAATAGGAGGCTCTCAGCTTCTTCACCGGCCCGTTGGGCATCGGAATGGATACGATCCGCGAAGGATCGATGTTCATCTGGCTCCCATCCCAAGACACCTTTGCCCCAAGCTCTTCCAGTATTTCTGCATAAACCGCCACATCACTAAGCAGCGGCAGGTTGTCCAGTATTACTTCGGACTCCGCCAAAATAGCCGCGGGAATCAACGCGATGGCGCTGTTCTTCGCCCCACTGATTGAAACGGTGCCTTGCAGTGGGCGTCCACCGCTGATCATCAATTTTTCCATAAGCTAAGGTTCCCCCCACATACTTCGCAGCCGCAAAATAGTTCTGTGTCCATTTTGGTGTATGAAATGGAAAAACACCGGCTAAGCGGTGTGCTTTCCATTCCTTGCTATTCAATTGGGCGCCCCGGAGCGGGGCAGCCCTCTATATCATGAACCACACCGTAGGGCTGGGCCCCACTTCAAACCTTGTGTAACATTAAGCCTGGTTGTTGGATCCAAACTCGCGGATTTTGCCGACAACGGTTGCCTTGATGGCATCGCGGCCTGGAACGATGTATTTACGCGGATCGTATACGTCCGGTTTAGCAGCAAGAACTTCACGCACCGCTTTGGTGAACGAGATTTGGTTCTCTGTGTTGACGTTGATTTTGGATGTGCCCAAAGAGATGGCTTTCTTGATATCATGCGTCGGGATGCCTGTCCCGCCATGAAGAACGAGCGGAAGGTTCACGGCGTCGCGAATCTCTTCCATTTCTTTAAAACCGAGGTTTGGTTCGCCTTTGTAAGGTCCATGAACAGAGCCAAGCGCCGGAGCCAGTGTGTCGATTCCGGTTTCTTTGACGATGCGTACGCAGTCATCCAATTTGGCATACATAACAGATCCGACTACGTCGTCTTCCTGACCACCGACCATTCCAACTTCGGCTTCAACGGAAACCCCTTTGGAATGCGCGTATTCAACAACTTTGCGCGTCGTTTCGATGTTGGTGTCGATCGGGCTGTGAGAGTCATCGATCATGACGGACGTAAATCCAGCGTCGATCGCTTCCTTACATTTGTCGAAGCTTGAACCGTGGTCCAGGTGAATGGCTACGGGAACCGTAATCTTCATATCATGAAGCAGGCCTTCCACCATTTTTACAACGGTATAGAATCCGCCCATATGACGAGCCGCGCCTTCGGATACGCCCAGGATTACCGGGGATTTCTCTTCTTCGGCGGCAGCAAGAATCGCTTGCGTCCACTCAAGGTTGTTGATGTTGAATTGACCAACCGCATACTTCCCTTGAAGTGCTTTGTTTAACATGTCTGTCATGGATACTAATGGCATGGTTCCAATCCTCCTAAAAAGTGTTTGTCTGATCTAAGGGTTTTAAGCCGAAATTCGCATTGCATTCAGCGCTATTATACCACATCATATTGTAAATGCTAAACAAGCATTTGAAATTAAGCAGATATAGGAAGGGCAGGGCAAAAAAAAGAATTCTGCCAGGTCAGCAGAATTCCATCGCTCTAGCCAAATTGAACCGGGCTGTCTTTGAGCTGCATGTTTACCGCCACCCGCATCTCATCGATATCGAACGGCTTCGTAAAGTGCATGAGTGCTCCAAGCTCGGTCGCTTCCTTGATCATATCAAGCTCTCCGTAGGCCGTCATCATGATCACTTTGATGGATGGATTCATTTCCTTGATGTGCTTCAGGATTTCAAGCCCGTCCATTCCGGGAATCTTCATATCGAGCAGAACCAGATCCGGCGATTCCTTCTCCACAATTTCCAGTGCAATTTTGCCGTTGGCCGCCTGAAACGTCGTATAACCTTCACTGTTGAACACTTCCATGAGCAAAATGCGAATACCGTTCTGGTCATCGACGATCAATACCTTTTTGTTATCCACTCAACTTACCTCCCAACAATCAGCTGCGTCCGAATCATACCCCTAATTCCTAACTAAACTGTTAATTCCATACTCCTGCAATCTCCATTTAAAGGTATTCGCCTTCTAGATACAAATTCCTGCAACTTCATATAAATGAAAAATGGGCCTCCTGAGGGAGACCCATAGCTGTATATTAACGTTCTACTTGCAGCGCAGCCTTCACGAATTCACGGAACAACGGCTGCGGACGGTTCGGACGTGACGTGAATTCCGGATGGAACTGCACAGCCAGGAACCAAGGGTGGCCCGGAAGTTCCACAATTTCCACCAAACGTCCGTCCGGGGACGTTCCGGAAATGCGCAAGCCCGCTTTTTCAATCTGCTCACGGTACTCATTGTTGAACTCATAACGATGGCGGTGTCTCTCGTAGACGAGCTCGTCATTGTAGCACTGCATCGCCAGGGAACCCTCGGCCAGTTTGCAAGGATACAATCCAAGGCGCATCGTTCCGCCCAGATCTTCAATATCCTTCTGTTCCGGAAGCAGGTCGATCACCGGATACTCGGTGGACGGGTTGATCTCCGAGCTGTTTGCTCCTTCGAGTCCCAGCACGGAACGGGCGTATTCGATCACAGACACCTGCATGCCGAGGCAAATGCCGAAGAACGGAATTTGCTTCTCACGGGCGTAACGGATCGCCGATACTTTACCCTCAATCCCGCGGTCACCGAAGCCGCCTGGAACCAGAATGCCGCCGATGCCGTGCAGCAGCTCGCCCACGTTCTCATCGGTCACTTCCTCCGCGTTCACCCAGCGGATTTTTACATCGGCGTTTGCGTCAAAGCCTGCATGGGAAAGGGACTCAACCACACTCAAATAAGCATCATGCAGAGCGACATATTTGCCGACGATGGCGATTTCCACCGTTTTCTCCAGCTTGTTAATGCGATCCACCAGGCTTTCCCACTCGGTCATGTCCGGCTTCGGCGTCGTCAGCTTCAAGTAGTTAACCACGATCTCGTCAAGCCCTTCATCGCGAAGGTTCAGCGGTACCTCGTAAAGCGTAGATGCGTCGCGGCATTCCACGACCGCACTTTCGTCGATATCGCAGAACAGTGCGATTTTCGCCTTCATATCCGCAGACAGCTCATGCTCCGTCCGGCATACGATCACATTCGGCTGAATGCCGATGCTGCGCAGTTCCTTCACGCTGTGCTGGGTCGGCTTGGTTTTCACTTCCCCTGCAGCTTTAATGTAAGGAATCAGTGTCACGTGGATGTACATCACATTCTCGCGGCCAATCTCACTCTTGATCTGACGGATGGCCTCAAGAAACGGTAAACTTTCAATGTCGCCGACGGTTCCGCCAATTTCCGTAATCACGACGTCAGAGCCTGCTTCGCGGCCTGCACGGAACACCCGCTCCTTAATTTCGTTCGTGATATGTGGAATGACCTGAACCGTTCCGCCCAAATATTCCCCACGGCGTTCTTTGCTGATCACCGAGGAGTACACCTTCCCCGTCGTGACATTGCTGTTCTTGGACAGGTTGATGTCGATGAATCTTTCGTAGTGCCCCAGATCAAGGTCGGTCTCGGCGCCATCGTCCGTTACGAATACTTCACCGTGCTGGTAAGGACTCATGGTGCCGGGGTCTACGTTCAAATACGGATCGAATTTCTGGATCGTCACCTTTAAACCCCTATTTTTAAGCAGCCTTCCGAGTGAAGCGGCGGTAATTCCTTTACCCAAGGAAGACACGACCCCGCCCGTCACAAAAATATACTTTGTCACTGTAAAAACCCTCCTATTAAAGTCCAGAAATTCAGGCGACATATGATGTTTAGCGTAACCCAATTCACGTTTTTTCATCGGAATCGGGCCGAAACAAGTTTGTTGCTTTCTCTCTCTGTGAACAACAATGCGCCATTTGAATTCAAATGGCACAATTGGGTAATCGACATTATATAGATTGAACTAAAAAAGACGAATCATTTCCATTCCATTCCCAGTTCATCTACCCCCGCGAATATGGTGGAAGGAGAGTTCCGCTTCCATGACATACCGCATTAAAAAACAAAAAAGTGACACCCGTAGTACGGGGCACTTTTTATTATTTTACGCATATTTAAATCTCAATCATAAGCCCATGCAATAGTTTACTCTGTGCCTTGTCCCGTGTCAAGAGAGGATTGGCGATTCTGCGAATGGAATTAATCTTCTTCCTCATCGAGGTCGTCTTCTTCTTCCTCTTCCTCATCCTCTTCAACGGCCTCTTCATCTTCCAGGTCCTCGTCGTCGAGCATCACGTCTTCGTCATCTTCCACTTCTTCCTCGGAATCGTCATCGGAATAGATGTCGTCATGATCCTCATCGATCCGGTCGAAATCATCGTCGCTGTCCTCAGCAAACGTATCTTCCTCGTCCGTGAAATCGTCATCCTCATCATCGTCGTCATCGTTAATGATGCGCGGACGCTTGGAGCTGCTGATCGGATCTTCGGAGCGGTCGATCGGATACCAGCGCTTCAGTCCCCACAGGTTCGTTCCTACGCAGGCAAACCGGCCGTCGATATTAATTTCTGTATATAGCTGCGCAACGGTCTCTTTAACTTCTTCATCCGTCAAACCGCGAAGCTTGGCTACCTCTTTCATCAGGTCGAGATAATAAAACGGCGTATTAGCCGCCTTCAAAATGGCAAAGGCCAGGTCGACCATTGGCATTTCCCGGATTTTCTCGGGATCCATTTTCAGCTGGAGTGAGTTACTCACTTACGGACACTTCCTCTCACGCAAAGTTCACCTTATATATCGTTACTTATAACAACATATCCATTATCAAAACTAAGTAAAACCTATTTATAAATAAAATGCAAGTTTTAAGTGCATAAAGGAAGGATGCAAGGTTGTCCCAAAAAAGGCGAATGAAAAGGCGGAGTAACCTCCGCCTTCCGACTGTATCCGCCCACGAAGGAGAAACTCCTCACGGGACCTGGAAAGAGACGCCCATGGCCTCTTCAGTCTATATTATGTCCGCCTCCGGCTTTTGACATCGGGGCAGGGCCTATTTCGTCAAAAAAGGGCATGTTCCCACTCCTGCCGCACTCCCCGCTCATACAATGCAAAAGCAGGGTTCATTATGAGGGGGACTGCCCAACATGGACTACACCGATTTTATCCAGATGCTGCTTGAAGATATGGAGAGTCCCGTATCGTCCGGAGAAAAAAATATTATCAGGTTTCGCGAACCGCGGCATTTCTATGCCTGTCAGGATCGGCTGCAGACGCTTCACCTTCGGTATCCGAACATGCCCGGCATCCAGGTGTCCGATCTCCTCGAGGCCATCATCGCTCCGTTTCCGGTCAGCAGCAGGTTGATGTCCAAGTATCATGACGATCTTATTATTGAAGAAGACACCCAAATGCAGGTCCATACCTTGGTGAACAACAAAGTCAACCAAAGCCCGGGCATCCCGTACGGAGTCAAGCAAATTCAGGCTCCCAAAGCCTGGTCCACTTCGACGGGCTACCGCATCCGGATCGGAGTGATCGATACCGGGGCCGACTACTATCATCCCGATCTGCGCCAGTCGCTGGCCAAAGGGATCAATCTGCTGCACCGGCATCTGCTGCCCCTCGATGACAACGGGCACGGCACCCACATTGCAGGAACCATTGCTGCCGCGAACGGTCCCGACGGCATGATCGGCGTCGCCCCGCGGGCCATGATTTTTCCGGTCAAAGCCTTCGACAACAACGGATCCGCCTATGTCTCGGACATTATCCAGGGAATCGACTGGTGCGTCCGCAACCGCATGCACATCATCAATATGAGTTTCGGCATGAAGACCAAAAGCAAGGCGCTGCTGGACATCGTCGGCAAAGCCTATACGGCCGGGATCTCGATCGTCGCCTCGTCCGGCAATGACGGGAAACGGCGGAGCATCGACTATCCTGCAAGGTACGGGCAGACCATATCCGTGGGAGCGACCGACCGGAACCGCCGCATCGCCAGTTTCAGCAACCGCGGCGACCTCATCGATATTTATGCGCCGGGCGATAAAATTATTTCTTCCTGGACGCGCGGCAAGTACCACGAGATGAGCGGCACCTCCATGGCGACCTCGCATGTCAGCGGATCAATCGCGCTGCTGCTTGCCCAAAACCCCGACCTGTCGCCGGCCGAAATTAAAGAGCTCCTCGTCGCAACCGCCACGCCGCTGCGCCCGAGAAAGGGGCAATCCCGCGTCGTGCACACCGGTGAAATCAATGCCTACCGGCTTCTGCGTGAAGGCATGAAACGCAAAAATAATCCAAGCTAGACGAGAGCGGCTGTACCGCTCAGGACAGACGGAGCTTCTGCTCACGTACATGCCAAATAACTACAATATTTAGCATTTGTTGAAAAAGGCCGCCTCCGGCAAATACCGGAGACGGCCTTTCATATGTTCGGCGTATTCAAATGGGGAAGAAGGAATTACATCTTCTCCGGAGCGGATACGCCCACGATTCTCAGCACGTTGGCGATAACGGTCCGCACGGCGCCGAGCAGGGCGAAGCGTGCCTGCGTTTGAGCGGCATCCTCGGTGATAACGCGCTGCGCCTTATAGTAGCTGTGGAACAGGGAAGCCAAGTCATACACGTAACGGATCATCCGGTGCGGCGCGTAGCCCGCTGCAGCAGTGGCGATTTCCTCCGGCAGCTCGCCGATTTTACGGAGAAGGTCATACTCATGCTCCGTGTTCAGCACCGTGAGGTCCACTTCGGACAGCGGGAGCAGCGCAACGCCCTGCTCTTCCGCCTGACGGTAAATGCTGCAAATCCGCGCGTGCGCGTACTGCACATAGAACACCGGATTTTCGTTGGACGTCGAAATGGCCAAATCCATGTCGAAATCGAGATGGGAGTCCATGCTGCGCATCGTGAAGAAGTAGCGGATGGCATCGATGCCGACCTCTTCCATCAGGTCCTCCATCGTTACGGCTTTCCCCGTACGCTTGGACATCTTGACCTTCTCCCCGTTCTGGAACAGGCTGACCATCTGCGCGATGAGCACGGTCAATTTGTCGGGATCGTTGCCGATGGCCTGCATGGCTGCTTTCATCCGCGGGATATAGCCGTGGTGGTCAGCTCCCCAAATATTGATCATGCGGTCGTAGCCGCGGTTGTATTTGTCCCGGTGATACGCGATATCCGGTGTCAGGTACGTATAGGTGCCGTCATTTTTCACCAATACACGGTCTTTGTCGTCGCCGTATTCAGTCGTCCGCAGCCAAGTGGCGCCGTCCTGCTCGTACACCTGGCCTTTGGCTTTCAGTTCGTCCAGGGATGCTTCAACGAGCCCCTTCTCGTACAGGGAAGTCTCGCTGAACCATTCGTCAAAATGTACCCGGAAGCGTGCCAAATCGCGTTTGATTTTGCCTAGCTCCTTCTCCAGGCCGTATGAACGGAAGAACGCCGTCCGCTCGCCCGGATCCATGGACAGCAGGGAATCGCCCTTCTCGGCGACGAGTTCCTTGGCAAATCCCTTGATATCCTCGCCATGGTATCCGTCCTCAGGCATCTCCGCATCCTGTCCAAGCGCCTGCAGGTACCGGGCTTCGATCGATTTGCACAGGTTTTCGACCTGGTTGCCCGCATCGTTGATATAGTATTCGCGGGTTACTTCATATCCGGCAAAGTCCAAAATGTTGCACAGGGCGTCGCCCACGGCCGCTCCCCGGGCATGTCCCAAGTGCAGGCTGCCGGTCGGATTGGCACTGACGAACTCGACCTGCACGCGCTGTCCCTGACCGAGCTGTACGCGTCCATAGTCCTCCCCCTGTGCGTAGACCTGCTCGATCACGGGGTACAGATAGCTTTTGTTCAGCGTAAAGTTAATGAAGCCCGGGCCGGCGATTTCGGCCTTCTCGATGGACGCCTTCTTTACGTCGATATGCTCCAGGATCGCTTCGGCGATCTGGCGCGGGTTTTTCTTCGCGATCCGGGTCAATTGCATGGCGGCGTTGGTGGCCAGGTCCCCGTGAGATTTATCTTTCGGCACCTCAAGCGTAATGCTGGGGAGCTCTTCACGGCTGGCCAGCCCGGCGGCGACCACCGCGTCCTTGACCGCCTCTAAAACCAGCTGGTGAATCTGTTCGAGTGGATTGAGTGTCATGATTGATTATCCTCCTGTATAAAAAAGCTGATGGTGAAATGCCCTGTGCATTCCTCGTATACATATAGATCGTACGCCCAGCTGATTTCCCCTGTCATTCCGTCCAGGTCCATCTTGAGGGAGCGTGTATCCGTCGATAGGTTAAAGGACGTATAAGGCGAACGGTAAAAGCCGGGAAGCCGCTGCCCCTCCTGAAAAGACTGCTCTGACTCCACGGCGCCGTGCCGGATCATTTTCAGGCTGTTTGCGCCGATTTTCACTGTCGTTTTGGTCTTCCGCCCCTGCAAATCCGCTTCCGGCTCCTCGTACATCACATACAGAGCTTGTCCGCGGGCAAATACCTGCGCCGTCATCTCCTGGTTGACCTCCTGGCCGTCATGACGGCTGCGCAGACGGACGGTAGCTTTTCTGGCATCTGGCATTACGCAATACTCCAATCTATTCTTTCCTATTGTACTACTATATCCAGTTCGCTGTATCAATTCAATACAAACCGTGCCTGCCGCAGACTGCCGCTACTGTACAGCTTTCACAGTGCCGGGGATTCGTATTCCAAAAAAGACGGAACCGCCAGTGTTAACCGGCAGCCCCGCCTTATGACTGTTACTGCAGCTTCATTCGTACCTTGTTACTTCCGTCTAAGGATTCAACGCTTCCTTAAATGCAAACTTCCGGTTCCAGCTGGCACCGCCGTCATGGGTGGCATAAATCGACGATTTGGTAGCGCTGGTCACCACAAGCCAGCCCGTCTTGCCGTCCGTAAAGGAGATCCGTGAATCGTAACCATGAATGGACGGCTTTACGTTCTTCCACGTCTTTCCTCCATTATAAGTCACCCCGACAGACACCATGCCGCCCGCCGGAGAGCCACCGGACAGAAAGGCCGTCTCCTTGCTGATCAGCTGCATGTTGCCGGGGTGTCCGCCTGGTTGGGCCGGCCCCTGATTAACGACAGCGGCCCCACTGCCGGGAGCCGGACCTCCGCCTGCCGTGGATTGGGCGATGACACGCTTCCAATGTACGCCTTGATCCGTGCTGCCATACAGCGAATAGGATACCTGGGACATGCCTGAACCGCCATAGAACAGCGCCCAGACCTGATTGTTCTTGCTGTAAATTTGTCCGCCCGCAGGGTACGGGGAGTCAAACTTCACGTTCAGCTTTGTGCTCCAGCTGTGTCCGCCGTCGGCCGTGCCCAGTACTTTATAGCCAGAGCCGGGAACTATAACTAGGACATACCCGTTGTTCTTATCCCGAAACGTAGCATATCTCGTATTGGCCGGCGTAGGGATTTTCACCCAGCTGTTCCCGCCGTTCTCGGTCCGGTAGGCGCCATTTTGCGTGTAGCCGTACACCGTATTCTTGCCGAGCGCTTCCAGCCGGTTAAACGGCAGATTGGCCGTATACACCGGTTTCCAATGCGATCCGCCGTCCACCGTCTTGAGCAGATGCGTGGTCTGGTGGGAAGGCAGGGTGGCGATGGCCCATCCGTTCACATTGTCCGTAAATTTAATCTGGGCAAAATTCCACTTCCCCGTGTAAATTTCCTGCCAGTGGCACCCCGCATCCGATGTGCCGATCATAAACCCGGTTCCTGCCGCCCGGCCCGTCGACCCGTTCAGAAACTGAATATCGGTAAAATGAAGCGGGTCCGCGCCTTCCTCCATATGCTGTTTCTGCTCCTGCTGAAGCAGGCCGTGATCGCCGCTTCCGCAGGGAGCAGGCGCCGAGGCGGCGGCCGAAGTCTGCGTTGGGGATAGTCCCCAGCCCGCCGGCATCATCAGCATAAGCGCAGCGGCGGCCAAGGAAGAGCTTCTAAGCAGCTTTTTTATGATCATAACGACACCTCCATATCGATTACATTACCCTCTTTGGGAATTCCCCACTCGCAAAGAAACGTCCTCTTCCTCATGCATGCGAGTGTTTGGATTGGTGAGCGACTTTGGCTTTGCGCACAGCGCAAAACAAGAGAGCGAAGCAAGCCAAACAGGAGCAAACACCATTCAATAGTGAAAGAATTTGTGCATCCTTCGACTACAGGCAAGGTTCAGCCCACGATACAATGAGAGCTACTAAAAGGCGTGAGGTGATTGATTTTGAATGCACAAACGATACCGGCGGCGGACAAGGCCCAGCCGGGCAAAAACATGAAAACGGTTGCCAAAACGTTGAAAGGACGCTGGAACGCCCCGCTGGCCGGCTACCTGTTCATCGCCCCCTGGCTGCTGGGCTTTCTCATTTTACAGCTGTGGCCCATTATTCAATCCTTCTATTTATCTTTCACCGAGTTTTCCCTGCTGGAACCAGCCCGCTGGATCGGGCTCAAAAATTATCAGGATATTTCGCAGGACCGGCTCTTTTTCAATTCGCTGAAGGTGACCTTCCTGTACGTAATCACTTCGGTTCCCCTGAAACTGCTGGCGGCGCTGCTGGTCGCTATGCTGCTCAACCGGAATATCCGGGGTATTTCCTTCTACCGTACGATCATTTATCTGCCGTCCCTGATCGGGGGAAGCCTGGCGGTGGCCGTGCTGTGGCGCAACATTTTCGGCCTCAACGGATTTATCAACCATCTTGTGATTCTGGTCGGCATCGCCCCGAAGAACTGGATCGGAACGCCCTCCACTGCCCTCGGAACCCTGGTGCTGCTGACGGCGTGGCAGTTCGGCTCGTCGATGATTATTTTTCTGGCAGGTCTTAAGCAAATTCCCGGGGAGCTGTACGAAGCAGCCTCCGTGGACGGGGCCACACCTTTTCGCAAATTCATCCGGATTACGCTGCCCATGCTGTCGCCCGTCATTCTGTTCAACCTGATCATGGGGATCATCAACGCGTTCCAGATGTTCACTTCGGCGTTTGTCGTTACCAACGGAGGTCCGGTCAATTCGACCGAAATGTTTGCCCTGTACCTGTACAACAAAGCCTTCGGTTCGCTGCAGATGGGCTACGCCTCGGCACTGGCCTGGATCCTGCTGGTCATTATCGGCATCGCCACAGCGATTAATTTTATCGCGTCTAAATACTGGGTGTTCTACGAAACGGAAACGGAGGGTCGCAAATGACAGGCGTTCTGAAAAAACAAAATTGGCTGGTTCATATTCTGATGATCGTGTTCTGCTTTGTGATGTTCTACCCCGTACTCTGGTGGATCGGCGCCTCCTTCAAATCGACGGCCGAGATCAGCCTGCCCTCCCTGTTCCCCAAAGTATGGCTGTGGCAGAATTATACGGAAGGCTGGAACGCGCTGCCCAAGTATACGTTTACACGCTTCTTCATGAACAGCCTCAAGCTGAACGTGGCGACCACGGTGCTGCATGTCATCTCCGCCAGCTTGGTGGCCTTCGGATTCGCCAGGCTGACCTTTCCGCTGAAAGGGCTGTGGTTTTCCATCCTGATGATGACCCTGATGCTGCCGGGCCAGGTCACGCTCATCCCGCAGTATACGATGTTCCATTCTTTCGATTGGATCAACACGTATCTGCCT
Source organism: Paenibacillus sp. FSL R5-0378 (assembly GCF_038009285.1). NCBI lineage: Bacteria > Bacillati > Bacillota > Bacilli > Caryophanales > Paenibacillaceae > Paenibacillus > Paenibacillus sp. FSL R5-0378. Next base: position 767,657 of record NZ_JBBPAY010000001.1, read on the forward strand.
CTGATCGTCCCGTCAGCCATGGGGGGAGCCTTCTTTATTTTTCTGATCGTCCAATTCATCCGGGGCATTCCGCGGGAACTTGACGAGTCGGCGAAAATCGACGGCTGCACCTGGTTCGGCATTTACCTGCGCATCGTCATGCCGCTGACCCTGCCGGCGCTGATCACAGTCATGATATTCTCGTTTATTTGGGGCTGGGACGATTACTTCGGTCCGCTGATTTATCTGAACACCGTGGACAAATATACCGTCCCGCTGGCGCTCCGAATGTTCATCGATTCCCAGTCGGCCGTGCCGTGGGGTCAGCTGCTCGCCGTGTCCCTGCTCTCCGTGCTGCCGCCGGTCGTGATCTTCTTCCTGGCGCAGAAGCATTTTGTCGAGGGCATCGCTACGTCAGGGCTGAAAGGCTAGTCATCCTGGAGCGCAATAAACGAAAGTCACGGGGACTCGCTCATTCCATGCTTTTCTTCCGGACCGTATCGTGAACGTAAGTCTCTCTCCCGGCGCGCCGTGAACGGCCGCTTTGGGATAGCAGCGCGTTAACGCTATGGCCTCGCCGCACCCAAGAGGAGGGGAAAAGCCATGAATCCGTTTCGCATGTTCCGTATCGATTATGTGTTTTTCTTCAGCTTTGCCGCTTTTATCGCGCTTCTGATCACGATCATGATGATCGTCAGCTACCGGTTCTCCGCCAATGAGCAGGCGGACAGCGCCTCTATGTATCAACAGGCGGTGCTGCAGCAGCTCAACAAACAGCTCACCGACCAGATGAGCGCCGTGGAGCAGACCTCGCTCGCCGTAGCCATCAACTCCCCGCTGGTCAATTATTTGACGATGAAAGGAGACTATTATGCCCGCAAAACGGCCAGGGACGAGCTGAACCGGGATTATCTGGCGCCGATGCTGAACAGCTCCCGCTCGATGTTCTCCTTTCAGATCTATATGAGCAATCCGCTGCAAGTCGACCCGAACGCCAACATTCAGTACCTCCCGCTAGCTTACGCCAGCCGGGAAAGCTGGTACCCGGCCGTCGACAAGGCCGACTTCGTCTGGATCGGACAGCGGGAGGTCGGCTCGCCGCAGGGGAAGCAGCAGGTCATCAGCTTTATCCGTAAAATCACGACGCCGGACGGGGTAAACCGCGGAATCCTCATTATCAACGTCCGCGTCAAGTTTCTGCAGGATATCCTGACCGAGGACAATTCCTCGGCCAGCCGGCTGCTGCTCGATTCCGGCGGCCGGATGATCATGCACACCCGGATCGCTCCGCCTCCCGGAGAAATCGATGCCATCCTGAAGGAGGTCAGCGGAGATGCCGGCCATGCGCATCAGCTGCTGGAAGCGGCAGGCTCGCTTCCGGAGAAGAACATGCTGACCGTCTGGTCCCGCACGGCCCCCGGCAGCTGGATGCTGGTGGAGCTTACGCCATGGAAGGACATCACAGGCGGAAGTGTCCGCCTGGCATGGACCATGGCTGTGATCGGAGCGGCCGCCATCCTGCTGTCGGTATTCTTCACGCTGTTCCTTTCGAGGAATTTCACGGTGCCGATCCGGAAGCTGGTCCAGCTGATGCAGGCATTCAATCCCGGCAAGAAGGGGCTGCCGCTGCCTACGGAATACCGCAACGAATTCGGCAGTCTCTTCAGCGGCTACCGCAAGCTGACCGAGCGGATCGAGACGCTGTACCAATCGCTGGAACAGCAGTACAAAGCGCAGCGCGAGGCTGAAATCAAGGCGCTGCAGGCGATGATCAACCCCCATTTTCTCTACAACACCTTGGATCAGCTGAACTGGATGGCGCTGGAGGCCGGGCAGGAGGAGATCAGCCGGGTGCTTGAACTAATGGGGCAAATGTTCCGTATCGGGCTGTCCGGCGGCGAATCCTTGATCCCGATGCAGGATGAGCTGCTTCACGTCGAATGCTATTTGAAAATTCAGCAGTTCAAAAGGGGCCAAGGTCTGGACTGGGAGATCGACTGTCCGGAGGATCTGCGGCAGCTGCTGATTCCGAAGCTGACCCTGCAGCCCTTCGTGGAAAACGCCATCGTGCACGGCTTCCATGGACGCAGCCATGGCCGAATCGTCCTGAATGCCGTGCAAGAGGACCGCGGCATCCGGATCCGGATCCGGGATGACGGCGTCGGCCTGCGGGACGATTGGAAGACCCGGAGGCGCCATCCGACTGGCGGATACGGCATCCGTAATGTAACCGAGCGTATTCAAGTATTTTTCGGTCCGCCCTTTGGCGTATCGCTCCGGAATCGTACCGGCGGATCAGGCACCGAGGCGGAAATTTATCTTCCGAAGCTGACGCAGCAGCGAGATTTGGAAGGAGGACGAAGTGATGTGGACACTCGCGATCGTGGATGACGACCGGCAGGTGCTTGGGGGGATGTCGCGGCTCATTCCCTGGGAGCAGCTCGGCATCCGACCCATCGGGGAGGCCATGGACGGTGAAGAGGGGCTCCGGCTGATCAGAGCTGCCAAGCCGGATATCGTCATTACGGACATCTATATGCCGGTCATGAACGGGCTGGAAATGATCGAGCAGCTTCGCAAGCAGCAGTTTGACGGCAAAATCATCATCTTAAGCGGCTACTCGGACTTTGATTATGCCCGCAAAGCGCTGCGGCTGCAGGTCGACGATTATTTGCCCAAGCCGGCCTCACCGGCTACGATCCGTGAGGTACTGCAGCGCGTAATCGCCGAATTGTCGGAGAAAAGAGCGGCAGAGAACCGGGAGCAGGAGCTTCAGGAACGGCTGATGCAGTACGAGCCCTACCTGGAGCGGGAATGGGTAAAATCGGTCCTCACGGGCGGGACCTTTTCCCCACCGACCGGGCCGTACCGGATGCTGGACCGGCTTGGCTGGAAAGGCGCCCAGTTCATGATGCTGGCCCTGGAAATCAAGCGGCAGGGGCGGACGGAAGGCATCTCGGCCCGGGACTGGCACCTGTTCCGCTTTGCCGTCGGTAATACGGTCGAGGAGCTGGCCAGGCAGGATGGACTGAGGAGCTACTTTTTAGAGCTGCATAGTCATCATATGACCCTGCTGTTGTACAAGCCCCTCTCCTGGCCCGCAGAAGCGTTTCGCTCCGAGGTGCTGGCACTGGCCGGGCGCATCATTGAGTCAGTGGACCGCTACCTTCAGGTCAAGCTGCGTATCGGGGCGGGCCTCCGGAAAGACGATTGGACGGCTATTGCGGATTCCACGGAAGAGGCCTTTCAGGCACTGGCCGAGCGGCGAGAGCCTGATGCAAACCATCCCTGCGTCTACGTCTACACCGAAGCCGGCTTCCGGCATCCGGCAGCGCGAAACGTGCGGCCGGTCCGATTTTTTCAGGAAATGGCGGATGCGGTTCGGACCTTCGATGAGCCGCGGGCCCTGCTGGCGCTGGAGGATTTCGCAAGCAGCGACAGCGGCGTGGCACAGCTATCTCCCGGCGAGCTGGCAGCCCTCGGGACACAGCTGTTTGCCATCCTCTCTTTCACGCTGTACGATTCCGGCCACAAGCTTGACGACGAGCTGCCTCCTGCGGATCTGTCCAAGGAGCTGGGATTGATAGAAAACGAGCAGCAGTGGAAGGCCTGGGTGGCCGAGAAGGTTAAGCGGATCTGCCGCCGGTTTACTCCCAATGAGAACCTGAAGCATAAGGAAACGGTGGAGTTTATCATTCAGTACATTCACGAGCATTACGCCGAAAACATCCACCTCCAGGATGTCGCCGATCAGGTCTATATTTCCAAAAATTATTTGAGCACCCTGTTCCGCCAGTTCACCGGCGAGACGTTCGGCGATTATTTGACCCGGGTCCGGATGGAAAAAGCCAAGAGCATGGTCCTGGAGAAAAAGCTGCTCATCGCCGAAATTGCCGAGCGGGTCGGATACCGCAACGTTCCGTACTTTACCACGCTGTTCAAAAAGCATACCGGGCGCAGCCCGACCGAGTTCTACCGGGCCTAACGCAGCTCCAGTCGATCCTGGATCCGCCCCGCATACAGGACAAACGCAGCCGACAGTTCACCGATATTCGTAAAATACTGAAACGATTTGTAGGATCGTCCGCTACGCGGATGTTCCTCGGCTTGGTACCTTAGAGCAAGAAAGAGTTCCGTTACTTAAGGGAGGTTCAACCAATGAGAAAATCATGGCAACGTCTTGCCGCAGGCACTGCGGCCGTCCTTATGCTGTCCCTCGTTCTATCCGCCTGCAGCGGGGTCAAGAAGGAAGAAACCGGAGCTGCGGGCACCGGAAACGGCAAGTCCATCACGCTGCGGATCATGTGGTGGGGCTCGCAGGCCCGTCACGACGCAACCTTGAAAGCGCTTGATTTATACTCCAAAAACAACCCGGGTATCACATTCGAGCCGGAATACCAGTCGTTCGACGGATACCAAGACAAGCTCTCGACCCAGTCCGCAGGGAAAAACACCCCGGATATTTTCCAAATGGATGCCGCCTGGTTCAACGACTGGGCCTCCAGCGGCCGGTTGGAGGATCTCTCGTCCATTCCGACGGATAACATCGACAAGGCTCTGCTCGAAACCGGCACCTATCAAGGCAAGCTGTACGCGATGCCGCTCGGCAACAACGCCTGGGGCATGGTATATAACAAGACGATCATGGACAGCTTAGGGGTTCAGCCTCCCAAGACATGGGATGAGTTTTTCGCCATGGCGCGCGACTTGAAGCCGAAATTGGCCAAAGACCAATACCTGACCCGGGATTTGACGGCAGACGGCGCATCCTACATGTCCTATCAATTGAGCATGGGTAAAGGCTTCTCGATGAGCAAAGACGGAAAGTTCCACTACGACGAAACCACCTGGAAAGATTGGATGAACAAATGGGCACAGCTGCGCAAGGACCATCTTGTGCCTCCGCCGGATGTGACGGTGTCGGATAAATCGCAGGACGCGCAGATGGATCTGCTCATTCAAGAGAAAATTCTGCTCCGGGGCGCGCATGCCGCGGAATTCGGCGGAACGGACGCCCTGAAGCCGGGCGTTATGGCGCTGACGACCCAGCCGCGGGGGACACAGGCGGGCGGATGGCTCAAAGCCTCCATGTATTGGAGCGTCAGCCCCAACAGCCAGTATAAAGACGAAGCGAAGAAGTTCATCGACTGGTTCGTCAACAGCCAGGAAGCCGGCGATATCCTCGGCACTTCCCGCGGAATCCCAGTCAACAAGACCGTCGCTGATGCGCTCAAGCCTAAGTTCACCGATGTCGACAAAAATGCACTGGGCCTGATCAACGAAGTGTCCAAGGACGGGGCCGCGTTCGACCCGGGTCCCGGCAATAAAGGCGGCTGGGCTAATTTCACGAAGGAGTATGATAACATCACGCAGTCGATCATGTTCGGGAAAATCAGCATCGACGACGGCTGGAACCAAATCGTCAAGCTGAGCAAAAGCTTGGACTAGCTTTGCAGCTCTCACAGCTTTATCTCGGATCACCATCCTCGTACGATGGCACAACAAAGAAGCACCCGGTTAGCATCGGGTGCTTCTTTACGTCTCTTTATTTTACAAATCCGAGCAGCATTTCGCGAATCAGCTTCGCCGCCACGATCTGGGTCTGCTCCGAATGGTCGTAGATCGGCGCTACTTCCACCAAGTCGCAGCCCACTACGTTGACTTCGGAATTGGCGATCAGGTGCACCGCCTCCAGCAATTCCTTGGAAGTGATGCCGCCCGCTTCCGCGGTTCCCGTTCCCGGCGCCGCCGATGGGTCGAGCACGTCGATGTCGATCGTGACGTATACCGGACGATTGCCCATTTGCGGCAGGGCTTCCCGAAGCGGAGCCGCCACGTCGAACGGATAGAAGTTGATGTTCTCGCGGGCATACTGGAACTCCTCGCGCGAACCGGAGCGGATGCCGAATTGGTAGATGTTCTTGCCGCCCATCAGCCCGGCTGCTTTACGGACCGGCGTCGAGTGCGACAGCGGCTCGCCCTCGTACTGCTCGCGAAGGTCGGCATGCGCGTCGATGTGGATCAGGATCAGATCCGGATACTTCGCGTACATTTGCTGGATCACCGGCCAGGTCACCAGGTGCTCGCCGCCGAGCCCGATCGGAAATTTATCGTCGCCGAGCAGTTTGCCCACGTACTCGCCGATCACTTCGAGACTGCGTCCTGCATTGCCGAACGGCAGCAGCAGATCGCCGGCGTCGAAGTATTTGAGATCCAGAATGCTTTTATCCAAGTAAGGGCTGTATTCCTCCAGACCCACGGAAGCCTGGCGGATGTGCGCCGGACCGAACCGGGATCCCGGACGGAAGCTGACCGTGTAGTCCATCGGCATGCCGTAAATGACCGCCTTGGAATTTTCGTAATCGTCCGAGCTGCAAATAAATACGTTGCCCGAATAAGCTTGATCTAGTTTCATGATGTTGCCTCCCCCTATTTCGTCAGATCTTCCACAAATTTAGGCAATACGAAAGCCGCCTTGTGCAGGCGTGGCGTGTAGTACTTCGTGTCCATCTCCGGAATTTGCGACTCGTCCACCTCAAGCGGATCGTATTTTTTGCTGCCCATCGTAAAGGTCCACAAGCCGCTCGGATATGTCGGGATGTTCGCCGCATAAACGCGCACGATCGGGAAAATTTCCTTCACGTCCTTGTTCACCTTTTGGATCAAGTCGGCCTTAAACCAAGGGTTGTCCGTTTGCGCCACGAAAATGCCGTCATCCTTCAGCGCTTCATAAATGCCTTGGTAGAAGCCGCGTTCAAACAGAGGAGCAGCCGGGCCCACAGGCTCCGTGGAGTCCACCATAATGACGTCGTATTCGTTCTTGTGCTCGTGGATGTGCATGAAGCCGTCGTTCACCAGGACTTCCACCTTCGGATCTTCCAGTTTGCCCGCGATGGACGGCAGGTACTTCTTCGAATACTCGATGACTTTGCCGTCGATGTCGACGAGCACGGCTTTTTCCACTTTCGAATGCTTGATGATTTCGCGGATCACGCCGCCGTCTCCGCCGCCTACGACGAGGACATGCTTCGGATTCGGATGCGTATTCAGCACCGGGTGCGCCACCATTTCATGGTATACGAATTCATCCTTCTCGGTCGTCATCACCATTCCGTCAAGCAGCAGCATATTTCCAAACTCTTCAGTCTCTACCATGGCCAGATCCTGAAAATCGGTTTTTTCATTTACATACGTTTGTTTGATTTTGGCAGTAATACCGAATGCGGGCGTCTGTTTCTCCGTAAACCACAATTCCATCGTCATTACCTTCTTTCTTCCCAGGATAAAGGAGGGATTGATCTTCCCTGCCGCATGTTCTCGAGTAGCACGTACATCTTCTTTATTGTACCAAACTGCCGATGTATAAACACATCCTTTGAATTATACGCGATAGAAGAAATTCGTGTAAAGAAACACTTTCCTAACGCTTCGTCCCCTGGCTGAGGCCGCGTCAGCACGGGATTTTTATCCCTCAGGTGGCCCTTATGCCCCTCGCCCTGCATGACCGGAAGGCCGAGCGCTTTTCCCGTGAATCCCGGGCCCGGCGTGAATATCTGCTGCCTGCATTTCCCATAATGAAAGTATCAGATTGTTCAGCTCCGCTGAAAAGCTATACATTCCATTCTCTTTAAGTAAGGAAAGGGGCTACAGTACATGGCGAACCTATTCACGCGGCGGCCCAAACGGAAAAACCGGTTCCTGTTGATGCTAAAGCTCTTCACCGGCATGATCGTCCTCCTTCTGATCGCGGGGGGTGTTCTGCTCGGCTGGCTGTATCAAAAAAACCTTCCGCTTGCCGACACGGACCGCAATTCGCGCCTTCTGGACAGTCAAGGCGACATAATCGCCACGTTTTCGGCCAGCGGGCGCAGCTACGAACCTATCAAGCTCAATCAAATTTCACCGCTGCTCGTGAAGGCGACCCTGTCGGTGGAGGACCGCAAGTTCTACGGCCATTTCGGGTTTGATCTGGAGGGCATGGGACGCGCGGCACTCGTCAACCTGGAGCATATGGCCCGGGTTCAGGGAGCAAGCACCCTGACGCAGCAGCTTGCCCGTAATCTATATTTATCCCATGAAAAAACATGGTCCCGCAAAATCAAGGAAGCCATGTACACCGCTCAGCTGGAGATGAAGTATACCAAGGATGAAATCCTTCAAATGTATTTGAATGAAATTTACTATGGTCACGGCGCTTACGGCATCGAAGCAGCCTCCCTGATGTATTTCGGCAAGCCGGCCAAAGATCTCGACCTGGCGGAAAGCGCGATGCTGGCCGGGATTCCCAAGGGGCCGACCTATTACTCGCCCTACACCCATCTGGATAATGCCAAGAAACGGCAGAAGATCGTCCTGGGAACCATGGTGGCCACCGGCGATATTACGCAGGAGGAGGCGGACCAGGCTGCAGCCGAGAAGCTGGCGATCAAACCGCAGGGACAGCAGAAATCCAACCTGACGGCGCCGTATTTTCGGGATTATGTAAAAAATTTGGTGACCAGCCAGCTCGGCATCAGCGAGGACATGCTCGATCATGGCGGTCTTAACATTTATACGACCCTGGACCCGCATGCCCAAGCCGCGGCTGAGGAGGCGGTGGCCAAAGGCATGGATTCAGCCAGCGATTTGGAGACCGCGCTCGTGTCGATCGACCCGCGGAGCGGCTATGTCAAAGCGATGGTCGGCGGCAAGAACTACAAGGAGAGCCAGTACAACCATGCGCTGGCCAAGACGCGCCAGCCCGGCTCCTCCTTCAAACCGATTATGTACTTAACGGCATTGTCTTCTAAGACGATGACGGGTCTCACGACGTTTAACAGCGAACCGACCCTGTTTCACTACGACAACAACCGGAAAACGTATCAGCCCAGCAATTATGGAGACAAATATTTGGGCGAAATTAACATGGAGCAGGCCATCGCAGCCTCGGACAACATCTACGCGGTCAATACGATGCTGAAGGTCGGGGCGGATAATGTGATCGCCACAGCGCGCAAGCTCGGCATCGTCAGCCCGCTCGAGTCCGTCCCCTCCTTGGCGCTCGGTACCTCGCCGATCAGCCCGTTCGAAATGGCGTCCGCCTTTGCGGTGATCAGCAACAACGGCAAGCGGATCCCGCCCGTCGCCGTACTGAAGATTACTGATGCCGCCGGCGAGGTAATCTACGAGGCTCCCAAGCCCGCCGGCGAGCAGGTCGTCGATCCGGCGGCGGCTTACGTGCTGACGCATCTGATGGAGAGCGTATTTGAATCCGGCGGGACCGGTAACCGCGTTTCCTCCATCATGAAGCGTCCCGTGGCCGGCAAAACCGGAACGACCGATACCGACGCCTGGCTGGTCGGATATACGCCGGAGCTTGCGACCGCCGTCTGGGTCGGTTTTGACAAGGGCAAGACGATTACGACGACGGACGCCCACCGGGCAGCGCCCATTTTTGCCCAGTACACCGAGAAGGCACTGGAGAACGTACCGCCCAAAATTTTCACGATTCCGAGCGGCGTCGTTAGCGTCTACATTGATGAAGAATCCGGCAAGCTAGCCACGGCCGATTGCCCCCACAAGAAGCTTGAGGTATTCATCGCAGGTACGGAACCGACCGAATACTGCTCGCTTCACGGCGGAGAGAAGGAGCAGCCGGACGTGAAAAACAAGGCCGAAGAACACTCCTGGTGGTCCGACTTTAAGCGGTGGCTGACCGACTAAACGCAGCGCGTTATAAAGGTGCGGTGCTAGAATAGGCTGAGCGCCGCCCAAAAACCATATATGAAAAAGGGAGCCGGTAAAGCCGCTCCCTTTTTTGCCTCCTTCCGAAGTGCATCGGTTTGGCGGGCCCCCTCTCCCAGGGAGCCCGATACACCGGACCAAGGATTCAAGCCATGCTTTGCGGGGTTACCTTTTGCCTTTCGCGCTGAATTCCGGTTATATATAGAATGAACTAACCCGAAGAGGTGATCCTGATGATGAACCCGGGTAACGAGGGCGGCCGGCTGATCTCCCCCTCGCTTCTCGCCATGACCGCACTGGAAGCCGCGCCCCGCCTGCTCGGCCAGACGCTGGTCCGGGAGACCGAAGACGGAGAAATCCGCTGCCGGATCGTGGAGACCGAGAGCTACGGCGGCGCCGAAGACAAAGGGAGCCATGCCTACGGCAACCGGCGCACCGCCCGGACCGAGACGATGTTTGCCGCCGGGGGCTTGGCCTACGTGTATCTGATCTACGGCATGTACCACTGCGTCAACGTTGTCGTCGGCGACGCGGACGACCCGCAGGCCGTGCTCATCCGGGCGGTGGAGCCGCTAAGCGGGCATGACGCCGAGCTGATGCGCCGGTACCGGGGCAGCGTCTCCGGCAAAGCCGCCAACTTGTGCAACGGCCCCGGCAAGCTGTGCCGCGCGCTGCGGATCGACCGCAGCCTGAATGGCTGCGTGCTCCGTCATGCGGACAGCCCGCTGCGGCTTGAGTCCGGCGACCGGGCTGATGAGCTGCCGATCATCCAGTCTCCACGGATCAATATTGATTACGCGGAGGAGTACGCCCTCAAGCCGTGGCGGTTTTATATCGACGGCCATCCGTACGTGTCGGTCAAAGCCCCTGAACCGCTGCCTTTTTCGCTGAGGGGTTAATTCCGTGCTGTACACGAGTCCCTGTCCCTTCATGCCATGCAAAAAAGGACCTGCCCTGCCCACGGATCGATACATCCGTCAGCAGGAGACAGGTCCTTTGTTCTTATAACGAGGAGAGCCCGCGATTTACGCTATACCTCCAGCGCCTTCTTCAGCTCATCCGGCGAAGCTTCCCACCACTGCTCATTATGCGACACCAGCAGGTTCTTCAGCAGCGTCTTTTCCTCAGATCCCAATTCGTCCAGCATAAATTTCCGCTTCAGCGCGGCATCCATCCGGTTCACGTGATCGGCAAGAATTTTCCAGCCCCGTCTCTCTTCTTCATCGATCCACATCTCACTGGCCGTGGCACCGCCGTAGAATTGTCCATCCTCGTCCCGGTCCACCGCGACCCATACGATCCACACCTGGCGTCCGTTCGGGACTTCCTCCCGGTTCGGCGTAAAGCGAATGCGGCGCTCCGGCTTGCTCTTGGCGTGCATCGCTCCGATATCGATGACGGCTTCGCCGCGGTCGATAATGACCGGAGAAATGTTGTTCAGATCGATAGAGCCTGCCCCAAAGCCCATCTTGTGCTTGCTCTTGCCGCTGACGATATTCAGTGCAATGGGCTTCTTGCCTACCTGTTCCTTGTTGTCCATTTCCGATGTTCCTCCTATTTGAAAACAGAAACGCTCGCTGCGCCTCCGCGATTTGTGGATACCCGTCCAACTTAATTTTATTTTAACTAATAATCGCTGGAAAGCCAACATATACATGCTGTAGATGCTTGTCAACGGGAGGTATTCGTATATGGCCCCAGCACGCGCCAAACTCGTCTTTTTATCCTTTCTCGTTCTTGTACTCCTGATTACGGGAACAATGTGGTTCGTCTTTAAGGATTCGCCCGAGTCCATGCCTTCCTACGCTCCGGATCAGGCCAAGCCTCCAGCGGCTTACAAGCCTCCGTCACCGATGGAGAGCGTCCAGCAGCCGACCGCGGAGGTGCTCAGCAAGCGGGTGGTGGAATATCACATCGATACGACCCTTAATCCGGACAGCCGGGTAATTAAAGGAACCCAGACCCTGACCTGGACCCATCCCGGCAAAAAAACGGTAAACGAGCTGTATTTTCACCTCTATCCAAACGCCTTCGCTTCCATGGATACGACATTTATGAAGGAATCCGGCGGTAAGCTGCGCAATGACACGATGCCTGCCGACGGCTTTGGGTCTATGACACTGACTGCGATGAAAACCGCAGACGGTCTGTCGCTGATGCACCGGATTCAATACGTGCAGCCGGATGACGGCAATACGAAGGACAAGACCTTGATGAAGGTGCGTCTTCCGCGGCCGGTGAAACCAGGCGAAAGCATCACGCTGACCATGCAATTCGAAGTCCAACTGCCCAAAATCTTCGCCAGAATGGGAACCGCCGGTAACTTTGTCATGGCCGGACAATGGTTCCCCAAAATCGCCGTCTACGAGCCCGTGGGAACGCGCGGCCGGACGAGCGAGGGCTGGGACCTGCACCAGTACCACGGCAATTCGGAATTCTACTCCGACTTCGGCATTTACAGCGTCCGCATTCACGTGCCGAAGAACTACACGGTGGCCGCAACCGGTTTCCCGGTACAGAACTCACAGATCAAGAACGGCGAGAAGATTTATCAGTTCTACGCCGACGACGTACATGACTTTGCCTGGGCCGCATCCCCCGACTTTATCGTCGCCGAGGAGCCGTTCTCTTCAGCGGAGGTGCCCGGGGTCCGGATCAAGCTGTATCTCGATCCCGCCCACAAGGATTTGAAGGAGCGCTATTTTTACGCCGCCAAGGCCGCGCTTAAATATTTCAGCAAATGGTACGGGAAGTATCCGTATTCCACCCTGTCTATCGTCGTCCCGCCCGAAGCAGGCAACGGGGCAGGCGGCATGGAGTATCCGACGCTGATTACCGCCTTCGGGGCCAAGGACGACTCCCCGGGTTACGATCTCGAGCGGACCGTCATCCACGAAATCGGCCATCAGTACTTCTACGGCATGATCGCCAGCAACGAGTTCGAGGAGGCCTGGCTGGACGAAGGCTTCACCTCCTACGCTGAGGATAAGCTGATGGAGCAGGAATACGGCGTCATCCCCAATCTGCCGATCCAGTCCTCGCTCATCGCTTCGCCTGCGCCGCTGACCCAGGACGCCTGGAAATATACGTCGCAGAATCAATATGCACTGAACGTGTATTACCGCGGCAAGATGGTCCTGAAAGAAATGGAGACGCTGACCGGCGCCCAGACCATGAAGAAAATCATGTCCACCTATGCGAAGAAATACCGTTTCCAACATCCTGCCACGGCCGATTTTCAAAAGGTGGTCGAGCAGGTAACCAGCAAGTCGTGGCAGACCTTCTTCGATCAATATGTATACGGCAGCCAGATGGCCGATTTTTCGGTCGACGAAATTACGGTGCGCAAGGATAAGGATTCGGCGCAGCCCCGGTACGATTCTTTGGTGAAGGTCAGCAAAAAGGGCGGCGATCTGCCGCAGGTGCCGATACTGTTCACGTTTACGGACGGGCATCAGATCAAAAAGGTTTGGGACGTAAAGAACGCCAGCACCCAGTTCAAGCTGACATACAGCTCCCCGCTGGCCTGGGCCATGATCGATCCCGGCTATACGATCGTGCTGGAAAACAAACATGTGAACAACTACCTGAAGGCGGACATGGATCATAAAGTGCTCCTCCGCTGGAACGTAAGCATTACCAAGCTGATTGAAACCCTGCTTGGAAGTCTGTCCTGGTGAGGTGAGAGCAGTGAAATCCTATATTGTTAACGGTTGGAAAAGCGTCAAAGACCAATTTTATGTCATGATCATCATGTTCCTGTACCAGCTGCTCTGGGGCTACTTCCTGTACCGTCTGATCGATTCGGCGGTCGTGCCGCTGCTGATGCGGTATCCCGATCCCCCGCCGACCGAACTCAGCCAGGTCCTCTATTATGTAGAGGGACAGATGAGCTTGACGCAAAGCAGCACCGTGCATACTTACCTTTGGGTTCTCCTGGGAATGGTCGCCCTCCGCATGCTGCTGACCCCATTTATCCACGCGGGCATCTTCTACGGCCTGCACCGGGAGCATCAGGGAGAACGCGGACTGTTTTTCTTCCAGGGCATGAAGCTGCACGGCAAAACGGTGTTTCTTTTTCACCTGATCGAATGGGTGCTTATCGCCGCTCCGTTATACTGGATGATCCCGAAGATGTATCCCATCCTGCTCAGCGCGATCCAAAACCATGCCCAGCTGCTTCACTGCATCCCGTACATTGCAGTCTGGCTTCTGTACTGCTACATCGTCCATCAGATGATTCTGTTCATGCAGTTTGGCAAAACCGGTGGAACCAGCATGTTCTCCTCGCTCTGGATCTGCCTGCGAAGCGCGCTGCCGGTCATCGGCATATCCGTTCTGCTGGGCACGGTCAGCCTGCTCTTGTATGGCATTACCAGCAGCGTCTCTCTGATCTGGGCAGGGCTTGCCACCCTGATTATCCAACAGGGCTACCATATGGTCAGCTGTATCTTTAAATTATGGAATATCTCCTCCCAATATGATTTGTGGCATCAGCAAATGAACCGTACGAAAAAAAATATTTCGGAATAGTTAAAATTTTGTCATAACTTTAACCCGCTGATAAAAGAAGAACCCCGTCTCTTTCTGTTGAAAAGAGGCGGGGTTTTTGTTGTAAAATGATTGTTAACCATTTGCCAAAGTATAAATCCTCTGTTAAAATAATCCGAGTACGAACTTAGTAACAACTTTGTAATCTTTGCTGTAACGATTTTGACTTTGCTGTAACTGATTTCATCATTTGTCCGTTCATTTGATTGGTATGTACGATTATAGGTAACTTGTCAGCATGTCCATTTCCGGTGCAATCATCACGAGCCGAATTCCCGGGCACCAGGAAGCGGGGGATCCAATTTTGGGTGAATTGATCTCGCTACAGAGGGATCATAGGGGACCTTCTACCGAATCCTTAAGCTAACCTCGCAGGCATTGGAAGGGGTTTATTTTTTTGAAGAAGAAGTTGGCAGCCGCAGCGCTGGGCCTTACACTTGCGTTCTCCATGGGCACCGGCAGCGTATTTGCGGATTCATCTCTGAATCACATCGTTAACAACACGATCGGCGTTTCTTACAAAACCGGCGGAACAACTACGAACGGCTTCGATTGCTCCGGTTTTACCCGTTACGTGTACCAAAAGCTGGGGTTAAACCTCCCGCGTGTATCCGCTGCGCAATATAAAACAGGTACCGCTGTTTCCAAAAGCCAGCTGAGAGCAGGAGACCTGGTTTTCTTTAACACCCTAGGCGCAGGCGTATCCCATGTCGGTATTTACATCGGCAACGGAAAATTCGCGCACGCGTCCTCTTCGAAAGGCGTTACCATCAGCAAACTGAGCCAAAGCTACTACGCCAACCGCTACGTTGGCGCCAAACGGGTCATGAGTACGGCCAAATATCAAGCTGCGGTTTACAATTGATTATCTCTCGAAAACAATGCATATCCATAACAACCCGCGCCGCTGATTTTTGCCGAAATCGCCCCGCGGGTTTGTTGTTACTTATTAGACGTACGAACCACCGAAAAGGTAACAGCATTTCAAAAAATTTTTTTACACGAGTAAATCCACGGTTTTCCCCTGTTTTTTCCACCCTTGTCATTTCTTTTACCCACTCGTCCAACAAATAAACATCATTTCCTATAAATTTTCCTACAAATCTTCTTTTTCTGTTAGAAACAATTGCCAAAGTCCGATTCCTTTGTTACAATAGTCCCAGCGATAGTAACAACTTTGTAATCTTTACCTGACACAAAGTTGCGAACGAATAAGAAGTACCAGGGAATGATACATAGTGTAAAAAGTTCATGCCGAATTTCCTCACACTAAGGAAAGCGGGGGAACCAGTTATGGGTGAATTGATCTTGCTTCAGAGGGATCATAGGGGGCCTTCTACCGAATCCTTAAGCTAACCTCGCAGGCGCCGGAAGGGGTATTTTACTTGAAGAAGAAGCTTGCAGCAGCAATCATGAGTTTCGCCATCGTGCTCACGGTCGGCACAGGAAGCGCTTTCGCGGATTCCAAGATGGATAAAGTGATCGACAGTGCGATCGGAACCAAGTACAGAACGGGCGGAACCACAACAAGCGGATTTGACTGCTCGGGATTTACAATGTATGTATTTGATCAATTGGGCATCGATCTGCCCCATCAGTCTGGTTCCCAGTTCAGCATGGGTTCGGCCGTATCCCGCAGTGATCTGAGAGCAGGCGACTTGGTATTCTTTAATACATCGGGAGCCGGAGTATCCCATGTCGGAATTTACGTCGGCGACGGAAAATTCGCACATGCCTCCACTTCTCGCGGTGTGATCATCAGCTCTCTGAGCGACAGCTACTACGTCAACCGCTACGTTGGCGCCAAACGAATCATGAGTACGGATAAATACAAAACCGCCGCCGTCGATTCCGAGGACGTAGATGACGTCCAGTAATGCAGGTAAAGCAAGGGTACGAGATCCCGTAGAATGAGATTTTTGCCGAAATCTCCTTTTGCGGGATTTTTTGCGGACAGAAATGGGTAACCCTTCCATTCCCGCCCGCTACTCCTCATTTACCCCTCTATTCTGAAATTAAACAGATATCTGGGACAATCCGGAATATTTTTTCTCTAATGTTCAAATCCTACAGGGAGGTCTGGAAGGGAGATCTGCACATGAACCTCCAACATGAGAGCTTCATGATCGTTCCCATGACCCGGGAGCATGCTGAGACCGTCTGCGCCTGGGTGTACGAGCCTCCATACGATTTATACGGCTGGCTGCCGTGGGATCAGATGGAGACGCTTGGCGTCGAATTTGGTGATCCTGAGGTGAGGCAAAGCCAATATGTGTCCGTCCTGGATGCTGATCATACCTTGTGCGGGTTCGCGCAGTTCTTTCCCTTGGCAGGCGTGACCCGGCTTGGTGTTGGCATGCGGCCTGATTTATGCGGCCAGGGGCTGGGTAAGAGCTTTATGCAGGCTGTGGTCGCCGCAGCCCGTGAAAGACGGCCTGGGGACGAAATCGACCTTGAAGTGCATACTTGGAATAAGCGGGCCATCCGGGCTTACGGGAAGTCGGGGTTTGTCATCGCTGATACCTACCCCAAGCTGACCCCTGAAGGTGAACAGCTGTTTCACTGTATGGTCTATGAAGGGGTCTAACTTGAAAATTCCATCATCATAAAAATGGTACAAATTTGTGTATTTTTGGTGGCCCCAAGTTTGGATTCGTTTGCTTTTTTGACACAAACTATTTGATGTGATGGCTTGTTCCGTTATAATGAAGGAATGAAGAATGACAGTTTACATAGAAAGGACGAAAACGGATGCAAAAATGGATCATGAGCGGTGTATTAACGATCGCAGTGGTTATGGCAATTGTGCTCATGTTTACGCTTCCAGGCAAAGAGCAGGTGGCGGAAGAAGAGAAGCCGACCATGCCGGAAGTCACGATGGACGCCGCAGCGGCCGAAGCTGTGGTTAAAGACCAAGGCTGCATTAGCTGTCACGGGGATCAGCTTCAGGGTGCCGTAGGCCCGAACCTTCAAAAGATCGGAAGCCAACTGTCCGCTGAAGAGATTTACACCATTATCACTAAAGGTAAAGGCGGCATGCCATCCTTTAAAGACAAGTTGAAAGCTGAAGAGATTGCCAATGTGGCCCAGTGGTTGGCTGAGAAGAAATAACAGTTGTAACGCATACAGAAACACGCTTTGGAAGAACGGGACGTTCATCGCAAAGCGTGTTTTTATTTGCTGCATTATTCTCGTTACCTTTTTTCGCCGGAACGCATTTTTTCGAACAGTTCGTTAAATTGGTGGGCCTCCTTGACATCCAGGGACGTAATCCCGCCTTCATCCCATGAAGTCAAACGCAGCGTCACATTTTTATAATCAATCGTAATAAAGGGGTGGTGGCCAAAAGCCTCTGAAATGGCCGCAACCTCATCCACAAAGGAAATGCCCTTCATGAAATTGGAGAAAACGTATTTGCGCACAATCCAGCGGCCCTCTTCAAGCTCCCAGCCTTCCAGCTTAGACAAATGCGTTTCTACTTCTTCTTGCGTATATACCATTCTTCCGTTCCTCCCTGAAACCTAACATCCCCGAGGTTCACCAGGATGTGTCATTAATGTATGCTCGGGCGAAAAACCTTTACCCATTGTATTCATCCCTGAATGTAATCATGCTTCTTCAAGGAGAGTACATACGAATAATATCTTACCATGGACGGGTTTATAAAATCCATCCGGCCCCAGGGACTATATCAGTGAGACTACGGTCAGCTCCTCGTCGCCGATCAAGAGGTTGATCCGGTGATGGTCCTTGTCATACATCACGACACCGCTTCCAACGGTGATGACAGGTTCGGCTCCCAGCGCATAGAACAAATCCTCCGCCAGCGCCTCATGCACCTCACGCTTCTCTTCGATGCCCAGCTGCATCCAATCCTGCTCCGCCATTTCAAAAAATAAATAACTGTCCGGAATTTCCCCGACAGCTGCCGTCAAATCGGTCAATATGCCGTCATAGTCACGACCATGCTTAACACCCATGCCATTCCCTCCATATCGAAGTTTAGTTACTCATACGATCTATAAGCGATGATTGTGAATGGTGAATGCCCTGCTCCATGCGCCCCTGTGTCAGGGTCTCAAGTGGGCCATTCGTCACCCGTTTGTGCTGTGATTATTCCCTTCAGGGTATGGTGCTCGGACTTGATTTTGTAGGACAGATGAACCTTGTCATTTCATTATACCGGAAAATATCCCTTAAAAAAAAAGAGAATGGTGTCGATAAATAATATAAACCGTTTTTTGTGAAAGCGACCATGTTGCAAGGATGTAAACGCGGTCGATTCCGAAAGGATTCAATTCTATTTCTCATGGATGAGGTGTGCAATGGAAATTTCAACGATTGTTGGCCTGATACTCGGTGTGGTTGCCGTCCTAGTCGGCATGGTGCTGAAGGGCGCCCCGATCGTCAGCCTGCTGACGCCCGCCGCTTATGTCATTATTCTCGCCGGAACCGCCGCTACGCTGTTTATCGGCTTTCCGATGTCTGAGATCAAGAAGTTCCCCAAGCTGTTAAAAATGACCTTCGTCAAACAAAAGCTCATGCAGCGTCAAGAGCTCATCACCCTGTTCATGGAGTGGGCCTCCATCACCCGCCGGGAAGGCCTCCTCGCTCTGGAGACCAAGGTCGAAGAAATCGACGACGCCTTCCTGCGCAACGGTATGCGCATGATTATCGACGGTAACGACCAGGAGTTCGTCCGCGACGTCTTGATGGAAGATATTGCGGCGACGGAAGAGCGTCACCGTGCAGGTGCCCTGCTCTTCTCCCAAGCCGGTATGTATGCTCCTTCCCTAGGGGTGCTTGGCGCCGTCGTCGGCCTGATCGCCGCCCTGACCAAGATGGAGAATATGGCCGAGCTGGCCCACGCGATTGGCGCTGCCTTTATTGCGACGCTGCTCGGTATTTTTACCGGTTATGTCCTGTGGCACCCGATCGCCAATAAGCTGAAACGCCTGTCCAAAAAAGAAGTGGAGCTCAAGCTCATGATGGTGGAAGGACTGCTGTCGATTCAATCCGGCGTATCCACCATTGCGATCAGCCAGAAGCTCTCCGTCTTCTTAACCCCTTCCGAGCGCGCTCAAATGAATGAGAAGGAGGATGGTTCAGGTGGCCAAGAAGACTAGACATGAACCGCATGAGGAGCATGCCGACGAATCCTGGCTTCTCCCCTATGCCGACCTGCTGACACTGCTGCTGGCCCTGTTTATCGTGCTCTATTCCATGAGCGCCACGGACGCCAAGAAATTCGAGGAAATGAGCCAGGCCTTCAACAATGCCCTCAGCACCGGAAACGGCGTGCTCAACTTCAGATCCAATTTGCCGATGGATAAAAATATGGACCAGGGCAAAAAAGACTCCCAAGAGAGCATCGTCACGAATAACAATGACAAGAAACAGAAAGCCCAGCTGGCTAAGCAGGAACAGGAAGACCTGGAGAAGCTGAAGCAGCAGCTGGATCAATATATCAAAACGAACGGCCTGACGAACCAGCTGGATACCAAACTGAACCAATCGCAGCTTACGATCACGATCAGCGACAACGCCCTGTTTGCTTCCGGCAGCGCTCAGGTGAAGCCTGAGTCACGCCAGTTGGCGCTCGCCATCAGCAGCATGCTGCAGCAGTTCCCGACGTATGACGTCGTCGTGTCCGGCCATACGGACAATATGCCGATCTCGAACAGCGAGTACGCGTCCAACTGGGACCTGAGCTCCAACCGGGCGCTGAACTTCCTGAAGATTCTGCTCACCAACAAGCAGCTCGACCCGGCCAAGTTCACCTCCACCGCCTTTGGCGAGTTCCGGCCCGTGGCTTCCAACGATACCGCAGCCGGCCGTGCTAAAAACCGCCGCGTCGAGGTATCCATTATCCGGAAGTACCAGAATATCAGCGAGCAAATCCCGGTAACCACGAATAAAAAATAGCATAGCGATAACTAATGGACAGGCTGTTCCCTTTGGATAAAGGGAGCAGCCTTTTTGATAGTAGACGGCACATGTCTCAGGGAATGGTCTTCCGGCCTTTTATTATAGGTTGAAGCCCTCACCCTGTATCAGGCCTGCCCTCTATCCGAGGCGGTAATTCAGCAGCTGTCCAAGCTCTTCCTTTTCCTGCGGCGTTAAATCGCGCCATTTCCCTTTGCCCAGGGATCCCAGGTGGATATTCATAATCCGGATTCGCTGCAGTCGGCGCACCTCGTAGCCGAAGGCGCTGCACATCCGGCGGATCTGCCGGTTTTTCCCCTCGGTCAGAATGATCTTGAACACCCGCTCCGAGATCCGCGTTACCTTGCAGGGAAGGGTCATTTCGCCCAAAATCTTCACCCCGCTGGCCATGCCTGTTAAAAAGGACGGCGTAACCGGCTTGTCCACCGTGACGATGTACTCCTTCTCATGCTTGCCTTCGGCCCGCAGTATTTTATTGACGATGTCGCCGTCACTCGTCAGGAGGATGAGCCCTTCGGAATCTTTATCCAGCCGGCCGATCGGAAAAATCCGCTCCGAATGGCCCACGAAGTCCACAATGTTGCCCTTGATATGCTGCTCCGTCGTACTGGTGATCCCAACCGGTTTATTCAGCGCAATGTAGACATGCGTCTCCTTCTTCGCCTGCAGGGGCCGGCCGTTGATGCGGACGTCGTCCCCTTCCTCCGCCTGGCTGCCCAACACCGCCTGAACGCCGTTGATCGTCACCTTCCCGCTCTCTACCAGCTTATCCGCTTCACGCCGGGAACAATACCCGGTCTCACTGATATATTTGTTAATCCTCAAAGCTTATAACCCCATCTCATTATGGTTTACCCCGGACAAGAGTGCGGATCATTCCCGTTCTGGTCCTTCCCCATGCTCCGGCTGTGCCGCCGGCAGCGTTAACGTAACCTGAGTGCCCTTGTTAACGGCGCTCTCGATCTGAAGTGATCCTTTATGGCCCTCCACAATCCGCTGGCTGACCATCAGGCCAAGGCCTGTCCCGTTTTCCTTGTTGGTGAAAAAGGGTTCTCCTACCTTCTCCATCTGGTGCTCAGGAATCCCTACGCCTTCATCCGTAATCGTAATCCCCAGGTGGTTCGGGTCCGGCCGGAACAGTTCGATACGAATGACGCCGCCTTCAGGCATCGCCTCCATGGCGTTTTTCAGCAAATTGATAAAGACCTGCTTCAGCTGGTTCTCCTCGCAGTGAACGTCCGTCTCGTCCGTCTGGGAGGACATGACGAACTCAATCCCGTGCAGATTGGCCTGACTGCTCAGCAGCGACAGCACATCCTCTAAAATATCACGAACATTTTTATTTCGGAAGTGCACAGCCTGGGGCTTGGCCAAAATTAAAAATTCGCTCACGATCAGATTGATTCTCTCCAGCTCAGACAGCATGATCTGGTTGTGCTTCGGATCGACGCGGTTGTTATACTCCTGCAGCTGCAGGAATCCCCGCAGCGTCGTGAGCGGATTGCGGATCTCATGCGCCACCCCGGCCGCCAACTGCCCGACCGTGGTCAGCTTCTCGGACCGGCGGAGCAGCTCGTCCATCCGGTTGCGTTCCGTCATGTCTCTTGAGATGCTGATGAACGATACGACCTTTCCTTCCGGATCCCTGACCGCTGACGTGCTGATGCTGACCTCCACAGGGGTCCCGTCCTTCTTGATTCGGACCGTTTCTACTGCAGGCAGTTGTTCGCCCTGCATTAAAGCGTCGAGCCTTGCCTGCACTTCCCCCTCCAAATGGCCGGGAATCAGATTGATCCGCTTACCGATCACTTCATGGCTTGACCAGCCGTACAGCTTTTCAAAAGCTTGATTGACCTGAAGGATATTCCCCTCAAGGTCCGTCGTATGAATCGCATCCGCCGTCTGCTGGATGACAGACTCCAGATGCTCTTTCACCGAGCGGTTCTCTTCCACGGCCTGCTTTAGCTGGTCGGTATAGCTGCTCAGATTATCGGTCATCGTGTTGATTTTGGCGGCAAGCAATCCAAGCTCATCCTTGCTGTTGATGACAAGCGGCGTATCAAAGCGCCCCTGGGCGACGTTTTTCACTTTACCCAGAATCGCATCGATCGGCCGAATGAAGTATCCGGCCTGCTTATAACTTACAATGACGAACAAAATCAACAGAAAGGCCGAAATCGATATATAAGAGACAAGCTGCTTCTGCAATACCTTGGATATTTGCGCATAATCCATGACAATGCTGATGATGTAGGATGCCTGAGACGCACTGTTCACAGGGATAAAGCTCTTTAACAGCTTTTTACCATCGATGCGCGTTTCATAAACGACATTCGCTCCTGTCTGTGCCGCCTTCTCCACAGCCTGTTTGTCGTTTTCGAGGTCGATATATGTATAGGTACCGTATCGTATCGGCCGATTATGCAGCTTAGTCTTATCATGGACATATCCTTGTCCGGACATTCGGACGCCCGCAAAGGTCTGCGGATTGATGCAGCTGATTTCAAGTATCTCCCCGTTGATTTTCTTCGTTTTGTCGAGCACCTCCTCCGGACTCGGGATATGGGTTCCGATCTGATGGAGTGAATCGGTGCGAATATACGGATCAATGATATAATTTCGTTTGGCGTCATAATAATAACCCCATTTGTCGATCACGTTCGGCTTGGAGTTCGAATATTCAAACGGTCCGGTCCAAAAATGGTCGGCAGCCGCCCCGTACGGAATCGTTACGCGTTCTTCCTCAAAGAGCTGCTTAAACGCCTTATACCAGTATCCCCAGTCTTTGGTGGATAGACCGAGCTCAGCAGGTTCCGAGGACTTGGCAATGATAATATCATCACCGGTTCGGACCAGCAGGGCGATATGGGTGACTCCCACCTGCTTGCTCAGCTTGGCCAGCTGCTCGTTCGTAATGTTCTGGATATCCGGGTCCAGCTCTTTGGCAGCCAATTTGGCAGCTACATGCAGAAGCTCCCCGATCTGGCGTTCGACCATGCCGGCGCTCTCCTGGCTCTGCTCAATGGAAGCGGCCACCTGCCTGGCGGCCAGCAGCATTTTGCGTTCACTTTCCCGGCGTAAACTGGCTTGCGTTGTGTACAAACTAAGAATAATATTTAAAAGTAAAATCAGACAGAGTGAACCGGCCATGGTGAGGGACAGTTTCTTCTTCATTGACACATCGGGTCACCTCTAATCTTGCCTTGGCGATAATTGGAATAATCTATTCCATCATACTCTGTAGGCTGATATTTGAAAAGCTTGTCGAAAATGATCAGCTTAACTCGAAATAACGCAGCATGTCCACAACTTATCAACATATTCACAGCACCATTTAATAAATTGGGGATAATTCTGTGCGTAATCAAATAGTTATCCACAAATTTATGCACAGCATGTTAACAATAGAATGCTTGTTCGCTGAATAAGCCGAAATTCGGTACAGGGAGGCTCTTTTACGTTGGAAAATCAAACGAAACATCCGCTTCATGTGGATGAGTCTGTGGATAATGATCGTCATGAACACTGGATGCGCGAGGCGATCCACCAAGCCAAATTGGCGGAGGAGTTGGGGGAGGTGCCGATCGGCGCGGTCATCGTCCGCAACGGGGAGATCATCGGGCGGGGCTATAACTTAAGGGAAACGTCCCAGGACGCGACCGCCCACGCTGAGATTGTCGCCATTCGGGAAGCCAGCATAGCCGTACAATCGTGGCGCCTGCTGGACTGCACGCTATACGTCACGCTGGAGCCGTGTCCGATGTGCTCCGGCGCGATCGTCCAGTCCCGCATCCCGCGGGTCGTCTACGGCACCTACGATCCCAAGGCGGGATGCGCTGGAACGCTGATGAACCTGCTGCAGGAGCCGCGCTTCAACCACCGCACCGAGGTCATTGCCGATGTGCTGCAGGAGGAATGCGCTGGGCTGCTGACCCAGTTTTTCCGCAAGCTGCGGGGGAAAGGCTGACACAAACAAACAGCCCGGCCAGTAACCCTGGCCGGGCTGTTGTGATTCGTACGGGGCTTGCTTAGTAAGCCGTAGCTCCCATTTTCTCCTGAAGCTGCTCCATCGTAATAACATCCGCTTCTTTTGGAATGCCGATGCTGAAGGTTTGCTTCTCGTTGATCTTGCTGTATTGGCTCGTCGCCTGCAGCGACAGCTTCATGTTGTCCTTCGTTTCCGGATCGTTCATTTCTACGTTCATCACAGCATCCTGATAAGCAGGGAAGTTATCTTTATTGATAGCCGTGTTGACTTCGAACTGGTTGACTTTCAGGTAGTTCTTCAGGTCGTTCAGGCCTTTGCTGATTTCATCCTTGCTGTCCGTCGAGTTCAGATCCTTCTTCATATCGTCGATGTCTTCCTGGTTAACGCCGAGCATTTCACGGTACTCTTCCTTGCTGATAATATCAAGAATTTTCGGCAGCGCTTTGTTCACCAGAATGTCAGCCGCTTCTTTCACGTTGTCATTGGTTACATAGAATTGAACCACCTGCTTGGCATCCACGCCATCCGGGAGGTTAGCATCTTTAACAGCAACGTCTTTAAAATATTTCTTACCATCATATTCGGTAAACAGGGTATTCATAATTTCGCCGGCGAGCTTCTTCGTCTTTTCGGGATTCATCATGTCGGGGTTAAAGGACGTTCCCTGCTGTTCCGCCAGCTCTTTCATATCGAGTACCAGGAATTTACCTACAACGTCTTCAGGCAGCGGCAGCATCGGGATGCTCGGCACTTTGACGTACAATTTATCTTGGGTCATTACCATCGGAATGTTAAAGCTCATGGACATGTCGCCCTTCAGGTTAATTCCGAGCGTCATCTCCGTTTGTTGTGGATCGTTCTGATATACCCCATCGATCGTCAATTCCGCATTTTTCAGCATGCTCATCACTTGGCTGGCTGCGGCGTTATCCGCACTTGCACTGGTAACCTGCAGATCTTTAATCGTTACCTTGCTCTTCATTTCGTACGATGTCATTTTCATCGCGTTGACGGCCGAAGCCTCCAGCGCTTCCTTCGGTTCCTTCTTGCTGCTGCAGCCTGCAAGCACCACGGTCATTGCCAAGACCAGTGTAAGAATCAGGGCTGCCCATTTCTTCTTCATCACAATCTCTCTCTCCTCTCATCTCTAAAAAGCAAAAAAATACCCCTTGTAATCATAAACGATATCGTCCGTTACCGGAACCCTTTTTTGGAAATCTTTTGGTGAATTTTCATTTTTAACGCAAAAAAAGACATCCTGGCTTTTAGCCGGATGCCTTTTTAGACGGGACCTTAGGACCCTTCTCTATTCAAATGACTAACATGATTCCGGTTCTTGACCTTCTTCGATCCGGACAACGGCTCCTGCATACCGGACCGCTCCCGGTCCCGGTTACGCGGCTGCTGCTCTTGCGCTTCAGGTACCGGAACAGCGTTTGGTTTACTCATCGGCGATTCCCCCTGTATACATTAGGATGGTTAAGAATGCGGATGCTCCAGGTCGATCGTGTGCTGATGATTGATTTCATCTTCATGCCTGCGATCATTTCGCTTCTGCTGCAACTGATTTGCCTGATGGCTGTTCACTGCCGTTTGATCCAAATCCTCGACGACGTTGCTGAGATTTTTGTCGACACCCGGTTTGGCTTTGGTCATCGTTGTCCCTCTCTTCTTAAGAGTGATGCGTCAAATCGTGAAGGGCTTGGGCGCACTCGTGAATTTGGCGGGTGTAATCCTGCGCCATATTCTGAATGACATCCGTGCGTTCGTCTACCGTGCGTCCTTCGCGTTCTACATCCACCAGATCCACTTTAACCTCCCGTGTATCCACGTAGGAGCACTGGAAGTCGAATGAATACTTCGACCGTCCCGCGGTATCGATATGGATCCGCAGCGCCTGGGGATTTGCCTCGTCGGCAAACACCTGTGCCTGGTCGGATGAGTCAAGCGTTTGAGGAAGCTGGGATTGCCAAGCTTGGACCAATTTGTTTTGGTTCAATTCAAAGTCTCGGTTCATGATTGAACACCTCCCCTGCCTTTGTTAATGTGCGGAGGATGCGCTCTTTTTATGCGATAACGGCGTTTGGCAAAAACAAAAAAAGCCGCTCCTGCATAAGCAGAATAGGCTTTGTCATTGGTTTGTTTAAATGGCGGAGGGGATGGGATTCGAACCCATGTGGACTTGCGCCCTAACGGTTTTCAAGACCGCCCCGTTATGACCGCTTCGGTACCCCTCCACGTGGAAAATACATCAGTGTCACGCAACGCGTAACAAAAATATATTACCACAGTTTAATGCTAATATCAACCCTGGCTTTTAGGGACAATAACTTTAACATTGCCCATATAAGGCTGAAGCACATCCGGAACGACCACGCTGCCGTCGGCCTGCTGATAATTCTCCAGAATGGCCGCCACGGTCCGTCCTACGGCAAGTGCCGATCCATTCAACGTATGCACAAACTCAGGCTTGGCCTTAGGCTCAGGACGGAAACGGATATTCGCACGCCGTGCCTGGAAGTCCTCCGTGTTCGAGCAAGAGGAGATTTCCCGGTAAGCACCGCTCTCAGGCAGCCAAACTTCCAGGTCGTACGTTTTTGCCGCCGAGAAGCCCATATCTCCCGTGCTGAGCGCCATCACGCGATACGGCAGCTTCAGCAGCTGAAGAACGCGCTCCGCATTTGCCGTCATTTTCTCAAGCTCTTCATAAGAGGAATCCGGATGCACAAGCTTCACCAGTTCCACTTTATTGAATTGGTGCTGGCGGATCAAGCCTCGTGTATCACGTCCGGCTGAACCGGCCTCCGAACGGAAGCAGGAGCTGTAAGCCACGAAGTGCTTCGGCAGATCTTCCACCGATAAAATTTCATCACGGTAATAGTTGGTCACCGGCACTTCAGCGGTCGGGATCAAATAGTAGTCCGTGTCACGGATTTTAAACAGATCCTCTTCAAACTTCGGAAGCTGTCCGGTACCGCGCAGGCTGTCCCCATTGACGATATAAGGCGGAAGCATTTCTTCGTAGCCATGCTCGCTGCTGTGCAAATCCATCATAAAGTTGATGAGCGCACGCTCCAGACGGGCACCGAGCCCCTTGTAGAACGTAAACCGCGAACCCGTAACCTTGGCTGCCGCTTCAAAATCAAGAATGCCCAGGTCCTGGGCCAGATCCCAGTGGGCTTTTGGCGTAAAATCAAACATCGTCGGTTCCGACCACCGGCGCAGCTCCACATTGTCTTCTTCGGACTGGCCGACCGGTACCGATTCGTGCGGAATATTCGGAATGGCCATCGTCAGATCAGAAATAGACGCCTCCAGTTCGCGAACTTCCTCGTCCATCGCTTTGATCTGGTCAGAAACCTGACGCATCTCCAGAATAAGCTCGTCGGCGTTCTCCCCGTTCTTTTTGCGCTTGGCTACTTCACCGGAAACGGTGTTGCGGCGGTTTTTCAGCGCCTCGCTCTCCTGCAGCAGCTCCCGGCGGCGGGTATCCAACTCGGGAAAGCCGGCGATCAGATCCAGCGACTTGTTCCGGTTTTTGAGCGCCTGCTCCACTCTCGCGAAATCACCGCGTAATATTTTCACATCCAACATTGGACAATTCCTCCTAAAAAGAAAAACGTCTTGTGCGACGTACTTCCATGATGAGACCTGCTTGAATCAAAAAACAACCCTGACCCCTTGAAAGGTATCCTCAGACCGCCGCTAACGCCGCCAGCCGAGGAATACCTTTTACCTAAAGCTTACCCAGGAGGCAGCGTTTAGATATCATCAAAAGAGTCAAGGTGTCATCGTGTTACCATCGTTTATCCTGCTGATTTAAGACGCTTGACTGGCTTTTACCATATCCACAAAATACTGATGGAGCCGGTAATCATCCGTCAGTTCAGGGTGGAACGAAGAGGCGAGCAAATGGCCCTCTCGCGCGGTCACAATCTCGTCGTTATAGGAGGACAGTACGTCGACTCCATCGCCCACACTGCGGATCAGAGGAGCACGGATAAAGACGGCACGAACCGGCTCCTCAATCCCCTTGACGTCCAAATCTGTTTCAAAGCTCTCCCTTTGACGCCCAAAAGCATTGCGCGCCACGGTGATATTCATCAGCCCCAAGTGGGGCTCTTCCTGGCCTTCGATCGACTTCGCCAATACGATCAATCCGGCACAGGTGCCGAAAATCGGCTTGCCTGCATCCGAAAATTGGCGAATCGCTTCAATAAACCCGTATTTCCGCATCAGCTTGCCGATGGTCGTACTTTCGCCGCCAGGGATAATCAGGCCCTGAACTTGCTCCAGTTCCTCTACCTTTTTAATGGCGATGCCTTCGGCGCCGGCCAGCTCGATGCTGCGAATATGCTCTGCTACGGCACCCTGAAGCGCCAGTACCCCGATTTTCATATGTCCAGCCTTCTCTCTCTTACCAGCCGCGGTCCGACATCCGCTCAGACGGGCTCAGCTTCGAAATCTCAATGCCTTTCATTGGCGCACCCAGGTTTTTGGATACTTCGGCAATCAGCTTGTAGTCTTGGTAATGCGTTGTTGCTTCCACGATCGCGCGGGCAAACTTCTCTGGATTATCGGATTTGAAAATACCCGATCCCACGAACACTCCGTCGGCTCCCAAATGCATCATCAGCGCCGCGTCGGCTGGAGTAGCCACGCCGCCCGCAGCAAAGTTAACGACCGGCAGCTTGCCGCTCTCGTGAACACCAAGCAGAAGGTCGTATGGTACGCCAAGGTTTTTCGCTTCGGCATACAGCTCGTCCTTCGACATGCTTTGCACTTTGCGGATTTGACTGTTGATCAGACGCATATGACGAACGGCTTCGACAATGTTGCCTGTTCCCGGCTCGCCTTTCGTACGGATCATCGACGCGCCTTCGCCGATGCGGCGCAGCGCTTCTCCCAGGTCTTTGGCGCCGCAAACAAACGGCACGGTGAAGTCCCATTTGTCGATATGAAATACTTCATCGGCAGGCGTCAGAACTTCGCTCTCGTCGAGGTAGTCGACGCCGAGGGATTCAAGCACTTTCGCTTCCACATAATGACCGATACGGGCTTTCGCCATAACCGGAATCGATACGACTTTCATAACCTCTTCTACGATCGTAGGGTCAGCCATACGCGCTACACCGCCGGCAGCACGAATATCCGAAGGAACGCGTTCCAATGCCATAACGGCCGTTGCGCCCGCAGCTTCAGCGATCTTTGCCTGTTCGGCATTCATGACGTCCATGATGACGCCGCCTTTTTGCATTTCAGCCATACCTCTTTTAACTCTCGAAGTTCCCGTTTCCAATGGTTTACGCCTCCCGAAATATATATCATGTAATCCGCCCTTGCCTATGGATGGCAGGATGGTTGCATACTCTGCAGAGCTGCTTTTGTGGACTAAAGCAAAAATCTTATATTGATCTTAAAAAAGATTTTTGATTCCGTCAAATAAATCACCAAACATTTCCTTAATAGCGCGGAAGAACAGGCGCAGCCAGCTGCCCTTCTCCACTTCGTCCGATGTGATCAAATTGACGGTTTTCGTCTGAGGCTTCTCAATCCCATCTACTTTATAGGTATAAGTGATGGTACCGACCTTGGTTCCCTGCTTGATCGGAGCCACAAGCTTGTCCGCCGGTTCAAGCTGAGTTTTGAAGGTAACGCCTTTGGCATCGGAGCCTTTAGGTACCATAAAGGAGACCGGGGCATCCGTTACGACGCCGACCGAAGTTTTGACGCCTTTTTTGACCTCAACGGAGTCCAGACCTTCAACCTTGGATTTGCCGGCCACGGCCTGCTTGATCTCAAAGTTGTTGAAGCCGTAATCAAGCACCTTGCGGGTCTCGGTAAAGCGCTGTGCTTCCGATTTCGTTCCCATGACGACGCTGATCAGGCGCATCCCATCGCGTTCGGCCGTTCCCGTAAAGCAGTTGCCGGCGTTATTGGTATGACCCGTCTTAAGGCCGTCCAACCCCGGGTAGGCGTAAGCCTTAAAGTTCGGAATATCCTTATTCGCTTCAAGCATCCAGTTCCAATTGATGATCGGATTTTTATCGCGCTCACGGAACTTATAGGATTGGATCGCCGTATATTTGGAAAAATCCGGATGGTCCTGGACGATATGCTTGCCCAGGATGGCAGCGTCCATCGCGGACATGACCGTCTCCCCTTCAGCCGAAGGACGATACTTCTCAGGCATATCCGCACGGTCGAGCCCAGTGGAGTTGATAAAGTGGGCTGTCTTCATCCCGAACTTCTTAGCCGTTTCATTCATTAGCTTGACGAATTCCTGTTCAGACCCGGCTGCATACTCAGCCAGTGCAACGGTAGCATCGTTCGCCGAACCTACCGCCATCGCTATGTACAGTTCCTCAACGGTATGTTGATCATTAGCATCTAAAAAAATACGCGAGCCGATTGTCTTGGAAGCATTATCGCCAACGGTCACGACATCGTCCCATTTAAACTTGCCCTTTTTGACCATATCTGCGATGAGATATTCGGTCATCATCTTGGTCATACTGGCTGGCGGCAGTGGTTGATCCGCGTTCACCGACAAGAGGACTTGTCCTGTCGTTGGTTCGATCAACACGGCGGATTTCACTTGAAGCTGCAAAGACGATACGCTTGGCACCTTGCTGGCCGTAGTAGTCGATGCGGTATTCGTAGTGGTTGTTGTTGCTGTTGTTCCCTCCGCCAAAGCCATGGCCGGTAGAGCGGACAGCATTAACATATTCAATAGCATAACCGAGGCTACGCTCTTTTTGACAAAGTGACGTTTGCGTTTGTGCGAAGATGGTTTCCCCAACTTGCTCCATTTCTTACTCAATGAATTGTTAACTCCCCTCTTGCCCTTAAATCTTACTTGTCTATTCTAACACAGGGTATACTGCAAAAAAAGACAGACAGGCCTAATTTAGGCCTGTCTGTACAAGAAGATGTTGGTTTTGTGCAAACCGTGTCGAATATTACAACGAGTAGTTTGGAGCTTCTTTCGTGATCTGCACGTCGTGCGGATGGCTCTCACGAAGACCCGCACCCGTGATGCGGATAAATTGGGTATCTTCACGCAGCTCCTGCAGGTTTTTCGTTCCGCAATAGCCCATGCCCGAGCGGAGACCGCCGATCAATTGGTGAATCGTGTCGGACAAAGGACCTTTATAAGCGACGCGGCCCTCAATTCCTTCCGGAACGAGCTTCTTATCGTCATCCTGGAAGTAACGGTCCTTACTGCCTTGCTTCATGGCACTCATGGAGCCCATGCCACGGTAGACCTTGTAGCGGCGGCCTTGGTAAATTTCCGATTCCCCAGGGCTCTCTTCCGTTCCCGCAAACAAGCTTCCCAGCATAACGGCATGGCCGCCGGCTGCAAGTGCTTTGGTAATTTCGCCGGAGTATTTGATACCGCCGTCTGCGATGATCGGCACTCCGTACTCTTTAGCTACCGAAGCACAATCGTAAATCGCTGTGACTTGCGGCACGCCGATACCGGCAATAACGCGCGTCGTACAGATCGATCCCGGTCCGATACCGACTTTGACAACTGAAGCACCCGCTTCGATCAGGTCGCGTGTCGCCTCACCCGTAGCCACGTTGCCTGCAATGATCGTAAGATCCGGGTACAAGCTGCGCAGATGGCGAACCGCATCCAAGATGTTGATATGATGGCCGTGCGCGGAATCGACGACGATGACGTCAACACCGGCCTTGACCAGAGCTGCGGCCCGATCCAAACCATCCTTGGAAATACCGATAGCCGCGCCTACAAGAAGACGTCCTTGCGCATCTTTTGCCGCGTTCGGGAACTGAATGGCTTTCTCAATATCTTTAATGGTAATAAGACCTTTTAATGTGTTGTTCTCATCAACCAGCGGCAGCTTTTCAATTTTGTGCTGCTGCAGAATGACTTCGGCTTCTTGAAGCGTCGTACCTACTGGGGCAGTTACCAGATTTTCACGAGTCATCACTTCGGAGATCTTGATGCTGTAATCATGAACGAAGCGAAGGTCGCGGTTTGTAAGAATACCGATCAGTTTGTTATGCTCGTCCACAATCGGAAC
Organism: Paenibacillus sp. FSL R5-0378; assembly: GCF_038009285.1. NCBI lineage: Bacteria > Bacillati > Bacillota > Bacilli > Caryophanales > Paenibacillaceae > Paenibacillus > Paenibacillus sp. FSL R5-0378. The sequence goes on from NZ_JBBPAY010000001.1 coordinate 799,898, forward strand.
ACCCGAAATCCGGAATTTCGCCATGACCTGTTCGGCATCGGATACGAGATGATCGGCTGTCAGTGAGAAAGGATTGGTGATAACGCCGCTCTCGGAACGCTTAACCCGATCCACTTCCTCCGCTTGCTGTTCAACCGACATATTTTTGTGAATAATGCCGATGCCGCCTTCACGTGCAATCGCAATGGCCAGGGCAGCTTCCGTCACTGTGTCCATCCCTGCACTGATCAAAGGAATGTTCAGCTTAACCGAATCGCTTAATCTCGTGGACACATCGACTTCCTTTGGCAGCACTTCGGACTTCCGGGGTACCAGCAAAACATCGTCAAACGTAAATCCTTCTTTAGCAAATTTTTGTTCCCACACTTCGTAATTTCCCCCTCATTTGTCATGTAATGTATTTGTTAAAATCCTTATGCAACAAGGCTTGAAAATCGTTTCTGAAAATATATTATTGCCATCTTAGCAAAGCCCACTCGAAGCTGTCAAGGTAATCAGTCTGGTAAAAATGAGAGGAATCGCCCTTGTCTTGCAGGGGCAAATACATGTCCACTTGAAGCGGACAAGATATGCAAAAGACATCCCATTGGTGGGATGTCCAAAATCATTTCGGTTCATACATGAAACTGGAGGGGGAACTACCTTTAGGTTGCCAGGCCCTGAATTGTATCAAAAGCTCAACATTCCATTCCAAGGGTCTGAATAAAACAAAAAAACCACCGTTGATATTCATCAACAGTGGTCCTTCGCTTGGCAACGTCCTACTCTCCCAGGACCCTTCGGTCCAAGTACCATCGGCGCTGGAGGGCTTAACGGTCGTGTTCGGGATGGGTACGCGTGGAACCCCTCCGCTATCGCCACCAAACGTTCAAGTGTTTGATCACCTGAAAACTAGATACGAAACGAATCTGTGTTTTATATTTTTTTGGATAAGCCCTCGACCGATTAGTATTGGTCAGCTCCATGCATTGCTGCACTTCCACCTCCAACCTATCTACCTCGTCGTCTACAAGGGGTCTTACATACTGGGAAATCTCATCTTGAGGGGGGCTTCACGCTTAGATGCTTTCAGCGCTTATCCCGTCCGTACGTAGCTACCCAGCCATGCTCCTGGCGGAACAACTGGTGCACCAGCGGTACGTCCATCCCGGTCCTCTCGTACTAAGGACAGCTCCTCTCAAATTTCCTACGCCCACGACAGATAGGGACCGAACTGTCTCACGACGTTCTGAACCCAGCTCGCGTACCGCTTTAATGGGCGAACAGCCCAACCCTTGGGACCTACTTCAGCCCCAGGATGCGATGAGCCGACATCGAGGTGCCAAACCTCCCCGTCGATGTGGACTCTTGGGGGAGATAAGCCTGTTATCCCCAGGGTAGCTTTTATCCGTTGAGCGATGGCCCTTCCATGCGGTACCACCGGATCACTAAGCCCGACTTTCGTCCCTGCTCGACTTGTAGGTCTCGCAGTCAAGCTCCCTTCTGCCTTTGCACTCTTCGAATGATTTCCAACCATTCTGAGGGAACCTTGGGGCGCCTCCGTTACTCTTTAGGAGGCGACCGCCCCAGTCAAACTGCCCACCTGACACTGTCCCCATACCGGATTACGGTACCAGGTTAGAACCTAGATACGATCAGGGTGGTATCCCAACGGCGCCTCCACCCAAGCTGGCGCTCAGGTTTCAAAGGCTCCCACCTATCCTGTACAGATCGTACCCAAATCCAATATCAAGCTGCAGTAAAGCTCCATGGGGTCTTTCCGTCTTGTCGCGGGTAACCTGCATCTTCACAGGTATTAAAATTTCACCGGATCTCTCGTTGAGACAGCGCCCAAGTCGTTACGCCATTCGTGCGGGTCAGAATTTACCTGACAAGGAATTTCGCTACCTTAGGACCGTTATAGTTACGGCCGCCGTTTACTGGGGCTTCGGTTCACAGCTTCGGGATTACTCCCTAACCGCTCCCCTTAACCTTCCAGCACCGGGCAGGCGTCAGCCCGTATACTTCGCCTTGCGGCTTCGCACAGACCTGTGTTTTTGCTAAACAGTCGCTTGGGCCTTTTCACTGCGGCCCCCTCGTGCTATTCACACTACCGGGGCACCCCTTCTCCCGAAGTTACGGGGTCATTTTGCCGAGTTCCTTAACGAGAGTTCTTCCGCGCGCCTTAGAATTCTCTTCTCGCCTACCTGTGTCGGTTTGCGGTACGGGCACCTTCACCTGGTTAGAGGCTTTTCTTGGCAGTGTGAGATCATGACCTTCGGTACTATAATTTTCCCTCCCCGTCACAGCCCAGCCTTAAAGTGTGCGGATTTGCCTACACACCAGCCTCACTGCTTGGACGAGCATCCATCAGCTCGCGTCACTACCCTCCTGCGTCACCCCATCACTCATAACGGTTTACGGTGGTACAGGAATTTCAACCTGTTGTCCTTCGATTACGCCTGTCGGCCTCACCTTAGGTCCCGACTTACCCTGAGCGGACGAGCCTTCCTCAGGAAACCTTGGGCTTTCGGCGGATCAGATTCTCACTGATCTTTTCGTTACTCATACCGGCATTCTCACTTGTATACGCTCCAGCGCTCCTTCCGGTACACCTTCAACGCTGTATACAACGCTCCCCTACCCCTGATGCAAGCATCAAGCCATAGCTTCGGTGGTGTGTTTAGCCCCGTTACATTTTCGGCGCAGAGTCACTCGACCAGTGAGCTATTACGCACTCTTTCAATGGTGGCTGCTTCTAAGCCAACATCCTGGTTGTCTGTGCAACTCCACATCCTTTCCCACTTAACACACACTTGGGGACCTTAGCTGATGGTCTGGGCTGTTTCCCTTTTGACAATGGATCTTAGCACTCACTGTCTGACTCCCGGTTACAAGTCAATGGCATTCGGAGTTTGACTGAGCTTGGTAACCCTTGCGGGCCCCGCACCCAATCAGTGCTCTACCTCCACGACTCTATTCACCGAGGCTAGCCCTAAAGCTATTTCGGGGAGAACCAGCTATCTCCGAGTTCGATTGGAATTTCTCCGCTACCCCCACCTCATCCCCGAATTTTTCAACATTCGTGGGTTCGGGCCTCCAGTGCGTGTTACCGCACCTTCACCCTGGACAGGGGTAGATCACACGGTTTCGGGTCTACGTCCACGTACTTAATCGCCCTATTCAGACTCGCTTTCGCTGCGGCTCCGGCTTCTCACCTTAACCTTGCACGGGAACGTAACTCGCCGGTTCATTCTACAAAAGGCACGCCATCACCCATAAACAGGGCTCTGACTTCTTGTAAGCACACGGTTTCAGGTTCTATTTCACTCCCCTTCCGGGGTGCTTTTCACCTTTCCCTCACGGTACTGTTTCACTATCGGTCGCTAGGGAGTATTTAGCCTTAGCAGATGGTCCTGCCAGATTCATACGGGGTTTCACGTGCCCCGCACTACTCGGGATCCGTCTCGGAGGGAACTGACTTTCGGCTACAGGGCTTTTACCTTCTATGCCGGGCCTTTCCAGACCTCTTCGCCTAACCAATTCCTTTGTAACTCCATGTGAGACGTCCCACAACCCCGGCCAGCAAGCTGACCGGTTTAGGCTGTTCCGCGTTCGCTCGCCGCTACTGACGGAATCACTCTTGTTTTCTCTTCCTCAGGGTACTTAGATGTTTCAGTTCCCCTGGTATGCCTCACCATAACCTATGTATTCAGTTATGAGTGACTGACTATTACATCAGCCGGGTTTCCCCATTCGGACATCCCCGGATCAAAGCTTGCTTACAGCTCCCCGAGGCAGTATCGTTGTTCGCCACGTCCTTCATCGGCTCCTAGCGCCTAGGCATCCTCCGTGTGCTCTTAGTAGCTTAACCATGCTACTTTTAAAACTTAACTTGTTGTGACACAAGTTCAGCTAAAAGGATATTTCTAAAACGCAGATTCGTTTCGTTATCTAGTTTTCAAGGATCAAATTGAGAGTTTGAACTCTCAAAACTGACCAACGAGTGAGTAACTAGCCGACCGGCTAGATTTAGTATTTGAATGCTTCCATCGCAGGAAGCGATTCTCCATAGAAAGGAGGTGATCCAGCCGCACCTTCCGATACGGCTACCTTGTTACGACTTCACCCCAATCATCTACCCCACCTTCGGCGGCTGGCTCCTTGCGGTTACCTCACCGACTTCGGGTGTTGTAAACTCTCGTGGTGTGACGGGCGGTGTGTACAAGACCCGGGAACGTATTCACCGCGGCATGCTGATCCGCGATTACTAGCAATTCCGACTTCATGCAGGCGAGTTGCAGCCTGCAATCCGAACTGAGACCAGCTTTGATAGGATTGGCTCCACCTCGCGGCTTCGCTTCCCGTTGTACTGGCCATTGTAGTACGTGTGTAGCCCAGGTCATAAGGGGCATGATGATTTGACGTCATCCCCGCCTTCCTCCGGTTTGTCACCGGCAGTCATTCTAGAGTGCCCACCCGAAGTGCTGGCAACTAAAATCAAGGGTTGCGCTCGTTGCGGGACTTAACCCAACATCTCACGACACGAGCTGACGACAACCATGCACCACCTGTCTCCTCTGTCCCGAAGGAAAGGTCTATCTCTAGACCGGTCAGAGGGATGTCAAGACCTGGTAAGGTTCTTCGCGTTGCTTCGAATTAAACCACATACTCCACTGCTTGTGCGGGTCCCCGTCAATTCCTTTGAGTTTCAGTCTTGCGACCGTACTCCCCAGGCGGAATGCTTAATGTGTTAACTTCGGCACCAAGGGTATCGAAACCCCTAACACCTAGCATTCATCGTTTACGGCGTGGACTACCAGGGTATCTAATCCTGTTTGCTCCCCACGCTTTCGCGCCTCAGCGTCAGTTACAGCCCAGAGAGTCGCCTTCGCCACTGGTGTTCCTCCACATATCTACGCATTTCACCGCTACACGTGGAATTCCACTCTCCTCTTCTGCACTCAAGTCACCCAGTTTCCAGTGCGAACCAAGGTTGAGCCTTGGCCTTAAACACCAGACTTAAATGACCGCCTGCGCGCGCTTTACGCCCAATAATTCCGGACAACGCTTGCCCCCTACGTATTACCGCGGCTGCTGGCACGTAGTTAGCCGGGGCTTTCTTCTCAGGTACCGTCACTCCGGTAGCAGTTACTCTACCGGACGTTCTTCCCTGGCAACAGAGCTTTACGATCCGAAAACCTTCATCACTCACGCGGCGTTGCTCCGTCAGGCTTTCGCCCATTGCGGAAGATTCCCTACTGCTGCCTCCCGTAGGAGTCTGGGCCGTGTCTCAGTCCCAGTGTGGCCGTTCACCCTCTCAGGTCGGCTACGCATCGTCGCCTTGGTGAGCCGTTACCTCACCAACTAGCTAATGCGCCGCAGGCCCATCCGCAAGTGACAGATTGCTCCGTCTTTCATCATCCCCTCAGGAGAGGAAATGAGATATCCGGTATTAGCTCACGTTTCCGTGGGTTATCCCGGTCTTGCAGGCAGGTTGCCTACGTGTTACTCACCCGTCCGCCGCTAACCATCAGGAGAGCAAGCTCTCCATCAAGTCCGCTCGACTTGCATGTATTAGGCACGCCGCCAGCGTTCGTCCTGAGCCAGGATCAAACTCTCCAAGAAAGTTTGTAGCTCATTTTGAATCTGACGAGATTGATTTAATCTCAATCGCTCCGGTCATAAGACCATCGCGTTTATACTCACTCGTTGTTCAGTTTTCAAAGATCAAACTTCGTTTCGTTACCGGAAGCTCATCGCCTCAGCAACTTTTATAGTATATCATGTTCGGCTCAACTTAGCAAGCTCTTTTTTTAAATCTTTTTTTCAGATTTAATTATGAAAGCTTGTGATTTGATTCAAGTAACAACCAAATCATTGGCCGGAATATTAATATAACACGCATTGTTGTATTATGCAAGTCTTTTTCTGAAATTATAATTTAATTGCATATATAAGGTGCCGACCGTTTGCCTAATCATGCAATTCATATCTGCGGCACCTGCTGATAAATCAGTAGCCTTTCTTCTTCCTTGGCCAAAGCGTATAACTGAAACTGATAACGAAATCAATACCAACAATCCATGCCCACAGTAATGGAACTTGCTTAAGCGCTTCGGTACGCTCGGGGTCATTAACCACTACAATCATGAGAAAGATCAGAATCGAACCGATGACCCAAGCCAGCGCATGTCTAAACCACCCTTGCCGCTCTCGTCTCGCATGTGCCTTTCCGTATTTGGGTGCCTTTTGGGGCTTAGCCCCTCCCCCAAAACGATAGGCGAACCGTTCGTCCGCCCAATGAATCATCCGGTGGCCAAAAGCAATGGTTACACCGATGTACACCGCAGCCAGCCCATGCATAAATTCCGCCTCGGCTCCGCCGCGCAGATCCATAATCGTAAGAATGATCAAGAGAAGGTCAACTACAGGAGTCATCAACAGCAGCGCGGCACCGCCCTTTTTCCATCCTGCCAAATACCGGACGCTAAGCCCGGCTAACACCAAAACCCAGAAGGCTATTTCGCACCCTACAATCCATATACCGATCAAACCTATCCCACTCCTTATTTAATACAAATGTGCTAAAATCAATTTATCACAGTCGTACTAAATAAATCAAGCACGTGGTATAATGAGTACATGCCCAAAATTGTTGATCATGAACTACAGAAAACCAAAGTAGCCGAGGCCACCTGGCGCGTCATTCAGAAGCACGGTATCGAGCAAGCTTCCGTCCGAAACATTGCGGAAGAGGCCGGGATCTCCGTAGGCTCGATGAGGCATTATTTTTCAACCCAATCCGAGCTCCTGTCCTATTCCATGAAACGGGTATCCGAGCGGGTATCGCAGCGAATATACGATACGGTCTTCTCCGGTGACCTGATGCAGGACATTCCTTCTCTTCTGCATGAGGTTCTCCCTACCGACAACGAAAAGCGGCTGGAAATGGAGGTGTGGTTTTCTTTTGTCGTCAAGTCGCTGTCGGATGATTCCTTACGTACGCTGCGCCATCAGGTGGACGACGAGCTGCGGTCGATTTTCGTTACCGTATTCAACGGCTTATCAGAGGGCCAGCTCCTGCTTCCCGGTCTGGATTTTGCCATCGAAGTGGAACGCTTCTACGCCGTCCTCGACGGCCTGGCCATCCATGCCGTAATGCGTCCGGAGCGTGTGACCCCTGAGGTCATGGTCGCGGTCATAAAACGGCATTTGTTATCCTTATGCCAGCCGGATGTCCATTCCATGGCACAGAAGCCAGACTCAAATGCAAAAAAGGAACAGCCGCGTGATACATGATCACGACAGCTGTTCCTTTTATTTATTTTCCCTAAAAGCCTGAAAACTACTCCTGACGATTCCGCATATGCGGGAAGAGCAGCACGTCACGGATCGACGGAGAATCCGTCAGCAGCATCACCAGACGGTCGATGCCGATACCCAGACCACCGGTCGGCGGCATGCCGTACTCCAGCGCGGTGAGGAAATCCTCATCCATTTCATGCGCTTCGTCATTGCCCTGCTCGCGTTCCTTCAGCTGTGCTTCAAAACGCTGGCGCTGATCGATAGGGTCGTTCAGCTCGCTGAATGCATTGGCATGCTCACGGGCCACGATAAAGAGCTCAAAACGGTCAGTAAACCGCGGATCCTGCTCGTTTTTCTTCGCAAGCGGCGAAATTTCCACCGGATGCCCGGTCACGAACGTCGGCTGAATCAGCGTTTCCTCAACAAATTCCTCGAAGAACGCGTTCAGAATATGACCGAATGTCATGTGCGGTTCGACTTTGACGTTATGTTCTTTGGCCAGACGGTGAGCTTCCTCGTCCGTCATATGCACGCCGAAGTCCACGCCTTTGACTTCCTTGACCGCATCTACCATGGATACCCGGCGCCAAGGCGGAGTCAGGTCGACTTGATGCCCTTGATAGTTGATGACTTTGGTGCCGAGCACTTCCTGCGCAATATGCGCGATCATGTTCTCGGTTAGGTTCATGATGTCTTTGTAATCGGCATAAGCCTCATACAGCTCGATCATCGTAAATTCCGGATTGTGGCGGGTGGAAATACCCTCGTTACGATATACGCGTCCGATTTCGTATACTTTCTCAAGACCGCCCACAATCAAGCGCTTCAAGTGAAGCTCGATGGCAATCCGCATATACAGCTGCATGTCCAGCGCATTATGATGCGTAATAAACGGCTTGGCCGCGGCTCCGCCGGCAATCGCATGCAGTGTCGGAGTTTCAACTTCCAGGTAGCCCTGTGAATCCAGGTAACGGCGCATCGATTGAATAATCCGCGAGCGGGCAATAAACGTCTGCTGTACTTCCGGATTGATGATCAAATCCACATAACGCTGACGGTAACGAAGCTCCACGTCCTTGAGGCCATGGTATTTATCCGGCAATGGATAGAGGGATTTCGACAGAACCTCCACCTCGCTGGCCTTGATCGTCGTTTCCCCGGTCTTCGTCTTGAACATCGTTCCGGCGATGCCGACGATATCGCCCAGATCCAGCAGGCGGAACGCCTCAAACGCATGCTCAGGCACGGAATCCTGACGCACATAGATCTGGATTTTGCCGCTCAGATCCTGGATATGGGCAAAAATGGCCTTACCCATGCCGCGCTTTGCCATAATCCGTCCGGCAACGCGAACTTCAGCATGCTGCTCGTCCAGCTCTTCTTTCGTCATACCGTCATATTTACTCAGCAGATCGCCTGCCATGCTGGTTCTCTCGTATTTTTTGCCAAAAGGATCGATCCCCAGTGCACGCAGCTCGTCCAGCTTGCTCCGGCGGATTTTCAGCATCTCGCTTAATTCAATTTCCTGTTCCTGATTGTTCACTTCTTCTGACATGGTCAGTCTTCATCTCCTTCATTTCACTGCTATACCTCTCCCGCTTGTCCAAGCGGCATGCCGTCTGCCATCTATATCCGAAAATAACCCCACCAAGTGGGGCCTTTCCTTTGCCTCGACGTTAGCTCAAGTGTTACATTCCACAATCTTGAAAAAAAGCTTCCTCAAGGAAGCTTTCTTTCAATCCTAAAGCATGGATATTACTTTTTGATATCGATGATTTTATATTGAATGACGCCCGCAGGAACGTTTACATCCACGACGGTTCCTTTTTGCTTGCCGATGATTGCTTTGCCGACCGGGCTTTCATTGGAAATTTTATTGTTCAGCGGATCTGATTCGGCACTACCGACGATCGTATATTCCATCGTATCGCCGAATTCCAGGTCCTGCACCGTTACCGTAGCACCTACGCCCACAATGTCCGTGTTGATCTCATCATTGTTGATGATCCGGGCATTGCGCAGCATTTTTTCCAAAGTAATGATTCGGCCTTCAATAAAAGCCTGCTCGTTCTTGGCGTCTTCGTATTCGGAGTTCTCACTGATATCACCGTAGCCGATGGCAACCTTGATGCGCTCCGCGACTTCGCGGCGCTTCACCGATTTCAGGTTCTCGAGTTCGTCTTCCAGCTTCTTAAGTCCGTCCTGTGTAAGAATGACTTCTTTATCGCTCATCTTAACCGATTCTCCTGTCATGTAAATAAATTAAAAAACACCCTGCTTCCATAGAATGAACTAAAGAAACTTACGTTCTTGCTCCGTGGTCAGGAGATGGCAATGCTTACTTTAGTTCAATCTATATATATGCAAAACTATATGCAAAATTTGAAGGATCAGAACATCCTCCTGCTGCTTGTTAAACGAAGAGTCGAATTTATACTGCAAAATTATATGGTAACCGTTTCAAAATGTCAATGACAGGGGTGCAGCCGCGGCCGCCCATCTTATTGGGCCACCGCTTCCACACCTTTTTCCTCGGCTTCCATTTCGGCACGCTGGTTCAGGTTCGCCACAAAATCCTCCAATATTCCGACCATTTCGTCGCGCTTCGTTCCTTCCATAATCTCATCCTTGATCCGCGCGGACCCTTTGAGACCTTTCAGGTACCATGCCAGATGCTTGCGCATTTCGCGTACCGCCACGAACTCGCCTCTCAGCGCGATCAGACGGTCCATATGAAGAATCGCGATGCGGATCTTCTCTTCAGCCGCAGGTTCCGGAAGCAGCTCACCGCTCTTGAGGTACTCAATCGTACGGTACAGCATCCACGGATTTCCCAAAGCGCCGCGTCCGATCATAACCCCGTCACATCCGGTTTCGTCGAGCATGCGCCGCGCGTCTTCCGGCGTAACCACGTCACCGTTACCGATGACCGGGATCGATACCGACTCTTTAACTTGCTTTATAATGTTCCAATCCGCATGTCCCGTATACAGCTGTTCCCGGGTTCTGCCGTGCAGGCTGACTGCCTGGCCTCCGGCGCGTTCTACCGCTTGGGCGTTCTCCACCGCGTAAATGTGGTCGCTGTCCCATCCGGTTCGCATTTTCACGGTCACCGGTTTATCGACTGCATCCACGACCGCGGAGACCATTTCATAAATTTTCTGGGGATCGAGCAGCCAGCGTGCACCGGCGTCGATTTTGGTCACTTTCGGAGCCGGACAGCCCATATTGATATCAATGATATCGGCGTTGGTCTGTTGGTCCACAACTTTGGCCGCCTCCACCAGGGAATCCCGGTCCCCTCCGAAAATCTGCAGGCTGAGCGGCTTCTCGCGCTCATCTACATATAGCATTTCCCGCGTGCGCTGGTTGCCGTGAACGATTGCCTTGCCGCTGACCATTTCTGCGCAGACCAGACCCGTTCCGAATTCCTTGGCGATAAGACGGAACGCAGGATTACACACGCCCGCCATCGGTGCCAGCACGACTTGGTTTTTCATTTCAATATCGCCAATCTTCAGCATCGCGTCATTTCCCCCCTTATTATTCATTGTATATACATAAGCAGTATTCCTGCTTCTCAAAAGTCTAACCGTTCCTCAGTTCCTGAACAGATACACCCAGTGCTTCCGCTACTTTGATCAAAACCTGTTCTTCTGCACGACGGTTTCCCCGTTCGATGGCCCCCAGCACCGCAAGCGATATGCCGCACTTGGCTGCGAGCTCCTGCTGCGTGTAGCCTTTTAGCTTCCGGAAGGCGCGGACGCGCTTCGCCAGCTGCATGTTTTCCAAAGCTGCAGACCTTCCTTTCCATCCAGCTTATCCAGAGCTGTCTCTACGATTGTATATAAGCCGGAAGGCTCGTCGGGAGGAACGATATCGGATAAGGGAACCAGCACGAAGGCTCGCTCCTCCATCCGGGGATGCGGCAGCACCAGTTCTTCCGTGTTCTCCCTGCGGCCCTCCATCCAGATTAAATCCAAATCGACGGTCCGGGGCCCCCAATGGATCTCCCGAATGCGCCCAAGCCCGTTCTCAATCCCCTGCATCACGTGCAGCAGTTCATGGGAATCCAAACTTGTGCGGACGCACACGGCCATATTTAAAAAGAGGGGCTGGTCCACATAACCCACAGGCTCCGTCTCATAAAGGTGGGAACAGCGGGCTACCGTAATGCGGGGATCCTCATCCAGGCGCCGAATAGCTTCCATCAGCGTATGCTCGCGGTCACCCAAATTTGCCCCTAAAGCAATATAAGCCTCTGATAGCTCAGAGGTGAAATGTGCATTCATGGTGGAGTCTCACTTTCTTGTTCTATGCAGCTCCACAGTAACACCCTGAAAGTGGATGTCAAATGGAGGATGCGGTTTGGTCACTTTGACCGTCAGTGCATTGATACTAGTATAAGTGTCCAGTACAACAGATGCAATACGTTCGGCTAAAGCTTCAATCAGGCGAAAAGACTCGGTTTCTACCACGTTTTTGACCGTTTCGTGGACTTCGGCATAATTTACCGTTTGGGTGAGATCGTCGTTCTCTCCGGCTGCGCGCAAATCCAGCTCCATGTCCAGATCGACGTAGAAGCGCTGGCCGAGCTTGCGCTCTTCCTCGAACACGCCGTGATACCCGTAATACTCCATGCGGTGAATGACCATTCTATCCATTTTCTACTCCCGCCTCCCCAATAATCAACATCGTATCAAATGATCCTGTATATAAAACGTTATTCCCGACTCACAACCGCTGAAGTGTATATCATCGCATCGCACATTTTGACGGTTCTTTTGATCGATTTCACATCGTGGACCCTCACCAGCTGGCAGCCCTGGGCGATTCCGAACGCCACCGTGGCCGCGGTGCCCTCGACCAAATCATCCACCGGCAGATCCAGCACGCTGCGGATGAACTTTTTGCGGGACGTGGCCAGCAGCACAGGATATCCAATCTGATTCAAACGGTCCAGCTGAGTCATCAGCTTCAAGTTGTGCTCTCCGTTTTTGGCAAATCCGATCCCCGGGTCCAAAATAATATGTTCCGCACGAACTCCGGCCGCCAAGGCGAGGCGCACGCTCTCTTCCAGGTCGGCGACAACGTCCTCCACAAAATCGGTGTAGTCCATGTCCTGCCGGTTATGCATCAGAATGATCGGACAGCCCAGCTCGGCTGCCACCTTCAGCATGTCCGGATCGCCTTTGCCTCCCCAAATATCGTTGATGATATGGGCACCGGCCAGAATGGCCTGGCGAGCCACTTCCGCCTTGTACGTATCGATCGAGATCGGAATGTGCGGGGCCGCTTTATGGATCGCCTCAATCACGGGAATCACGCGGGCCAGTTCCTCTTCCGCGGATACCGGCGTATATCCCGGCCGGGTTGATTCTCCTCCGATATCGATCAGGTCGGCGCCGTCCAGCATCATTTTGAGCGCATGGCGTACGGCCGTGTCCGGATCCACATACCGGCCGCCGTCGGAGAAGGAATCGGGCGTTACATTTAAAATGCCCATCACCTGGGTAGACTGTCCGAGCCTCAGCACGGCTTGACCCATTGTAAAGTTACGTTCGTAGATTGTCGTTTTCACTGTCAAATCCCTGCTTTCTGTCGGTACAAATCGAGCAGCCTGCGGGTGATCGGGCCGGCCGCGCCTCGACCCACCGTTCTGCCCGTTCCCTGCCTGTCCAGCAGGAGCGTAACGGGCACAAGCTCCTGGATAGAGCTGGTCACGAACACCTCATCTGCGGCCAGCAGATCTTCCCACGTATACAGGCCTTCCGTGCAGCGGATGCCTGCCGCGCCGGCGAGCTCAAGCACAACCTGGCGCGTAATGCCGGGCAGCAGCCCGGTGGATGCATCAGGTGTATAGAGTTCCCCTTCTTTCACAAAAAACACATTGCTGACGACGCCTTCGCTGACATGTCCGCGCACATCGAGCATCAGGCCTTCCGCCTGGCGGGAACGCGGATCACTCACAGCCGCCAGTTCTCTTTTCGCCAAAATGTTGTTCATGTAATGGAGCGACTTCAAGCGGATCGGAGCTTCGGGAGAGTTGCGCCGCGTTTCCAGCAGCTGCAGGGCTTTCCCTTGCGTGTAGAGGTTCTCAGGCACCTCCGGCAGCGCCTTCACAAGCAGAACATGATTGGGACGGCTGTACTCCTCCCCGGGAAGCCCGAGAACATCAACGCCAGCGCTGACGGTATAACGGATGTAAGCCTCCTCAAGGCTGTTCTCCTTCATCAAGGCTTCAATCCAGCCAGGCATGGAAGCAAGGGCATCCTCCGGCGAAAAGGGAATGCCCAGCATCCGGCAGCCCTCCGCCATCCGCTTTAAATGCCTCTCCAGCAAAAAGGGCCGGCCGCGGTATGTCCGCAGCGTCTCAAACAACCCCATTCCGTATAAAAAGCCGTGATCCATTACAGGTACCACGGCGTCGGCGGCATCCACGATCCCGCCGTTCAATCCTATCTTCTTCATGCTTTAGCGCCTGCGGTCTGCTTCAGGAAATTGCGCAGTATTTGATGTCCGTAATCGGTGATGATCGACTCCGGATGGAACTGGACGCCTTCAATCGGATACTCCTTATGACGCAGTCCCATAATCTCGCCTTCCTCGGTTTCTGCGGTGATCTCCAGGCAGTCCGGCAGACTGTCCCGCTCAACAAGCAGCGAATGGTATCTTGTCGCTGTAAATGGCGAAGGAAGGCCTTCGAACACGGAGTTGCCGTGATGATGGATCGGCGATGTTTTGCCGTGCATCAGCCGTTCAGCACGGATGACATTGCCGCCGAATGCCTGCCCAATGGCCTGGTGACCCAAGCATACGCCGAAAATCGGGATTTTGCCTTTAAAATTCGCAATCGTCTCCAGGCTGATCCCCGCCTCGTTCGGCGTGCAGGGGCCCGGGGAAATCAAAATATGGTCGGGTGCAAGCTCCTCAATGCCGGACACGGTAATTTCATCGTTGCGGTATACCTTCACTTCCTGTCCGAGTTCCCCCAAATACTGCACCAGATTGTACGTAAAAGAGTCATAATTGTCGATAACCAAAATCATATGCTCATCCCCTTATCCCAGATTTGGCGGCGGATTCCTCTTCGCTTGCGAGAACCGCCAGGATCATGCCTTTGGCTTTGTTTTGGCATTCCCGGTATTCCCGGTAAGGGTCGGAATCGATGACGATTCCCGCCCCGGCCTGGATATATCCCGTACCTTCCAGGACGGCCATCGTTCTTATGATAATATTTAATTCCATATTGCCGTTGTAGTCAATCCAGCCGATTGAGCCGGTGTATGGCCCGCGCCTTACGGGTTCCAGCTCCTCGATGATCTCCATCGTCCTCACCTTAGGGGCGCCCGTGATGGTTCCTCCCGGGAAAAAGGCGGCGATCACGTCGTATACGCCTTTGCCCGGAGCGAGCCGGCCTTCCACCTGAGAAACGAGGTGCATCACATGGGAGTAATGCTCGACCGTCATCAGCTCCGGGACGTGTACCGAGCCGTACGCAGCCACCTTCCCCAAATCGTTGCGTTCGAGATCCACCAGCATGATATGCTCGGCTCTCTCCTTCTCGCTGCCCAGCAGCTCGGCCGCCATGGCCGCATCCTCCTGCGGGGTCAGCCCCCGGCGCCTCGTGCCGGCGATCGGGCGGGTGCTGATCCGCTCCCCCTGAAGCTTCACCAACAGTTCCGGGGAGCCGCTGACCAGCGTGAAACCCGGTGAGCGCAAAAGCCCCATGTAAGGGGAAGGGTTCAGCAGGCGAAGCCATTCATAGGCCTGCTCCGGCGGCGAATGCAGGTCCAGCTCCTGACGGAGCGACAGATTCACCTGGAAGACGTCCCCTTCGCGAATGTACTGCTGGATGGCCCGCACAGCCTGTTCGAAGGATTCCTGCGGGAATCCGGTACGCAGCTGCGGCCACTCCATCCGGGGGGACAGCTCCTCTGCCTGCTTTCGCCGCCGGTCCGCTTCGGCCTGGATCCCGCCGTCCAGGTTCACCATGGACAGCCACAGCGACTGCATGGACCGGGCACGCTCGGCAGCCTCCTCGTAAAGCACACCCAGCCTTTGCCCGATCAGATCCCTGTCCAGCCCTTCTGCATCAAAATGCACATGGACCGTGCAGTACACCTTCCGGCTGTCTGCATCATGTACCCACAACTCTTCCATCCGCATCCACAAATAATCCGGGAATGCCGGAAGATCGGCTGCGGTGGAAGGCAGATTTTCAAGGGAACGAACGATGTCATACCCTAGAAAGCCAACGCATCCTCCAAGAAGGGGCGGCAATTCTGGATCCGGCTGCTGGGGAGCCCGGTACGGCGCCATCCACCGCTGCAGCACCTGCAGCGGACTTCCGTCCACCTTCTCCGTCGCCCCGCTCAGCAGGTGCGTCACGACGCCACCGTGATCTTTTCCGTGAAGAACCGACACCGGACGCAGCCCCAGGTAGGTGTACCGCCCTTCCTTACCGCTCTCGAGTACGAAGGAATAGTGCGAAGCCTGTTCCCAGGCTGACGTCCAAGCCGCCGGGAGCTCCCCTTCTTCCTGCCGGTCCCATTCTCCGGACGACAGCACATATGGAAACATCGTGATGCCCTCTGCGGCCCAAGTCATCCATTGATCCAAGGTGATCAAACCGCGCTCATTTCTCTTCATTTTCTGATCCCCTTTTAGTAACAAGACCCGTCTATTGGTTGTCAGTATACTTGGAGTCGGCAGGTTTGAAAAGACTTTTTCCAAAAAGATACCTGATTTGGCTGCCAATGAGCAGCAATATGAACAAAAAAAACCTGCAGCCGGATAGACCGGCAGCAGGGGCGAGAGTTTTTACAATCTATAAGACGCTAATTACGCCTCAAAGTTATACAGCGGTGTGCTCAAATAGCGTTCGCCGTTACTTGGGATGACTACCACGACACGTTTGCCTTTACCGAGCTCTTTGGCCACTTTGAGTGCGGCGAACACGGCAGCGCCGGAAGAAATACCGGACAGGACGCCTTCTTCTTTGGCGACACGGCGTGCCGTTTCAAAGGCTTCGTCGTTCTCCACGTGAATGATTTCATCGTAGATGTCACGGTTAAGGATATCCGGAATAAAGTTGGCGCCCAGACCTTGAATTTTGTGCGGTCCTGGTTTGCCTCCTGCCAGAATTGGAGAAGCCGCAGGCTCAACAGCCACGATCTTGATGTCAGGGAAGCGGTTCTTCAGCACTTCGCCGGCACCGGAAATCGTTCCGCCCGTTCCGATTCCTGCCACGAAGGCGTCGAGGGATCCGCCAATGGATTCAATCGCTTCCACAATTTCCGGACCCGTCGTTTCGCGGTGAATCTTCACGTTGGCCGGGTTTTTGAACTGCTCAGCCATAAAGTAATCCGGATTTTCCTTCACGATTTCTTCGGCTTTCTTAACGGCACCGTTCATGCCTTCAGCTCCCGGTGTCAGAACCAATTCTGCACCGTAAGCGCGAAGCAGGTTGCGGCGCTCGAGGCTCATCGTTTCAGGCATGACGATCACGGCTTTATAGCCTTTGGCTGCAGCTACCATAGCCAGACCGATACCGGTGTTGCCGCTTGTCGCTTCCACAATCGTACCGCCAGGCTTCAGAAGGCCGTCCTTCTCCGCTTGTTCGACGATGCTGATCGCAATCCGGTCCTTAACGCTGGAGCCCGGATTTTGATATTCCAGCTTCAAGTAAATTTCCGCGCTGTCTTCCGGTGCAAGCCGGTTCAGCCGGACAAGGGGTGTTCCTCCGATTAATTCCGTTACGTTGTTGACGACCTTAGCCATAGGTAAATCCTCCCTGTTTATAATGAATTTGATGAATAACTGCTGTATACAAAATTCTAGAAAGAGAATCTGGCTGGCTTGGATCAAACTATATCCGAGTAAATAAGTAGGTATTTATACCTTCATCTTATCAACCTTCCACCTCAATGTCAATACGAACCCGGACGTAAGGCCTGGTTGTAAACAAAGAAAACATCCTGAAAACGTAGGTTAGCCAGGGCTCATCATCTTGCCTGCCGCTTCTGTCGTTTCAGGATGCTTTGGATGGCGATATTTTGATCAAAATTTTGGCGTCATATTTGTTTCTCAACTGTTCTTCCAGCTGCGAAAGGGGAACCGCCTCGCTTAAGGCCAGCTGTTTGCGGGCCTCCCGAATGATCTCCTCGCTGCTCTTGGTACTGCCGTTCTCCACGCTGATCAGCTGGACGACCGCATATCCGTCATTTAGCCGTACCGGACCCGCTGCGTCCCCTGGCTTCAGGGTTGAGGCTGTCTGCAGTACTTCCGGAGCAATAAAAGGATCATCCTCCTCCACCGTCCCCAGATCGCCGCCTTGATCGCGTGTAAATTCATCCAGGGAGTACGCTGCCGCCAGCGTGCCGAAATCCTCTCCCTGCTGCAGTCGGTCAAGCACCCGATTCGCCTCATCTTCGGTATCCGTCTGAATCCAGGCAAGATGATAAGCCTTCTTGGCTGCAAACTCCTCTTGATGCTGATCGATATAACGCTGTACCTCCGCATCCGTGATGCGAATTCCTGCGGTTGCGATCTTTTGCAGTGTGAGACGGTACTCGGTTTCCGCCCGGATCTCCTCGGGAGTCAGGTTCAGCTGGTCGGCCATCTCCCGATAATAGTCGTCCGGGGAAGCGTAACCCTGCATTTCCCGGTTAATCTCCTCCGTCACTTCCTCCGGGGTCACCTTAATTTTCAGGGACTGGGCTTCCGCATATACCGCCTTGTGATTCAGCATCTGCGTCAATGCTTCCTCCCCGTGCGTCCGTTTCAGCTCCTCGACCCAATCGCTTTCCGTAATGGTGCTGCCGTTAAAAGACGCCACCGCATCCGCCCCTGCTTGCTTGTCTTCAGCCGGTGACGGCTCATCTGCCGGTTTAAGTCCACGGATGACAATCAGACTCCCCATAAACAACACGCCCGCTGCCAAAATAATGACCGCGGCCCACAGCCCCTTCTCCTGTCTGGTTATCATATCATCGAACCCGCCCCTTACTTCATGGCTTGTTCAAGAATTTGCTGCAGTTGTTCCCTGTCAAAATCATACGCTTCATTGCAGAAATGGCACACCACTTCCGCCTGTCCATCTTCCTCAATCAAACGCTCCAGTTCCGCTTGGCCCAGGCTGACCAGCGTTTGCTCTACCCGCTCACGGGAACACTGACAGCGAAACTTGATGTCCATTTCTTCGAGAACCTCTACATCGGGAAGCAGCTGCTTCAGCATATCTTCCAACTCCAACCCTTGGTCCAGCAGGGTGGTTACCGGCGGAATCGCGCTTACCGCCTGCTCGATCGCCGTGATTTCCTCATCGGAAAGGCCCGGAAGCAGCTGAATGATAAAGCCGCCGGCCACGAGCACGGAATTGTCGGGAGCGACGAGTACGCCGAGGCCAACCGCAGTAGGGGTTTGCTCCGATACGGCAAAATAATACGTAAAGTCCTCTCCGAGCTCTCCCGAAATAATCGGTACGCTTCCGCGGTAAGGCTCTTTGAGGCCCAGGTCTTTCGTTACGTGCAGGTATCCCTCACGGCCAACCGCGCCGGCTACGTCGAGTTTTCCCTGGCTGTTGCTCGGCAAATGGACATGCGGATTAGTGACGTATCCCGTCACTTCGCCAAAGGAGTTGGCTTCTACGACGATCTGTCCAATCGGTCCGTCGCCCTTGACTTGAATGCTGAGCTTTTCCTTGCCCTTCAGCATGGCGCCCATCATACCAGCGGCTGTCAGCGTGCGTCCCAGCGCCGCTGTGGCGGTAGGCCACGTATCATGCCTTCTGCGAAGCTCCTCCACGAGAGCCGTCGTTCTCACCGCGAAAGCCCGGACCCGTCCGTTCATGGCCGTGCCCCGGATGAGGCGGTCCTGTTTGTTTTCCATTATGTGTACTGCCTCCTTTATTGGATGAGCCGGGAAGGCTCTGCCATTATCTATCTATTTTACCGCAAAACAGGCCTTTTTGGGGATCCGGTTGATCTTTCTGGCAATTCAGCGGTTGCGATCATAAATAATCCGGAGACCGTCGAGCGTCAGCAGCGGATTCACTTCCTGGATGACCTTCGTTTCGCTGGCGATCAGATCCGCCAGTCCGCCCGTTGCGACCACTTTCAGGGAGGGCACCTGCATCTCGCCGCGAATCCGCTCTACAATGCCGTCAACCTGCCCGGCGTATCCGAAAATAATGCCTGCCTGCATCGCATGGACTGTATTTCGCCCGATGACCTTTTTGGGCTTCTCCAGCTCAATCCGAGGCAGCTTCGATGCACGCTGATACAGCGCTTCGGTCGCAATGCCGATGCCCGGCACGATCAGGCCGCCGAGATAGGCGCCTTTGGGATCGATGCAGTCAAATGTGGTAGCCGTGCCAAAATCGATCACGACGAGCGGGCCCTGGTACTTCTCCACGGCGGCAACGGCGTTGGCGATCCGGTCAGCCCCGACCTCGCGCGGATTTTCGTAACGCAGATTGAGCCCGGTTTTAATCCCCGGTCCCACGATGAGCGGCGAATGGTGGATATATTTTTGGCACATCTCCTCAATGACATGGACCATAGGCGGTACCACCGAAGAAATAATCACGCCCTCAATATCGCTAACCGGGATCCCGGACATCTGAAACATGTTCCGGAACATAATGCCGTACTCGTCCGGCGTGGAATGATTGACCGTGCTGAGACGGAAATGATGCAATAGCTCCCGGTTTCTGTATATCCCCAAGACGATGTTCGTATTCCCGATGTCGATCACCAGAATCACGGGGGCTATCCCTCCTTCACCGCATTGAGATCAAGGCTGATGTCCAGGCTGTCGAAGGAATACGTCAGTCTGCCGACCGAAATGACGTCGACGCCGCAGGCCGCGATCCCCTTCACAGTCTTCAAAGACACGTTGCCGGAAGCCTCCACGGTCACATGCGGGGACTTGGCCTTAATACGCCGGACAGCCTCTTTCATCAGATCCTGGCTCATGTTATCCAGCATGATGATGTCCGCACCGGCTTCCAGCGCTTCCTCGACCTGCTCAAGCGATTCCGTCTCCACTTCGATGGTCATCGTATGCGGGATAAACGCCCGGGCACGCTCCACGGCCTGGCGGATTCCGCCAGCGCCTTTAATATGGTTGTCCTTGATCATCACAGCATCGTACAGCCCGAAGCGGTGGTTGGCTCCCCCGCCGACGCGCACCGCGTATTTCTCCAGCATGCGGTGTCCCGGCGTCGTCTTCCGGGTATCGACCAAGCGGGTAGGCAGGCCCTCAAGCGCATCCACGAACGAACGTGTCCGGGTCGCAATGCCTGACAGGCGCTGCAGCAAATTCAAGGCCAGCCGCTCCCCCGTCAAAATCCGGTGCGTGCTGCCTTCCACGACAGCGAGTACCGTTCCCTTCTTTACAAAATTGCCTTCCGATACTTGAGGCGTGAATGTGAGCGCCGGGTCCACGACTTGAAACACAAGCTCCGATACGGGCAGTCCGGCTACCACGCCATCTTCCTTGGCATGAATGATTCCCTTGGATTCATGACCGGCCGGGATGGTCGACAGCGTCGTCACATCTCCCGACCCGACGTCCTCTCTCAGCCACAGCCGGATGGATTCCACAAGACTTTCATCATATCCGTTAAACGTCATCGCTGATTTCCTCCACTATTTCTTGATCCCGCCGCTGCAGCAGATGCTTGCGCCAGCCTTCGTCATCCCGCAGGGGGAAGTCTTCGCGGTAATGCGCCCCACGGCTCTCTTCCCGGGACAATGCCGCGCTGGTCACCAGCAAACTGCTGGTCAGCATGTTGGCAAATTCAAATTCCTCACGCTTGCTCAGTCCGGACTGAAAAATCGGCAGCTGGCGCTTCAGTTCATCCAGCCCCTTCAGCAGCAGCGTCTTGTTCCGGCGCAGACCAACGTACCGCACCATCACCTTCTGAAGTTTGAGCCGACGCTCTACAATGGCCTGCCTTGGCGATTCCAGACGCCCCTCATCGACCCGGATATCTTTAGGCTCCCAGTCCAGTGGGGACAGTTCCCGCAGGCGGTTCACAATACGCCGTCCAAACACGATCGCTTCAGAAAGCGAGTTGCTGGCCAGTCGGTTGGCGCCGTGAACACCGGTCGAGGACACTTCGCCGCAGGCAAACAGCCGCTTGATGCTGCTCTCGCCGTTCAGGTCCGTTTTGACGCCGCCCATCATATAATGCGCAGCCGGAGCCACTGGAATCCAGTCCGTCGACATATCCAATCCGTAAGTCATGCACGTTTCGTAAATGGTCGGAAACCGATGCTTAAGCATATCCTCCGGCTCATGGGTAATATCCAAATAGACGAAGGTGGATTTCGTTTCGTCCATTTCGCTGAGGATCGCCCGGGCGACAATGTCGCGCGGCGCCAATTCGAGCAACTCATGGTATTTCTCCATAAAACGTTCGCCTTTAATATTCCTCAGAACGGCGCCTTCGCCCCGAACCGCTTCGGAGATTAAAAACCTCGGAGCACCCGGATAACAAAGAGCGGTCGGGTGAAACTGAATAAACTCCATATCGCGGACCTCAGCCCCTGCCCGATAGGCAATCGCCACACCATCGGCCGTGGCCACTTCCGGATTAGTGGTATACCGGTAGAGCTGTCCCGCGCCGCCGGAACAAAGCACGGTCGCGTTAGCCTGCACAAAGATCCGCTGTCCATCCGGGCGCTGAACCAGTGCTCCCTTGCACTCGCCGTCTTCTGTAATAACGTCTATTACAAAGTGATGCTCCCATACCTCAATATGATCATGCTCCGCAACCTTCTCCGCCAGCGCTCTGACAATTTCGTAGCCGGTCGCGTCCCCGTTGGCATGCAAAATTCGCCGGTGGCTGTGTGCGCCTTCCTGGGTCAGGGCAAGCTCCCCGTTCTCCAGGTCAAACGTTGTGCCGAGCCGGATCAGCTCCTTGACGCCCTCCGGGCCTTCATTGACCAAGAGGTCCACCGAGGAGGATGAACACAGCCCTGCCCCCGCCATCAGCGTATCCTGCCGGTGATACTGCGGGGAATCATCTTCCGAAATGACCGCGGCAATCCCCCCTTGAGCGTACCGGGTGTTGCTTTCGAGCAGTGCTTTTTTCGTGATCATGATGACGTGCCGGTCCTGGCTTGCCTGAATCGCCGTATACAACCCGGCTATGCCCGAGCCGATGACGATGACATCCGTCTTGGTCCGGGGCAAAGTCTGCAGATCAAAGTCAACCAGATATTGTGGAATCATGTGCCTGTTCACCTGTCTTAAGAGAAAGAGTAGCGCATGCTACTGTACTTGTAACATGCGCTCTAAAGAAGTTCTGGCTTTATCTGCAACAACCGGCGGCACGTAGATTTGCGGCTTCATGGTTTCCAGACACTTCACCAGTTTTTTCAGATTGTTCACCTTCATGTTCGGGCATACCAAAAACTTGGTGGCGAAATGAAACTCCTTATCCGGGCTGTCGAGACGAAGCTGGTATCCGGTACCGTCTTCGGTTCCAACGATAAACTGTTTGCTGCTTGATTTTTTGCAGTATTCCAAAATCGCCGTGGTGCTGCCGACGAAATCGCCCATGGCTACGACCTCCGGACGGCATTCCGGGTGTACGACAAATTCGGCGTCGGGATATTTGGCTTTCATCTCCACAACGTCTTTTACCGTCAGCATATCATGCGTATTGCAGTACCCTTCCCAAATGATGAGCTTCTTGTCGGTATGCTGCTGCACATAGTGACCCAAATTTTTGTCCGGTACCCAGATGATCTCATCGGAATCGACCGATTGAATCACCTTTACCGCATTGGAAGAGGTACAGCAAATATCCGTTTCCGCCTTGATCTCTGCCGAAGAGTTGATATACGTAACGACTTTGGCGTTAGGATGCTGCGCTTTCAGTTTGCGGAGTCCGTCCACGTTGACCATATCGGCCATTGGACAGCCTGCACGCTCATCCGGAATCAGCACCGTTTTGTTCGGAGCCAGAATCTTAGCGCTTTCACCCATAAAATGAACGCCGCAGAAGACGATGACTTCCGCATCGGTTTGAGCCGCTTTCTGGGCAAGCAGGAAGGAATCGCCACGGAAATCCGCTACTTCCTGAATTTCATCCCTTTGATAATAATGCGCCAAAATAATGGCGTTTCTTTCCTTCTTTAGCTTAAGCAGCTTCTCCGTCAGTTCCCGCTTTTGTTCCTGCTTATGCTCCAGTGCCAGAGCTTCCACCAGTAACCCACTCCCTCTGAAATCCCATGATTTTACCCGGTTGATGGCTTCATAACCTCATAACATCATGAATAGTTTGTGAAAATTCTCCCAAAGTTGCCCGTTGCAACCTCGAGACCATCTTGTTTATCAACTAATTTACACAAGGTTCACGATACTGTCAATTGACTAAAATGATCTTTATATGCTATCTAGCCGGAAGAAAACAAAGCTTCCCGCTCGATTCCGTCCGATTAAGCCGCCTCGCTTCTATTTGGAGCTTGCAGCCGCCCCAATCGCTGCTATCCCTCAAAAAAATTAACTGGTGCGACAGAGTTAAGGCGGAACGCTGTCGGCTTCAATGCTTGAACACCTCAAATGTCCGCCGCTCTTATTTCCTGGCAAACGACACAAAAAACCCGGAGACGGCTAACCGTCTCCGGGCTGTTGTTGCAATGGGATTAGGATCTGGATTCCGGCGGTGTTCCGCCGTTGCCCGAACCTGGATTCTCATTCGTTCCATCATTGTTATTTGGAATGTCGCCCGGCGTATCCGTGTTGATATCGCTTGGCGGGTCATTCGGCAAGTTGGATGGAACATCGTTCGGAATTTCTTCCGTTGGCAGGCTGGTATTATCCTTGCCCTGAATGCGTACACGCACGTCACCGACGTTGTCGATGACAGGAGCGCCATGCTCGGAGGAACCTTCATCATTTCCGCTTCCGCCCTCTTTCGGGCCGTCTTCAGAAAGATAACCTTGCTCGATCAGTTCCTTGATCTGTTCAAGCTCGAGCGTCTCCTTCTCAAGCAGCGTGTTCGCGATGAGGTGAACCTCTTTCGAGTACTTGGTCAGCAGGTCTCTCGCCCGCTCGTAGCACTCGTTTGTCATGCGCTGCATTTCCTGGTCGATCTCATAAGCGATCGAATCACTGTAGTTCTGCTCGTGACCGAGGTCACGGCCCAGGAATACCTGACCTTGCGAGGACCCGAACTGAAGCGGTCCAAGCTTCTCACTCATACCGTATTCCATAATCATGCTGCGGACGATGCCCGTAGCCTGCTGGAAGTCGCTGTATGCGCCTGTT
The DNA here is from genome assembly GCF_038009285.1 of Paenibacillus sp. FSL R5-0378. Classification (NCBI taxonomy): domain Bacteria; kingdom Bacillati; phylum Bacillota; class Bacilli; order Caryophanales; family Paenibacillaceae; genus Paenibacillus; species Paenibacillus sp. FSL R5-0378. The sequence continues at coordinate 824,474 of NZ_JBBPAY010000001.1, forward strand.
CCGATTTCACCGATAAACAGTTCCTCGGAGACCCGGCCGCCCAGGAGACCCGTCACCTTATCAAGCAGCTCTTGCTTGGTCACAAGCATCCGGTCTTCCTTCGGCATCATGATGACATATCCGCCGGCGCGTCCGCGTGGAATGATCGTTACCTTGTGTACCATATCGGCATGCTCCAAGAAGTAGCCCACAATCGTGTGGCCGGCTTCGTGGTAAGCGACAATCCGCTTCTCCCGGTCGCTGATCACGCGGCTGCGCTTCTCGGTACCGACGATGACACGGTCAATCGCTTCATCAACTTCTCGCATGGAGATGTCTTTACGGTTACGACGTGCAGCAAGCAGCGCCGCTTCGTTCATCAGGTTCTCCAGCTCGGCGCCGGTAAAGCCTGTCGTACGTTTAGCCACAACATCCAGCTTGACGTCTTTGGTCAGAGGCTTGTTGCGTGCATGAACCTTCAGTACTGCCTCGCGGCCTTTCACGTCTGGACGATCGACCGTAATTTGACGGTCAAAACGGCCTGGACGCAGAAGCGCAGGGTCGAGGATGTCGGCACGGTTCGTTGCAGCCACGATGATGATGCCTTCGTTGCCGCCGAAACCGTCCATCTCAACGAGGAGCTGGTTCAGCGTCTGTTCGCGTTCGTCATGCCCGCCGCCAAGTCCGGCACCGCGCTGACGACCTACGGCGTCAATCTCGTCAATGAAGATAATACATGGTGCGTTTTTCTTGGCGTTCTCGAACAAGTCACGCACACGGGATGCACCGACCCCGACGAACATTTCCACAAAGTCCGAACCGGAAATACTGAAGAACGGAACTCCGGCTTCACCTGCTACAGCGCGGGCGAGGAGGGTTTTACCTGTACCTGGAGGGCCTACGAGGAGAACCCCTTTAGGAATACGGGCACCTACTGCGGCAAATTTCCGCGGATCTTTCAGGAACTCAACGACTTCGACAAGCTCCTGCTTCTCTTCGTCAGCTCCCGCAACATCCTCAAAGGTAACCCTTTTCTTCTCTTCATTATATAGGCGGGCGCGGCTCTTGCCGAAGTTCATAACCTTGCCCCCGCCTCCCTGCGCTTGATTGAACAGGAAGAAGAAGAGAATAAACATAATAACCAAAGGAATCAGGGAAGAGAGCAGCGTCAGCCAGACGCTTTCGCCTTCCATCTTCTTCTGGGTGAATTTCATGCCGGTTTTGTCACTGGCAGCTACCAGCTCTTCGATTGCAGCATCTGTAGCCGGAGTGTAGGTCGAGAAATTCTCTGATTTAACGTCGGCCGGTTTATTCTTATATTTACCGGTTACCAGATAGGCGTAACCGTCGAATTGAACCGTAATTTCCGATACGTTACCAGCAGCGATTTGCTGGCGCAATTGATCGTATCTAGGGCTGTCAGCAGATTCACCGCTGTTGCTGACAAACTGGACTATGCCCACCACAACTAAAAAAAGAATCAAATAAAAACCAGAATTCCGGATGAACCGATTCATCCCCTACCTCCTCTCAAAACACTTTAATTATTTTACCATAGCCTGTCTGACCATCTCAAATAGAGGTGGTAAAGGCATGAGCGTGCTTAAGCTCATGGGCTTGAGTAGCGCAATTAGTGGGTATAGATTTCCGGTTTCAAGATCCCGATGTAGGGCAGGTTCCGGTAATGCTCAGCGTAATCCAGACCGTATCCGACAACAAACGCGTCAGGGAGTACGAATCCGGTATAATCCGCCTCGAGCTTCACAGTTCGGCGGGCAGGTTTGTCAAAGAGCGTAACCACGCACGTCGATTTGGCGTTGCGGCTCTTGAGCAGCTCAATCAGATGGCTCAGCGTGAGACCGCTGTCGATAATATCTTCGACAATCAGCACGTCACGTCCTTCAACCGGGACATCCAAATCCTTGATGATTTTGACAACGCCCGAAGACTTGGTCTGCGCCCCGTAACTGGATACGGCCATGAAATCGAGTTCCATAGGTACTGTCATATTTTTAACCAAATCCGCCATAAAAATAAACGCGCCTTTGAGTACACAAATCACAAGAGGGTTGCGACCCTCATATACCGAGCTCAGCTCGGCACCGAGTTCCTTAATTTTCTTCTGGATTTCTTCTTCGCTGATCAGAACTTCTTGAATATCGTTTTGCAACTGAGCGAACCTCCTACGTTATACTATGAAAGCCTAACAATGACCATTACAGTTACTCCGCATTCCCCGCATCCTCCAAGGAAAAGTGAAGCACCGTCGATGTATGCGCACCTACAGCGGCATGAATCGAACGCCTTACACCCGGGATCCATACGATGCTGCCTGAACCGTCAACAAGAACCGGTATGCGGGAGCGCATGGATGGAGGTATCTTCGCGTCAATGAAAATATCTTTTACCTTTTTGCTTCCGTTTAATCCCATGATTCTCATTGTGTCCCCAGGCTGTCTTGAACGGATGGTGAGCGGAAACTGCAGCTCATCGGCGTCAAAAACCGCTTGATGACCGTCTAACGCCATCTTGGACAATTGATTTACTTCAGGCGTATGCTCCGCCATTCTCAGGACTTTCCTTATTTCTTGCAACCACAACTCCGGGACGATTGCATCCAACCGATATGTATAGCCAATCATCTTCTCCGGCACCCCGTGCATAAACGTAATCCAATCGTATTCGCGTACGCAGACCAGGCCGCAGCCCAGATCCAGGTGCCATGTTGTGCTGTCTTTCTGATGAATCCCCTGCCGAATGGTTTCGATCTTGTGATAATCGGTGTTTTCGGAACCCGGCGACAGATAATTTAATATTAGTTTAATCAACCTCCGTTGTAAAGCGACATGTAAGGCCAAAAAGGAAGGCGCCCGAAAAGCGTGCCTTCCATGATTACACTGTACCAGTTCGCGGTATGCGTTCACCGCTGCCTGTTCCACGAAGTCGTCTTCCGGGCCGATAATGTCAGCCATCTGATTGATCGATTGAACAATCCGACTATTATATTGCCCTAAATAAGGCAAGACATCCAGACGGATTGCATTCCGTCTGTACTCGGTCTGGAAGTTGGTCTGGTCGACAGCGTAAGGATAACCATTCTGCTCACACATATCCACGAGGTCTGTTTTGTATATACGTAAGAAAGGGCGGATAAGTTCCACATTTTTTTCCCGTCTTTTGAACCGGATTCCCCGGAGCCCCCCCGGCCCGCTTCCGCGCAGCAAATGCATCAGCACCGTCTCCGCCTGATCGTCCGCGTGATGGGCCAGAGCGATAGTGTTGGCACCGCAGGCCTGAGCCGTTTCAAACAAAAATTCATAGCGCTTGAACCGGGCCGCCTCCTCCACCCCTTTGCCGCTCTCCTTCATATAAGAAGGTACGTCGACTCTGGCCATCTCAAACCGGATGCCTAATTCTGCGGCCAGCCGCCGGACCAGTTCGGCTTCCTCATCCGCTTCCGGCCGCAACCCATGGTGAGCGTGGGCACAAATGAGGTTAAGGGGGACCGCCGTTTCGGAAATGTCCTTCAGAACATGCAAAAGAGCCACAGAGTCCGGACCTCCGGATACTGCGACTACGAGGGTGTCATGGGGAGACCATAAGCGGTGCTCTTCCGCTGTGCGGAGCACTTGCTCTTTAATTGTGCTGAACTTCTGCCTGCTCTCCATCCATGTTCTCCTTTTTTCGCATACATGCCTATGTATCAATATCTTCTATTATACAGCTCACCGATCTGGTGTTGCTCATTTAAAAAATACAAAGTACACCGCAGCTCCCAGCATAATGACTGAGAAGGCAAACGTATTGATCAGCCACCTCGGCGTCTTGCCCGGGGCTCTGCCGGAAATGGCCGGTGCATAAATTTGCTGTTTCCACGCGGCCAGTGCCTCCCTGGACCCCGAAAATTCTCCTTGGATTGCTTTGCGCAGCCATTGGGCATACGGCTTCAGCCTCGGGCTCCGGCCGATCAGGGTGAGCAGCTCCGAGCGGTTCCGCGTCTGCGGAAGCAGCTGGGCGCAGGCCGCCTTCAGTCCCTCTTCATTCAGAAGCTGGATCATCAGCACGGCAAAAGCGAACAAGTCGTAAGCTTCATCGCTGCTGCGGCTGCCGGCATTCCAGTAACCCCGGTCATACCATTCCGTGAACTGCTTGACGCTGCGTCCGATTTTACTGACGCCGCCGTAATCGATCAATTCCACCTGCCCATAATCCGATACCATGACATTGTCGGGCTTAAGATCTCCGAATATGAACCCGAGCCGATGCAGGCCGGTCAGCTTTTCGAGCAGCCGCAGCCCTGTAATTCCAACCCATTCCTCGCCCCGCCGGCGGATAAAATGATGGATCGGATTCCCCTCAATATAACGCATCACGTAGAATGGCACTTCTTTACCCATCCCCGTAAAATCATCCACTTCCAGCAGAAACGGAGTTTTGAAGCTCCCCTTCAGCCCGTCCTGGCGCCTGCTCTGTGACTGCAATGAGGTCAGCACATTGATCTCCGACTGCAGATCCAGCGTGTCATACCCCATTTTCAGCGCGTACAAATTCCGGTATCCGGCCTTGTGAACGAGGTACACGATGCCATTGCCGCCCTGTCCAAGCACTCGCCGGATCACAAAGCGGTTATTATGCCATTTTCCCGTAATTACCGTTCCGGCCGGATATGCCGGTCTAGACGACGTAGTCACCGAGCATCCCTTCTCCTTCTCCGTCATTTCCCCGCCAGGTTTGTCCGTCTAGTGTACCATAACGGAAGAAATCAATCACCTTCAGAATCGCCGGTCCGGTTGGCGTGGCCCCTTTCATTTGGATTCGTTGGAACAAGTTGCGCACTCCGCCAAGATCCTGGATCCAGTCGGAGTCCATGACGGCGTCCTCTCCGCTGTTCCGTCCGGGAAAATGGAATACAGCCAGTTCACTTAGGCCTTCCCTGGCCTGCAGGCTGAGCATCAAATCCCGAATGGCGTCCTCGACCGCAGCCAGCTTCGGCTTCATACTGGCACTGGCATCAATCAACAGGGCGACTTGAAGCGGTGTCGTTTCGGTCAGCTCATCCACGACTTGAACTACCTGAGACCGCTGCTGGGGCGGAAGCTCCTCCAGGGATCCGTCCCCCAAAATCGTCTTTAACTCCTTATTAACCGCCTGCTGTATTGTCTGAACCACTGTTTTGCGCGTCATCATCTGCATCGTTTGAGCCAGCTGCCTGGTTCCCACGATGCGGCTCACCCCCCCGCCGGCCTTGGCAATTTCAGCAATTTCCAAGCTGCCAAGCTCCCCAATCGTTCCGTAATCGATCACACCGGCGACATTTACCGTAATTCCCTCCTGCAGCGCATGAGCCGCGGCCATGACCGGGCTTGCCCCGACATTGGAACATCCGTCCGTAATTAATAAAATTTGTTTCATGATGGCATCATTCCTCCCAAAAGTGTCTATCACCCTTTAGGTTCTAGTATTTCCACTTTTGAGAGATTCAAACGGCTGCCCGGCCTCTCCATCCCATTTCCCGGGCAATGGGACGGATAACAACTAGTTTTACATATTCACCTCCGATCGTGATCCGGCAATGCGGTCAGCTGACCGTGCGCGGCCGCTCCATGCGGTCGACGCCCGGCACATGCAGGGTAGCCCACTCCGGCTGATAATGCTCCACCTTTCCGACAACGACGGTCATGTCGTCATGAATTTGATTTTGCTGGTAACGAATCACTTTCTCGAGCAGGCAGTCGGCAATATGCTGCGGGTCGTTACTTTCGATCTCCTGCAGCATCCGCTTCATCCACAATTCCTTGTTCACGGCGTAACCCGGCGCATCATAGATGCCGTCCGTCATCATGATAACGATGTCCCCTGCTTGCAGCTTCAAGGTGACCAAGTCCACCTCAATATCCTGAATAATGCCGATCGGCAGGTTGCTTGCCGAGACGGGAATCACTTCATTGCCCCGTTTGATAAAACTTGGGGCGGAGCCGATTTTCATAAACGTCGTTTCCGCTGTATATTGATCAATCAACGCCATATCCACCGTCGCATAAATCTCCTCCGGGGATCTCAGCATCAGAATGGAATTCACCGATTTGATCGCCAGTTTCTCATCCATGCCTGACTGCAGCAGCTGCTCCAAAATGTTCAGCGCGGTGCTGCTCTCCAGCCTTGCCCTCTCTCCGTTGCCCATTCCATCGCTCAGCGCCACGGCAAAAGTGCCGTTGCCCAGCTCAACCGTACTGAAGCTGTCGCCTGACAGCAGATCTCCTCCTTTGGCGGCCCCGGCCACCCCCGTCGTAATTTCAAACGTTTTGGCCGATCCGAACATGACGGTTGCAAGCCCGTCTTTGGTGCTGCTGAACGTTTCATTCAGCACGGCCACATGCTCGTCCAATATATCGGACAGCAGCGGCGCAATAATTTTACGGCATTCATCGTACCCCCTTGTATACGCATGCACAATTTCAATTTCCACATGTCCGGGATCCAGACTGATAATTTCGATCCCTTGGATCGACAGTCCCAGCTTCTCCAACGCGTCCCGAATTTGCTCCTCCTGCCGGTACATCGCTTGTCCTTCCCGCTGAATTTCCTTAGCCAGGTCCTCCATCACCTGGGATACGCCCGATAATTGCTCGGCGACCAATTGACGGCTGTCGTATATTTGCCGTTTCCACTGCATATCATGTTGGTAGAGATGATACTGCTGCTTCATGACATCCACAACGTCGCCGGTTTTGGCGCACATTCTCTTCCATTCCTCCGGAACGTCCTCAGCCGACATCTCCGGATTCTCCTCCACCGAAGTCATCACGTCGGTCATATATTTATAGGTTTGATAGAACTTCGCGTCCCAGCAATGGTTTTTCTTGAAGCAGTTCGCGCACGCCCCTTCCGTCACGGCATTCATAAAATGGTCCATTTCTTCGTTCCGCTTGCTCACCTCCTCCGTGCCGGACACCTGGCCGAAGCTCTGGGACAGCTGACGGAACACCTGCGAAAACTGGGTCACCCGCTCGGCTGTCAGATCCCTTACCCGCTTGGCGTACTCATGCTGCGATTTGCTGTGATCCGTCGTCCCCGGCACATACTTGGAGATCACCGCAATCATCGCCTTCGGGGTCAGCAGAAACAGTCCGATGGCGATACAGGTTTCCCAGGTGGACTGCATGACGTCGCCCGGACCGCTGAAATAGATAGACAGGATGGAAGAGCCCAGCAGCATGCCGATGGATACGGCCCCCTTCCGCCCTTCCCGCAGCATGCCGGCGAGCATCCCGGAAAAAGCGAGCAGGCTCATCTGATAAATGGCCGATATATCCGCCAAGCTCAGAATCAACCCGGTTACGACGCCGACCGAAGCCCCGAGCGGCGCCCCGCCGACCAGCGCAAACACCAGGATCAGGTACCTGGAGAGGACATGCTCCACGGACAAATTATATATACTCCAACCCACCGCACCCGTCATGACGGAAGCAAGCAGGATAATCAGGCATAGAATTTCTTCATTTTTCAGCTGATAGTTCTTTTTCCTGTACGTAAACACCGGAATCGCCTGGATGAACACGAGCGTCAGCACAAAGCTGAGTACGGCGTCGACAGTGGTCATCATCAGGGAATACCATGTAAACGGCGGACCGATCAGCACCATGAATATTTTGACGCAGAAGGCGGATACGAACACCATCAGCGGGGCGTAAGATAACTCGGCATGGTCAAAGGCGTTCAGCCCTTTATACATCAGGTGGAAGATGATGAGTTCGGCCGCGATGATCAGCGGTGCCGGAAACGGAGCAAACAGGGAGCCCAGGATTACGGCCATCCCCACCGGCAGGATGTAATCCCGCCGCATGAAGGCGATGACTGCAAAAAAGGCGACCGCAAACGGCGACAGCTCGTCCAGTATCATGGCTTTTCCGAGTAAGAAGCCCATAAAAGTCAGCAGCAGCATCCACTTCTTTGCTGCGAGGAACTGCATCGGCCGCTGCACGGCCGACATGTTCCGGATCCGTTCCGACCAGCTCATTCCGTCCACGACCGCTTCCCCCTTTGCCGATTTCATGACAGGCACGTCCATCACATTCCATTTTTCCATGAGCTTGGCACCACCATTTCGTAGGATTTGTTGGTACCCATTATAGAACCGGTGAAACATGAAAGTTTGTCAGAACAGCGGACAAGCGCCCAAGAAATTTCCGACAAAAAAGCCTGCGTTCCCGAATGATCGGAAATCCGGGTCGACTGGTTGTCCCCCAACACTTCCAGCCCGTTTCCAGAGGGTTCGATCCGGGGGAATCTCCCGAATAAAATCACCGCTTCGGCTAGCGATTGCGACAGAGATAGCTGGAATGGCGTTGGATGCTGTCGGTAATTTCTTGCAGAACGACAAAATTACCGAATGCCGCCCTTGATGGGAAGAAGACTGCAGAACAGCGCCTGGCCCGCAGCAAAAACAAAAAAACCGCAGAAGGCTTGGCGCCCTCTACGGTTATCTGCTTCATACGGTTATCGTATGCTCTAATCTGTTAGTAAAAATTACATGCGTTTCGCGCCACGGCCTCCGCGCTTGGATTCCGTGTTCTTCTTGATCGACGATATGCGCTCCTCGCTGTCTTTTAGGAAACGAGACATTTTATCCTCGAATGAAGTCTTGTTGGCCGCAGGCTTAAACGGACGCCCGCCACGTTCACGATTGTAACCTCCACCACCGCCACCGCCAAAACGGTCTCCGCCGCCTCCACCGGTACGTTCCGGTCTTGGTCCTCTTGGAGGCCGAGCTTCGGATGCCGGCTTATCAACAGCTTGTTTGATGGAAAGCCCGATCTTGCCGTCCTTATCGACATTGATCACCTTCACTGTCACAACATCATTGATCTTCAGGTGATCGTTGACATCCTTGACGTAATTATCGGCGATTTCCGAGATGTGAACGAGACCCGTGACACCTCCTGACAGATCCACAAATGCTCCAAAATGCGTTATGCCTGTCACCTTGCCTTCTAACTTGGTGCCCACTTCGATTGCCATAGAATAAAATGATCCTCCCTTAAAAATATACAACAAGATTTAATAAAACCTTGGCTGTGGTGATTTGATTATACATAAAGCGTAAACCCAGGTCAACTGAGTAATAACCCACTTCAGCGCCTATATTAAGGGCTGGTGGATTCCGCATGAATCGGAGTTTCCCCCGGCAAATACAGACCATATTTCTTCCTTGCCAACTGTCCGATATACTCCGGATCGTTCAGCCGTTTCACGTCCCGCTCGAGCTGTGCCTTCGTCTGTGTGGTCTGTGCCTCCAGCCTCAGCTTCTTCGACAGCTCGGAACTCTTGTCCGCAATTTGCGAATTCTGGTCAATAAAGGTATAACCTGCCCACCCCATAAACAGAATCATGAAAGTCAGCCATAAAAAAATCCGCCTCCGTGCGCCAGCATGATGACCGGCAGGCTGCTTGTCATTCTTTTGTGTAGTCTGCGGACGGGTTTGGGCTGGTGATGCAGCGTATTTTCCCATGAATGCCTCCTCTTTACAAATACGGAAATCGTTGCGTAACGGGCCGTTCCTAAGCCTTGTCTACTCCTTGGAGAACCATCGCTTCCACAGCTCTGCAGCTGCGGTGAGAAACTTCCTGAACCACTCGGGCATCTTCAGACGGGAGGTGATGGGGCGGAGCATCCATTGAAGCAGCTTCCAGAAAGGCGTGAGACAGCGCAGGATCACGTGGAGGAGAAACATCAGGAGGCTGCCGAGCATGACGGCAATCCACTTCAACAGTTTCAAGATCGCACGGATCGGAGCCCAGACGAGCGCCCGAAACAAACGCTTGACCACATCAATCACGTAACGTACTGTCCTTATTAACATTACCACAAAACGCTGGGTTGTAACACTCAAGATTAAAAAATATACCCATACCCCAATAAAGAGTCCCACAAATACATAAAACCGAAGCTGGCCGTAATTGCTGATATACAGCATCCGAAACACAAACAGGGCCGCAGCGCTCCAGTACAGCACGTCCAATACATGAAGGGTCCATTTCGGAAAGTGGAGCTGGCCCGACAGCACCCGGTAACTGTCATAGGCCACCCCCAACGCCGCTCCCGAGAACAGCATCCACAGCAGGGTAATCCATTGAATCTGTGGACTCATTTAAACAGCTTGCCGAGCATTCCTTTGTTTTTGCCGTGCGAACCGGGATCCAAATAAACCAGGGAATTCACGTGGCCCTCGATCGAGAGCAGGCCTTCTTCCAGGTTTAAATTTTTAATATGTAAATTCTGGCCTTTGATGGTCAGGTGCCCTAGCTCGGTTTGGAGCAGAAACTCCTCGCTGTCAAAACTCTCCACATTGTTTACCCCCGTCAGGTGCAGCTGCTTGCGATTCAGCATATGCAATTCATGCTGCTTGTTTTTCGCTTGCTCGATCATGGCATGTACCCCTCCTTCTTAACAATAGCTTATGGAGCGGTTTCGGGGTTTAGAACCAGCCCTGCCGGGTGAAACGGAGGAACTTTAAGCACAAGCTGAACATCATGCCAAGCTAAAAAGGCATCCCCCGATCGTGATCGGAAGATGCCTCTAATGTGCTGCTGTATATGCCTTCTGGAATGCCCGCTTACCAGTTCAAACCGTTATCTTTGGCGATCGGTTCTTCCTTGACCAAGGTGTACAGGCTGTTCGCCTCGTCCTTGCGGGTCGTTTCGGCAAGCCGCTCCACCTTCACGGTGACCAGCTTCTGGCCGAACTGGACGGTGATCTCATCGCCCACCTTGACCGTGCTGCTGGGCTTGGCTTCCCTGCCGTTAATGAGGACCCTTCCCTGATCGGAGACGTCCTTCGCAACAGTACGCCGCTTAATTAACCTTGATACCTTAAGGAATTTGTCGACGCGCATCTTATTTTACGGCTTCTTTAAGCTTGTTGCCCGCTTTGAAGGCAGGAACGTTGGATTCCGGAATTTCGATGGTTTTGCCGGTTTGCGGGTTGCGGCCTGTACGACCGGAACGCTTGCGGGTTTCAAAAGTGCCGAAGCCGATCAGCTGAACTTTTTCACCGCTTGCCAGAGCTTCCTCAATTTCACCCAGGAAACCGTTCAGAACGGACTCCACGTCTTTTTTAGTCAAACCGCTTTTCGTGGAAATGTTGTTGATCAGATCTGTCTTGTTCATAAATTATAATCCTCCCAATATACAAAGAAATAAGTATTGGCGCGGTAGAGGAGCTTAGCCCCAAATCATACCGCTTTTGGCGCGTTCTGTATGGTATTCTTGCTGTGCCGCCCGAATTCCTGCCTCAATCCGCCAATTTTTTATAATTTCCGAGGAAATCCCTGCAAAAAGAGGTTGCTGGGTGTCATCTAACGGAAATTTTGCGCGAAATCGGAACCATGAAATACGAAAGTCATTCATTCCTGTTCGCTAAAAGGGCTTCACTTCGCAGGCATTGAAGGCGCCCTCCGTCCCTCCGGGGACCGGAGATTTCATATCATACCTCATTTTTGGCCCGTTGCCAAATTTCCTCCATCTCATCCAGGCTGGCTTCCTGCAGCGTTTTGCCTTCTGCGTGCAGCACATCCTCGATATAACGGAACCGGCTGACGAACTTGCGGTTCGTTCTCGACAGCGCTTCTTCCGGATCGGCATCCAGGAACCGGGCCGCGTTCGCCGCCGCGAACAAAAGGTCACCCAGCTCGCCTACCTGCTCGTCGACGCTCTGTCCCTCCGCCACGGCCTGCCGCAGCTCTCCGAGCTCCTCCTCGATCTTGTCGAATACGCCCTCGATGGAATCCCAGTCGAACCCGACCTTGGATGCCTTCTTCTGAAGCTTATATGCCTTCATGAGCGCCGGCAGGTCTCTTGGAATCCCGTCCAGGGCGGACGCCTTCTCCGGCTCAATGCCTTTACGGCGTTTCTCCTCGGCCTTCATGGCATCCCAGTTCTGCAAGGCGGCTTCCGCATCCTTGGCCTTGTTCTCGCCGAACACATGCGGATGGCGGAAAATCAGCTTGTCATTCAACCCTTGAATGACGTCGAACACGCTGAAAGTGCCTTCCTCTTCCTCCATTTGCGAATGCAGCATGATCTGCAGCAGCAAATCGCCAAGCTCCTCCTGCATATGCTCAGGGTCATCGTCATCGATGGTCTCCAGCACCTCGTAGGTTTCCTCGATGAGATTTTTCCGGATCGACGCATGCGTCTGTTCCCGGTCCCACGGGCAGCCCTCCGGGCTGCGGAGAATGCCGACGATCTCATGAAGCCGGGCGAAGGTCCGCTGGCGCAGGCTCTCGTCGTCGCTTCTTGGAACGTACACGAGCGAGAGGTTACCGTAACCAAGGGCACGGTCAAGCTCATACAGCGGAACCTGAAGCACCTGCTCCTCCCCTTCGACACCAAGCGCATGTCCGACAACGACCTGGTAATCGTCAGGATAGAGCTCCATGAGGCACAGCTTCACCTCAGAAGCAGTAAACTCGTCGTATACCTGCCCGATTACGGTGTGCAGCTGGGGCTGCAGCATGCTGCTGCGAATGCCGGTGGAATCGAGAAGCTGAAAGCCTTCGATCGGATCAAAACCGAGTCGGATAAAGGCTTCGTCGAGAAAGGATTCCCCGCCCAAGATTTCAAGGGAGATCCCCTTCTGCGGGCAGTGCTCCCTCAGCAGCTGAACAGTGGACTCCGCCACCATCGGATGCCCGGGCACCGCATAGACGATCACGCTCTGTTCATCGGCGGCCGAAGCCAGCTCCAGCAGCCGCTCTGCGATGGAGGCGTACACCTCCGGAAACGAATCATGCGCTTCGTAGATGTGGTCAAACGAACTGACTTCGAGCTTCAGCTCCTCCAGCATCGACATGACTGGATGCTCTTTCGTTCTGACGTAGATTTGTGATGCCTGCTGCAATGTCTTCACAATACCCATCGTCAGCCGATCCGGGTTGCCCGAACCGAGACCGACAACCTTCAGTACTGCGCTCATATGTCATTCCTCCGCTCTATTTCCCATTCTTCCGGGAATGGGGCATAAATATACTATATCATGGTTTCTTTTTCAAAAGAAAACCAGAAGCGCAAGAGAGTCCCCGCGTGGCCCGGCCCTTTACTGAAGCTAGTTCAGCGGATCCTTTAATCCCCCGCCTTCTATCATTCTCCCTCTATGACGGCCAAAAATAGAAGATTCCCCAGTCCCTGCGGTTATTACCGCAGCAGCCGAACCCGCTTCAGTAAGGCGGTCAGCGGACGGCCGATCTTCGGCAGCATCGCAAGCTCCTCTTCGGTAAGGAGCTTGGCCAGCACGGCGCCGGCGAGGAACACGGCGCCCCCGGCCGCGGCACCGGCAACACTTGCCGCGGCGGCCACGAGGCGGGCGGGCAGCCCGAGCGCGGACAGCACCGCGTCCGCCGCGAGCGCCGCAGCGCCCGCCACCACGGCCATGCCGGCCAGCATCAGCGCCGGCTTGGCCAAGGCGGCACCGGCGCGAATGCGCAGGCCGGTGCTGCGGGCCAGCAGCGCGATGTTGAGCGCTGCCGCCAGGAAGTGCGCGGCCACGCCGGCGATGGCCGCGCCGGTAATGCCCAGCTGCGGAACCAGCAGCAGGTTCAGCAGCGTCTTCGCCGCTGCCGCGGCCAGCAGGTGCACGGCCGGCGCACGCACGATGCCGACGCCCTGCAGGAGCGCGGCTGAAATGATGCTGAGCGCGCTGCCGACGGCAGTGAAGGCGATCCAGCGCATGACGCCGCTGCCCGCCGTGTCCTGGTACAGCGCGATATTCAAGGGATCGGCCAGAATGGCAATCCCCACCGATGCGGCGAGTCCCAGCAGCCAGAACCAGCGCAGGGACAGCCGGGTACGCTCGCTCACCAGCTCGCGGTCGCCTCTCGCCTTGGCCTCCGCCAAAGCGGGGATGAACAGCACCGACAACGACGTAGCCAGCATCGTTACCAGCTGGACGATGGGAATGCCGCGGTTGTAGATGCCGAACTGGATCATGGCCCCCGCCTCGCCGGCGCCTCCGGCTTTGAGCAGCCGCGGTACGGTAAAGCTGTCCACCATGCCGATTAAAGGCACGGCCAGTGAACCCAGACAGACGGGAATCGCGTACAGCAGGATCCGCTTCAGCAGGCTCCAGCTGCTTTCCCGCCCGGCTTGATGCGGCTGGCCCGTCCGAACGGCAGACTCCTTGTGCGCCGACACGGCAGCGCCTTCTTCGTCGGCAGAGCCACGCTGATTCCGCCGGAACCTGCGCCAATAGCCGAGCATGACGATGAGACCCGCGGCTCCGCCAGCAGCCGATCCCAGCAGTGCCCCTGCTGCGATGGTCTCCGGCTTCGCCCCGATCCCCGTCAGGTAAATCAGCAGCCCGATCATGACGGCGACCCGCGCACACTGCTCCGTGATCTGCGAAACGGCGGTGGGCATCATGTTTTGATATCCCTGAAAAAAGCCGCGCATCCCGGTCATCACCGGCACAAACAGCAGCGCTAAGGACGCCGTTCGCACCGCCGGCACGACGCTGGAATTGTCAATCCAGGTCCCGATAAGCGGAGCGCAGGTGTACACGGCGGCCCCCAGGACGATGCCCAGCAGCGCCAGCAGCACCGAGGACAGCCTCATCACCCGGAGTCCTTCCCCCGTCCCCCCGACGGCTTCGTCCTCTGCGACGAATTTCGAGATCGCGGCGGGCAGGCCCGCGAGTGCGATCGTCATCATTAATGAATAGAGCGGATATACCGTGTTATAGATGCCGAACACCGCATCCCCACCCATGTTTTGCAGCGGAATTTTCTGCAGCGTGCCGATCAGTTTCGACAGCACCATAGCCATGCTTAAAATCAAAGCCCCCTGCAGCATCTTCGATGCCGCACCTGTCTGTTTCATCCTCTTCCCTACTTTTTGCCCGGATTCAACCTCGGTCAATTGGCGTTGCTTCCGTTTTTTTGATACGAATACACCTATTATACCTGAGGAGCGCGGACACAAAAAACTCCCGCCTTCATTCCCGGATTATCCGTGAATATGAAGGGGGAGCTTCGGGTGCTCGAGGAAGAGCCGTACCGGGCTGCCGGATTACTGCTCCATTTGCTTGCCAAGAAAAGCAGCGGCTGTCTCGGACATTTTGACTTCCAGCTGCGACATCTTGGTCGCTTCGTCCTTGCTCAGCAGGATCACTGAACCAATTGGATCTCCGCCGGAAATGATCGGCGCGGCCACAAAGGAGGACAGATTCTCCTGATGGTCCTTGCTGATTTCGTAGCTGCCTTGGTTTGTTTCCAGCAGCGTCTTGCGGCTGTCCATGCAGTTCTCGATCAGGGATCCGATCGGTTTCTCCAAGTATTCCTTCTTGGAGCCGCCTGCAACGGCGATAAAAGTATCGCGGTCAGAAATGATGGTCGTATGTCCGGTGCCTTCATACAGCGACTCCGCATATTCCTTGGCGAAATCGCCCAGCTCGCCGATCGGGGAGTATTTCTTCAGAATAACTTCACCATCACGGTCTACAAAAATTTCAAGCGGATCTCCTTCACGGATACGCAGTGTACGTCTGATTTCTTTAGGGATGACCACTCTGCCCAGGTCATCGATACGGCGGACTATTCCAGTAGCTTTCATTAACATGTTGCCCCGCTTTCTAGAGAAGATTTTTCAACTACTGTTCTTATGGGAAGAGGTGAGTCCCAGGAATATAAGTTGTGATATCTGCCCATAGTATTCATCCATTCCCAATTCCTTATACATGATGTTGGAACTATTAGTTGCGGTTGTTCTGCACATTTTATCCAGCTCATTGCCGCAAAAAAAGACGCGGGTCTGGCCCGCGCCTTCCTTCCCGCACACGATTCAATGCGGAATATGGATTATTTGCCCGATCCCTCGCCGGGCTCGGTTACCTTTTCTTCAAAAGTAGTCGTACCTTTATCGGTGGTTTTGGCATCTCCGCTGCTGCTGCCTGTCGTGCCTGTACCGGCGCCGTCTCCGCTTCCGGATGTACCGGAAGTAGAGCCCCCGGAAGGAGTGCCTTCCGTGCCGCTGCCGGACGTTCCCGTTCCGGTTGTTCCCGTGCCGCTCTTGGACGTATCCGCCGTTTTCGGCAGATCAATCTTCTTGATGATCTTCGTCAGATCATTCTGCATAAACTGATCGATCTTCGATGCGCCCAGATTGCTCCGGATCATTTCTTTCTGATCGTTCGTCAGCTTGTCATAAGGCGTGTCCTTGCGGGAATCGACCTTGATAATGCTGTATCCGAGATTGGACTCGACGGGAGCACTGATTTTGTTCAGCGGAAGGGTCAGCACCTGCTCCTTGAACTCCTGCACGCTCCACTGTCCAACGGTAAAGTCTTTGTAGACGCCGCCATTGTCCTTGGAGGAGGAATCATCCGAGTACTTTTTGGCCAGCTCGGCAAAATCTCCCCCTTTGTCCAGCTGCGATTTGACGTCTTTGGCAATCTTCAGCGCATCTTCCTTGGTACGCTCCTTGTTATTCGAATCGGTTAGCCCGATCAAAATATGATGCACCGTGGCCACCATGAAATCCTGCTTGTTGGCCTCATACTGCTTCTTGATGTCGTCTTCGGTCACTTTGGCGTTCATATCCTCCATAACCGTCATAACCTGCACCAAATATTGCTTGAGCTCGTCCTCTTTGAGCTTCTGGTCGCCCAGAAGCTGCTTGAACTGGTCATCGCCCACCTGTTTCTTCATTTGGTCAATTTGCTGGCCGGCCTTTTTCTCGCCTTCCTTCTTGGC
This sequence comes from Paenibacillus sp. FSL R5-0378, assembly GCF_038009285.1. Classification (NCBI taxonomy): domain Bacteria; kingdom Bacillati; phylum Bacillota; class Bacilli; order Caryophanales; family Paenibacillaceae; genus Paenibacillus; species Paenibacillus sp. FSL R5-0378. The sequence continues at coordinate 841,195 of NZ_JBBPAY010000001.1, forward strand.
ATCGTCCGTAGCCTTGCCGCTCAAATATTTAAAAGCAATTTTTTGCTTCACCAAATAATCCTGGAAATCGGCCATGTCCATAAATTGGGCATATTCCGGAGACATAAACGTCATGATTTTTTTCTGTGTCTCAAATTCATTCTCCGTAATCTCTCCGCCTTCATAGGTTGCCACCGGTTTACTGGCATCCTTCTCTTTATCGGAGCCGCCTTTCTCGCAGGCTGCCAGCACGGAAAGGGTCAGTACGCACACCAAAGTCAGCAGAATTCCTCTCCATGCTTTTTTCTTATTGAACAACATCCTGAAGTTCCTCCTTCGATTTGAACAGCTCACGGATCGCTTCCAAGAATTGTTCCAGCAGATCGAGCAGCTGCTTGTCATCAAGCCCCTTGCCTTTGATTCGGATCGTCATTTGAGCATCCTGCTCAAATTGTACACGTCTCTCGAAGCGATTGCCAACCTGTGCAAGCTTCGCGGTGCTGACGGCCTTTTCCTGCCCCTCGTAAAATTTGAGGATCAGATCATCCCCACGGCGGTTGATGGAGTCGATGCCGTACATCTTGCCGTATACCTTCAGCCGGGCGACGGTCAGCAGGTTCGTTACCGCCTCAGGAAGTTCCCCAAAGCGGTCCAGCAGCTCATCCTCCAGCTCTTTCCCGTCGTCGAACGAAGAAACTGCCGCCACTTTCTTATAAATTTCAATCTTTTGAATGCTGTCATAAATGTACTCGGACGGCAAATACGCATCGATGCCGATATCGAGCGCGGTGTTCCACGTCTTCTCCGGTTCGACCTTTTCTCCGAGAACGGACACCTTCCGCTTCTGGATTTCCTCGGCAAGCATTTGCGAATACAGGTCGAAGCCGACGGAGGCAATAAACCCGTGCTGCTCCGCACCAAGCAGGTTCCCCGCTCCGCGGATCGCCAGGTCGCGCATCGCGATTTTGAAGCCGGAGCCAAGCTCCGTAAACTCCTTGATCGACTGCAGCCGTTTCTCCGCCACCTCGGTCAGCACCTTATCCCGCTGGTACGTAAAATACGCGTACGCAATCCGGTTGGAGCGTCCGACACGGCCGCGCAGCTGATAGAGCTGGGACAGGCCCATTTTGTCAGCATCATGCACGATAAGCGTATTTACGTTCGGAATATCGACACCTGTCTCGATAATGCTCGTGCTGACAAGGACGTCGTATTCCCCGTCCAGAAAGTCGAGAATCGTCTTCTCCAGCTCCGTCTCCGACATTTGCCCGTGGCCCACTCCAACCTTGGCCTCCGGCACCAGCGCCGAAATTTGGGCGGCCATTTCATGAATGCCTTGAACGCGGTTGTACAGATAATACACCTGACCGCCGCGGGCCAGCTCCCGTTCGATGGCCTCCCGCACCAGCGTCTGGCTGTATTCCACGACATACGTCTGCACAGGGAAGCGGTTTTCCGGTGGCGTCTCGATGACAGACAGATCCCGGACTCCCAGCATGGACATATGCAGCGTCCGCGGAATCGGCGTCGCCGTCAGGGTCAGCACGTCGACATTCGTCTTCAGACGCTTCAGCTTCTCCTTATGCGTCACACCGAACCGCTGCTCCTCGTCCACAATCAGGAGGCCCAGATCCTTGAACACCAGATCCTGGGACAACAAGCGGTGCGTCCCGATCACGACGTCGACCGTCCCCTGGCGGATCCCCTTGATCGTTTCGTTCTGCTCTTTCCGCGAACGGAACCGGCTCAGCACCTGGATGTTCATCGGATATCCCGAGAACCGCTCCCTGAACGTCTCATAATGCTGCTGCGCCAGAATCGTCGTCGGCACAAGAACGGCCACCTGCTTGCCTTCCATGGCAGCCTTGAACGCAGCGCGGATCGCCACTTCGGTCTTGCCGTAGCCTACGTCTCCGCACAGCAGCCGGTCCATCGGACGGTTCCGCTCCATATCCTTCTTGATCTCTTCGATCGCCCGCAGCTGATCGCGTGTCTCATCGTAAGGGAACATTTCCTCGAATTCCTGCTGCTCGGTCGTGTCCTTCTCAAAGCCGTATCCCGGCGTCGACTGCCGCTCGGCGTACAGCTTGATCAAATCGTCGGCGATGTCCTGTACCGAAGAGCGGACTTTATTTTTAACGCGTGTCCACTCGTTGCCGCCCAGCTTATAAATCTTCGGCTCCTTTTCCTCTGAACCGACGTATTTCTGAATGAGATCGATCTGTTCGATCGGCACGGACAGCTTGTCGCCGCCGGCATACAGGATATGCATATAATCCTTGTGGATTCCATTTATTTCCAGTGTGCCGATACCCATATATTTACCAATGCCGTGGTTTTGATGGACGACATAATCGCCGACCTTCAGCTCGGTATAGCTCTTGATGCGCTCGGCGTTATCAATGTTTTTGCCCAGCTTGCGGATCTTCCGCTGCTTCTGGGAGAACATTTCGCCCTCGGTAATCACCGCCAGATGAATGGACGGCATCTCAAAGCCCGTCTGCAAATTACCCTGCAGCATGATCGGCTCCTCGATGTTATAGTCCTGCAGCACCCGCCGCATCCGGTCGAGCCGTTCGTCGCTGCTGGCAAGCATCATCACCTGAACCCCGGATTTATGCCAACGGTCCATTTCCGCTTTCAGCACGTTCATCTGCCCATGGAAATCCTGCATCCCCCGGCTGATAAAGTTCAGGATGTTCTGAGGCTGGGTATGCGGAACCTGACGCAGGAAAATCGACATGAATATCGTCTGGAACGGACGCTGGTACAGGATCTCGTCGCCGTCAACGGACAAATGCAGCTGCGGCAGCGTCTTTCCGTTCTGCAGCAGATGCAAGTTCCACTCGGATTCGTCACGCTCCAGCTGTTTGGCTGTTTCAAGAAGACGCGCCGGCTCGTCGAGAATGAGGACGGTGTCCTTGTGTAAATAGTCATACAGCGTCTTGCGCTCCGGATAGAGCAGAGAGATATATTTATAGATTTCTGGAAAATAGACATGCTCGCGCAGCAGCTCCATCTCCCGTTTCATTTCTTCCGTTAGACGCAGTTTTGCCTGCCGGTCAGTCATCTTGCCAAGCTGCTCTTCCAGCAGTTGAGCGGTGGCTGCAGCTGCCTGCTCCAGCCTCTGGTGATCGGCGATGATCTCCTTGCATGGCGTAATAGTGACTTCCTTAACTTTATCGATTGACCGCTGATCGGACGGGTCAAATGTGCGAATCGAATCGATTTCGTCGTCAAACAGCTCGACGCGGTAGGCCAATAGGGAGGTCATCGGGTAAAAGTCGATAATTCCTCCGCGTACGCTCATTTCGCCCTTGCCTTCGACCCGTTCTACCCGTTCGTATCCCATTTCGATCATTTGGGCCAGAAATGCTTGAGCGTCCAGTGTGCCTCCATCCTGAATCACAATTTGGGCTTTGGCCATCACTTCCGGGGCAGGCAGAAACCGGCGCACACCCGAAAACGGTGCCACCACAATGCCCGAAAACCCCTGCGCGCACTTCATCAGCACATCAATACGCTGCGCAAGGGTCTCTGGACTGGATACCGCGGATTCGGCTGCCACCAGCTCATTGGCCGGATACAACAGCACACGGTCTGGTGAAAGCGCTTCCTGTAAATCCTCCGCGATTTTCTGGGCGGAAAACATGTTGTGAGTGACGACGAGCATCGGGCGTTTGATTTCTTCAAACAGTGCCGACAGCATAACCTGACGCGCGGACCCCGATAACCCGGAAACGAGCTGTTCCTTCATACCGGCCGATAACCCGGCGGTAATCGACTTCAAATCCGGATCTTTAGAGAAAGCTTCTATAAGTGCATGTAACAAAGGGGGCACCTCTCTTATGCTTACTTGTTATCTTTTGGATGGTAGATTGAATTTTACCATAAAATACCTGACTGCGGTGATTTTTCGCTGTGCTTCATTAAAATATATCTACCGGCAGCGGACATCGCCTGGTCTTAGGAGACTGGACAAAAGGAATACCCAAAAGAAGCCTCAGCAGCACTGCCAAGGCCCTTCCATTCACGGTATCTGTCCGCATTTTCCGCGGTTTCGCGCACAACATTATTGAAGCGGGTTTGCCAACAGGCTCAGCTCCGGATTGTTCTCCAGCGCTTCTCTGCAATAATCGCAGATCACTTTGACCGTTACGTCGCCGCTTAAATCATACGCTATTATATCTCTACGTTCTGCCGGGGTCAAGGAATGGAACCCCAGCTGGGCGTCGGTAACCAGGGACGAATCTATTTTTCCGAGCGGCGTGCGGCAGTGCCGGCAAATATAATTTATTGCCATCTATATGCCTCCTGAAAGTCGTTTATACTTCAGTATGCCCGAAAAAACGTTCGTTTAGCCCCCGGTTCCTGCCCCCGAGATCAACCGTTAAACTTGGCCATCGTTTGTTCAAAGGTATGGTTCAGACTGAACTCTGCGGCGTCGCAGGCTTGCTCAATCATCGTCTTCAGCAGCTCGTTCTCCTTTTTCGGAAAATTCGAGAGCACATAGTCGACAATCGCGTATCCCGGCTCGGGCCGGGAAATCCCCATCCGGATCCGGTCGAACACTTGCGTCCCCGTATGCTGGATGATCGATTTGATGCCGTTGTGGCCTCCGGCGCTGCCCTGATACCGCAGGCGGATTTTGCCGGTTGCCGTATCCATGTCGTCATAAACGACGATCATGTCCTCGAGCTTTGCCTTGTAATAATCCATATAGGCCCGCACCGCTTCTCCGGACAGGTTCATGTACGTCATAGGCTTGATAAGAACGACCTTGTCGGTTCCGATAAAGCCCTCGCCGATCAGCGCCTTGCATTTGCTTGGCCCAAACTTAATACCATGCCGCTCCGCCAGCGCATCCAGCATCATAAAACCGACGTTGTGGCGCGTTTTTTCATAATTGGATCCCGGATTCCCGAGTCCTACAATCCATTTCATTGCGTTATTCGATCCTCCAAACCGGCCGCTGCCGCTACGCCTGCTGTGCAAGTTAGCATTAGCACCAAATTTTGTTACAATAGAGTATAGGATGCTGCATCGCTTCTTGCCATGGCATCCATGATCACCATAAGAAGGTGGTACGGTTCATGACTGAATTCGGCCAATTGCTTACGCTGCACCGGCACTTTCAGCAGCACCAGATCCACGGCATTCCCGTTCAGGTTCTCCGGCAGGGCGTACACGTGGACATTGGAACGATTACCTCATTCACCAAGCACTTCGTTGAAATTCAAGGTACGCTCTACAACCGGAATTTGTATACGTTTGTGTCGACTCCCGGATATTAAAGAGCATGCGCGAGAAGGGTTATATTTCCTGGAGCCAGGAAACATAACCCTCTCTTTGCATATACCTTCCCTTGCCTTATTCGATTTCAAACAGCTTGCTGATGGACAATTCCTCATGCACACGGATGATGGCTTCACCCATCAACGGAGCTACCGACAGAACTTTGATCTTCTTGCTCGGCTCCGGATGCATAATCGGAATCGTATCCGTCACGATGACTTCACTGAGCGGAGAATTCTCCAGGCGTTCCATCGCCGGGCCGGAGAAGACGGGATGCGTACAGCAAGCATACACTTCCTTGACGCCGCCTTCCATCAGGGCATTGGCCCCAAGCACGATCGTGCCGGCCGTGTCGATAATGTCATCGATCAAAATGGCCGTTTTGCCTTCGATATGACCAATGATGTTCATGACTTCACTTACGTTCGGTTCCGGACGGCGTTTATCAATGATGGCCAGCGGGGCATTCAGGAAATCAGCCAGTTTTCTGGCACGAACCACACCACCGTGGTCAGGAGACACAACAACCGGATTCTCGATTTGCTTGGAACGGAAATACTGGGCCAGAATCGGCACCCCAAGCAGATGATCAACCGGAATGTCGAAGAAGCCTTGAATCTGCATCGCATGCAGGTCCATCGTGATGACACGGTGGGCACCCGCCTTCTCAATCAGATTCGCAACCAGCTTAGCGGTAATCGGGTCACGGGAACGGGCCTTACGGTCTTGACGCGCATACCCATAATAAGGGATTACGACGTTAATGCTCTTCGCAGAAGCACGCTTCAGCGCATCGACCATGATCAGCAGTTCCATGAGATTGTCATTTACCGGACCACATGTCGACTGCACGACATAAACGTGGCAGCCGCGAACGCTCTCCGATAATTTTACCTGAATCTCACCATCACTGAAGCTGGTCGTATGCGAATCCCCCATGGGGATGCCGATATAATCCGCAATTTGCTGTGCGAGCTTCGGATTGGAATTACATGTAAATATTTTTAACTTCGAATCACAATAAGTCATAGAATTAAAACCCTCCGTGCTGGTTCATTGAAATTCTGGCCTGCCTCCATGCCGCTTGAAACCATGTATCTCACACTCCCCGGTAAGACGGGGACGCTTTACGTTTAAACCTGCTGCTTGCTTTCCTTCTTGGCTTTGGCCTTGGAGCGAATTTTCTCGGCATACCCCGGTTTATTCTCCTGGCGTTTTCTGGCGATGGCCAGGTCATTTTCAGGAACCGATTGGGTAATCGTCGAGCCCGCTACTACGTAGGCTCCTTTGCCCACTTTCACCGGAGCCACCAGATTCACATTGCTGCCGATAAAAGCATCATCTTCAATTTCAGTCATAAACTTATTATACCCATCGTAGTTGACCGTTATCGCACCGCAGCCGACATTGACGTTCTTGCCTACCGTCGCGTCGCCGACATAGCTTAGATGCGAAACCTTGGAGCCGTTATCGATCGTTGCATTTTTCACTTCCACAAAATCGCCGATCTTGACGTCTTCCCCAAGCTTGGATTTCGGACGCAGATATGCATACGGGCCTACCGATGTTCTAGAACCCACTTCTGCCTGATCCAGCACCGAATGCTTGATCGTCACGCCATCGCCGATGACAGAATCGCTGATATCGCTCTGCGGGCCGATCACGCAATCTTCACCGATAACCGTTTTTCCCTTCAGTACCGTGCCGGGATAGATCACGGAGTCGGCTCCAATGGTCACGTCGGCACCGATATACGTTGAAGCGGGATCAATGATCGTGACGCCGTTCAGCATATGACGGATATTAATGCGTTCCCGCATTAATCCTTCAGCCTCTGAAAGTGCACGGCGGTCATTAACGCCGATCGACTCAGCGTAGTCGTCGGTCACATAGCCGAGAACGGTTTCTCCCTCGCCTACAAGAATCCCGATCACGTCCGTTAAATAATATTCCTGCTGGACGTTGTTGTTCGTTACCTTCTCCAAAGCGGCAAACAATTTCGCATTATCAAAAACATAAGTGCCTGTATTGATTTCACGAACCGCATCCTCTTCCGGCGTGCAGTCCTTCTGTTCAACGATACGTAGTACGCTTCCGTCCTCGCTGCGGATCACGCGCCCGTAACCCTGCGGCTGGTCCGTATAGGCAACCAGTACGGTGGCGGCAGCGTTGTTGCTTTCATGCAGCTGCGTCAGTCCCTGCAGTGTCTCGGCCGTGACCAGCGGAGTATCGCCGCAGATGACAATGGTTGAGCCTTCTTCCGAGCCCAGTAAAGCTTTGGCCTGCTTCACCGCATGGCCTGTACCAAGCTGCTGCTCCTGCAGCACGTATTCAGCGGCCTCACCCAGATAAGATTGGACAGCCTCTGCCCCGTGGCCAACGATGACAATGCTCCGTTCGCAGTTCACCTGTTTGACGGTATCCACCACGTGCCCAACCATCGGTTTGCCACAGACGGGATGAAGCACTTTGTATAGTTTGGATTTCATTCGTTTTCCCTGCCCTGCGGCAAGAACAATCGCCATTCTTTTCAAGGATCTTGACCTCCTACTCTAGAACTCGCTCAATACTGAATATATCGTATTATAAGCAAAAAGAAAAGAGAGCCATAGTCCTGGCTCTCCTTTCCTTGAACCCCAATTGTAAACTTAAGCGCCTTCCTCGATCACTTCTTCTTCACTGGCAGCGCGTTCATATTCCGCCAGGACGGCCGTTTGAATCTTCTCCCGGGTGCCGGAAGAGATTGGGTGGGCAATGTCGCGGAATTCTCCATCCGGAGTGCGTTTGCTCGGCATAGCAACGAACATTCCATTGTTTCCATCGATGACTCGAATGTCATGAACAACAAATTCGTTATCAATGGTAATGGATGCGATTGCTTTCATTCTCCCCTCGGAGTTAACGCGGCGGAGTCTGACATCCGTAATTTGCATGTGTGTGTTCACCACCTTTTTCCATCAGAGACTTGGTGTATAATTCCACACAGCATGCGCGAAATCCTCTTTTTTAAGTTAACAAAATGTCCTAAAATCAGGAATTTTTTTATAAGAATGTGAGTGTCGACAGACTTCGGAACTATTCGCCGATAAAATATTTTTATCGACAAAATCCGCAGGCCTCTTCAACGTTAAGACGGGTCAAAATAATTCCCCGGGCTCACAAATATTTCTTTCGTCTTTGGATCGACCGCCGTCAGTGTCGCCAGGGACACATAATCGTGCAGGAGCCGCTCCTCTGATTCCACCGCTCCCGACTCGACCAATACGCCTACGCCTGCGACTTCGGCATCAAATTCGGCCAGCAGATCTACCATGCCCTGGATGGTGCCGCCTGCCTTCATAAAATCGTCCACGATCAGGACGCGCGACTTTTCCTTCAGCGCCCGCCGCGAAAGGGACATCGTGTGGATGCTCTTATGCGATCCCGACACGTAATTGATGCTCACGGCAGATCCTTCCGTAACCTGGTGGTCCCGGCGCACGAGAACAACCGGCAGGTTCAGCTGGGCTCCGGTGGCATATGCCAGCGGAATCCCTTTGGTCTCCACGGTCATGACCACGTCGATGTCCTTGCCGGAAAATGCAGTGGCAAAAATCTTTCCCGCCTCGTTCATAAGAGAAGGCTGTCCCAGTAAATCGGACATGTACAAATACCCGCCGGGCAGAATCCGGTCCTTCTGCTGAAGCTGGGAACAAAGATCGTTCGCAAACACCAGCGCCTGCTCCTTCGGCATTTTCGGAATATATTTCACGCCTCCGGCGGCCCCAGCCAGCGTCAGCAGGTCCCCGATGCCTTCCTCCTCAAACACTTCCTTGATAATAACCAAATCTTCGCTGATCGAAGACTTGGCGGCTCCGTATCTATCGGCAAATGTGGTGAGCGGGATCAATGTATGCGGTCTGGACAAAAGATACTGCGTCATCTCCACCAAACGCGCGCTTCGCTTTAATTTTTTCACGAAATACTCCTCGCTATCGCTGTATTCATCGGAATCTAAAGCAAAATCACCCAGAAAATCCGAATATTATAGTAAGAATATATCATTTTTGTACGGATTTGTACAACATGGTTGGCGAAGTTAGGTCAATAGGCGCACCGCATACACTTCTTTGCAAAAGCCCCGCAGCCCGTTATAGATTCGTGCCACCTTCGATTCCTTGTACACCAGGCCGAATACGGTCGGCCCGCTGCCCGACATCAAAGCCCCGTCTGCGCCAAGACGCAGCATCCCTTCCTTCAGCTGCTGCACTTCCGGATGCAGCCTCAGCGTCACATCCTCCAGCACGTTCCCCAGGCGGGTGCATACGCCATGAAAGTCTCCCGCTTCGATCGCACGGATCATGCCTTGGGCCGATGGATGCTCCTTGACCTGCGCCGCTCTGAACTTGCCGTAGACCTCCGCGGTCGACACGTTAATCGGCGGTTTGGCCAAAATCACCCAGCACTGCAGCGGATTCGCCACAGGCGTCAGCTTTTCACCCCGCCCTGTCGCCAGAGCGGTACCTCCAGTCACGCAGAACGGAACGTCCGATCCGAGCTCCGCACCCAGCTTCTGCAGCTCCTCTATCGGAATGTTCAAATCCCACAACCGGTTCAGACCACGCAGAGTGGCGGCGGCGTCGCTGCTTCCTCCGGCCAGACCTGCTGCTACGGGGATCTTCTTATCCAGATGGATATGCACACCGCTCTTGACGTCGTACCGGTCCTTAATCAGCCTTGCGGCCTGAAACGCCAAATTCTTCTCATCCAACGGTATGTATCCCGCCTGGCTTGAAATAATAATCGTATCCCTGGGCAAAGCCGACATCTCCAGCCGGTCCGCCAGGTCGACCATCGTCATAACCATTTCCACCTCATGGTACCCGTCTGGCCGTTTATGTAATACATCCAGCATCAAATTGATTTTGGCCGGTGCTTTTTCGTAAATTTTCAAGGCGTTCACCCACCCTCAAGATTCCCTCTATCTGGATTGACACAAGCCGCTTCGAATCCTTGGGCTCAATCCGAAACCTGGAATGCACCTCAAGCATTTTTTCTCTTGGGCTCAATCCAGAAATCTGGAATGAACCTCAAGCATTTTTTTCTCTTGGGTTCAATCCAGAAATCTGGAATGAACCTCAAGCATTTTTTTCTCTTGGGTTCAATCCAGAAATCTGGAATGAACCTCAAGCATTTTTTTCTCTTGGGTTCAATCCAGAAATCTGCAACTTCAAATCATTATATCAAACTGAACCAGTCAAGTCATTTTCCGTTTACAGACAAAGGGCGGAGCGGACACAGCCTTTAATTCAAAAAACGGAGAACCTCCCGCTTGGGAGGCCTCCGCCGGTATTGCTGGTGTGAATCAGGATTTACGTGCGGCGGCCTGTTCGGCAAGCTGGATCGCTCTTTTTACCATGTTGCCCGCATCCTTGGCCTTAATACCTCCCCAGCCTTCCTGCTGGACAGTTTCGTAAAATCCCAAATCCTTAGCCAACTCATTCTTCAGCTCATCCGACATGACACTGCGGCGTCTGCGGCTCATGAACATCCTCCTTTGGTTCCATCGGAATTAGGCTGCTGCCATAAGTATTATCCCGCTCCCGGCCGCTCCTCATTCCATATCCCCCTGCCAACTAAAAACAGCCCTCCATCAGGAAGGCTGTTTTGTCATTAAAGTTACGCTTTCTCCAACTCGATCCGGGTGCCGGTATTATCATCGCAAATAATAACCTCCACGGATTCCGTAAGAATATCGGCATAGCTGTATGAAACACGTTTAAAGGTTTGATGCTCTTGATCCAATTTCACAATAAAAACAGATGGGTACGTTTCTTCCAAAACACCAGTACGCTCGACGGTCTTGCGACGACCACCGTTAGCCCGAAGCGAAATCTTCTGACCCACGTGAGCTTCGAGATTGCGTTTGATTTCCAACAGCGTATTTTTAGCCATTGTCGACGACCACCTCTTTCCTTGTCCATTATAACTCGAAAAGAGAGTTTTGTCAAATCAAAACAATAATTATATCAGCATCAATTTTATGTTGTCAACGAATTTTTTTGCGGAACCCCAGCTCATTTCTGCTTACACCCGGATAACAACAAAAAACCGCAATCCGCCGGCAGATTACGGTTCCTGCATTTCGTTATACTGTCAGGTCAAGAGCTTTGCATGGCATTTCCGGTCATGTTAAATGGCCGACGGCGTCACTTTAAGCTTGGTTAAGTCGTTCAGCCGGGGCAGGCCGATCCGGTAGCTCCCGCGGGTTTCAATGCCCCCGACGCCCTGCGTGCCGCTGATCGTATTGTGAAGCACATCCGTCATATTGATCGTATCTCTAACCGATGTAAACGACGCCTTGGCGGCAACATATACCGGATCCAGGGCATGAATCAAGATGCGCCCCGGGGAGCTGGCAAAGTTGGCTCCGGCCTGCAGCAGCGCCTCAAAGTGCGACTGGCATGCGCCGGCGATAATCGTCATCTGATCGTAATGGCGCTCAAACTGGCGCGCGACCTGAATCGCCCTGACGAAGTTTTGCGAGTTTTTATAGCTGTTCAAGCTGTACAAATCATGATTCTGGCGATGCTTCAGTACGCCGTCATGACCCGTGATCACCACAATATCCGGCCGGACCCGAGGCAGCAGCCGGTACAGGGCGTCCGCCATCCCGGCCTCATTCACATAATGGCCCTCGGCCGGAACCCGAAGCTGCTCATACAGGCTCAGGCTCTTTTTCAAATAATTCGGATCTCCATCCAGATGAAGCACCTTCCCGGGGACTTCGAAATAAGCCGGCTCAGCTGTTCCCCATTCCCCGCTTCCGCTCAAGGTGGCCTGATTCCGCTGGGTCTGCTCCTGACGGTGACGTTTCAATAAACTGAGCGACTCGTTTGCTCTAATATTTGCTTTCTCGGTTTTTTCGCTTACCGGCGCATAAGGAACCCTTACCAGATCATCGAGCGGAGAATCCGCCAGAAGTCTGAACTCTGTTCCCTTAATCACCGCTTCGTCCCTGCGCAAATCCTCGACGCGGAACGCGATATCGCCGCCGTAGGATCTGCGCACGACCAGGTCTCCAATATTCATGAACATCACCCCTACCCCATGGTATGGGCGAATCCCCCTATTGGTTCATCTTTTGTTTAATTTAAGCCGATGCCTTCCTTCCGCAGCAGGTTGCTTAGCACGGCATATTCCTCAATGCTGAGCGTCTCGCCGCGGCGGGACGGGTCGATTCCCGCTGCCTGCAGCAGCTGATCCAGACGCTCCCGTCCCTCATTGGGGAAGAAGCGGCTCTTCAGATTGTTTGATATCGTCTTCCGCCGCTGAGCGAACGATGCTTGTACCACCTCGAAGAAATGACGCTCATCGTCAACCACAACCGGCGGCTGTTCCCGCACGGCCAGACGGATCACGGCCGATTCAACGTTCGGCTGTGGAATGAATACCGTCTTCGGTACGATACACACCAGCTCCGGCACGCTGTAATACTGCACGGCAATGCTCAGGCTGCCGTAATCCTTCGTGCCCGGCCGGGCGGCCATCCGGTCCGCCACCTCCTTCTGGATCATCACGACGATGTTCTCCAGCGGGAGCCGCTCCTCCAGCAGCTTCATCAAGATCGGCGTCGTCACATAGTACGGAAGGTTAGCCACGACGCTGACTTTGGATACGCCGGCAAAATTGCTCTTAAACAACGCAGCAAGGTCCGTCTTCAGTACATCCCCATGATGTACCTTTACGCCGGGATATGGGGCGAGAACCTCCTCGAGGATCGGAATCAGCCTCTGGTCGATCTCAACCGCCGTGACGGCCCCTGCCTGCTGGGCCAGCTTTTCGGTCAGGGCGCCGATACCAGGACCGATCTCCAGGGCACCCTTGGTGGAATCGAGTCCGGCCGCGTCCACGATTTTATTTAAAATATTTTGGTCGATCAAAAAATTTTGCCCCAGGCTCTTCTTGAATGAAAAGCCGTGGCGCTGGATGATTTCTTTGGTTCGCCTTGGTGTGGCGATGTCGTCCATGCCGTTCACGTTGTCCGGCCTCCTTCATCTTCGATACGGGCAAGCGCATCCGCGAATTCTTCGCGGGATATTTGAAATATGGCGAGTCGCTTATAAAATTGCTTGCCGTTGCAGTAGCCGATACCGAGGAGGTTGCCCATCGCCATCCGCCGGGCGGCGGCATCCGGGTGCACCAGCAGCCCCGCCTCCATCAGGTCCTCCATGTCGATCTGGCTTTCCGCCCCCTCATAAGAGGTGTGAACCCGCTCCAAGGCTCTGCGGATCGCCGCAGGCGAGGCGTTCTCCACACCGATATCCCCCTTGCGGGTTGCATCGGCCTCCGGGATAAACGCATGCTTGCAGCCAGGCACCTTGGCCGAAATGATTTTGCGGATTCTTTCGCCGGCGTGATCCGGGTCCGTCAGCACAATGACCCCCCGCCGCTCCTGGGCCAGCGCAATCCGCTGGAGTATACGCGCATTGATGGCGGAGCCGCCCGTCTCGATCGTATCGGCATCCACCGCCCGCTTCACGGCCACGGTATCATCCCGGCCTTCCACCACAATGACTTCTTTAATCATGATTTCCTGTCTTCCTTTCGAGTACATTATACCCGTCAATGCCGCCGGACAGCCAAGTCCCTGCAAGTGGGCATAAACCGTGATGCCTGTTCAGGTACTTTGCGGGGTCCCGGTATAGACAAACTGCTGTAATTTAACAACAAAAAGAAGAGGAAAGCTCCTCTTCTTTAGCATGACATTTTCATGATCATAATACTATAACATTAGAATGGCAAAGTAAAACGAAATTAGTTCAGCTCCGGTTTGACCGGACCGATCACGTACACCTTAAGGCCGGATTTACGGCCAAAGTTGCGTGCCTGCTGGACGGAATCGTAGTATATATCGATTTTATTTCCCTTAATGGCTCCGCCTGTGTCTTCCGCACGACGGAAGCCAACGCCTTCAATGTAAACCCACCATCCCAAAGGAATGACGCTTGGATCAACCGCAATCGTGCGGCCTTCCGTGACACGTGTTCCTGTGGCGGTGCGTGTGCCGACTCCGGACTCGCCAGACGAATAAGCGGTCATGGAGACTTTGATCAGCTTCTTGTAGGAAAAGTCAACGCCGGCCTTGCTGAGCCGGTTGTTACTGCTGCTGCTGCTGACCTTCTTCACCTTGGCAGGGGTAGAAGAAGCTTTGGCAACGGCTGTTTTGACTTCGGTCACTACGGGAACAGGCTTTTTCTTCGTGCCGACGGCAATGACCTTATCCTTGGTCACCGTCTGCACTTTTTTGCCCACCATTTTCATGGACACCAGCTTGCCGTCTTTGTACTTCTTCTCGATGTACTGCACCATGACGCCAGGAGATCCCTGCTGAATCACCCGCGACTCGCCTTTGTAAATGCTGGGGTCGGAGGTTTTGACCACCCGGAAGGGGAGGGATTCATGACGCTGTACCACTTGTTTGTTCATCCGGACGATCCGGATGTCCGTGTTGGTGGAGACCGCCGTTTCGACAGCCGGAGTGACAATGTCTGTTTCCTTGACTTTGACGCCGGTTTCTTTCAGCACGTCGCCGACCGTTTTGGCCGTTGTATACAAATGCTTCGTTGCACCATCAGCCGTCACCTTCACAGGACTCGCGCGGTCGATCACGACCTTGTCGCCGTCGGATATAGCCCCGCTCAGCGGCATCGATATTTGGTCCTCGGGTTTCAGACTGATTTCCTGCTCATCCAGCATTTCTTGAAGTAAAGATGTATTGGTCTGTACAGATTTCATTTGACCGTCTACTACCAAATAAACTTGTTTTCGCGATTGACTGTACACGAGCAGCAAGATCATCAGGGTAACCGCGATTGAAACGATAGCTGCAGTGGAGATCTGGCGCAAATTCTCATGCTTCCATCGCAATGCGTAAGACATGCTGGAGATTTTTGAATCATGGGTCTTCTCTGGTTGGAAAACGCCCACTTTCTCGATCCTCCTTCATAGCCTCGCCGTCTAGAGTTATGCATGATTGTATTTGACGCGACTATACTCAATTTTTTACAAGAACCCACAGAAAGCATGCGTTCTTGCACCATGAACCAATCTCTCCATCATGATTTGTCACCTCCTGTTATACAACAGTATGATGACTGCCTCTCCTTTATTCAAAACAAAAGAAGCCGATAGAAAAGAGCTTACGAGGACTCTTTCGTGGCTTCCGGATGTCTGAATATCGGAATTGTCATGCACGAGGGTACCTCTCTTTATCCGCTTACGGGGTTAGCTGTCGGGTTCGGGCGAAAGAGAGCCGCCCTATTCGCGTCCTTACGCTCATGGCGTAAAGCCGTTCAATTCACCCCAGAGACCCAAAAAAGAAATCAAATACGCTTGCGAGCACGGGACCGCTTCCGGTCTATCATGACCCGCTCCAGTATTGGTTCCCCCGTTCTCCCATGCGGGAGACTCAGCGAGACTGGTTCATGAAGCTGCGAAGGTAAGACCTTAACGACAGCTCAATGATTCACTGAAAAGATGATATCCTGTTTTGATGCATGTTGTAAAGCGGTAATCAACCACGTTTATTTGAAAAAGTGGTTAAAAAAATGTAATATTCGGCGTTTTGTTTGTTAAAATTCTTTAATCATTCGCTCATGCTCATTTTTTCGGCTGTTTTTCTCCCGATTTCACACAATTCCAAATCGTTCCAGCCCATTTTGGGTGGTAATATGGGCAATTTCCTCCAGGTCAACCCCCTTAATCTGGGCTGCCGCTTCAGCGACCAGACGGACGTTTGCCGACTCGTTTCTCTTCCCTCGGAAGGGGTGCGGCGTGAGATAAGGAGAGTCCGTTTCGATGAGCAGCCTGTCCATCGGAACCTGAGCCAGGACCTCTTTGGGGACTCTGGCATTCTTGAACGTAATAGGTCCGCCAAACGAAAGATGGAAGCCCATATTCAGGCATAGCTTCGCGGTTTCCCAGCTCCCCGAGAACGAATGCATGACACCGCCGACCTCGCCGGCCTTCTCTTCCCGTAATATTTTCACAATATCCTCATGGGCGTCCCGGTTATGTATAACAATCGGCATGTTGAGCTCTCGGGCCAGTCCAATTTGCTGGCGGAGGACCCGGTGCTGCACGTCCTTTGGCGAGGTGTCCCAGTAGTAATCCAGACCAATTTCACCGATGGCCACCACCTTGGGGTGACTGCATAAGGATGCAATCCAATCCAGATCGCCTTCCTGCATAAAAACGGCGTCCTGCGGATGCCAGCCTATGGCCGCATATATAAAATCATACGTTTCCACCAGCTTCATCGTCGATGGAATCGTCTCCCGGTTAAAACCAACGTTGATCATCCGGGTTACACCGGCTTGTACGGCATTGTCAATGACCCGCTCCCGGTCCTCGTCGAATTGTTGCGCATCCAGATGGGTATGCGTGTCGAACAGTTCCATGAATTTGAACTCCTTTCTTGTCGGTACCACTGGTTCATTTTCGTACGGTATTTTGTCATTAAAGCTTGAAAATACGAGAAATCGAAGGAGAAAGATCGGTTATCGCCTTCTCCAGTTTATCTTCCGGATAATACAAGTGATATTTCCCGCGGTGAATGCCGCTGATGGAACGGACAATATCCGACACCTCGGATATTTCCCGCAGCTGCTCCTGGCGGTCGAGCAGCAGGATCTGTTTCTGGCTCGACTCGTCACCCGGACGAAATACATCGTAAGGAAGATCGGTCGGAAAATCAATCTCCAGATCATATTCCGGGTTCATTCCGGCTTGTCCAAACTCCCGGCGGATTTCATCGATCATTTCCAAATCGACGGAGTCCATTTCTACATATTTATACAGTTTGCGGTGCATAAATCGGGTGCACAGCTCGCTGAGTATGCGGTCGTCCTCATAGGACCACTGGAGGAAGGCCGTTTGAATCAGCGCCTCGTCCAGCTTCAGATAAGCCTGCACGTCCAGTTTGTCTTCAAAGAGCTGCGGCAGCGGCTCGACCATAAAGCCAAATGGATAACCATCGTGGTACAGCTCCTTGGCCCGCCGGAAAATTTGGCGCAAAATAATTTCTGAACTGCGGGTTACCGGATGGAAGTAGACCTGCCAGTACATCTGGTACCTGGACATTAAATAATCCTCCACGGCATGCATCCCGGACTCTTTGACCACCACTCTCCCCTGGTAAGGACGGAGCATCCGCAGAATACGGTCAATATCAATCGTACCGTAGTTCACCCCGGTGTAATAGGCATCCCGAAGCAGGTAATCCATCCGGTCGGCATCCAAGGGGCTCGAAACGAGGTTCACCACAATCGGTTTATTATAGGTCTTCGCGATGACGGCGGATACCTTGTCCGGGAAGTCCGGGGCAATCTCGCTCAAAATATCATTCACTTCCGTATCTCCGGTGACAATCCGGCGCGTCCAGTCTTCATGATTCATATGAAAGGCCTCTTCAATCGAATGGGAAAAGGGGCCGTGTCCCAGGTCGTGCAGCAGCGCCGCACACAGCGTCAGCAGCCTCTCTTCTTTTGGCCAATCCGGATATCCGCTGCGCTCAAATTGCGAAATAATCCGCCGTGTAATCTCATATACCCCTAAAGAATGGGAGAAACGGCTGTGCTCCGCTCCATGAAACGTCAGATACGAGGTTCCAAGCTGCCGGATCCGCCGCAAGCGCTGAAATTCGGTCGTATTAATAAGCCTCCAAATCGTGGAGTCCTGGACGTGAATATAATTGTGAACCGGATCTTTAAAGACTTTTTCCTCACTTAGTGGGTTCATGTTCAGGTCAACTCCATTCATTTTGTGAAATTCGGGTTGTTAAGTGTTTTAATTTTGAAATATTTTTGACAATTGATGTCGATACATGTCGAAATAAGCAGAATTAAGGTTTTCCAAATCGACATTATACTACCAAGGCGATATAATTGGAAAAGAATCCTGATATGAGTGATTTCCTAGCTGTTATGCTATTTGTAAGGTTATTGAACCAAATTTACTGGTTGACTGTTTTGGGAATCGTTGGTATTATTGATATCATTAAAGAGAGAACGTTGTCGAATTATGACATTTTAAAACTATGGCGAGAGGAGCAATGATCAGTTATGATGAAATCAACTGGTATTGTAAGAAAGGTAGACGAACTGGGTCGGGTAGTTATCCCCATTGAACTGCGCCGTACCTTGGGCATTGGAGAGAAAGACGCACTTGAGATTTACGTGGACGGAGAACGTATTATGCTCAAGAAATACGAACCGGCCTGCATCTTCTGCGGCAATGCCGAGAATGTTACTTACTTCAAAGGAAAAATTGTTTGTCACGATTGCATATCAGAAATCCCAACACCTGTGACAAATTAAGATTTTTAGTATATAATAAGAGTAATTCAAATTGTTAATTCTAACCTTTTTCATATCTCCTTGGTGTCTCCTCGGCTTAGAACCCGGCCGTGGGAGGCATTTTTTTTGATTGTCGGCGGGATGACCGCTACAAGGAGAAGAGAAGCAGCCGCACGATGCATCCTAACTCCGGCTGCTTCCATTTTGCCACAAATTCCCTAACCTCGGAAAAACTTTCATCCCTATAAAAGGCGACTGTCTTTTCAAAAATGTGGTTTACCCACCAAATTACTCTCTTCTACCTATTGCTCCTTCACCACTGCATTTATTACAATAGCGCGTTATACACATCTCTTTTGGAAACACCACGATCGGCGGCTGCCTTCTTCATGGCGTCTTTCCTTGGCAACCCTTCCCCTTCGTAATGCTCCACATGCTCTTCCACCGTCAGCTCCTGCCACCAAGCATCCCGCTGCTTCTGCTCCTCCTTCGGATCTGCGCCTTCCAGTACGAGGCAGTATTCGCCAATCGGAGCATGCTCCTCCAGATACTCGAGGCATTCTTCAATGGTTCCCCTGACAAACTCCTCATATCGCTTGGTCAGCTCACGGGCGAGCACAATTCTCCGATTGCCGAGAATTTCAAGGATGGCCTTGAGTGTCTTCATTACCCGATGAGGCGATTCGTAAAACAGCAGCGTTCCGGATGCCGCCTGCAGCGGCTCCAGCACCGCTTGAATCTCTTTGCGTTCCCGGGGAAGAAAACCGATAAACGTAAAGCGCTCGGTCGGAAGTCCCGACACGATCAGGGAGGATAATGCAGCATTGGCACCCGGGACCGGAATAACGGAAATCCCTTGTTCCAACGCCAGCTGGACGAGATCGGCCCCGGGGTCGGAAATCGCCGGCAGACCGGCATCGCTGACAAGAGCCAAATTTTTTCCTTCTATTATATAGCGTATTAATTCGGGTCCGCTTGCCGCCTTATTATGCTCATGATAGCTGAACAACATCGACGGGGAAATGTCGAAATGGGTGAGCAGCTTGCGCGTCTGCCTTGTATCCTCTGCGGCGATGATGTCACAGGCCTTTAGCGTCTTTACCGCCCGAAACGTCATGTCCTCCAAATTGCCGATGGGCGTGGCCACCAGGTATAACGAACCCGGCGCGCCCTCTTCTTTTTCCTGAAAACTGCTTTGTATGCTCAGACTCATTCTTTTCCCTCTTTAGCTCCATAATAAATATCCAGAATTTCCGGGCAGTAGCTGTTATTCTCATTATATACAATGAGCGGCGGCAGCAACCGCACCTCCGGCTTGCCTTCCCTCATCGCCTCGACCAGCACCATATTCGCCTCCAAGTGGGCCCTCGGATGAACAAAGCGAATCCGTTTCGGCTCCAGCCGATGCTGCCGCATCAGCGATATAATGTCTGCAAGCCGCTGCGGCTTATGAACCATGCTGACTTTCCCTCCGGGCTTGACCAATCTGAAGCAGGTCTGAATAACCTCTTCCAAGGTGCAGCTGATTTCATGGCGGGCGATCGCCTGGTGAGGATTCAGCTTGATATCGCTGCCGTTCAGCGGCATATAGGGCGGATTGACTGTAATGGCGTCATATACGCCGTGACCGGTCTCCTTGTGCAGCTCCCGCAAATCGCCTTCGCGGATGAGAACCCGGTCATTCAAGCCGTTCAGCTCCACGCTCCGCCGGGCCATGTCCGCCAGACGGGGCTGAATTTCAATACCTTCGATGGCCGCCGCAGTACGGGTGGTGAGCAGCATCGGAATGACACCGTTGCCCGTACACAGGTCGAGCACTCTCCCCTTGGCCGGAATTCCCGCGAAGCGTGCCAGAAGTACCGCATCCATGGAAAAGCTGAACACTTCGTCGCTTTGGATAATATGCAAATCATGCGTCAGCAGATCGTCGAGACGTTCCGTCGGCCGCAGGCTTACCTGTGATTTATCAATTTTCATTCTTCATTTTCCTTCTCTGCAGCATAGGGTAACCTTCCTTGGTACTTTACATAAAACCATTGTAAACCATAAAAACATTGAAAAAAAACCGTAGGGAGTTATCCTACGGCTTCATTTATTCAGAAAAGACAGGCAGAAAAGGCAATCGCCTTCTGTGCGCAAATGTCCATAATAGACGTTGCATATATGGAAACCTTCGTGATACAGCCTCGCGAGGTTGTCGTATCCTTCCCCCACCACGTCCTCGATCTCATGCTCCTGCTCTGCTGTGGCATGGGCCGGTTGTGGCAGCGGGGATCCTTCCTCCGGTATGGCTCCTTTTAATATTTTGCGCAGCTGCTCATTCTCCAGGCTCAGGCGGTTGTTTTCCTCCAGCAGCTCTTTGATGAGAAGCTTCATTTCACCCAGATCACTGTGAACCTGCTCCATTTGTGTTTCCATCTCTTGAATGTGTGCAAAAATATTTTTCTTTTCCAAGTTTCCACCCCGAAAGTAACCTCTACGGTTTACTTGATGACAACATCATCCAATGGCAGTTCCTTGACCTTGCTGATTTCAAACAGCTGGACATGGACGCTTCGGCTGCCGGCATTGATACCGACCACTTTGCCTTCTCCCAACGATGTGATGACGATTTTGCCTACTGATGGCAGCTCTTCCTTCACACTTTCATAATTATCATGCTCATATTTCAGACAGCACATGAGTCTTCCGCACAAGCCGGAAATTTTGGTCGGATTCAGCGACAAGCTCTGGTCTTTAGCCATCTTGATGGATACAGGCTCGAAATCGCCGAGCCAGGACGAACAGCAAAGGATGCGACCGCATGGGCCGATACCGCCCAGCATCTTGGCTTCGTCACGCACACCAATTTGTCTAAGCTCGATCCGCGTCCGGAAAATACCGGCCAGATCCTTGACGAGCTCGCGAAAATCCACTCTTCCCTCAGCCGTAAAATAAAATATAATTTTATTTCGGTCAAACGTAAATTCCACATCCACCAGCTTCATCTTGAGGCCGTGATCGCGGATTTTATTTAAACAGGTGGCAAAAGCATCCTTGGCGGCCTGCTTGTTCTCTTCCACAACCCGTGCGTCAGAATCACCGGCGATCCGGATGACCTTCTTCAGCGGGAGGACCACATCGGATTCCTGCACCTCTTTTTTTCCAACGACAACCTTGCCGTATTCGATACCGCGCGCCGTTTCGACGATAACGCTGTTATCCTTCTCAATCGGGAAATCGAGCGGATCGAAATAATAAATTTTGCCCGCCTTTTTAAAACGGACACCCACTACACTGTACAAAAACTAACCCCCTTATATGCCAGAGACCATTGGCTAGCCTTGAAGCTATCCTTCCAAACCGATTAAAAACTGTTCAAGACAGAGTTGGCTATTCACATTGTAGCGCAATTTTTTCCTGCATTCTGCGGCTAAATCCATATAGGAGACCCATTGTGCCGTGCTGCGGGTTAAAGCATGTGTAGACAAAAAGTCCAACTGATCTATGAAAACGATACTTTCGTGCTTACCGTACTGAACGTGAAGCATATCTTTGAACCACAAATGAAACAAATTAAGCAGTGTATCCAAGTGATCGGATAACCCGGCTTTGAACACCTTCTGCCCTGCGGTCACCAGAGCGGAGCTGCCGCGGCCTAGAGCTTCCTTCCCTAATTGTAACACTACGTTTCTAATTTCTGCAAACCAATTCTGCTCCATCAGCTCGCGGCATCCGTCCAGTCCCGACGATAGGTGAACGGCGCATCTGGCAAGCGGTGAAGGGTATCCTTCATCCACCAGCGTCTGCAGCATCAACCCGGGGCTGAGCGGGGTAAAAGGCACCAGCTGCGCGCGCGACTGAATCGTTGGGAGCAGAGCCTGTCCATTCTCCGTAATCAAAATCGCCACGGCCGGAATGGGCGGCTCCTCAAGAAACTTCAGCAGGCTGTTGGCCGCCTGCACGGTCATCGTATCAGCCTGGTCGATAATATATACCTTCGGATTCTTTGATTCCGAGCGATAGGAAAAGACCCGCTGTAAGTCGCGGATCTGGTCGATTTTGATAGACGATCCATCCGGAGCAAGGAGATGAAGATCGGGGTGATTGCCGTGTTCCACTTTGCGGCATTCGAGGCATTGTCCGCAGGCGTCGTCCTCAAGCGTAGTACAGAAGAGTGCTTGGGCAAACGTCCGGGCCGTCTTCATCTGCCCGCTCCCCGCTTGACCGCTGAATATATAAGCATGGCTGACGGAGTTTCGGCGAAGGGCGTTTTGCAGCATTTGCTTTGCCGCATCCTGACCCGCAATATCTGCAAAAGACATATTTCCTCTCTTCCCAATATCGATGGACCGGAAGACGGATCGCCTGGCCGGCGCATCGATGTTACAATACGGCATTCTATCTATACCTATAGTTTATCATGTACGATGGGCTTTACCTATTCCTATTTCTTCTAATCTGTCAGAACATCAAATTGATCAGCATACCGCGGATTTCCCCAATCCGCTGCAGCAGCTCGATTTTCCCCTGTTCGCTCTCCAGCATATCATCGGCCAGCCCCAAAAGGGCCGAGTCGATTTCATCAATCAGATTGTAGCGCTTGCCCCGGCCTCTGCGGTCCCAGCCACGAGCTTCCTTCATCCGGACTCCACGGCGGACCGTATCCTCCAGAAACCGTTTGACCAGCATACGGTAGGCCTTCAACTCGCGGATCGTCATCGATCTAGCAAGGCGGTCTCCCTGCATCTGAATCTCTTTAAACCGGCGGTCAAGCTCCTCCTGCGATACCTTCTCGCCGTGCTGCTGCATGATATCGGAAAACGATTTGGGCTGAATCTGCTTCGCATTGCCCTCGTTAATCTGCAAATCGCTCTTTAGGGGTCTGAACCCCGGATTAATCTTCAATGGATATCTCCTGCCTTAAAAATGTTCGAAACGGTCAACCGGCAGAACGAACACGGTAGCACCGCCGACTTGAACCTCTACGGGGAGCGGCAAATATGAATCGGTCGTACCGCTCATCGGGGTTACGGGAGTGACGAGCTGTTCCCGAACCTTACAGCTGCTGCGGATGACGTTCATCACGGCTTCAACCTGGCTGTCATCCACCCCGATCATAAATGTGGTGTTACCTGCCCGCAAGAACCCGCCGGTACTCGCCAGTTTCGTCGCCCGGAAGTTCGCCTTGACCAGACCTGCCGACAAACGGTTGCTGTCCTTATCCTGTACAATCGCAACGATCAGTTTCATCTTGCATTCCCTCCTCGCTTATTTAGACCTGCCCATCCATATAGATTGAACCAAAGTAAGATGTAATAATCTAATAAACTAACATTGATGTCCACATTTGCATCATTAATTTAGTTCATTCTATATAGCTGCAGGCTGCTACTGTACTTATTTGACAAAGATCCTCAAAAATCCTTTAAAATCGCTCCTGAAGCACACGGATGATATCCTGTTCCACGGCAGACTGCTCTTTGGAAGCATCAATGACGACGATGCGCTCCGGATAACGGGATGCGATGATATGATAACCTTCCCGTACCTTCTGATGAAAAGATAAACCTTCAAGATCCAGGCGGTTGACCTCGCGTCCCTGATTTGCCGCAATCCGCTGCAGTCCGGTCTCCGGCTCGATATCTAAATAAAAGGTGAGATCCGGCATCCGGTCATGAATGGCGAATTGATTAATGGCCCACACTTCATCCATGCCAAGTCCGCGGGCATATCCTTGATAAACCAGGCTGCTGTCGACGAATCGGTCGCAGATCACCGTGAGGCCTTTCTCCAGGGCAGGCTCCACCTTTTCAGCAAGGTGCTGTCTTCTTGAAGCAGCATACAGAAGCGCTTCGGTTCGGGCATCCATGGCCGTATGGGACGGATTCAATATAATTTCCCGAATTTTCTCGGCAATTTCAATGCCTCCCGGCTCTCGGGTCATCATATAGGGGATGGCGAGCCGGTTAAAATATTCACCAATTTTTCCGATCACGGTTGTCTTCCCGGACCCTTCGCCTCCTTCCAGCGTAATAAATGCTCCTGGACCAGTCATAAATGGCTTCCCTGCTTTCTGTTTTTCTTATATACAATAATCGTTCGTAGATTCGGATCTGCCGCCCCCTGGCACTTCGCTCCCGCATTGGACAGGACGCGAAGCCTTGCTGCCGTATCCTCGGTGATCCGCTCTCCCGGATACAGTAACGGGATTCCCGGAGGATACGGAATAATCATTTCTGCGGCGGTTCTGTCCGCGCACTCCCGAAGAGAGACCGTTTCGGTATCTTCAGCAGGTATGGGCTGCAGGCCGAATGGAATAGGCTCTGAGACGGTGGCCTGGGCTAAAATGTTCCACGTGGAAAATTCGGCAGGGCTGCCTTGCGTCTTGGGCAGGCTGGACGCTCCCGTTAGACTTGAATCTTTTTCCGCCTCCGTCTGAACGGAATGGCGGCTTTCAGCTGCCGGTGAGGCATCTGCTGAGTTCTGGGCGTCCGCCTTCTCTACAGTTATATGCCGGAGGGCATCCAGAAGGTGACGGGTGTCTTCCTCGGTGGACCCCAAGCTATATACCAAGACCACGTATCGGTCATCGCTCATCTCCGGTACGCAGCCATACGCCTCAAGCCGCTCCTGCAGCTCATATCCGCTCAGGACGCCGGTGTCGTCATACATGACGACCTTGAAGGGGTCCTGCGTGGTGTATGCGGCTGCCGGAGGGCGGATGGCCGCCTGCGCAGTGCTGCCCGCCGATGCGGCGCCGGCGGCGTCTTGGGGCTGCTGCCCCTGCGGGTGCAGCAGCTTGAAGCGCGGCAGCTCCGCCAGGCCGCGCACCAGGGCGTCCACGGCGGCGAGCCCCGCCGTGAAGGCGCCGGCGCCCTGCACATGCAGCAGGCGCCGGGCCAGGTCCAGCGAGCCCATAATCGGGTACGATGGGCTCGAGCTCTGCACCATGGCGAGCCGCTGGCGGAGCAGGCCGCGGTCGATCCGCGGCCCTTGGACGTGCAGCATGGCTCCCATGGTGAGCGCGGCCAGCATTTTGTGCGTCGACTGTACGACGCCGTCTGCTCCGCTGGCCAAGGCACTTCCGGGCAGCCGCGGATGCTGCCCGTAATGGGCGCCGTGCGCCTCGTCTACCAGCAGCGGTACCCCGTGCTGGTGGCACGCCTCCGCAAGCGGCGCCAAGTCGCTGCCCATGCCGTAATAGTTCGGCATGGTGACCAACACGCCCTTGGCCTGCGGATAGGCGGCCAAGGCGGCGGTGACGGTCGCTGCGGACGGGGCTACTGCCAGTCCGCTGACCGGATCGGGCTCCGGCTGGATAAAGACCGCCTTCGCCCCCGCCAGCATCAGTCCATGGATCACCGATTTATGGACATTCCGCTGGACGATCAGCAGATCCCCCGGCTTGCTGCAGACCGTCAGAATCAGCGCTATATTTCCGGATGTACTCCCGCCAACCAGGAAGAAGCTCTCCTCGGCTCCAAAACAATCCGCCGCCAGCGCTTGCGCCTCCCGGATCACGCCCTCCGGGTGATGTAGATCGTCTGTCCCTGTGATTTCAGTCAAATCCGCCTGCAGCACATTCTGCAGAAATCCGGCTCCCCCGGATTCGGTATAGGCCTGTCCTTTTTTATGTCCGGGTACATGAAATGAGGAATAGGCTTTATCTTTCATCTCCTGCATCATCTCGTATATAGGTGCACGTTCCTTGTTCACATGTTGCTTTTTCATCCCCAGCCATAATCCCTTCCGGTTTCAATCTCTACCCTATTTTATCGCATATTGAATCATCCGGCTAACGGTCACCGTATAAAGTCACTAGAAATAGTGGGGCATTTACTTAGATAAATGCACAATTTACGCAACCGCTTGAAAAGAAACGTCTACCAACGTACATTCGTGGTAGCCAGACCAGATGTATCAGCAGTTTCTATTGCGAACCAGGGGCGGCTGAGTCACCGCGGCTTTTAGGTGCTTATAACCTTTTTCTATGCAAAAAAGGGACAGCTTCCCGCTGTCCCCCTGTACAAAATACCTGCTTACGCGTTGGTCTGTAAATTGATTTGTCTCATCTGATGGATAAAATAATGGTATTTGGCGTCTTCGGCATTTGTATGCACCATTTCACATTCGCACTCTTCGCAAATAAATTGTGATATAATGGTGATTCCTTCTTCTTTGACTTGCCCGCAAATAATACAGACGTGTTCGGTTTGATTTTCCATCAACCATCCCACCTTATTTCATTAATTACTATCAAGTATGACTCATTTTCTATTATTTTAAACCTTTTCATAGTGGTTTCATATCCCCCTTTGATTCCTTACATACATATTCCCCGCAATCCCCGCGAGTGTCTGTACAGGAATTTTAAAAAAAGTCTTTCAATCAGCCGATATATGAATTAAAGACCTCTAGGAGGTGGAGCGTTCTCCATGCCGGATGAGAATCACGTTAACGCAACCTTTTACCACTATAAATTAATCAAAAAAATACCGGTTTCCCGGCTGCTCGTGCGCCTATATCTGCTTCTTCCCTACATAGCTTTGATTTCATTCATGATCGTCATTTCCTGGACCAGCTGCTTCTATTTTGTTCTCGCCGCACCGGTTATGCTCTGGATCCATTATGTTATCTCCCGATCGGTCCTGCTGTTATCAGGAACACCGTTTCGTAAACGATGGAAATTTTCGCTGCGGCTGCCATGGCTCGGGTATATCACCGATCAACATATCAGCTACCGCCTGTTTCGGAGAGTCTATATCTATATCACTGGATTTGGCCTGCTCCTGCTGGCTGTGATCATGTTTTGGTCACCGGTTCCCTTCACACTGTCCTTGCTGTTCTGGCATCTCTGGTTCCTGCTTCCGCAATATTATGCTTTTCTTCGTTTATTGAAGCTGCGTAAAGACGGCATGATTAAACTGAACGCACAGGACATCTCCTATTATCAGCAGTAGCCACTCGTCATCATTATGATGAACTTGGAGGCCCCTCTTACACAGAGGGGCCTTTGGCTTGCACGCATAATTAAAAAACCCGCATCCTTGGATGCAGGTCACTATAAATCGGTATCCACACTTTCAACTGTCGCCTTACCCTTAGTTAAAACGGTCACCGTAAAATAATCTTTATGAATGGTTAAGTTAATTACCCGGCTCTGCTTCTCAAAAACGTGCGAGTTCCCTTCGGCCTCCTCCGTTTTTTCCTTCCAGCCCCACTCTTTAATCTTATTCAAGTAAGCTTCCGGAATCTGTTCATCTTCTTTGAGGCCTTTCATCGAATAGCGTACATAGTCTAATTTAGAATTACCGGATGTCCGATCAGTACGGTTCGCTTCCTTCGGTACCGGAAAGGTTTTATCGTTCGCAGCTCCTTCAAAGGATGTCCACGAGGGCTCGCTTTTCATACAGCCGGTAAGCAGCAAACAGACGACTCCAAACACAAGAAGAGCATGCAGCCACGGTCTATTGAGCATGTATGTCCTCCTTATATCGCAAAAGTAATAATTATTCAGTTTTCTTAGGCACCCCCAAACATGTACATACATATTATACTGACTACTTCTGCCCTGTCGGTAACAAAAATGTTACTTCGTTTGGAGAGTATACAAACCTTATGCATGATAGCGAATAGGCAGCTGCGGTGTCTCGATCTTTTCTAATGACAAAAGATTCATAAACCCATATCATGTCCATCCCGAATCCTATGTTCTCAAGACTTCCCTAACGGCCAATTTTATCATGTCGTCTAGCCTACAGGATGTATTCCATGAATAAAAAATTCAATCCTTCTTGTTAATGAATACGATAGGATCTGTATTTCATAACCCATTTTCTCTCATACACATAATTAAAAACAAAAAAACCACCGTTGATATTCATCAACAGTGGTCCTTCGCTTGGCAACGTCCTACTCTCCCAGGACCCTTCGGTCCAAGTACCATCGGCGCTGGAGGGCTTAACGGTCGTGTTCGGGATGGGTACGCGTGGAACCCCTCCGCTATCGCCACCAAACGTTCAAGTGTTTGATCACCTGAAAACTAGATACGAAACGAATCTGTGTTTTATATTTTTTTGGATAAGCCCTCGACCGATTAGTATTGGTCAGCTCCATGCATTGCTGCACTTCCACCTCCAACCTATCTACCTCGTCGTCTACAAGGGGTCTTACATACTGGGAAATCTCATCTTGAGGGGGGCTTCACGCTTAGATGCTTTCAGCGCTTATCCCGTCCGTACGTAGCTACCCAGCCATGCTCCTGGCGGAACAACTGGTGCACCAGCGGTACGTCCATCCCGGTCCTCTCGTACTAAGGACAGCTCCTCTCAAATTTCCTACGCCCACGACAGATAGGGACCGAACTGTCTCACGACGTTCTGAACCCAGCTCGCGTACCGCTTTAATGGGCGAACAGCCCAACCCTTGGGACCTACTTCAGCCCCAGGATGCGATGAGCCGACATCGAGGTGCCAAACCTCCCCGTCGATGTGGACTCTTGGGGGAGATAAGCCTGTTATCCCCAGGGTAGCTTTTATCCGTTGAGCGATGGCCCTTCCATGCGGTACCACCGGATCACTAAGCCCGACTTTCGTCCCTGCTCGACTTGTAGGTCTCGCAGTCAAGCTCCCTTCTGCCTTTGCACTCTTCGAATGATTTCCAACCATTCTGAGGGAACCTTGGGGCGCCTCCGTTACTCTTTAGGAGGCGACCGCCCCAGTCAAACTGCCCACCTGACACTGTCCCCATACCGGATCACGGTACCAGGTTAGAACCTAGATACGATCAGGGTGGTATCCCAACGGCGCCTCCACCCAAGCTGGCGCTCAGGTTTCAAAGGCTCCCACCTATCCTGTACAGATCGTACCCAAATCCAATATCAAGCTGCAGTAAAGCTCCATGGGGTCTTTCCGTCTTGTCGCGGGTAACCTGCATCTTCACAGGTATTAAAATTTCACCGGATCTCTCGTTGAGACAGCGCCCAAGTCGTTACGCCATTCGTGCGGGTCAGAATTTACCTGACAAGGAATTTCGCTACCTTAGGACCGTTATAGTTACGGCCGCCGTTTACTGGGGCTTCGGTTCACAGCTTCGGGGTAAACCCCTAACCGCTCCCCTTAACCTTCCAGCACCGGGCAGGCGTCAGCCCGTATACTTCGCCTTGCGGCTTCGCACAGACCTGTGTTTTTGCTAAACAGTCGCTTGGGCCTTTTCACTGCGGCCCCCTCGTGCTATTCACACTACCGGGGCACCCCTTCTCCCGAAGTTACGGGGTCATTTTGCCGAGTTCCTTAACGAGAGTTCTTCCGCGCGCCTTAGAATTCTCTTCTCGCCTACCTGTGTCGGTTTGCGGTACGGGCACCTTCACCTGGTTAGAGGCTTTTCTTGGCAGTGTGAGATCATGACCTTCGGTACTGTAATTTTCCCTCCCCATCACAGCCCAGCCTTAATAGTGTGCGGATTTGCCTACACACCAGCCTCACTGCTTGGACGAGCATCCATCAGCTCGCGTCACTACCCTCCTGCGTCACCCCATCACTCATAACGGTTTACGGTGGTACAGGAATTTCAACCTGTTGTCCTTCGATTACGCCTGTCGGCCTCACCTTAGGTCCCGACTTACCCTGAGCGGACGAGCCTTCCTCAGGAAACCTTGGGCTTTCGGCGGATCAGATTCTCACTGATCTTTTCGTTACTCATACCGGCATTCTCACTTGTATACGCTCCAGCACTCCTTACGGTATACCTTCAACGCTGTATACAACGCTCCCCTACCCCTGATGCAAAGCATCAAGCCATAGCTTCGGTGGTGTGTTTAGCCCCGTTACATTTTCGGCGCAGAGTCACTCGACCAGTGAGCTATTACGCACTCTTTCAATGGTGGCTGCTTCTAAGCCAACATCCTGGTTGTCTGTGCAACTCCACATCCTTTCCCACTTAACACACACTTGGGGACCTTAGCTGATGGTCTGGGCTGTTTCCCTTTTGACAATGGATCTTAGCACTCACTGTCTGACTCCCGGTTACAAGTCAATGGCATTCGGAGTTTGACTGAGCTTGGTAACCCTTGCGGGCCCCGCACCCAATCAGTGCTCTACCTCCACGACTCTATTCACCGAGGCTAGCCCTAAAGCTATTTCGGGGAGAACCAGCTATCTCCGAGTTCGATTGGAATTTCTCCGCTACCCCCACCTCATCCCCGAATTTTTCAACATTCGTGGGTTCGGGCCTCCAGTGCGTGTTACCGCACCTTCACCCTGGACAGGGGTAGATCACACGGTTTCGGGTCTACGTCCACGTACTTAATCGCCCTATTCAGACTCGCTTTCGCTGCGGCTCCGGCTTCTCACCTTAACCTTGCACGGGAACGTAACTCGCCGGTTCATTCTACAAAAGGCACGCCATCACCCATAAACAGGGCTCTGACTTCTTGTAAGCACACGGTTTCAGGTTCTATTTCACTCCCCTTCCGGGGTGCTTTTCACCTTTCCCTCACGGTACTGTTTCACTATCGGTCGCTAGGGAGTATTTAGCCTTAGCAGATGGTCCTGCCAGATTCATACGGGGTTTCACGTGCCCCGCACTACTCGGGATCCGTCTCGGAGGGAACTGACTTTCGGCTACAGGGCTTTTACCTTCTATGCCGGGCCTTTCCAGACCTCTTCGCCTAACCAATTCCTTTGTAACTCCATGTGAGACGTCCCACAACCCCGGCCAGCAAGCTGACCGGTTTAGGCTGTTCCGCGTTCGCTCGCCGCTACTGACGGAATCACTCTTGTTTTCTCTTCCTCAGGGTACTTAGATGTTTCAGTTCCCCTGGTATGCCTCACCATAACCTATGTATTCAGTTATGAGTGACTGACTATTACATCAGCCGGGTTTCCCCATTCGGACATCCCCGGATCAAAGCTTGCTTACAGCTCCCCGAGGCAGTATCGTTGTTCGCCACGTCCTTCATCGGCTCCTAGCGCCTAGGCATCCTCCGTGTGCTCTTAGTAGCTTAACCATGCTACTTTTAAAACTTAACTTGTTGTGACACAAGTTCAGCTAAAAGGATATTTCTAAAACGCAGATTCGTTTCGTTATCTAGTTTTCAAGGATCAAATTGAGAGTTTGAACTCTCAAAACTGACCAACGAGTGAGTAACTAGCCGACCGGCTAGATTTAGTATTTGAATGCTTCCATCGCAGGAAGCGATTCTCCATAGAAAGGAGGTGATCCAGCCGCACCTTCCGATACGGCTACCTTGTTACGACTTCACCCCAATCATCTACCCCACCTTCGGCGGCTGGCTCCTTGCGGTTACCTCACCGACTTCGGGTGTTGTAAACTCTCGTGGTGTGACGGGCGGTGTGTACAAGACCCGGGAACGTATTCACCGCGGCATGCTGATCCGCGATTACTAGCAATTCCGACTTCATGCAGGCGAGTTGCAGCCTGCAATCCGAACTGAGACCAGCTTTGATAGGATTGGCTCCACCTCGCGGCTTCGCTTCCCGTTGTACTGGCCATTGTAGTACGTGTGTAGCCCAGGTCATAAGGGGCATGATGATTTGACGTCATCCCCGCCTTCCTCCGGTTTGTCACCGGCAGTCATTCTAGAGTGCCCACCCGAAGTGCTGGCAACTAAAATCAAGGGTTGCGCTCGTTGCGGGACTTAACCCAACATCTCACGACACGAGCTGACGACAACCATGCACCACCTGTCTCCTCTGTCCCGAAGGAAAGGTCTATCTCTAGACCGGTCAGAGGGATGTCAAGACCTGGTAAGGTTCTTCGCGTTGCTTCGAATTAAACCACATACTCCACTGCTTGTGCGGGTCCCCGTCAATTCCTTTGAGTTTCAGTCTTGCGACCGTACTCCCCAGGCGGAATGCTTAATGTGTTAACTTCGGCACCAAGGGTATCGAAACCCCTAACACCTAGCATTCATCGTTTACGGCGTGGACTACCAGGGTATCTAATCCTGTTTGCTCCCCACGCTTTCGCGCCTCAGCGTCAGTTACAGCCCAGAGAGTCGCCTTCGCCACTGGTGTTCCTCCACATATCTACGCATTTCACCGCTACACGTGGAATTCCACTCTCCTCTTCTGCACTCAAGTCACCCAGTTTCCAGTGCGAACCAAGGTTGAGCCTTGGCCTTAAACACCAGACTTAAATGACCGCCTGCGCGCGCTTTACGCCCAATAATTCCGGACAACGCTTGCCCCCTACGTATTACCGCGGCTGCTGGCACGTAGTTAGCCGGGGCTTTCTTCTCAGGTACCGTCACTCCGATAGCAGTTACTCTATCGGACGTTCTTCCCTGGCAACAGAGCTTTACGATCCGAAAACCTTCATCACTCACGCGGCGTTGCTCCGTCAGGCTTTCGCCCATTGCGGAAGATTCCCTACTGCTGCCTCCCGTAGGAGTCTGGGCCGTGTCTCAGTCCCAGTGTGGCCGTTCACCCTCTCAGGTCGGCTACGCATCGTCGCCTTGGTGAGCCGTTACCTCACCAACTAGCTAATGCGCCGCAGGCCCATCCGCAAGTGACAGATTGCTCCGTCTTTCATCATTCCCTCAGGAGAGGAAATGAGATATCCGGTATTAGCTCACGTTTCCGTGGGTTATCCCGGTCTTGCAGGCAGGTTGCCTACGTGTTACTCACCCGTCCGCCGCTAACCATCAGGAGAGCAAGCTCTCCATCAAGTCCGCTCGACTTGCATGTATTAGGCACGCCGCCAGCGTTCGTCCTGAGCCAGGATCAAACTCTCCAAGAAAGTTTGTAGCTCATTTTGAATCTGACGAGATTGATTTAATCTCAATCGCTCCGGTCATAAGACCATCGCGTTTATACTCACTCGTTGTTCAGTTTTCAAAGATCAAACTTCGTTTCGTTACCGGAAGCTCATCGCCTCAGCAACTTTTATAGTATATCATGCTCTCAGCAAGTTTGCAAGCTTTTTTTATACTTCTTTTAAAAAGCTGTGTTATCAACATTCCTGCTTTAAGAGGGCAAGAAATAATATAACACAGCCTTTAATATGAAGTCAACTATTTATGAAGAAATAATTTCGTTGATACATAATTGTCTTTGCTGTATCAGATTGATAATCTGTCCGTTGACAGAGACCATAGGCCGTGTCGGATGATTGCGGTCCGTGAAGACGATTTCTCCAATCTGATCATTGCTTAATCGGACAACGGTACCGTTATGAAATTCTGTCACTTTGCTGATCAATGTGCGAACGATGCCTGGATCCAGCTTACCAAAAGCCTCTGCATGAATTTGTTCCAGCACC
Source organism: Paenibacillus sp. FSL R5-0378 (assembly GCF_038009285.1). Taxonomy (NCBI): domain Bacteria; kingdom Bacillati; phylum Bacillota; class Bacilli; order Caryophanales; family Paenibacillaceae; genus Paenibacillus; species Paenibacillus sp. FSL R5-0378. The sequence goes on from NZ_JBBPAY010000001.1 coordinate 875,070, forward strand.
AGGTACGGAGATTGGGCTTTCTGGTATATGCGATTCAGCGTCATGGCGTGGAATATATCTACGATCCCAACAATTTTCGCATAGATGTGAATCTTACCTCCATCCAGCCGGAGAGGATACCCTGACCCGTCTACCTTTTCATGATGCTGCAGAGCAGCCAAGCGTACGCCTTCATTAATGGCTGTTACATTTTTAAGCAGTTGATAGCCGTAGGTGGTATGTCTCTTCATCTCTCCAACTTCCTCTGCGGTAAGAGGCTGTGGCTTGTACAATACGGCCGGATCGATTTTGAAGTTACCGATATCATGGAATAACCCTGCAAAAGCAGCCTGCATCCAATCCTTCTGCTGTAACCCGATCCATTTGGCCAGCTGATAGGATGACAACGCACAAAGGACCGCGTGGTGATAAATATAGTCATACTCGCTCATGCTTCTTGGCGAAAAGGTTAATAAATTATAGTCCTTAATCTGTGAAATAAGGGCCTCCAACTGGCCCCTGAGTTCAAAAATCGGGATCTCTGCCGCAATGACGGAAGGGTATGTGCTTTTTACCAGCTGAATCATTCTGTCATATTCCTCTAGAAAACTGGAGCGTTGGACGGTTGTTACTGAGTCTTTTCGGGCCTGAACTGAAGGGACGCTCCGCTGCGGTATCGCCGCTCTGCTGTCAGCGGAACTCTTCGTTTCCTGCTCTCCGTTGTCAACGTCAACCGACTGTACCATAAATGCACGAAGGATTTCCAGGTCTCTCGGCAGCAGTACGGTTCCCTTCTGAAGCAGCAATCCGCCCAATGGCGTGTGAACATCCTTGGATAATTTTAAACCGGGTTTGATTTCTGTAATCGATACGCTGGCCATTGATCCATTCACTCATTTCCGACTCATATGGTGGTAATATACACCAATTATATTACGGATAAGAACGCTGTACAATTGCCTGCTTGCCATATGAAGCCAAGAAAAAAAGCATGAATCTGATAGAATCAGACTCATGCTCCTAGCTTTTGTCGTATTGACGGAATTATTCTTCGTCCGGTGCCTCATTCGAAGCATCCGTCATTTCAGGTGCAGGTGCTCCGGTGTCGTCAGGCTCCGCGCCTTCTTCCGATCCGTTGCCGACCTCTTGCCCTTCGATCAAGACTACGTCTTCATCGTCCGGATCGTCGCTCTTATCTACGCGGCATACGGTCGCTACAGAATCATCCTCACGGATGTTAATCAGCTTCACGCCCTGTGTGTAGCGTCCCATCGTGGAGATTCCCTCCATGCTGGTCCGGATCAACGTGCCGCTGGTGGTAATGATCATCAGGTCTTCCTCGGACTTCACGACCTTCAGCCCAACCACCGGTCCGTTCTTGTCCGTGACGTTGATGGTTTTAATCCCCTTACCGCCACGCGTTTGCGAACGGTAATCGCTGGCAGGGGTACGCTTGCCGTATCCCTTGGACGTTACGATCAGGACATCCAGCTCTTTATCGATGACGTCCATGCCGATCACCGAGTCGCCTTCATCCAGGGTAATCCCTTTAACCCCTGTCGCTCCGCGCCCCATCGACCGTACATCATGCTCAGAGAAGCGGATGGACATGCCGTGGGCTGTACCCATTATCATTTCCTGCTTACCATCCGTCAGCTTGACTTCAATCAAGCAGTCGTCTTCGCGCAAGTTGATCGCGATCAAGCCGCCTTTGCGGATATTCACGTAATCTTCGAGAGGCGTCTTCTTCACAACCCCGCTGCGGGTAACGAAGAACAGGTATTTGTCATCCTCAAACTCAGAGACCGGAATCACGGCATTGATCGTCTCTCCCTGTTCGATCTGAATGAGGTTAATAATCGCCGTTCCCCGGGCGGTACGGCCGAGTTCAGGAATTTCGTACGCTTTCAGGCGGTACACCTTACCCCGATCCGTGAAGAACATCAGGTAATTATGCGAGTTGGTAACGAAGAGATGCTCGACAAAGTCCTCATCCTTCATATCAAGCCCTGTCACCCCGCGTCCGCCGCGTTTCTGGCTGCGATAGGTATTGGCAGGCAGACGTTTGATGTATCCCGTATGCGTGATCGTGATAACCACTTCTTCACGCGGAATCAGGTCTTCATCCAGAATGCTCTCTTCACCAACGGTAATTTCGGTGCGGCGCTCGTCGCCGAAGCGCTCCTTGATTTCTTGAAGCTCATTCATAATAATGTCCAGAACGAGCTCTTCATTCGCGAGAATTTCACGGTACTCGGCAATCTTCACCATAAGCTCCTGGTACTCGCCCTCGATTTTCTCACGCTCCAAACCGGTCAGGCGCTGGAGTCTCATTTCCAGAATGGCCTGGGTTTGCTCGAGGCTTAGGCTGAATCGCTCGATCAAACGGTCACGGGCAATTTCCGTCGTCTGAGAAGAACGAATAATCGAGATGACTTCATCCAGATGGTCAAGTGCGATTCGCAAGCCTTCCAAAATATGAGCGCGGGCTTCCGCCTTTTTCAGATCATATTCGGTCCGGCGGCGGATAACTTCAATCTGGTGCTGCAAATAATAGTACAACGCATCGCGCAGCGTCAGAACCTTCGGCTCCTTGTTCACGATCGCCAGCATGTTGATGCCGAACGTGGATTGCAGTGCCGTATGTTTGTACAGATTATTCAGCATGACACTCGGATTGACATCACGGCGCAGCTCGATAACGATTCGCATACCGGTCCGGTCGGATTCGTCCCGCAGATCGGTAATGCCCTCGAGTCTCTTCTCGCGCACGAGCTCAGCGATTTTCTCGACCAAACGCGCTTTATTGACCTGATAAGGCAGCTCGGTCACAATGATGCGCGCTTTATTGTTGACTTCTTCAATCTCGGCTTTGGCCCGCATCGTGACGGATCCACGGCCAGTCTCATATGCCTGGCGGATTCCCTGCCGGCCTAAAATGAAGCCTCGGGTAGGGAAGTCAGGACCCTTGATATATTCCATCAGTTCCAGTGACGTAATGTCGGGGTTCTTAATGAGCGCCTGTACGCCATCAATCACTTCGCTCAAGTTATGAGGTGGAATATTGGTGGCCATACCGACCGCGATTCCCGATACCCCATTGACCAGCAGGTTCGGATAACGTGCAGGAAGCACAACCGGCTCCAGTTCCTCGCCATCATAGTTTTCGGTAAAATCAATTGTCTCTTTGTTGATATCGCGCAGCATCTCGATGGCGATCTTGGAAAGACGCGCTTCGGTGTAACGCATGGCTGCGGCAAAGTCACCGTCAACGGATCCAAAGTTTCCATGGCCTTCAACAAGCATATAACGCATCGAAAAATCCTGTGCCATACGAACCATGGACTCGTATACAGCCGAGTCACCATGCGGGTGATACTTACCGATGACCTCACCCACGATTCTCGCCGATTTCTTAAATGGTTTATCCGGATACATACCGAGCTCCGACATCGCGTACAGGATACGCCGGTGAACCGGCTTCATCCCGTCCCGCACATCCGGCAAAGCCCGGGAAACAATGACGCTCATCGCATAATCCATAAAGGATTCGCGCATTTCGTCGCGTATGTCCCGATCTTTGATTTGCGAGCCTCTTTCTTCCGCCATGGTGGACCTCCTCCAATTTCTATCAAACCACTAACATGTCTTTTCAGACGATTCATTTAGTACAGCAAATAAAAAATCAATATATGAGGAAAAACGTCTATCGACGTACAGTCTTTGCAGGCTGGGCCCAGCGCCCGTACTTCCGCAAAATCTCCCATAACTTTCAGGCTTATGCAAAGCCTGTAAAAGTTCAATTCCATCTTGCCCAAGCGAACCGAAAAACGCATAACCGCAGGGCCGAAAAGGTGAAATCAACGGACGAGAATCCGCAAACCCACCAACCTTTATTATATTACTTTCACAAAAAGAGCACAATTAAACGTTTGAGCGCCGCCGGCTCCGCAGCTGCCCAAGTTCCGTTTCTCTAGGGATTCGCCCGGCCTTCTGTGCCTTTTCCACATATACTGGTAGGGCAATAGGGACGCCTAGTGCTGTTTTGAGCAAACAAAACACCACATCTTTATATTATACCATTGTTTTGCTTGCTTGTCCTATGTTTTACGCCTGTGAACCGCGGAGAAGAAGCTCCGGCCGACAAGCACATAACAAGGCCAATCACGTAGAAAGGATGATATTTCTTGGCGATTCAACGTGTTGCAAGCAAATGGGCGAAAACCCAGGTCCTTTTACAGAGTCCACAGGTATCTCCTTACATTCCCTTAACGCAAAAATATACACGCACCACGCTGGGTAATATGCTTGAAAACACACCTCTTGTATACATTAAGCCGGACCGCGGCACATACGGCAACGGGGTCATGAACGTACAGCGGAACGGTGAACCTGACGCTCCAGCTGGCGAGCAGCCCCCCGAGGGCTCTCCCCACACTGGAGTGGAATATACTTTGCGCTACGGCACACGCTCCGAGACGTACCCGAACCTCGATGCGCTGCATCTGGCCATACTCAGGCACACAAGAGGAAAATTTTATATTATTCAGCAGGGGATCGTGACTTTGAAGTACGAGGAGCGCCAGTTTGATCTGAGAATTCTGACCCAAAAAACGCCGTACCGCCATTGGGAAACCACTGGCATCATCGGCCGGGTGGCCGCTAAGAACATGATCATCACGAATTACCATGGCGGAGGTTCCGTACGCCTGCTGAACGAGCTGCTCGAAGGGAACGTAAGCCCTGAAGAATCCCCGCTATTGGAACGAAAGCTGTTAGAGCTGGGTGTAGCCACTGCACAGCAGCTGCAGACCCAATTCCCCCGCATTAAGGAAATCGGTCTTGATGTAGCCATCGACGAACAACTCAATCCTTGGATCCTTGAAGTGAATACGCTCCCGGCCATCTTTCCGTTTAAAAAGTTCTTCAAGGATAAAAGCATCTACCGCCGCATAGAACGGTATGCGATCAACTACGGAAGGCTCCCCGGCAAAAGTAAAAGGAGAGGCAGCTATTAACAAAAACAAGAGAAGCTCCGGTTCCGGAAACTTCTCTTGTTTTGTCTGTCTATATCATCTAGGACTGGACTCACCAACAAGTTAAGGTGGGTTTCAAAGCTTAAATGTCCAGATTTTTAACTGTTTTTGCGTGTTCGTGAATAAAATCACGCCGCGGTTCAACGCTGTCACCCATTAGGGTGTCGAAAATAAGGTCTGCCTGCATGGCGTCTTCAATCGTCACCTGCAGCATGGTGCGGCTCTCCGGATCCATGGTTGTCTCCCACAGCTGTTCCGGATTCATCTCTCCCAGACCTTTATACCGCTGGATATTAACTTTGGCTCCCTCTCCGAACTCAGCGATGATTTCATCGCGCTCCTTCTCGGAACCGGCATAACGGACCGTCTTGTTGCGCTCAATTTTGAAGAGCGGCGGCTGCGCGATGTATACGTATCCCGCTTCCAGCAGCTGGCGCATGTACCGGTAGAAGAACGTCAGCAGCAGCGTGCGAATGTGCGCGCCGTCGACATCGGCGTCGGTCATGATAATGAGCTTGTGATACCGGGCTTTGCTGAGGTCGAAGTCTTCGTCGCCAATGCCCGTACCCATCGCTGTTACGATCGCCCGGATCTCCAAATTAGACAAAATGCGGTCGAGACGCGCCTTCTCAACGTTCAGGATTTTACCGCGGATCGGCAAAATCGCCTGGAAATGCCGGTCGCGTCCCTGCTTGGCGGATCCGCCCGCAGAGTCCCCTTCGACGATGTACAGCTCGCAAATGGACGCATCCTTCGAGGAGCAGTCCGCCAGCTTGCCGGGAAGGGCGCTGACTTCAAGCGCACTCTTGCGTCGCGTCAATTCACGGGCTTTACGTGCAGCTTCGCGCGCACGGGATGCCTGCAGCGCCTTTTCCAAGATCCGCCGGGATACGGCAGGATTCTCTTCCAGGAACTCGGACAGCTTCTCGGAGAAGAGCGATTCCACGATGCCGCGGACTTCACTGTTGCCGAGTTTGGTTTTCGTCTGGCCTTCGAACTGCGGCTCCGGAATTTTGACCGAAATAATGGCTGTCAGGCCCTCGCGCACATCGTCGCCGGACAGATTGGAGCCGTCTTTGACGAGGCCGCTCTTGCGGCAATATTCGTTAATAATCCGGGTCAAGGCGCTCTTGAAGCCGGATTCGTGGGTTCCACCCTCATGCGTATTGATATTGTTCGCAAAAGAATAAATGTTCTCGGTGTAGCTCTCGTTGTACTGCAGCGCGATCTCTGCTTGAATGTTGTCCCGTGAGCCCTCTACATAGATCGGCTCTTCATGAAGAACTTCCTTTTTCTCATTCAGGAACTTGACGTATTCGATAATACCGCCCTCGTACTTGAAGTAGTTGGAAGCTCCCGTACGCTCATCCGTCAGCGTCAAAGCAATGCCTTTGTTCAAAAAGGCCAGCTCGCGAATCCGCGTCAAGAGAGTATTATAGTCGTATTCCGTAGTCTCCGTGAAAATTTCCGGATCCGGCAGAAAGGTAACGGTCGTACCGTGCTCGTCGGTATCCCCGATGACTTTGACATCATACTGGGGCACCCCGCGCCGGTATTCCTGCTGATAAATATGCCCATTCAGCCTAACTTGGACAACGACTTTGGTGGACAATGCGTTAACAACCGATACGCCCACGCCGTGCAAGCCGCCGGATACCTTATATCCCCCGCCGCCGAACTTACCACCGGCATGAAGCACGGTCATGACGACCTCAAGGGTCGACTTTTTCAATTTCTCGTTCTCACCAACCGGAATACCGCGCCCGTTGTCGACAACCGTGATGCTGTTATCCTTGTGGACAATGACTTCGATATGGTCGCATACGCCCGCCATCGCCTCGTCGATACTGTTGTCCACCACTTCCCAGACCAGGTGATGGAGTCCTTTGACGCTGGTCGATCCGATATACATGCCCGGCCGTTTGCGGACGGCTTCCAGACCCTCCAGAACCTGAATCTGACTCTCATCATATTGCGGTTGATTCATAGACATGCCTGTCACCTACTTCTATATATTCTACGTTTGCTGATTGGAGTGTACCTGCGTTCACAGTGTCCTAAGCGTTGGCGAAGAAGACATTCGCCCGCTTCTTAAGCGTGGATGAGGAAATTGGAGAGTAATAGACGGTGCTCTTCGTCACGACGATGGATTTGGCTTCCTCTTCGCCGATGTACTCCACGTTCTTTTCCTGCCGGGCATGGCTAACAAACTGCTTTGATATTTTGGAGGATTTCTCGATCGAAATGTCAAAGATCGCAACCAGCTCCGCAGAACGGATGATTTTTTCACCGCCCAGATGGATATACATAACCATTCCCCATTCCTTAAGAGTCGACCTGTCCCGCATGAACATGATAGATGTTCGCGTTCTTCAGTTTATCGGCATTCAAACTTTCGATTCCCGTCGCCGTGATAAAGGTTTGAACCTTGCTCTGAAAAGTCTCAATCAATTGCGTTTGCCGGTAAGGATCAAGCTCGGACAGCACATCATCCAGCAAGAGCACCGGATACTCTCCGATCTCCTCCTGGATCAGTTCGATTTCAGCCAGTTTAAGAGACAGAGCGGTCGTTCTCTGCTGTCCCTGTGAACCGTACGTATGGACTTCCTTGCCGTTAATGAAAAAGGCCATGTCGTCGCGGTGAGGCCCGGCAAGGGTCATCCCGCGGCGCACTTCTTGATCCTTCACTTGTGATAACTTTAACATAAATTGTTCAAAAAGATAAGCTTCATCTTCCTCCTCGGCGTCGCCAAACGACGGCTGATAGACAAGCTTCAGCGATTCTCCGCCGCTTGTGATGCCTTGGTGGATCGTTTCCGCCCACTTCTGCAGCTTTATTATGAATTGTTTCCTCTTTTTGATGATTTTAACACCGTGCTCTACGAGCTGCTGATCCCAGATTTCCAGCATGCCCGGCTTCACGCTGTCTTTCCCCCACATCTGTTTCAACAGGTTGTTCCGCTGGTTAAGAACTTTCTGGTACTGCTGCAAATGATAGAGATATCCCGGTTGGACCTGGCCGATCTCCATATCAAGGAACCGCCGGCGGATGCCCGGTGTGCCTTTCACAATTTCCAAATCTTCCGGGGCAAACATCACCACGTTCAGCGCACCGATAAAATCGCTCAGCTTCCGCTGCTCGAGTCCGTTAATCTTCGCCTTCTTCCCCTGTGGGGACATCGTCAAATCGAGGGTAAGCGGACCGTACTTCTTATCCACAACCGCGGACAGATGCGCGCTTCCTCCTTCAAACGAAATCAGCTCCCGATCTTTTGAGGTCCGGTGACTTTTGGTTAATGCCAACACAAAAATAGCCTCCAGCAAATTGGTTTTGCCTTGGGCATTTTGTCCGATCAGCAGATTTACGTCTCCAAAAGAATCCAGCTGCAGCTTCTCGTAGTTGCGATAATGCTGCAGACTGATATTTTTAACAAACACGCCTTATCCTCCCCATCTTCGCCGGCCGCCGCCGACAGCAGCGGCCTGGGGGCACTTTATGCCTCTTGTGCTACCACAAATTCGCCGCAGTCCGTCACTTTGACCTGATCGCCCGGATACAGCTTCCGCCCCCGGCGGTCTTCCGGCTCCCCGTTTACGGTTACCATGTTCTCCGCCAGCAGAGCTTTGGCCATTCCCCCTGTGGATACGCAGTTGGCGAGCTTCAGAAATTGATCAAGCTTAATATATTCACTGTGGATAACTATTTTGTTCATCAGGAATCCTTTCGCTGTGGACAAGTTTTGCTTTAGTTGGTGGTCCGGTACGGAAGAATAACGTACAGGCTTTGGCTGTCATCCACCGGCTTCAGAATGATCGGGCTCATGATGCCGGTAAAGGCAATTTTGAGCTGCTCGCTTTCCACCACTTTCAGCACGTCCAGCATATATTTCGAGTTAAACGAGATTTTCAGAGGTTCCCCTTTAAAATCAATCACGTCCAGCTCTTCGCGCACTTTACCGAGTTCCGATGAGCTGGAAGAAATTTCGATACCGCCATGCTCCATCGTCTGCAGGCGTACGATATTCGTCTTCTCCTCTCTGGAGAGCAAATAAGCGCGGTCGATCGACTCGCTTAATTTTTTTGTGTCCAAAACCAGTTCTGTTTTGTAGTTTGTCGGAATAATCCTAGAAGTATCCGGATAAATGCCATCCAGGATGCGGGAATAGAACAGGACCCGGTCGATCTTGAACAGCACCTGGTTGTCGGCCACGACGATATCGACCAGCGTATTCTGGTCGGGAATGATTTTGCTCAGCTCGTTCAGCGTCTTACCGGCAATAACGACATTATGAAACTTCACTTCGTCGGCCCCTTCCAAATGAGCGGAGCGGGTGGCCAGGCGATGCCGGTCGGTAGCGGTAAACTTCAGCTCGTTTTGATCCAGGTTCCACAGAACCCCCGTCAGGATCGGTGTCGTCTCATGCGTGGAAATGGAAAAACCGGTTTGGCGGATCATGTTTTTGAGCAGCGCTCCCGGCAGGGAAATCGTTTGGTTCCCCTCGATATCAGGCAGCACCGGGAATTCTTCCGGATCCAGTCCGACCATCTGAATTTCGGTGGCTCCCGAGGAAATAAAGGTTTGGAACTGGTCTTTGACCTCCATTTGAATTTCCTGAGAAGGCAGCTTCTTGATAATTTCCACGAAGAATTTGGCCGGCAGCACGACGCTGCCCGGTTGTTCGACCGTAACGATGGTGCGTTCGCTATCCTCCACCGGAATAAAGGACTGAATGGAAATATCGGTGTCGCTCGCTGTGAGAGTAACTCCCGAATGATTCACGTCCAGCTTGATGCCGGACAAGATCGGAATGGTGGTTCGGCTCGATATCGCCTTGGATACGTGCTGGATGGATTCGTTAAGAACGTTTTTAAGGATGCTGATTTTCATAGTTTCACTCCTAGCAGGAAATTCGGATTGCAAGACTACTCCGGTATGCCGGCTGCGTGCAGCCTATTTATGAATATTATTTTATTTAAATAATATAGTAATAGCAGTAGGCGCCCTGAATTTGTGGATAAGTTCAAAAACCTCAATAAAATCAAGCCTATTCACATGTGTATAGATTGTGCATAGGCTTTGAACTTGTTCAGGTTGGATTTTTGATTTTTTCCGTGATGTTATTGATGACTTTGAACAGATCCTGGTCCTCTTTCAGAGACTGGGATATTTTCTCGTGGGCATGGATGACGGTCGTATGGTCTCTTCCCCCGAAGGCCTCGCCAATTTTGGGCAGCGAGAAATCCGTCAGTTCCCTGGACAAGTACATGGCGATCTGTCTTGGAAAAGCGACGGCCTTAGTCCGTTTCCGCGCTTTGAAATCCTCAAGCTTCAGGTTGTAGTACTCCCCGACCTTCTGCTGAATGTCCTGAATGGTGATCATCTTCGGTCTGCTGGACGGGATGATATCCTTCAGAGCTTCGGCAGCCAGATGCGTAGTCACATCCTGATTGGTCAGCGATGAATAGGCGACGACGCGAATCAGCGCCCCTTCCAGCTCCCTGATGTTCGTGTCGATCTGATTGGCGATATACATCATCGCTTCATTCGGAATATCGAGATTCTCCGCCTTTGCCTTCTTCCGCAGGATCGCGATCCGCGTCTCCAGGTCCGGCGGCTGGATATCCGTAATCAGCCCCCATTCAAAGCGCGAGCGCAGCCGATCCTCCAGCGTCGGTATTTCCTTGGGCGGCCGGTCGCTTGAGATGATGATCTGCTTCTGTTCCTCATGCAGGGCGTTGAATGTATGGAAAAATTCCTCCTGTGTCGACTCCTTGCCTGCCAGAAACTGAATATCGTCAATCAGCAAAATATCGACGTTCCGATACTTGTTGCGGAAACTCTCGGCCCGGTTGTCACGGATGGAGTTGATGAATTCATTCGTAAATTTCTCGGAAGAGATATATACGACCCGGCTGGCGGGATTGTGCTCCAGAATGTAGTGTCCGATCGCATGCATCAAGTGGGTTTTGCCAAGCCCTACCCCTCCATACAAAAACAAAGGGTTGTACGCCTTCGCCGGCGCTTCCGCGACAGCCAAAGAGGCCGCGTGAGCAAACCGGTTGCCCGAACCGATGACGAATGTGTCAAATGTATATTTCGGGTTAAGCATATGGGTTAGAGCCTCGTCAGGGGTCGCCTGAGGCATGGGCGCGGGCTGCTGTGGGGTAAGTTCGGCAGGCTTGTTCTCTTCGATGACGAATTTCACGTCAACCTGCTTCCCCAACACTTCATAGATGGTGGAGCTAACGAGTTTTGTGTAGCGGCTTTCCAGCCATTCGACAGCAAATGTGGTTGGAGCGGAAATTACGATGGAATGCTCGCTCATTTGTATCGCTTTGGTTGCTTTAAACCAGGTGTCAAAACTCGGCTTGCTGAGCTTGGTATGAATAATGGATAGGATTTGCTGCCATAATTCGGAAGTATGGCTGTCCACAGACTGTCACTCCTTTAAATCTTCCAAATGTGGCTGGGATCGAGCCATGAGTGGAAATGTCGAAAAAAGATGAATGGTGCAGAATATATCCCCAGTTTCAAAAACGGGGGAAAATAAAAAAAGTGGACAAATTGAAATTGTTCACAAGTTTATCCACAGCTTGTTGATAATATATGGGGTGAAATCACATATTCACATCCAAAAACAATATAATCATAGCAAAAGAACGCCCGTTTATCAATGAAATGGCTGAAATTATCCACAAATTCAATAAGTTGTGTATAATTTTTATTCACACCACTATATATTGTTTATAACGTGTTTAATTTTCGACAGCATCCCCCAAAATAAAAAATCAGTTGTGCACAGGTTATGCCGGATCTTAGAAATTTATTGCGAACGATGTGAACAAGTGGATAAATCCGAATTGTGGATTTTTCAGGTTTGTTGGGCCGGGGGCTGTGGAAAACTTGGATGGCTGGATTTTAAAATGAGATGATGTGGTTTTAGCTAAATGACATCGAATGAAGTGAATGCCAGGAGAAGGTGTCCACAGAACCGAGGGTGAAGAGAGAGGGAGCGTTTAATGAAGCTGCTGCTGAAAATGAGGATGAAGCGGTGAAGCTGGCGTTCCAGATTCAGATAGATTCGAGAAGTGAGAGAGGGAAGCAGTAAAAAGAGGGAGAAGAGCGATCGCAGGGATTCAAATTCCGGAAAGTGGGGGAGCAGGTTTGAGTTGACTTTTGGGCCTGTTCATGATTAAATGTATAAAGGCATTTTCTGTGTTGAATGAAAATGAATATTTAACCATAAAGGTTATGAAATCCTGTAAGGGGGTGTGCAATACATGAGACCGACATTTAAACCGAATGTAAGCAAGCGCAAAAAGGTGCATGGTTTCCGGAAAAGAATGAGCACGAAAAACGGCCGCAAAGTGCTGGCAGCTCGTCGCCAGAAGGGCAGAAAAGTACTGAGCGCGTAAATTTCGTACATGAAGACCACCGAGGTGGTCTTTTTTTCATAAGAAAACGTCTATCGGCGTACAAAAGTGAGATTTTCGTTTCACTTCTACAGATTTTTTAAGAAAAAGAGGGAGAAGCGGGCTTTTACACCGAGGAGAAGATGTAGTTACGACCCGATCCCAATGAAATGAAAGAGGACGGGCTGTGCTCAGAGAAGTGCTCACGGTTCTTATTGTGGTTTATATCGCACAATGGATGACCATACTAGGAAGTGGAATATCGCTATATATTATATGAAGCAAAATTTCGAATGCTGATATTTTTGAAGGAAAGGCCGCTGTACATCGGGATGGCGGGCAGCAAGCAGGGGATATTCGTGCATAAAAGTTTACGTTTACGAAACCGGGCTGACTTCAGCCGCGTATATAGGCATGGGAAGTCATTTGCCAATTACCAATTTGTCGTGTATTGGTTCCGCAAAAAAGAGGTAGAGAAGTTCCGCGTCGGCATATCCGTCAGCAAGAAAGTCGGTAACGCCGTTGTACGCAACCGGATGCGAAGACTGGTCAAGGAGATTATGCGCCACCATGAAGACAAGCTGATCGAGCATGTCGATCTTGTATTTATTGTAAGAAAAGGTGCCGTTGAAATGTCCTATAAAGACCTTGAAAAAAGCGTTCTGCACGTGCTGCGGAAAGCGTCGCTGCTGAAGCCGCCGGGGCGTTGAATGCTGGTTTCTTTGTCCAATTAATTATGGTATGATTTACGGTGAATGGAAGCGTTAAGAGAGGGGTTATGAAGTGTCGCTACTTAAGACTAGCCGAGGCAGGAAATGGATCCTCCTCATCGCTGTGATGATGCTCGCAGTGGTTGTTTTAGCTGGGTGCGGAACAGGCAACACTGTGACGCATACTACAGAAGAAATGAAGGAAGGCGGCTTTTGGCAGGCTAACGTCGTTTATTATTTCTCGCTCGCATTAGATACCTTCGCCGGTTGGTTTGGCGGAGCTTACGGTTTAGCCGTCCTCGTGATGGTGATTATCGTCCGTACGATTATTCTGCCGTTGTCCATTAAGCAGGTTAGAAGTTCCAAGGCGATGCAAGCGATTCAGCCTGAACTTGCAAAGATAAAAGAGAAGTATAAGGATCAGCCGGAGAAACAGCAGCAGGAAACGATGAAGCTGTTTCAGGAGAACAGGGTTAATCCGATGGCGGGATGTCTGCCGCTGATTATCCAAATGCCGGTTTTTATCGCACTCTATAATTCCATCGTGTACAACTCGCATCTTCGTGACCACTCGTTCCTGTGGCTCCAATTGGGTAAGCCGGACCATACGTTCATCCTGCCGCTGCTGGCTGCTGCTACGACATTCCTGCAGTCCCGCATGATGTTGAAGATGAACCCGAGCCCGCAGCAGGGTGCCATGCAATTTATGATGCTGGTGTATCCGGTTTTGATTTTCTTCATGTCTTACCAGTTCCCATCCGCACTGCCGCTGTACTGGATTTACAGTAACCTGTACACTATTATCCAGAACTACTTTCTGTATCGTAACAACAATACGACTGCGAACGTAGCCGCCGTTTCTTCTGCTGGAGGAAGCGCAAATGCCAAGTCTGGCAACAAAGGCAGCAGCAACAAAGGCGGTAAAGGAAATAGCAAAGGGAAGAAGGGGGCAAAAAAATCTAAATGAGCAAAGTCGTCGCTTCAGGAAAAACCGTTGAAGATGCTGTAAATCAAGGGCTGGCCCAGCTTGGGGTAAGCCGCGACCGGGTCACGGTCCAAATCGTATCGCAGCCGTCAAAAGGATTCCTGGGACTGATCGGTGTCAAGGAAGCAAAGGTGGAACTTACACTGCTGCCTGAGCCCGCACCGGAACCAGTGGAGACGGCGAAACCTTTGCCACTAGATTTACATGAGCCCGAAGCTTCCATAGAGGAAGAAGAGAAAGACCCTTACGAAACGGCTGCCGAGTTTATCATTGACGTCGGTAAGAGCATGGGGCTGGATGTGAGCGTTGAAATCCAGCACGCGAGGGATGCTACGACACTTCATATTTTCGGTCCCGATTTGGGACTGATCATCGGCAGAAGAGGACAAACCCTCGACGCCTTGCAGTATTTGGCCAACATTGTGGCGAACCGGGTGTCAAGCAGTTACGTGCGGCTTGTGCTCGATGCCGAGAACTTCCGGGAGCGCCGGAAGAAGACGCTGGAGGATTTGGCCGACCGGTTGGCGGGACGGGTGATTCGGACCCATAAAGAGGTCGTTCTTGAACCGATGTCCCCGCAGGAGCGGAAGGTGATCCATTCCAAGCTGCAGGATCATCCGCAGGTGAAGACCTACAGTAAAGGGGAAGAGCCCAACCGGCGCGTAGTCATTACGATAAAGTAAAGAGAGACCTGTACAATGACTTTATTGAGCTTACCTTTAGCTTATGAAGTCATTGTTTTTTTTGAATCTTGAATGGGGTCACCGGGAAGCGCCGGGCCTAGGCGTCGCAGGTCTTGATACGTCTTGTTATGGCAACAATAGAGCTAACAGAAACGGATGAACGTTTATTATAGAAAAAAGAGGTGACAACCTTGCTTACGGATACAATCGCAGCGATATCGACGGCTGTAGGGGAAGCGGGAATTGCCGTCATCCGCGTGAGCGGACCGGACTCGATTTCCGAGGTCGAACGGATTTTTCACAGCAAAACGGCGTTAACGAAGGTGGAGTCGCATACGGTTCATTATGGGCATATCGTCGACCCGGACACCCAGGAGCGGGTGGAGGAGGTGCTTGTCACCGTGATGCGGGCGCCGCGGTCTTTTACTACGGAAGATGTGGTGGAGATCAGCACGCACGGCGGCGTGATTTCGGTCAAACGGGTGATGGATCTGCTGCTGCAGCTGGAGATCCGTCTGGCGGAACCGGGCGAGTTTACCAAGCGGGCCTTTTTGAACGGCCGGATTGACCTTTCCCAGGCCGAAGCGGTAATCGACCTGATCCGGTCCAAGTCGGACCGTGCCTTCTCGATCGCATTGAAGCAGGTAGAGGGATCTTTGTCCCAGAGAATCGGGGAGCTGCGCCACACCTTGGTGGAAACGATGGCTCACATCGAAGTCAATATCGATTACCCGGAGCATGATGTGGAATCGCTGACGGCAGAGTTCATTAAGCAGAAAAGCAGCGAAGTTATGGAAGGCATTCAGAAGCTTCTGAAGACCGCTGAAGAAGGGAAGATTTTACGTGAGGGCATCACCACGGCGATTGTCGGACGTCCAAACGTGGGCAAGTCTTCACTGCTGAATGCGCTGGCGCATACGAACCGTGCGATTGTGACCGACATTCCGGGCACGACGCGGGACGTCATCGAGGAGTTCGTCACGATCAACAACATTCCGCTCAAGCTGCTGGACACGGCAGGAATTCGGGAAACGATGGACGTCGTTGAGAAAATCGGCGTGGAGCGCTCGAAGCATGCGGTCACGGAAGCCGATCTCATCCTGCTCGTGCTAAATGCAAGCGAACCGCTGCATGAGGACGAACTGGAATTAATGGAACAAATCCGTGGTAGACAATCCATCGTCATTATGAATAAAATGGACTTACCTTCGCAATTGGACAGGGATCTGCTGTCCAGGTACTATCCGGATGAATTGATCGTCCCGATGTCGGTGATGACCGAAGAGGGGATCGATCTTTTGGAAAAGGCGATTTCATCGCTCTTTTTCAGCGGGAAGCTGGAGTCGGGCGATTTGACTTATGTCAGCAACGTCCGGCATATCGCTCTCCTTAAAAAGGCGTACAAATCGCTTCAAGATGCCTACGATGCGGCGGATCAGTTCATTCCGATCGACATGATCCAGATCGATGTCCGTCTTGCTTGGGAACAGCTTGGTGAGATCACAGGCGATACGGCGGCTGAAACGCTGCTGGATCAAATTTTCTCCCAGTTCTGTTTAGGTAAATAAGTCGTTCGTTCATATAGATTTATGCAATTATTTTCAGAAAAATAAAGGAGGTTTGTCCAATGAGTTATGATGGAGGCAGCTATGATGTCATCGTCATTGGTGCAGGTCATGCCGGCTGTGAAGCGGCCTTGGCCGCAGCACGGATGGGCTGCAACACACTGATGATTACCATCAATCTGGACATGGTCGCATTTATGCCGTGCAACCCTTCGATCGGGGGACCGGCCAAAGGGCATGTCGTCCGTGAAATCGATGCGCTGGGCGGCGAAATGGGCCGTAATATTGATAAAACGTTTATTCAAATGCGGATGCTGAACACAGGGAAGGGGCCGGCGGTGCATGCGCTGCGTGCGCAAGCCGACAAGTTCCTGTATCAACAAACGATGAAGGAAACGATGGAGAAAGAACCGAACCTGACAATGCGCCAAGGCATGGTGGAACAGCTGATTGTTGAAGACGGCGTCTGCGTCGGCGTGGTGACGAAAACCGGCACCTCGTACCGTGCTAAATCTACGGTGCTGACTACCGGCACGTATCTTCGCGGTAAAGTCATTATGGGTGAGCTGACCTACGAAAGCGGTCCGAACAACCAACAGCCTTCGGTGAAGCTGGCGGAAAATCTGCGCGAGCTGGGCTTCGACCTCGTTCGCTTCAAGACCGGCACGCCTCCGCGCGTACACAAGTCCACCATTGACTTTTCCAAGACGGAAATTCAACCGGGAGATGAGAAACCTAAATTTTTCTCTTATGAAACCGAGTCTTCCGATAATGAGCAGCTTCCTTGCTGGTTGACATATACTTCGGTGGAAACCCACCGCATTATTAACGAGAACCTGCACCGTGCGCCGATGTTCTCCGGTATTATTGAAGGAACAGGACCACGTTACTGCCCGTCCATTGAGGATAAGATCGTGCGCTTCAGCGACAAGCCGAAGCATCAAATTTTCCTCGAGCCGGAAGGCAAGAACACCTCTGAATATTATGTCCAAGGGCTGTCTACCAGTATGCCTGAAGACGTTCAGCTGGCGATGCTGCGCAGTATCCCTGGCTTAGAAAAGGTTGAAATGATGCGCAACGGTTATGCGATCGAATATGACGCTATGGTACCGACGCAGCTGTGGCCATCTCTGGAAACGAAGAAGATGCCGGGATTGTTCACCGCCGGTCAAATTAACGGAACCTCCGGTTACGAAGAAGCTGCAGGTCAAGGCATCATGGCCGGCATTAACGCTGCGCGCAAAGTACAGGGCAAAGAACCGGTCATTCTCGACCGTTCGCAAGGCTATATCGGAGTTCTGATCGACGACCTCGTGACGAAAGGTACCAATGAGCCTTACCGTCTCCTGACTTCCCGTGCGGAATACAGACTGCTGCTTCGCCATGACAACGCCGATCTGCGGTTGACGCCGGTAGGGCATGAGATCGGTCTGATCTCGGAGGAACGCTTCGCGAAGTTTTTGGATAAGAAGGAAAAGGTGGAGCTGGAAATCGAACGTCTACGTTCAACGAAGGTGGGTCCTTCACATGTGAATGCACTGTTAGAATCGATCGGTTCCGCCCCGATTCAGGATGGTAGCAACCTGCTGACCATTCTGCGCCGTCCAGAAGTAACCCACAGCCATATTGAACAAATTTCACCTTCGCCATATGAACTTACGGAAGAAATGAAGGAGCAGGTCGAAATTCAAATCAAGTATGCAGGGTATATCGAAAAGCAGCTGATCCACGTGGAACGTCTGCAAAAGATGGATAAGAAGAAGATTCCGGAATCGATCGACTATAACGATGTTCAAGGCATCGCCATCGAGGCTCGTCAAAAGCTCAGCAGCATCCGTCCGATTTCGATCGGTCAAGCTTCACGCATTTCCGGCGTGACGCCGGCGGATATCTCGATTCTGCTGGTATATCTGGAACACTATAATCGCGTTACAGCGGCAAGAGGTTAACGAATGGATTCGATACAAGAGCAATTTGTGCAGCGTTTAAAAAAACATGGCATTACGCTCGAACCATCCCAGTTGGAACAATTTGAAATTTATTTCAAGGAACTGGTCGAATGGAATGAGAAAATGAATCTTACCGGGATTACCGAGCGGGAGCAAGTGTATACCAAGCATTTCTATGATTCCATCTCCCTGGCGTTTTATGTGAACATGGGGGAGATCGGAACACTGGCCGATATCGGCTCAGGAGCGGGATTCCCGGGAATCCCGCTGAAGATTTGTTTTCCACACTTGAAGCTGACGATTATCGACTCGTTAAACAAGCGCATTTCCTTCCTGCAGCACGTTGTTCAGGAGACTGGCCTTAAGGATGTTGAACTTCTCCATGGCCGGGCCGAGGATTGGGGAAGGAAGGCGGGGTACCGTGATCATTTCGATCTCGTTACCGCCCGAGCAGTGGCCAGGCAGGCCGTCCTGAATGAGTTCTGTCTCCCCTTTGTCAAAGTGAACGGTCTGTTTGCGGCGATGAAAGGAAGCGATCCGGCGGAGGAAGTACAGGAGGCAGCCAAAAGCTTGAAGGAACTGAGGGGCAAGGTGATCGAAGTGGAACGCTTCTTGCTACCTGTAGAAGAATCGGCTCGCCATATTGTCCAGATCCGTAAGACTGCGCCTACCCCAGGTAAATATCCGAGAAAGGCCGGAACTGCGGTTAAATCGCCTTTAGTATAAGAAAAAAACTGGTTTCAGCAAGCTGTATCAGACCCTATGGAATGTGCAGTCGACTGACTTCCTATCAACGGACTGTCTGAAACCAAGTCATATTTATAAAATGAAGAGGATTGTTTCACGTGGAACAGTCCTCTTTTTTTAGATGATAAAAATATAAATTTTCAGCGATGCTGTTCTCCTATATAATTTCAAGAAGACTTCTGAAATACGCGGTCTGTCCTCTATAAAGATACATCGATAGTCGCTTTACTAAGATTATAGAGTGATGAATATAACGGTGCCGAATCACTGTAAAATCGCAAGAAATGCTTCTGCTAGAAGCGGTTTGTCTTCTTTGATGTTCCATCGATAAGTGCTTTTATTAATGTGAAAAAATGGATAAATGGCAGGAAAAATCGGGAACTTTGGAGAATAGGATTATATGAAGAAAAGTGGTAGAATAGAGTATAAACTGTATTCTATGAACTGGCTTCAAATGGTATGATAGAGAGGGATGATCGTTGGTAAGTGGTCTGACAGTCAGTCCGTTCAGTCATGTGAACCTTACACATAAATTTCGTTCGGATCTGACAATTCTCATCTTCCATTTTGAAGTCATTGGACGACTCTCTATGTCTGGATTGCAGCTGTCAAAGCTCAAGGTTAGTTGTTACCCTTATCCTACATGGATGTCTCGATGACCTGTAGATTGTTGTTAGGTGCTCTAGCGGTGCTATTACGAATTTAGGTGGTAATATACGGAATGAAAGAACAATTTTCTAAATTGTTTGGTTTGACGGAACGAAGCAATGGGGATGAAGTAAAGCAAATTCCGGTGGCGGAAATCGTAAGCAGTCCTTACCAGCCCCGGACCATTTTTGATGACGATAAAATCGACGAACTCTGTCAAACGATCAAGACGCATGGGGTGATCCAGCCCATTGTTGTTCGTATCCGTAATGCCAAATACGAGATTATTGCCGGTGAGCGGCGCTGGCGTGCCGTTTCCAAACTCGGTTTGGAGACCATTCCCGCCATTGTCCGTGAATTCAATGATTCCCAAGCTGCTTCCATTGCATTGATCGAGAACCTCCAGCGTGAAGGCCTGACTTCCATCGAGGAAGCCGTTGCCTACCAAAAGCTCATTGACCTTCATCAGCTTACGCAGGAGAGCTTGGCGCAGCGCCTTGGGAAAAGCCAATCAACGATTGCCAATAAAATCCGGCTGCTTCATCTTCCGGAGGAAGTAAAAAATGCACTGATGGAGCGCAAAATTACTGAGCGGCACGCCCGCGCGTTACTGTCCCTCGATACCGAGGAACTGCAGCTGAAAGTGCTGGCTGAGATTGTATCCAAAGAGCTGAACGTGAAACAAACGGAGGCAAGAGTTGCCTTTTACAAGGAATCGGCAAAAATTAAAAAGGCAAAGCGCATCTCTTACTCCAAGGACGTCCGGTTGGCCTTGAACACGATTCGCCAATCCATTGATATGGTGTCTGGATCCGGGATGGCCATTAAAACGCAGGAAAACGACCATGAGGATCATTATGAGATCGTGATCAAAATTCCTAAGCGCTAATACGATGGAGCTTAGCGGCTGAGCGGCCGCTTTTTTTAGGAAGTCATAATGAGTTTATGCTCTAAACCATGAAGTCATAGGTTCCAGGCAGCTGAATTTCATATGATGGAAGAATAGAGGGGGAGGGGGAAAGTTCGCATCTCCCATTTTTCTCGTCAATGTTCTGAAATCAAAGTTGTTCATTGATGGTGTCCGAATAATTGAGTAAAGGTTTTTCTTGTTATTCCAGCAAGGGGAAGCGCACTACTGCAGGGCGAAGCCGTTTCTGCGTATCTGTATACTTGAAAACCGGTACTTCTGTTTTACCGCCGGAGGCATACAGGTATTTGCAGCCGTTTGTTTTGCTGATGATCACAATCCCGCGACCTACAAGAAGAGTCTTCATACACATAGAGGTGAATTGAGTGTCCAAAATTATTGCCATAGCAAATCAAAAGGGCGGAGTCGGCAAGACGACAACCTCCGTCAATCTCGGTGCAGGATTGGCTTCGCTCGGAAAAAGGGTGCTGCTCGTCGATATCGATCCCCAAGGCAATACAACCAGTGGGGTAGGTGTCAATAAAGCGGATGTAGCGAACTGCATTTATGATGTGATTATCAATGATGTACATCCCAAGGATGCGATCCTGCAAACGCAAATCGAAGGACTTCATATTATTCCGGCAACGATTCAATTGGCTGGAGCGGAAATTGAACTGGTACCGACCATTTCAAGGGAGCTTCGGCTCAAAAAGTCGCTTCAGTTGGT
This sequence comes from Paenibacillus sp. FSL R5-0378, assembly GCF_038009285.1. NCBI lineage: Bacteria > Bacillati > Bacillota > Bacilli > Caryophanales > Paenibacillaceae > Paenibacillus > Paenibacillus sp. FSL R5-0378. The sequence continues at coordinate 896,422 of NZ_JBBPAY010000001.1, forward strand.
GAAAGCAAATTATGACTATATTTTAATCGATTGTCCGCCGTCTCTTGGTATACTTACTATTAACTCACTTACTGCCGCTGACTCGGTCATTATTCCTATCCAGTGCGAATACTATGCCCTTGAAGGATTAAGCCAGCTGCTGAATTCGATTCGTCTCGTCCAGAAGCATTTGAACACTTCGCTCCGGATTGAAGGCGTTCTGCTCACCATGCTGGATGCTCGGACGAATTTGGGGATTCAAGTGATTGAAGAAGTAAAGAAATACTTTCAGGAAAAAGTGTACCAAACGATCATTCCGAGAAATATTCGACTTAGTGAAGCTCCGTCCCATGGTCAGTCGATCATTACGTATGATCCGCGTTCGAAAGGCGCTGAGGTATATTTAGAGTTGGCAAAGGAAGTGATTTCGTATGAGTAAACGATTGGGTAAAGGGCTCGATGCTTTAATTCCTTCACTTTCGATTAATGAAGATGACAAAATCGTAGAAATCCCACTCAGCCAACTTCGTGCCAATCCTTACCAGCCGCGCAAGGACTTTAACGAGGAATCAATTCAGGAATTGGCCGAATCGATTCGTCAGCATGGGGTCATTCAACCGATTATTGTACGCAGCGTGCTCAAAGGATATGAAATTATTGCAGGGGAGCGGCGCTTTAGAGCTTCGCAATACTGCGGCAAGGCCACTATCCCGGCTGTGGTTCGCACATTCAGCGATCAACAGGTGATGGAGATTGCCTTGATTGAAAACTTGCAGCGCGAGAATTTAAATGCGATGGAAGTGGCTGTTGCTTACCAGGGCTTGATGGATCAATACTCACTGACGCAGGAAGAGCTGTCGTTGAAAGTAGGGAAATCCAGATCCCATATAGCAAACTTCCTTCGTTTATTGGCTTTACCGGATGAAGTCAAAGACTATGTTTCACGTGGAACAATTTCCATGGGCCATGCGAGAGCGTTGGTTGGTCTCAAGGATCCGTCCCTCATCAAGCAGTTGGCGAAGCAATGCGTCAACAATGAGTGGAGCGTACGGGATCTTGAGGAGGCTGTGAAACAGCTCGACCGGAAACCGGCTGATAAAAACAAGGTGAAAGTCAAAAAGCGCGATCCTTATATCGATAACTTGGAAGAGTCGCTGCGGGAGCGGTTTAGAACGACAGTGAAGATCAAGCAAAACAAAGATAAAGGCAAAATCGAATTGAACTATTACAGCAAACAGGACCTGGAACGGCTGCTGGAGTTGTTGCAATAAAGATCAGTGGATGGGATGACGCGTCTAGGTGATTCCTGAAAAGGACCGAAGATGCGTCATTCTTTGTTCCTTGGATCGGAGTGAAACGGGATATGAACGAAGTTGTATATCTGGATCATGCAGCGACTTCCTGGCCGAAACCGCCTGGTGTTCTTGCAGCCATGCAAAAGGCGATGGAGGAAGCGGCGGCGAATCCAGGACGAGGAAGCCATCAAATGGCCGTGCAAGCGAGCAGGGTTCTCTTTGAGACCCGCCGGGTGCTGGCTCAGTTGTTTCGGGTGAAGAACCCGAATAACATCATTTTCACCCATAACACAACCCAGGCATTGAATATGGCGATCAAGGGGATCTTGAAGTCCGGTGACTATGTCGTTGCGACGATGATCGAACACAACTCCGTACGGAGACCGTTGGAATATTTAATGCGGACCCTGGATATTCAAGTGGATTACATTGGGGTAAATGATCAAGGAGAACTGGACATGCAGCAGCTGGAGGCATGCTTATCCAAAAATCCGAGTCTGGTGGTTTGCAGCCATAGCTCGAATTTGTTGGGGAGTATTCTGCCAATCCAGCGAATTGGTGAGCTGGCACGCAGCAGTGGGGCAGTATTCTTGGTAGATGCTGCACAAAGCGCCGGCGTGCTGGACATTGATGTGGAGTCCTGCTGCATCGACATGCTGGCTTTTCCGGGCCATAAAGGACTGCTCGGTCCGCAAGGAACGGGAGGGCTTTACTTATCGCCGGAGATCGAACTGGAGCCGCTGATCCACGGAGGAACGGGCAGCCAATCGGAGGAAAAGGAAATGCCCAGCGTAAGGCCGGACCGGTATGAAGCGGGGACCTTGAACACGGTCGGAATTGCCGGGCTAAGAGCAGGGGTAGAGTATGTGCTTAAGGAAACCCCTCAGCAGATTTATGAGCATGAATGGGCGTTGACACAAATGATGATCGATGGGTTGAAGGGTCTGCCGGGTATGAACTTGCTTGGTCCCGCACAAGGGAAGGAAAGGACCGGAATCGTGGCCTTTACGATCGAGGGCCGGGATTCTACGGAAATTGCCTTCCGCTTGGACCGGCAATATGGAATCGCAGTCAGAGCGGGGATGCACTGTACGCCGTTGGCTCACTATGCGGTGCGAACGGATAAGACCGGAGCAGTGAGGGCGAGTGTGGGTGCGAACAGCACGGAGCAGGAGGTTCAACGGATGGTTGAAGCGATGCGCGAGCTGGTTCGTTAACTAGATGGCCTGACGCAAGCCTCGAAGTCTATTTGTAATCAAACCTCGATGGCAAGACAAAACCGGTTCTCCCCTGTAAAGCTAAAGGGACAACCGGCAGAATGAATGTTTGTGATTTTTAACCGTATAGTATCAAGGACCATGAATATATGGGATCACGATACGTCTTGGGAACGGGTAGGTCAAGATTGAGGAAAAGGAATGAACAGCATGTCGGACTTAAATGATTTAATCAGCGAACAATTACCAGGAATCATTGGCGGGATCGTACTCCTCATTTTGATCTTGCTCGTGTTGGTGCTGACACAAGGGGCAAAGCTTAGAAAAGTTCGCCGCAAATACGAAACGATGATGGCCGGCAGCGGGGTAGAGGATTTAGAAACACTGCTCATCGATCTAAAGACACAGGTGGACAGCGTGGAGGATGAGCAGCAGCAGCAGCGTGAATCCGTGTCGCTGGCATTGAACAAGCTTCAAATGATCAAGGGTAATATCGGTATTAAACGTTACAATGCATTCAGCGAACGAGGGAGCGATCTAAGCTTTTCGATTGCGATCGTTGATGCCGATCGAAGTGGAGTCGTCATCACTGCGCTGTACAGCCGTGACAGCTCCTATGTTTATGCCAAGCCGGTAGAAGCCGGGCAGTCGACTTATCCCCTTTCGCCGGAAGAGGTAGAGGCGATTACTCTAGCCTTGCAAAAAGCGTAGTACGGGCTTTCCATTCCTTAATGGCGGAATGAAGGCTTGAGGCAATAATTTCGGACAAACGCATCACCAAGCTCAGCCTGGTGTTCTGCAATACAAAATATTCCATGAAGCCGCCGACATTAACGATACCCGTCAAATGGATATCGCCAACCGGCGGTAATTCTTTATGTACGCCTGCGCCGGGTTTGAGCGGGCCGTTGGCGACTTGAATGCAGCCTACGCTGGAGGATTGTCCAAGGCACGCATCGATGCCGATGACAAATGGATTGTCATACAGCGAATAGATCGAGGAGAGCGTCTCCTGGAGGTTAACGGCATGCACAGGCTCGTCCAGCGTGCCGAACAAGTGAAACCATGGACTTTTATACCGGGCCAATGCAGTGCCTACCAAAGGACCGAGGCAGTCGCCCGTGGACCGGTCGGTACCGATACATACAACGATAACCTGTTGATTTTCCCCGGCTTGAGAGAGATGAAACAGAAGACGATGAATAATAGCGGAATGGATTTCAGGGTCGGTATGTGGTATTTTTAAGCATGTAGGCTCCTGTTTGGGAGACGTTTTTGGCCACTGAGTCATAGAATCTTCCTCTCCTTGCATTTGGTAGTAACTAGTATATGGAAGGAAGAGGGTTTTTATACTTCATGCAGGAATTCCATAGAAAAAGTAATTCTGACGAATGCAGCACAAATCAAGGTGGGGGAGAAGCGGATGGTGGCGGAGATGGAAACCTGGATGCTGATTGCTTTTGATTCGACACAGCAGGCGCTGCGCGCAGAGATGCTGCTTGAATATGCGGAGGTTGAAATTGATTTATTTCCTACACCAAAGGAAATTACAGCGGGCTGTGCATTATCGATCCAGTTCCCGCCGGACCAGCTGGATAGCGTACAGACGATCATCCAGCAGGAGCAGGTGGAGATTCGGGGAATCTACTTCAAAGACAGCATAGAGGGATATAAGAGCATCGAGGATAGGAGGTAGAGTTGATTGAGTAAGTTTTGGCTGGAGGATACCATTCCCAATCCAGAGCAGGCTGTCAAGCAGGCGGTAAGTATCGGCGATAAGTTTCTGGATTGGGTGACGAATGTAGATATGTGGACCAATGTGCTGTTTTCGGGCATTCGTATCATCATTCTGTTTTTTGTTTCCCGCGTCATTATACGGGTTGTATCCAAAATTATAGACAAATCCCTGGCGAGACAGGAGCAGAGCCGGATGAACGTCAACCCGCGGAGGTTCGCCACGGTAGCCGAGCTGCTGAAAAACGTAACGGCGGTCACCTGTAATTTTATTATGGTGCTCCTGATTCTGTCGGAGTTCAACTTTCATTTGGGACCGCTCCTTGCGGGAGCAGGAGTCCTTGGTTTGGCCATAGGTTTTGGCGCGCAAAGTTTGGTTAAAGATGTGATTACCGGATTCTTCATTATATTAGAAGACCAATTTGCGGTAGGGGACGTTATCCAGACAGGGAGCTTCAAAGGCACCGTAGAGATGATCGGCCTTCGGACCACACGCATCGTAAGCCCTACCGGGGAAGTTTATATTTTGCCTAACGGTTCCATCGCCAGCGTAACGAACTACTCCTTATCCAATGCGCTCGCGGTTGTTGACCTTCCCATGAAAAACGAGCGAAATCTGGAAGAAACCGTAGCCCTGATTAAACAGGCGCTTACCGGCATTCAGCAGCGGGATCCTAATGTCATTTCGGTGCCGAATGTACTCGGGGTGCAATCCTTGAACACGAGTGAATACGTTATCCGGATCGTAGCCGAGTGCATGCCGAACACCAAAGGCGATGTTGAACGGCAGATTCAGGCCGACGTGAAGCAGGCTTTGGAATACGAGGACATGATGAAACAGGCACAGGCCGAGCTTGCGGCAGGTAAAGAAGGGAACAACGAAATGGGGGAAGGATAACGGTGGAACGTAAAGTGTTTCAACTCGGAGATATCGTCCAAATGAAGAAAAACCACCCATGCGGCAGTAACGAAATGGAAATTATCCGCATGGGAATGGATATCCGGATCAAATGCGTCGGCTGCCAGCACAGCGTATTGATCCCGCGGGCGAAGTTTGAGAAAAATATGAAAAAGGTGCTTCGATCGAAATCGGAAGAGGGAATGGAAGGGCAGGCTTAGCAGGCTTAGTAATAAACAGCTTTTGGACAAAGGGCTTGCACAAATGATGGACATGTGCTATAATCAATTTTGCTGCGGAAAGGTACCCAAGAGGTCTAAGGGGGCTGACTCGAAATCAGTTAGGCGTCGCAAGGCGTGCGAGGGTTCGAATCCCTCTCTTTCCGCCACATTCCCTTTTTTAAGTGACTGCGCATAGAATACATACAGTGAAAACCTTCAGTTGAGTAAACTGGAGGTTTTCTTAGTTGTTGGATCGTTTCCCTTTATGATCCTTTGCTTTCATAATAAGAGGGGAACAATTACTGCTGTATACAAACCAAAGGAGGACCCAGAAGGTCCTCCGATTTGGCAGGCGATGCCATGATTTTTTGGAATTCATCCACACAACACTTCAGCAAGTGAAACTCGGGTCAGCCTTTAGCAAATCTTTGCTTTAGACAATAAAGTGTTTTTAGCACTTCCCTCCGCTTCTTGAACGTGCTGTTTCTGACTTCCTGTGCTTTGTTGCGTTGATCATGTCCAACGGAACCACACCTCTCTCAAGCACCGCCTGATTGTAATATGCGCAGTTTTCGTGCGCTTATGCATCCATTTGTAAAATTAGTGGACCCGCGCTTTCGTCATCCGTTTCCATTTGCGGTCTTTCTTCGAGGTCTCTGGAAAGGTATCGCCCTTAGCCAGCTCGACCCGCTGCGGATCCGTGATTTCAGTATGGAAGCTGTTTTCACCAACCTCCATGTATACGCCGGGGTTCGGCGCTTTGTCGCCTGGTTCAAATTCGGTTCTTTCACCCATGGACAAGGCCTCCTTTAATCGTTAAAATGGACTGCCTCTGTAGTGTGTACCCTTGGCGGAGAATCATGTGTGGAACAGGATCAAAACGGCATTGTACTTGCAATCATTGGGCCAATTTGATATATTAATATGGTGCGAGTTTAGACTCGTTCCTTGCTCCTGACATGATCAGGGGCCGAAGTCCATAAGGAGGTGAAACATATGCGCAAATACGAAGTGATGTACATTATTCGTCCTGACATTGAACAAGATGCTGTTCAAGCCGCAGTCGAAAAATTCCAAGGCATCATCTCCAACGGTGGAGAAATCACTAAGCATGAAGTGATGGGTAAACGCCGCCTTGCGTATGAGATCAACAAATTCCGTGACGGTACTTTTGTTCTGGTTAACTTCAGCGCCAACCCTGACGTTGTAGCCGAACTTGAGCGCCTCATGAAAATTTCTGACGAAGTAATTCGTTATCTCATTACGCTTGACGTTGTTGCTTAATATCCGTTTACGGAATTAGTGATGAAATTCGCTCAAAGGAGGGGACTCGATTGTTGAACCGTGTTATTTTGATCGGCCGGTTGACCCGGGATCCGGAACTGCGCTATACACCTTCAGGGGTAGCCGTAACGCAGTTTACGCTCGCTGTGGATCGCCCGTTTACGGCGCAAGGCGGAGAGCGTGAGGCGGACTTTATTCCGGTGGTCACATGGAGACAGCTTGCTGAGACCTGCGCCAATTATCTGCGCAAAGGCCGTCTGACGGCTGTAGAAGGGCGCATCCAGGTACGGAATTACGAGAATAACGAAGGTAAACGTGTATACGTCACCGAAGTCATTGCCGATAACGTACGTTTCCTGGAATCCAACCGTGAAGGCGGTGGAGGCGGAAGCACCCCGCGTGAGGAGCCTTCCTACAATGGAGGCGGTGGACGTGGCGGTAACAGCTACTCGCGGAACAATTCCAATCAGGATCCTTTTTCCGATGACGGAAAACCGATTGATATTTCGGATGATGATTTGCCATTTTAATAAGGAAAGGACTGAAACAGCATGGCTTTTAAACAAAGAGAAGGCGGAGACAACGATAAAAGACCGGCTCGCCGCGGCGGCCGTAACAAACGTCGTAAAGTGTGCTTCTTCACTGTGAACAAAATTACTCACATTGACTATAAAGATACCGATCTGCTGAAGAAATTTATCAGCGAACGCGGTAAAATTTTGCCTCGCCGTGTAACCGGCACTAGCGCAAAATACCAACGCATGCTGACGATTGCGATCAAACGCTCCCGTCAAATCGCATTGCTGCCATACACTACAGAGTAATCTGTATTATGGCGAACGAGAAAGCCAGTACCTTGGACATCCCAGGTGCTGGCTTTTTTGCTGTGATGAACATGTTCATAATTATTCCATTTGTCTTACGGGAAACGAAAAAGTTATCATAGGGGTATTGCTGCATCGAGCAGTGGCGGTAAGGTTGTAAGCGTACCCGTAGGAAAGGGCAGGGCACAGCTTTCCATTTCCCGGGCAATTTCATGATCGTGAAGTTCCGGCTGGATTGATTCGCAAACGGGCTTCGTAAACAGCGTGTTCCTTAATGATCAACGAGGGTATGATATAATGGAAAAACGGCGAAAAGGGGGATTACGATGGGACTGGGCAGAATCTACAGGAATTATTTTAAAAATAACATGTTCATGAGGATTCTGCTGATTTTCACGATCATTGCCATTCTGACAATCGTGATTCTGTCCTATCTGATGTTCTCTTCCCTATCCCAATCGATCGTGGAGAAGGAACTCAACAACCAGAAGGCTGCGATGGAAAATGTCAGCCGGTATCTGGATCAGCGTTACCAGTCGGTAGAGAATATTGCCAGGGATATGTACCGGAACGAAATGCTGTTCTCGAACATTTCCTTTTTGATGGAGCATCCTTATTCGCAATATGTCCAGCATCGGATGGACCAGTTTTACAACGAAACGAACAACAACTCAACGGACCCGCTACAGTATTTCCAGCAGGTGATGGACGAAAACGGAGATATCCGCAACATCATGCTGTACAGTTCGGAGAAGCAGTTTCTGTCCGTGTTCAAGCCAAACAAGCAGTATAAGCAGCTGACGACCGATATGACCCACTCCTATATTCCGGACGTGATGGCGATGGACTATAAAGGCATCACCGCTCCAAATTACTGGATCCGGAAGGCGGCGGACCAGTGGGCGCCGGAGCTGTACGCCATCCGGGTACCGATCAATAACAGGCAGCTCAAAAATGCGGGACAGTTTCTCGTTTATTTGGATTCGGGCGGCATCACCGATGCCCTGACGAGCTATAAGGACAGCTTCAAAGGGGATATTGCGGTGCTTTCGGCGGATGGCAAGGTTTTGTATGATTCGGAAGGGAAATATTATGGAAAGACCTATCCGTATATGGATGTGACCGATTCGCTGTATGACGGTGGGAATACCCGCCCGGCTGAGGTCAGCAGCCGAATGTATATCAACAAGCTGACTTCGGCTGACAACGGATACGTCGTGATTGGTGCAGTTCCGAAAAAGGACGTGGAGGCCAGTTATTCGGGCATCCGGAAAACGATTATAACGATCAGCGGGATCTGTATATTGTTTGCGATCTTTTTCCCGGCCTTCTTTGTGATTAATTTCGCCAACCGGACGAACCGGATTATTAGGATTACGCGAAAGGTGAAAAACGGCGATTTGTCCGCACGGATCGATAACCCAGGAGAAGACGAGCTTGGCCAGATTTCCCGAAGCTTTAACGACATGCTGGACGAGCTGAACCTGTATATCGAGCGGGTGTACAAAGCCGAAATTAAACAAAAGCAGACGGAGCTGGTGGCTCTGCAGGCGAGGATCAATCCTCACTTTTTGTACAATACGCTTGAAGTTATTCGGATGCGGGCCATTTCCCAAGGGGCTAAAGATGTCGGGGAAATGATCTATAGTTTGTCCGTGCTCTTCAAAAGCCTGGTCAAGCAGAAAAAGATTTACACGCTCAAGGATGAGCTGGAGGCATGCCGCTTGTATCTGGAGCTGTTCCGGATCCGTTATAAGGAGAAGTTCAGCTATACGATCGATTCAGACCCGGCGCTGCAGGGCAAATCGGTCATGAGGCTGTCGCTGCAGCCGCTGATCGAAAACTATATCGTTCACGGCATCCAGACCAATCGCGACGATAATCATCTGGACATTCGGGTGAGGGATGAAGGCGATATGCTGGTGGCTGTGATTACGGATAATGGTAAAGGTATCACGCCTGAGCGCCTGGCTGAAATTCATGAAGAGCTCGGGAAGCCGGAGGAGTCCGGCGAAATGTTTGGGCTGCGCAGCGTGCACAGCCGGCTGCAGTTTTTGTACGGTCCGGCTTACGGGGTGGAAATTGACAGTCGGCCTGGAGTCGGTACGGTTGTCACCGTACGTTACCCTAACCGGGAAGGGACGGATGCTGAAGATGTATAAAGTGTTTATTGTGGACGATGAGCCGTTCATTATCGAAGGACTGTACGATATTTTGGATTGGGCAGCGCTGGGGCTGGAGATCGTCGGGCACGCAGAGAATGGCCGCCAGGCGCTCGAGGTGATGGCGTCTACCCCCGTGGATGTGCTGATTACGGATATTTCCATGCCGGTGATGGACGGCCTGAGTCTGATCGGCGAGGCTCGCAAAACCCGCAGCGACCTCAAGGTGATCATCCTGAGCGGATACAACGAGTTCGATTACTTGAAGCAGGGGATGAGGCTCGGTATCGAGAACTACTTGCTGAAGCCGATCAATGTGGAGGAGCTGGAATCGACGCTCCGAAATACCGTGTCTAAGCTGGACAGTACGAGGGCGAGCGGATTATACAGCGCGTTCGATGTGCAAATTTTGAAGGACAATACGCTCTACCGCTGGATGAACGGGCAGATCGCTCCTCCGGAATTTATAGAAAGAGCCGATCTGCTTGGCGTGAACTTGGACCGTCCTTTTATGGCCGTAGCGGTGCTTCGGACCGCAGCCGATGAGGCATTGTTCGGGCAGGTTGACGATTTGCTGGAAGACAGCACGGAGCTGACGCTGTTCCGCGATGTGGATGGGGATACTGTTCTTATTGGAAGTCTGGAGAACCCGCAGGAGGGGAAGGCCCGTCTGATGACAGCACTGGAGCAGCTGGAGGCTGATTTAGCGAGGCAGGGCTGCACGGTGCATATCGGTGTCGGCTCGGCGGTGAGCCTGCCTGGAGAGGCTTCTGTCAGCTACAAGGAGGCCAAGCAGTCACTGGAGTATTTTATGGTATTTCCGGATCGGCGGATCATCGACTACACCAGCTTGGAGGAGAATAGCGGCGGCCCGGAGCGGCATATCGCCATCGCTTGGGACGAATACGCTAAGCTGATTCTGGCGAGGGACGAGGCCGGGCTGAATCGAAAAATCCAAGACGACTTTGAGCAGATGCAGAAGGCGGGACATATCCGCCCGGAGGATCTGCTGAACGCGGCCCTGGAGCTGGTGATTCGCTTCAAAATGGAGCTTGAGCAGATCAAGCATACGGATGAGTCGGATATATTTAAGAACGGCTTAGGCAAGGTCCGGGACAGCTCCTCGCTGCAGGATCTCATTACTGCTCTGCAGGAAGTGGCTGGAGCTGCGGTCCAGTCGCTGCTTCAGGATATGAAGAACCCCGTGGTGAATCAGGTGCTGGTCCATATTCACAATCATTATGCGGACGAACTGTCGCTGAAGACGCTGGGGGCACAGTATCATATTCATCCGGTGTACCTGGGACAGCTGTTTCATAAGGAAACCGGGGAAACGTTCGCCGAATACATCAACAAGTTCCGGATCGAAAAGGCGAAGCAGCAGCTGAAGAACACGAACCTCAAGGTGCAGGAGATTGCGCGGAACGTAGGCTACTGGGAGACCGGATATTTTTATAAACAGTTCAGGAAATATGTCGGGATCTCGCCGACGGATTACAAGGGGCTGGGTTGACCGGCTGGAGACACCCTGAATCAGATGAGACTAAACACCTACCATCTCATCCGGTTTAGGGTTTTTTTGTGACGTTTGATGCAGAAAAAACCTAATGAAAATGAAAGAAAAACAATAAAAGTAAGCGTTTCACTGAAAAAATGACAAATTTAGACAAAAAGAAAACCTTTTCTTTAATTTGTACACGGATTTATTTAGTTTATCTTCTTTTTGTAACGGCTTACATCCGTTAAGGTTATCTTAGTTAAACAAACCGAGCCGGAAACAATAAAAGAAAAAGCCGGTTTGGCCGCTTGGTGGGCAGACAGCTAGACAACATTGACTGCAACACAAAAAGGGAGGAACACACATGAGCAAGGGTAAGAAAAGCTTCTCGTTCGCACTGGCCATGTTGACGGCCTTCGCGCTTGTACTCAGCGCGTGCGGTGGGGGCAACAAAGACGCGGAAAGCAGTGGTTCCGGATCTTCGGGGAGCTCCGAGAAACCGGTAAACCTGATCTGGTACACGATCGGCACGCCGCAAAAAGACGTTGACAAGGTTATGGCTGAGGTCAGCAAGTATACGCAGGAGAAGATTAATGCAACCGTCACCATGAAAATGATCGACTGGGGCGACTACCAGCAAAAAATGCAGGTAAACGTAGCTTCCGGCGAACCGATGGACATTATGTTCACATCCGCAGGCGGATTCGATTACGTACAGAACGCAAGAAAAGGCGCGTTCATGGAACTCGACGATCTGCTTGATAAATATGGAAAAGGCATCAAAGATACCATCGATCCTGCTTTCCTGGAAGGCTCCAAAGTCGATGGACACAACTATGGCATTCCGGCCAACAAAGAGCTTCCTCAGCAAGAAGTATGGCGCTTCAACCAAAACCTGGTGGACAAGTACAAACTGGATACCTCCAATGTACGTTCCCTGGATAGCATTGAGCCGCTGTTGAAAGCGATTAAGGAAAAAGAACCGAACGTAACACCGTTCGCGATGGACAAGAACTACGTTCCTTATGTTCCTTATGACTACATCATTCAGAATCTGCCAATGGCTGTGAAGCTGGATACGACCGATTACAAAATCGTCGACATCCTCGAAACGCCAGAAATGAAGCAGGCGCTGACAACGATGCACAAATATTATCAAGCCGGCTATGTGGCTCCGGAAGCAGCAACAACGGGCTCCACTAGCGATTTGATGACTTCCGGTAACTGGTTCATGGACCGTGCGCAAACCCAGCCGCTGGCTGACAATACTTGGTCTGCAAGCTATGGCTATCCGGTTAAATCGACACCGGCAAGTGATGCGATCATCACGAACACATCGGTTCAAGGCTCGATCATGGCGATTTCCGCAAACTCCGAGCATCCGGAGAAAGCAATGGAATTCCTGAACCTGCTGAATACGGATCCGGTTCTTCGCAACATGGTGGATTCCGGTATCGAAGGAACACACTACAAGAAGGTTGACGACAAGCACATTGAAAACCTTCCAGAGGGCAAAAACTACGACATGCCGTCGTACTCCCTCGGCAACAACATGCTGCTCTACTTGAACCCGAATGACCCGGATGACAAGTGGGAGCAATTCAAGAAATTTAACGCTGAAGGTAAAGATTCTCCAATCCTGAGCTTCAACTTCGACAGCACGAAAGTAGCAACCGAAATGGCAGCTGTACAAAACGTGAAGGAACAGTTCTGGGCATCCCTGATGACCGGTACCGTTGATCCGGAAACCTACCTGCCAAAAGCGATTGCGGCCTTCAAGCAAGCCGGCCTGGACAAGGTCATCGCTGAAGCTCAAACTCAGCTTGACGCCTGGAAAGCTGCAAACAACAAGTAATGTAGAAAAAAATTCGGAAAGGATCGGGCGGGTGACTTAGCGCCCGGTCCTTTTTCAATGTATAACCAATCAATCATGGGAGGGAAACAGAATGGCCGCATTTTTCAAAAACCTCATTAGAAACAAAGTCATGCTGTTTATGGTGCTGCCCGGTGCCATTTGGTTTTTCTTCTTTTCCTACCTGCCGCTGGTGGGTACGATCGTGGCATTCAAGCAATACCGTTTCAACCGGGAAGGCTTCTGGGCCAGTATCAGCAAGAGTGAGTGGGTAGGTTGGGACAACTTTAAGTTCCTGTTCAGCACCAATGACGCCTACACGATTACGCGTAACACGTTATTGTACAACCTGGCTTTTATTATCCTTGGATTGATCCTGTCCGTAGCCATGGCAGTTCTGCTCTCCGAGCTGGTCGGCAAAACGATGGCGAAAATTTATCAGACCGGGATGTTCCTTCCTTACTTCCTGTCCTGGGTCATCGTCGGATACTTTGCATTCAGCTTCCTGAGCATGGACCGCGGGATGATCAACCAAATCCTTGGCTGGTTCGGCGCCGAGCCGGTTCAGTGGTATTCCGATCCAAAATATTGGCCGTATATCCTTGTCTTCGTCAGTCTTTGGAAATCCGTCGGTTATAACAGCGTCGTGTATCTCGCCTCCATCATGGGTATCGACAAATCCCTGTATGAAGCGGCCATGATCGACGGCGCCAGCAAGTGGCAGCAAATCAAGAACATTACGATTCCGATGCTCTCGCCGATCATCATTATCATGACGCTGCTCGCAGTGGGCCGGATCTTCTACGCCGACTTCGGTCTGTTCTACCAGGTTCCAAGAGACTCGGGTACGCTGTACTCCGTAACCAACGTTATCGATACGTACGTATACCGCGGTCTGAAAACAACTGGCGAAATCGGTATGAGTACCGCTGCAGGCCTGTACCAATCGGTTGTCGGCTTTGTACTCGTGATCGTGTCCAACTTTGTCGTCCGCAAAATCGACAAGGACAGCGCATTATTCTAAATCATTTTTTGAAGGGAGTGTCAGGTTATGGCGGAGGTCATTCAAAGAAAAAAACGGGATTTTCATCATGTTTCGCGCGGCGCGAACGCTGTTCTTCATACGATTGCGGCAATCTTTTCCTTCTTGTGCGTATTTCCTTTTCTGTTCGTCGTCATTATCTCGTTAACCGATGAAAAAACGCTGGCAACGGACGGCTACCGTCTGATCCCGGCCAAATGGAGCTTCGAGGCTTACAAATTCGTATTTCAAAGCGGCGACACGCTGCTTCGTTCCTATGGCGTGACGATCCTCGTTACCGTCGTGGGTACGCTCGTCAGCTTGATCCTGATCTCGCTGTACGCCTATGCGATTTCACGGAAAAGTTTCCGCTACCGCAGATTTTTCTCCGTATTCGCGATTCTTACCATGCTGTTTAACGGCGGGATGATTCCGACGTACATGGTTGTGTCGCAATTGCTCGGATTAAAAGATACCCTGTGGGCGCTGATTTTGCCGCTCGCGATGAACGCTTTTTATATCATGATCCTGCGTACGTTCTACAGCACCAGCGTACCGGAGGCGATTATCGAATCGGGCCGGATCGACGGCGCGGGCGATTTCTACATTTTCCTCCGCATCGTGCTGCCGTTGTCTTTGCCAGGTCTGGCGACGATCGGACTGTTCAGTACGCTAGGGTATTGGAACGACTGGTTTAATGCCTTGCTCTATATCGACAATCCGAACCTGGTGCCGCTGCAATCGATGCTGATGCGGATCGAATCCAGCATTCAGTTCATTCAGCAAAACTCGGCCAACAGCTCGCTCAGCATGGCTGCACTGCAGTCCATTCCGCAGGATACGTCCCGTATGGCGATGGTCGTGCTCGCTACGCTGCCAATTATTTTTGCATATCCGTTCTTCCAACGTTATTTTGTACAAGGACTTACCGTAGGTGCCGTCAAAGAATAATAAACAACATCACTTTAGGGAGACAGGAGAGAAGTCGAGATGTTGATTTACAAAGACAAGACGAAACCAGCTGTGGAGAGGGCCCGGCATTTGCTAGGTCTGATGACTTTGGAAGAAAAGGTCGGCCAGCTCGTGCAGCCGTTCGGCTGGCAAACCTATGAACATAGAGATGGGAAGATTGAATTAACGGAATCTTTTAAGCAGCAAGTCCAAAATGGCGGTGTCGGTTCCCTGTACGGGGTGCTGCGCGCCGATCCGTGGACCGGCGTCACGCTGGAGAACGGCCTGTCCGCCAAGGAAGGTGCGGAGGCGGTTAACGAAATTCAGCGTTATGCCATTGAAAATTCCCGGCTCGGCATTCCGATCCTGATCGGGGAGGAGTGCTCGCACGGGCATATGGCGATCGACGGCACGGTGTATCCGGTGCCGCTGCTGCTCGGGAGCACGTGGAACGTCGATTTATACCGCGAGATGTGCCGCGCCGTCGCCGCGGAGACGCGGGCGCAGGGCGGGGCGGTGACCTACTCGCCGGTGCTGGACGTCGTGCGCGATCCCCGCTGGGGGCGCACGGAGGAGTGCTTCGCCGAAGACCCTTACCTGATCGGCGAATTTGCCGCCGCATCGGTCCAGGGGCTTCAGGGCGATGCTTTGGACAGCGACGCGAGCGTTGCCGCGACGCTGAAGCATTTTGTCGGATACGGCAGCTCCGAAGGTGGACGCAACGCTGGCCCCGTGCACATGGGCTGGCGTGAACTGCTTGAGGTGGACCTGTATCCGTTCAAGAAAGCAGTGGAAGCCGGCGCTGTGTCCATCATGCCGGCTTATAACGAAATTGACGGTGTGCCATGCACGGTCAATACGGAACTGCTGGAGGACGTCCTCCGCAAGCAGTGGGGATTTGACGGCATGGTCATCACCGACTGTGGGGCCATCGACATGCTGGCCGCGGGACATGACGTGGCGGAAGACGGCATGGACGCCGCCGTTCAGGCCATCAAGGCGGGCATCGATATGGAGATGTCCGGCGAAATGTTCGGCCGGTATCTGCTGGAGGCGGTCAGCCAGGGCAAGCTTGGCATTGGTGTCCTGGACCGGGCGGTGCTGCGGGTGCTGGTACTCAAGTTCAAGCTGGGCTTGTTCGACCGGCCATATGTGGATCCGGAGCGGGCTGGGCAGGTCATTGGCCAAAGCGAGCATGTGCAGCTGGCACGCAAGCTGGCGGAGGAAGGCATCATTCTCTTGAAGAACGAGAAGGATGCGCTGCCGTTGGACAAGCGGGCGGGCACCATTGCGGTGATCGGGCCGAATGCCGACCACGGCTATAACCAGCTGGGCGATTACACGTCGCCGCAGCCGGCGGACAAAGTGGCGACCGTGCTGAAGGGCATCCGGGCGAAGCTCGGCGCCGAATCCGGCCGGGTGCTGTATGCGCCGGGCTGCCGGATTAAAGGCGATTCCCGGGAAGGATTTGACACGGCGCTGTCCTGCGCGTCTCAGGCAGACACCGTGGTGATGGTGATGGGTGGATCGAGCGCCCGCGATTTCGGCGAAGGCACGATCGACCTGAAGACCGGGGCTTCGAAGGTGTCGGACAACTCCTGGAACGACATGGAGTGCGGCGAAGGCATCGACCGCATGACGCTGGGATTGGCAGGCGTGCAGCTGGAACTGATTCAGGAAATCCATAAACTCGGCAAACGCCTCGTCGTGGTGTATATCAACGGCCGTCCGATTGCTGAGCCATGGGTGGACGAGCATGCCGACGCGATTCTGGAGGCTTGGTATCCGGGGCAGGAGGGCGGACACGCGGTGGCGGACATTTTGTTCGGCGACGTCAATCCGTCCGGACGGCTCACCGTATCAATTCCGAAGCATGTCGGCCAGCTGCCGGTATATTACAACGGCAAACGCTCGCGGGGCAAGCGGTATATGGAAGAGGACTCGAAGCCGCGTTACCCGTTCGGCTATGGCCTCAGTTATACGACCTTTGGTTACGATCAGCTCCGCATCAGCGCCGATTCGATAACGGAAGACGAAACGGCAACCGTGTCGGTGAACGTGACAAACACCGGCAGCCGTACCGGAGCGGAAGTCGTGCAGTTGTATATTTCCGATGTGGTGAGCGCCGCAAGCCGTCCGTTGATGGAGCTCAAAGGGTTTACGAAAGTAGAACTTGAACCGGGTGAATCCCGGACCGTGGAATTTAAGATCGGCAGGGAACAGCTGCAGTACGTGGGCAGGGACCTTAAGCCCGTCGTGGAAACGGGGCTGTTCCGGATCCATGTCGGCAGACATGTAAACGACACGATAAGCACGGAGTTGGCCGTGCGGGAGGGTAAATAAATGGAACGGATCAGACGCTTTATCCGTGAATTATCGGACAACCGCTGGCTCGAGCAGACAGAGCTCCGCAGCTGGGACATCACCCGCTCTTACTACAAATTGCCTGGCGAATATGAGAATACGGCTCCTTACCCGGAAGGGAAGGGGCTGGCCTCTTTTCCAAGCAAGCAAGGAACGACATATTTCTTCCGGACCCGGCTTGAGCTGCCGGAAGGCTGGCCATCCGAGCCGTTCGGGCTCGTCTTTGCTTCGGGCGGAGAAGGGCTTCTGCGCGTCAACGGGGTTTCCTACCAGGGCCTCGACCGCAATCATACGTATGTAACGCTCGATCCTGCAGTGATCGGAGAGACGCCGGAACTCGAAATCGAGTTGTTTGATCCGGTTCCGGAGCCGGTCGATCCATTGAACCAGCAGGCCGTCATCAACCCGCCGATCACGTCGGTCACGAGCCTGCTTGTGCGGCCGAATCATGCGGTGCTGAGCCTGATGTATACAGTCACCGTCGTGCGTGACTCGCTGGTGCTGCTGCCGCAGGAAGACTTCCGCCGCGTGCGCCTGATGGAAGTGCTGTACCGGGCGATGGACCGGTTCGTGAACCTGGATGCGGCGGCCATCCGTGATGGCAGGGACGTTGCCGAAATCGAAGCGGCGCTTAGAGCGGACGTCCAGGAAGTAGGCGGCAATGCCGAGGGGCTGGAGCATATGGTCGGCCAGTCGCACATCGATATCGCCTGGCTGTGGCCTGTCCGCGAAACGGTCCGCAAGGCGAGCCGCACGTTCTCGACGGTCGACCGGCTGATGGAGGAATATCCGGAGTACCGGTACACGCAAAGCCAGCCGCAGCTCTTCGCCTTTCTGAAGGAAAACGATCCCGAGCTGTTCGAACGGGTCAAGGCGCGGATCGTGGAAGGACGCTGGGAGCTGGTCGGCGGCATGTGGGTCGAGCCCGACCTGAATCTGCCGAGCGGCGAATCACTGATCCGGCAGATGCTGTACGGCCAGCGGTTCTACCAGGAGGAATTCGGCCGGATGTCGAATATCGAATGGCTGCCGGACACGTTTGGCTACTGCGCATCGCTGCCACAAATTTTGAAGCACGGCAAAGTGGATTATTTCATGACGACCAAGCTCGGTTGGAACGACACCAACCTGTTCCCATACGATTTGTTCCATTGGGTCGGCATCGATGGAACGCCGATTTTGTCTTATCTGAACCATGGCGTGAACGAACACACACTGCCAAAGGATGTTCACGATCACTGGCAGTCCTATCGGGAAAAGGCGCTGCATCCCGAGCAGATGCTCTTGTACGGACACGGGGACGGCGGCGGTGGTGTCACCCGCGAGATGCTGGAGTACATCGACCGGTCCGATCTGATGGTCGGGCAGCCGGCAAGCCGTTACAGTACGGCGGCCAAGTTCTTCGAGAGCATCGAGCAGGCGGGTCCGGTGCTTCCGACGTGGCGCGGCGATCTCTACCTGGAGCTGCACCGCGGCACGTATACGACGCATGCCCGCAACAAACGCAGCAACCGCAAGGCGGAGGTGCTGTACCGGGAAGCCGAGCTGTGGAACACGCTGGCTGGGCCGAACATGGATGCGGCCGACCGTACAGAGGTGACGCAGCAGCTGCATGACGGCTGGAAGCTGATCCTGCTGAACCAGTTCCATGACATCATTCCGGGCTCAGCGATTACCGAAACGTATGAAACGTCGGATAAGGAATACGGCGAAATTTTCGCCAAGGGAGAACACGCCTTGAACGAAGGGCTGAACACGCTGGTGTCGGATATCGACACTTCCGGCAAGGAGGGCACTCCGTACGTTGTCTTCAACAGTCTCGGATGGAGCCGGAGCGCTGTGGTTCATATCGAAGCCGAACAAGGCGAAGGCGCCTTGGCCGCTTATGACGAGCACGGCACGCGCCTGGAGACGGACGCTGTCGAAGGCGGCATCTCCGTCCGGGTTCCCGACGTACCGGCACTGGGTTACAAAACCGTGTGGGTGAAGCCGGAAGCCGCCGTGAATGCTGACTCCGCGGGGATTCAGTCATTCGGCGATACGTGGGAGACTTCCGCTTACCTTGTGCGGTTCAACGAGCGGGGCGAAATCACCAGCCTGCTGGATAAGGCTGCCGGCCGCGAAGTCGTGAAGCAAGGGGAACGCGCCAACCGGTTCTACTTCTTCCACGACCGTCCGACGCTGTGGGACGCTTGGGACATTGACACCCGCTACGAACAGCAGCCGGCCGGTGAGGCGGAGCTGCTCGAGAAGCGGCTGGTTCTGGCCGGACGCACTAAAGACGTGCTCCGCTTCAACTGGAAGATCGGCCAATCCGAAATCACGCAGGACATGATTTTCTATCACCATGACCGGCGGATCGATTTCAAAACGCATGTTCACTGGAACGAGGCGCACAAGCTTCTGAAAGTGGGCTTTCCGGTCGATGTGGTCACCGATAAGGCGACCTACGAAATTCCATTTGGTTCCCTTGAGCGCGCCACCCACCGGAACACGAGCTGGGAGCAGGCGCAGTACGAGGTATGCGGACACCGCTTCGTGGACGTGTCGGAGCATGGATACGGCGTCAGCCTGCTGAACGACTGCAAATACGGTTATGACGTTCAGGGCAGCACGATCCGTCTGTCTCTGCTGCGGGCGCCGAAGTGGCCGGACGTGACGGCAGACCTTGGCGAGCATGACTTCACCTACTCCTTGCTGCCGCATCAAGGCGGCTGGAGGGAGTCGCACACCGTCCGTCAGGCGGCGGAGCTGAACGTGGACATGCCGGTTCGCCAGGCGGAGTCCGGTGCACAAGGCTCACGTCCGTCAACGGGATCGCTGATTTCTCTATCCGGTGGGCATGTCGTGCTCGACACGGTGAAACCGTCCGAAGACGGAAGCGGCGTCATCCTGCGGTTCTATGAATCGACCGGTGGACGCGAACAGATCGAGCTGACATGGCCGGGTGCCATCACAGAGGCTTATCTGTCCAACGCGCTGGAGGAGCCGGCCCATCCGCTGCAGCTTCAGGAGGGGAAACTGCAACTGTCTTTTGCCCCTTATGAAATTAAAACCGTCCTGCTTAAGCAGGTTGATTAACGCAATATATAGAAGTTTGGTATAGATCGTATAACAATACATGATTTGATGTGACATCATTACACTCTACAATTCAGCCAAGTAAAGGGGCGTATCGCTTTGGAACAATTCAGACTTCCTAAAATACCGATGCCGGCGCTGGAGATGCCGCAGGCGATCCAGGACGTAATTAAAGAAGCCGAGCAGAAGCTGGCTCACCGGCCGAAGCTGCTGCAGCTGTTCAAAAACTGCTTTCCAAATACGCTGGAAACGACAACTAAGCTGATGGATGACGGAACGACCTTCGTCATTACAGGAGACATCCCAGCCTCCTGGCTGCGCGATTCCGTGGAGCAGGTCGTCCATTACGTACCTTTTGCTAAGGAAGACCAGGATCTGCAGCGCATTATCGGTGGTTTGATCAAACGCCATGTTCACTACGTCTTGATCGACCCGTACGCCAATGCGTTCAATGAGTCGGCCAATGACTGGCACTGGAATACGACGGACGAAACGGACATGTCCCCATGGGTGTGGGAGCGCAAATTCGAGATCGATTCGCTGTGCTTCGTCATTCGTCTGGCGTACCTGTACTGGAAGGAAACCG
Organism: Paenibacillus sp. FSL R5-0378; assembly: GCF_038009285.1. Taxonomy (NCBI): domain Bacteria; kingdom Bacillati; phylum Bacillota; class Bacilli; order Caryophanales; family Paenibacillaceae; genus Paenibacillus; species Paenibacillus sp. FSL R5-0378. Next base: position 917,389 of record NZ_JBBPAY010000001.1, read on the forward strand.
AGCTGACCGATATTTTCGATGCCAATTTCAAAAAGGCCATGCGCGCCATCATCGACGTGTTCAAAACGGAGCAGCACCACTTCGAGAAGTCTCCGTACCGCTTTACGCGCAACAACGGCATCCTGACCGACTCCCTGCGCAATAACGGAATGGGCATGCCGGTTAACTACACAGGTATGATCTGGTCGGGCTTCCGCTCCAGTGACGACGCTTGCGACTTCCATTACAACATTCCAGGCAATATGTTTGCGGTCGTGGCGCTGCGCCAAATGCAGGAGTTCGCCGAGTGGGTCTTCCGCGATATGGACATGCTCGCTGAGCTTAAAGAGCTGGAGATCGAAGTCAACTACGGTATTCAGCTGTACGGCATTTACCGCCATCCGCAGTTCGGGCCGATCTACGCCTACGAGACCGACGGCTACGGCAACTACTGCCTGATGGACGACGCCGGTACGCCGGGCCTGATGTCCATCCCTTACTTGGGATACACAACGGCGGACGATCCGATTTATCAAAATACGAGACGGTTTGCGCTCAGCAAAGAAAATCCGTTCTACTTCGAGGGCAAAGCGGCCAAGGGCATCGGCAGCCCGCACACTCCCGAGGACTATATCTGGCATATGGCCTTGTCCATGCAGGGATTGACCGCGCAGACGGCTGAAGAGAAGCTGGAGATGATCGCCATGCTGGAAGCGACCGATGCGGATACAGGTTTCATGCATGAAGGGTTCCACGCTGACGATCCGACCACTTTTACGCGAAAATGGTTCGCCTGGTCCAACAGCCTGTTCTCCCAGCTCGTGTATAAAGCCATGAAGGACGGTCTGCTATGAGCCGGCAAATCATCATTCTATGCGATCCGGATTTCCCGTCTGCGGGTAAGCTCCCGCAGGCCGGAGACTTCCAGCATGCCGCAGAAGTGGCGGTCGTTCGCGCCGAAGAACTGGCTGACGCGCTTCGCGGAGTGGATCAAGGTTGTTTTGTCAATTTGCACGCGCCTTATTTTCCAAAGGCTGCCTGGACGGAAATTTCCGCCTTCCTGCATCGGGGAGGCAGCTTGATCAGTGCAGGCGGGGCGCCTTTTAAAATTCCTGTGGTACGGGATAATGGGTCCTGGGTGTCGGAGACCGAGCAAACCGCCTATCATCAGGAACTCTATATTCACGAAGCGCTGCGGGTTGACACAAATAAAGTCACGAAACTCGCCGTTTCGGACCGCATCCCGCTGCTGAACGGCCAAGAAGGTCTGTTTGAGCTGGCAGATGCCTGGAACCTGGTACCGCATACGACCAAAAGCGCCGATTTGCCGCAGCAGATGGGCTCAGCCGGCCCGATGAGCACGCAGATCTATCCGCTGCTTACCGGCATCAGCGCTGAAGGGCGCGAGATCGCCGCGCCGATCGTGCTGTGGGAGAACTCCCGTGTGACGTTCGCCGGCTCGCGCTGGATGTTCGTGTTCCTGCCGCTGACCGAAGCGTTCTGGAGCGGGAAGGGCGCTGCGCACCTGATCGACTGGGCGCGTTTCTGCGCCCGGGGCGTGACCGAGCTGTCGCTGAAGCCGAATTATGCTTCGTACGAAGCCGGGGAACACGCCGTGCTGACGCTGCAGACGCAGATTTTGCAGCGCGGGGAATCGCGCAGTACGGCGCCTGAGCTGTGGAGCTTCGAGCTGGAAGTAAGCCATGAGGGCGGAAGCGGAGAGGCCTGGAGCCACCGGTTCCAGGCGCAGGTGACGAAGGAGCAGAACTTCGTGCGCATTCCGGTGCCCCTGGCCTTGAAGAGCGGGCTGTACCGCGTCGTATGCCGCGCAGAGGGACCGGACGGCGAGATTCGCGTGCTGCGCCAGGGTTTCTGGGGCCGTGACGACCTCCTTCTGGCCGAGGGCTCGCCGATTACCCGCAGCCGCGACTATTTCATCAAAGACGGGCGGCCGCTGCCTGTTGTGGGCATGACGTACATGACCTCCGACGTGGCGCGCAAGTTCCTGTTCCTGCCGAACGTGGACGTATGGGAGCGGGACATGGCCCAGATGGCCAAAGCGGGCATCAACTGGATCCGCACCGGCGTCTGGACGGCTTACCGGAATATTATGCAGGTCGACGGCCATGCCTCGGAGGAAGTGCTGCGCGCGATCGACGCCTTCTTCCTGACAGCCAAGCGCCACGGCCTGCAGGTGACCTTTACGTTCTTCTCCTTTACACCGGAGACGTGGGAAGGGCTGAACCCTTATCTCGACCCGCAGAGCGTCGAGGCTCAGAAACGCTTCATCCGCAGCATCGTCAGCCGCCACACGGCCACGACGCATGTGGACTGGGATTTGATTAACGAACCGTCGATGTTTGATCCGCCGCGGATTTTCTCGGAGGGACCGCGTTCCGCCCGGGATCCGTTTGAGCACCAGGCGTTCGTGGAGTGGCTGGAGCGCCGCCACGGCGATATCGGCAGCCTCCAGGAAGCATGGAACATGACGCCGGACCAGCTGCCCGACTTTGCTTCGGCATCCATTCCGGAAGCGGAAGAGATCAACTTCGACGTGCAGGATATGCACAAAGCCAAGAAGGGAACGAGATGGCTCGATTACTGCCTGTTCTCAATGGATATGCACAACCGGTGGGCGGAGCAGCTCGTCGGCACGATCAAGGAGCTGTGCCCGGACCATTTGGTCACCGTCGGGCAGGACGAAGCGCTCGGCGCCCAGCGCCCATCTCCGTTCTTCTATGAGCAGGCCGTCGATTATACGACGGTGCACTCCTGGTGGCTGAACGACTATCTGGTATGGGACGGCATTTTCACCAAAACGCCGGATAAACCGAACCTGATTCAGGAAACCGGCATTATGTACGTAGAAACGCCGGACGGCCGCGCCAAGCGGTCCGAAGCCGAGCTGCGCAGCATTCTGGAGCGGAAATACGCTTACGCCTTCTCTACCGGGGGGGCGGGTGCGATCCACTGGATCTGGAATACGAACTTCTATATGGACAACGCCAACGAATCGCATATCGGAGCCCTCCGCGCCGATGGCACGGAGAAGCCGGAAGCGGACGTATCCTACGACTTTGGACGCTTCATCGCAGCCACGCGGGACTTGTTTACGGACCGGGAGCTCGAGGACATCGTCGCCGTCTTCCCGTACTCCAACGACTTCTCGAACCGCGCATTTGCGTTCCAGTCGACGACGCGGCTGACCCGGCTGCTGGCCTATGACCTGAAGCTGCCGTTCCGTGCGGCGTCGGAATACCATCTGGACGCGCTGCGGCAGAAGGCGCCGAAGCTGATCCTGCTGCCGAGCCCGCATAACATGGACAGCCGGGCGCTGGACGAGCTGCTGGAGCTCGTCAAGGAGACCGGCGCGACGCTGCTCGCCACCGGCCCGCTCGGCCTGGACGCCTACTGGCGTCCGACGACGCGCCTCGACGCCGTCCTTGGCGAGCGCCGGCTTGCCAATGTGCGCCGGGAGGAAATGCTCGGCGTGAACAGCCGTCTGCTGCCGGTATCCTTTGGGCACCGGCGGATCGCCGAAGTGGCGAAGGAAATCCCGGCCGCAGCTGCAGGGACTGGCGCAAGCATGGATGCGCTCGTGGACGTGCCGCTGGGCAAGGGCCGGCTGATCTGGAGCCCGCTGCCGCTCGAGCTGAACGGCCGGGACGAGCCGATCCTTGAGCTGTACCGGTACGCGGCTGCCGCAGCTGGCGTTGAGCGTGAGCTCGAGTGGCTGGCCGGCGGGGACCTGCCGGGCGTGTACGGCCGGAAGCTCAGCTTCAAGGACGGCAGCCTGTACGTGTTCGTCTCCGAGTACGGCTGGGATGCCCCGGTACAGGTCAAAGACCCGCAGACCGGAGCCGTCTACAGCTTTACGCTCGAGAGCGACCGCAGCGTGTTGTTTGCCGCCGACCGGGAGGGACGCATTACGGCCGTGTACCGGCCGGACGAGGTTGACATCCAAGTAGATTAAGCATGTTGAGTTGATTTGTACAATAAAGGTGTAGGTGATTGTCAGGAACTTTTGCAGAGGTGGAGCCATCGGGGCAAACGGGATGGGCATCAAACCAATCCTTACAGGGCAGGGGGAAAAGGATAATTTTGGTGCTGGATCCAGGGATCCTGCCCCTTCTCACTGCCGTATCGGAGGCAAGGTTTATGTCCACTGTGAATGGACAGTTGTTTTTAGGGGCCGGTGTTATTCCGGCAGGAAGCCCGCAGTCTTATTGGGCTAAAGGCATTTTGGCAGCAATAGCCGGCTTTTGAATGTTGGGCCCATGGCGTCCTCCTATTTGGGGAGTCCTTTGGGATTGATCACCAAAACTGGGCAATCGGCAGGGGTTTTTTATAAACTTTTAATCGAAGGTTCAGGCCTGCAGAAATCGTCTGATGTACGGATCGCCAAATTTTTTTCTTCTATTATATATAGGTTATATTTCAGACTTACTTTGAATGTTAATTTGTACGCGATGGATGGACACTTGCGGAAGGAGATGATGATGTCCGTAAGTCATCCATGCCAGCATCCGGCCATCCATGACAGTGCAAATTTATCCAGGGCAGGGTTTGGCTATAAGCTGGACCTTAGCCCAATATGTTGATCTGCAAGCAGGGGATGAGAGTTCCGATCAGGAACAAGCCGCCCAAGGAAAGGAGACCCGATTTCTATGTCAAACAAGCCGAAACGAACGGCGCATATCATCTCCCATACTCACTGGGACCGGGAATGGTATTTGCCCTATGAAAAACATCATGTCCGTCTCATCCGTCTGATGGACGTGCTGATGGATACGTTGGAGAACGATACGGAGTACAAGAGCTTTTACCTGGACGGGCAAACGATCATTCTGGAGGATTACCTTCAGGTGCGTCCCGAGCAGAAGGAACGGCTTGAAAAATACATCCGTGAAGGCCGCATTTTCATCGGCCCGTGGTATATTCTGCAGGATGCGTTCCTGACCAGCGGCGAGGCCAACATCCGCAACATGCAAATCGGCCATAAGGACGCCCGCCGTTACGGGCAAATTTCCAAGGTGGGATATTTCCCCGACACCTTTGGCATTGTCGGCCAGGCGCCGCAGCTGATGCGCCAATCCGGCATCGATAACGCCTTGTTCGGCCGCGGCGTCAAGCCGACCGGCTTTAACAATACCGTTGCCGACTCCGAATATGAGTCTTCCTTCTCGGAGCTCATCTGGGAAGGTCCGGACGGCTCCAAGGTGCTCGGCATTCTGTTTGCCAACTGGTACAGCAACGGCAACGAAATTCCGGCCGATCCCGAAGAGGCGAAGGCGTTCTGGGACCGGAAGCTGGCGGACGCGGAGAAGTACGCGTCGACGCCGGAGCTTCTCTTCATGAACGGCTGCGACCACCAGCCGATCCAGACCGATTTGGCTGAGGCGCTGGAGACTGCGCGCAAGCTGTATCCGGACACGGAGTTCGTCCACTCGAACTTCCCGCAGTATTTGGAATCGGTCAAAGGCCATCAAGAGAACGAGCTGTCCGTCGTTCGCGGCGAGCTTCGGAGCCAGCGGACCGACGGATGGGGGACGCTTGTGAACACGGCGTCTGCCCGCGTATATCTCAAGCAGATGAACCAGCATGGCCAGGCGCTGCTGGAAAAGGTAGCCGAGCCACTGGCGGCGTATGCCCACCTGACCGGTCAGGCCTACCCGCATCATCTGTTTACGTATGCATGGAAAACGCTGATGCAGAACCATCCGCATGACAGCATCTGCGGCTGCAGCGTCGATGAGGTTCACCGCGAGATGGTAACCCGCTTTGCGAAGAGCCGCGACGTGGCGGAATCGATCATTGATGACAGCAAGCGGGCGGTGGCCGATGCGGTGGATACGTCATCCTTCGCGCAGTATGGCGAAGATGCGCTCCCGTTCGTGGTGTTTAACACTACTGGGTGGGAGCGGACCGGCACTGTATCCGTCGAGTTGGACGTACAGCGGATTTACTTCCGCGACGGCATCCCGCTGGACGAAATCAGCCGCCGGATTCAGGCGCTCGAGCTTGGTGAGCGTGTGGTGCTGGACCCGAGCGGAAAGCCGGTGCCTTTTACGCTCGAGGATCTGGGCCAGCGCTTCGGCTACGATCTGCCGGATGACCGGTTCCGTCAGCCGTATATGGCGCGTGCCGTGCGAATTACGCTGCAGGCGGACGCCGTTCCGGCGCACGGACTTCGGGCGTACGCACTCGTGTCCGGCCAGGCAGCGGCGCAGCACTCGGACAATGCTTCAGCATCGCTGATCACCGGGAGCAACGTGATGGAAAATAGCATCCTGCGGGTAGTGGCCCAGCCGAACGGAAGCCTTACGGTAACCGACAAGCGAAACGGACGCGAATACCGTGACCTGCTCGTTTATGAGGATACCGGGGACATCGGTAACGAATACATGTACAAGCAGCCGGAAGGTGAAGCTCCGCTGACGACGCGCGATCTGCAAGCATCCATCCAGGTTGTGGAAGATACGCCTTACCGCGCTACCCTCGAAATCGTTCATGACTGGGAGGTACCGGCATCGGCGGATGAGCTTCTTCAGAAGGAGCAGATCGAAGTGGTCTACTATCCGGAGCGCAAAGCTCAACGGGTGAAAGAAACCGTGCCAATGAAGATCCGTACCCTGGTTCGTCTGGAGAAGGACGGCAAGGGCGTTAAAGTGGAGGCCTCGTTTAACAACCAGGCCAAGGATCACCGTGTCCGCGTATTGTTCCCGACTGACATTGAAGCCAGCCGGCACCGCGTGGACTCCATGTTTGAAATCGTGACACGGGATAATCAGCCCGCGATCGAATGGCAGAATCCGAGCAATGCCCAGCATCAGCAGGCTTTTGTCGATGTGAGCGGTGAGACAGCCGGCCTGGCGGTAGCCAACCTCGGCTTGAACGAGTATGAAGTGCTGCGGGACGGCCCGAATACCATCGCGGTCACGCTGCTGCGTTCGGTCGGAGAGTTGGGCGACTGGGGCTGGTTCCCGACGCCGGAGGCTCAATGCCTTGGCGAACATGCCGTTCAGCTTGAAATCATTCCGCATGACGGCCGCGGGGAGGAGTCCGGAGCTTACGCGGAAGCCTACCAATTCCAAATTCCGTGGACAAGCGTGCAAACCGGAATCCATACCGGCGAGCTGCCTGCGGTACATGCTCCTTTTGCCTGGAGCGGTGAGGGAGTCGCCTTCTCGGCGTGGACCGTTAACGAGGATTCCGGAGATCATGTGCTTCGCTGGTACAACATGAAACAGCAGCCTGCCAGCCTTCGGTTGGAATGGCCTCAATCGGTGAGCCGTGCATATAAAACGACCATTCTGGAAGAGACGGAAGGCGCTTCGGTAGAACAGCTGTCTGAGTCTTTGGAGCTGGAAGCGGGACCTTGCGAAATCGTAACGATAGGTATTGAGCGCTAGTATGTTTAACTGTGTGGAATAATTTGGTCATCATAGATTTATTCAAAAAGTGATTTATAATAGGGGTGTGAGGGGGGCTTTTCCCCCTCCGGCAACCCCGGCTCCTTGACAATTTAAATATTGTAATTCCCATCTATTTACCAGAATTACCCGCTATTTTTATAATTGACAGATGATTTATGTTCCAGTAAATTTGAACGTAATCAATTGTTGATTTGCAAGAGATGACGCGGAAGATTCCTATGCTGTTAGCCTGTGTCTGCCATAATTTTCAAGAAGCCTCGCTATTATGTCACAGAACCTAACATGCATTTTTATGTATTCTCAATGTAAGCGGTTTATACTTTGAACATTTTGAAAACTTGGATATTCCAGACGTCAAACCTTCCTGTTTTTAACATTTAAATTTGGTGAAAACGGATCGCCTCTTTCATCAAAATCCCATTGATACAGCTAATATTCAGCCATTTTAAAAAATATATTAAAACCGCCTAAAAAAAATATTGACGTGATATTAATTTACACGTATTATTTACATTAAATTTATTAGGAAGTTTTAACCATTTCATATATAGTCCTTTTTGCTGATTCAAATTGACCGATGGTCATTTAAAGCATTAATGCTTTATTGCGCTATAATGCACTGCGCGTCCACGTCGCGGAATCTACCGTCCTTTATTGCTGCACGATCCCGCATCGGTCCTGCCTTACTTCTGGATATATTATTTTTTAATATATTGCTTTACCTTGCTACCGTCGTCTTGTTGCAATATGAAAGGTCTACAAGAGGGGGAATTGTTTCAACGTCATTCGGGGGTCAGTTACGGTAACCGAAGTAGGTGTAAAGTCCCTAATGGTTTTCGCGGCCAGATTCGCTTAAGACCATTGGAGAGGTCTTGGGTTGTTCTCGTATCTTATGCGGGACGCCATTATTTTTCAAATCATAAAGGGGAGGAAAATGGTACATGACAAGCAAGAAAAAATGGCTCTCATTACTCGTTTCATTATCGGTAGTCAGCACGCTGTTCGTAGGATGCGGCAGCAAGGATGATGCAAGCAGCACACCTAAAGACGAGGGGAACAAAGAATCGTCTACGAATACGGGCACGGAGGGAACGAAAGAGGCGACCGGTCCGGTGGACGGCGGAACGCTGACTTACGGAAGCTTCTCCGACATCGTTAGCGTAAACCCACTGTTCGTTCAAGATACAGCTTCTGGTGATGCTGCGGAGTTCATGTATGCCAAGCTGTATGACATTAACCGTACAGGTGAAGTCGTAGCCGAGCCTTGGTCTATTGCCGCTGAGCCGATGACGATTTCCGAAGATGGACTTACGTATACCATCAAGCTGAAAGATTCGGCGAAATGGAGCGACGGCGAAGCGATTACGGCCGACGACGTCGTCTTTACATTCAATTCGATTAAGGACCCTAAAGTCGGATCCCCTGGAATGTCCGGATTTGACAAGGTAACGAAAATCGAGAAAGTGGATGACCTTACCGTTAAAATTACGCTGAAACAAGTCTACGCTCCATTCCAATATGTTTTGTCTACCCAAATCGTTCCGGAGCACATCCTGAAGGACGTTAAGCCTGAAGAGCTGCAAAAGAACGTATACGGAACTGATCCGGCCAAAACGGTATCCAGCGGTCCTTGGGTATGGAAAGAGTGGAAGCAGAAGCAGTACCTTTCCTTCGAAAGAAACCCGAACTACTGGGGTCCTAAACCTCATATCGACAAGATCGTATATAAAATCTATGCCGACCAAAACACAGAAGTTCAAGCCCTTATCAAAGGCGACGTTGACCTTCTGGGCGGTATCCCGGTAACCCAAGTCGACGCCGTGAAGAGCAGAGACGGCTTGACCGTTATCCAGGAGCCAGGTCCGCAATACGAGTACCTCGGATTCAACTTCAACCCGGACAACTTCAAGGACAAATTCGTTCCTTGGGCTGGACAAAAAACAAGACAAGCGATTGCTTACGCGCTTAACCGTCAAGGTATGATTGACAACGTTCTGAAAGGCACAGGCAAGCTGATGAACGCTCCGTTCCTGCCAGGTTCCTGGGCAGATCCGGGCGATGCGGCAGTCAACTATGCCTTTGATCCGGAAAAAGCGAAGCAGCTGCTGGCTGAAGACGGATGGACTGCAGGCAGCGACGGCATCCTGACGAAAGACGGACACCGTTTCTCCTTCGAACTTCAATACAACTCGGGTAACAGCCGCCGTGAGCAAGTGGCGAGCGTAATCCAGCAAAACCTGAAGGATGTAGGTATCGAAGTTGTTCCTAAAGCGCTCGACTTCGCTGCATGGGTTGACCAAAACCTGACTCCAGGTAAATACCCGGCAATCCTGATGGGCTGGTCCCTGAACAACCCGGATCCGGACGGAGAAACGACGTTCAGCTCGAAATACTTCCCGCCGGCTGGTCAGAACCAAGGTTTCTATAAGAACGAAAAACTCGACAAGCTGTGGGAAGAAGGAACGGCTGTCGTAGACCAAGAGAAGCGTAAAGAGATTTACAAACAAATCGGTCAAGAGATTTCGACGGACCTTCCATACGTGTTCATGTACCAATACGGTACGCCAACCGCGTATAACAGCAGCAAGGTGAAATTTGCGGAAGAGGATGCTCCTGAATCCTCCCTGGCTTACGGATACTTCTTCCACCTGATCAACTGGTGGGTAGACGCAAAATAATAGACAACATAGGAAGTAACAACGGTGCTAGAGGGGGAGGAAACTTCCCCTCCACCCTTTTTTGTGTTTAAAAAAGGATGATGGTTAGGCGTCCGTGTCCGTATCATCTCTAGGAGGATCAACAATGACTGAATACTTCATCCGCCGCTTACTGCAATCCATTCTTGTACTCTTTCTGATCTCTTTGGTTGCATTCGGCCTTATTCACGCTGCGCCAGGCGGTCCAACACAGATGATGATGGCCCCTGGAGTATCACCCGAAACCGCAAAGATCCAAGCCCATAACCTGGGTCTGGATAAGCCGGTTCCTACCCAGTATGTTATTTGGTTGACGAACATGCTGAAAGGCGACTTGGGTCACACGTTCAAAAACAACCTGCCGGTTGGCGAAGTGTTGTGGCCAACAGTTGGCAACACGATCAAACTGATGGCGTTCGCCTGGTTTATCTCACTGCTCATCGCCATTCCATGGGGGATTTATAACAGTACGAAAGTGTACGGCATTTCCGATCAGACGGCTAACTTTGTCAGTTACATTGGCTTTGCAATGCCTGCGTTCTGGTTCGGGATCATCCTCCAGGAATTGTTTTCCTTAAAACTAGACTGGCTACCGCTATCCGACATGTACGACATGGATAAGCAAGGGAATTTCGGCAACCTGCTGTATCACTTGATTCTGCCTTGCTCCGTCTTGGTGCTTGGTTTCTTGGCCTCATACTCCAAATACGCGCGTTCCAGTATGCTTGAAGTGCTGGAGCAGGACTACATCCGTACGGCCCGTGCGAAGGGTGTTCCTGAGCGCAAAGTTATTTTCCGGCATGCGCTGCGTAATGCCCTGATTCCGATCATTACGATCATCGGCCTCGACCTGCCGATTCTGGTCGGCGGAGCGACCCTGACGGAAAGCGTATTTAACTGGCCGGGCATGGGACGCTTGTTCGTCGAAATGGCCCGTTCGCGTGAATATTCCGTGTTAATGGCGATTACGCTCATTACGGCTGTGGTCGTCGTTGCCGGTAACTTTATCGCTGATATTCTGTATAAGATCGTCGACCCACGCGTGAAACTTGGAAGTAAAGGAGGCAAATCGGCATGAGCGACATGAACATCGAGACAGCTCCTAATGTTCAGGCATCTGAGCATCCGGAACCGGCCAGCGCGCCACTTCCACCTTCCAAGAAGCCTCCGGGCCCGTGGATGACGGTCGTGAAGAAATTCCTTCGTAATCCTTATGCCGTAACCGGGCTTATTGTATTGCTCTTTTTTGTCGTGATATCGGTACTGGCAAACGTTATTTCGCCTTACGACCCTGCTAAAATCGATCTGATGAACTCCAACTTGAAGCCAGGCACTGGCGATCACCTTCTGGGCACAGACGAACTAGGGCGCGATATTTTCTCAAGACTGCTGCACAGCGGTCAGATTTCCCTGACGGTCGGATTTTCCGTCGCAGCCATTTCCGTCATCATCGGTACATTGGTCGGCGCGATTTCCGGCTTCTTCGGCGGCTGGATCGATACGATCTTCATGCGTCTGATTGACGTCATGAACTCGATACCGACGCTGTTCCTGAACATTCTGGTCATGGCGATTTTCGGAACGAAAATCCAATATATGATCATGATTTTGGCCTTTACAAGCTGGATGGGCGTGGCCCGTCTCGTTCGCGGTACGTACCTGCAGCTTCGTGAAATGCAGTACGTGGAAGCTGCCCGTGCTATCGGGGTTTCCAGAACAGGTATTATTTTCAGGCATTTGCTTCGTAACGCAAGCTTTCCGATTATCGTAAACGCCACCCTGATGGTAGGGGGCGCGATTCTTTCCGAGTCCGGATTGTCCTACCTGGGTCTGGGTATCCAGGCACCGGCCACAAGCTGGGGACTTATGCTGAGCAACTCGCAGGAATTTATGCTGATTGACCCGTTGCAGGCCATTTATCCAGGGGTTTGTATCCTGGCGGTCGTGCTTGCCGTCAACTTCATCGGCGACGGTATCCGCGATGCGATGGACCCTAGACAGAAGAAGAAGATTTCCCGGAGGAGGCTGGACAAATGGCGGAAAAACTACTCGAAATCCGGAATCTGACCACGGCATTTATGTCCGAGAATGGTTTCGTCAAGGCGACGGACCGGATCTCACTCAATATCGAAAAAGGACAGACGCTCTGCCTCGTCGGCGAGTCCGGCAGCGGAAAAAGTGTTACCTCTTTATCCATCATGCGTCTGATAGATTATGCAGGGGGCAGTATACTGGAAGGTAACATCCGGTTTAATGGCGACGACCTTGCAACTAAAGAGCAGGATCAGATGAGATCGATCCGCGGCAACAAGATCGCGATGATTTTCCAGGACCCGATGTCTGCGCTTAATCCCGTCTTTACCGTGGGCGAGCAGATCGCGGAGAGCCTGCGTCTGCATCAGAACAAGAGCCACAGCGAAGCCTGGAAAGAAGCGATCGAGCTGCTTCGTCTGGTAGGTATACCGGCTCCGGAAATGCGAGCCAAGCAGTACCCGCACGAGTTGTCCGGCGGTATGTGTCAGCGCGTCGTCATCGCGGTGGCACTGGCCTGCAAGCCCGAGCTCTTGATTGCGGATGAACCGACAACCGCATTGGACGTGACGGTACAGGCACAGATTCTGGACCTTCTGATGAAACTGAAAGAAGAACTCGGTATGGCGATTCTGCTGATCACACACGATATGGGTGTGGCTGCCGAGGTAGCTGACCATATTGCCGTTATGTATGCGGGCTCGATCGTCGAGCAGGGTACGGTTGAAGAGATTTTCTCGAACCCCTCCCACCCATACACGGTTGGTCTGCTGCAGTCCATTCCGGGATTTGAAGGCAAACGCGGCAACGAATTGTACACGATCAAGGGTACCATCCCTGGTCTGGGCAACCTGCCGAAAGGATGCCGCTTTAACCCGCGCTGCCCGCATGTGATGGATAAATGCCGTCAGGTAGAGCCGGGCGATATTCAGATCGGCGAAGAACACAGCACGAAGTGCTGGTTGTACGAAGACAAGGATCGTAACGGAGTCTCGGTAAGCGGTGGAATAGGGGGAAATGCCAATGGCTAAGAACTTGATCGAAGTAGAGCACGTGAAGAAGTATTTCCCTATCCATAAAGGACTGCTGAACCGTGTTGTGGGCAATGTCAAAGCGGTCGACGACGTGTCCATTACGATCCGCGAAGGCGAAACTTTCGGACTCGTCGGCGAGTCCGGATGCGGCAAGTCGACGCTGGGCCGCGTTATTCTCCGGCTGCAGAACGCGACTTCAGGTGCCGTTAAATTTAACGGTCGCGATATTCATTCCATGGGCTCCAAGGAATTGAACAAAATGCGCGAGGAAATGCAAATTATTTTCCAGGATCCGTTCGGTTCCCTGAACCCGCGCTTCCTGGTCAAGGATATTATCGGCGAACCGCTGAAGGTGCATACGAAGATGTCTGCGTCTCAAATCGAAAAACGCGTCATCGAGCTGATGGGGCTGGTCGGTCTGGACGCTTCGCGTCGGAACCGTTATCCGCATGAATTTTCCGGCGGTCAGCGTCAGCGGATCGGGATCGCTCGCGCCATCGCCCTGAATCCGAAATTCATCGTGGCCGACGAAGCGGTATCGGCGCTTGACGTGTCGGTCCAGTCGCAGGTCATCAACCTGCTGATGAAGCTGCAGCGCGAAATGGGCCTGACGTTCCTGTTCATCGCCCACGGCCTGAACGTCGTCCGTCATATCTCCGACCGCGTCGGCGTCATGTACCTCGGTAAAATGGTTGAGGTCGGCGAAACGGAAACGCTGTACGCCAACCCGCTTCATCCTTACACCGCGGCGCTTCTGTCCGCGATTCCGAAGCCGACGCCAACGAAGAAACGCAACCGGATCGTCCTTCAGGGCGATGTGCCGTCTCCGGCCAATCCACCGTCCGGCTGCCGTTTCCATCCGCGCTGCCCGTTTGCTCAGGAGAAATGCAGCCAAGTGGAACCTGCCTTGACGGAAGTGCTTCCTGGACGCCAGGTGGCCTGCCACTTCCCGATCGGCGTGGAAGGCGGTTCGGACCTGAACAGCCTGAAGTAATATTATATTCGACGATTAGAGTTATATGCTGCGTATACAGGAAGGATTGGGGTCCTTCTGAGCGTTCCATATACAGCCCTGCCTGCGGTGTTCAGCCGAGGCGGGGCTTTTTTTGAGGAATGAAAACGGCTCAGAAATATCCTCATTCCGGTAACACTGTTACCTTTTTAAGGTTTTCTTTTGTTTCGTTTGCGTTTACAATGTAAATGTCGTTTGGCTGTGACTTTATACCCAAATGGCAGCGGGCAAGCTTGTGCGTCAAGCCTTCGCCCCTCGTGTAAATATAGAAGGGAGGGATGGAAGTACAGGCGCGACCTGGCTATAATTCATTTTTTATTCTAAATTTAAAGAAGGAATCCCTTAATGAAAAAGAGAACAAAAACATATATAACGTTAACTGTGATTTTGCTGCTTCTGGCCGGAGGGGCTTATCTCTTCCGCAAGCAGCTCGCAGTCATGGCCTTTGACCTGTTCCTGTCCAAGCAAGTGGAAAGCTCGCTGCAGAAATCGTATCAGCCGTTGACGTCCCAGGACAACGTGCCAAGCAAGCCGGTGGAGAAGATTGCGTACCAAAGCAAGCCGTTCTCGGTGCTGCTGCTCGGATCCGACCAGCGTGACAACGAACCGTCGCGTTCGGATACGATCATTTATTCGGTCGTACGTCCAAAGGATTCCAAGGTGCTGCTCATTTCGATTCCGCGGGACACGTATACAGAGATTGTCGGCAAAGGTAAAAAAGATAAAATTACCCATGCGTATGCCTTTGGAGGTCAGCAGATGTCCAAGGATACCGTTGAGGCGTTCCTGGACCACGATATCAATTATTATGCCACCATCAATTTCAAAGGTCTGAAGGACGCGGTTGACGCGCTGGGCGGCGTGGAGCTGCCGATCGGCAAAGATATTGTCAACAAAGGCAAGGACCACGAGAAATTTACGGTCAAAGCCAATAAACCTATTTACAGCGGTGAAGAAGCGCTCAACTATGTGCGCTACCGGGAGGACAGCGATTTTAACCGGACGAAGCGCCAGCAGGTCTTTTTGGACGCGGTGGCCAACCGGATGCTGAACCTGAATCAAATTTCCAAAATTCCGGAGCTGCTCGAAATTATGGGTGACAATTTCAAAACCGATATGCAGCCCAATTTCATTATCAATTTAGCGAAACAAGTGCTCGCCGGTGATAAGGCTGAGATGACCGCCTATACCATCATGGGTGAGGGCATGAAGATTGACGGCGTTTATTATGATGAGCCGATCAAGAAGGATGTGCAGAACGCCAAGAAGCTGATCGACAGCTGGGAGAATCCGGACACCCCTTCGGATCAGCTGTTGACGCCGGACATGTTGGATAAGAAGGAAGAAACGACTGTTGCAAAGTAACAAAAACGTCTATCGACGAACATTCTAAGAAGCCAGACCGCATTTAGCGGAAGTTTTTATTGCGATATAAGGATGCTGAGTCTCCGAAGATTAAGCTCTCTTATATCTAAAACAAAAACGTTTATCGACGAATGTTCTAAGAAGCCAGACCGCGTTTAGCGGAAGTTTTTATTGCGATATAAGGATGTTGAGTCCACGAAGATTAAGCTTTTTTATATCAAAACAAAGCGTGCCTATTGGCTCGCATATAGAAAAAACCAAACCGCAACAAGCATAAGTGTGCATTTGCGGGATCAGAAATGCGGGGCATGATCGGCAGCCACAGGTTCGGCTGCTGATTTTGTGTCCCTACTGAGACATTGGGCGGTTTGAAACGTATGGAGTTAGGGGAACCTTGAAAAAGGGTAAGAGGAGGATCAATTTTCATGAATATAGCGTTTTTTCTGCTCCCTAAACAGGAAGTGGTCAGTGTTACCATGGACTCCACGCTGCGGCAAACGCTGGAACGGATGGAGTATCACAGGTACACGGCCGTACCGATCGTCGGGAAGAACGGGGAATATGCAGGAACGGTCACGGAAGGCGATCTGCTCTGGTATATGAAGAACTCCGGCGGAAAGGTGACGTTCGAGAATACGTCCAAATTTCTGCTGAAGGAAGTTCCGCTCAAAGTGCATAATAAGCCGGTGTCCATCGACGCCAATATGGAAGATCTGATTAATTTGGCGAAAGTACAGAACTTCGTGCCGGTGGTGGATGATATGAACCGGTTTATCGGCATCGTGCGCAGAAGCCAGATTATCGAATATTGTGAGAAGTTCGTCTCCAGAGAATCCACAGCTTCGGAGGAGACCAAGGCATCCATAGAGACCCGCTAATCCGCTGGTTTGAGGAAGCTGGGCAAAGATTTTGAATAAGCAATGGCAAAAGACCTGCTTGGATTGGGATGTACGGGATGGCAGGTCTTTTTTGCCTTATCATTTATTCATTTACCCGTTTGTAGGCAGGAACATAGGCAGAGGTTAATAACGCCACTTTGCTGGAAGTTTGCCGCCGTTTTAGGCCAGGGGGGCTTTTCGTGAGAGGCTATTATTTATGCTATAATGGAGAATAAAGCTTTTTCATCAGAAAGAGGCGTATTTGCTGATATTGGGCCGCCGAAGAGAAACCGAATAGGCATCGGAGGATAAAGCCCCACATCGTGGGGTTATTTAAGGGAGTGTGACCTAGAGGCATGCCAAAGGATTTGGATGTAGCCAAACGCGCTAAAGTTATTGAATGGCTGAAAACCGAAGTCGTAGACCACGTATCCCGTCTTTTCAAAGCCTTGTGGGAAGGCAGCACCACCCGAGTGGGCGACAGTCTCGCCAGCTTGATTATGAGCTCTTACATACTGGCCCGCAGGCTCGGCATGTCCTATCGGGACATGGATGATCTGCTGCTCGACAAATTGAAGAAGCATAAACAGGAAGGTCACCAGCTTGAAGATTGGTACCAGGATATTTCCGCGCTGGAAGAACATATGCGTAAGAGGTGAACACATTGAAAATGCGCTGGACGTCGGTAGTCTGGAGTGTCGTCTATTTGCTCCTGCTGCTATCTTTACTATCTCCCTTCTCGATTGTGACCGTCTTTTTTCTCATCCTGCCGGCCGCAATCCTATTCACAACACTTAACGTCAAATCGTTCATACTGCATGTGCTCCCGGTTTGGCTGATTGCCTACCTTGTACATCCGGTGTATTTGCTGCTCGCCGTTTATTTTATGATTCCTGCCCTGATTATGGGGCGGGCCTACAAGAGAAGGGTGCCGGCTATACGCACATTGATGCTGGGTGCAGGTACCATTCTGGCGGAACTGCTGCTCCTGCTATTGGTCGGAACGGCGTTCTTCCACTTTGATCTGTCCAGCTACGTCCATGACATTGTCAAAATGACGATGTCTCCGCTGCGTGATGTGGGCGGAAGCAACCCGCTGATTTCGGATATGGCCTGGTCCCCCGAGGAGATGCAGATGGTAAGCGACGCCACGGTGCAAATGATTCCTTTTGCCATGATAGTCAGTTCCTTTATGATGGCGGTGATCACGCACGCGCTTGCTCGTCCGATCATGGACAGCATGGGCTTCTCTGTCCCAAGGCTGAAGCCGGCCCGCGAGTGGATGCTGCCGAGATCCCTGATCTGGTATTATCTGATTGGTGTCATTATTGAAATTTTCGCAAGCGGATCAAAGAACAGCTTTCTCGACATGATTGCCGCGAACTTGCTGCCGCTTCTGCATATTTGCTTTATGATTCAAGCGTTTGGCTTCTTCTTCTTTTTGGGGCACAAGCGGAAATGGCATCCCGTCATCCCGCTGCTGTTCGCGATTCCCATTCTGCTGTTCCCGCCGATGCGGATTATCGGCATTCTGGATCTTGCATTTCCGCTTCGTCAATTTATGACCAAATCAAAACGTTAGGGTGGGTGTCATGCCTAAATTTCTACAGAAACGCTGGCACGGCTATTATACCGTCTGGGCGTTTGCGCTGATGCTGGTTCTGGTCATTATTGTGACCCGGTATAACTGGGCGCTGGGAATCGTCAGCCTCTGCCTTGTCGTCGCGCTCTGCTATGCGGTGCTGAAGAAGGAAATGGACTTCCGCAAAAAACTGCTTGAATATATCAACGGCCTCTCCTTCCGGGTGAAACGGGTGGAAGGGGAAGCCATCAATACGCTGCCCTTTGGGATCGTGCTGTACAGCGAGGACCGCGTGGTTGAATGGAATAATCGGTTCGTCTGTACCATGTTCGGTCAAAAATCGCTTGTGGGCGCTAGCCTATCCGAGCTGTTTCCCGATCTGATGCCGCTGCTTGCCGAGAAAAGGGACGGCGGCCGGGAAGCGCATAAGGACGGGCCCAAGGAGATCGAGACGGAAATCCAGGTGGGCGAGCTGCACTATCATTTGATCCTGAATACCGATGAGCGGCTGATCTATCTGTACGACGTAACGGAGATGGTCGTGCTCCGGGAGAAATACGAGGCCGAGAAGCTGGCGATCGGCATTATTATGATGGATAACCTGGACGAGGCGGCCCAGGGCATGGATGACCAGCAGCGCACGTCGCTCATTGCGAAGGTGACCAGCGAAATCACGGAATGGGCGAAGCATTACGAAGTGTATCTGCGGCGCTTGTCGTCCGACCGGTATTTGATGATGCTGAACTACAGATCGCTCCAGGAGCTGGAGAAAAGCCGCTTTGTCATTCTTGACGAGGTCCGCGAAATGACCGCGGAGCTGAAGGTGCCGATGACGCTGAGCATCGGGCTGGGCTTTGGCCCAGACAGCATCAGCGAGCTGGGCGAGCTGGCGCAGTCGTCGCTCGACATGGCGCTCGGGCGCGGCGGCGACCAGGCGGCCGTCAAGGCCGGCCAGCGGCTGTCCTTCTACGGCGGCAAGTCCAACGCCGTCGAGAAGCGCACGCGGGTCCGGGCGCGCGTCATCGCGCACGCACTGCGCGACCTGATGCAGGAGAGCGACAAGGTGTTCATCATGGGGCACAAGATGCCGGATATGGACGTCATCGGTGCCTCCATCGGCGTGCTGAAGGCGGCGCAGATGTACAATGTGGAAGCGTACATCGTGCTCCCGGGCACGAACCCGTCTATTGAGCGGATGATGACCCAGGTCCAGAAGGACGAGAAGCTCGTCGAGCGCTTCATCTCGCCGGAGCAGGCGCTGCAGCTGATCAGCCCGCACAGCCTGCTGGTCGTGGTGGACACGCACAAGGCGTCCATGACGATCGAACCGAAGCTGGTTCATCACGCCAGCCGGGTCGTCGTGGTCGACCATCACCGCCGCGGCGAAGAATTCATCAACGACGCCGTGCTCGTGTACATGGAGCCGTACGCTTCATCCGCGTGCGAGCTGGTGACGGAGCTGCTGCAGTATATCCATGAGAAAATCCAGCTCACGCCGCTGGAAGCGACCATGCTGCTGGCCGGGATTACGGTGGATACGAAGCATTTTGCGCTGCATACCGGTTCCCGGACCTTTGAGGCGGCAGGCTTCCTCCGCCGGAGCGGAGCGGATACGATCCAGATCCAGCGGATGCTGAAGGAAGACCTGCAGGAATATCTGGCAAAGTCAGATATCATTAAGCGTGCTAAAATGGTATATGATCATATCGCTCTGGCCGTCACGGATCCGGGAACGGTCATCCCGCAGCTGCTCATTGCGCAGGTGGCGGATACGCTGCTGAACATGACGGATGTGGTGGCCTCCTTCGTGATCAGTGAACGTCCGGACGGGTTGATCGGGATCAGCGCCCGTTCCTTCGGGAAGATGAACGTGCAGGTCGTGATGGAGCGCCTCGGCGGCGGAGGCCATCTGACCAATGCTGCCGTGCAGCTGAAGGGTACCGTTAAGGAAGCGGAGGCCCAGCTGCTCGAAGTTCTTGCACAAATTGAGGAGAAAGAGGGGTTGTTCGAATGAAAGTCATTTTTATCAAGGATGTTAAGGGTCAAGGCAAAAAAGGGGACATTAAAGATATATCGGAAGGCTACGCAACGAATTTCCTTATTCCGCGCGGCCTCGCCCGTGTGGCAACCGAGGGTAACATGAAGACGCTGGAGAACCAGAACGCGGCCGAACAGAAGCGCAAAGAGCAGGAGAAAGAGGAAGCACAGGTTCTCGGCAAAAAATTGGAAGAGATGACCGTACAGCTTAAAGCGAAAGCCGGGGAAGGCGGACGGCTGTTCGGAGCAATCACGAGCAAGCAAATCGCGGATGCACTTTCGCAGCAAGGCATCAAGATCGACAAACGCAAGATCGAATTGGATGAGCCGATCCGGACATTGGGCGTGACGCAGATGACCGTGAAGCTTCATCCGGATGTCAAAGCTACGCTGAAGGTCCAGGTCACGGAGGAATAAGATGGGCGGAGAGCTCTTTTTCGACCGGATTCCCCCGCAAAATCTGGAGGCGGAGCAGGCGGTTCTAGGTGCGATTCTGCTGCAGAGCGAGGCTATGATCACCGCGATGGAGCGGGTTACGCCCGAGGATTTCTACGATGTGCCGCATCAGCTGATTTATGAGGCGATGATCCAGCTTGGAGAAGAGAACCAGCCGATTGATCTCATTACCTTAACCTCGCGTCTGCAGGACAAGGGACAGCTGGAAGAAATCGGAGGCGTCAGCTACCTGGCGAAGCTGGCACATGCGGTGCCGACAGCGGCCAATGTGGAGTATTACGCCCAGATCATCGAAGAGAAATCCATGCTGCGGCGGCTCATCCGCACAGCGACGCAGATCGTCAGCGAAGGCTATACCGGCGGCGAAGACGTATCCGGCATGCTGAGCGACGCCGAGCGGCGCATCCTGGAGATTTCCAACCGGCGCAGCGGCAGCGGCTTTGTCGCCATCCGCGACGTGCTGATGGAAGTGTTCGAGCGCGTTGAGGTGCTGCACCAGCAGAGCGGAAGCACCACCGGCATACCGACAGGCTTTGTCGATTTGGACCGGATGACGAACGGCTTCCAGCGTTCCGACCTGATTATCGTGGCTGCCCGTCCTTCCGTCGGCAAGACGGCGTTTGCCTTGAACATCGCCCAGAACGTGGCGGTGCGTGCGAAAGAAACGGTCGCGATCTTCAGTCTGGAGATGTCGGCGCCCCAGCTCGTCAACCGGATGATCTGTGCCGAAGCCAACCTGGATGCCAACCTGATGCGTACCGGCGATTTCAAGACCGATGAGGATTGGGCCAAGCTGACCATGGGGATCGCTTCCCTGGCGGAGGCCGAAATTTACATCGATGATACGCCAGGCATTACCGTTGCGGATATCCGCTCCAAGTGCCGCCGTCTGAAGAAGGAGAAGGGGCTCGGGATGATCGTAATCGACTACCTGCAGCTGATCCAGGGACGCGGCAAAGCCGGCGAGAACCGCCAGCAGGAAGTATCCGAAATTTCCCGTACACTGAAACAGATCGCGCGTGAGCTCAGCGTGCCGGTTATCGCGCTGTCCCAGCTCAGCCGGGGCGTAGAGCAGCGGCAGGACAAGCGTCCGATGATGAGTGACCTTCGTGAATCGGGTTCCATCGAGCAGGATGCCGATATCGTTGCGTTCCTATACCGCGACGACTACTATAACCAAGAGACGGAGAAGAAAAACATCATCGAGATCATTATCGCCAAGCAGCGTAACGGTCCGGTGGGCACCGTCGAACTGGTCTTCATGAAGAATTTCAATAAGTTCGTCAATTACGAGCGGACGCACACCGACGCATTCGCGATGTAGCGAAGCCGGCGATGATGTTCGCGAGAACAGATAGATAGATCCAATCGATCTTATAAATGGTTATCCATATTTCTAAGAATGCTTGTCTTATTTCCGAACAATTGTACTTTAGTTAGTGCAATTGTTCGTTTTTTATTTGACTTTAAAAATGGGGACTGTTACACTGGTAATGCTGCTTTAGCACAGTCCAGCGCTCGTCTCATGGTAGGGGACACTGGAACGTGTGAGGGTTTTACATGCCCTTTGACGATGGCAGCTTTGAAATGGTGCATAATCATACTTGCAGGTAAACATAATGAAATAAGCTTGTAATTAAAATGCGGTGGTACACACCAAGCGGGGGAATGAACATGTCAACAGTAGTCGTTGTGGGAACACAATGGGGAGACGAGGGCAAAGGCAAGATTACGGATTATCTTGCAGAAAGCGCCGATGTGGTGGCCCGGTATCAAGGCGGCAACAATGCCGGTCATACCATTCTGATTGACGGTAAAAAATATAAGCTCAGCCTGATTCCATCCGGCGTATTTTATTCCGATAAAATTTGCGTCATCGGCAACGGGATGGTCATCAACCCGGCGGCACTGCTCGAAGAGATCCAATACATTCACGACAACGGATTTACGACGGACAACCTGAGAATCAGCGATCGCGCGCATGTCATTATGCCGTATCACATGGTGCTGGACGGTCTGGAAGAAGACCGTAAAGGCCCGAACAAGATCGGCACGACCCGGAAAGGGATCGGCCCATGCTACATGGACAAGGCGGCACGCAACGGTATCCGGATCTCCGATCTGATGGATCCCGAGGAGTTTGAACTCAAGCTCCGCCATTTGATGAAAGAGAAGAACCAGGTCATCGAAATGTACGGCGGGGAGCCGCTGGACGTCGAGGAAGTGCTGAAGCAGTACCTGGACTATGCGGAGCAAATCCGGAAGTACGTTACCGATACCTCAGTCGTCCTGAACGACGCGATCGACGAAGACCGCAAGGTGCTGTTTGAGGGTGCGCAAGGGGTCATGCTGGATATCGACCAAGGCACGTACCCATATGTAACTTCGTCCAACCCGTCCGCGGGCGGCGTATGTATCGGATCGGGCGTAGGGCCGTCCAAAATCCAGCAGGTTATTGGCGTGGCCAAATCCTACACGACCCGTGTAGGCGACGGACCGTTCCCGACCGAGCTGAACAACGAGATCGGCGATTATATCCGGGAGAAGGGCCATGAGTACGGCACCGTAACGGGACGTGCACGCCGCGTCGGCTGGTTTGACAGCGTCGTGGTCCGCCATGCGCGCCGTGTCAGCGGCCTGACAGGACTGTCGCTGAACTCCCTGGACGTTCTTACAGGTCTCGATACGGTTAAAATCTGCACCGGATACAAATACCGCGGGGAAATTATCACCCACTACCCGTCGAGCCTGAAAATGCTGGGCGAATGTGAAGCGGTGTACGAAGAAATGCCGGGCTGGCACGAAGATATTTCCGGCGCGAAGACGCTGGACGATCTGCCGGAAACGACACGCAACTACGTTAACCGCGTATCCGAGCTTACAGGCATTCCGATTGCTATTTTCTCGGTAGGACGCAACCGCAATCAGACCAATCAGGTGCTGCCGATCTATTAATAAGTAATCAGTTGTACAATAGCCTGGGAAACAGGCGAATCGATACCGTTTTGATCGAAGAGGTCACCTTAACGCCAAGTGCGTTAAGGTGGCCTTTTTTGATGATGTAATAAAAGTATAAACCACGCGGAGTCAGCTTCCTTGTTGTGAAGTCTGCCTAAAAGTATCTGGAATAAGCATCGAAGCGTAAGCTCCACTTTGTTGGGGCTATTTTGCGTACCGCAGGATTGAATCCTCCGCTTCCCGTCAATACTGCTAGATATATAGATTGAATTTGAAAATTTACAGGAAGTTTCAGTTCATTCTATTGAACAGCGCCGTTTCATAGAGTTCGGCCGCCGTGACTCTGATAGAGTCGGGGCGGTGCAGAATGGGGGCGGCCTGGCCTGTAGCGATTATGCTCTAATAACAGTCAATCATACGTGTTGGCATGGATAGGTCGTCACAAAGAATAACGGCTGGAATGCCGGAAAACAGCCCGGATATGACGGGAAGGGCAAAGGAGGAGGTGCGCCATGAAGATTGCGCAATGGCTGCTCAAAACGGTGCTAACCGTGGTGCTGATCAGCGGCCTGACGGTACTTACGACAGGAGCTGTCGTGAATATGTATGTCCAATCGCTGCTGGCCAGCTTTAACATTCAGCTGGAGGGCCAGCCGACGGGCATTGGTGGCATGATGAAGGGAATGCTGGGATTGAACACCACCAAGGAAAAAGAGCCCGATAAAGAGGCGGCCAGCACGGCTCATGCGGCGGACGACAGCAAGTCAACGGTTGGAAGCACGAATACGGCAGAAACCGGAACAGGCAGCACGGACGGAGCGGGAGAAACTGCCGGGACCGGGTCCCAGACCGGAACCAACGCTGGTGATGCGGGATCGGGGGGCAGTACGGCCGGTATGGAGACGGGGGGAAACGCAGACGGCGAGGGCACGGATGCGCCGGACGACGCGCTGCCCGTTATGGGGCAGGGCCTGAGCGAATCGGCCATGGGCGGCCAGTCCGCAGCCGATCAGCAGGTTGTCATCAGCCCGGACGAAATGATCCAGAAGAAAGATGAGCTGACCGCGACGGAGAAGGAGCAGATTTTTAATATTTTGATGAAAAAGCTGCCGCAATCGGAAATGCAAAAAATTTCGGCCGCCATGGAGGACGGCCTGACCGAGCAAGAATTATCGACAATAGAAGACACGATCTCCAAGTATTTGACGAAGGAAGAATATGCCGCGCTTAGTAAACTGCTGGAGCAATAGGCAGCTGGAAACACTGGGCGATCAAACCCAACGGAGGAAGTTGTAACCTTTTAATGAATTAAAGCAACGCAATCCACTTATAGGTAAATAACATAAACCCGCGCTGGACGCGGGTTTTTTGCTTTACGCCGAGAGTTGAATTGTTTGTAAACGTTGTGTTAAAGTATAGATTGTGTAAAAAGGTATCAAAATTTTAACTTTTTCGTCATTTTTGAAAAAGCATACAAAGCAAACAAGGAGAGAGTTATGAAGGGTTTTAAGGGTAACCGCTGGAAGGAGAATAATCAAGCTTCGACAAATTCCGCGCAACTCTCCGGAAAGCAGGATGAACATCAGCATATGGGCGCTGCGACGCCTGGAACTGAACCTCAAGGGCGGAAATGGAGCGCTCCACGGAAATGGATCGCGGGTACGGCCGGTGCGGTCATCGTGATCGCTGGACTTGTGTATGCAGGCAATCAGTACGTCAATGCCAATATGGTCCCGTATTATCATGTCCTTGTACATAATCAGGAAATCGGGACGGTCAAGGATCCCTCTCAAATCGATAAGCTGTTCAGCCAGAAACAGCAGGAATATCAAGATAAATATCCAGGTGTGGAGATGGTGCTTCAGACGGACGGCATCACGACGAAGGTCGAGAAGGCGTTTCAGGCCAAGCCCGATACGGATAACACGCTCAAGAAGCTGGACGGTATGCTTAAGGCATATGCCGAAGGAGTGGAACTGAAAGTAAACGGCAAGGTCGTCGGGATCGTGAAGGACCAGGCCACGGTGGATGCCGCGCTGGAACAGGCGCAGATGAAGTTCGCGCCGAAGGCTGCAGTTACTGCGGCCAGCGGGAAGGACAAAGCGGAAACCAAGCTGAAGAAGATGGCGGCTACAACCTCCTCTGCGAAAACCGCGTCGACTCCGGGAACTTCGGTCCAAAAGGTGTCTATTGAGGAGAAGGTGACGGTAGCGCCGGTCAAAGCCGACCCGAACAAAGTGCTGACCGCTGCGGAGGCAGCCAAGCTGCTGACGACCGGGCAGGAAGCGCCGCTGGTGTACACGGTGGAGGAAGGCGATACGATCAGCACGATCGCGAGCCAGTTCAAGATCAGCCAGAAGGAGATTTACAGCAACAATCCGGGTGTGAAGGAAAAGTACCTGCAGATCGGCGATCAGCTGAAGCTGACCGTACCGAAGCCGCCAATTACGGTGAAGACGGTGGAGAAGGTGACCGAACAGGTATCGACTGCGCCGGAAATCGAAATCCGCAAGAGCAAGGAACTGCCGGCCGGCAAGACCAAGGTCGTTCGGCCCGGACAGGAAGGCCTGAAGGTAATGACCTATCAGGTGACGAAGGAGAATGGAAAGGTCGTCAGTGAGCAGTGGCTCGGACAAACGGTCGTGAAGTCTTCGCTCAAAGAGGTCGTCCTGCAGGGAACGAAAGTTCCTGGCAGAGGTTCCGGACAGTTCGCCTGGCCGGTGAGCGGCCATGTCATATCCAGTTCCTACGGCACGCGCTGGGGCAAGATGCATAAGGGCATCGACATGGTATCCGGCAACCGGACGATCATGGCGGCTGACGACGGCACGGTAACCTTTACGGGCCAAATCAGCGGCTACGGCAACGCCATCATCATCAGTCACGGCAACGGCTATGAAACGCTGTACGGACATTTGAACAGCATCTCGGTTCACAGCGGTCAAAAAGTAAGCCAAGGCCAAAAAATCGGCATCATGGGCAGCACCGGACATTCGACCGGCACCCACTTGCATTTTGAGATCCACAAGAACGGTTCGATTCAGAACCCGATGAAGTATTTGAACTGAGTTGGGCTGCGGTAAGGATTAGCATAAGATCATAACCGGATACAGCTATCATATATTTATATTCAAAGCATGGTCTTCTGAGGGAGGCCGTGCTTTTTTTAGTGGGATGGCGGAGGTTTGCAAGAAATTTTCATGAAAAGGAAAGGATTACTGCCAAAACTGCGGCTCTGCGGGATGTGACGGGCTTCCAGGTATGGTAAAATAAAAAGGACAGTGTCAACAAGTACGGAGAGAAAAAGAGGTGGGGTCAGCCGATGCAGGGAACCATTTTGGTCGTGGATGATGAACAGCCGATTGCCGATATTTTGAAATTTAATTTGGAAAAAGAGGGATACGAGGTCATCTGTACCTTTGACGGCGTGAGCGCCGTGGAAATGGCCTTGTCTGCGCAGCCGGACCTGATGCTGCTGGATCTGATGCTGCCCGGCAAGGACGGCATGGATGTGTGCCGCGAGGTGCGCGCCGCCGGGATGGAGCTGCCGATTATTATGCTGACGGCCAAGGACGAGGAGATCGATAAAGTGCTGGGGCTGGAGCTTGGGGCGGATGATTATGTCACCAAGCCGTTCAGCACACGCGAGCTGCTGGCCCGGGTCAAGGCGCAGATGCGGCGCCAGAACAAACCGAACGGTACGGAGGCGGCCGCCGCGCCTGCCGCGGAGACGCCGAAGCAGGGCGTGCAGCTGTTCGGCCTATTTATCGATACGGACATGTATCTGGTGTACAAGGACGGCGAAGCGCTGGATCTGACGCACCGGGAGTACGAGCTGCTGTATTACTTGGCCAAAAATGCGGGCAAAGTCATGACGCGGGAGCATCTGCTGCAGGCGGTATGGGGATTTGAATACTTCGGCGATGTCCGCACCGTCGATGTGACGATCCGGCGTCTGCGCGAGAAAATCGAGGAGAATCCGAGCAAGCCGGAATACATCCTTACCCGGAGGGGGCTTGGCTACGTCATGCGGAGCCCCAAAAACGGAGGCCTGTAAATGAAATGGCCCTCCTTTTTCCGCACGATCCAGGCGAAGCTGATCATCATCTATGTGCTGCTTATCCTGATCGCGATGCAGCTGATCGGGGTGTATTTTGTCAGTGCGATGAAAAATTCCCTGACCAGCAACTTTACGAAGGACCTGCAGGAGCGGGCGGAGCTGCTGTCGGTGCTGGCAGCGGATAAGCTGGGCGGCACCGGGGATACGGGAGAGAATAATCCGGTGGAGAGCCTGGGGGCGATCGTCAACAATCTGTTCAACCTGAACGGGGCGGAAATCCAGGTGCTTGACGCCAGCGGCAAGGTGCTGATCACGTCTTACCCTTCGCATGCCGACTATGTCGGGAAGAAGAACACGCAGACGGTCGTGAGCCGGGCGCTGCAGGGCATCAAGGACAACGAGGAATACGTCATCGATGAAGACAACGTGCGCAAGAAGGTCGTGGCGAAGCCGGTCATGAACAATGGGAAAATCGTCGGCGCTATCTACATCGTCGCTTCGATGAAGGAGCTGTACGATACGATGGGCCGGGTGAACAACATTTTTATTTCCGGCATCCTGCTGGCGCTGGGGATGACCTGCGTGCTCGGTGTCATTCTGGCTCATACGATCACTCACCCGATCAAGGAAATGACCAACCACGCCACCGCTGTGGCCGAGGGCAGCTTCGACCAGAAAATGCCCGTATTCGGCAACGATGAAATCGGCCAGCTCAGCGAGGCGTTCAACTATATGACTTCGCGGCTGCGCGAAGCGCTGATCCAGAACGAAGAGGAGAAAGAGAAGCTCGCTTCGATCCTGACGAACATGAGCGACGGCGTGATCGCCACGGACGAGGCCGGCAAGGTCATCCTGATGAACCGCCGCGCCGGGGCGATCCTTGGCGTGGACGAAGATGAGCTGGCCGGAAGCGATATCGCGCAAGTGCTGGGACTGACGCCGGAGCAGGCGGACACGTTCACGGAAGGAACGTACGTGACGATGCTGCTGCAGATCAGCCCGGAAGAGGAGAAGGAGAAATCGCGCCATTACATGGTGCGCGTGACCTTTACTCCGATTCACCGCCGCGAATTCGGCATCACGGGCACGATTGCCGTGCTGCAGGATGTGACGGAGCAGGAGAAGCTCGAGGCGTCACGCCGTGAGTTCGTGGCGAACGTGTCGCATGAGCTGCGCACACCGCTCACGACGATCAAGAGCTACACCGAAGCGCTGGATGACGGGGCGCTGGACGATCCGCCGCTGGCGTCACGGTTTGTCGGGGTCATCCAGAACGAAACGGAGCGGATGATCCGGCTCGTGACGGACCTGCTCCATCTGTCCAGACTGGACAACAAGGAGGCGCTGCTGCGCAAGCAGCCGACCGATGTGCTCGAAATGCTGGAGGACGTGTCGGACCGCTTTTCTTTTCAAATGCAGCAGAAGGGCATTCTGGCGGAAGTCCGCGTGGAGGAAGGGGTTCAGAAGGCGCCGTTCGACCGGGACCAGATCGATCAGGTGCTGGACAACCTCGTGTCCAATGCGCTCAAATATACGCCTTCCGGCGGCAGCATCACGATGGAAGCAGCGCTGACCGAAGGCCGTCTGCTCGCCATTTCGGTGCAGGATACCGGCATCGGCATTCCGAAGAAGGACCTGGACCGGATCTTCGAGCGCTTCTACCGGGTGGACAAGGCCCGTTCCCGCAACATGGGCGGCACCGGACTCGGACTGTCCATCGCCCGCGAGATCGTGCTCGCCCACGGCGGCACCATCTCCCTTCAGTCGGAGCTGGGGCAGGGCACGAAGGTGACGTTTACGCTGCCTCTGGGTGACGAAGGGGGGAGCGCCTCATGAAGGAGAAGATGAAATCGATCCTGCTGGCGCTGCTCGTTGCCGGCAGCCTGGTGCAGAGCTATTACCTGATTTACCGGCTGCCGGGCGGGGATTCGATCGCCAAAACGGAGAACAATTATATCAAGACGGACAACATGGGGCCGGAGGAGAGCGCCGAGAATCTGATTTATCCGGATAAAATGCAGATTCATATGGGGGAAGGCAAGCATACCGTCTTCTACCCGAACTCCACGTTCTACAACTTGATCTACTCGCGTCTGAAGGGACGCAGCTTCGAGAGCTTCCAGCGCCGTCCGGTGGAGAACACGGACTGGAGCAAGATCCGCAATGAGGATCCCGGGATCGAGCTGACCTTCGGATCGGGAATCCCGGTATCGCTGCTCCAGCGCGTCATGCAGATCGCGCCTGACTCGCTGTTTGAAGCGGAGCGGATCGACCGGATCTGGATTTACACGTCGCCGAACGATTCCAAGACGCACGCGATGTTCTTCAGTACGGAAGGCGATGTCGTCTATGAAGCCGGCAAAGTCGACCTGACGGTGCAGGACGTGCAGCAGCATGTCGATTTCGGCAAGGAATGGACGGCTTACTCTTCGGAGGCAGGCGGCAAGTATTATGTGCCGCAGTCGTCCATCCAGATGGTGGAGGCTGAGGTCAATATCGGCGTCTATACGGTGGAACAGATGCAGCAGAGCCTCTTCTTCGACCCCGGAATAACCCGTTACATCCAGGAAAAGGATGGATCGGAGATTTATACGGACAGCAAGCGTAGCCTCCAGGTGCGGCAGGAGCAGAAGTGGATCAGCTACACCGATCCGGCCGCGCCGCCGGCGGGCGAGAGCAGCGACGGGAAGGATGCGCTGGCTGCCGTTGACTTCGTCAACGAGCATGGCGGCTGGAACGGAACCTACCGGCTCGGCCAGTCGGGCACAGGAGAGGAACGCAGCCAAATCGTGTTCCAGCAGTATTACGGCGCCTATCCGATTCTGGACACGCTTAATTTCCATTACGGCACGATCCGGCTGAACCTGCAGCAGGGCACCGTGTCAGCCTATGAGCGCTCCCTGATCTATATGAAATCCGGGGAGCAGCATAAGACGATGGTGAAGCTGCCGGGCGGTGCCGAGCTCAAGGAGAAGCTGAGCCGGATCAACAAGGACTCGGCGATCGAGGATCTATATCCGGCGTATTTGCCGGAGCTGACCAAGACCGGGACGGGGCTGAAACTGACACCGGTCTGGGCGGTGAAGCAGGCGAGCGGCGCCGTGACGGTGATCCGCTAAAGGGACGCCAGGCTTGGCATGATGCGGGTTGACCGATGGAAAAGAGTGGCGTAAGGTGGGAGTAGCAGGGAATTCTGCCTCCCAATCTATATCTTGCTGCTGTATTTAGGGGCAATAATGGATGCAGCATCTAGCATGAAGGTTGATTAGAAGGAGCAAAGCTCCATTTTCATAACGATGGGATGGATCGCGTGTCGAAGCTTGGGAATGATGGGTTAGCCGAAGCTATGGGGAACCATGCGGGATCAAATTTAGGGTAAAAGGAGGGCAAGGGATGGATTGGGGACGAGCCAAAAATGTGCTGATCTACGCTTTTTTGCTGCTGAACCTGGTGCTGGGCTACCAGCTGTGGGCCGACGTGCGCGAACAGGCGGACACCAATCTGGACTTTGCCTCCCTGGCGGACAGCACGCAGAAGGCGATGGAGGAAAAATCGATTCAGCTGCTGTGCCCGATTCCGAGCATGACGCCCGCGCTGCCCAAAATCTCGTATCACTACGTGAGTGGGGAAAGCATCGGCAAGCCGGTCACGCTGAAGAAGCCGGTCGAGAGCAAGCTGATCTTTATGGGTACCGACCTTGTGGACGCCCTGGGCGACCAGATTCCTGAGTTCGGCAATTACCGGTATGACCCTCAGGCGAGTCAGGAGATGACGGAAGCGGAGCTGGAACGGGTGAAAGTTGCCGGCGCCGCCGGCCGATTCGTCATGCATACGCTGGTGGACGGGAAATGGCCGCTGTTCAACGATCAGCTCGAGCTGTACTACAGCGAGCAGAAAATCGTGTCCTACCGCCAGTCGCTGGTGGAAATCGCCCCGATGGAGGACGAGCAGGAGCAGAAGATTTTGCCGGCATCCGGGGCCCTAAAACGGTTAGTGGACGCTTTTATCCCGGAAGGTTCGTCCATAAAGGATATTCAGCTGGGCTATTACGGCCAGGTATTTAACTCGGAGAGTCAGGTGGCTGCGCCATCATGGCGGTTCACGCTGGAGAGCGGAGAAATTTATTACGTACAGGGGATCAGCGGTGACGTGACCGTGAACAGCCCCAAGGATGAAGAGGGAAAGGAGCAGGGATGATGGGCATATCTTTTACCGTTCTGTCGAGCGGATCGACGGGGAACGCAACCGTGGTAAGAAATGAAGACACGACGCTGATGATCGATGCCGGGCTGAGCGCCAAGCGGATCGACGAGCTGATGGAGCAGCGGGAGCTGTCGGGAGAGGAACTTGACGGGATTCTTGTCACCCACGAGCATTCCGACCATATTAAAGGGCTCGGTGCCGTGGCCCGCAAATACGATCTGCCGATCTATGCCAACGAGAAGACATGGGAGGCGATCAACAAGTCCGTCGGCAAAATCGCCGAGGAGAACCGTGTCGTGATGGACAGCGGCGAAGTGCGGGATTTCGGATCGTTGCGGGTGGAATCTTTTCAAATCTCACATGACGCGGCAGAGCCGGTGGGCTACTGCTTCTACGACGGGGACGAGAAGCTGAGCGTGGCCACGGACCTGGGCTATATGAGCGATAAGGTGAAGCAGGCCATCAGCGGCTCGAACGTGCTCGTGCTGGAGGCGAATCACGATATTGAGATGCTGCGGATGGGCCGTTATCCGTGGAACACCAAGCGCCGCATTCTGGGCGACCTCGGGCACTTGTCCAACGATGCCGCAGGCGAGGCGATGAGCGAGCTGCTGACCGGAGACCTGAAGCGCACCTATCTGGCGCATTTAAGCCGGGACCATAATCAGATGGATTTGGCGAAAATGACCGTGCGTGCCGGGATGGAAGACCGGGGATGCTTTTATAAAGACAGCGAATTTAAACTGTGCGACACTTACTACGACCGGCCTACACCGTGGGATAAGGTGAGTGAGCCATAAACTCGTCGAGCTCCGCCGCTTTTCTCTCTACCTCATCACGGGTGAGAATGCCCTTGTCAATGAGCAGTTCAATGATCGTGCTTAAGGCAAGGGTATTGCGGTAGTGCTCGTCCTTTAAATCCCCCAGCTTGGCCATCATATTCACATAGTCCATCGAAGACGGAAATCGTTCCATGAGTCCGTTCCTCCTTGTTTTTCAACATCGGTTCAATTCCATAACCCACCAATGACGCAAGCGATAAAAGATTAGGGCAACCGCCCCACTTATGTTACAATAACTATACCGCATGAATGTCCGCGAGGGCTTGCATACAGCGGGTTTGACTGGTGTCCAGCCTGCAGCATAGCAGGTCGTGCTTCGCCCTTTTTCATAGTTTCATCAGGCTTTACTTTTATTCTAGTCTGTTAATGCTGGAAACATTCCTGTTTCTATGAAAATAAATCTCATATGCTGTATAGAATAGGCTAAAGAATGAATGTTATAGGCCGACTATCGGGCCGTTATAGCAGGAAGTTCAATGCAAAGCTTTAGTTCAAGCTATATAGAAAGAGAATCCGAAGTCAACGTGGGCAAATCCGATACATACAAATGTGAGTGACTGAGACTTCGACGCTTCAAATTTGCTGCTTAGATTCAGCCCAATGTGGTGATGTAAAAAATAAAGGTTCTGCCTCGTGCAACCTTGGTAAGCTGGAAGCAGTTATTAATAGTATAGGCAGCCTGAACGATTAGAAGCTTATAAGAACATGCCGCCACGTCATTAGTTATACAGACCGGCCATTGGCGACGGATATTTTTCATTTCTCGTCATAGGCGTCTGTATGGATGAATCTCACAAGATTTTCGGGATGCGTTACAACAAAGGGGAGAGGATCACATGGGGCTGTTTCGTGACGATTTTTATTCGACCAAAATTTCCAAACGGCGAAGCCTTCGCAAAGTATATCCCGCACAGCGGGTGTGGGGCAGAAGCAGGCGCAGCCGGGGAACGTCCACGCTGTTCGTGGCGACGGTCAGTTCCGTCATCAGTGCAGTGGTGGCGGTGCTCCTGTTCAGCCTCATCACCGGCCTTCCTTCCCATACAAGGGAGACGGCGGCGGTCAGTGCCGTTACTTCAACCCCGCTGGACGGCAGCGGAGATCCGTTCGACCGGCTCGTTCAGGCAGCGGCCAAAGTCCGCCCGACCGTCGTCAGCATCGTGAACTATAAAGATGCGAAGGACGCGGACAAGGGAACGGCCGACCTGGAGGATTCGGCGCTCGGATCAGGGGTCATTTTCAAGAAGGAGAACGGCAAAGCTTATGTCATCACCAATAACCACGTCATTGAAGGTTCGCAGGACCTGGAAGTGATGACGGTCGGCGGGGACATGAAAAAGGCAACGCTCGTCGGTACCGATAAAGTGACGGATATCGCCGTCCTGTCGGTGGACGACAAGAACATTGCTGATGTGGCGGAAATGGGCGATTCTACGAAGCTGCGCCTAGGGGAGACCGTGTTCGCCATTGGCAATCCGCTCGGGCTCGGGGATACGCTGACGTCCGGCATCATCAGCTACACCAACCGGGTCGTGCCGGTGTCGCTGAACCAGGATGGCGTGTACGACTGGGAGCAGGAAGTGATCCAGACCGACGCGGCCATCAATGAAGGCAACAGCGGCGGCGCGCTGGTGGACCTGAACGGCAAAGTGATCGGCATCAACACGATGAAGATTTCCGATGCCGGCGTGGAAGGCCTGGGCTTTGCCATCCCGGTCGATCAGGTGATGAAAACGGTGGATGAGCTGATGAAATATGGCAAAATTTCACGTCCTTACCTGGGCGTGTACACCGTGGACCTGAACAATCCGTACGCCCCGCTGGATGAAGACCAGCGCAAGGAGCTGAAGCTTCCGGCTGATGTGAAAGACGGCGTGGTCGTGTTGGATGCCATCGGACCTGCCAAGGATGCGGGGCTCAAGCTAAACGACGTCATTACGGAGTTCAACGGGAACCCGATCAAGACTACGCTGGAGCTGAAGAAGTACCTGTATGACAAAGTGAAGATCGGCGACATGCTCAAGGTTACCTTCTACCGTGCAGGCCAGCAGGAGACCGTGGACGTCAAGCTCGCCGACAAGCCGGATTCCTAAAATAGGACGTGTGATCCGGCCCAAAACCGGATATAATGAGAGTCATAGGTTTTCGGATGATTAACAGCCAGAAAAACGTACATTGTGTGCAATTGTAAGGGGATGCCATTTTATGTTTGTCGTTTGTAAAGACCATGTGGAGCTCGCGATCGATATGTTCGTCGACGAGTACGAGGACGCGCCGGATATCGTGGACCTGAAGGAGACGGAGTTCTCAGACTGGGACCCGCCTGTACAGTGCGCGCACTGCGAACAGCCGGCCAAGTTCCTGGTTGTGTAGCCGCAGGGTTAGCAGGAAATGCTATGAAGAGATGAATAGCGATGGGGAGAGCGTGGAGACACGCTCTTTTTTACTTTCAGGGAATAGATAGGGTAAAAAGATAGGGTAAAAAGATAGGTGGAGGGGTATTCATGCTGATTCAAATTATCGGCGTCGGCAAGCTGAAGGAGAAGTATCTGGTGCAGGGCATCCAGGAATACGCCAAGCGGCTGACGCCTTACATCAAATTTCAGATGGTGGAGGTCGCGGACGAGAAGGCCCCCGACACCTTGAGCGAAGCCGAGGTGTCGATTGTGAAGGAGCGCGAGGGCGAACGCATCCTCGCGCACATTAAAGAGAGCGCGCATGTGATCGCGCTCGCCATTGGCGGCCAGCTCTGGAGCTCGGAGGAGCTGGCCGCTGAGATCGACCGGCTCGGCACCTACGGGACGAGCCATGTCGTGTTCGTGATCGGAGGGAGCCACGGGCTCTCCGATCCGGTGCTGCGCCGCGCTCAGCAGCGCTTGAGCTTCGGGCGTATGACCCTGCCGCACCAGCTGATGCGGCTGGTGCTGGTGGAACAGATTTATCGCGCGGTGAAGATCAATCGCGGAGAACCGTATCACAAGTAGGGCGAAAACTGCTGTTTCCTGCCTGGAGATCTTTAAAAAACGTCTGTTTGAGGCATTATGCGTTACGAATGACTATTGTCAAAAAAATCAATTGTTTCAAAGCCTGCTGAATTTGGCGACTGATCCAGTCGCTTCAGATTCTTCAGCAAGTGAGAAGTGATTGCATTCAGGATCCGTATGAGCCGTGGATTGCGCTAGCCGGTATATAGTGGTAGTGAAATGTTGCGCTCGATCATAAAAGGGATTAATTTACGAAATGCTATTGTGCTTGCAGCCTGTCCATCCCGTTGATATGCATTATAATCGTTCTCGAAGGTTTCCTGCATTTCCTCCGATAAGTGGCGGATGTATCGATGCGCGCATTCACGTATTTGTTCAGGTGAGCCGAAATCAACCACAAGGTCTAGAACGTCAAGAATATAGAATTCCCTTGGATTCGCCTGCGGCAAAAACCATCCAGTCTGGATGACCTCCTCAAGGATCTCGTCAAGATTAGTCTCATACTTGTCCATCAATGGAACGACCTTATTTTGAATCAACGTGATGATTTCTGCCAGTTCCCGCTCTCGGGTGGCTTCCTTGGCTAAATTCCATACCTTGCCTTTGTCCCGGAAGTTGCTCAAGCTGATCTCCCAGTATACTTTTCCGCTGTGCGTATTTAAGATTCGGGAATTGGTATTAAACTCCAAATAACTGCCGGCCATATTGGAAGAGTGACTTGAAAAACGTATCTCAGCTGTAAAGGAACCGATTGGTTTGATCATACTTCTTCTGGATTTATTGTATTTGAAACCGCATGGCGCGCAGGCCGCGGCAATCCTGGAACAACATTCCCGAAAAATATCCTTGCCAGTTGGATAATCTGTCATATCGCTTCATCTCCATATTTCTTATTTAGTTTAATCTAAAAAGGTATAACTACACAGCAATATTCATTTGTCTCCAAGCCCTTATTTCCCGTATATAACCTATTTATAATCTTACTGGTATAACAAAAAACGCCGGAAGCCTTTCTTTATGATATAGTAAGAAGTAGAGGGCACCCGATGGGTGCCTTTCGACTTTGCCTTATAGATGTTATGGAGAACCGTATCATAAGTAAGGCGAAACAGCGATTACGGATTCCATATCATCCATCCGCTAGTCAATGCTGCGCGTGGCATCGCTTCATGGGCGCTACGTCTGAAAAGCCGCAGACTCTGGGTGCCCAAAAAGGAATATAATAAATACTTAGAAATTTGTATCTAAACATAGCATTCATGTTGAAAGGAGAATATAGATGACCGTAAAGTTTAGCTTGAGTTATACGGATGGAGATTTCATCGACAACCTAGAAGTTCCAATTTATAAAGTGTATCGCAAGGGTACCTCTTTTCAACTGTATCATTTAAATCGCAACCCTGCTCGTAATGAACACAAAGAATTGCTCGTTATCGATGAATCGGGGATAACACCAGAGAGCATGTTTAAAAGCGTTACAGAATTTTGCGAAAAAATTATCCCCTATTTATTGGATAGGAAAAGTGATTCGTTATTTTTATTTGGGGAGTATTATGATGCAGAGAAAGATAAGATGGTGGACATTGATGATATTGAGATTTCCTGTTTAATAGGCGGGGCAGCCATCTTACAAGAAGAAGAGAATAAGTAATGTAGGATCTACAGAGGTAGTTACTGAGGAATATGAATCAATAGATTTTTTTAATTAGGATAATCGTGGCTTAAATATGATGTGGAAACGTGGAGATTTCCTTGCGCGGCCTGAAAGGTACCTCATTAAGTTTCTTGGAGGAGAGTTGAATGCCGTTGGACAATAAAACAAAAGTTTTAGTTGAGCGGACAGACAGTATACTTTATTATGCCGAATCTGACCTATCGAAAGATCAGGGGGCAGGCTGGATCGGCGGAAATGCACCTGACTTTTTTGATGATCAAGATGACCTCATCCATGAAGGTAACCAGAAATATGTTTTTTACTTGACCCTTGTCCATCCCTTTAAACCGGAGAGCATGATTTCGATCTTCATCCCTGAAGACTATGAGGAGTATTTGGAGAACAATATGTATCCTAATTGCTCGATTAAGGTGATAGAGCATCCCATTTCAACTGAAAGCGCCAAAGAGATGTTTACTAATCCAGGCCTTATAAAACATTTCATTTCAGAAGGTGCACTAAGCAATGACAAGAAATCGATAGACCAGCCTTTTTTGATCAAAGTAGGTGGAAACCCGAGACTTATTCAAAATGAAGACAATTATTTTACGAAGCTTAGGGAGGAGTCATTTTCCTTCTTATTTCAGGTAGATGAAGATGGTTACCCCGAAACGTTGGTTCAACATGATTACAACTACCCTTTTGGTTTTGGATCACTCTATATCTTCGCCTTAATAGGAGCGACCGAGATCCAACACCCTGTAGCAGGCTTTTGGCAATTCTCTTGATCTCGCTCTTTTAGATGCTACGATGAACCGTATCATAAGTAACAGCGAAAAATAATGGTAATCCTCGTATTCTCAAAACCTATCTATTCGTTATGT
This sequence comes from Paenibacillus sp. FSL R5-0378, assembly GCF_038009285.1. NCBI lineage: Bacteria > Bacillati > Bacillota > Bacilli > Caryophanales > Paenibacillaceae > Paenibacillus > Paenibacillus sp. FSL R5-0378. The sequence continues at coordinate 955,477 of NZ_JBBPAY010000001.1, forward strand.
CATGCGGTCATGCATATTTTATGGGAATCGCTGCTTTTACAAAATAAACTAACACATCGAGAGTAGGACACTATGGGTTTTAAAGATGAATTAAAACGTGAAATACGTAACGCAATGAAAGATGTAAAAAAAGAAGTACAAAAGACGTGGAGAATTGATTATAAAGGGCATAGTGTTGAAATTATACATGAGCTAAAAAAAGAGTGTCTTATCATTGATGGGGCTACGGTGGATACGAATAAACGAAAATCGATATTTTCATACATTATTCCCTACTCCAAATTATCAGGTACGATTGATCTGGAAGATGGCGTAAAACATACGGTGTCCGTTAAACTGGGTGGTTATATAAGCTTTAACTGTATTATCACGATTGACAATGTTACGGTTTTGGATGATGCATTGGCGCTTGATTTTCTTCCGTGGAACCATAAGGAAAAGATCGTTCCGTTTATTGAGCGACAAGTTCAAACACACAACAAAATAGTAGATGATGGTTTACCGGATGACGAATATGTATATGATGAAAATCATCCACCAGTGGCTGCAGGTTCATCTGATCATTTCGTAGAAGACATCCCCACTCCATTTTTTGTGAAAAAGCTGTTGAAGCTTTTTAAAAGACAACTCCATCATCCTACGAACAAAACACGAAAGGCAACATACGAAGAAATCATTTCTGACAATATCGCTAGCTACGGCGAGGAATTTATTGAGCGCTTTAAACAAGCTGAGTGGGATGAATCTCTCGTACAGCAAGAAGCAATATGGCTTCTAGAACATGCAGCACATAGAGAAGTTGTAAAATTCTCAATCACAGTACTTGGGTGTACGAATTGTGAAAAGTATAAAGAGCTGTTATTCACATTAGGCATGCATGAGGAATTCACTTTATATGTCTTATTTGCATTGAAAAATGGAACAAGGGAAGCGAATGACCAAATTTGGCGGCTCGCTCAGTCTGTCCATGGCTGGGGCAAAATTGCTGCAGTTGAAAAATTAGAAGCAACAACGCCAGAAATAAAACAATGGCTGCTGACAAAGGGCTGTGGAAATATCATTAAGAATGAATATTTTGTCTACATGTGTGCCATTAAAGGAGATCTTCCTGCAGCACTAAATCCAGAGATGATCTCAAAACAGCTGTATGATGGAGTAGGTTTAATCATCCAAACTTTACTTCATGAAGATGTGGAACATGATATTGAAGACTATATATTTGAAAAGGCGATTCTTTATCGCTTCTTAGACCATGCTCGTATCCACTGCCAAACCCTTGAAGATTTTTATCCCCTTATGAAAATATGTAAATATATAAATGCTGATGAAATTTGGGGAGAAAGATCTAATGATTGCAGAAGGCAGCAGGAGCGCAATTCTATTCAGAAGGCGATTCAACCAATTATAAATAATCCTAAGTGGTCACAGCTTGCCATGGATACACTACAACAAGATATCGATGTTAAGGCTCTTGAAGTCGCCCATTTTTACCAATTAGACATCGTTCCGAATTTGTTTAAGATGCTAGAGAAACATCCGACAAATAGCGAAATATACTTTTCTATTATGAATACAAATCATCGCCAGCATATCATAGACCTCTGCGTATTCGCAGAAAATCATTTATCGTTATCAAGCCCGTCAAAAGAAGAAGAACATTGTCTGCGATATATTGTTCAAGATTTACATGAGCATGCAGGAGTAGGGCTACCACTGGTTCAAGCTGCTCTTGAATCGGATACGGAGCTAATGCAATATCAGGCTCTAAGTGTGCTTGAAGAATGGACTCCTTCGATATGGCAACAGCCTAGTATACTTGCTGCTATTAAGAACATCTCGACTACGACAAAAGATAAGGTTTACCGCAAGTTAGCAAATCAGTTATTATCTAAATCCCTCGACTAATTTTCGCCGACTATACGTGTTAAGCTGAACCGTACGACAAATAGGGCGAAATTTTTGTTACAATGTAGACTACGGCTAGCAATCAGGGACGGTGATTAACATGGGAAGAAAGCAGGCTTTTACAAAATCAGAGTTGCTTGACCAAACCAAGAGAGTGCTTCTCGAATACGGTTATGAGGGATTTCAACTTAAGTTGTTATCCAAGAGCCTGGTTGGAGCAAGAAGCACGATTTACCAATATTATGCCAACAAAGAAGAGATAGTTGCTGCATGTATGAAACGATCAATGGAAAATGTATTACAGAAGGCGTCGGCTATTGATGAAACGGATTGCATGAATGCCCTTCAACAGCTGCTAGATGTATATCTGGAGGAAGCTAGTTTCCATCAATTGCTTGGATATGCTCATAAAATAAATAAAGCCAATTCTGCGGCTGCAGCCAATGATCTTGAATTTGTTGAGCAAGCGCATGTGACTTTAAAAAATCAACTGGAGCGATTGTTTGCTCGTGCTCAGGAAGAGGGACACTTGAATACAAGTATCCCACTTCCTGCGATTATAGGTGTATTTTTTAACCTGATTGAAACTCCCAATATGATGAATATTCCAACACCTCAGTGGAGTAAGCTGTTGTACCAAATGTGGCTCGGAGGGGTAGGAAGACGATAGGGAGCACAAATATATTTGACACTCGTGTCATATAAAACCTATAATAAATACGTACCGGACGAAATGTGATTAATTTGACACGCGTGTCATTTATCTGTGCTGAGGAGAGGATTAGCATATGTTTTTGGCATTGAAGGAATTGAGACACAGCAAGACAAGGTTTTCGATGATCGCTATTATTTTTGTGCTCATTTCTTGGCTGGTATTTATATTGTCAGGTTTGGGGAATGGGTTATCTACGCTTGCGGCTTCGACGTTTAAGACGATGAGGGCTGATTATGTGGTTTTTGAACAAGGGTCTAAGGCTTCAATGAGTAAATCTTTATTGTCTAATGATTTGTCAGCTAAATTAGCAGAAATGCCGAATGTAAGTGCCGTTTCACCTATGGGAACCATCATGGCATCGGCAATCAAAGGGAGTAGCAAGTTGAATGAGGATAAAGTAGATATAGCGATTGTTGGAATCAACCCGGGGAGCTTTCTTGAGCCGGCGATTATTGAAGGAACGGGGCTGGCATCCGATCAGATGACGAAGGTCATCGTTAATGAGACGATGAAAGACGAAGGATTTAAGCTAGGGGACACCTTCCAATTAGATGGTTCGACGGAATCGTTGACGATTGTCGGCTTCGTCAAGGATCAGACTTATAACCACGTAGCAGCTGTATTTACACCTATTGAAGAGTGGCGTAAGCTTGCGTTTGCGGCACCAGGCTCGGACAAAGGAGTTAAGGACCCCGTCAATGCGATGATGCTTCAAGGTAAAGATATTGATCGGAACACTATCAATGAACAGCTTTCGGGTACCGATACGGTTACTCGTGCGGCAGCGGTACAGGGAATGCCTGGATACAAAGAAGAGAATGGCACTATCATGATGATGCTTGCGTTCCTGCTTGCGATCTCTGCATTCATCATTGGCGTGTTCTTCTATGTATTCACGATGCAGAAGTCCAACCAGTTCGGGATTATGAAAGCGATCGGGGCCAAGAATGGATTCCTAGGTAAAGCCGTCGTCTCACAGGTGTTCGTCTTGTCGCTCTCAAGCATTATCGTTGGCATTTTATTGACTTATGGTACAGCGGCAATCATGCCCAAAAGCATGCCGTTTATGCTGGATACGAAGCTGGTGCTCACGTATTCCATTGTATTGTTGGTGATCTCATTGCTTAGTTCGTTGGTATCCGTTCGCACGATTTCGAAAATTGATCCGCTTAAGGCACTTGGGAGGGTTGAGTAATGACTGAAGGCTTGCAAATAACAACAGCTTCCAAATATTATAACGAGGGATTGAATCGTATTGCGGCATTAGACCGAGTGTCCATAAAAGTGGAGCCAGGTGAGTTCGTCGCAGTGGTAGGTCCGTCCGGTTCTGGAAAAAGCACCTTCCTATCCATCGCGGGTGCACTGCTAAAAGCTTCCGATGGAGAGGTCATACTAAATGGGAAGGACATCTCAAAGCTATCAGGCAAACAACTATCCGATATCCGCTTGCATGAGATTGGTTTCATCATGCAGGCCTCGAATTTAGTTCCATATCTGAGCGTCCTCGATCAGTTGCTTATTGTGAAGCGGATGTCGGGAAAGATTCGTGCAGCAGACAAAGCGATGGCTATAAAGTTACTTGAAGAGCTCGGACTAGGCAATAAGCTGAAGAGCTACCCGAATGAGCTGTCGGGGGGCGAGAAGCAGCGTACCGCCATTGCCCGCGCGTTAATTAACGATCCCAATATCATATTGGCGGATGAACCTACAGCAAGCCTGGATACCAAGCGCGCCCATGAAGTTGTCTCCTTGATTGCCCATGAGGTGAGAACACGCCATAAAGCGGCGATTATGGTCACACACGATGAGCGGCTGCTTACCTACTGCGACAAGGTATACCGGATGGAAGATGGCAAATTATTTCTAGCGGAACTGGAGTCCATCCATTGAACGTCCAGAACCAGATTCAGAGGCAGCAAATAAAGAATCTCCAATTCTCGGAAGCGAGATCACAACTTATGAAGTGGCATCAGTAAAAAAACGATAGGCTCTCATACGGCAGACAGGTGTATATAATAAATCCATAATCTTGTTCCATCTCTACCAATCCCCCAACTTTTTTACGTAGATTTGATATATTCTACGACTTCCATGATTTGAATTATGCTAAAATATTTCAGGAACAGAAATTGGAGAGGGGTTTTATAACTCATGTCATGGAAAAAAGTTCTGGGTAAAAGCACCATTCGTGTAGCTACGACTGCTCTATTACTATCCCAACTGTTTGGCGCAGTAGGTTCTGTCTCTGCTGCAGGCAACGATGTCGAAGTACACTTGATCGGAATCAATGACCTACACGGTCAGTTGGACACCACATCGATAGTTAGTGACAAAAAGGTCGGAACAGCTCCAATTCTAGCAACATATTTAAAAGACGCTCAAGCCAAATATGAAAACTCCCTGCTCTTCCATAATGGAGATTCTGTTGGAGCATCCGCCCCCGTCTCATCTCTGGATCGTGATGAGCCTACGATGGAATGGATGAATATGATGGGCTTTGATGTAGGTTCTTTGGGCAATCATGAATTCGACCAAGGTATCGCTGCATTAAAAGCGCAAATCTTTGGTGGTCTGGATCCAAAAGAAGGCAAGGTAACCCATGCGGGTGCCAAATTTGATTATGTAAATGCAAACGTCATTGAAGCTTCCACTGGCAAACCATTGATTAAGCCATATGTGGTTAAAGAAGTGGGCGGAGTTAAAATCGGATTTATCGGATTAGTGACGAAAGCGACACCTTCTAAAGTATCCCCAGCGGGTACAGCAGGCGTGCGTTTCCTAAGCGCAGAGGAAGAAGTTGCAGCCGTTAATAAATATGCCAAAGAATTGCAGGATCAAGGGGTAGAAACGATCATCGTCCTGGCACATGATCCAGCAACAACCAAAGAAGGCGTAACCACTGGAGAAGCGGCTGATTTGGCCAAAGCTTTGCCTGCCGATTCCCCTGTTGATGTTATCGTTGCAGGCGACAATCATGCTTTAGCTAACGGTGAAGTGAATGGAAAATTGATCGTGCAGGCTTATTCTTATGGTACGGCATTTGAAGATATTAAGCTGATGATTGACCCAACGACTGGGGACGTAACCGAAAAGTCAGCTGCAGTTACAACAACTTTTCAAGACGGTGTCAAAGAAGACCCTGAATCTTTAGCTATTATTAAAAAATCATTAGACAAGCATCCTGAGCTAACGAACCCAGTAGGTACGACAGATGGTTCTGTCACTCGTACAGATGCTTATAATAACGAAGCGCCTCTTGGAAACCTCATTGCAGATGCAATGCGTCAAGCAGACTTTGGTGATAAAGCAGGCGCTGCTGACTTTGCATTTATGAATCCAGGTGGGATTCGTGCGGATCTGCCGCAAGGCGATGTGACCTTTGCTGATCTTGCTAAAATCCAACCTTTTGGCAATACTTTGGTGAAACTGGAGCTGACGGGTGCACAAATTCAAACCTTGCTGCAGCAGCAATGGGGTACAAATGCGGACGGTACACCAAACACCAAAACACTACAAATCTCTGGCTTGAAGTATACGGCAGATCTCAATAAGCCCGTTGCAGAACGTGTGACTAGTCTCACTCTTGAAGACGGTACACCGATTGATCCTGGAAAAACATATACGGCTGTAGTCAACAACTTTATGGCAGCAGGCGGAGATAACTATAAAGTGCTGGTGGATGCTAAATCATCCTTAGCCGGTCCGATCGATCTGGATGTATTCTATCAGTACATTGTAGATAAATTTAAAGGTGGCGCTATTCAAGCTAAAACAGAAGGACGCATTACCAACTTAGGTGCATCTACAGAACAACCGGAAATGCCTGTAACCACAGAAGTTATTTCTCGTGCTGAGTTTGTCAGTGCTCTAGTAGATATGTTGAAACTAAACCAAGTAGCTGCAGCACCTGCATTCAAGGATGTTGCTGCTGACGCTGCCTATGCAGATGCCATCGCTGAAGCTGCTCATGCCGGATTCATTCAAGGCTACGGTGGTAACTTCAATCCGGATCGTGATATCACTCGTGAAGAAGCGGCTACCATTCTTGCTAAATTGTTGAACAACCCAGTTTCTGATAAAAACGCTGCTGCGATCCTTGCAGGTTTTGAAGATGGCAAAACCGTTTCTGCCTACGCGGTTAAATCTATGGCCACTCTGATTGATAAAGGTATTCTAAATGCAGCGGATAAAAAATGGCTTCAACCTAAGCAAGGTCTTTCCAATAGCGATGCAAAAGCGTTAATTCAAAAGGCTGTCGCGGCAAAGGCTTCATAATGTAGAAGTGATTCATAGCTTATATTAAGACAGAAAAACACATCCCTTTGGTGAAAAGTCTTCTTCTATTGATAAACCTCAATTAGTCTCTCATTTCATGGAGAGGTAGGTTTATTTAGAAGAATGCTATATCCCAATTGAGGATGTGTTTTTTTCCATCGGTAATCCCGAATACCCGTTCTTTTAAGTGTGGAAATTTACTTTGAACAGCTTTCAAACTCTTCCAAGACCTTGGATTTGTCGCCATAAACCTTTTCCAGGTGATCCTCTCCCCAATAGCATAAAAGGTCAAGCGCAGGCTTTAATCCCCAGCCGTAGGGAGTTAACGTATACTCCACTTTAGGTGGGATTTCTTGATAAATCTTGCGTGCGACGATCTCATCCTTTTCCAGGCCTCTTAGTTGAGTGGTCAGCATCTTCTGCGTAATGCCGGGGATTAGCCGGCGAAGTTCCGAGGTCCGTTTCGGTCCTGTCATCAAATGATAGATGATTAAAGGCTTCCATTTCCCTCCCATTACTTCTAATGCAGCCTCCACCCCAACTTTATACTTCTCTCGAATGCGATTTTCCTTTTGTTCAGTCATCTTGGATTCCTCCGCAAAAAGGATGTGTTTTCGCTAAGAACATAACTTCTAGGGCATCTATCCAGGGCACTTCCATGTTCCTAGGGTACCCGTATGATCCTATAGAACGTGAAAGTGCGTACTTCCAGGTTATTTTGGCACTGTTTATAATAGCATCAGCCGTTGATCATGGCTACAAGTTAGCTGTTGAGAAAGGAATGAGGATACAAGCATGAATGTATTATGTGTTGTTTCGCACCCGCGAAAAGATTCCCTGACCTTTCAGGTCGCCGATCGTTTCGTACAAGGTCTTGCCGAGGCCGGCCACGACTATGAGATATTGGATTTACATGGGATTGGCTTTGACCCGGTTTTACAAGAAGCAGACGAACCGGATTGGTCTGTTGCCGAACAGTCCTTTTCTCCTGAGGTGGAAAGGGAAATAAGGCGAATGAAGGAGCACGACGCTCTGGCGTTTATTTTTCCAGTTTGGTGGTGGCATTTGCCAGCCATGCTGAAAGGTTATATTGACCGTGTATGGAACAATGGGTTTGCGTACGGTTCGAACCATCTTCATCATCAGCATGTCTTGTGGATTGGCCTGGCGGGCGTTTCCAAAGAACAGATGAGAAAGCGAAACTACGATGAAATGATTACCCATCACCTCAATGTGGGAATTGCAGATTATTGCGGTGTAACCAGTTCCAAAGTTGAATTTTTATACGAGACCTTGGACTCCGATTCCAAGCATTATGAGATGCTGCTCAATCAAGCTTATCACTTAGGATTGAATTATGACAAGGAACGAGGAGCCGCAGTATAGAGGTTGGCATTCAGGCCCGGGCCCGTAGTGGATCGCTAGTCAGAGAGAATCAAAAGACTCGTTCGGAATCATGACTTCCTACGGGTCTTTTTGTGTTTTTTTGAGAATGGCTTCGGATAGAGACAGCCAATAACGTTCTATTAAAGTTTGCCCGCTCATTTCTCAATTCTATATGAAGCATTTTCCGCAGCTCGTAAAGGTGGTTCCTAGGCGTCGGGCTTCATTGAGGTTGTGTGATCTTATCCTTAGTCTGGTAATATTCAGTAATTATTCAGTAGGAATGAGTATAATCATCGCATGTCGACTTTATTCTCCAAAATTAGACAGAACTAAATGGGCTGGTCATATGTAGATGTACTACACCTTAGGAGATTTCGTGATGATAGATCACAGCGAAACTCAGATAACAGGAAGAGAAGAGAGCACAACTACATGTTACCAACTAGGCCTATCAGCATCTGTGGAGGAGGGGAAAGGGGGAGTCCTGCAAGACTTAGATGATGCAAAGGGCTGCTGGGATCGAGCCAATAGAAGCTGTCTATTCTGTTGAGCGTTATTGAACCGATGATCTCACAGTCGCTAAATTTTTCGATAGTTTTGGGAATGGAGGACAAAAGTGTCTTGAAACGAAAACGCAGCATAGGTAAAGCAATACTCTCTTTCTGCTTGGCAATTATGCTTGTCTTGCAGACGGTGGCGTTCTCTGCTGCCGCATTTGCGGATGGCGAATCAGGCCAACCGGTAACCGAATCATCTTCGGTATCTGAGACGGTTAACGAATTGCCAGGCGAATCGCCAGGCGAATCGTCGACGGAACAACCGTCGGCGACTCCTGGGGCGGTGGACGACACGCTAAACGAACCGTCGACGGAAGAACCGCCGGCGACACCCGAGGTGGCGGACGATACGCCAAACGAACCATCGATAGACCAACCGTCCTCGTCACCTGAGGCAGTGGACGATGCACAGCCCGCTCCTACGGTGGAGAAAATGGCGGCAGACCCGGCGGACAAAACGACGGTGCTGGCGAACGCTAATCCGGCGTTCACGCTCACAGTGAAGCAGGGTGACCCTGCAGTTGTGGTTCCGGCGGGGGGCGAGATTAACGGCCGGGAGAACTTTACCCTTGCGCTGGAGGATATCGCCGTGCCAACCAAGGGCGACGATCTCAATGCTCCGCCTGAAAGCGTGATTCAGCAGGGAGATTATGCCGTTCTGGATAAGGTGACCTATTTCCCTGATGTGAATTTGACGCCTGCGGGTCCTATACCGATCAATCAAGGCGGACTGAAAATTGCTACCGTCCAGTTCTTTGTCGATTCCATCAAGATTACGTTTGATGGAGCAGGGGTATATGACGGGAGTAGACGCGACGTCAAAATCGGCTTCTCCGCTGAAGCCAAGGCGGCAGATCAGTCGCCCGGCGGAGGCAAGGATACGGCCATTTTTGGAGATAGCTATAAGTTTAAAAACTCTGATTTGGTACCGGAGTATACCATTGTCGCCAGTTCCTTAAGCAACGGCGGCTATGACAGCGGGATCAACAACGCCTCTTTTCAAGAGGGAGCTATTACATGGCGAGCGGTAGTGACTGCCACCGACACGGACGATAAGACCATTCCCATGCCGCTGGACGGGTTGACCTTCTCTGATGAGCTTGCGAACGTCGGTGTATATGTGCCTGGGTCCTTCGCTGTGGATGGAAATGCGGCAGATCCTGCTTATGTTGGTGGCACGATTTCCTACAAGTTCCCAGACGCATCCACTGCAGATAACGTCAAAAGCACGGCGACTATCACCTTCAAAACGTGGATTCCTAAGAATATTTATTACTATGAAAAGAACGGCAATTTTGATCAGTATGGATGGTACCGCGTTGATAATGCCGCAAAGCTTTTGGATGACGCTGCCGATGTGAAGGCTTCATCCAATACCCATCGGATTGCCATACGCCCCAACTGGATTGCGGTGAGCGGCAAGCCCGACAAGAGCGGAAACGATACGCTCATTACATGGACGGTAGAGGTCAACAAGAGAATTAACAGCAACACCGTACTGTCCAGAACTGGTTTGCAGAACGTTAAGATTACAGACACTCTGCCCGCCGGGACGGAGTTTGTGTCCGCAACCTATAAGAATGGGGACAACGGTACATCTACCCCAATTACCCGCAACGCCGCAGGGGAGTATGAGATCGGAACCGCCATCGGCGGGGATCTGGACGGCCCCCTCTATATGACGGTTGTGACAAAGGTGACAGACAGCAGCAAGTCAACCTTCGACTATAGTGCCCGCGCCAACTGGGAATTGGATGTGAAGGATGGAGAAAATGCTATCCAGAACAACGATGCGACCGGATGGGCCGCTCCTGCAGCCGTTGTGGAGACCGCAAGGGTTATAATCGGCGCACATGCCTTCACGAAAAGTGCCACCACCACCACTGCGCTGCACAACGTCGCAGGCACCAAGTGGACGATGAACTTGACGCTGCAGTACGATCTGGATGCTCCAGCCGTCTATGATTTGCTGATTCACGGTGGTTCTCTCGATGTACTGAATAATCTGGACGCCAATCCTAAGGTAACATCGGCAACTCTGGATGCAATCAAGAGCCAGATCGATACCAAGCAGCTTTGGCAAAAATACCGCGAGAATACACTGACCGTGAGTAACGGACTGACCGGTGAAGTGATCCCCTTGACGGTGAACGGCGAGCGGGTGGCCGATCTGATCAAAGTGACCGGGTATAAAGGGACTGTGCCGGGGAGCGTTTCCTTTGAAGCCGTCACGACCAATCCGGATAACCTGTTCCGCCAGGATAACGCCGGAAACACATGGGGCAACCGGGGGCTGCTCTTCGATGGCGACAATTATGTGAGCCGCGCCGAAGCCAACACCTCGAACTTTGTGCGGATGCTGAACAAGGAGATGCTGTATGCCAACACGGTGGGTGTAGAGGGGGTTACAGCCGATTGGAACCGAAACTATTCAGGCCAATGGAGTGACAGCATATGGAAGAGAACACCCGTTGCCAACGATCCGAACTGGTATACGGACAACTCCCGTCCTGACAATTACATCCTGGCAGGCTATGACCGCAAGGATAGAACGGTCACTTTCCGGCTGGCGGTGAACATGCCGGGCTTCAATACGGAGGAGATGGCCAAGGATGGCGGCACCCGCGTAGCCAGCGACATTAATTTGGTGGATACGTTGCCGGAGGGTTGGGAGTTTGTAGATTATGCTCCGGGCGAGGCTTTTAGGCTTTATAAAGGTAGTACGGGCTATAGAACCGATGGTAAAGGTGGGAATGGCAGATATGCCCAGGCCGTTTCTGTCATTGCGCCGGGTACGCCTCAGCATGTGGTGAGCTTCACCAAGAATGACAATGTAGGCACATTCACCTTCTCCAAGTTGGAGAGCCCCTACGTCATTCTGGTAAAGGCGCGTCCGACCAATGCCACGCTTGCGGCCTACCAGCTAGGTAACAATAATGCCGGTGAGAATCAGGCGGTGTTCTCCATGAAATGGGGAGACAAGCCTTATAGCGCCACCGAGAAGCACAGAATCATTGTGCCTGTGCAGTCTCTGAGCAAGACGGGGAAAAAGCCTGTTTCCGGTGTGCAGGAATGGACGGTGAACTACACGCCTCCGTTCGAGATGAAGCAAGGCGTCTATTTGCTGGATACCCTTGCCAAGGGATTGAAGCTGCGCCAAAATGCAGAGGGCGGTCTATCTCTCGAACCTTCTGACATCGCTGTTTATCCCGGCAAGTTGAAGCCGGACGGCACTCTGGAGCGTGACGGAGGGCCTCTGAATCTTGAGGATCCGAATTCTGAAGTGAAGGTAACCGCAGGCACAGATCAGGCCACCGGAGGATCGACGCTCAGGTTTGATTTTGCCGACCCGAACAAACTCTATCAGCTCGTGTACCAGACCGAATCCCAGGGCATGCAGCCGGGAGCGGCCGGGAACTCCATCAAGCTGATGGGCGATGAAAGCCTTCCGCCGATCGGAGCGCAGAGCAGTATTACGCTGGACGCGAACGATGTGGCGGGAAGCGCAAATGAAAACGGCCTGCTCTTCCTCAAGAAGGTGGGTCCCGACGGCACAACACCGCTGAAGGACGTAAAGTTCCAGTTGTTCAATCCTGACGGTACACCAGCCAAGGATAAAGAAAACAATGTAATGGCGGAAAAAACGACGGGCCCGGACGGCAAGACGAGTTTCATTATTCAGCTGCCGGGGGATTATTTGCTCAAGCAGACATATATTGATCTCTTAACTTACTTGCCTACGACTACGGTATACCGTGTACGTGTCATTGATGCGCCGGGCAAGCCTGTCCTTGTAGATGGTATAAAGGTGGATAGCACTAATCCGCTGATCGTCCCAACACCAGCCCAAGGCAAGCTGACCATCACCAATAAGGTGGAAGGCAACGGAAGCGACCCGAATAAAGAGTTCGAGTACACTGTTACCTTCGACGGTGATGGCAACGACGGAGAGTACTTCTATAAAAAGTCAGATAATACAACGGGCACGATCAAAAACGGTGGCAAGATTACCCTTAAGCACGGGCAAACTGTGACGTTGCCGGCATTGCCTGCAGGGCTGGTTTATACCGTTACCGAGGGCGATTATACAACCGTTGACGGTTACACGACTAAGCCGGAGTCGAGAGAATGGTCTAACACAATCGTGAATAAAGGCGACCACAAGGCGGACTTTATCAATGAGCGAACCGTCAACAAGCTGACGATCAGCAATACGGTCATGGGCAACGGCGGCGACAAAACGAAGGAGTTCGAGTATACCGTCAGCTTTGAGGGTGCAGGCAAGGACGGAAGATACTCTTACGAGAAGTCGGATGGCGGCACAGGTACGATCACGTCCGGCGAATCCTTCACACTCAAGGATGGAGAGTCGCTGGAAATTGTGGATCTGCCTAAAGATCTAAAATACACAGCTACTCAGAAGGACTATACAACCGATGATTACGTAACTACTCCTGAGGAACAAAGCTATACCGGAGTCATGCAAGGTACTGATAAAGAAGCCCCGTTCACAAACGTTCGAGTCATAAAGGGCGACCTGCTCATCAGCAACACGGTTAAAGGCAAAGACGTCGACAAGAAGAAGCTGTTCAAGTACACGATCACCTTCACAGGTGAGGGAGAGAACGGATCTTACACTTTTGTGAAGTCGGATGAAACCAATGGTGTGATTAAGAGTGGAGGCACCTTCGAGCTTACGGATGGTCAGACGCTTGTCGTGCAAGGACTCCCGACGGGCCTTCAGTATACGGTGACCCAGGTCGATTATTCGGAAGATGGCTATGTGACGGATCCTGAAGGTTTCGTTCGCACAGGAACCATTCCGGAGAAAACAGCGGCCAAAGCATACTTTGTAAATACCCGCCCGTATCTGGAAGGCGTGCTGCGTGACAACAACACAGGCGAAGTCATTCCGAATGCGGAAATCATCGTGACGAACAAGAAGACCGATGAACAGCAAAAGATTCGGACGAATGAGAAGGGTGAATATTCGATTCCGGCCGCAGCGGATACGGACTATACGATCACTTATACGAAGCTGTATCATGTAGGCGGAAAAGATGTCCCTGTCAAGTTCACGCAAAAAGCAAATGTGGACGGCAGTGTGAGAGACGAGACCGTTCCGGCCGACATTACGGCGGTAGGAATCGTGCTGTTCAAGCAGCTGGATGGAACAAAAGAGCTATTCAACGATTCTTTTACCAGCCAGATGCATATCTATTTGAAGGACAAGGACGGCAATTATATTCAGGAGAACGGTCGTCCCAAGGCGTTTCCGATGGCTTCAAACGGCACTTTCTCCGTGGAAGGGCTAACCGAGCAGAAGTACACTATGGAAGTTCGCTATGAAGCTGAGGGCGGTCAGGAATTGCTCTTCAAGGTGACGCAGCTGGACGTGAAAGCAAACGGAGAGCTGAATATTTCCGAGGCATTGGTTGATCCTTACGGTACGGTTTATGATGAAACGACAGGAGACGCTATCAACGGCAAGAAAATTGATGGAGCCAAGGTGACTCTGTATTATGCGGATACGCAGCGGAATAGAGATAACGGACGCATTCCGGGTACGAAAGTAACGCTTCCTTCGGTTCCGAATTTCCCGCCGCACAACAATAAGAGCCCCGAGCAAGATAGCGACGCAAATGGCTTCTATGCATACATGGTGTTTCCTGACGCGGATTACTATCTGATCGTAACGAAGGATGGATATGAGACGCATCGGAGCGATACGATTTCTGTCGATTATGACATTATCAAATACGACGTGCCAATGAAGCCGATCCGTTCCGGTGGCGGCTCCGACAACGGTAATAGTGGGGGAGACAACGGCAACGGGGGAACCGACAACGGTAACGGTGGAACCGGTAACGGCAACAACGGAACCGATAACGGCAACGGCGGAACCAACAACGGTAACAATGGAACCGACAACGGAACCGGTAACGATAACAATGGAACCGACAACGGTAACGGTGGAACCGGCAACGGCAACAATGGAACCGACAACGGTAACGGTGGAACCGGCAACGGCAACAACGGAACCGACAACGGTAACGGTGGGACCGGCAACGGCAACAACGGAACCGACAACGGTAACGGTGGAACCGGTAACGGCAACAACGGAACCAACAACGGCAACAATGGAACCGATAATGGTAACGGCGGAACCAACAACGGCAACGGTGGAACCGATAACGGCAACAACGGAACCGGCAACATCGGCAACGAACTGGACGATGCTCCGAAAACCGGAGACAACAGCGTATCGCCTATCCTTTATATGGCTTTAGCGCTGATGTCCTTGATGACGATCGGGCTCTGCCTAATCGGTAACAAGAAGAAAAAGCACATTCAGTGACCGGAAAGGCGGTAAGAAAATGAGCAAAACGAAAAAGATTCTTATCGCCGTTTCCCTCCTTGTGTTGGTATTTTCTCTCTTCAGTATTGCGAGGACTCTCCTTCGGGATTATGCTGAGCAGCAGAAAATCAAAGAGCTTACAAAAGTTAGGGAGGAAAGGTCTGGCCAAGGAGGAGGGGATGCAATCCCCTCCTTTTTGGCCAATAAGGAGGGTAAGCCGGTCATGCTTCCCGAATTTCGTGAGCTTTACGAGAGGAATCCGGATATCGTCGGCTGGCTGAAGATTGACGGCACCCGAATTGAGTACCCGGTCATGCAGAATCCGCAGGATGCGGAGTACTATCTAAATCATGATTTCGATAAGAAGGAAAACAAAGGTGGCCTTCCCTTTTTGGATGCGCATAGCCGGGCCAATGGTTCGGGCATTTTGCTGATTCATGGACATCACATGAAAAGCGGCTGGATGTTTAAAGATTTAATGAAGTACAAGAACGAAAACTTTTATAAAGAGCACGCTACGTTCCAGTTCAGCACGCTTTTTGAAAAGGAAAAGTACGAAATTGTAGCCGTCATTCTGTCGCAAGTTTATCGCAAATCGGACGACGTTTTTAAATACTACCAGATTGAGAATGTAAGTACGCCCGTCGAGTTCAATTCGTATGTACAGAACATCAAGAAACTCGCTCTTTATGATACGGGCGTAACTGCCCGGTATGGCGACAAGCTTGTTGTACTGTCCACTTGTGAGTACTCAACCGAAAACGGCCGGTTAGCGGTAGTCGCCCGAAAGATGAAATGACGATGTTGAAAATACGGAGTCAAGCTTACGGAGTTAAGCTGTTTGATATCGCGTTCTCTCTTTGGAGGACGCGATTTTTTTAGGATTCGAGGCTGGTTGTTCCAGCCCCTCTTTCATTTCTTTTTCTCCAATTCCGCCTTTAATCTTGCATTCTCTTCCAAAAGCTTTTGAACGTCCGGGACATCCTTACCGGAAACCCAGCCATACAAATCGTCTCTTGCCGCATACACCGGCAATTGATCACGTAGTACCATTTTAATGTGTCGTACATCATCAACATAATAGATCGGGACTTCTTCTATGACCATTTGCTTAAACGCTTGAAACTCCTGATAGTGTTCAATTTCTGTGAAATCGTATGGCAGTTGTCTTAATCTCTCATCTGTGAGAACAAAAGCAAATCTAGGTTTTCCCGTTTCTCCGGCATACTCATATTCCCATTGGGTATAGCTTTTGGATTCATCATCAGGGAGCGTTAAACCATAGAATCCGCCGAGAATCAGGATATATACGTCGGAATCGTCGATCCATCTTTTCCTCATGTTCATTGGACTTTCATTGAAAAATTGCTCGACTCCAGCAGGGATATGACCGGCTCGAAGTATGGATTCAACAGCGGCATGTCGATCCTCGATAAGATCGTAGTAAGTAGCCGATATATAAATTTGTAATTTTCTTCTCATAAGCCCACCTAAATTAAAAAATTCGTAGAAATATATAGAATTGAAATATTCTATTTAGAATCTAACATTCGCTCACTTTATATGTCAAAATTGGCTGGTGTTTTCATGCGGCAATCTTGCCGCCCGGGGAGCGCCTGAACGACCATATACATCATTACATAGGGCATCCCAAATGACGCCGGCTTTTTATATAAATATTTTTCTTGTAATGTAGAAATTGGAGCAGCCCACACGACATTATAGTGCAACCCAATTCCAATACGGTTTTACAGGGAGGAGTTTTTGTATGAGTTACACCCTAATGTTTTACGAGAGCCAGGAGGATTTTGCGGCTAGAATGGATCCAGCCCGGCAACAAGAATACCTGGCAGGCTGGACGCATTATGTGCATGCTTTACGACAGTCTGGAATCGTGGTGTTTGGTTCGGGGCTTCATGCTCCAGAGACAGCTGCAACGATGAAACGGCGCGGCGGTGAAATGGCGGTTCAGGACGGACCGTTTCCCGAGACGAAAGAGCAGCTCGGCGGAATATTCGTGATTGATGTTCCGGATCTGGATACTGCATTAGAGTGGGCTGCTCGAGGGCCTGTCGATACGGTGGAGGTCAGAGAGAACCTTCCCGCGCTGAAGTAATCATTTCTATGGAAGCTCATCAAGTTATTGAACAAACAGCTCGTAACGCTTACGGCCGATTACTCTCCTATTTAGCTGTAAATTGGCGGGACCTGCAGGCAGTTGAGGATGCGATCGGAGACGCTTTTCTCGCTGCGTTAGAAACTTGGCCGAAGATCGGCATTCCGGATAAGCCTGAGGCATGGCTGGTTATTGCCGCCCGTAGGCGGCTTATCGACCGTGCACGCCGTACCCGCGTTTCCGAAAGTGCGCTGCCGACACTCATTGCCATGTCAGAGGATACACAGCGGCTCGCATCGTCAAACACTGGTTTTCCGGACGAACGACTGCGGATGATGTTTCTTTGTACTCATCCGGCCATTGACCCTGCGATGCGTACACCGCTGATGCTGCAGACGGTGCTTGGAATCGATGCAGCCCGAATTGCATCTGCATTCATCGTCAAGCCCTCCACCATGAGCCAGCGTCTGACGCGGGTAAAGGCCAAAATTCGTACCGAACGCATCACATTTGAATTGCCCGATGCTGAAGAAATTCCGAATCGTCTCGATTCCGTCCTGGAGGCTATTTACGCTGCATACGGGAGCGGGTGGGACGAAGCAGCCAGTGCCGATTCGCCTCACAGGAGATTGGCAGAGGAATCGATCTATCTGGGAAGGCTGCTTCTCCAGTTCAACCCCCGCGAGCCGGAGGTTAATGGCCTGTTGGCGCTCATGCTGCACTGTGAAGCACGAGCTGGGGCTCGGCATGATGAAGAGGGGAACTATATTCCCCTCTCGCAGCAGAATTGTGCCCGATGGGAACAAAGCCTGATCTTGGAAGCGGAGCGTTATCTGCATATCGCCTCGCAAGCCGGTGAAATCGGACGCTTTCAACTCATGGCCGCGATCCAATCCGTGCATGCACAGCGTTTATGGACTGGGCAAACAGAGTGGGAGGCGATTGCTCAATTATACGAGGGCCTCATTCGTATATCTCCTACCCTAGGCGCATTAGTCGGCCGAGCCGCTGCAGTGGCGGAGGCTTATGGATCGGAACGCGGCATTGCGCTTCTAGAAGCCATTCCATCTGCAGAAGTGGTAAGCTATCAGCCCTATTGGGCACTTGCCGGCCATTTATACAAACGGATGCAGCGGAAGGAAGATGCTCACTTGGCTTATAGCCGTGCCATTGGGCTAAGCACAGATATATCGATTCGGCAATTTCTAAATCGCCAAGATGCTGAGATATAAAGCAACACATCGGGATAAAATATACTACCCGAGGAAGAAAGGGGCTGGCGTGCCAGCCCCTTTCTCACTTTTCCGCCGATAAACCCGTTAAACTGAATCCGTACCATAAGTAACGGTAAATGTTTTATAGAATTTGTTAGCCTTTGGACAACTTGTCCCTCTTCCGTATCGTGGGAGGACTTGAGGGGGAGATGTGCTTAATTTTAAGGTGCGCTTCTAGTGTATTTCGAAGCTGGTCACTGGATATCCTAGGCATGGGTTCCCAATAGACCATAAAAGGAATGAGTTTTGTGAAAACAGATCAATCACAATTAACGGCAGCGGAGATGGGGAAACTTTGGGCAACGTATGTTGGAAATACGATGGGAAAATGCGTGCTTAGTTATTATCTCCAGCATGTGAACGATAAAGAAATTAAAAAAATTTTACAATTTGCCCAGGGGTTATGTGAAGATTATATACAGGATATCGAAGCCATTTTTAAACAAGCGGCTTTTCCCATACCGGTCGGGTTTACGAAGGACGACGTAAATCTGGAAGCACCCCGACTGTATGAAGATGACTTTTATCTTCATTACTTACAGTATCTGGGCAAAGCTGGGATGAGTATTTATAGCGTGGCTATACCTTTAGTAACGAGGAAAGATATCCGGGACTTTTTTGTCAAGACCCTTCATGATACGAGCCAATTAATGGTTCGGGTCAATGATGTTTTGCTTTCCAAAAATGCATCAATAAATCCACCCGTCATTCCTCCTCCCGAAGGAGTTGATTTTATTACCAAACAGAGCTTCTTAAATGTATTTTTTGGAAACGGGAGACCGCTGCAAGGCTTGGAAATTGCCCATTTATACGGAAACATGAACAACGACATCACAAGTAAAGCCATTATTACTGGCTTTGTTCAGGTGGCAAAAAGTGAAAAAGTCAGACAATATTTAGAACGCGGAAAGAATCTTAACCAAAAACATATTGATCAGATGTCGGATAAATTGTCCAAAGACGGTTTGCCATCTCCTTCGCTCATTGATCATCTGGTCAGACCATCAACGGAGTCTCCTTTCTCAGACAAACTGATGGTTTATCATAAAATCGATATGTTTGCCATGAAGATCCGGGAATACGCCAATGGTGCCTCACTTAGTGCAAGAAAAGATGTTGCCGCCTTATTTGCAAAATGTCAGTTGCAAGTATCGTTATATGTAGAAGATGGTGCCAATATTATGATTGACCATGGCTGGTTGGAGCAACCTCCAGAAGCTATAGACCGAGATGAGGTACAGGCGGGACATTAAAAGCTTGATCTAGAAACTGTTTTGGGCACCATAGTTGAATCTAGTGAGCTATAGGTATAGGAAGGGCCATCCTTTACAGGATGGCCTTTAAGCTTGCGGTTACAGACAGCCGGGTGATCCGTACCCTAAGTACGGCGAAAATGACCGCTAATGGAGTACTCACTGATAGATGAGTTCACGTTCGTTCTGCTTTTCATACATATCCCAATACGTTTGGGCGATTCGATCAGGGTCGAAATTTGTGTTCACCGCAACTGTACCAGCAATGGTGATGGTGCCCACATGAATGCCATGAGGCTTCAATTCTTCTCCTAATGTATAGGCTAAGCTGCGTAGAGCGGCTTTTCCGACAGACAAAGAAGCTAATTCATAAGCAGGAGTTAGGGCAAATCCACCGCCTGTGAACAAGATCGTTCCACTCTTCCGTTCAATGAAGTCGGGAATAACTTGTAAAGCACTGCTTAGAGCCCCAACCACATTGACATTAAGATCGTCCAACAACTCGGCCTCCGTTAGTTTCGATGCAGTCCCCAGTTTAATAACAGCTGCATTATAGACTAGTACCTCCGGGATTCCATGATTTCTTTTGATCTGCTGGAACGCGGTTTGAAGAGAGTCCGCATCCGCAGCATTCGCTGTTGTTCCATATGCCTCTATGCTCTGGGCCTCCAGGCTCTTTACAAGCTCGCCCAGCGATTTTTCATTCCTGGCGACAAGAATAACTTTGAACCCTTTCAAACCGAATATTTTAGCTACGCCAGAACTCACTCCGGGACCTGCCCCAACAATTACAATAGATTTTTTGCCCATATAGACTCGCTCCTTCAATTTGGATTCCAATGTACTCCACAAATTATATTTGATAGTATGGGAATGCTACATGGGGCAACCAAGGTGTTTATCATCATTCGCTAAGGAAATCAAACCATTTAGCTTCATACGCTTATAGAATATAAGGGGTGGGTCACTTGGATCAGGTTGATAAGAATCTCCTGTTAGTTTTGCAGGACAATGCAAGGATCTCCATGACAGAACTAGGCAGGATGGTTGGGCTAACCCAGCCTGCTGTAACGGAGAGAGTTCGGCGGATGGAGGAAAGGGGAGTGATTAAAGAGTATCGGGCGGTCGTCGCAAGAGAAAAGATAGGTAAACATACAATGGCGGCTATTTGGCTGCGCGCAACGAATTGCGAATCACTTTATGCTTTCTGCCAATCCGCCCAGGAAGTGATTGAGTGCCACAGGATAAGCGGGGGAGAGTATAATCACTTGTTGAAGGTAGTTACCGCGTCACTGCCGGATTTAGAGATGTTTGAGAACGAAATCGTAAAGTACGGGAAATTTGCAACGTCCATCGTACTTTCTTCCCCTATTGAAAATAAATCCCTGGCCGCGGTCGTCCCCGAGTCTAATTAACGACTTAGCCAGGTGGTTTGAAGAAAGTGCAATCTATCGGATTTGGGGATGCTTTGGCCGACCCCTCCAGGGAACTAAATCCCTTTTAATACCTCTTCCGTTGTGCGAATCCGCCCCATCCTCGGGAAAATAACATCCCGTACATGCTCATGCTCAGCCTTCGTGAACCCGGTCATGGCGTCAATCGCGAAAATGATATCATATCCGTGCTGAAAAGCTTCTCTGGCGGTTGTATCCACACCGATCCCTGATGTTATACCGCAGATGACGATGGTATCAATGTTTCGGCGGCGCAGTTGAAGATCAAGATCTGTCCCGTGGAAGGCCCCCCATTGCTTTTTGGAGATGATATGATCCGTTTCAGTGACACCGAGTTCGGGAACAAATTCGTCCCAGCCTTCGACCAGATTTAGTTTGGGAGGCGCGGTATCCAGCTTAGGGCTGAGCATATCTTTGAAGTCTTTACTGGATACATGCACGAGCGCCACAAAAGCCCCATGACTGCGGAAAAGCTGGGTCAGCTTGGCTGCATTGGCAATGACCGCTTCCGCGGAATAAGGCGCATACTGCTGACCTATCCATTTTTGGAGATCGATGACGACCAGAGCTGTTCTGTTCCAATCGATTAACGGTTCTCTTTGCCCGCTATGCGTATGATTGTCATGAAGTTGATTCATAGGAAACCCTCCGCCTAATCTTGTAATGTAATGATGACGGAATCAGTATAAATTAGGCCGTGGTGATTAACGAGAGAGTGGATTATCCTAGGAGTGATTCTCCTAGAATACATAGATTTTATGAAGATATGTGAAGGATTTTGACGCAAAGTGCTGAATATGTAAACGGGATGTTTGTTTCTACCAGTCTATGTAAACAATATTTAGAAGACTAACAAAATCGTCAGTCAGCTTGTGAAATATAGATATCTGGAAATTAGGGAAAACGAGGGATGGAAATGTCGTATATCGTTGATTTTCAAAATGTATCTACGGTGGGTTTAGAATCTTCACCTGTCGCTGAAGCCCTTGCCGGTTTGCGCGCGAATGAAGCCCGTTACTTTATGAATAAGTACAAGCATGAATTTACGGTTGTGCCCGCCAGCGAAAGCCAGGAGACCCTGGATTATGTGAACCGGATTTTGAAAGAAGAACGGGATATTGAGTTTGCGGCCAAACCTTTGGAAACATCGCGTTTTCAAGTGGAAAATATCCAAATGGCCTACGTTTTTTATGCGGACGGTCTCGCACTCAATGTCATGTATACCGTGGATGACCCGAAGAAACGGGCCGTCGGTTTCAAGCTTTCGGAAGGGATGGAGATACCCCAAGAGCTGGAAGGGAAGTTTAAGTTTGCGAGGCAGAAGTCCAAGCTGGCCGGAACGATTCGGGGTTCGTTTTTTGTCATTAAAGGGGAATATTAAGCTCGGCATAGGACGCGAAGCAATCAAATCAAAACATAAACGGGACAGGCGGGGCAGACCATGCTCTCCTGTCCTTTGTCTTTTTAAGAACGCCAGCCTACAACACATCTCTGCTCTCGCGATCCTACTCCTCGACGGCAATGCCGGCAGCTCTCAAATGACCATAGGTCACGATGTTACTGAACTGGGAAGATACCTCAGCCGCGGACAGGGGCCGGTCGTTTTTGATCCACCAAATCACGATCCCCATGAAAGCCGATACGAGGTATTCAAGCAGCAATTCTTTAGATACCGCTAACGGCGAATCCCCCTGCGCAGGACTCCACCCCTCATCCAGTTTGCCTTTGATGATCGCCTCCATTTTTGCTCGAAACGGATAGATTCTGCTCTCCTCCACCAACATGGCATAGTACAAAGTAATACTCCCCGAAATGTGTTCCAGAACGGCTTGCATGACGGTCTCCAGTCTGGACAGACGGAAAGGGTTCATATGAAATGGGCAAAGCACGACGGTCTGCTGCAATTCGCTTAACAGCTCGTCCATACATGTATCTAATAAATCCGGCTTGTTCTGGTAGTGAAGATAAAACGTGTTTCGATTGATCATCGCCCGGTCGGCGATATCCTGGATCGTGATCGCTTCGTATCCTTTTTCCTGAATCAGCTCATAAAATGCCTTTCGGATCGATTGTTTCGTGCGCACAATTCTTAGATCGGTCTTCTTTTTGTTCATATGAATTTCGCTCTCCTACAAGAAATTTAAGGCGTTAAGCGACAAATCCGTGCGAAATGCCTCTTATCCTGCAAAACTCAAAATATTGAATATTGAGGGTACTATGGTTCCTTATTATAATGAGCACAAGATAAATAAACAACATCGTGTTCATTATTTATCTGATGACGATAAATGGTGCGAGATCAGGACCGGTCCATCAAGCGCAAACGTTAATTTTAACTTTCGATATCAAAGGGAGGATATTTCGATGACATTCAACGATCATAATGAGCTTGTTCTTAAGGCAACCGCTGTGCTGGAAAGCTTGGAGAGCGGCAGCCCCGAAGCGATTACGGCTTACGTTCATCCGGATAAATATACTCAGCACAACCAAGCCTTACCTGATGGCCGTGATGCCATGCTAGGTGCGCTGGCTCATTTAAAGGAAAACGGTACGAAGGTCAGCATTAAACGTGCTTTGGTCGACGGGGATTTGGTGGTCCTCCATTCCGTATATGAATTCTTCGGTCCTAAGATCGGGATTGATATTTTCCGTTTTGAACATGGACTCATCGTCGAGCATTGGGACAATTTGCAGGAGATGGTGGAGAAGACGCCAAGCGGCCATACGATGATTGACGGACCGGTCACGGTTCAGGATATCGATAAGACGGACGCGAACAAAGGGCTTGTCCAAAGCTATGTTGAGAACATTTTGTTTGGGAAACATCCGGAGCTGCTGAACTCCTATTTTGACGGGGATCGTTACATCCAGCATAGTCCGCATATTGGGGATGGCCTTTCGGGACTGCATGCGGCACTCCAGGCGCTATCGGAGAGAAATATTGAATTTCAATATACTCAGCTCCATCAGGTCATTGGCCAAGGCGATTTTGTGCTTACGGTAAGCGAAGGTTTGTTTGATGGCCAGCCTACGGCTTTTTACGATTTGTTCCGCGTGGAGAACGGAAAGATCGCCGAGCATTGGGACGTAGTCGAAGCCATCCTGCCGGCAGAAAAGCGGAAAAATTCGAACAGCCGGTTTTAAGGCTTGGGGGGATAGAAAGGCATCGCCGAATCATTGCGGCGGTGTCAGCTTTGCTCACCAATGAGAAGGGTGAGGTATTGTTGCTTAGAACCCATTGGCGTTCAGATACATGGGAGATGCCGGGTGGAAATGTTGAATTAGGTGAACCTCTTGATCAGGCGATCTGCAGGGAGTTTCTTGAAGAAACGGCTAATAAGGGACGACCGCCACAGTCGGAGGTCCGGCTGTAATTTGCCGGAGCTGTTGGCGCAGAACGATGCCGAACTGAAAGAGGGATTTTCGCAACCGCTTTGCAATCGCGGTTGCGAAAATCCCTATTATTCTGCAGCGCTAATGTAGTTAACTTACCTCGGCCTTAACCGTTTATTTTTTCGCATATCCTTGCTTGTTCAAATAGTTCATCATTTGAGGGAGAGTACTTCTCTGGAGATGATCTTGGATATGGTCACTCCATCCCTTTACTTTTTTCACTGTGAAGGGAGCCATAACCGGACGGCTCTCATAATACTTCAACATGGCTTCATCATAGGTGGCTAATTTCTCTTGATCCAGTGGTTGATATTGATTTTCTTGCAAGACCATGGATTGAGGCAGCCGCGGCTTAAGTTCAGGTTTATCTCCTGCCGGGGTACCCAAGCATAATCCCACCAAAGGTATCACATACTTCGGTAATTTCAACAGGTCAGATAATTCGTTAATATTAGCTCTGACAGCCCCGATAAATACACCGCCAAGTCCCATGGATTCGGCTGCTGTTAAGGCATTTTGTGCCATTAGTCCAGCGTCGAACGTACCAACCAACAGAAATTCAATATATTCAATATCCACCACTGGGGCAATTTGATGATTACGGTTGAAATCTGCACAAAAAATCCAAAACTCTGCTGCTTCTTCAATATAGGGTTGATCCATACTGAGTTGCATCACTTTTTTTCGCAGAACAGGATTTGTGATTCGAATAATCGAAACGGCTTGAAGAAGACTGGAAGATGAAGTTTGACTGACTGCTTTAAAGATTGCTTCTCGCTGTTCTTCTGTCAAGGATTTATTGGTAAAAGATCGCACAGATGCATGATTATGAAGCAGTGAAATGGTTTCATTCATGTAATCCATCTCCATATTTATTTGATATAATAACTCCGTATTGATAAGGAACTCACATGTTTTTGCGTGTTCCCTACTCTCCTTTAAGCTGTATAGGCTCAGAGTTGAATCACCTTTTTGCTATAATTACATTAAGACTGCTAACTAAATATTGGCCAATGTTGTTCTGTCCCGGTGACATTGACACTATCATAAAATTTTTCGTTGGGTCCGCAAAGAGGGCAATATAAATGAACATAGTACAACTTTTTGTACCTTCAGGGGGGATATCAATGAGGGTCTGTAATGAAGGATTTGATAAAGCGTTCATCGATGAAAACAGGGATATGTACGCGATATCCTTTACCCAATATGTCCTTTCAGGACGTTGGAAATACTTTATATTATGGTATCTAAGAGGAGAAACGCGTCGCTATACGGACATCAAAAAATTTCTTGGCGGTTTATCGCAAGGCTCTCTCACAAAGCAGCTTAGAGAGTTGGAGCAAGATGGAGTCATTAAACGTGATGTTTATCCAGAAGTTCCTCCTCGGGTAGAGTATTCGCTTACAGACAAGGGGAATAAATTACTGCCGATCCTTGAGAAGATGGAGGACTTCGGTAGAGAGTATGGATAACAAAATTAATGTACTATGACCCCGAAGTGTTCAATATTTTGAGGGAAAAAGCCAGCATTTAGTCTTTGGAAAGGGGATTCACTACTGCCTTGAGTGGTTTACGAATGGGGAAATGATCGATATAAAAATGGATGAATCCAATATTGGGGAATACATCACAAGACCACAGCAACGCTCCAGATTATTAGACGCCATGAATGCTAAATGCTTTGTGCCTCCTTTGAAGCATGGGAAGTAAACCCTGATTATAGGTTACTGCATAAATTGGAAGGGAACACGAACGATAATGATGGTTAAAAACCGCCGCACCCACTATTTTTGTACATAAAAATTAAATATCGCAGCATTCAGCCAAATAAAAAAGCCCTCACGGAAGAACAATACGTTGTAGATTGCACTTGACACCATCGTGTCGGTGATATAGCATTAATCCTAATAATTAAACTACGTTGAAAAGGAATAGTACGGTTTTCTAAGCGAACAGAGAGCTGTTGGCCGGTGTGAAACAGCCGTGGAGAAAATTGGAACTCACCTTGGAGTTGCTCGCTGAAACAGTAAAGTAGGTGGAGCCGGAGCCTGACCGTTATCATCAGGAGGATCCAGGTTTGTCTGTGTATGCAAACCGTATCCGTAGAGTGCATGCCGGCGTTGGCATGAATTCGGAGTGGTACCGCGTAAGATGTTAAAGTCTTTCGTCTCTGTAATGGAGATGAAAGGCTTTTTTTGCGCCTCCGATCTTTGGCAGATTAGCATAGGAATCGACGAAAGGAAGGGTATCCATGAAAAATGTAAACAAATACGACAGAGGATATTTTATGCCGCCGGAGACCAGCCTGAACTGGACCCGGAAGGAATATATTACGGAGGCGCCGATTTGGTGCAGCGTTGACCTTCGTGACGGCAATCAGGCGTTGATCGTTCCGATGAATCTGGAGGAGAAGCTGGAATACTTCAAGCTGCTTGTAGAAATCGGATTCAAGGAGATCGAGGTCGGATTTCCTGCAGCTTCGGAAACGGAATTTGCCTTTTTGCGCACATTGATCGAGCAGGATTTGATCCCGGACGACGTGACGATCCAGGTGCTGACCCAGTCGAGAGAGCACATCATCCGCAAAACGTTCGAATCGCTGAAGGGCGCGAAAAAAGCCGTCGTCCATCTGTACAACTCCACCTCCGTGGCGCAGCGGGAGCAGGTATTCCGCAAATCCAAGGAAGAGATTATTGATATCGCTGTGAGCGGCGCCAAGCTGCTGAAGGAGTGCGCGCAGGAGACGGAAGGGAACTTCCAGTTCCAATATTCGCCGGAGAGCTTTACCGGCACGGAGATCGAGTTTGCGCTGGACATCTGCAACAGTGTGCTTGATGTATGGCAGCCGACCGCAGAGAATACGGTCATTATCAATCTTCCGGCTACGGTATCCATGTCGATGCCTCACGTCTACGCCAGCCAGATCGAGTATATGAGCGAGCATCTGAACTTCCGGGAACATGTCATTCTGTCGGTTCATCCGCATAATGACAGAGGCACGGGCGTGGCGGACGCCGAGCTCGGCATGCTGGCCGGAGCTCAGCGCGTCGAAGGCACATTGTTCGGAAACGGGGAACGGACGGGGAACGTGGACATTGTGACGCTGGCGCTCAACATGTACTCTCACGGAGTCGATCCGAAGCTGAATTTTGAGAACATTCCGGCGATTGCTTCCGTGTACGAACGGCTGACCAAAATGAGAGTGGGCGAAAGACATCCTTACGGAGGCGAGCTGGTATTCACCGCGTTCTCTGGTTCGCATCAGGATGCCATTGCCAAAGGAATGAAATGGCGCGAGGAAAAGGATCCGCAGCATTGGTCAGTCCCTTATCTGCTGATTGATCCGATGGACATCGGCAGGGAATACGAAGGCGACATTATCCGCATCAACAGCCAGTCCGGCAAAGGCGGAATCGGATACGTGCTGCAGCTGAAGTACGGACTTGACCTCCCGGCGAAAATGCGCGAAAACTTCGGATACTTCGTTAAAAACGTATCGGATCAGCAGCAGAAGGAACTGATGCCTGAGGAGATCTACGCTATTTTCTTGAAGGAATACGTGAATATCCAAACGCCTGTCGAGTTTGTGAAATACCGCATGACGGACAACGAAGACTTCCAAACGATCGTCACGATTCGTACCGGCAACGAAGTCAAGGAAATCGCCGGCAACGGAAACGGCAGACTCGATGCGATCAGCAATGCGCTGCAAACTGAGCTTGGGCTGGATTATTCCGATCTGGTCTATACGGAGCATGCTCTGGAAATAGGCTCGAAATCCCAAGCGGTGTCTTACATCGGGATCACGGCTTCCAACGGCAGTGTATATTGGGGATGCGGCATTGACGTTGATATTATGACGTCGTCGGTAAAAGCGCTCTTTAGTGCCGTGAATCAGTTTAGCCGCAATACCAATAACTGATCGGTTCCAGCTAGAAGGAAATTCGATCGTTTCATTCCCACCTAAAGAGGATGGGAGTACTCTCCCACATAAGAAAAGGAGCTGCCGCGGGCAGCTCCTTTTTTGTTTATTCGCCTATAGACACCTTAGAGAGGGGTCAGGACTTACAGAAAGTAGAAGGCCCCTTCACCGTTTGGGTGATGGGCACGTTCTTTACTGATCGATGTAGTCATCTGTTTCACGAATAGCATTAACAAACGTGGTCAGGGCGGCGGGGTTTTACCAGACGAAGACCTTGTCTTCTCCGCCAGCCTAGTAATCGACTCGATGTCTTGCTCGGTTAATTGATCAAAGAAATGCCTGCGTATGGCCCTGGAGGCGATAGGACGGGCATCTTCCAGCACGGATTTGCCGGCGGGAGTGATGATGACTTGAACGCCACGATCCGTGTTCAGCGGCTTCCTCCTCACGAGTCCACGTTTCTCCATCCGCGTCAAATGATGTGACAATCGGCTCTTATCCCAGTCCATCGAGTCGGCTAATTCCTGCTGGCGAAGGCTGCCGTCCCCAAACAGGTCTAACCGGTCCAAAACACCATAATCACCTTCCGATAGCCCGGTCTGCTCGGATATTTCCTTGATGACGCGGCCGAAGATGGTCTGGAAGGAGCCCTTCCACATATGCCATATTCGCATTTCTTCTTCATTCAGCTCGTTCTTATCCATAGAAACATCATATCATGGTTGACGCATCAACCACAACATGTTACAGTAGATACCAGGTTGACGCATCAACCAAATGTGATCGCACATGATAGGTTGAGATGCAACCGAGTTTTTTACCCATTAGGTTGACGTATCAACCCGATGGTCCATTCTGGATACGAAGTTGGCGCATCAGCCTGGAGCATTTACAAATACCATACTTCAATGCACGAAAGGAGATTTTTTTAGATGCAGGATAAACCCGTCGCCCTGGTTACCGGGGCCAACAAAGGAATCGGCCATCAAATTGCCAAAGATCTCGCTGCACACGGCTTCACCGTACTCGTCGGGTCGCGCAGCCTTAAGAATGGGGAGGAGGCAGCAAAAAGTATAGGAGCAGACGCACGCGCCCTCCAGCTCGACGTCACGAATCAGGCCTCCGTCGACGCCGCGGCAGAGCATATCCGCCGAGAGCTCGGCCGACTCGACGTGCTCGTTAACAATGCGGGCATCTCGCATGCGGGCAATCCGGACCGGCCGCTCGAGGAGATCGCGGAATCGTGCCGGCCCAGCGTCGCTTCTCTTGACGAGGTGCGCTCGGTGTTCGAGACGAACGTGTTTGGCGTTATCGCGGTCACCCAAGCGATGCTGCCGCTTCTGCGTGAGGCGCCGGCGGCACGCATCGTCAACGTATCCAGCGAAGCGGGGTCGTTGACGCTCAACGCCGACCCGGCCAATCCGCATCGTCCGATGTTCGGTGCCGTATACAGCCCGTCGAAGACCGCCCTCAACGCCGTGACGCTTGCTTTCGCCATCGAACTCGAGTCGGCGGGCATCAAGGTCAACGCAGCATGCCCGGGCTTTACCGGGACGGACCTCAACAACTTCGCGGGCACGCGCACCGTCGAACAGGGGGCACGCGAACCCGTGCGAATGGCGCTCCTCGATGAGAACGGTCCGACAGGCACGTTTTCGAACGAGGACGGCCCACTCCCGTGGTAATGCAGCTTCTAGTGGTTGATATCAACCACCCCTAATCTCTCTCAACGAAAGGAACTTTAATTATGGAAATCAACGTTAATACATCTACTCCGATCATCTCGGTAAAACCGGTAGTGCTGCCCGCGCCGGAACGGGGTGAGGATCTGCAAGTGCGGGTGTCTGCGCCCGCAACGGGGCATGATCTGCCCATCATTGTTTTCTCCCATGGCTTTGGCTCGTCGATGGACGGCTATGCTCCCTTGGTGGACTTCTGGGCCGCACACGGCTTCGTGGTTATTCAACCTACCCACCTTGACTCGAGAACGCTGAATCTTCCACCTGAAGATTCCCGAACACCGCTGATCTGGCGCATTCGGGTCGATGACCTGAAGCACATCCTCGACCAGCTTGACCTGATTGAGGCTTCTGTGCCTGGTCTCAGCGGACGCCTCAATCGGAGCCGCATTGCCGCAGCCGGACACTCCTGGGGAGGCCAGACGGTGAGCACGCTGCTCGGCGCCCGTGTCCTTGATGCCGACGGTAAGCCGGGTGAGGACATGTCCGACCCGCGGATTCAGGCGGGATTGCTGCTTGCCACGACGGGCAAGGGCGGAGCCGACTTAAGCCCATTCGCGGCCGAGCACTTCCCCTTCATGAATCCGAGCTTCGCGGACATGAATACGCCGACCCTCGTGGTCGCGGGGGACCAGGATCAGTCCCGGCTGTCCACACGGGGCCCGGACTGGTTCGCCGATCCGTACTTCCTGAGCCCGGGCAGCAAGAGTTTGCTCACTCTTTTCGGGGGAGAGCACTCGCTGGGCGGAATTCCCGGGTACAACGTCACGGAGACGACGGACGAGAACCCCGAACGGGTCGCCCTGCTCCAGCGGGTCACTTGGGCTTATCTGCGCAGCGTGCTTGGCATCGAAGATTCCAGCTGGGCGGCAGCCTGCACGATTCTGGAAGAAGGGGCCAACCCGCTGGGCCGTATCGAGTCGAAGTAAGGGCTTGATGGGCGTGCCGGCCTGAGAGTCATATGAAGCCCCCACCGGCCGCGAGCATCCATTTGAAGTTCGGTGACGGGACAACTTTCCAGGACGATAGTCAAACAAGCGATATAACAACGGCCATCCCTAAAAAGGATGGCCTTTAAACTTGCCGTTATAGGCGGGGTCGTGAAGCTTGCCACAAACCAAAAGTTTGGGGGAGCACCAACAATGGGATACCTAAACACATCAACATGACGCCTGCTTTATCCCGCAAACATCCACTCCGTTCATCGCGAGTTTTATGTTTGAGGAAAGAACTGATATGATAAAAGAAAGTATTGCTGATACAGACACATGTTGTGAGATTGCGATACACTGTAAACAGGAGGGATTTAAATGATATCTAACCGGAGCGTCCAGATTGGTCCGCCGCGTTTCGCCACTGCCGTACATGCCCTGATCTTGCTTGCCAAATGCGAAGGAATGCTTTCCAGCGCGGCCATAGCCTGCGATGTCCAATCACATGCCACATTCCTCCGCAGAGTATTGGCGCAGCTCACGCATAGCGGAATGGTCGAAGCGAGAGAAGGACGGAACGGGGGCTACTATCTAAAGCGCCGTCCGGATCAAATTACGTTGGCGGATATATATTTGGCTGTAAAATCGGATTGCTGCGAACAAGAGGTTCAGGAGCAATGCGCTTCGGGCCAACAAAAGCTTGAAGCGATTATGGGAGAAGTGCAGAATCAGACGATCGAATTGCTCAAGCAGCATACGTTAGCCGATTTGATGCAATAATAATTACCGGATTGCAATGTGAGCCGAAACGTTATATACTGTGTTCATGTAAGTTGCAGTTGGTGGCCCGACTGCATTTTATTTTAAGATATACTGTGCCTGTACTGAGCACAGTAATTACGAGGAGGAGAGAAACATGTCCGTTTCACAATTGTCACAAACCGTGGAGCAGCAGCCATTTTTCAACGTTATTCAGGAACGGCGGTCCGTCCGCAGCTATGATCCCGAAGTGAAAATTTCGCGGGAGGAAATGAACGAAATCCTGCAGCAAGCTGCGCTGGCTCCTTCAGCCGCCAATCTGCAGCCGTGGCGATTCCTCGTCATCGACTCGCAGGAGCTGAAGCAAAAACTGTATCCGATTGCCTTCAATCAGCAGCAAGTGATCGAAGCTTCGGCTGTCATTGCGGTACTCGGAGATCTGGAGGGCTATAAACTGGCCGAGAAGATTTACGGAATGGCGGTTGATGCGGGTTACATGCCTGCAGACACTGCTCAATCCTTTGTGGAACGCTATCAAACGATGTTCGCGAGCATGCCTTCAGAGACTGTTCTCCAGAAAATATCTATTGACGGTGGATTGGTATCCATGCAGCTTATGCTTGTCGCCCGTGCCAAAGGATATGATACAGTTCCGATGGGCGGCTTTGATCATGCTAAATTTGCAGAAGCGTTCGATATTCCAGAGAGATACGCTCCTATTATGCTTATCGCCATCGGCAAGGCGGCAAATCCCGGACACCCGACATTAAGACTGCCGATGGAGGATGTCGCTTTCTTCAACGAAATGCCTAAGGAATAATAATCATCATTCAAGCATGAAAAAAACACCCGAGGATATGAACTGTATCTCAGCGGTTTGGACGATACCGTTCCATCAGCATATAAAAGACAGAAACCACTCCAGATCATGGAGTGGTTTTTTAGCGGAATTTACATTCGTGCGCCGGGAGCAGATTCGTTACGGAAAGCCTGACGGCCGATCAGGCCGACTCCCAGCGCCAGCAAGGTTAGGACTGCTGCTAACAAGTATAGGTTCACAATGCCGAGCCATTCGGCAAGGGCAGCCATCACAAGCAGCGAAATACAGAACACCAGATTCAGCAAGGAGGCTTGGGCGGACAGCACTTTCGGCAGCACCCCTTTGTCAACGCTGCGCTGAATCAAGGTGCGGCGGTTGATCACCGAAAGCTCAGCGAATGGGCCCATCAGCAGGACGAGAATGAGCGCGATAAGGGGCTGGGTGTTGAGGGCGTATATGGCGGTGAGGATGCCATACCCCGCCATGCCGATCAGCATGGCGGCCAGAAGGCTGCTGCCGATGGCACGTGAAATGGCCAGAACCAGCAGTCCGCCGCCGACTGTCCCCGCAAAATAAGCCGCATTAATGAAGCCCCACCACTCTTCGCCTTGGCCAAGCGCAGTCTGAACGAAGGCCAGCGTAAAAGCGCCGACCCATACCGAACCGCCCAGCATTTCGATGATGTCCATGAAGGTCAGCAGCCGCAGGCGCGGCATTTGCCAGATGATTTTCCAGCCCTCGGTCAAGGTGTGCCATCTGGAAGCTGGAGCCGCTGCTAAGCTGTCGTCAGGCGCTGCGTCGGTCGGCTGCTGTTCAAGATGGGCTTCCGCCGGCTCCTTGACGCCTAGTGTAAAAGCCGCTGCCAGCCCGTAGACGACGGCCGTCACCAACAGTGTTGGACTGGGTCCAAGCAAGGCGACAATAACGCCGCTGAGCCCCCAGCCGGCAAACTGTACCACCTGATCGCTGACGCTGATCAAGCTGTTGGCCTTGAGCAGGCCCTGCTCATGTGCGACGAGCCGCGGAACAAGCGCGTTGCGGGCGGGAACCGTCCACCCGTCCAGGAAAGACATGGCGAAGACCAGCGCAAACACCAGAACAAACACAGCGTCCTTTCCGGTAAGCTGCAGGTAAACGGCCAAGCCTACGAACAGCAGAAACTGGCCCGTCTGCGAGAGGAGCAGCAGGGATGGAAGTTTGAAGCGGTTCAACAGCAGCGGCGCGATCAGGCCGCTCAGCATTTGGGCGCCGCTGCGCATCAGCGGCATAAACGCCGCCGATATGAGTGATTCGGTCTGGTTTAATACCAGCACCGTAAGCGCCATAATGTAGAGCACATCCGCGGCGTTTGCCGCCGTCTGGGTGGTCCACAGGAAATAGAAAGGCCGGGTTAAGAAGGATGATTTCATGGCGGTCAAAGTCTCCGTTCCTACGTGCATGATGCAAAAAGCTTGTAACAAGATTAAGAATACGGGAACTTGAAGTTTTTTACAATGAAGAAAAACACCTAATAGGGCAAGCACAGAGGCATCCTGTAAAAAGAAAATCAGCTATAGTTAATAGCTATAACAGGCTATAACCTTTTAGTAGAACGTTATACCCAAGGGGTTATGCTATAGTGATTTTAATATTATTTTCCGAGGAGATTAGCCGATGAGCACACAAACCAAACCTACAAAACGAACCGTTACTCCGTTTCGATATGATATCGTCGGCAGCTTTTTGCGCCCCCAAGCGTTGAAAGAAGCCAGAGCCCAATTCCAGAACGGTGAAATCACCGCTGAGCAGCTGAGAGAAGTAGAGAGCGCCGAGATCATCAAGCTCGTGCAGAAGCAAAAAGAAGTAGGGCTTCAAGCGGTCACCGACGGCGAATTCCGCCGTTCTTGGTGGCATCTGGACTTCTTCTGGGGTTTGGATGGTGTAGAGCGGACCATTGTTGATCAAGGCTACCAATTTAACGGTGCACAGTCCAGACCCGAAACCGCCCGCCTGACTGGTAAAGTGGGTTACAGCAGCCATCCGTTTGTATCGCATTATGCGTTTTTAAAAGAGGTTGCTGGCGAAGATGTCGTTGCGCGTCAATCCATTCCTGCGGCCGCGCAGTTCCTGTTCGAGCTGGACAGGGCAGAAAATCAGGAGAGCACGCAAGCCATCTATCCGAATCGGGAAGAGCTTGTTACGGATATTGCCAAAGCCTACAAAGCAGCGATCCTTGCACTCTATGAAGCCGGCTGCCGCAGCCTCCAAATCGACGATTGCACGTGGGGAGCGCTTTGCGACGAACAGTTTATGGCGTTTATGAAGCAGGCCGGCGTCAACGTGGCAGAATATGCGAATGAATTTGCAAGATTGAATGAGGAAGTGGTATCCGGTCTTCCGGATGACCTCGTCGTCACCACGCATGTATGCCGCGGTAATTATGTATCGACTTACGCCGGAGTTGGAGGAGGCTACGAGCCGATCGCGCAAACGCTCCTGGGTATCGATAACTACTCCGGCTACTATCTGGAGTTCGATACCGAGCGGGCAGGCGATTTCAAGCCGCTGCGCTTCCTGAAGGACAATCAGCAGGTCGTGCTGGGCCTGTTCTCTTCTAAATTCGGTGAGCTGGAAAATAAAGAGGACATCCTGAAACGGATCGAGGAAGCGACACAGTACGTCGACCTGAACCGGATTTGCCTGAGCCCGCAATGCGGCTTCGCCTCTACGGAAGAAGGCAACCACCTGACCGAGGAGCAGCAATGGCGCAAGCTTGCTTTCATTAAAGAAATCGCGGAAGAGATTTGGAAGTAACTCATATATCGAAATAGAATAAGCACCAATATAGCCGTATGGATGATGATCCGTACGGCTAAGGATGCTCTCTAAGTACTTCACGAAATGAGGCGGTTGCTGCCTCGAGTCCGCGTGTATAGAACTGATACTAAAGAAAGCCGGGAGGCTGTAAGGAATGGTCATGTTAGGCCGATCCGGTCAAACAACGCCATCCATTCCGGGTCAACCGCAGCGTTCCGGCAAGCGGCGATTTTTGCCAAAATATCTGGGTCCGGATCATTCAACACCGTCATTTGGGACAGTTTGGATAATAAAGGGATGAACTGAAAATCCCCTTCGCGATGGGCAGGCTCACGAAAATACCGGTCGAGCGACGCCAAGTCAGGGATGCTGACACAATATGCATGCGTGAATCCCTCCTGAGGATCACCGAAATAGCGCCCAAGGGAATAAAACGCGACTGATTCCGCCTTGGCTGTACGCTCGATAATCGAAAGGACCCTCTGTATTTCCGCTTCATTGACGCCATCTTTGAATTGAAACCGCAAAATGCTTGTGATCATCTCCGTCCCTCCGAATATCGTCTAATTAGAACACCCCTGGATTTCCATTGATGCCTCAACGATATTGTATCAAGGTCACTTACCGAATGTAAGAAGTCAACTCACTTGGATATAGTCATCTATTATGGATCAGCTTACTTAATTAAAGTTAAAATAACTTGAAGCGCGTATCTAAGAGGGAAACCTCTTGAAACAAGTAAAAGCCCCTTCCGGCTAATTGCCGAAAAGAGCTAAATTCTGTCTTTTGATACGGTACTTCGTCTCTCCCCCGCAACCTGAATAATCACCGCTTGAGAGTCATACGCCAGCTGTCCGAGCGGCTGAGCTCCGTGGAGGTTCTCGAAGTATTCACGGCGCTGACCAAGAGGAAAATGATTTGATCTTCGCCGGTGTTGTTGTTAAATAACACTTTGTTTGGCGTTAAATCCCCGGCACCGCCTCGGGCAACAAACTTTCCCGGAGACGGCTGGGCCTCGATTTTAATCGCAAAGGCTTCATTATTGAACAAAAAATTAAGGTTATTTAATACCAATTTCCTTCCCTTTTTCACCCGAATGACGATTTGCTGCAGCAGCAGTGTTTTCCGCGGCCCTACTTTGACCGGCGTTTTTCCGCCTACGATCCCGCTTAGTTGAATCATGCTCTCACCTCTCTAATGAAATTCCTACAACGTATTCATAGAGGATGAGCTTGGACACGGCACTGCTGGCCATAATCGTTCATCGGAATCGACAGGAGGGTGATAATCCCATGGAAATGCAGACCACACGGACGTTTAACATCCCCGCAGAGGCGACGCTTCAAGTGATCGGGGGAAAATGGAAGCTATTGATTTTATGCCATTTGAACTGTGGGGACGGACCGCAAAGAACGAGCGAATTAAAAAAGGCAATTCCCGAGATTACGCAAAAAATGCTGATCCAGCAGCTCAAGGAGCTGGAGGAAGACGGCATCGTAACGAGAACGTCTTACAATCAGGTTCCACCGAAAGTAGTCTACGAACTGAGCGAGCTGGGAAAGTCGCTGAAATTGATATTGGATCAATTGGATGAGTGGGGCGAGAAGTATATGAATTTGCGTGATTGGAGGTGTTCCTGTTCGGAATGAGGAGAAGATTGCCCCAGATGACTCAGCGTCCCGGGGATCTAAAAAACGAGCGTTGGGCCTATGAAGGCTCGCGCTCGTTTTTTAGTGAAACACCATCACGATATTCGGTATCAGGCACTAATTGATTTTCACCAGCTGCCATTGCTGGTTCAGATCGCCCCGGTAGAGATTTTGCTGAAGCTTCGCTCCATCCGCTGAGGAGGATCCGGCAACTTCGACGGCCTTGTTGCTGTTCACATTGAGGATGCTCCAGTACCCATTGCTCAGTTTGATCAATCTGAACTGCTGTGCGGTATTTCCCAAGTCCTGCATGAGTTGGACTGCTTCGCCGTTGTTCTTCGTTCCGTTTCGGATATCCATGACTTTTTGGTCGGCCGAGCTGACGCTTCGCAGCCTGTACACGTTGTTGTAAGTCCCCAGATCATCAGCCACCCATTGCTGGGCTGTTGCATTGTTGTCTGACCACTGCTGAAGCTGCAGCCCGTTGGTATTCTGACCGCCCGGCACGTCAATTGCTTTACCCGATGCGCGGTTCACGATCTTATACGTCGAGCCGGACAGGACTCCGTTCCATATACCGTTCCAAGGGTTCAACTGCGCGCGTTCGTAATACCATTCGAAGAGGAAGCGGGCCATGCCGTCCCGTGCGGTATTGCCGTCATATTTGAGGCCTGCGGTCGGATCGGCGAAAGAACTTCTTGTGCCGGGCTCCAGCAAAAATCCGTTCATATGCGCAGTCATGCTGACATTGCCAGCCGCTGTGAAAATAGCCTTCGTGTTTTTGCCGAAACCTTCATTAGACCCGTTGAACAGCTCCCAATAAGAGGAATCGCCGGGCTGTGTCTTGAACCAGGTGGTCTCTGTAATGTTGATGGGATATTGATCGGCGCAGGGCTTAATATTCGTATCCCACTGCTGCTGCAGAGTCGCATAATCGTCATGGGCACCGTACCCTGGGTACCAGTGAACGGAATACCCGACATTGTTCAAGGGATCCGTCAGCGGACTGGATGCACAGAGCTGGTAGTATTGATCCCAGCCAAGCCCCGCGGCCCATATCACGTTGTCAGCACCTTTACTGCGTATTGTGGATATGAGGGAGTTTTGAAATTTTTTAAGGGAGTTCCAGTAGTCAGCGAAATTGGGTTGAGAGGGATTTCCGCCCCATTGCCCGTTGACATCGGACAGGACCGGTTCATTGATCAGTTCGAACATCACGTTGTCCGCGCTCTTGATCGCCGGTTGGGAGGCAAGGTAACCCCAGATTTCGTTGAACTTGTTCAGATTGGATGGGGTGGTTGCCTGGTTGTTTGAAAGGGTAAAATCGAGACCCAGCGTGACATACAGGCCCTTTGTCTTGGCATAGGCAATATACGGAATGATGACGTCCTGCGTAACGCTCTGCAAACCGGCAAAATTATACGTCCCGGCGGCTACGTCGCCCATATCCTCCCGGTCGATAAACAGCCGAACCTGATTCATATACCAGCCGTGGCTGCTGCCGTACTTGGCCGAGGTACCGGTAAAGGTATCGGTGATATCCTTCAAATAGTCCAGAATTGCCGCATGCCGGTTCCCTCCGTTCCGGTCCAGATAGTAGCTGCTGGACTGGTAGGTCCAATAGGAGCCCGAGGGCTGATGCCAACCGCTTAGCAGGACGGGCTGCCCGCTGCTGTTCACCAGCTGGTTGCCGCTCACATGGAGCTTGGACATGGGCATTCCGTTCCAGGCATCCGCGGGGTGGCTGTTCATGAGCGTCGGGACTACGAGCAATAGGGCTAGCAGTAACTTGATGGTCCATCTCATTTTCTTCACACGATACATCTCCTTTTTTTGATTTACGTAAAATCAATGACGGTACGAAATCACGGGGCATGATTCTATGAATGCGTTTTCAAAAAAGAGTGTATTCCAGAGGAAGAAAGAAGACAACCTGTCAAAATATGGGTAATTTTTAATGAAAAAGGAATTCCCTTACAAATACATCTCCCGGGTTTCTTCTCCAAAAAATCCGGTTACGTCCTGGTACTCCGCGATATCGATCCGGCGCTGCCGCATGATTTTCTGAATAAAAATGGCGTCCGCAAAGAGCATGTTGACGATTTTTCCGCACGCTAACGGGGTGTCCTTGAGATGATCGACCAAATCATGAATGTCATTAAACTGAAAATAAAGGATATAACAGACATAATTCTGAAGCAGCATGCGGAAGCCGTATTCTCGATACGGGTTGGTTCCGGCATCCAAAAGAGCGTCTCGCAGCAAATCGAAAAATGTTGTTTGATGTTCCGAGTGCATCCGGAGCAGCTCATCCACGTCATTGATCAGCCGCAGTACGGTCTCAAACCCTTCTTCTGAAGGCATAAGCAGCCTGGATGATTTACCCTCAATCGATCTTAGCAGCTCCAGCGTGAGGTGTTTACCGGCCTGAATTTCGTGAGGAGTGATTAGCCATCGATCCTTATACTCATCGTGCTTGTCGCAGTAGTAATCGTGGTATAAGGAAAAATAGTGCTCTACGCGGATACCTGTTTTCGTATGAACCAAATCCCGGCCGCGGAAAGAAAAGCCGTACAGGGTTTCCTCGTTAACCGGGTGGGCATAAAGGTAGAAAAAGAAGAAAAAGTCCCTTAGCTGCTCTTTCTGCACATCATTCAACCGGGCCGCATCTGTCAACTGTCCCAATTGAAAAAAGCAGTAATGTTTCATGAAATCATTCATTGCACGGTAAGGATGGGGCCTTGCAATGGACGTCGTCGAATTGATCGTATACAGGAGAAAATAGAGGATCTGCTCATCGTAGACATCGAGGTCCGGAAAGTAACCCGAGAGCAGCGGGCTCCAGTCGGGGTTAGCCGTGTACCGGGGATCTTTCGGCTGTAATGCGTCTGCCCATTCCACAAACGGTTCGTCATCATGATCGGCAAAAAATAATTCGGCGCTGCCATCCTCGAAAAGGCCGTATACAAAGCCTTCCGTTTGTTCAAGCTCGAATCCTCTATTGAATTTGATGTTCAAATATTCGTTAAATAGCGATTGAAGTGTCATATGTTTGTTCCTCGGTTCCTTAATCATTCTGCTTGCATGCGCTTGCTCGCCGCTAACACGCTGCTTTAGAGGTTTTCGACATGAAGCGGGCATAACCTCCTGCGAAAATCCTCAGCATGAACGTATTCGTTCCAAAATTTCGGAGCCTGAAGGGTGGTCTACGATATACCGCCAGCTTCCGTCGGTTTGCCGTCTTATCACTTCGGACGTATGTCCTTCCACCTGAGCCGGATTGCCGTTCCCATCCTGTGTATGAAGGATGAAATGGGCACGCAGCAAAGCGATATTTTCGAATGGGATGCAGTAAATGTTCCTGGATGCCATGCGGCCATGCAGCTGCAGCAGATCCTCGAGCGTTCCGCGGATTTTTTCGATTCCTTGGTCAAGCCCACCGGCTGGGTTCATCAAAATGCTGTTTGGTTCGTATAGCGAAAGCAGCACGTTGATATCGCCGGAGTTGAAGGCCTCGGCAAAAGCAGCATTCATATCCTCAGGCCGCATGACCGGATTGAAGTTCAATGGTGGCTTCATAAGATCGCCTCTTTTCGTATAATGGAAATATACAGGTAGCTTATACGATCCTTCACCGGTATTGAAGTACGCAGAAATAGATGACGTAGTCATAAAAACCTGACCAGCAGGAGGAAAAGATGCCTTATCAGGATGGAACATTTGGTTGTCCGGTAGATGTGGGACTGCAGCTGATCAACGGGAAATGGAAACCGAAGATTATCTACGAGCTGCTTCAGCAAACGTGCCGTTTCGGCGAGCTCCACCGGCGAATTCCCGGCGTATCCAGGCATGTGCTGACGACGCAGCTGCGGGAGTTGGAAGAAGGCGGTATCGTACAGCGATATGCATTTTTGACCGTGCCGCCAAAAGTTGAATATTCGTTGACGGAGTTTGGCCAGCGTTTGGAGCCCATTTTGGAGCAGATCATGAAAGTGGGAGAGCACTATATTTCACAGCAAAAACAGGAGGCGGCTGCTGATCCGCCAAACTGAGTCGAGTCATGTCGATGTAAGTTATGAATACCGCTAAGGCTATAGTCTTTTCTCTAAATATCCCGCAGCACCCCCTTTCTAGGGCGTGTGCCACAGCGGGATTTTTTTATTTTAAACGAATGGGTTGACATTATGTATTACTTAATTATAATACAAGACATAACAATTAAAAGCGCTATCATTTTGGAGGTGAAGCGATGGATCTTGCAGGCATGAATATTACGTACAGGCATTTTCCTTTTGAACACTTTCTCGATTCCATGACGGAGCTCGGGGTGGATCGCATCGAGCTGTGGGCAGGTGAGCCGCATTTCTATGTGTATCGGGGCGGCCTCAGCCAAGTAAGGCGCATCCGTCAGGAACTGCGCTCCAGGCAGATGAAGGTGGTCTGCTATACGCCGGAACAGTGCGTGTACCCTTACAATCTGGCGGCATCCGATCCGGATCTGCGGCAGAAGAGCGTAGACTATTTTATCGAAATATGTACGCCGCGTTGGAATTGGACTGCAGCATGATGCTGGTCACCTCAGGGATCGGAGACTTCCATCTGTCTGAGGACCAGTCATGGACGTACGCGGCCGATTCGATCGGCAGGCTGGCCCGGGTGGCGGAGCAGGAAGGCGTAACGCTTGCTTTGGAGCCCTTGACCCGCTTCGAGTCGAACTTGATGACGGACGTCAAGGGAATCCGGAAATTGCTGGATGAGATAAGGTCCCCGGCGCTTCAGGGAATGATCGACTCGGTAGCCATGCATCTGGCCGGCGAAACGCCGGAGGATTATTTCTCCGTACTGCCGGATCTGTGTCATTTTCATCTGATCGACGGCGACGGAACTTCGGATGCGCATCTGGCTCTGGACGACGGGACTCTGGATTGGAGAAGGTATGTCACCGACCTTCAAAGCCAGGGCTACCAAGGGACCTGCACGCTGGAGATTATGGGACACCGTTATTATCAACACCCGCACGAGACGGTTAAGCAATCCATTCAAAAAATTAGGGAACTGGGCATCTGATCATTCGGATTGGGAGGAACTCACGATGAGTAATGGCACACTTACAAGAAAGCTGGGCTTCTGGTCAGCCTTGGCCTTAGCGGTGGGAACAACGATCGGCTCCGGAATCTTCGTCTCGACCGGGGATGTGGCAAGGGCTGCGGGTCTGCCTTCCATGTCTATCCTGGCCTGGATTATCGGCGGCGTTATTGCCATCCCGCAGGTTATGGTGCTGGCCGAGCTGTCTACTGCTTATCCGGAAAATGGAAGCGGTTACGTGTATCTGAACAAAGCGGGTTGGCGGCCGCTTGCCTTCCTGTACGGATGGGCGACGTTCTGGGCGCTCGATCCTCCGTCCATCTCGATCATGGCACTCGCGATCGTCACTTATCTGGCAAGCTTCTTCCCGTTCTTTAGCGGGATTGCGGGCAAGCTCCTGGGCATTGCCATTATTTTGTTCATTACCTCCATTCATTACCGCAGCGTAAAGGAGGGCGGCCGCTTTCAAGTCATCATTACTTTGCTCAAGATCATTCCGTTCCTCATCGTCATCGCGCTGGGCTTGATGTATATGAACTATGATCATTTTTCATATACGCCTGCGGCGGGAACGCACAGCGGCAGCCTGATCGGCGGAGTGTCGGCCACAACCTGGGCGTATACGGGAATGGCGTCAATCTGCTTTATGGCAGGGGAAATCCGGAATCCGGGGAAGGTGCTGCCGAAGGCACTCATCAGCTCGGTGCTGATCGTTCTTGGTCTTTACACGCTGCTGTCTGTTTGCATTACCGGTTTAATGCCGTTTGACAAGCTGATGGGCTCCAGCGCCGCCGTGTCCGATGCGGTCAGCTACATTCCGGGGTTCTCTGGCATCGCCTCGTCCTTCGTGGCGGTCACAGCTATTATCGTCATCCTCGGCGCGTTAAGCTCGTGCATCATGTTCCAGCCGCGTCTTGAGTATGCCATGGCCAAGGACGGGCTGTTCTTTCAGCGCTTTGCAAAAGTCCATCCCAAGTACGAAACGCCGAGCTTCTCGATTCTGGCCCAAGTTACGTATGCCTGCATTCTCGTCTTTTTCAGCGATTTAACCGCACTGCTGGGTTACTTTACGCTGATTCAGCTGGTGATTAACATCCTGGACTTTGCTGCGATTTATAAGTGCCGGAAAAGAGAGGACTACAAGCCGATCTACCGCATGCCTTTCTGGAGAATTACAACGGTGCTGGCGATCCTGGGCGCAGCCTGGCTGGCGTGGGGGACCTTCACCTGGGCTCCGCTCGAGGGGATGATTGCGGCGCTGATCGTGATCGTCACCGGCCTGCCTGTCTATTACTATTGGGAAAAGAAATACGGACGCCATCGACACCAGGACAGCAGCCCCCCAATGATGGCCCAACCCGCAAAAAAAGAATTGTAAGTTTAGTAATATCTAATTATAATACAAGACATAACAAATAGAGGGGCGGCAACCGCTCCAGCACAGGAGGGAACGCTACATGTTTAATTTTGACGAAGAGCTGTTTCTAAAATTGGTGGAAAAGGAAGGCCTCGCTTACCGAAGCCAGATTGAGGACATCGTCGACGGGATCTGCAGCAAAGGCTACAGCAACATCTTCATGATCGGCGCGGGCGGTACCATCGCGATGATGTATCCGTATGAATATATCCTGAAATCGAGCTCCAAGATCGACGTGCACGCCGAAATCGCCGCTGAATTTCTGGTGATGAACAACAAGCATTTCAGCAAGGATTCCGTGTGCATCTTCACCTCGGTATCCGGAACGACGAAGGAGACCATCGAGGCGATCGAGTACTGCAAAGAGCGGGGTGCAACGACCTTTGCCCTGGTGGCTGAGCCGGACACGCCGATCACGAAGCTGGTTGATCACTGCATTACGACCGGGTCGGAGAAGCACTCCTTCGATACGTTCTTCATGCTGCTGTACATGGTCGTATTCCGGTTCATGCATAACAATAACGAGTTCCCTCATTATGAGCAATTCACCAAGGAAGTCGCCCTGCTGCCGCAAGCCATTCTGGATGCCGTCAA
Source organism: Paenibacillus sp. FSL R5-0378 (assembly GCF_038009285.1). Classification (NCBI taxonomy): domain Bacteria; kingdom Bacillati; phylum Bacillota; class Bacilli; order Caryophanales; family Paenibacillaceae; genus Paenibacillus; species Paenibacillus sp. FSL R5-0378. The sequence goes on from NZ_JBBPAY010000001.1 coordinate 999,876, forward strand.
AGCGTTTGATAAGCGGGCCGAGGCCTTTGCCGTTGAGCATAAAGATACGAACTACCATATGATGGTCGGCTCGGGGAACCTGTGGGGCAACACCTATTCCTATGCCATGTGCGTGTTGGAAGAGATGCAGTGGATTCCGGCCAAGTCCATCCATGCGGCTGAGTTTTTCCACGGTACCCTGGAGCTTGTCGTAGAAGATACAAGCGTCATTCTGCTGAAGGGTGAGGATGAAACGAGACCGCTGGCGGACCGCGTGGAACGATTTGCCGAGAAGGTCACCAAACGGCTGACGGTGATCGACACGAAAGATTTTGCGATGGAAGGGATCAGCGATGAGTTCCGGAAGCATTTTGCCGTGAGTATCAACTGGGCGTTGCTGAGCCGGATCAGCGTCTATCTGGAACGCGAAAGAAACCATCCGCTGACTTTGAGACGATACTATCGCAAGATGGAATACTAATACGTACGGGGAGCGCTGCCTATCCCGGCAGAGCTCCTTCCTTACACGGGAAGGTGAGACAAGATGCGAATCGTTACAGTCGGAGACAATTGTATGGATGTCTACCGATCCTCGGGGAAAGCCTGTCCCGGAGGAAATCCGGTAAACGTGGCCGTCTATTTGACCGAACTGGGTGCGGGGACAGCCTATATCGGCTGGGTGGGCAACGACCGGTATGGGGAGATTATGGTTCAGGCGATTCGGGGGAAGGGCGTAGATACGTCCAGGGTCTCGGTCCAAGAAGGCCGTACGGCGGTGACCTACGTCGATATGGTAGGCAGCGAAAGAAAGCTGGGCGATTATGAAGAAGGCGTGATGGCTGATTTCGCCTTGAACTCCGAGGATCTGCGCTTTACGGAGTCATTCCAGCTGGTGCATTCCGCGATTTGGGGCCATGCCGATTCGTATTTCCATAATTTTAAGGAAAAAGGACTGCTGACTTCCTTCGACTTTGCCGATAAGCTGGATCATGAGCTGCTGACGACACTGACGCCATACGTGGACTACCCGTTCTTGTCCTATACACAGGATGACGAACATATCCGCCGCCTCATGAGGGAGATCAAGGACCGGGGCTCCAAAATCGTCGTAGCCACGCTTGGAGAAAACGGTTCTTTGGCCTACGATGGAGAACGGTTCTACAAGCACGGAATTACGGAGGTGGAGGTAGTCGATACGCTGGGAGCGGGTGATTCATTTATTGCCGGATTTATATACGGTATTCTGAAAGGGCTTCCGGTCGCAGCCTGCCTGGAGCAGGGCGCCGATAAAGCCGCAAAGACGATCAGCTACTTTGCTGCATGGTGACTGGACGTAGCCATCAATGTATAATAGAGAGATACAAATTTGATCATTGATGGATAAGGATGAATGTTCAATGAATTTGAATCCTTCAACCCCTCAGCCGCTGTACATGCAGATCAGGCAAATGTTGAAGAATGATATACAGCAGGGGCGCTACAAACCGGATGAGCAGATCCCGACAGAGGCTGAGCTTTGCGATATTTATAGCGTGAGCCGGATTACGATCCGCAAGGCGATCGAGGAGCTGGTCCGGGAAGGGGCGCTGACCCGGATTCCACGGCGGGGGACGTTTGTGGCCTCCAACAAATTCCATAATGAGCTGCTGTCTGTAAGCGGATTCTCCGAATTCAGCCATCAGCTTGGGATGATTCCGAATTCCCGGATTCTCCGAAGCGACGTGATCGAAGCGACCGAAGACGTGGCCAGGTATCTTCGCATCGATGCGGGCAGCCCGGTGCTCGAGCTGGAGCGGCTTATGTACGTCAATGACCGTCCGCTGTTTTATGACATCGCGCATTATTCGCTGACCCGCTTTCCCGACCTGGAGAAGAAGATTACTACGAACGAATCGACGTATAAAATTTTGTCCGAGGATTACGGAACGGAAATCGTTAGCAACGATAAAGAGATCGATGTGATCGGCGCGACGAAGGAGTATGCCAAGCTGCTGGAATGCGACATCGGGGCGAATCTGTTCCGAATTTTAAAAGTGGCCTTTGACGCCAAGGATGAGCCGGTGCATCTCTCTACCTTCATGTGTGAGACCAACCGGGTCACGCTGACGGTTCACCGGGCGAAGCAGGGGCAGTAGACTTAGGGCTGAACGCTCGTGTGGACAGGGACGGGCGGAGACTGCACTGTGATCTGAAAATAAAAACGGACGCGGGTTAAGAACCGGCGTCCGTTTTTTTTATCCTAATCCAATTCCACAGTTCGATTCATATTGGTGCCTTCGTTGCTTTTACCCATCAGTCTGCGGAACAGGAACCTGGCCATTTTGAACTTGTTGCCGGCATCCCAGTACTCGGCTGCTTCAGCCTGCACCTTGATAAGCACAAGGTTCGGATCGTCATAGTTCGTTTCCAGCAGCTGCTCGTAAACGGGGTTCCACAATTCCTTCAGCTTTTCGGTGCTGTTCACCAGCTCGGCTTTACCACGGATGGAGACGAAGGACTTGCCGGCATAGGCTACGTTGACCTGCCGGTTTTGCAGCAGCTCATGGAACTTCTCAGTGTCTTTCTTGGTCAGGAACCACAGGTCGCCGTCGAATTCGATGTCCTGGGTCTTCATGGGACGTGAAACCAGCCCTTCTTCCGAAACGGTCGTCAGCATGGCCGTGTCGATGCCCTTAATCAAATCGCGTACTTTCTCGATCGCTTCTTGGTTGTCCGGAGTTGGATTTGTCATTTTGTTCACCTTTTCCTAGTATGTGTTTACCTTAGTATTACACTTATTTATACGCTGCCAAACCAAGAGAATTTGGCTGATTCCACTCCTGATTTGAATCCCCTTATGCACAAGCCTATACCTAGACCCCCGAGGTTCATCGCATCTTAACGGAGAAGGTATTTCCGAAGCAGGCCGAGGTGCTTACCGCAGAGGAGTGGGCAAATTCACCAGATTAGGAGACGATCCCATGACCAAAGCCGCGATTCCGGTATGCTGCCGGGCGATGGCCTTTGGTTTTTTGTCTATTTCCGAGTTATACGTACGACAATCATTTAACAGTCCACAGAATAGTGCTATACTATGAATTAGGTAATCATTCATCAGAAAAGGTGGATAACCGGGTCGCACTCTGGCTTGCCTCTTGAGAGCGCCTACATCTTTTCTTCAAATACTAGCGTGTAAGGACGGTAATTATGAGCAACAGACAAACCGAAACAGACGTTATCTTAATTGGTGCCGGTATCATGAGTGCGACTTTGGGGACACTGTTGAAAGAATTAGTACCGAACTGGAAAATTACAGTGTTTGAGAAGCTGGCAAGCCCGGGAGAGGAAAGCTCGAACGAATGGAATAACGCAGGAACGGGGCATGCCGCCTTGTGCGAGCTGAACTACACATCCGAGAAACCGGATGGTTCCATAGATATCAGCAAAGCGATTAGCGTCAACGAGCAATTTCAGGTTTCCATGCAGTTCTGGTCTTATCTGGTCAAAAGCAATTTGATTCGCAATCCGCAGGACTTTATTATGCCGCTCCCCCATATGAGCATGGTTCAGGGGAAAGAAGACGTGGCATTTTTGAAGAGACGTTTTGAGACGATGTCCAAAAACCCGCTGTTTCAAGGGATGGAGTTCTCCGACGATCCGAAAAAATTGATGGAATGGATTCCGCTCATTATGAAGGACCGGACCTCGGATGAACCGATCGCGGCCACCAAAATGGACTCGGGAACGGACGTCAACTTTGGCGCTTTAACGCGTATGCTGTTTGAGCATTTGAAGAGCAAAAACGTTGGTATTCATTACAAGCACAGTGTGGACGATATTAAACGCAACAGCGAGGGCGCGTGGGAATTGAAAATACGCAATTTGAGCAGCGGCAGCGTCGAACGCCATACGGCGAAGTTCGTCTTTATCGGCGGTGGCGGCGGAAGCCTTCCGCTCCTTCAGAAATCCGGCATTCCGGAAGGGAAGCATATCGGCGGATTCCCGATCAGCGGACTCTTTATGGTGTGCAACAATCCGGAAGTGGTAGCGCAGCACCATGCCAAGGTGTACGGCAAGGCCAAAGTAGGTGCGCCGCCGATGTCGGTGCCGCATTTGGACACCCGTTTTATCGACAATCAGAAGTCGCTGCTCTTCGGACCATTTGCGGGCTTTTCGCCAAAGTTCCTGAAGACCGGTTCCATGTTCGATTTGCTGGGTTCGGTCAAGCCGAACAACGTGCTCACGATGTTAGCTGCAGGCGCCAAGAACCTGTCGCTGACCAAGTACCTGATCCAGCAGGTGATGCTGTCGAAGGAAAAACGTATGGAAGAGCTGCGTGAGTTCATCCCGAACGCCAAGAGCGAGGATTGGGATATGCTGGTGGCCGGCCAGCGCGTGCAGGTCATCAAAGATACGGAAGCGGGCGGCAAAGGCACGCTTCAGTTCGGTACGGAAGTCGTGACCGCCTCGGACGGATCCATTGCTGCCTTGCTGGGGGCTTCTCCGGGGGCCTCCACCGCCGTTTCCGTCATGCTCGAGGTCATCGAAAAATGCTTCCCTCAGCATGCGAAGGCGTGGGAGCCGAAGATTCGGGAAATGATTCCGTCTTATGGCGCGCCTTTGATGAAAAATCCGGGGCTGATCCGCGAAATTCATACGTCGACGGCACGCACGCTCGGTCTCAACCGTGGATTGCATTCGGCCAACGTGATGTAAATATAGCGATATGATAAGAAAAACGTCTATCGACGTACCTTCAAGAAGACAGACCGCGTTTAACTGAAGTTTTTCTTGCGATTATAGAATGGTTCAGCTTCGCTGAAATTTATAAATTCTATAATCTTAAATAAAACGGCCTTCACCCTGAGCTTCAAGGGATGAGGGCCGTTTTGCATTGGCAGAGGACACCAGTCAGGGTACGTAAGCACCGACGACTTCAAACTTTGGCTCGCCTGCGATCGTCATATACTTCACTTCAACGACGCAGCCTTTCTGAAAGGAGGGAATATTCACGATCGGGATAAACGTTTTGACGATGGTATGATGAGATTCGCCATCCGGCTTGGTGACGGTTAAATCAAGCAGCACCTCCGGTTGATTATTGAGCTGCGCATTCGTTTGTTGAATGGAATTGATGACGGCTTGGGCGGATGTGCCGTTTGTGAGGATGGTTTTGCGCTGCGATAGCCCTTTACGTTGACGGGTTACTGTCTTGATGGCAAAAGTGATCGTCAGTGAAGCGGTAAGTAACGAAAAGATAATGATGATCATAACAATGGTCGTCAATGGCATGCACCTCGCTTCCATTTTTAATATAATTCAGGTAAATGACCCCAAGTAATATATATTAAGCTTAATGCAGCGCAGGGGGATCCGTCTACGATTTACAAATAAATCATCTACATAGGTTGAACTAAAGTTTAACCATTTGGACAGGGGAGAGGAAACCATGATTCAGTTGAAAGATATCGGGAAATTCAAGGAGCTTCCAGAAATCGCAATGCATATCTATCAAGGGAATATTCCGGCTTTGCGGAATGCTATCGCGGAGGGTTGGGATATTGAGGAGGGTATCGTACTTAGCCGGTATAATGCGTTAAGTCCGCTTGACCTTGCCGTGATCGCGGAACGGCTGGATGTAGTTAAGCTGCTGGTAGAGCACGGCGTCAACCTCAATAACGCACAGAGTCCGGCTTTTTTACGGGCTGTCCGTTATGGGAAGAAGGAGATGGTACGCTATATCCACGCGCAGGGTGCCAGAATGGACATGCTGAATCGAGTGGGCTCCGGCGCGTATTCGCAGGCTTATTATGGCAACAAAAGCAACATCCCGCTCATTCAGGAGCTGGGCCTCGATATCAAGCTGCACGGCGGGGCTGTACTTCGCCAGGCGGTGTCCGATCATGACTATAAAACCCTCAATTACTTGCTCGATCAGGGGGTGGACATTAACTACAACCAGCCGGATCAAGTCTATCCTTACGAAGCGACGCCGTTAACCGTAGCCGCGCGCATTGGAAATTTCGACATGGTCAAGTTTTTGATCGAGCGGGGCGCGGATGTGACGTTAGCGGAAAAGGACGGTGAACGGCCGTATACGATCGCGGTCAGCCAAAAGAACGCAGTTCTGGCCGATTATTTAAAATCGCTGGAACCGCCGGAATTTCATGACGTGGCGAATAAGAAGCATGAACTGAGAGCGTATAAATTACCGGAGGAGCTGGTCGATCGGTTAACCGGTGACCGTCTGCGTCTTGAGTTAGCCCCCAATGAGTACGATATCCGGCATATCGACTTCTTCACCTTGACCGACACGATCCCGATCAAGGTGGGGGGGCAGAAGTTGCTGCGCCTATCGGCAGACATAGACAACTATTCGGATCTTCAGCTCATGTGGAATCCGAAGAAAAAAGGATGGATCGGCTGCTATGACGTCGAGCATGACCACTATTCGGACCTGTGCCGTTTGGGAGAGTTCCTCGAGCAGCCCGGTACGTATCTTATTCGTTTTCTAGAGGGTGAGCTGTAGAAACCATAATGGGTGCCTGAGGATGATCCGGACGAATCTGTGTGATTTTTCATACATCGTAATACTTTCGCCCTGTTGGCGCGCTGCGGAGTATGGGAAGATGGGGATATCAAAGGCTCGGGTTCAGCAAAATCCGAAGCCCTTGACCTTCAGGCTATGGCGGTCCTTCCTTCTAACTTCATTTGGCGAACATAGGGCCGCCGCTTCCCTGAAGGATTCCGATTCAGAGAGGAGGCGTCCAGGCTATCATGCTCCTTCCTTCTTAAACCCTTATTAAAAATTATGGGCATGGGTTTCCTGGACTCTTTAATATGAATATCAATACCATCTACTTACGAAGAGCCAATCATCTGATCGTGGAACAAGGGCAGGGAGGCGAGCCGCTCCCGAAGGCCTATTTGGCATCCGCCCTGAAAAATATTGAAGCGCTGGGATATACCTTTTCTCATGCGCTGCTGCGCGCGGTAAAGGACTTATCTAAAGTGCAGTTTGAAGCATTATACCAACAGCTGGTCGCGGATTTACAGGTTATGGTCGGGGCTCATGTGAAGTTCAAACCTATGTACCCGGATTTTCCGATGCAGGTCATGGAGCATAGCGATGCCGAGCTGTATCTGAATGCGATTTATCATTACCTGACGTTGGATGTACCGGCGTACGGGCAAGCGGACCGGCTGCCCCTGGAGGATGAAGGTAACCTGAAAGTGATTGGTTTGGGGAGCCGGGCGGAATTCATGAGCTTGATCTCCCGGTTGATTCAAGCCAAAGGCTCCATCTCCGATCGTGACAAACAGGATATTGATGACGTCATTGCGTTTGCCGGCGCGGATGATTTGGAAGTGCTTCTACCGGACGACATCCCGTTCAAGGAAAATGCGGCATTCGTCGCAGCGTCCTTAATGAAGCATGACCAAGCCAATCTGGAGCAGATCGGACGGTACTTTCGGACAGCGACCGATGTCCTTCGGCTGGCAGCCGCATGGTCGGATGGGGACGTCAGTCTGGCCGAGGCGACGCGTTTCCGCAAATTCAAACGGCGTGAGCGACGGCTGCTGCTGGGACTGCTCGAGAAGTGCCCATCCATCACGGAAGATATGCTGCGGTACAAGGAGCGCTGGATTCGGCTGGGCGAAATTCTGCATCCCTCCGAATATAAGCATCGCTTCAGGCGGTGCGAGGAAGCCTTTGACGTCCTGCGGAACGACAAGCCGTTCACGACCTTTAACGGAAGCGTGGAGCTGGCCTTCCAATTCCGGAACGTTTGGACGCTGATCGATCTCCTGATGCAGCGCCCGGGCGAACTGGCGAGAAGGCTCGATCATCTGCTCCGGTCCACCGAGCATACGGAGTATGTCGTGCTGGCTTTTGGCGAGGTGGTTAAGGAAGTATCGACGCCGGTGCTGCTGCAGGTGAAGAACCATTTTGCCCGCCGCCGGGAACGGCAGCAGCTGCGCGTCTTTTTTCCAAAAGGGAATGTCGCCAAAGCGTTTGCCCTTCGGAACAACCTGCCGGAGATTGACGAGGAGGCATGCCGGGACATCGTGCAGCTGTGCGAGCAGGCGCTGATTGGGCGTTTCTCCTCCCTGCCGCCGCTCGGGAAGGTGTATGTCGACAAGCGGCTCCAAAGCTACCTCGTACCGTTCTCCGGGCGTTCTGCCAGCAAAGCGCTGCATACGATCGTGCGCGGCAGCCGGGTGCCGATGGCGGAAGGGGATACGATCCGTTTCTTCAGCTGGTGGAAAGAGGGCCTGGTGGACGGTAAGCCGACGGGCCGCGTGGACATCGACCTTTCCGCCGTAATGTACGATCGCGACTGGCAGTATGTGGAGCATATTTCGTATACGAACTTACGGTCGTCCAAGTACCGGGCCGTGCACAGCGGAGATATCGTTTCGGCCCCTCAAGGCGCGTGTGAGTTCATCGACCTGCACATTCCATCCATCGTCGATTATGGCGGACGGTATATTGTGGCAACGCTGCATTCGTTCACAAGCCAGCCGTATTGCGATTTGCCGGAGTGCTTTACGGGCTGGATGATGCGGAAGAAGCCCGGGTCCGGTGAAATTTTCGAGCCTGGTACGGTCGCGAACAAAATCGATGTCACCGCCGATACGCAGATTGCCATCCCCGTAATCTTGGATCTGGTGGAACGCACGGTGATCTGGGCGGACCTATCTTTAACTCGGCATCCGTACTACTACAACAACGTCGAGGGGAACCAAAAAGGGATGGTCCTGATGGGCAAAGCGATGACGACTTTGCGGAAACCGGATCTGTATGATCTGTTCATGCTCCATGCCAAGGCCCGCGGGGTGCTGACCGATACTCCGGGGGAGGCCGATGCGTTGTTCTCTGTGGAACAAGGGGTAACTCCTTATGATATCGAGGAAATTATGGCGGAATATATGGTGTAGATTCGGATATACCGAAAAACGTAAAGAGATTAACCGATAACCGGCTCATGGCGATCATGTGTCGGTTTTTTGCGATCGTGATTTTTTTAATAAAATTCGCAACTATGACAATCCCTGTCACCAATATGGGCTAAGATGGACGTATGAAAGGCCGAAAGGAAGCAGAGGCTGGTCGTAAGAAATTTTAATCATCAAAAGGAGGAAGAATGTTATGTATGTGACGGTGCAGGATTTTATTCAGGAATGGAACAAGGAAGCCGAATTGACGCAGGGGGTTCTGGATGCGCTGACGGATGAATCGCTGGGGCAGCAGGTCTATCCGGAAGGACGGACTTTGGGCAGGATCGTCTGGCATTTTGTCTCGAATATCCCCGATTATTTGAACGAATTCGGCGTCACGATGGATAAGGTCGCAAATCCGGGTGAAGTCCCTTCCGCTAAAGAGATTGCGGATACCTTCCGCACGGTCAGCTCGGCGGCCGCCAAGGCACTGGAAGAGCAGTGGACCGATGAGTCACTTCGCAAGGTACAGAACGCATTTGGACGAATGGAATCCAATGCCTCCATCCTGATGGGGCTGATCAAGCATATTGCGCATCATCGGGGTCAAGCGACGGTTCTGATGCGTCAAGCGGGACTGGGCATACCGGCCGTCTACGGGCCATCGAAGGAAGGATGGGTGAAGCTGGGGGTACAGCAGCCGCCGCTGTAGAATCATTGGGCGCCCGATACGGCGCTTTTTTTTCATAAATGCTATGCAACTCCTTGAGGCTGCCGCGCCCTGGAGAACCGCCTCCGGAAAATGCTATAATCACAGCAAGAGTATATCGCAGGGGGAATGAGGATGAGCGAGGATCTGTTGGAGCAGCTGGAGACATGGCATGAAGAGGATGAATACGAACGCATCGTAGAGGCCGTAACGGAAATTCCTGCGGAGGAGCGGAGTTATGAGCTGGTCGGCCATTTAGGCCGGGCGCTGAACAATCTGGAACGCTACGAGGAGGCGGTGCAGCAGTTTCTGACCGTTGCCGAGGAAGGGGCGGAAGATCCGCTTTGGCATTACCGGATTGGACTGGCCTATTATTACCTGGAGCAGTATGATGAAGCCGAGCGGGAGTTTACTCGTGCTGATGAGCTGGAGCCTGGGGATGAGGATACCCTGGAGTTTCTGGAATGGATCCGTGCCAAGAAGGCCGGGGAATTCGAGGAAGAGACGGATGAAGATTTAGATTCAGACGACTCGGCGGAAGACAGCGGCTCGGATGAATCCGGGGAAACCGATGAAACGGATGGTGCCGCGGCGGCCGTGGCTTCGGTGAATGCCATCCCATCGGACGAAGCCAATTTAGATGTGCCGTATGGCTCGCCAAATGAGGGTTTCGATATCAACAACTTCTGGAACGACGCCGATCCCGATGCGGAATCGTATGTTTCGGCTCCGCCGACGGAAGATCTGATCGATTCCGTGCAGGAGGAGCTGGTGTTCAAGCTGCCGGCGTTTTATGTGCAGATGATGAAAATACATAACGGGGGCATTCCCCGCAGCAGGTACTTCCCGCTGGGTGAAGCCGCCGATGGAGCGCCAAGCGGGGTCCGGATTAACGGCATGTTCGGCATCGGCCGGGACAAAGCCAAGTCGCTTTGCGGGGCCTCCGGCAGCCGGTCTATCATCGAGAACGGTGGTTATCCGGAGTTCGGCGTCGTCATTTGCGACTGCCCGCAGGAGTCCGGCGTGGTTATGCTGGATTACCGTGGCTCCGGCAACGATGGAGAGCCTGAGGTTGTGCATGTAGAACAGGCAGACGGGCGTAAGGTCACCCGGCTCGCGCCCGATTTTGAAACCTTTGTCCGCGGACTAGTTAACGCCTAGGGCCTGTGACAACAAAGCAGCCATGAACGCGTGAGCGGGGATGGAATCCCTGCCATATCGCGCCAAAAAATCAAGAGGAAGCTGCTCCCTCGCAGGGAAGCCAGCTTCCTTTTTTATGTCATGGGGGGCAATTCCATTTCCGTTCTTTTAGGTTGCCGAATAGGAGCCATCCGTGACGGCATGCTCCAATGCCTCTTTCGCACGCTGCTTCTTGCGATGCACCCAACCGGTCAGCCAAGCGCTGATTTCGTACAAGGCGATGAGCGGAACAGCCACCATGAGATGGGAGACGAGGTCAGGCGGCGAGATCAGTGCAGCCACGGCAACCAGAACGACGTACGCGTAACGCCTCATTCCTTTTAGAATCGACGGGTTTAAGATCCCGATCCGCGCCAGAAACATAACGATCACGGGCAGTTCGAAGGCAATGGCGAGCGGGATCATGATATTGAACATAAACCCGAAGTACTGGGATACCCCATAGGTCTCCACAAGGCCGATCTGACGGTTGATGCCGGCTGTAAAGCGCAGGCTCATCGGAAAGACGACGAAATACGCAAAGGCCACGCCCACCAGAAAGCATGATGCAGCGAACGGTATGTAGCGGACTGCCGCCTTTTGCTCTCCAGGCTTGAGTCCCTGGCAGACAAACCGCCAAATCTGGTACATGCCAAAGGGTATGGTCGGCAGCAGCGACAGTACCACGGCAATGCTCATATAAATCCGCAGTCCGTCCCATGGAGAGAAGACGTTCCATGCGACGTGGAGCGGGGAATGCGTCCGCAGCAGCGTCAGAATATGAGGGGCTGCAAACAAGCCGGCTGCCATACTGACGATGAATACGGCAGCGATTCGAAGGAGCCGTTTTCTAAGCTCGGCGATATGCCCAAGCAGGGTCATCGTATTTTTCGCTTCCATAGGCGAAGATCACTCCTCCCAAGTCATGTCCGTTTACCGGAAGGCCGGCGTGCAGCGCGGCGTTTTCGATTTTTTCATTTCCTTCAGCTCCAGCGTATTAAATCCCTCCTGCATTTTTTGATAGATGTCCTGAATGGCCTTTACGTCTTCAAAAGAATATCGGCGGTTACCTCCTTTCGTCCGCTCCGGGAAGATCAGCTTTCGTTCCTCGTAATACCGGATTTGGCGTTCCGACAAGCCGGTCAGCTCGCAGACGATCCCAATGCTCATCACCTTGCTCTCCATGCTTTTTACCTCCTGTGCAAGTATAGTTAACCCCGGACCATTGCAGAAACAGCCAGGATTGAAACCTAGAAGAAGATAAAACAAAGAGAAGAAACACACAAACAGATATTTATGGAAGGAATTATGACATGATTTTAAGGAAAACCCATTAAAAATGCAATCGGTTTTTAAAAATAAAAAATCCATGTAAGAAATCCTTACACAAATTCACCGAAAACTAAATTTCTTTGCTAAGATCGCCTCAAGAGGTTCCATTCCACTAGCGAAGGAGTGATCGAGGTGACAATCAAGGAGCAACCGAAAGAGATGACCCGCAGACAATTTCTGTCGACCGTCGGCAAAGTGGGGGGATCCGTTGCCGTCTTCAGCCTGATGGGAACGATGGGACTGCTGTCGCCGGAGACGATGAAGGCCGCCGAATATGAGCCGCCGGGCCCGAATGATCTGCACTTAAGCGGACGGGGCGGCAAAAAAATCATCATTCTCGGCGCCGGAATCGCCGGCATGACCGCAGCGTACGAACTGGGATTGGCCGGGTACGACTGCACGATTCTCGAGGCAAAAAGCCGGGCTGGCGGCCGATGCTGGACTATTCGCGGCGGCACGTCAGAGGCGGAAATCGGTTCGGGTACCCAAACGTCCCGCTTCGATAAGGGCTTGTATTTCAATGCCGGCCCAATGCGCATTCCGCAGTTCCATGTCACCCTGGAGTACTGCCGGAAATTCGGCGTTGCGATCGAACCGTTCAACAACGTGAACGAAAGCGGCTATTACTACAACGAAAACGTCGGCGCTTTATCCGGTCAGAAGGTGCCGAAGCGGGCGGCCAAAGCGGACGTACGCGGCTACGTCGCGGAAATGCTCGCCAAAGCGGTCGACCAGAACGCGCTCGATCTTCCCCTAACGGCTGAAGAGAAGATGAAGCTCGTCGATTACTTAAAGGTGGAGGGGGACCTGAACCCCGATTTGTTCTACAAAGGTTCGCAGCGCGGCGGATACAAGGATGAGCCGGGGAGCAGGCTTGATGCCGGGGTTCTCCGCGATCCGTTCGATCTAAAGTCGATCATCAACTCCGGCTTCGGTAAGTATTTCAGCAATGAGTACGAATACGACCAGCAGATGATGATGTTCCACCCGATCGGCGGGATGGACGCCATTGCGAAGGCGTTCGAGAAGCGGGTTGGCAATCGGATCAAATTCCGGGCCGAGGTCAAGGAGATCCGCCAGTCCTCGTCGGGCGTGAGAATCGTGTACACCGACATGGCATCCGGCCGGGAGCAGGAGGTCAAAGGGGATTACTGCATCTGCACCATTCCGTTATCCGTGCTGAAGAAGATCCCCGCTGATTTTTCCCCCGAAATGTCCAAGGCGATTCAGAGCATCAATTACGCCTCTGCCGGAAAGATCGGCCTGCAGTTCAAGCGGCGCTTCTGGGAAGAGGATGAGCACCTGTACGGAGGCAGCAGCTTGACGAATATGGACATTACGCAGATTTATTACCCGCCGACCGATTATTTCGGGAAAAAGGGAGTCCTCCTCGGCTATTATGCCTACGGCGGGGTTGCCGACAAGCTCGGAGCGATGTCGTACGCGGAGCGGGAGAAGCTGGCGCTGGCACAAGGGGCCAAAATCCATCCGCAGTATCCAAAAGAGTTCGAATCCTCCTATTCGATCAACTGGAAAACGATCAAGTACCAAGAGGGCGGATGGGTTTCTTACTCAGCAAACGACCGCAAAACGTACTATCCGACACTGTGCAAGCCTGACAACCGGATTTACCTGGCCGGTGAGCATATCAGCTACATTACCGCTTGGCAGGCCGGAGCGATCGAGTCCGCCCGCGAAGTGGTCACCGACATCCATCAGCGTGTCATGAAATCATAGATCCATATCTAGAAGGGGCTGGTCTTTTATGATGAAAAAAATGAAAACGACGCTGCTGATGACAGTTCTGCTTGGCACCGTCAGCGTCACGGCATATGCCGACAGCGCCGACCATACCCCGGCGAAACCGGCCAAGCCGATCAAGACGGCGCCGGCGCCGGTATTTTACGGAAGCCCTTCGTCGTCCATATCCAGCGGCGTGGTCGTTCACGAAGGCGCATCGTACTTGTTCACGAGCGGCACCGTCCCGCCGGTACTGAACAAGGACGGCAAGACGGTCTATGAACGCTATGGGGATACGAAAACGCAGGGCATCGGCATTTTGAAGGAAATCGAAAAGCAGCTGAAGGAACAGGGCCTTGGCCTGAAAGATGTCGTTTACCTGCGGGTATACATCGCTCCTGACGCCCAGAAGGGCGGCACGTTTGACTATACGGGTTGGTTCGATGCCTATGCGCAGTTCTTTAATACCGAAGCCAATCCGGTAAAGCCGGCCCGCTCGACGGTAGGCGTGGCGAGCCTGGTGAGTTCCGACTGGCTGATCGAGATCGAAGCGGTGGCGGTGAAGCCGGATTCGAAGAAGAAGTGAGGCTGGAGCAATGATTTCGCTAAGGCGGAGTGTTCTCCATGACAAATGAGAAGGAGCTGATTGGCGATGTTTCAAAACGTAGGATTTGCCGGGTTGATGATGATTCTGGTCGTCGTGCTGATTTTGTTCGGGCCCTCCAAGCTGCCTGAGCTGGGCCGTGCGGTGGGACGCACGCTCTCCGAATTCAAGTCGTCCGCCAGGGACCTCGTCGGTGAGGATAAAGAAGAAGACAAAGAGCGTGAGCGAGAGTCCGGTATCATTAAAATCAAAGGATAAAGGGGAGGACCAACGGATCCGCCGATCAACGGCCACCCTGTATAGCCAGCCCCGTCATTCAACGCGAATGGCGGGGCTGTTTGCGCCCAGCCGGTCGAAGCGCATCGTGGCCTCCGCCGCTGTGTTCTTTTATAATGGAAGAACCAGGCATCGTTTGGCCGCTGAAGTTCTGGGCCGCATAATAAATTTGATACGGCACAGGATATGAAGCAGTGGAACCGGCCTTGGCCATAAGACAATCAGGCTGTCATCATGCGAAGAATAATTTTACTAGGACTGAAAAAGGAGACCTTTATGACGGATACACAAGGAAAACTGGAGGCGGGATGGCACTTAGACAACAGCTACGCCGGGCTGCCGGATCTGTTTTATACCCGGCAGGATCCGGTGCCGGTGCGTTCGCCGCAGATCGTGGCATTCAATGAGCCGCTGGCGGCGTCGCTCGGTTTAAACGCTCAGGCGCTCATGAGCGATGAAGGAGCTGCGGAACTGGCGGGAAACCGCATTCCGGAAGGGGCGCAGCCACTCGCCCAGGCATACGCAGGGCATCAATTCGGCCATCTTACGATGCTGGGTGACGGGCGGGCGGTCCTGCTGGGCGAGCAGGTTACGCCAGAGGGCAAGCGAGTGGATATTCAGCTCAAAGGAGCGGGCCGCACGCCATACTCCCGTGGTGGCGACGGACGGGCGGCCCTGGGGCCGATGCTGCGGGAATACATCATCAGCGAGGCCATGCATGGCCTTGGCATTCCGACGACCCGCAGCCTGGCGGTGACGTCCACCGGCCAGGCGATTACCCGGGAGGAAGAGCTGCCGGGCGCGATTTTAACCCGCGTGGCGGCCAGCCATATCCGCGTCGGCACGTTTCAGTTCGCTCGGGGAGCAGGCACGACGGATGACCTGCGGGCTTTGGCCGATTACACCCTGCAGAGGCATTATCCCGATGCTGACCTTGCTTCCGGTGAAAATCGCTACCTTATATTGCTGCAGGAAGTGATCAAGCGCCAAGCCGCTCTGATCGCGAAATGGCAGCTGGTTGGATTCGTCCACGGCGTTATGAATACGGACAACATGACCCTCAGCGGGGAAACGATCGACTACGGTCCGTGCGCCTTTATGGATACCTACGATCCGGCCACTGTGTTCAGCTCCATCGACTCACAGGGCCGGTATGCTTACGGCAACCAGCCGTACATCGGCTCCTGGAATCTCGCCCGATTGGCGGAAGCCTTGCTGCCGCTGCTGCATGAGGACGAGGAGCAGGCCGTTAAGATGGCGGAGAATGCGGTCGAGACTTTTGCCGGTCTATTTAATGAATACTGGCTTGCAGGGATGCGGGCGAAGCTTGGGATCTTCCGTGAAGAACCGGAGGACGAGGCGCTCATCGAAGAACTCTTGGACCTCATGAAGACGCATCGCGCCGACTATACCAATACGTTTCTTGCCTTAACGTTTGACCGGTTGGAGGGAACGCCGCTGCATGGCATCGAAGAATTCGAGGCTTGGCATGCACGCTGGCAGGAGAGGCTTGGCCGGCAGTCCGAAACCAAGGAGGCTGCGCATCAATTGATGCGGGACAGCAATCCGGCGGTCATTCCGAGGAACCACCGGGTGGAGGAAGCGCTGGAGGCGGCGGAGCAGGACGGCGATTACGAAGTGATGCACCAGCTGCTGCAGGTTCTGGCCGATCCTTATGCGCATACGCCGGAACAGGCCGAGTATGCCGTCGTACCGGAGTCGACGTTCCGGTATCGGACCTACTGCGGAACCTGATATAAGATCATGAGAAAGGACCAGCGGAGCTGGTCCTTTTTTTGTAGGAACAAGTGTTAGCCCAGTACTTCCTCTTCCTTTAATGTGGCCATCGGCTGGAGAAAACGGTGATCAAAAGCTCGCGGCGTGCCCCCCTCCCGTATCTTGTTCACCCAATCCGGATTGGCCAGTGCGCTGGTTCCGACGGCGATCAGATCGGCTGCTCCTGCAATCAGCATTTGTTCGGCCCTTTCAGGATCACCCAGTTTTCCATTGGCGATCACGGGAAGGCCGCTGTATCGTTTGGCGAGCTCCGCAAGGGTCGGCCCCTCATCCGAGAAGGCGGGCATCCATGCCTTATACTCGGTCGTATGAAGGTAACTGGCGGAAGCTGCGGCCAATTCCCCGAAGATGATTTTTGCATCTTCTTCTCCATGAGCCCATTTGTGGTCAAAATCGTTCACCTTCCCTTGCGAAATGCGAACGCCGACCAAATAATCCGGGCCAACGGCGGAACGGATGGCTCTAAGGACTTCTACGGCGAAGCGGATACGCCGGCTTGTCGCGCCGCCATAATCATCCGTGCGCCGGTTTGTATAATCCGTAATAAACTGATCGAGCAGATAGCCGTTGGCGGCATGAATCTCCACACCGTCAAATCCGGCGTACTTCGCGCGGAGAGCGGCCTGCTTGAAGCCTTCGATCGTTCTTCGAATCTCTGCCAGCGTCATAGCCTTTGGCACAGCGAACTCGCCGCTGCCCCCATGATCCTCCAGCATCGTTCCAACAGGCTGCACCGCAGACGGTGCGATCGGAGTGAAAGCATCATGCTGGACTAACGCGCCTGCATGCATCAACTGGGCAATGATTTTCCCTCCTTCCCGGTGCACGGCCTGAATGATCGGTATCCACGAATCAGCTTGTGCTATGCTGGCGATACCGGGCTGATGATGATAACTCCGGCTGAATTCCTCATCCGGGTACAAGCCCTCCGTGATGATCAAGCCGAATCCCCCTTTTGCAAAACGGGAATAATAACGTGCCATACGATCGTTAGCCACTCCGTTCGGCTCTGCACTGGTGCGTGTCATCGGCGCCAGAACCGCCCGATTCGGAAGCGGTAGGGTACCTAGCATATAACCGTTAAAAAGGTTCGGATATTGCTTCATATTTAAAAACCTCCCTTTATTTTTTTGATAGCGGACCTTCTTTTACACCTGGCTGTTGACCTGAGATGATTGTATCCTGCCTGTTCAATACCGTAAAATGATTGCTATAGATGAGCTCATTAAAAAAATTGATGGGATTGAACCGGAGGTTTTGGGGGATGGAGCTAACCGACTTGAAAGTGTTTATGGCTATTGTGAAGGAAGGCAGCATTACCCGCGCAGCTGAGAAGCTGGGTTATGTACAGTCCAACCTCACTACAAGGGTGCGAAAGCTGGAATCGGAGTTGGGGGCGCAGCTGTTTCTTAGGACACCGAAGGGAGTCGTCCTCGCCGAGAAAGGACTTGTTTTGTATCAATATGCGACGGACATTCTCATGCTGGCCGAGGAGGCAGCCAAGGCTGTCAAGGAGCCTGACTATCCTTGCGGTCCACTGTCGATCGGCGTGGTGGAGACGATAGCTTCAACGGCCCCATTTATTCAGGCGCTGTCCGAATTTCAGACCCAATACCCTGAGGTGAGCTTGTCTTTGGTGACTGCAACTTCGAAGGAAAATTACGAGAAAGTTCTGGATCGGCGCTTGGACGGCGCCTTCTTGACCGGGGAGTTTGAACTGTCCTCACTGCAGATCGCTTTTGAAATACAGGAAGAAGTGGTGCTCCTAACCCCTGCTGGTCAAGGAACAGAAGCATTTGCTAAGACGGGGAATCCTGCATGGGTCGTGTTTCCGAAGGGCTGCCCACTGCGTGCTGCGAACGAAGATTGGCTCCATAGCGAAGAGGAACAAGGTATGAATATGATCGAGGTCAGCACTTTGGAGACCATGCTAAATTGCGTACGTGCGGGAATCGGCAGTGCGTTTCTGACCCGGATGGCTGTGACTGCGACTGCGGATGAAGATGGTGTTCGCATGTATCCGGTCCCCGAACAATACCAATTTGTGACCACGCGATTGGTGTCCCGGAAGGAGCAGTTCCAGAGCCAAGCGTTCCTTGCTTTCGCCGCATGTGTAAAAAGGGCAGGACAGCGGTTTAACTTGGCAGGCTATGCAAATGTTTAAGCGAAAAAGATGCCTTCTGGTTTGATCCCATACTAAAGCCATCATACAGGAAGGCAGGATCAGGCAGCGCTTAGGGAGGATGGACCTGGCTGTCTCCGGGCATGTTAAGGGAAAACAAGTGGGGAGATGAAGCTAGGATGTCCAGAAGAAACCGAAAATACGCGGTGCCAGGGGTTGCCAGGGACATGCAGACGTTTAAAGCAGAAGTCATGCGGCGCGAAGGGTATGACGTGGACCCGAACCGGCCGGATGACGTGAAGTACGAAGTGGCCAAAGACCTCGGCGTGCCGCTCAGTCCGGACGGCAACGGCGAGCTCACGACGGAATCGGTCGGCCATGTCGGAGGCAAAATCGGCGGCTCGATGGTCCGCGAGATGATCCGGCTGGCCCAGCAGCAGCTGGCGGAGAAGGACGGGCAGAAGTAGCGGCATTAGGCTGTGGCATGGCGGCTTCTCTTCGTGAGCAAGGATTGCGTTGGAGTCTCCGAAGCTTATACTTTTTATATGTAATAAAGGCACCCCAATGTCCTAGCGGGTGCCTTTATTCTATCTCGCTATCGTTATAGTCGGTCACTTACCGGTCCCTTGTTCCATGGCTGTACTGCTCACCCCAGCTGCACATCAAACGTCGTTTTCTCGTTCGGCACGCTCTTCACGGATATTTTCCCTTTATGCTGCTCGACGATCGATTTGGCGATCGCCAGGCCAAGGCCGTATCCGCCGTGCTTGCGGGAGCGGGAGGCGTCGACGCGGTAGAACCGGTCGAAGATGTTGTCTAAATGCTCTGGGGCGATGCCCTCACCCGTGTTCGTCACCCGCAGCAGCAGATGGTTATGCTGCTTCTTCAGGCTCAGATGGATCGAGCCCCGTGGATTGGTATATTTGACGGCGTTGTCCAGCAGGATCATGACGACCTGCTTGATCTGCTCGCTGCTGCCGGTCAGGGTCAGACGCGGCTCGATGTCGTAAGTGAAAGACAGCTCCTTTTCGAAAATGATCGCTTCCATCGTAAGAATGACGCTTTCGACGGCTTCGCTGAGATCAAACGGCACGAAGATCATAAGGCCCCGCGCATCGTCCATCTGCGTCAGGTATAGGAGGTCGTTGGTTAGGGTCTTCATGCGCTCGGTCTCTGATTTGATATGCTGGAGCCATTTCGACTGCGACCGGATCGTCTCGTCACTGTTGGCCAGAAGGACATCAGCGTTCGTGTTGATGACCGCAAGCGGCGTCTTTAGCTCATGTGAGGCGTCTGCGATAAACTGCTTCTGCTTGTCGAAGGCTTCGCGGACCGGCTCGATGGACCGGTTGGCGAAATATCGGCTCGTCAGATAGATGACCGCCAGCATGACCAGCGCCACGATGGAAAAGGTGTAGATCAGGTTGGTAATGATTTTCAGCTGTGCCGTCACGTCCAGGAATACGATGGAATAGCCGCTGGGAGTCTGCTGCACGCTGTAAGCCCAGCGCGTTCCTTCGAGGGTGAACTGGGCGTTGCGGACGGGCTTGGAAGCCGCCTCTTCCTTGGCCGTCTCATAGAACGTATCCTCCATATCAAACCTCGTATTCTTGGACAGGAGATTCCACTCCCGGTCGGTCTTCAGCTCGAAGGATACCGACAGCTCCGGCGGGGGGATCTGCCCGCCTTCCCGGGGGTGGCGTAGATCGGTATCTCCCGTGGCGGGCAGCTCTCCGCCGATGCCTCCGGATCCCTGAATCTGTGCGGCGCTGCCGCCCGTGCCGGACAGGCTGCCCGTTTTGCCGCCGCTTCCGGTCTGCGCCAGCGAAGCCCCGCCCTGCCCGGAGCCTTTCCCCGGGCTTTGCTTTCCGGGCCCGCCGTCCTTGTGATAAAACTCCGAGACGCGCTCCAGTTCCATGCCGATGTCGCGGCGCACGTTTTGATAGGTAATGACGTAAATCGTGGCAAAGGCGACCAGCATGATGATGGTGATGATGACCATGTTCATCAGCAGGAACCGGTTGCGCAGCTTCTTGAACATTAAGAAGTCGCCTCCAATACATAGCCGACGCCCCGGATCGTGCTGATCCGCACCGAGGCGTTCAGGAACGCCAGCTTTTTCCGCAAAAACGAAATATACACTTCCACGTTATTGTGCTCCGCATCGGAATCAAAACCCCACAGCTTCTCGATCATTTGCTCCTTGGACGTCACCGCCGACTTTCGCAGCATCAGCAATTCGAGCAGCTCGCACTCCTTCAAAATCAGCTTCAGCTCCTTCCCGTTGCAGCTCAGCTTGAGCGTGGACGTGTTCAGCTCGATATCCCCGAATTTCAGGCCGTCCTCGGGGACAACCTCGCCTTTGCGGCGCAGCGCCGCCCGGATCCGGGCAAGCAGCTCGCCCGTCGAGAACGGCTTGGCGACATAATCGTCAGCTCCGCAGTCCAGCCCCGTAATCGTGTCCGAAATTTCGCCCTTGGCGGTAAGCATAATGACCGGCGTTGCAATGCCTTCGGCCCGGATCGTCTTCAGCAGCGTAATTCCGTCCATCCCCGGCAGCATGATGTCGAGCAGCAGCAGATCATAGATCCCGCTGAGGGCGTTATCCAGTCCCGTCTGGCCGTCGTGGACGGCATCGACGGAGTAATGGTTTTTCTTCAAAATCTGGGTCAGTGCCTCGGCCAGGTTAACCTCGTCTTCCACAATTAATATCCGCATGATCGTAATCTCCTTCATACCTCTAGTGCAGCGTTATTGTCCCTTAATTATAAGAAGCGAACCTTTAATCAACCTTTAACGCCTTGAATTGCAGCCTTTTGGGCTGCGGCCGGGCGGACCTGAACCTCAGCTCCTTCGCTTGTCCCTTATTGTACAATGGTGAGCTTGTTTTGTAATCGGCATGTAAACGGAATGTTATCGCAATGTTTAAGATTCGTTAAAGGTTAAGCCATTAAGCTACAAACATGAAGGGCGATGAGCCCGGGTGAACCTGTATAAACGAAAGGAGCGACATGACGATGGCTATTGAAGTGTTTAACCGGTATGAGAACAAGTATCTGATGGACACCAAGGCTTTTTACAACATTTACAACGACCTGATGGCATATATGGAACCGGATGAAAACAACAAGGATAACAAGTTCTACACTATCAGCAACTTGTACTACGATACGGAGCATCATACGCTCATCCGAACGAGTTTGGCCAAGCCCAAGTACCGGGAAAAGCTGCGGATCCGGTCGTACGGCGTGCCGGAGAGCGATGCCAAAGTATATCTGGAGCTGAAGAAGAAGGTGTTCGGCCTGGTGAACAAAAGAAGAACTTCGCTCAAGCTTCATGAGGCATACGAATTCGTCCGGACAGGGGTGCCGCCGGAGTTCCGGAAGGGCATGAACCGCCAGGTGGTCAGCGAAATC
The DNA here is from genome assembly GCF_038009285.1 of Paenibacillus sp. FSL R5-0378. Classification (NCBI taxonomy): domain Bacteria; kingdom Bacillati; phylum Bacillota; class Bacilli; order Caryophanales; family Paenibacillaceae; genus Paenibacillus; species Paenibacillus sp. FSL R5-0378. Next base: position 1,021,952 of record NZ_JBBPAY010000001.1, read on the forward strand.
GAGTATTTTCTGAGCCGGTACGAGCTGAAACCGATGGTGTATCTGGCATACGACCGCATTGCCTTGTTCTGTAAGGGGAACCGGGATCTGCGGATTACCTTCGACACCAACATCCGCTCGCGGCGTTACGATCTTGCACTAGAGGCCGGGGATTACGGGGATCAGCTGATGGAGCGGGGACAGTGGCTGATGGAGGTCAAGGCCGAGAAGACCATTCCGGTCTGGCTGTCCAAAATGCTCTCCGAGCATCAGATGTACCGTACAAGCTTCTCCAAATACGGGAACGAGTATAAGAAATCGATACGCCATGCTAATGCACCAGTTGTGGAAAGGGAGAGAGTTGTTTTATGATCGATTCTATTTTGAGTTCGTCCGCTGCGGACACGACCTTATCGTTATCTCATGCGCTTTTGACGCTGGCTATCGCCATCGTGCTGGGTGCCATTATCAGCTTCACTTACATGAAAACACAGCCTGCCTATTCGCCGAGCTTCACCCTAACGATGATGGTGCTGCCGGCGATCGTAGCCATCATTATTATGCTGATTGGCAGCAATATCGCCCGGGCGTTCAGCCTGGCCGGAGCCTTCTCGATCATCCGGTTCCGGAGTGCGCCGGGAGACTCGAAGGACATCTCCTATGTTTTGTTCTCTATGGCGGCGGGGTTATCCGCCGGTGTTGGCGCCTTTGGGTATGCGGTTCTGTTTACAGTGATCCTCTGCGCGCTGATGTACGTTTTGAAGCTGATTAAATTCGGCACCCGCAAAGACGCGATCAAAACGCTGAAGGTGACCATTCCTGAGAACCTCGGTTATGAGGAGGCGTTTGAGGAGATTTTCCGCAAGCACAATGTCGAGTATGAGCTGAAAAAGGTCAAGACCACCGAGCTCGGCAGCCTCTATGAGGTGGTCTACTCGGTGAAAATGGGGCCGCAGACGAACCAGAAGGAATTTCTGGATGCGATCCGGACCCGCAACGGCAATCTGGACATTACGCTGACGATGAACCCTGCGGTGCAGGAATATTAAACGAAAGAGGTTGATCCGATGAAACATTCCTATAAGACGAAATTTGCCGCGATTCTGATCCTGTCGGCCATGCTGGCCTCCGGGTGCACGACCAATGCGGCGAGCAATACGACGACAGCGGCGGACGGCACGGCGACCGAGGCGACGGAAACGACGACAGTGAATGCGAGCGAAGCGAACGCGAAGCTGGCCAGCCTGAAAATCAAGGATCTGGTGGAGTATGACGCCGACGATACCACGGTAGATTGGTCAGCCGGTGACTCCACGGTCATCAAGCTGAACGGGACGGACGCGACCGTGACGGGCGCAGGCGCAAAGTCCGGCGGAGGCGATGTAACCATATCCTCGGCCGGAACGTATGTGATCAGCGGCAAGCTGCAAGGCGGCAGTATTGTGGTCAATGCAGGTAAAGATGACGTCGTGCGTTTGGTGCTGAACGGAGCGCAAATCGCGAGCTCGGACAGCCCGGCGATCCAGGTTAAGCAAGCCGGCAAAACGGTGCTGACGCTGCCGGAAGGGACGCAGAACACACTGTCGGACGGCACGAAGTATGCGGATACGTCCGATGAGGCGCCGACGGCGGCCCTGTTCAGCCAGGACGATCTGACGATTAATGGCACCGGCCAGCTGACCGTGCAGGGGAATTACAAGGACGGCATCACCAGCAAAGACGATCTGAAAATCGTCAGCGGCACGCTGAGCGTCAACGCAGCCGACGACGGCATCGTCGGCCGCGATCTGGCCGCCGTAAAAGCGGGCACGATCAACGTCAACGCCGGCGGGGACGGCTTCAAGACGACTTATGACGGAGACAAGACCGATAAAGGGTATTTGCTTATCGAGGACGGCACGTTCCATGTTGAATCCGGCAGCGACGGCTTCCAGGCGGCGGCTTCTCTGCTGATCGCCGGCGGTACCTATGATGTCGTGACCGGCGGCGGCAGCGCGAACGCCGAGCCGCATGAGGAAGAAATGCCGATGCAGCGCCCTGATTTCGGCGGCCAGTCAGGAGCGGACGGACAGGGAGGTGAGTCCGGGGCCCAAGGCACAGACAGCGGTACGGCTGCGGATTCGGTGAACGGCACCTCGGCATCGGCTTCGGCTAAGGATTCCGCATCCCAGGTGAAGGATGACACCGCTGCGAGTACGAACAGCAGCAGTGGAACAGACGCGGATGCGACGCAGACGGAGGATGAGGAAAGCGAGTCCACGAGTTCGAAAGGGCTCAAGGCAGAGGCAGGCATCGCTGTTTCGGGCGGCACGTTCACGATCGACTCGGCGGACGATACGGTGCACAGCAATGGCAGCATCCTCGTTTCCGGTGGCCAGCTGGATCTTGCGACCGGTGATGACGGCATTCACGGCGACGTATCGATCGTCATTTCCGGCGGCAAAGTGAACATCAAGAACAGCTACGAAGGTATTGAGGCGGCGGATATCAGCATCGCCGGCGGCGAAGTGAACGTCGTCGCGAGCGATGACGGCGTAAATGCTTCCGACGGCAGCGGCAGCTCGGAAGGCCCGGGCGGCATGTTCGGCGGACAACCGCCGGCAGGCATGCCGGGACAGGCGCCGGATCAAGCGGCCGGCAGCCAAGGAGAGACGGGCGATCAGGCGCAGTCCGGAACGTCTGCGCAAACGGGCAGCAGCTCGTCGTCTGGTACGGGCTCGGCGCAGTCCGATGCACAGGCGAATGCGGGCAGCCAGGCGGCGCAAAGCGGCTCGGCTGACCAAAACGGCGCCCAGCAGCGTCCGGATGGCCAAGGGATGCCTGGCGGCCCTGGCGGAAGCGCCGGCACCGCACAGCTGACGATCAGCGGCGGCTACCTGACGGTGAATGCGCAAGGCGACGGTCTGGACGCCAACGGCTCCATCACGATGACCGGAGGCACCGCGATCGTGAATGGTCCGACATCGGGCGGCAACGGCGCCCTTGATTATGACGGTACGTTCGAGCAGTCCGGCGGTCTGCTGGTTGCCGCGGGCAGCGCCGGTATGGCCCAAGCACCATCGGAATCGTCGTCGCAGCGCTCGGTGCTCATGACGTTCCCGAGCACGTTGAAGGCGGGCACGCTGGTGACGCTGGCCGACAGCGCAGGCACACCGGTCCTGAGCTTTGCACCGGCTAAAGACATCCAGACCATCGTCATTTCCACGCCGGATCTGAAGTCCGGAGAGACCTACGCCTTCTACACGGGTGGCACCTCGACAGGCACGTTGAAGGATGGCTTGTACACGAGCGGCAAGCTGACCGCCGGCACGAAGGTCGTCAGCTTCAAGCTCGGTGACACGGTCACGTATGTGAACGAGTCCGGCGTAACCACTGGTGGCGGTGGATTTGGCGGCGGCTTCGGCGGAGGCCGGGGTCCGGGAGGCAGAGGAGGAGCGAACGGTAGCGGATCGGGCGCGAGCAGTCAAAGCGGCGCCTCCGGTACGAGCGGCAGCACATCCGGTAACTCCAGCGGCAGCGCGTCCGGCAGCGGAACAAGCAGTACCGGACAGTCCGGAACGTCGGGCTCCGGCAGCTCGGATAATGCTGCTACAGGCACATCCTCGATTTAATGACCGGCACGAAGTAGCGAGAATATGCGGTGATATGCACGGGTAACGAAGAGCCCCCATTTTTAATGGGGGTTCTTTTTGCCGTGGTGTGGCTGGGCGCTGCCGATGGGAGGTTGCTTTTTCCCCGAATGTTCGCTTTACTATATACAAAAAAAGTACAGAATATTAAATATAATAGATTGATTTACGGAGGTCCTTGGGAATGGCGAAAACAATCGTGGAGAAGTTGAACCTGCAAAAATATAATAAGACGGCGGTACTGCATCAACCGGAAGGGGAGGATCTGCTGGCCGGTCTGAAGTCGTACGATACCGAGCTGAAGGACGGCGGTTACGATCTGATTTTCGCCTTTGTGCTCGATATGGAGTCACTGCAGGGGCTTGTGCGGAAGGTGATTGACGGCAATCATCTGAATGAAGGGGGATATTTGTACGCAGCATATCCGAAAAAGGGAAACAAGGTTTACTCTACCTATATTCACAGGGACGAGCTTCTGGAAGGGTTAGGCGCGGACGAGAATGGATTTATTGGGACAAGCAGCATCAAATTTGCGCGTATGGTCGGATTGAACGACGTGTTTACGGTCGTCGGTCTCAAAGCGGAGAAGCCAAGCAAAAAGCAGCCGTCCTCCAAACCGAGCCAATCCGTTGGCGATTATGAAGCCTTGATTCCGGAGGTGGAGAAGGATCTGCAGGATTCTCCGGAAGTGCTTGCCTTTTACCAGTCCCTCACACCGGGATACCGCCGGGATTGGGCCCGGTACATTTACAGCGCGGTACAAGAGGAGACCCGGGAGAAGCGGCGCGAGGATATGAAAACGGCTCTGGCGGCGGGCTATAAAACGATGGACTTGTATCGGAGAAGATAGGGAGGCGGCTTGGGATGAAATCGAAGCAGGGCTTGGACATGCTCGAGCGGGTGAGGGGCATCTGCCGTCCGCTGCCGGAGGTGGAGGAGATTATTGACGGCTTTGGCCACAACGTCATGAAAGTCAGAGGCAAAACGTTTGTCATGATGGGGGAGAACGAGGGCGTTCCGAGCCTTTCGTTCAAATCGACCAAGGAAGAGCAGTTCCTGCTGCTGCAGCAGGAAGGCTACGTTAAAACGCCTTATATCGGGCACCACGGCTGGGTTTCCGTGGATAAATCATCCGTCCCGGACTGGGACGAGCTGGCCGTGCTGATCAAGGAGGCGTATCTGCTGGCGGCGCCCAAACGGTTGGTGAAGCAGGTCATCGAAGGCGCATAATTTTGGAGTTTAGCACAGAACTAGAAACATATTCCTTTCTCCGGACGTCTATAATCTAGGCGGTCCCTGGCAGATCGATTGAGCTAGGTTCGTCTGAGATGAGATAAAATTTCTGAGGGTAAGGAGAAGTTTCGATGTCGACAAAATTCAAGTTAACGAGTTTGCTGCTGTCTGCGGCTTTGGTATGCGGGGCGGTACCGGCTTTTGCCGCGGAGAAGGCGGCTCCCAAGCCTCTAAGCCAAACCTTCGACAAGATGGTCATCATTCCTTATGATTATCACGGAAAAGCTTTTATTAACGGGGAGAAAACCGACCTTTACGGTGATTATGACATCGTCCAGCGCAGTGGAAGGGTCCTGGTGCCGATCCGCCTGATGGGAACGCTGGCTTCGCAGTTCCGCTCCCAGGGTGAGTGGCAAACGATTTGGGAAGCGAAAAATCCGGATGACGTTACTTTTGTGAACTATGGGTTGAAGAAAACGATCAAGTTCAAAGTGAACAGCACCACAATGCTGGTGAATAACGAGTCCAAAAAGATGGACGTGGCTCCGCAGAAAATCGGTGGCCGGGTCGTTCTGCCCCTAAGAAGCGCAGCGGAGGCGCTGGGCAAAAATATTCAGTGGCTGGACGGCCTGATCGTGATGGGAGACGAAGTCGTTGACGAGAAGAGTGCCGAAACGCTGGCTGTCAAAAACCGCATTTTAACCCAACTAAAGGACACCCGGAAGCCGGTGGCGGATGAAAAGGTACTGACGCCGATCACTAAATACGGAGACGCGCTGTACTATTATAAGCAGATCTATCAAAGCAGCGGCACCTTAGAACGGTTATATCGGAAGGCTGACGGCAAAAAGGAAGTTCAGGTTAACATTCCGGGGGAGCCGGCACTGCACAGTGCGAAGGTTATCGGGCATGACCTATATTTTGTATCGACGGTGAGCAACCAAGGGGTTCTGTATGCTTTGGACCTGACCAACAATAAAGTTCGGAAGGTAAGCTCGCTCGCGGATTGGAAGCCGTCGGATGGTTGGCTGCAGAATGTCTCGATGATTGACAATGAGCTGTACGTGAACCTTCATAGCGGCGATCTTACGATGGGATCGGAGACATTGTATCGAGTCCTCAATGGTGCCCTGAAAGAGGTAACGGGTGCCAAAAGCTTGATCGGGCCTGTCAAGTCGGGTGATTTCCTGTATCAAGCCGACTTTAACATTATGGGCAAAACGGTCGATAACTTAAGCCGGGTTAATCTCAAGACTGGGGAGAATAAGGCGATCGGCCAGGACGACTTCGTCTATGCCATCAACCGGAAGCAGCATGACGGGGGCGGGACCAGCTACAGCGTTAATGATGCCATTTACGTCAAAGGGGGCTTTGTGTACGTGCTTGGATACAAAGACAGCGACCCGAAGGATGAGGGCTCGGTGTACAAAGTCAACCCGTCTGACCAGACGCAGGTGAAGCTTACTCCTGCCGCCGGTCCGTTCTGGATGGTGGATAACCAGATTTATTATGTGGACGGTGCGACCGGTTATTTGGCCAAGACCGATGTGAACGGAGCGGAGCCAAAAACCGTGATTTCCAGAAAGGTGCTTAATGCCCAGCTGTTGAATGGCAGCTTGTACTACACCTCGAACGATGCCGGCAGTTCCTACGATCCGGGCATCCTGTACCAATATGACTTCGCGACTGGCAAGGAAATCAAGCGCAGCGACAAGCCGGTAAGCTCGTACTACATTGGAAAGAATGCGATTTACTACCTGTCGGAAGGCTACGATCCTGGAATATACAAGATTGACGCGAAGGGGAGCGCCCGCCTGGTATCCGACCGGATTCAAACGGCAAAGCTTACGGATGAAGGTTTGGTGTACACCTTGACCTACAAGGAAGGGGTTTATTCGGTAAAATAAACCGATTCCGTTGGTCTGCCCGGGTAAACGGGCAGGCCATTTTATTTTCCTGCCTAAAGGAGTAGTGACCATGTATGAGCTGAAAACGAAAGAAACCGATGACAGTGTGCTCGACTTCATCGAACAGGTGGAGCATCCCGGCAAGAAGCAGGATGCGTATTGGCTGCTGGACATTTTTACAGAGACGACGGGGTATCCTGCGAAAATGTGGGGGGCGAGCATCATCGGCTTCGGTTCGTACCATTACAAGTATGCGTCAGGTCACGAAGGGGATGCGCCGCTCGTCGGCTTTTCACCCCGCAAAGCCAAGATCAGCCTCTATTTCGCCCCTGGAGAAGAACAGCGTGAAGCCCTCCTGAAGAATTTGGGCAAGCATACCTCCGGCAAAGGCTGCGTCTATATCAACAAGGTTGCGGATATCGATGCAGACGTGCTGAAGGCGCTGATCCGGCAGTCGGTAAAGCATTTGCTAGAAACCTATCCGGCTGGGGAGTGACAGCAGGCTATCGGGGTCACAGAGCCGTGTCGATAGGCGGTAAAACTCGTGCAGAAGGTGGGCGAAAATTAGCGAATTTTGCTAAAATACTTCTTTCGTTTTGGCGGGACGCTCCTTTATACTTGCTCTATGAGTTTTACTGCGCTGACAACAAGGAGTGAGCCCCATCGTCCTGCTACATGAATCATATAATTTATGGATCGTTATGCTCTCGTTCATCATCGCCATATTTGCGTCCTATTCGGCTCTCAACTTAGCGGCCAAAATATCAAGGTCGCGGGGCAGGACGCAGAAATGGTGGCTGGTAGCCGGCTCCTGCGTCATGGGCAGCGGGGTATGGTCCATGCATTTCGTCGGCATGCTTGCCTTCCATTTGAACGTGCCTGTGAATTACGACATTCCGATTACGCTGCTATCAATGCTGTGCAGCATTGTGGCGTCCTTTATTGCATTCCAAATGCTGCTGTCCAAAGGCGTGAACTGGGGCAAGTTTGCCTTGAGCGGGTTCTGCATGGGCAGCGGCATCGTGGCGATGCATTATACCGGAATGGCCGCGATGCGTCTTCCGGCCGAGATTATCTATGACCGGTCTTATTGGCTGCTCTCGGCAGCCATTGCACTGGCGGCTTCTTACGTGGCGCTGCTGCTGTTCCTCCGCTTTCGCGATCATACCGAGGTCAGCTGGTGGAAGTGGGCTTCGGCTCTGATCATGGGACTGGCCATTTGCGGCATGCATTTTACCGGCATGAAGGCGGCCGATTTTTGGTGCGGGAACCCGAATGCGATTATTTCTACCGATGCCGGGGAAATGAACCTTTTACTGCTGGCCGGTGTGACGATCACGACGTTTTTTATCCTGATGGTTTCGTGGGGAGCGATGTTTTTCGACCGTCACGTGTTGGAGAAAATGGCCTACAGCGACCCGTTAACCGGGCTGCCTAACCGGCATGACCTGAACCGGCTGCTTGGCGAGGGAGTCGACACCTCGAAGGAAACCGCCGTTTTGTTTATCGACCTGGATCGATTCAAAACGATCAACGATACGCTGGGCCATGACATCGGCGACATGCTGGTTCAGGAGGTGGGAAGACGTCTAAGCGGGTATCTGCAGCAAGGCCAGAAGGTGTTTCGCCTAGGCGGTGATGAATTTCTCGTAGTTGCGGAAAACTGCGGTCAGGCCTTGGCAGAGGAGCTTGCGTCCGGCATTTTGGAGGTCGTCACCCGACCGTTCGTCCTGCAGGGCAATGAGCTGTACATTACGGCCAGCATTGGCATTAGTCTGGCGCCCAAGCATGGAACGGACCGGGCGTCACTGTTGAAAACATCGGATACGGCCATGTACAATGCCAAGAATGCCGGCAAGAACCGGTACTGCGTATTTGATGACGACATGGATAAAAGGCTGCTGCGCCGGCTGGAATTGGAAAAGGATATGCGTGGAGCGTCGGAACGCCAGGAGTTCTATGTCGTGTATCAGCCGAAGTGGGATGCCCAGACGGATACTCCCGTCGGACTCGAGGCGCTGATGCGCTGGCCGCACCCCAAATTCGGCGTCGTCTCACCAGATGAATTCATCCCGATCGCCGAAGAAACGGGACTGATCATCCCGATGACCCGGTGGATCCTGGAAGAGGCCTGCCGCCAAAACAAGGTGTGGCTCGACAAAGGCATGCCTTCGATGATCGTGTCGGTCAATGTGTCTGTGCGTTTGTTCGAAAGCCAGCACCTTCTGTACATGGTAGAACATGCGCTTCGGACGACCGGGCTTCCGGCCCGGTACCTGGAGCTGGAGATCACCGAATCGACGATGCTGTACGATGTGCCCGATATGATCCGGCAGCTGAATGAGCTGCGCGAGATCGGAGTGCGGATATCGATGGACGATTTCGGATCGGGGTATTCCTCGCTCGGATCCCTGGATCAAATTCCGATCGACACGATCAAGATCGATCAGCTGTTTGTCCGGGAAAGCGATTCACCCTCCAAACGGGCGATCGTGGGCGCCATCATCGATATGGCGCTCAAGCTTCATCTGGAGCTGGTAGCTGAGGGCGTGGAGACGAGGGAGCAGATCGATTTTCTCCGCGCATCCGGATGCAACGTGATGCAGGGATATTTCTACGGCAAACCGATGAATATCGAACAGATGGACGAGTGGCTGCTGCAGAATGCGGGAAGGCCGAGCGGAGAAACGTTGGTTTGAATAAAACAAAAAGGATGCCGGTTGTAGCTGGCATCCTTTTTTACAAGCTATTTTATTAATCATCTTCGGGATGGTTATAGGTGAAATTCTCAACATGGTTGATAGAATCGTTCCGCTGGTTCTGAACCAAGGATTTCAGCTCTCGAACCTCCCGGCGCAAATGCCGCAGCTCGGTACGCATATTGGATTTATCCACGGCCAGCCGGACCAGCAAAAAGAAAATTGCTAAAATAACTCCCCACATTATCAGGACGGCTACCACGCCGCCCATACCTATCATGCTAGCACCACTCATCATAGCATTTCATCTCCCTTCTCCATCGCTATCGGTTATCTGCTATATAAGCAGGGTGGAGATCACACAGCTTATAAAGGACGCTCGTTGACATCTATTTATAACAACGCCTTGGAAGCACAAAAGTTAGAGAAGTACGGAGAAGTTTGCCGCCTATGGGCTTGGATTAACATGCTTGTCGATCAGATGGCATGAAAAAACCCACTCGCGGACAGTCGCGACTGGGCCTTGAAAAAGCTTCATGTTTAATTCCGGCAATACGAGGCGGAGTATGCTTTCGTGATACCTGTACGCCGCTTCGCTGCTTGCTGAAACTCCTTACATATCCGCCAGCGTAGACCCTGTTTCCAGGAACGTTTTCATTCCCGAAAGGACGAGCGGCAGGCCGTTCTCCAGCACGCCCGCGGTAGGGAGCGCCTGTTCGAAATCGTCATGGACGGCCGTAACGAGCGTGACGCCGGGAATTTCCGCGTGCTGTGCGATCTCCCACGTGACGCGGGAAGGCGCATCGTTCTCCGTACCGGGCAGATTGACAAACTGCCAGCTCACGGCCAGCTTATGCGGGCGATCCAGTTCAAGGATGACCCCCTTGACCTTCTTTTCCCCCTCCGGGCCCAGCAGTTCAAAGGAAGAGCCGATTTCCCAGGAGGATTGAATGGCACAATTGAACCAAAACTTTGACGTTTTGGCCGGGTCGGTAATCGCCTGCCACACCTGCTCGGGACTCGATTTAATGGCGATCCGGTTGACATGCTTCGGTCTGTTTTCCATTTGCGTCTCACGCTCCAATTCGAATTGAAGTGATGTTAATCCTGCCGCCCAAGGTTCGGCGTATTTGCTGACCCATCGTTCGTATATCTGGCGGATGGGCACGGCGTTAAGGTAGTGCAGCTTCTCCCGGCCGACCTTCCTAGTCGTAATGAGTCCGGCTTCCTCCAGCAGGTTCAAATGCTTCATCACGCCGAACCGGGACATGTCGAGCGGGGCGCACAAGTCGTTCAGCGTCCGTCCGTCATGCGCCTGCAGCAGGTCCAGAAGGGTGCGGCGCGTGGGGTCGGCGAGGGCTTTAAATATTAGATTGTCCTCCAATCGTAACACCTCCTTTACCTCGTGCATTGAAAAAGTGGAGCAATGCCCTTGACATGTTACCATATAGTAACGTATTATAATCCCATCAAGAGTGACAATATAGTCACATATTATCATACCCCAAATCGTTTGTCAGCCGGCAGGTGTTTAAGTGCTGATGCAGCGCCGGGGAATCCAAAGGAGGATGTAGGAAATGAAAATGACTTTGATTGCCGGAAGCAACGATGCGGGATCCGTAAGCACCAGGCTCCTTCGTTATTTGGAAAGCCAACTGGCCGGCAGCGGAATTACGGTTTCGTTCGTGGACATGAGGGAGCTCCAGCTGCCGCTGTATTCGCCGGAAGCAGGGCAAAATCCGGAGGCTGTACGTCTGCAAAATGAGATCATTCATGCAGATGCGCTGATTTTGGCCACACCGGAATACCACGGATCTATCTCGGGAGCGCTGAAGAATGCCCTGGATTATTTGACGCCGGGACATGTGGAAGGCAAGCCGGTTCTTTCCGTAAGCTCGGCAGGCGGGCCGCTTGGCATCAGCTCGCTGACGCATCTGCAGACGATCGTCCGCAACCTGCATGGCGTCAATTGCCCGGAATGGATTTCCGTAGGGTACGGTTCGAATGAATTTGGCCCGGATGGCGCGCCTTTGGATGCAGGGGTGAGAGAGAGGGTCAGCACAGTTATCGAACAATTTATAAAGATGACCCGGCTGCTTTCAGCTGAGACGGCAGTGGTAACCGGATAGACAGCATATTTTTTTACACAACACGTGACCAAATGGTAACATTATGAATTTGCAACGATTAGACGAGTGCGCCGGAGTATTTTGAATATGACCAACAAAAAAGGAGACGGATCGCTATGAGCACAACGCGGCAGCAGCAGGTGGAAGCGGCAGTAAAATGGATCGAAGAGGCATGGAAGGCAGGGACGCTGAGCCAAACGGGGCAAGCATTCATCGGTCAACTGGAAGAGGCATTTACGGACCGGCAATACGAAGTGGATGACGTGATGGTCCAGGGAGAGAAGGTCATCGCAAGGGTGGTCATCACGGGCAAGCACACCGGAATATTCGCAGGAATTCCCGCTACGGGAAAAACGGTACGGATCACGCAGTTCCACGAATTCACGGTGAACGATGGGCGGATCGTTCATCGCTTCGGATGGTATGACACCGGTACGATGCTCCCCCAGCTGCAAACTGGTGCCTGACATGACCTGTATGATACGGCCAATATAAATTAGAGGAGATGGATCCTATGACAACGATGGAGCAAAAAAATACCGAGGTGGTTGAAGCTTTTATTCAGGCGTTCTGGAACAGCAACGATCTGAGTGCAGCGGATACGTTTACGACTGAAGATTACCGGGAGCTCAGCTATCAATCGAAAGAAGGGTTGAAGCAGTTTGCAGCCAAAATCCTGGAGGCCTTCCCGGATAAGCAGTATACGGTAGAGGAAATCATCGCCGAGAATGAGAAGGTTCTCGTTCGAATGACGGTCCGTGGCACCCATCAGGGCGTGTTCTTCGGCACCGCACCGACCGGACGGACGATGAATGTGACGCTGTACCGCCAGTACCGCCTTAGGGACGGAAAAATCGCGGAGCATCGCGGCTGGATCGATATGGTGACGATGTGGAGCCAAATTCAAGCGGGATAAACCTAAACCGCTGGATTCGATATGTTAAACACCTGTCTTTTTCCTATGACCAGAAAGCCTTGACCTAGAGCGCGCTCAAGGTCCTATACTGGGAACCATCTTACCCGTAAAGAAAGGATGGTCCCCATGATCATGAACGCGGTGCAAGGAAAAGTGGTTATTTTAACAGGAGCCTCCAGCGGTATCGGAGAAGCTACGGCCAGGGTCCTCGCCCGAAGCGGAGCCCAAATGGTGCTCGCAGCAAGGCGCGGAGAACGGCTCAAGCAGCTACAGTCGGCGATTGAGCAGGAAGGAGGCACGGCGGTGTACCAAGTGACGGATGTGAGCGTGCAGTCGCAGATGGAGGAGCTGGCCCGGCTCGCCCTTGACACATACGGACAAATCGACGTGCTGGTGAATAATGCAGGGATCATGCCGCTGTCTTATCTGCACGAGAAGAAGATCAAAGAGTGGGACCGGATGATCGATGTAAACGTGAAGGGTGTGCTCTATGGGATCGGGGCCGTGCTGCCGCATATGCGGGAGCGCAGACAGGGGCACGTCATCAACGTCGCGTCGGTGACCGGGCACATCGTCCGTAAAACGTGGGCGGTTTACTCAGGCACCAAATTCGCCGTTCGGGCAATCACCGAAGCACTGCGCCAAGAAGAAGCACACAATAACATCCGCACGACGATTATTTGTCCGGGAGGCGTCGACACCGAGCTGGTGCACACGATTACGAACGAAGAAGTGAAGCGGGACATCGAAGCTTCCATGGACATCGCCTTAACCCCGGAGGCCATCGCTCACGCTATTGCCTACGCCATATCCCAGCCGCCGCAAACGGCCGTCAATGAAATCATTGTAAGGCCCACCAGGCAGGAATTATAATACGAATAACCATGGCTCACCTGTCGTCAGGTGGGCTTTTTCGCTTAGGAGGGATTTGAAGGCATGAGTTACTCGATCGGGGAAGTGTCGGCCCAAACGGGTTTGTCGATCCATACGCTGCGGTATTATGAAAAAGAAGGCATCATGCCGGGCGTTCAGCGCAACGAAAGCGGCATCCGCCTGTACGAAGCGAAGGATATCGAAGCGCTGGAGTTTATCTGCTGCCTGCGGGAAACGGGGATGGGCATCGCTGACATTAAACAATTCGTCAACCACGCGACCACCATTCAGGAGCGGCTGGTGCGGCTTCGGGAACAACGGCACAACGTCCAGGAACAAATGGCCCGGTTTAAAAAATATGAGGCTATGCTGAATCGCAAAATCGGCCTTTATGAAGACATGGCCCAAGGAGACTCCGATGAAAAACACCATGAATAACGTCCGGCTCGCCTTATATCACCGGGATCACGAGGCCGGACTTGGAGCTTTTACGCTGCCGGAGGAGCAGCATAAATTCACCGCATTGCCGTTTGAAGTCATACAGAACGCGCTGGAGCGGAAGGAGCGGCATCCGATCGTCATTTTGGGGGATGAGGAGCCAGTCGGCTTTTTCATTCTGGATGCAGGGGAAGACCGGAGCGAATACTCGGACAACCCCAATGCCCTGCTGCTGCGGGCTTTCTCCATCGATCACAGGCATCAGGGACAAGGGTACGCGACGCAGTCTCTGCTCGGCCTGAAGGAGTTTGTCAAACAGCATTTCCCGACGGCCGATGAAGTGGTCCTTGCTGTTAATATGAGAAACGCTGCCGCGCGTCATGTTTATCTCAAAGCGGGTTTCCGTGATGAGGGACGGACCCGGATCGGGCCGGCAGGTCCGCAGCACATTCTGGTACTCGGGATATCATAGCGAGAGTAAAGAGATAAAAGGAAGAAAATACTTTGCGGCGCAGGCTGATCCATTGGCTTGCGCCGTATTTTTCAAGCGCGGCTGCAGCTGCTGGCTCTGAATTCCGTCCTCCATCAAATGGCCTTTTCTTGTCGTCGCCTTCACCAAACTACCCGCAGACAAGACTAAAATTGCATACCACCCGAATATATGCTATGACTGAACTACAATCTTAAAGGAATATAGGTGTGGGATCAGATGAGAATAAAAGCCCTGTTTATAGCTCCATATGCAGCCATGGAAAACTTGATCGAGACGTGCCGTGCGGAAGAGAAGGATCTGGACCTTCAGATCCGGGTCGGAAATCTGCAAGAAGGGGTTGCCATCGCCAAGCAGGCGGAGGCTGAAGGGGTCGACGTCATCATCAGCCGCGGCGGAACGGCCAAGCTGATCGGGGAGGCCGTCGATATTCCCGTCGTCGACGTGCATGTATCCGGCTATGACATGCTGCGGGTATTGACGCTGGCGAACGATTTTCCACGGAAAAAGGCGATTGTCGGCTTTCCCGCCATCACCCTCGGCGCCAAGGCCATCATCGATTTGCTGGAAATTCCGATCGATATCTTCACGATTCATGACGAGGATGAGACGGAGAGCCTGCTTAGAAAGCTCAAGGAGGAAGGCTACCAGCTGATTATGGGGGATGTGGTGACCTTCGAAACGGCATCCCGGCTGGGGCTTGTGGGTATTCTGATCCAGTCCGGGCGCGAAGCGATCTTTGATGCCTTTCAGGAGGCTAAGACGGTCTCCCGGTGGATGATGAAGAATCGGCAGGAAATCGAAAGGCTCAAAGCTGTGCTGCAGGTTACGGCAGGGGATGTGATGGTTCTAGCGGAGAACGGGCAGGTCGTGTACGAGCAGTGGAAGCATTTCGATTCCCGTCCCGTTCCGCATGTCGGCTTGGATCACCACGCTTTCCGGGAGACGGCGGCGGTCCGGGAGACCAGCCATGCGAGCGATGCGGAAGGCAGGCCGCTGAAGATCGTCAAAACCCGGGTCGCGGTGGAAAATGGGGCTTATTTGGTGTGCGAATTTTCGCGCGTCCATATGAATTCGCCGGCCGAGGCGGTTTTGCAGGTGAAGACGGGCACGCCGCCGCTGATCATTCATCAGAGCGAAGCGATGGACGCTTGTTTGTCGATGATCGACCGGTGCCTTTCTGCATCCCGGTTCGTCCTGATCGGGCCGAGAGGGGCCGGCAAGGAGTTGATCGCGCGTTATATTCATAACCGCAAGTTCAGCGGGGAGGGCCTGCTCGCCTCCGTCCAGGCTGCCGATATGCTGGCCCTGGAGCCCGACGAAGTCGACGCAGAGATCAAGACGCTGCATATCCACGCGCTTGATATGATGGACAGCAGCCTGAGGGCCGAGCTGTGGCGGAGAATGGACGCTTTTCAGGGAAAGGGAATCACCCTCATCTTCTCGATGGTTGAAGAGCAGCATCTATGGGGAGCCTATGAGGACGGAATCGTCCGGATCCATGTTCCTGCGCTGGCGGAGCGAAAAGAGGATATCCGGGAGCTGGTCACCTCGTTTTTGCTGTATTTTAACCAAACGCAGGGCACCTCGGCCATTAAAATGACGGACAAAGGGCTGGCCCTGTTGATGGACTACAGCTGGCCGGGCAACGTATCGGAACTGCGGGCGCTGCTTCAGGAGGCGGTGCTTTTGGAAAAAGGGTACGTCATCGAGCACGCCTTGGTCGAACAGCTGCTGCAGCGAAAAGGCGAAGCTGCTGGAACGATCAGCGGAGAACTGCTGAACGGTACGCTGGAACAGATTGAGAAGGCGATCATTGAGAAGGTGCTGGAGCAGGAGGGCTTTAACCAGACCAAAGCGGCGAAGCGCCTGAACATCAACCGGTCGACATTGTGGAGAAAGCTTAAGGACTGATAGTGGATTTTTCATTATTGTTTAAATGTGCAACACTTTTGGTTAAATGAATTTTATTTAGCTAAAAAGTGTTGCATTATTTTTTGTAAACGTTTATCATAATCGATGTAATCGTTTTATGTAATCGCTTTTACAAAACGAACTGTTTAAATTTACAACACAGGAGATGACACAGCCATGAAAATAAAGGCAGCCATTGACAAAGTCCCCGGCGGGATGATGTTGATCCCATTGCTGATCGGCGCCCTGATTCGGACGTTCTTTCCGCAAGTATTCGATATGCCGGAATTCAAGAGCTCGTTTACAGGCGGTCTATTGACCGGTACATCCGCGCTGCTTGCCGCCTTTTATATTTGCTTAGGATCGACGATTCGGTTTCAGGCAACCGGTTACATTTTGAAGAAGGGCGTCAGCCTTTGGGTAGGTAAAATCGGTACGACCTTCCTGATCGCCCTGCTGATCAAAGCGATTTTCCCGGATCAGAACAATCTGTTCCTGGGGCTGTCGGCTCTGGCCATCGTCGCGGCATTCTCCGACACCAACGGCGGCTTGTACATGGCGCTGATGGGTCAGCTCGGCAAGAAAAAGGAAGACGTCGCCGCATATTCGATCATGTCGCTGGAATCCGGCCCGTTCTTTACGATGCTCATTCTCGGCGTTGCCGGCCTGGCCAGCTTCCCGATTATGGCGTTTGTCTTTGCGATTCTGCCGCTTCTGCTCGGCATGATCCTCGGAAACCTCGATGAGAAGATGCGCGAGTTCCTGAGTAAGGGACAGGATGTCATCATTCCGCTCTTTTCGCTGGCGATCGGCGCCGGCATTAACCTGACCAACGTGGTCAAAGCCGGATTCTCCGGTGTCATTCTGGGGATTGGTGTTGTCGTGATCACGGGCATCGTCCTGTTCCTGATCGACCGTCTGACTGGCGGCGACGGCGTGGCCGGGATTGCGGCATCGTCTACAGCGGGTAACGCTTCGGCAGTTCCGATGGCGGTTGCTGCGGTATACTCCGGCTACAGCAGCATTGCTGCGGATGCAACGCTCCAGGTAACGGCATGCGTCATTGTGACGGCGATTCTGACCCCGCTTCTGACGACCTGGTTCGCAAGAAGGGCGCAGCGGCGGAGTTCACAGGCGTAAGTGGCATGGACAAGGAATCAAGTAAGGGAGTCGTTCAACATGCAGCATATGTACATTATCGCAGATGATTTGACGGGAGCTAACGATGCCGGCGTGCAGCTGTCCAAGATCGGGATCACGTCAACCGTGTATCTCGATTCCCAAGCTGCTCCGGCCAAGCCGAACGGGGATGTTGCCATTATCGATACGGACACCCGGGCGGCAGGCGAACAGGAAGCACACAACAACGTTTCTAAAGCAAGCACTTTGTTTTATCAGCAAGGGTATCATCAAGTATATAAAAAAATGGACTCGACCTTACGGGGGAACGTGGCTGCCGAGCTGGCAGCCGTCGTTTCCGTTCATCAGCCGGAAGTGGTCGTGATTGCCCCGGCATATCCGAAGATGAACCGTCAAACCCTTGACGGTTATCAGCATGTCCACGGGCAGCGCGTCTCGGAGACCGAATTCGGTCGCGATCCCAAAACGCCGGTCAAGGACAGCTTCATCGCGAATCTGTTCCGGCCGTATGCGGGTCAGCAGAGCATCGTCTTGATCGACCTTGCGCAGCTGCATGGACCGGCGGAACGGCTGATGCAGACGATCGAGGAACATACCGCACTGGGGCGGACCTGGTTTATATGCGACGCGGCGACGGATGAAGATCTGCAAAAGATTGCCGAGGTTTTTGCCCGGGCGGGTAAAAAGACGGTATGGGCCGGTTCGGCCGGCCTGATCGAGCACCTGCCGGAGGCGCTTCAGCTGGAGCGAACCGCTGACCGTCCGGAGGACCGGCTCCGGGTCGCCAAGACGCTGACCGTGTCCGCCAGCTTGTCGCAGGTGACCAAGCAGCAGCTGGAGAACGTGCGATCGATGCCGGACACGTGTTTTGTAGAGCTGGACCCGGTGGAGCTGATCAAGCGCACGTACGCTCTGCCGGACGTCATGGCTTCCTTGGCCAAGGAAGCGGACAAGAAGCATTTTGTATTGTTTGTCGATTCGTCGGTCAACAATAGAGAAGCGACGAAGCGGCTGGAAGCCGAGCTCTCCATCGGAAAAACCGAAATCGGCGAGACGATTTCCAGAGAGCTCGGGGCGATCGCCCGGGAGGTTTTAGGCACATACGAGGACATTAACGGCCTGGTTCTGACCGGAGGCGATACCGCTAAGGCGGTGTGCAATCAGCTGAACATGAACCAGATGCAGCTCTGCACCGAAGTGGAGGCCGGGCTTCCGCTCGGGAAGCTGCGCGGCGGAGCGGATACAAGAGAGTACTGGGCCGTAACGAAGGCCGGAGGATTTGGTAACGAGCGTTCTTTGATGAATGCGTTGATCTATATGAGTGGAGAGGATGAATGAAAATGAGCGAAACCAAAGCTGTCATTGGTATTACGATGGGGGACGGAGCCGGAGTTGGCCCCGAAATTATTCTGAAGAGCCTGCAGAACCAGGAGATTTACGACCTATGCCATCCGCTGGTGATCGGGGATGCGAAAATTCTGAACCGGGCCAAGGCTTATGTGAACAGCAGCCTGAACGTTGAAGCGGTGACTGAGGACCAGCTCAGCAGTCTGAACTATGAGCACGGCACCGTCTACTGCCTTGATCTGAATCTGCTTAGCGAGGACCTTCCGCTTGGACAGGTATCGGCTGAAGCCGGCCACGCGGCGTTCGAATATCTAGCTAAAGCGATCGATTTGGCGAAAAAGCAGCAGATCGACGCGATCTGCACCGCTCCGCTGAACAAGGAAGCCCTGCATAAAGGCGGCCACAAATACCCGGGGCATACGGAAATTTTGGCCGATCTGACGGGAACGAACGAGTTTTCCATGATGCTTTCGGCGCCGAACCTCAAGGTCATTCACGTCACCACTCACGTCGGCTTGATTGATGCGGTGAAAATGATCAATCCGGAGCGCGTATACCGCGTCATCCAATTGGCGCATGAGACGCTGATGAAGTCCGGCATCGCTCAGCCGCGTATCGCCGTCTGCGGCATCAATCCGCATGCGGGCGAGAACGGCCTGTTCGGCTACGGCGAGGAAGAGGAGAAGGTCGTGCCCGCCGTGCAGCGCGCCCAGGACGAGGGCATCAACGTGGTCGGACCGTTGCCTGCGGACACGCTGTTCTTCCGCACCGTCCGCGGCGACTTCGACATTGTCGTTGCCATGTATCATGACCAAGGCCATGGACCGGTCAAGGTGCTCGGCCTCGACGCAGGCGTGAACATCACCGTCGGCCTGCCGATTATCCGCACAAGCGTAGACCACGGCACCGCCTTTGACATTGCGGGCAAAGGGATCGTGGAAGAGAAGAGCATGATGGAAGCGATCCGCCAGGCGGTTGAGCTGGCACCGAAGAAACCATAAATTCGCGATTGAGAGGTAGATGGCTCCTTAGATGGGAGCCATCTTTTTTATTTCCAAGTTTCTTTCCTTTATCGTTCAGAAAATATTCGGAAACCATTCAGCGGCTTTTCATTCAAATGCTATACTGTTGTAATGGGAACACCCGGGACCTATGCCTTAACCATGATAGGGGCGGCTGGTTTTCCGCATACTAAATCAAAATGTTAGAGGGCCATATTGGGCCGTTATAACAGGGAGCATTTACGGTAAAATGCCGATCCCTACAGATATATCTCATTTGGGCTAAGGAGGAAGATGCTCATGCTCAAACGAATCTGGCCCTTCGGGCTGATTGTACTTGTTCTCATTTTTGCGTATATTCTGGTCCGGTTTTTCCTCGCGTCCATGACCATCGGTGATTTGGTCGGACAGATCCGGCTTCAGCGGGCCGACGATCCGTCCGTTAAGCATGTCGTGCTGATCGCCCAGGAGCTCGACAACCCGTTCTGGCGGGAAATGGAGCAGGGGGCGGAGGAAGCGGCGGACAAGCTGGGGATGCGGATTGATTATACCGGCCCGATCCGCATCAATCCCACCGAGCAGATGAGGCTGCTGGAAAGGGCGATTGCATCCAGGCCCGACGGCATCCTCGTGCAGGGAATCGTGGATCCGGACTACGATGCGCTGATCCAAAGAGCCACAGGGCAAGGGATCCCGGTGATCACTGTGGATGCAGACGAACCGGGCAGCTCCCGCCTGGCCTATGTCGGAACCGACAACCTGGGGGCGGGAAAACGAATGGGCGAATTGGTGCTGAAGGAAGCGGCCGGCAAAGGGAAAATCGGCGTCATGATCGGAAGCGAGCGGGCCGAAAATATGCAGCTGCGCCTGGCGGGATTTCGCTCGGTGATTTCTGCAGCTCCCGGCTTCGCCATCGTGGACGTCCGCGCGTCCAACATTTCGCGGATCGGCGCCGCCAAGCAGGCCGAGGCGATGCTGAAGCAGCATCCGGACATCCAGACGATCGTCGGCTTCAGCTCCCTGGACGCGGCCGGAATCGTCGAGGGCATCCAAGCTGCGGGCAGGACGGGAATCCGCGTATACGGCTTTGACGACCTGGCCATGACCCGGCAGGGGATCGAGCAGGGCGAAATCGCGGCGTCCATTGTGCAGTCGCCGAAAGAAATGGGGGCCCGGTCGATCGGCCTCCTGAACGAGCACTTTCACGGCAAGTCCTTTGCGGCCGAGCATTTTATTCCGACGAGTGTCTTGGACAAGGCGGCGCTGAAGCTGGAGGTGGCCGGCCCATGAACATGCGCCGGATGCTGCTCATAGTGATCCCCGCTTTATTTGTCCTGACGAACGCCGTATCGTTTTTTATTTTTCAAAGCGGGCGAACCGTTCAGCAGAGCTATAATATGATGCTGGACCGGGTATTACTATACAAACAAATCGATGCGGAGACCCGCAGCAATTTAAGCGCGGTCAATGTGTATCTGACGGACCGGAGCGAGCGGAGCCGGCAAATCTATCAGGAGCATCAGAGTCAGCTGCGAAAGCTCCAGGCGGAACTGAACGCCCAGGACGCCATTCCGACCACGGAGCTGAGCGTACGGAGCTACCGCAACCTGCTGGAGACGTTTCTTGCGCAGGAATCCGGCATCCTGCAGGCGTTAAGCGGCAAGACCCCGCTGGCATACGCCAACTCCTATGCGGCGGCGGAGAAGACGGCCGGTTTCATCCAGGAAGAGGCGTACCGGCTGATCGACCAGGAGCTGAGCTATTATCAGCCCCTCTACCGGAGCATTCTGGCGCAGACCGACCGGATGAACCAATGGGGCGTCGCCTTGTTTATATTCAGCACGCTGATCAGCGTCCTGCTGGCTTACTGGATCTCCCTCCGCATCACCAGACCGATCCGGCAGCTGGTCCGGACAGCCCGGCAAATTTCGGACGGCAACCTGCAGGTGAAACCGCCGGTGATGAAGAGCCGCGACGAGTTTCGGATTCTGTCTGAGGCTTTCGTGCAGATGCAGGACAATTTGAAATCACTGATCCGCAAGGAAAAAGAAGGGCTGGAAAAGGACCGGCTCGTCAAGGAGCTGGAGCTTGAGGTGCTGCAAAACCAGATCAATCCTCACTTCCTGTTCAATTCCCTGAACGTGCTGTCCAAGCTGGCGCTGATCGAAGGGGCCGAGAAGACGAGCGATCTCACGGTCACGATGTCCAATCTGCTGCGTTACAATCTGCGCCAGCTGGACCGGCCGGTGCCGCTCCGCGATGAGGTGGAGCATGCGAAGGAGTATTTTACGATTCAGCAGGCCCGCTTTCGCGACCGCATCCGGTTCGTCACGGACATCGACGAGAAGGCTCTGGATGTACTCGTGCCGGTGCTCACGCTTCAGCCGCTGCTGGAGAACGTGTTCGTGCACGGCATCGAAGGTATGGAAGAGGGGGCCGAGGTTCGGCTTGCAGTTTCTGCCGTGCCGGGCGGAACACGGATTGCCATTTCCGATAACGGGATCGGGATGAGCGAGGAGGTCCGGCGGTCGCTGCTGGATACTGACGCACCGCGGCTGCGGGATCAGGGAGGCGGAGAAGCCCGGCACCCCGCAGGGCACTCGACGGGCCTCGGAACCCGCAACGTGTTTAAGCGCCTGGAGCTGTTTTATGACAGGAAGGATTTGATTGACATTGTCAGCGAGCCCGGGAAGGGGACGACGGTCTTTTTAAACATCCCTGCCGAAACACGAAAGGAGGACGGCCATGTATCGTCTGCTGATCGCCGATGATGAAGCGCTGGAGCGGGAAGGTATCGAATGGATTGTGAACCGGATGATGCCGGATACGTTTGAAACGATCCATGCGGAGAACGGCCGGATGGCCATACAGAAGGCGGAAGAGCACCGCCCGCACATCGTCATGATGGACGTGAGAATGCCGGGCATTCAGGGGCTGGAGGCATTAAAAGAAATTAAAGCCCAAAATCCGCAGGCCAAAATGGTACTCATCACCGCTTATGAAAATTTTGAATACGCCAAGCAGGCGATCACCCTCGGCGTGCACGAGTATCTGGTCAAGCCGGCCAAAAGGGAGCAGATCGTTGCCGTGCTAAGCCGGCTGGTGCAGGAGCTGGAGGAGGAGCAGCACAAGCGCGATGAGGAGCTCGCGGTGCGCGAGCAGTTCTTTCAGCTGCTGCCGCTGGCCGAGACGGAAATCGCGCTGCATCTGATGTCGGGCCATGTCAATGAGACGGAGACAGGCCATCTGGCGGATATTTTGCAGCTCCCGGTCGACAAAGGGTGTTCTTTGGTGCTGGGACTGTCCGAAGTGGGGGACGCCAAGAAAAAAGTGTACGACGCCGTAAAAACGGCGGCGCACGCAGCCCCGAAAGACGGCTACGGCACGGTCGTCAGCTCGCTCATTCACAGCCATATGGCCCTGTTCCTGCTGGGAACGAGGCAGACTGGCGACTCGGCGTTGGCTGAAGGCGCCCGCGAGCTCGGCACACGGTTGGCTGATGTGCTGAGGGAGCAGTGCGGGATGGCCGTCCCGGTCGGCATCGGAACCGTCCAAAATCGGGCGGAGGGAATCAAGCGGTCTTATTACGAGGCTGTTTTCGCCTCCAGGTATGATCAGGAAGGGGGCGGCATCTGCCGCTTTGAAGACCTGGTGCAGGCTTCGGGCGCCGGCGGAACGCATGCAGAGAAGCTGATCAACGGATCCGGCGATGCCGGAGAGAGCGCCTATGTTGAATTGGCGATCCGCCAAATCCGTGAAGAACGGGAGCAGCGGACCACCAATATGCTGGACCGGGCGGTGCTGTATATCCGGGGCCGATTTCAGGAGGAGCTGTCGCTCGAGGATGTGGCGGAGCATGTCCACTTGAATCCTTACTATTTCAGCAAGGTATTCAAACAGCAGACCGGGGAAACCTTTATCGACTACGTGACCCGGCTGCGGATCGACAAAGCCAAGGAGCTGATGAAAGACGGCCGGTACAGCATGAAGGAGGTCTGTTACCAGGTGGGGTATAAGGATCCGAACTATTTCAGCCGGGTATTCAAAAAAGTGACGGGCCTCACGCCGTCCGACTACAGAGTACAGCACCAATGAGAGACAAAAGTCCATGCCGAATGCGGGCATGGACTTATTTGTGATGCGAGCCGAATTTGTGCTAGTCCAGGCTTATCAGGCGAATGACGGAGCGATTTTATGCTGATCTACCGCAAATAAGTGAAGGGATTCGAAAGCGGATGCAAAGGTCCCCCATGTTACAATGGATGTAGGCTTTTAGTGATGATTTCTTGGATTTCATCCAATAGATTGAACTAAGAAGTTTGCATTGAACAGTAGTTCAATCTATCCAAATAGATTGAATTAAAGGAGTTCTGTATTGACTTTAATTCATTCTATCCAAATAAATGACATGGAAGGGATAATATATGAGCTCTATTACATTGGAACATAGCAGCGAGCAGGATAACCAGAAGATCAGCATGAAGTTCGTGACGCTGGTGTCCATCGTAGCCGCATTGGGCGGGCTGTTGTTTGGTTTTGATACGGCCGTGGTTTCGGGCGCCATCGGTTTCATGGAAAAGCGCTTTAACTTGAACGATTTCCAGACAGGCTGGGCGGTTTCCAGCTTGATCATCGGCTGTATCCCTGGAGCCCTGTTCTCCGGCATGCTGAGCGACAAGTTCGGCCGGAAAAAAGTCATCATTGCGGCAGCGCTTCTTTTTATCATCGGATCCATTGGCTCGGCCATACCGAATACGTTCAGCGGGTTTATCATCGCCCGGATGATCGGCGGCGTTGGCATCGGCATTACATCCACCTTGTGTCCGCTGTATAATGCGGAGATCGCCCCGGCCAAATACCGCGGCCGCCTCGTCGCATTAAACCAACTGGCAACGGTTACAGGCATTTCGCTCGTATACTTCATCAATCTGTGGATCGCCGGCATGGGTGACGACGCATGGGACGTGTCGAGTGCCTGGCGCTGGATGTTTGGCTTCGGCGTCATTCCCGGCGCACTGTTCCTCGTGCTGCTGTTCTTCGTTCCGGAAAGCCCAAGATGGCTGATCAAGCAAGGCCGGGCAGCTGCAGCGCTGCCGATCCTGCTCAAAATTCACGGCGAAGAGCTGGCGAAGCAGGAAGTGCGGGATATCAAGGAGTCGTTTAGCCAGGAAAAAGGATCGTTCCGCCAGCTGTTCAGCCCGGGGCTGCGCATGGCGCTGATCGTCGGTGTCGGACTGGCGGTTCTGCAGCAGGTGACCGGCATCAATGCGGTCATGTATTATGCGCCGGAGATCTTTAAAGAGACTGGTGCCGGCACGAACGCCGCGCTCATTCAGACGATCTTTGTCGGCGTGATCAATCTCCTGTTTACGATCCTGGCCGTTTGGCTGATCGATAAAGTAGGACGGAAAGCGTTGATGCTGGTCGGATCGGCTGCGATGCTGATCTGTCTGGCCGTCATCGGAACGGCGTTCCAGACCGGACATAGCTCCGGCCCGCTGGTCCTGATCTTTATTCTGATTTACGTAGCTGCTTTTGCAATCTCGCTCGGACCGGTGGTGTGGGTCCTCATTTCGGAGATCTTCCCGAACCGGGTCCGCGGCATTGCGACGGCCATTGCTTCGATGGCTTTGTGGATCGCCGATTACGTCGTATCCCAAGCCTTCCCGCCGATGCTGTCTTCGGCAGGTCCGGCAGCCACCTTCTGGATCTTCGGCGTCATGTCGCTGATTTGCCTCGTGTTTACATGGCGCGCGGTACCGGAAACCAAAGGAAAGTCCCTGGAGGAAATGGAATCCATGTGGGCGCAAGGAAAATAATACGCATATAAAAAGGGGAGTTCCCCGGGTCGATGAACCTGGGAAACTCCCCTTTTTTGTGTTGGATACAATCGGTATGGATTACCGATA
This sequence comes from Paenibacillus sp. FSL R5-0378, assembly GCF_038009285.1. Classification (NCBI taxonomy): domain Bacteria; kingdom Bacillati; phylum Bacillota; class Bacilli; order Caryophanales; family Paenibacillaceae; genus Paenibacillus; species Paenibacillus sp. FSL R5-0378. The sequence continues at coordinate 1,047,556 of NZ_JBBPAY010000001.1, forward strand.
TCCACCGGTTTCAGCCGACGATCCGGGTTACAGAATCCGGCGCGCTGTGACGAACCGTTTTTTCCACTGGCCGTCAAAGGCTTCGACGTGAACGCCGAGCTCTTTGGAGTACGTGTGCAGAATTTGATTATTGCCCATATAGATGCCAACGTGGCCGATATCCAGCCCGCGGGCGCTGAAGAACAGCAGGTCCCCTTTGCGTAGATCGCTTAAGGACACTTCCTTGCCGGCCTTCGCCTGATCGTAGGACACGCGAGGCAGCTCGACCGACAGCACATCCTCGTGAACCCGCTTGACAAAGGAAGAGCAGTCGAATGTCTTCGTCTGATCCGGAGAAGCCCCGAATTCGTAAGGGGTCCCGAGGAACTTCTTACCGTAAGCGATCAGCTCGTCCGCCTGCATGTCGGCAAGCGAGGCGCTGGCATAGTCGGTATATTTCGGCTTGGCCGATATGTATCCCGTTTGGTGGTTTTCCGTCTCCACTTGCAGCCAGAGGGCGTTCACCTCGCGGATGACATGCACCTTCTGTCCGGCGGCAAGCATGCCGAGTGACGTCGCATCGCTCGCTGAATCCGGCTTGCTCCGCAGGTTCACGCCCCAGCGGATAGAAGTCTCAAGCGAAACCTTGGACGTAATCCGCACCGTGTGCGCATCCGGCTGCCAAGCGACCTCGCTGCCCAGCGCTTCGCTCACAAAGCGCAGCGGCACGAGGGAATATCCGCCGGAGATTTGGCCGGGCACCGTCACTTCGAGGGCTTGCCCGTTCAGGTTCGCGGTATGCTCGCCGATCCGGTAGGTCAGCGTGGTGCCTCCCTTGGTGGCCTTCAGCGTCTTCGTGGCGTTATCCCAGGCCAGCTTAGCCCCCTGGCGCTCAAACAGGCCGCGCATCGGCACAAGTACCGTACCGCCGACATTCAGCGGCTGCACTTCGGTCTGCAGCTGCTGGCCGTTCAGATAGACGGCGATCGGCTTGTTGGATGCTGGAGCGGCATCCGCATAGACCGACGTGCCTGCGATCATGGCGGCGGCCAGGCCGGCAAGAACCGCCCCTTTTTTTCTCATCATGTTCTCATCACCTTGCTTCAACTGGATTGACGGTTCGTGGATGATGAACCGCATAGGAACAGGGACTCCCGGCGGGTAACTTTACCAAGAAGTCCCTGTATAGTTGGACGAGAGGGAGGGCGATTGGTTTTGTTCTTCAGCATTGGTAAATTAATGAAACGGACAAGCTCTACACGGAGACCTGTATCTAACCGCCTTGATGAAGGAGGTCTTTTTTTCACCAGTACATTCCTGCAACAGTAACCCTCTCCAATTCTCCGGAATTCGTAGACGATTCACAGCTTTTGTCGTAGAATGATTTTTATTACACAAGAAGTGAGGTTCGGAGAGATGAATGCTGTTGCAAAAGTAAGCAAGGTTGTCGGTGGCACGTTTTCGGTTTGGGTCATTCTGTTTGCTTGTCTGGGCTTTTTTTTACCTGATGTCTTTATCCCGTTAAAGGGCTACATTTCGATCTTTTTGGGAATCGTCATGTTCGGCATGGGGCTGACCTTATCCTCCGCTGACTTTCGCGAAGTTTTCCGCAGGCCACTCGAAGTGCTGATCGGCGTGGTTGGCCATTTCATCATTATGCCGCTGCTGGCCTATGTTTTGGCGCTGGTGCTAAACCTGCCGCCGGATATCGCCGTAGGCGTTATCCTCGTCGGATGCTGTCCGAGCGGTACCTCGTCCAACGTGATGACGCTGCTGGCGAAAGGGGATGTAGCGCTGGGGGTATCCATCGCTTCCGTGTCTACCATTATCGCACCGCTGGCTACGCCCGCGCTGATCAGCCTGCTGGCCGGCCGCTGGATGCCGGTTGATGCCGGTGCACTCATCAAGGACATTCTGATGGTGGTCATTCTGCCGATCGTGCTCGGGGTTATCGTTAAGTCCCTGTTTAAAAAGCAGGCCGAAGCCAGCGCTCAGGCGCTCCCGCTCGTCTCTACCCTGGCCATTGTGCTGATTGTGGCGATCGTCGTGGCCGGCAGCCGCACCAAAATCATCGAGAGCGGTTTGCTGATTTTTGCGGTCGTCATTCTTCACAATCTGCTCGGGTATGCCCTTGGCTATTTGTTTGCCAAGCTCTTCCGCATGAACCTGAGCAAACGCAAAGCGATCTTGTTTGAGACCGGTATGCAGAATTCGGGCCTGGGGGCGACGCTCGCCGCGGCTCATTTCAACCCCGTCGCCGCCGTGCCGAGCGCGATATTCAGCGTGTGGCACAACATTTCCGGCTCGCTCCTGGCCACCTGGTTCGCCCGGCGCTATGAGCAGGCGGAGATGGGTGAGAATCGGTAAGACAATATTAGAACTTGCAGGAGGCTTGTCCATGTGACAAGCCTCTTTTTCCTTAGCAATCGGACAGGCGCCGCATCGGGGAGGTCATACGCCATCGGCGGGCCGTGCTAGAGAAGCGTATGTTATAGCAGTAGATACTTCTCATAGATTGTAGATTGAAAGAAGGGATACGATGCGGTCAAAGATGCGGTCACAGCAAAGGAGGATTCAGGAGCAGATTGCGGCGTTTGCTTGGCTTCAGGCATGGGGGACCAATGTCGCAGCCATTGGCCAGACGAAAGTGCTCTCATCCCGTAAAAAGCAGCAGCAGGAAGGAGAGAAGCTGCAGCTTATCGGTAATGCGATGCAGGCGATTGCCAATGCCGCACAGGCAGAACTAACCGCCAGATTGAGAAGCTCTGCATCGAGCAAGAAAGTGAACGACATGATGGTCGCCGGCAACCTGCTGCAGTCCCTGGGGAACTCGCTGGAGGTGATTGCAGGGGATGGGTCCTAACCGGCGGGGCAAGGATAAGGATATTAAGCGGGGGAGCCGCTTCCGAGAACGTTCGGGATCGGGTATGAACAGCAGGCGAACATATCCCCGCGTTCTGGCATAACTGGAGGGATGATATTGCTGTTATCAAGCGCCTTGAGCACGTTCCGACGCGCCATTCGGTCACTGCCGGCAGACGGGCGGCTCACCCGGGAGGAGCTTCTGATTCCGGAACTGCGTCTATCGGCAGACGGCCTTGTAGAGACATTTTACGCTCCCCATAATGATTATGTTCATTCATCCGCGAGCCTATTTATCGTGGGCTTGACCCCCGGCTTTACACAGATGAGAATCGCTTACGAAGCGGCGCGGCATGCCATGGATCAAGGATTGGGCGATGAGGCGGTGTGCCGGAAGGCGAAGGAGGCGGCCAGCTTTGCCGGCAGTCTGCGCGCGAACCTGAACTCCATGCTGGACGAGCTGGGGTTGCCGGAGTATTTGGGGATCCGCACGAGTGAGGCTTTATTTGGCACAGAGCGGGAGCTGCTGCATACCAGTTCGGTGCTCCGCTATCCCGTCTTCGTCAACCGGGCCAATTACAACGGCAGCCGCCCGGGTCTGCTGGGGACTCCAAGTCTAAGGGACACGGCGGTAGCCAGCATCACCGAAGAGCTGAGTGTTTTTCCGGATCTCCCCTTCATCATTCCGCTTGGAATAGCCGTGGAAGGCATCCTCCGGCTTCTAGCCGAGCAGGGAGTGTTGGACGCCAGGAAGTGCCTATGGGGCTTTCCCCACCCTTCGGGGGCCAACGGCCATCGGCACATACAGTTTGCCGCACGAAAAGCGGAGATGAAAAAGAGCCTGCGCCGTTACTTCTCTTGATTGTCTGGCGGGCCTTCCCGTGTTATCGTTAGGATGGGCTTAAGGAATCCAAAAGTTTCTAGACCATCTTGATGGAGGTGTCTTTTTATGAAAGCGCTATTTATTGGAGGAACAGGAACGATCAGTGCCGCCATTACGAAGCAGCTGCTGGCGCAGGGCTGCGAGCTGTACCTGCTGAACCGCGGACACCGGAATGATGCCCTGCCGGAAGGGGCTCATATCATCCAGGCCGATATTCACGACGAGGAGCAGGTGGCCGGTCTGATCGCCGATCTCCAGTTTGACGTGGTGGCCGACTTTATCGCCTTTGTGCCGGAGCATTTGGAGCGGGATTACCGCCTGTTCAAGGACCGTACGAAGCAGTTTATGTTCATCAGTTCGGCTTCGGCATACCAGTCGCCTTTATCCGATTACCTCATCACCGAAGGAACTCCGCTATCCAATCCATACTGGGAGTATTCCCGGAACAAGATCGCCTGCGAGGATTACCTGATGAAGCAGTACCGCGAGCAGGGCTTTCCGGTCACCATCGTAAGGCCAAGCCATACGTACGATGAGCGCTCGATACCGCTTGGCGTGCATGGCAGCAAGGGCAGCTGGCAGGTGGCGAAACGGATGCTGGAGAACAAGCCCGTCATTATTCACGGAGACGGTACGTCGCTGTGGACGATGACACATAACCGGGATTTTGCCAAAGGCTTTATCGGCCTGATGGGCAACATCCATGCGATCGGCGAGTCCGTGCACATTACATCGGATGAATCGGTCACCTGGAACCAGATTTACGAGATCATCGCCGACGCTCTGGGCGTGAAGCTGAATGCGGTTCATGTCGCATCCGAGTTTCTCGATGCCTGCAGCAAGGAGGATTTCAGAGGCAGCCTGCTGGGAGACAAGGCCAACACGGTTGTCTTTAACAATGCCAAATTGAAGCGGCTCGTTCCCGATTTTGTGGCGACCACACGGGTGGATCAGGGGATTAAGGAGACGGTGCAGTATATTCTGGCCCATCCCGAGCACCAGACCGAGGATCCTGAGTTCGACAGCTGGTGCGATAAAGTGGTTCAAGCCCTGCAGGAAGCGGCTGAGCGGATTAAAGGGTAAGGCAGGAGGCAGCAGACTTGCTGAGAATATATACTTCGTTTATGAAAAGGTGCCTGGAGACAGGCGCCTTTTTCGCTTGCATGGAAAGGACCATGTCTTCATGATCCTGAGATCATACGGCCGTTTCATATCATCATTTATCTGTATAAAATACCCGGGAGTGCAGCACGTCCATCGCATGAACGATCTCTTGCAGATCCTTCTCGGAAGCGTCCTGCAGCCGGGTGAGGAACCGCGCGCCGATGTGGCCGAAGGCCTCTTTCATCACACGCTCCCCTTCGCCGGACAGGCGGACATACTGTTTGCGCCGGTCACTGGGGTCATCGTATTTTTCACATAACTGCTTGTCGCACAGCTTCTTGATTTCCCGGCTCGTATTCGGCATGGACATCTGCTGGCAGTCACTGATTTGGCTCAAGGTCACCGGCTGGCTTACGGCGATGTATTCGAGCATGCTGTACTGGACCGGCGTAATACCTTCGGGTTTGATGCCTTGAGTCATTTCGTGCTTGACCTGATGCACGGCTGCCGTAAAGGCAATAAACTTGTCAAAAAGCTTATTTTCATCCATGATGTCACCACCTCTTCCTCACGAACATATCAAAATTATTATCAATAAACAATTATCATTTGACAACCAAAAGGACTGCGTGGTAGGATTTTGTTATCAAATGATAAGTAAATGGGGTGGCACGATGAAGGTACTGGTCATTTACACGCATCCGAATCATCAAAGCTTAAGTTACTCGTTTCTGCAGAAAGTATTGGAAGGCAGCCGTGAGAATCCGGCGGTTTCGCAAATCCGGACGCTCGACCTCTATGAAGAGGGCTTTAATCCGGTTCTGATCTTTAATGAGACCAAACGGAGACGGGATATGCACAAGGACCCAGCGCTGGAGAAGTATCGGGAGATGCTGCTGTGGGCGGATAAAATCGTCCTGGTCTACCCGATTTGGTGGGGCCGGCCGCCGGCCATGCTGCTCGGATTCATCGACCAGATGTTTGCTTCGGGCTTCGCTTACAGGGACAAGGGCGGGTTGCTGCCGGAAGGGCTGCTAAAGGGCAGATCGGTCGTATGCATCTCCTCCATGAAAGGGCCGGCGCTATATCCTCTGTTTTGGCTGAATAACGCACACAAAGTGCTGATGCGGAAGGCGCTGTTCCGGTTCGTAGGCATCAAGCGGGTCAAATTTTTTGAGTTCGGAAATATGGAAAGTCCCAAGGGCAAGCATGAGGCGAAGCTGGACCGGGTGTATCGGTATTTTAGAACCATCGCGCGTTGATCGGGGATGGAGTAGGAAGGCGAATGGGATTTTTGCGGGAAGGCTTGAAATGGACCCGAAAATAGTTCAATATAAAGATATACGCAATTAAGAAAAAATGGGCCGCTGCGGCGGTCGGTTCGAGTATACCAATCTATTGAACTAGGGGGATCCCATGGAAATAGGCATCAGTACCTTTGTGGAAACGACACCGGACGTAGAGACGGGTGAGGTCATCAGCCACGCGCAGCGTCTGCGCGAAGTAGTGGAGGAAATTGTGCTTGCCGATCAGGTGGGGCTGGACGTATTCGGAGTAGGCGAGCATCACCGGAAGGACTATGCCGCGTCCTCGCCGGCGCTCGTGCTGGCGGCGGCTGCGCCGCAGACCCGGCGAATCCGGCTCAGCAGCGCGGTCACGGTGCTGTCATCGGCCGACCCGGTGCGCGTCTTTCAGGATTTTGCCACGGTCGACGGAATTTCAAACGGACGCGCCGAAATTATGGCGGGCCGGGGGTCCTTTATCGAATCGTTCCCGCTGTTCGGATACGATCTGAACGATTACGACGAGCTGTTTGACGAGAAGCTGGAGCTGCTGCTCAAAATCCGGTCTTCGGAAAAGGTGACCTGGGAGGGCCGCCACCGCCCGGCGATTCACAACCTGGGCGTGTATCCGCGCCCTGTTCAGGATCCGCTGCCCGTCTGGATCGGCAGCGGGGGCAACCAGGAGTCGGTCATCCGTGCCGGCCTCCTGGGCCTGCCGCTGGTGCTGGCCATTATCGGAGGCAGACCGACGCAGTTTGCGCCGCTGGTGGAGCTGTACAAGCGGGCGGCTGCCCACGCGGGCCACGACGTGTCGAAGCTGGCGGTGGGCTCCCATTCGCACGGCTTTATCGCCGAGGATACGGAGAAGGCCGCCGACCTGTTCTTCCCTTCCACCCAGTACAGCATGAATGTGCTGGGGCGGGAGCGGGGCTGGGGCCATTATGACCGCAACAGCTTCGACAACGCCCGCAGCTTCGAAGGCGCCCTGTACGTCGGCGATCCGGAGACGGTCGCCCGGAAGATCATCCATCTCCGCAAAAATGTGGGCGTCACGCGTTTTATGCTTCACGTGCCGGTCGGCTCCATGCCGCATCATCTCGTGATGCGCGCCATTGAGCTGCTCGGAACCGAGGTGGCGCCGCTCGTGCGCGAGGAGATTGCGAAATGGGAAGCCGCGGGAGAGCCGAAGGAGTAAGGCCTGCAGCCGGGGGCTCGCCGGTATGCGAGAGCGGAAGGAATCATGCGGCTGGCGAACCGGGCAGCGGGCGAGTGTGCTCAGGAGGGATAGCAAGCCGCGGGCACACAGGTGCCCTGAGCAAACGGCTTAACGCTGCGCTTCAGTGCCGCCAGCTGCTGCGTGTCCACACATTTTATTTCAATAACTACCAAAAAAAGAGGGGGATAAGTCCCCCTCTTTTTTGTACGTTCAAGCCTTTGCTTGCCAGCGTACAGGTGAAAGAGATGCACTTTTGCCAGGCAGCACTTTACTCCGAGCCGGCAGGGCTGTTCAATTCCTGCGCGTAGCCATCATTCAAGCGCTTCGGCCAGGAAGTGAAGTTGATCAGCGCGTCATCCGCGTGCGTCAGCTGATCGATCGCCCCGATCGGGACAAGGCGGGCCATGGCGGAATCAGCGATCGCCTTCCGGCAAGCCTCGACATAGCTTCCCGCATTCAAGACGGGATACGGCCGGACAGCACCGTTAATCCCGACCTGAAAATCCCCAATCTGCGGGGGGATTTCCGGGGTGATCCCAAGTGCATTATGCCGCTCGGCCAGCTGGATCAGCGCCTGATTGACGGCTTGCCCCTGGGTCTCCGTGTCGGCAGCGGCCAGGATACCGTCAAGAACCGGACCCACCTTAGGGGCGGCCGCAAGCCGCGAGAAGGCTGTTCCGAACCATTTGGGGTAAGGCCAGTACGTCCGCTCCTGCAGAAAGCACATCTCCATCATTCGGCGGACCAGGGTGCAGGCGATCAAAGCGGAGCCACGAAAGTCGCCTGCTTCGGCTGTCCTGCCTATAAGCGGCTGCATATTGCCGATCAAATGCCACTGGGACGCCAGCATCCAGAGCCAAATATCCTGCGGATACCACGCGAGCCGCTCGCGCATTCGGGTCAGCTCACCGGCATCGTCATGGAACACGGCGCCTGCCGTAAACTGCAGCAGATGCTGCTGCGGGAGGGACAGCCACTGCTGCGGAGTGAGCGGGTCCGGTCCATGGATGCGGAGCTGCGATGCCAGCCAGTCCTCCAGGGTCGTCACGTGGACATGGTGCTGAATCGTCCCGTTCTGCCATGAAAAGAACCGCACGGGATATCCCTTAAAGCTGTCCGGCAGCCCGCTGTCGACGCACATGCTCACCATTTCGACCTCGGCCCTTGAAACGAAAATGTGCAGCCTCGGTCCCCAACTGTGATCGGTGGAGCGCGGCTGGTCATACCCCAGCACCTCGGAGCCCTCGCCGATTAAAGCCGCTGCGTGCGGGCATTGGATCAGCTTGCTGACAACTTCTTGATAAAACAACTGAGATAATTTTAATCCGGGAATAAATAAATTCAAGGTTTCCCATCCTCCTGATTAGCGGGGAAACACGCAGGTTGTCGGGCTAGTGATGCGCTATCCCCTTTCGTTGTTCTGCCCGGTTATTCAAGGGACTTACCATAGACAACGCCTCCTTTAAAAAATTATTCGGACTTCAATCCGCCTTGTCGCTACGGATATCATTAAGAACGCTGCGGTATTCATCTATTGGAAAGCTAATAGAGGCTGATCCTGCCGGACCCCGGCAAGATCAGACCGCACATTATTTCAGGCACCGTCAAGCTGCCAACTCCGCGCTCCTTTTACGCTACGCCCGGAATCGTGATGGTGACCGTCGTTCCTTCGCCTTCAACGCTTTCAAAACGGATCGATCCCTGGTGATTCTCGATGATTTTGTAGCTGACCATCAGGCCGAGGCCCGTTCCCTTATCCTTCGTCGAATAGAACGGCTCGCCCAGCTTCGCCAGCTTGCTCTCCGGAATGCCGGAGCCGTTGTCGGCAAACCGCACGATGATGTTGTGGTTGTCGCTCAAGCTGGCCTGGATGTTCACCTCGCCGCCGCGCGGCATCGCTTCAATCGCATTTTTCAGCACGTTGATGAATACCTGCTTGAGCTGGTTCTCGACGCAGACCACCCTCATGCCCGGCTTCAGGTCGATGTTCATCTCTACATTGTTCATGTTGGCCTGCGATTCCAGCAGCATGATGACGTCATGCAGGATCGGCTCCAGATCCATTTGGACAAAATCGACCGCCTGCGGCTTCGCCAGCACCAACAGCTCACTGACGATCTGCTCAATGCGGTTCAGCTCGTTCAGCATGATCCCTATATAGGATTCGTTGCCCGTCCCCTTGTTGGACATCAGCTTCGTGAAGCCCTTCAGCGCGGTCAGCGGATTGCGGATTTCGTGGGCGATGCCTGCAGCCAGCTGGCCGACGGCCGACAGCATTTCGGTCTTGCGGAGCATCTCCTCCGCCTGCTTGCGCTCGCTGATATCCTCGGACAGTTTGACGAAGTGGATGATCTCGCCCTTCTTGTTCTTAATCGGAATGAGCTTCACCGATTCCCAGTACAATTCCCCGTTCTTCTTGGTGCTGTTCAGCTCGCCTTTCCAGATACCGCAGTTTTTGGCCGTTTCCATGATCAGATCGACCGTGGGACTTCCCTCAGACGTCTTGCAAAAAGCCTTCAGACTGTTTCCCCGCGACTCGGACAGGCTGAATCCGGTAATCTCGGTGAATTTCGGATTCACGTACTCAATCGATCCGCCGACGTCGGTAATGACAGTGATGCTCGGGCTTTGCTCGACGGCGTAGCTGAGCTTGGTCAGCTCTTCATTTACCGCCTTGAGATCCGTGATGTTCACGAACGTCAGCACGACCCCGCTGATGAAATTCTGCTCCGTACGGTACGGCAGGATGCGCATGCTGTACCAGGTGCCGTCCTGGCTTTGGATTTCTTTCTCAAAAGGAACGAGCGTTTGCAGCACCTGCTTCGCATCGGCCACCAGCGTATCGTATTTAAAATGGTGGGAGATGTGCTCGATCGGCCTGCCGTAATCGACCTCCAGCAGGTTGATCTCCTTCGTGATGGCCGGAGTAAAGCGGCGGATGCACATCCGTTTGTCCAGAAAAATGGTGCCGATGCGCGTGCTGACCAGAAAATTGTTCATGTCGTTGTTCACGTCGGTGAGCTCCTGGATTTTAAACTGGTATTCCGTGTTGACCGTCACCAGCTCCTCATTCACCGACTGCAGCTCTTCGTTGGCGCTCTGCAGCTCTTCGTTCGCGGCCACCAACTCTTCGTTTGTCGCCTGCAGCTCCTCGTTGGACGTCTCGAGCTCCTCGACGGTGGCTTGAAGGGATTCCTCCGCCATGAGGAGCGCCTGCTCCAGCTCAATGATCCGGGAGCTGACGTTGCGGTCGATTTCAAACGGCTCCAGGACCATTTGCGCCGCGGCCTCCGGCTCCTCGGGGTCCATGAACAGGATAAGCACGTATTTATCGAACGCTTTATTCTTTAGCGAAAACGGCCGAATGTGCAGATCCACTACCGTTTCGCCTGCGTTGGTAGCGATGCCGAGCGAGTGATAGACGACGCCCCGCCGCTCCTGCCGGACCTTCTGGACGGCGGCCGATACCGCGACGGATACGTTCGGGTCGATCATTTTGTACAAATTCCAGCTGGGCTTGCCTTGGGCAAGCATGAGATAATCGTTGATCGCTCCATTCAGGTGAATGACATCGTTGTTCTGGTCCACGATCATGCCGGGCGGAATATGCTCCTCAACCAGTGCCCCCTGCAGATCGTCCAGACGTTTAGGCGTTGCGGGGTCGCGGACAGCAGCCGGAGGTGGCGTGGTTTTGCGGTAGGACTGGGTCTGTGAAATCCGTCCTTCGAGTGAAAACAGCCGCGATTCCGTTTCGGCTTTTCCGTTCTTGTGCGAGAAAATGTTCCAGCGCCGGTCCACAAAATCGAACTGCCCCGCAAAGCGCCCGATCGTTTCGCTGGGCCCAAGGAACAGGAAGCCTTCCGGATTCAGCGCAAAATGAAATAGGGACAGAACTTTCTGCTGCATTTCCGGCTGTAGGTAAATCAGCATGTTCCGGCAGGTGATCAAGTCGAGATTCCGGAACGGAGGGTCCTTGATGATGTTCTGCGGAGCGAACACAACCATCTTGCGGATGTCTTTGCTCACCTGGAACATATCGTCGTCCTTAATAAAGAAGCGCTCCTGGTCTTCTTCCGAAAGATGGCTGATGTTGCTCTGCGTATAAATGCCCTGGCTGGCGTATTCAATCGATTCCTTGTCCAGGTCGGTGGCGAAAATTTTAATCAGATAGGGCTCATCCAGCGTATCCGCATATTTGCGCAGCAGCATTGCGATCGAATAGGCTTCCTCCCCCGTCGAGCACCCCGCCACCCACACCCGGATTTCCTTGGAGAGGCTTTTGTGCTCGAAAATCTCCGGGAGTACCTTGTCATAAATGGTCTGGAACGCTTCGGGATCTCTGAAAAAATTGGTAACGCCGATCAGGAGATCCTTTCGCAGCGCCTGCAGCTCCTCACGGTGTTCCTCAAGATAGGTCATGTAAACCGCCATGGATGGGGCGTTATGAATGGCCATCCGCCGCTCGATCCGCCGCAGCACGCTGTTTCGTTTGTAATAGGTAAAATCCACGCCGCAGTCCTGGCGGATTTTCTCAAAAATGAGCTGAATGTATTGCTCGGTCGTAATGGTTTCCCGGACCGTTGTCATGCTCTCGTACTCTGCGCCATGCACGTGCTGCATCAGCCTTTCGGTCATTTCTTTCGGGGCCAGCACGACGTCAGCGTTACCGGACAGCCTCGCGCTGCTGGGCATTCCGTCAAATTTAGCCGATTGACTGTCTTGAACAATGACGAGTCCCCCGGCTTCCTTAATGTCATGTATTCCCCGTGAACCGTCGGTACCGGTCCCGGACATAATCACGGCTACGGCTTTGGTGCCGTAGGCCATGGCAAGTGAGCGGAAAAACATATCGATCGGCAGGTGCAGGGCTGCAGGCGGAATGGAATCGGTCAGCTGCAGTCGTCCTTCCATAACGGTGAGGATTTTACGTGGAGGGGTCAAATAAATATGATTCGCGTTGATTTTCATGCCGTGCTTGGCTTCGCGAATGGGCATGGAAGTGTATTTGCGCAAAATCTCGTCCATCAGGCTTTTGTAATCCGGAGAAAGGTGCTGAACGACAATGAAGGCCATCCCCGTGTCTGTCGGCATTTGGTCAAAGAAAGTCTCCAATGCTTCCAGTCCCCCGGCTGATGCACCCAGACCCACTACAAAGCTGGGGTCCAATTCCTGTGTATCCTTATTGACGAGCGTCAGTTCTTGTGTCGATACCGGTGCTGCAGCTTGCAGTTCATTACGTCCATTCCCGTTCATCCGCGTCTACCCCTTCCGTTATCATTCTTGAAAGGCAATCAATCTTGATCTGCTTCAAGCCGATTTATCGCATCGGTTAGGTACTGGCCGAATGCCCGCTTGGTGGGCTCGTCCAATTCATCCACTGTGGAAAGAGATTGCTGAAGGTATCGAAAGTTATCCGTCAGCGTACGCGTTTGCATGCCGTAAGTGTTCAGAATACCATTCAGCCAAACGGCATAATCGCTAAATACCCGTGAATCGCCAAGTTCGAGTGCCGTTTCCAGATGACGCATGTGGTGCGCATTATCATCCTTGCATTTCTGCACTCCTTTCTCGCCGTACCGGTCCATGAGTGAAGGGTCGGCTTCGTAAATCAACTGGGTCACCCGATCGATTAATCGTTCGTAAGTGCCGGCTTGTTTCATTGGGCGACCACCTTGTACTTGCTGACCTGTGGGATGATCGCTGCCAGCTCCTGATCCGGGTACTGCTTCTCCAGCTCATGGACCCGCTTGAAATCTTCCCCCCTGGCCCAGCGGAGGTAGTCCTCCTTGGTTTCCCAAGTGATTTGTACCGTCAGCTCATGAGGCTTGCGTTCATTCTGCAGCAGCATGAAAGAGTGAAAGCCTGGGGCCCGATCCACCAACTTGGATCTGTGGTTGTAAATATGGATAACTTCGTCGGCCTTATCGGCGGGGACAACGACAGTTGAGTGAACGATATACATGCATGTTCCTCCTTGCCTCTCGAATGAGGGCTAATTATATTATAATAAAGATCATGGGTATAATCTCCCAAAGTTTTCAAGTCTTTCATTTTTTATTTGTGTTCATCGTAGAGGAACAGGCCCAAGGTCGTCAAATTCGACAAAACCTGTGTTGAATCTACATTCCCTTCTGTTCGTATGGATGATAGTATGTAAGATTGATATATACATTGTTATATCTATAACCGATGGAAAAGGAGGCTGCCGCTGCATGAATATGGGCATGGAACAGCTCGCTGAACAAATGATTGGCGGAAGGACAGAAGAATGCTGGGACAGCCTTGTGGAGCAAGTTGAGTCCGGCAGGAACAGCCTGTATATCTACGAGCAGTGGCTGGCGCCGGCCATGCGATACGTCGGTTCGCTGTGGGAGCAAAATTTAATCACGGTGGCTGATGAGCATCTGGCCTCAGGCGTCTGCGATATATTGATGACCCGGTATGCCGCACTAGTGAAGCCGGAACAGCCCAATGGAAAAAGAGGCATGTTTCTGTGTGTAGAAGAAGAAGCGCACTATTTCGGTCTGAAAATGGTATCGGCCCTCTTCGAAGAGCGCGGGTTCGCCGCCCGGTTTTACGGCCCGAATCTGCCCCTGAAGGAGGCCCTTCTTGGCGCCATGCACTGGAAGCCCGATGTGATCGGCCTTTCGGTCTCCATCGTGTATCATTTACCCAAGTTAAAGCAGTATGTTAACGCGCTCGGGAGCCTGCCTGGCAGTCCTGCGGTCATTATTGGGGGCCGTGTGATCGAACCGTACGGAATGGATCAGCGCTTGGCCGATCAGGCCGTGTTTGTGCCAACGTTACTCGAATTAAACGATTGGATCGATTCCTATTTATTCGCTGATACGAACCAGCAGATCGTGAGGTAATGACCGTCCATGGACATGACGCAAATACCGGTCCCTTATTTTTGCATTGACCGGGATTATCATATTTTAACCGCCTCCGGTCAGGCCGAAGCAATATTCGCTGAAGCCGGCTCCTTGCTCGATCTGATCGACGAGGGCTCGGTGGGCAAAGCGACGGCCTACATTGCTCCTTCCCATGCTAACGTGAAGGTGGAGCTGATTATGAAGACCCGTTCCGCCCCGCTTGCTTTGGTTGACGTCTATCAGTCCTGGGACGAAGTAGGGACAGGACATATCGTCTGTATTTGTCAGAGCCGGGAGTTCCAGATGGTGACGGAGCAGCTCCAAAGGCTGCACGAGGATTTAAAGGAGCCCGAGCGGAAACATTCGGCGGTGAAGGTCCCTTCTGGCGGGGGAGCCGTGACGATGCGGATCCGCGAACTTTCTGCTGCGCTAACGACGATCCGCGAGCTGGTGGATCTGCTGTACCCCAGCCTGCTGGAGATGAACCAAACCGTCTATGCGGACATTATCAAGCAGCAGATCGACCGGGCGCTGCAGGATGCGGCGGCAGGTTATCCGCAGGCCGGCAAACGCTCACCCGGCAGATGAACGGGCACAGGAGCTGACGAGAAACCCCTTCTTTAGGAGACGCGGGTTTCTTTTTTATAACCGGAACATGGATGACATGAATATGGGCTTCAAGGCCTTTCTGGTGAGGGCTCCCTATAAATGGTCATATTCCCCTTTCGACTTCGGATGCAGGTGAATAGGATAAAGGAATGAAGTGGGAAGGAGGAATAGGCATGATGCTGATCCAATCACCATCGGCCGAGACGTGCAGATCGTATGTCGGTAAGCACGTTTGTGCGGTTCTTAAGGATGGTACGCAAGTGTATGGCACGATTAAGGGAGTTTCGGATCATGGACTGGAGCTCGGCGACGCTGCTCCCCGTGCGACCATTCTGTCCACGAACCCCGGAAAAGCCAGCAAGCAGCTAAGCGAGCTGCAGCAAAAAGCCAAGACATCCAGCTACCCGGGATACGGTCCTTACGGCGGCTATGGCGGCCGCTACGGTTACGGTTACGGTTACCCGCCGGGATACGGGGCTTTGGCCTGGACTTCCATTGCTTTATTATTCCTGATACCGTTCCTCTTCATCTAAATAGAATAGACGATATATATACTGGCGCTTCGCTGGATGTGAACTGATCTCTGCAGACGATAGGGAATGCAGGGGTCATTTTTTTAAAAGGAAAACGGGAGACCTGTCCGTCCGCCATGGCGGGCCGAAGACCGGACGGAGTGCCTGATGGAGGCGAAAAACGTTGAAGTACTTTGATATGTTGGCTGCGCTGGGTGAAGGGGCTGCTCATCCAGGCGGCTTTGACAGCACCTTGGCACTCCTTGAGCGTGATGCCATACCGGCCGGGGCGAATATTCTGGAGGTAGGCTGCGGAACCGGAAGAACGGCCTGTCACTTGGCGAAAATGGGCTACCGGGTAACCGCTGTAGATGTACATCATGGCATGATCGGAAAAGCCCGCCGGCGTTCCGAGGCTATGGAGGTGGAGGTCGACTTCCGGATTGCGGATGCCGCCTCACTTCCGTTTGAAGCCGGCGGGTTCGATGTCGTTTTTGTCGAATCGGTTACCTTATTTGTGGACATTCCGGCTGCCTTGAAGGAATATCACCGCGTGCTCAAGGACGGCGGATTGTTATACGACCGGGAAATGGTCCGGAAGCAGGACCATCCGGGGCTGAAGGAAGCGTCGCAGGAGCTATACGGTGCCCTGGACATTCCTTCCTTGGAAGAATGGGAGCAGCTATTGAAGCAGGCGGGTTTCCGCAGTCTGGAGGCGCGGCTTCCTTCGGACCGTTTGGCTTCGCTGCAGGAGCAGGGAGTGAGCATATCCTTTGATCCATACCAAATGTTCGATATGGAGTGGCTGGACGATCCGGCAGCGCTGCAGCTGCTGCAAAGGAATCATCAGTTCTATGAAGAGTTCGGCGATGTATTGTCTTATGCAGTATGGATCGGAGGCAAGGGATTGGCGGGCGGATCAGATAGCTGAGAAGCGAGGTGAGATTCATGAAGCAGGAGTATGTTGTCGATCCTAAACAAGCGGCCCACTTGCTGGGGCAGCCGGTTTGGGTAGTGCTCAAGGATGGTACGCAGTATGTGGGCTACGTAACGGGTATTGAGAACGGGCAGGTTGTACTGTCCGCGGCCAGAGGACGGTCGAAGATGACAGGCCCGCCGACACGGGATAAAGAAGTGCAGGTATCCGGCATCTTGAGCGCTTTGTTTGGCGGCGGCCGTCAGGGAAATGCGCAGCGCCAGGCGGATGGTCAACCCGGAGGAATCATGGGCATGTTCGGCCAGATTATCCCGAATATTCGGGTGGGCATGAATATGCTGCAGATGATTATGCCCTTGATGGGGGCATTTAAAATCTAGCGGGGGCGAGCCGCACGAGATACTTTCAGGAGTTCTGTGGAACACAAGGCCATTCCGTGTGGGAATGGCTTTTTTTGTAGTTTCGCCCAGCGGGAAGCCGATGTAAAATGAAGGAAAAAGATGGTTGGAAGGGGTGTTTCGTGCATGGACACCAGAGCGTGTGGGATCGAAGAAATACGAGAACTTCTGCAGGAATACATAAAAGGTCTGTCTTCGCCGTTTGATAGCTTTCACGAGCAGTATATTCTGGCCTCGCAATTTTATATCATCCTGTCTGAAAACGCGTCGATCGGATATTACGCCATTCATGATCACAGTCTGCTGACGCAGTTTTACCTGCGGCGGCCTCACCAGAGGCATGCGCAGGTTCTGCTGCGGCAGGTGCTGGAAGAGCATCAGGTGAGTGAGGTGTTCGTATCGACGGGAGATGAGCTGCTGCTCAGCTTGGTACTGGACCATGATATGGCTATCGCCAAGCAGGCCTATTTCTTTCAGGACAGCGGGTTAGACCTGACGAGTGATCCAGGTTCGGACCCGGGCATGTTACGTCCCGCAGAGCTTGCCGATCTGGAGGACATCCAGCGGGTATGCGGAGACTTTCTGGGTTCTGTCGCATTACGCATTCAAAAGGGAGAGCTCTTTTCCCTTTATCGTGGCAGTGAGCTGCTGGGAGTCGGCATTGTGGAGCGCTCGGTCTTGATCGAAGGCACCGCCAGTATCGGTATGTTTACGAACGAGTCGTACCGCCATCAGGGAGTAGGGCGAAAGATTATTTTGTGGCTGAAAGCTTGGTGCCACGCACAGGGAATCCGGCCGCTAAGCGGCTGCTGGTATTACAACGAGGCGTCCAAGAGGACGCTGGAAAGCGCAGGGATGGTGACTCGGACCCGGCTGCTGAGGATGAAGGTTGTGGGGGAGGAGGGGTAAATGGAAAAAACGGCCAAGGATGTTGGCCGTTTTTTTGTGTGCGTTATTCGCCTTCGGAAATGGGGTTTGGGTCGAGGTTGGGGCCAGAAATTGTGACTAAAAGCGTCTTTGGTGATGAGATGTTCCCCGCTAGATCCTTCAAACCAGAGATTGTTAACTGAAATATACCACCCTGATTCTCAGAGAATTCGCTATTGTTTATTGTTATTGTAAATTGTTTTACTCCTTGTTGTGGATCAGAGACGACTATTTCATTTTCTTCAAAATTATAGACATTCTTGCTGTCTCCCTCGAAGACACCGGTAGGTGAGTAGATTATTTCAGCTTGGATTTCATCCTCATCCTGATACAACTCTTGATCTGCCGTTACTGTGAAAACACCGTCTTGGTATGTCACGCCAGTAACCGTCGGGGCTGTGAAGTCAAAATGGATTGGCAAATCAACATGACCTAACTCTTGTTGAGTTTCTTCCTCTCTACTGTAACTCTTTAGGGTAAACCGCAAATCAGCTTTTGTTGTTTCATTGGCCTCTTCGGTTGCCCGGACATGCAACCCATTTTCAGTAGGCTCAATAGAAATTACGGAAGATTCAGAGCTTACTTCCAATGTGCCTACCCGATTGTCACCTTCAAAGACTTTGAAATTGTGTTGCGTTGAATTATAGATCATATCCAAAGACTTACCGTGCCACTTTATCTGAATCCAATCGTTAATATTTCTGTTTGTTCTTGAAGGAGTATCCGTATTGAAAAAATTTTTAAGTACGGCACCTTCCTTACCTAAAAGGAAGGAGGATTCTTCTTCATTCGTTAAGGTGATCCTGGGATTATCCTGAAGTACGATTTTAGCAGACGGCGCCGACATACGCCCGTCTTGATCTACGAAATATACTTTGTATTCTCCGACTGTCAACGAAGATGTTTGCATTTCCGTCACCTGATTCGCGTAAAGAACTGAACTCACTAACAAATCAGGCAGTGATTCTAGGTCCGTTTTGCTCGTTGGAGTTGCTGCATACGGCACCAGGTACACTTTTCCTACTTTGCTGCTGATCAATTGGATCAGATCCCCAATATTTAGTGGAGACGAAGACACCAAGGTAACCGCCGGTGCTGACGTTTCCGGCTGGCTAGGCGTGCTGCCGCCGTTATTCCCATTAGAGCCGCCCCCGCTATTACTGCTTCCGCCCGATGAAGAAGGCACAGAGGTTGCCGGAGGTGTCGAAGTGGCTGGCTTGGCCGGTTCCGGCGGCGTGGTTGGAGCTGGATCCGGCTGCGAAGGCGGCGTTTGACTGTCTATAATCTTCTTGGCGTCAAAAAAACGGCTGGCCACCAGCGCCACTTCTTCTCTTGCCGCACCGCCTTTTGGATCAAATTTGCCGTCGGTGCCTCCATTGAACAATCCGAACCCAACCGCTACGGCGACGGCATCCTTGGCATAGTCAGAAATGGAGCTTGCGTCGGAAAATTTTAAAATGGAGCCTTTCCCCTGTGCATCGACGCCCAGAGCGCGAACGAACAGGACCGCCATATCCTGGCGCGACAAATTGGAGCCGGTGCCAAAAGTTCCGTTTCCCTGCCCCTTGATCAGCCCCGCCTTGACGGCAGCCTCGACAGAAGCATAGGCATAGCTGTCTGAAGGTACGTCCGAAAAAGTCGGCGACGTTGGTGTACTGGAAACGTCCAGACCTAGTGCCTTGGCAAGGATGATGGCAAAATCCTGTCTTTCAACTTTTCCGGTAGGGTCGAACTTGCCGTCACCTTTTCCGTTAACGATGCCCTTTTCGACTAACTCGTTAATGGCATCCTTGGCGTAGGATCCGGCGATATCCGAGAACGGGGTGGTGGCGGTTTCCGCACTAACGGCGGGTACGGCGATGGCGCTGAGCAGCGCCGCGGACGAGAGGACTTTCATCAACGTATTTCTCAACATATTTCCCCCAATTGAACATGAAATAATAACCAATAAGCCTAATCTGAATTGTAGTGATTATCAGGCGTATTTCAATCAAAATTTTCGCGGTTTGAAAACTTGCCGGCAGGGCAATCCTTGAATGGACCACGGATTCAATTGTGGATTGGAATCACAGGTAAAGAGTGGGCCACCTTATAAAAGTTAGCAAATTACTTTTTATTTTTAATAATCGGAGTATAATGTTCAGTGTGAAAAATAGCACGAGCGAAAGGAGGGAGCGAAATTGGCAGATTCTTTTCCCAGCAATGACATGGAGATGGTTGTGACCTGGGGGGACTGCGATGCGGCGGGAATCTCCTATTACGCCAAAGCTTTTGATTGGTTCACGAACGGGCGCATGAGATTCATGCACGTATACGGATTTCCTTACATGGAAACCTTTCATGGTAACGGCATTTCGCTGGTTTGCCTGAAGGCGGATTGTGATTATAAAAAAATGCTCCGCCCGGAGGAGCCCGTTACGGTCCGCACGTCGCTGACAGCCCTGTCACGGAGCCGGATGACGTTCACCTATCAGGTGCTGAAGCAGGACGGAAAGCTGGCGTGCGAGGGGACGACGTCCCATACGTATGTGGATGACCAGGGTCTTCCTTTTAACGTGGAGAAGCGTTTCCCGGAGTTGTGGAAGCAGATCAGCAGCACATGGAGCGGCGCGTTGGCAGGCAAGCCATCGGCCCAAGCATAATCTACAAGCAAGGATGATATATTTTGCGGCAAAAATAGAGGGGAGGTGCTTTCGGAGTGAAGGAGCGCGTAGTGATTACAGGTATGGGGGCCGTAACCCCGATCGGCATCGGCGTGCCGGCCTACTGGGGCAATCTCTTGAAAGGAAGCAGCGGGATCGGAAGTATTACGCGGTTTGATGCCTCGGAGCTGCCGGTCAAGATCGCAGCGGAAGTCAAAGCGTTTAACCCTACGGACTACATACCGAAAAAGTTAGCCGGACAGACAGATATTTTCATGCAGTTTGCCCTGGTGGCAGCTCAGGAAGCGCTGGCGGACAGTAAGCTGGATGCGAAGCCCGAGCGGGTGGCCATCGTGCTGGGAACGGCGCTGGGAGGCATTACGACGGCAGCGGCGGCGCAGGAGCAGATGACCGGAACGGGAAGCGCCCGCGTGAGCCCGTATTTGGTTCCCAAAATCCTCGGCAACATTGCTGCAGCCCAAATTTCGATCGCATATGGCTTCAAAGGCCCGAGCTATACGGTCAACACCGCCTGCTCTTCCGGTGCGGACGCCATCGGCATGGCTTCCATGCTCCTGCAGTCCGGACAAGCGGATGCGGTCGTGGCCGTCGGAGCGGAATCCATCCTGTGCGGACTGATGGACGCCGGCCTGGCGTCGGCCCGGGCGCTGTCGACCCGGAATGACGATCCGGCCAAGGCGAGCCGGCCATTTGACCTCGATCGCGACGGGTTCGTGATGGGCGAGGGAGCCGGCGCGGTCATTCTGGAAAGGCTCGAATCGGCCGAGAGCCGGGGAGCCGGCATTAAGGCTGAGCTGCTCGCCCACGCCAACTGCTCGGACGCCTACCACGTGACTTCGCCGGAGCCTGAAGGAGCCGGGGAAGTGCGGTGCATGGAACAGGCCCTGGAACAGGCCGGGCTGACTCCGTCCGACGTGGATTATATTAACGCCCACGGAACGTCCACACCGCTAGGCGACCGAATCGAAACGAAATCTCTGAAAGCCGTGTTCGGCGAAGGGGCGGGCCGAATCCCGGTCAGCTCGACCAAGGGGGCAACCGGCCACTTGATGGGGGCGGGCGGCGTCACGGAGCTGATTGCCTGCATTCAGGCGATCCGCGAAGGGATCGTTCCGCCGACGCTCAATCACGAGCAGCCGGATCCGGAATGCGATCTGGATTATGTGCCGAATGAGGCGAGAGCGGCGAAGGTCCGTATCGCGATGTCCAATTCTTTTGGCTTTGGCGGACAAAACACGTCCCTGATCGTTGGGAAATACGAAGGAACCAATTCATGAAGCGGACGGGCAAAGGGCCTGGTTCCGCTTTTCGAAGTCTCACAAAGGTTTGATTTTAAATATGAAGGAAGGAAGTTAGATGGGTACCATGGAACAACAATTTACCTATGATGTTCGGATGTTTAAAGATACATTTGAAAATGAGTTTACGTATATCAACGGATTTATGCGGAACGTGCACCGGTTTGCCGGTCGTCCGGCCTTGACCGATCCGGTGCGGGAGCGCACCTGGACTTATGCCCAGCTGAACGGGGAGGTAAACCGCCTTGCGCATGCCCTGCTCGGAGACGGAGTCGGCAAAAATGAGGTCATTGTGTATCAGCTGCTCAACTCGGCCGAATTCGTATTCAGCTACCTGGCTCCTCAGAAAATCGGCGCGATCAACTGCCCGATCAACTTCAAGCTCTCCCCCGGAGAAACCGCGTTCATCCTCGATGACAGCAAGCCTGCCGTCTACATCTACGATGCGGAAATCAAGGAAACAGCCGAGCAGGCGCTTGCGATGGCCAAACACCGCCCCCGCCGGATCGTGATGGTCGATATGAACGGCAATCAAGAGGCACCTGCGGATCACATTACCTACAGTGAATATGTGCAGGACAAGCGGGAGCATAACCCGGACATCGAGCGGCCATCCCATATCTACGATGAAATTACACGCCTGTATACCTCGGGAACCACCGGCCAGCCGAAAGGGGTTCCAATCAACAACATCAACGACATCCTGTCCGCCCACGACGTGGCGATGCATTTTCCTCTCAACCCTACCGACAAGACGATGAATATGAGCCCTTGGTTTCACCGCGGAGGCATTCATTCCGGAGGACCGACTCCATCCCTGTATGTGGGGGCCGAAATCGTTATTCTTCGATACTTCCATCCGAAAACATGCCTGGAACTCGCCGAGAAATACAACTTGACCTTCCTGATCGGGGCGCCGCCTATGCTCAAAATGCTCTATGACGCCCAGAAGAAACACCCTGTGGACCTGTCCAAATTAAAAGGCATCGTGACGATGGGTGCGCCGCTGGAGCGCGAGGACTGCATCAAATTCCAGGAGACGCTGACGCCGAATATTTTCAATGGCTACGGCACGTCAGAAGCGTTCTGGAACACGTTCCTCCGTCCTTACGATCTGCCGGAAATGGCGGGATCGGCCGGACGTTCCTGCACCGACGACGATGTCGCGGTCGTTAAGGTTTACCCGGACAGACGGGCGGAACCGGATGAGGTCGTGGCCCGCGATGGCAGCGAGGTCGGCGAGATCATCGTCAAGTCTCCGGGCAAATCCACGTATGCCTATGTGAACAACCCGAATGAAAGCGAGCGGGTCTTTTATAAAGGCTGGGTGTACATCGGGGACATGGGAACCTGGGACGAGAATGAGTTCGTAACCGTGGTCGGCCGTAAAAATGACATGATCGTCTCCTCGGGTGAAAATATCCACCCTGTGCAGATCGAAGAAATTCTGAACCAGCACCCGAAAGTGAAGGAGTCGGTCGTCGTCGGCGCGCCGGACGAGCTGCGCGGCGAATCGATCGTCGCTTACGTGATCAAGGAGGATCCGGAGCTGACAGCCAAAGAACTGAACAAGTACTGCAGCGATCATCCGATGCTGGCCAATTACAAGAAACCGCGCTTCTACCGGTTCATTGACGAGCTGCCGTATACCGCAACCGGCAAGAAGAAGCATTTTGTCGTGAAGCAGATGGCGGTAGAGGACCAGAAGAACGGATTGTTTGAGAGACAATAAAGATGGGCAGAAAACGTTGTTTACGGTTCGTTATTAAAAAATAAGCTTCGGTGAAAGGGCACCCTTCAGGGTGTCCTTTTTTTGCTGCCTTCGGCCAGCCATAGGGGAAAGGCGAACCTGCTTGGGTGAAGGAGAAGGTGGATGGCGGTTGGAAATGCCGCCGAACGTCGAACCGAAATGAGGAACCACAGATACGGCTTAACTACGGGTGCCAGCAGTAATGCAGAGAGAGGCCTACTTTCTGAAGGTAAAACGGTTGTCGGCCTAACCTTTTACTCTTATAATATGGTAATACGGTAATCAGATAAAGAATGAAAGCCACACAACAAGGAGAACGAGATGAAGCGAATAGCGATTGCAGGCAGCAGCGGAGGCAACCTGTTTAACCTCGGCGGCAAGGATCCCGAGAAACTGATCGGGGAGATCAAGGCGCAGTGTCAGAGCGCAGGCGTGGACATCGGCCTCGTGCAGTTCATTGCCGCATCCGAATCGATGGACGTCGCCAAGGACCACACCGCCGCCGTGCTGTACGGATGGAATGAGGATGAGCAGCGTCTGGCGAAGCGGTACGAAGGGACGCTGAAAGATACGAATGAGACGGCGGCGGAAGCGGATGCGGAGCTGGCAGACCGGATCCGGTCCGGCGGCATCGACGGGCTGATCGTGATGAGCGCCGATCCGCAAGGGTCCAACCGGCAGGCGGTGCAGGCCGCGGCTGAGGCGGGCATTCCCGTCGTGGGAACCGGCGGAACATCCATGGCAATGATCAGCTCCAAGGGAGCGAACGTCATCGCTACGTCGGGCACGACTGGAACAACGAACCGGACGCGGGCCGTTTCATTTATGACGTCCCTGTGCAAATACTGGGGGATCAAATATATCCCGGTGCTCGGAAGCGCCGGGGACAAGTCCGCCGCACCTGCGGGGAACCCGCTGCGGCGGATCAACTTGAAGGGCATCATGCAGTCCTCGCTGCCGGGCTTCATCGCCATGGCAATCGTGCTGGCGATCAGCCAGATCCCGGCGCTGAAGGGGCTCAGCGAGGTGTTCGACCTGATGCTCAAGGCGCTGCCGGTCGTACTGGCGGTCGTGGCGGCCAAGCAGATTTCCGACATGGACGAGGTGTCGATTGTCGCAGGCGTCATCGCCGGGGTGCTGTCAGTGAACGGCGGCATTATCGGGGGTATTATCGGCGGGATTGGCGCCGGCCTGCTGGTGCAGTATTTATTTGTCAAATGCGTGCAGTGGAAGTTTCCGATGACGACGGTCAACATCGTGGCCGGGGGATTGGCAGGCCTCATATCCGGATTGATCATGTACTATTTGATCGCCCCATTTGCCCTGCAGCTCGGCGAGTTCATTAAATACATTATCAATCAGGCGATTTCGTTTAATCCGATCATCGCAGGCGTGGTCGCAGGCCTTCTGATCTGGCCGGCGATTATCGGCGGCGTGTATCACGCGGCGATTCTGCCGATCGTCCTGCTGGAAATGGAGAAGACCGGCAACAGCTTCCTGGGGGCCATCGACATGGTCGGACTCGTGATGGTCTCCGCGGGAATCACCCTGGCCAACATCATCGCTCCGCGGGACCGGGGAGAGGCGGCAGTGGCCGCGCCAGGCTTTCTGATCAACATGGGCTTCGGCACCTTTGTTGAGGCGGCGTACCCGTTTATGTTCTCGAACAAGGTCGTCTTCGCGGGCGCCATCGGGGCGGCCGGCGTCGGCGGGGGACTGGTGGGACTGTTTAATGTGCGCGGAACGGCGTATGTTCCGTCCTTTATGGGGCCGTTTCTGTCCAACAACGTGGTCGGCTTTGCCGCTGCTATGCTCGTCGCGCTGATTCTGGCCATGCTGGTGACGCTGGTGGCGAACAAGGCGTGGAGAACGGGCCGAAAGTCCGAACAGAAGCCGGAAATCGAGGCGTCAGCCTAACATTGGCCGAGGATGGAACAGCGTTATCATTTCAATTGTGGTTCATCGAGGAAGGTTTAACACGGAGAAGGCAATTTTCCAAGGAAGGTAAAGCAGGTAATCAGTACACTGAGCAGAAAGAAGCCCTAATCCCCTCTACAAGGAGATTAGGGCTTTCCTGTTATCCTTTTGTTATCACCTTCGCAACAACTGGGACAAGACAGGTTAACGGTCGACAAGGTATCCAATGATTAAAACAACTACGATGAGCAGAATGATAAGTGCCAGTCTCTTTCGCAAGTCATACCATCTCCCTTGTTAATGTAATAAACAACTTCACTCTTCACCCGGTCGAACACCAATAGACTCAACCATCACCCTATACTCTGTAGATTACACATAGATCGGTCCGACATCCATTTTTTCCAAGGTAACATGGGGCCGGTCCGCCGCAGCCGGTATGGTATGATAAACAAAATAACAACCGACCCGTGGAAAGGAGGACACTCACATGAACGAAAAGGACGCTGCCATCTTGCAGCATCTCGTCGAAGAGCAAAGCTTGACCAAAGCGGCGGAACGCCTGTACATGACGCAGCCGGCACTGACCTACCGGATTCAGCTGCTAGAGCGGGAGTTTGGCGTGCCTCTGATCGTCAAACACGCCAAAGGGACGTACCTGACGCCGGAAGGCGAAGCGCTGGCGGCTTACGCGAAGAAGACGCAGGACGAGCTGAACCATATGAAGGATTATCTCCTGAATATGCGCAGCCGGGTGAAGGGGACGCTCCGGCTCGGGGTCGCCAGTTATTACGGCCTCTACAAGCTCCCGCCGCTGCTCAAGAAGTTCAGGGACCTGTATCCCGAGGTGCATTTCAGCGTCACCTGTGCGCTCAGCCCCGAAATTGTCGACTCGCTGATGGAGCAGGAGATTCATGTGGGCATCGTCCGCGGCGATTATCCATGGGTGGAATCCCGTTTCCTGCTGCATGATGAGCCGATTTGCCTGATCTCCAAGGAGCCGATCGATCTGGCCATCCTGCCGGAGCTGCCGCATATCCACTACAGCGAGCCGAAGGCCAAGGCCGCCCGCCAGGTATCCTCCCATTTTGGGCAGACGATTCGGGCCTGGTGGCACGAGCATTACGACACGCCGCCCACCATCGCCATGCAGGTGGATGCGTATGAGACATGCAAGGAAATGGTCAAGCACGGGCTGGGCTATTCCATCGTGCCGGGCGTGTTCGTCTCGCCGGAGGACGGCTTGTACACGCTGGAGCTTAAGCTGAAGAACGGGGAGCGGATCCGGCGCAACACCTGGATGCTGTACCGGGAGCCTTCGCTCGAGCTGGCCATCGTGGACCGGTTCGTCGATTTTATGAAAACGGAACATCCGTCTTAACGAAGTCCTGCCTGGGTATCGGGCGGGGCTTCTTTTTATCCAATCTGAATGAAACGAAACGCTACATAAAAATTCTTTAGGTCCAGCGCGAAAAAATCTTGATTGTACATCTTCCTGCGGCTGCCCTTATTATTTAATACATATTAATGCATAAATATACGAAACAATGCCGGAACCAATGACGGCTTCATGAACATTTATATCGACAGGGTGGGATAGCCATGAGTGCACAGCAAGAAAAAGAACCAAAACAGCAGCTGATTCAGGCAGTTGACGCGCGTGACGCCATGCTGCGGGAGATTTCGCTGAAAATCCATGCCAATCCGGAGCTGAGCTTCCATGAGCATCAGGCGCAGCAGTGGTTGACCGAGCCGCTGGCCGAAGCGGGATTTACCGTAGAAAAAGGCATCTCCGGACTGGAGACCTCCTTTCGCGCAACCTGGGAAGGAACACCGGGCGGACCGACGATCGCTCTGCTCGCCGAATATGACGCGCTGCCGGGCATCGGCCACGCCTGCGGGCATAATCTGATCGGAACGGCTGCCGTTGGAGCGGCTCTGGCGCTGAAGGATACATGCCCGGAGCTCCCGGGCAAAATCGTGGTGCTGGGCACCCCGGCCGAAGAGGAGGGCGGCGGCAAGATCATCATGTGCCAGGACGGTGTCTTTGATGACGTTGACGCGGCCATGATGGTTCATCCGCAGAACAAAACGATGGTGCTGCGCGGAGCGCTCGCCTGCGTGGATGCGACCTTTACCTTCCACGGGAAGCAGGCGCATGCCTCCTCCTCGCCGGAAAAGGGCATCAGCGCGCTGGATGCGCTGGTTAACGCGTATGTGGCGATCAACTCGCTGCGGCAGTTTATGAAAGAGGACGTGCGGATACACGGCATCATTACGAAAGGCGGGGACGCGCCCAACGTCGTGCCGGAACTGACCGAGGCGGTGTTCATCCTCAGGGCTTCCACCGTTCAGGAGCTGGAGACGGTCAGGGAAAAAGTGTACCGCGCCGTCCGATGCGCAGCCGAAGGCGTCGGTGCTACCGTGGACATCGCCGAGGGGCTGATTTATGCAGAGCGCAACAACAACAAGGCGCTGGCCGGGTTGTTCGCCCGCAATCTGGAGGACCTCGGCATTGAAGTGAACGACCCGCCGGAGAAAGGCGGAGTCGGATCGTCGGACATCGGCAACGTCAGCCAGATGACTGCCGCAATCCACCCGTATATCCGGCTTGGTGACGCTACGACGCATACGCCGGAATTCGCTGCGCTGGCCGGTTCGGAGGAAGGCATGATCGAATTGAACCGTGCGGCCAAGGCGCTGGCGCTGACGGCTTACGATTTGTGTACCGACAAGGAAGCGCTGCGCGAGGTCCGCAGCGAATTTGAGCAATGGAAAGCGTAGAGAAACGAGGGATAGACCGATGAACACCACTAATACTGCATCCCGCAAATGGTTGAAAATGCCTCATACGTATGTCATTTTGATTTTCCTTGTGCTGGTGGCCACGGCGCTCACCTACGTCATTCCGGCCGGGGAGTTCGACCGGGCCGAGGACAAGGCGACAGGCAAATCCCTGGTCGTTCCCGGTTCCTACCACCAGGTGGAGGCCAGTCCGGTTAGCATCGTCAGCATACCGAAGGCGATTGTGCACGGGCTGATCGACTCGGCGGATGTCGTTTTCTTTATCCTGATTATCGGTGGCACCTTCGAAATTATTTCCTCCACGGGGACGATCGAAGCCATTACCGGCCGGGTCGCCAAAAGGTTTTCGAACAAGGGCCGCTGGGTCATCCCGATCTTTATTACGCTCTTCTCGGTCGCCGGCTTCACGATGGGGATGTCGACCGAGGTCATGGTTTTCGTGCCGATCGGCATCGCCATTGCCCGGGCGCTCGGGTTTGACGCCCTGACGGGCACCGCGATGATCTCCCTCGGCGCCTCATGCGGGTTCACCGCAGGGATTCTGAACCCGTTCAATGTGGGTTTGGCGCAGGCCATCGCCCAGGTGCCGATGTTTTCGGGTGCTTGGCTGCGGATCATCCTGCTCGTGTGCCTGATTACGGTTACCAGTCTGTATATTGTCCGGTACGCCGGTAAAGTGAGGAAAAATCCGGAGCGCAGCCTTGTCCAGGATTTGGAGAAGGATGCGGACAAGCAGGAGCTCGACTTCTCCAAGCTGCCTCCCATGCAGCTTAAGCATTATTTGACCATCGCCACCGTTGTGATCGGGTTTGCCTCCCTGATTTGGGGCGTATCGAAAAAGGACTGGTGGATGGAGGAGCTCGCCGCGCTGTTTCTCACCATGGGCATCGTGTCCGGCTTCTGCGCCGGTTACGGTCCGAGCCGGATCGCCTCGGAATTCGTTAAAGGCGCCAAGTCGATTACGTATGGCGCACTGATCATCGGTTTTGCCCGGGGAATTATGGTCGTGCTGGACCAAGGCGACGTCATCGATTCGATCGTAAACGGGTTGGCCGTTGTGGTCGGCGAGCTGCCGGGATCCGTTCAAGTGCTCGGCATGTACGTGTTCCAGAACGTAATGAACGTCTTTATTACGTCCGGAACCGGGATGGCAGTGACGACGATGCCGATCATGGTGCCGCTGTCGGATATTCTGGGCGTTACCCGCCAAACGACGGTGCTCGCCTTCCAGCTTGGGGACGGAATCACGAACATGATTCTGCCAACGTCCTCGGCGCTGATGGGAAGCCTGGCCGTATCCGGCATCGCATATCAAAAGTGGGTGAAATTTTTCTGGCCCCTGATGTGCATGTGGATCGCTATTGGGGCGATTCTGATCGTGATCGCTAACATCATCAAATACTAGCCTTACAGAAGCGGATCGCCGTGTCTGTGCCAGGGCAAAATCCGCAAGGAATCCAATCGTACCGCCGTGCCAACCGCATGGAGGTGCGATTTTTCTTTCTTCCCATGGGTCCGGAATTGGACTAACATGAAAGATAGCTGAAACTGCCGCAGGCAGGGTTCACCGGACGGCACCCTGCGGCCGGGGGTTTCAATCTCAGACATCCGGGGTGTGAACATGAATGGTTTGATCGGTCTTCTCTGTTTAATATGGGGCTTCAATTGGGTTTTTATGAAGCTGGCCAACGGCGTGTTTCCGCCCGTGCTTTTTGCCGGCTACCGCTTTGCGCTTGGGGCGCTCGTACTTCTGGCGGTTTGTTATTTCCGCAAGGTGCCGCTGCCCCGCTGGAAGGATTTGAAGTGGTATATCGTATGCGGCATTTTGCAGACGATGTATTTTAACCTGGCGATCCAGATATCGCTGGAGGATCTAAGCGCCGGTCTGACGTCGGTCCTCACGTACAGCATGCCACTCTGGCTGACGCTGATGGCCCATTTTTGGCTTCCGGGAGAAAAGCTGCGTTTGCGCAAACTCGCCGGCATTATGATCGGCATCATCGGACTCTTCATCGCCATGGATGCCCACTGGGGAGGCAGCACAGGAGCGCTGCTGCTCGCAGTGTCCTCAGGTCTGTCCTGGGCGTTGTCCAACCTTCTCATCAAGCGAAAGCTTGCAGGCAGCGACATGCTCCAGTTTACGACGTGGCAGATGGTGGCCGGCGCAGCGGGACTGCTGCTGTACTCGGTAATCTTCGAGCACGGGAAGAGCCACTGGGGCGTCATGCCGGCCGTGTACGTCGTGTTTTCGGGCGTCGTCGGATCGGCGCTGGCTTTTGTGATGTGGTCGTACATTTTGTCCAAGGTGGAGGCCAGCAAAGCCTCGATCTCGCTGCTGCTGGTGCCGGTCGTCGGGGTCGTCTGCGGATGCCTGTTCCTGAAGGAAAGCCTGAACTCCGTCGTGGCGGTTGGCATTGTGCTTGTGCTGCTGGGGATCTGGCTCGTGAACGGGGGCGGGAAGCCGAAGGCGGAAGCATCGGCGGAAAGATAAGGGCCGAGGAGCAAGGAATATGAACCTGGGCTGCACAATATCTCAAGACTCAAGACGTGCCGCTGAACACTCACTTTATCGTAAAGGGGAAATGAACTGATGAAATACCGTTACCTCGGCCATACCGGACTGGAAGTATCCGTCCTGGGACTAGGCACGAACGCCTTCGGAAAGCGGGCGGATCAGGATACCTCCATCCGGATCATCCACCACGCGCTGGATCGCGGGGTGAACTTTATCGACACCGCCAATATTTATGCCGGAACCGAGTCGGAGCGCATCATCGGCCTGGCGCTGGAAGGCAGACGGCAGGAGGCGGTGCTTGCCACCAAGGCCGGGCTGGTCATGGGGCAGGGCCCTAACGGCCGCGGTTCTTCCCGGTACCATCTGATGCAGGAGCTGGAGAACAGCCTGAGACGGCTGCGCACGGATTACGTCGACCTGTACCAGATTCATACGTTTGACCCGCATACCCCGCTGGAAGAAACGCTTCGGACGCTGGACGATATGGTCCGATCCGGCAAAGTCCGCTACATCGGCGCGTCCAATTATGCCGCCTGGGAGCTGATGAAGGCGATCGGCATTAGCGAAGCCAAAGGGCTGAACCGGTTCGTGTCCACACAAGTCAGCTACTCGCTTGCAGACCGGACGCCGGAGCGGGATCTGGTCCCGATGTGCCTGGATCAAGGCGTCGGCATCATCCCTTATTTTCCGCTGGCCGGAGGCATCCTCACCGGAAAATATTCGCTGGAGAACCGGGCACCGGAGCAATCCCGGGCCGATACCGATCCGAACTTCAGCCGGTTTGTCATTGACCGCAACATCCAGCTTGGCCAGGAGGTTGGACGGCTGGCTGCCGGTCTGGAATTAGCTCCAAGCAGCTTGTCACTGGCCTGGCTGATGGGACGTCCGGCGGTTTCGACCGTCATTGTTGGGGCGACACGCACAAG
This sequence comes from Paenibacillus sp. FSL R5-0378, assembly GCF_038009285.1. NCBI lineage: Bacteria > Bacillati > Bacillota > Bacilli > Caryophanales > Paenibacillaceae > Paenibacillus > Paenibacillus sp. FSL R5-0378. The sequence continues at coordinate 1,079,015 of NZ_JBBPAY010000001.1, forward strand.
TCAGCTGGAAGACAACCTGCGCAGCGTAGATATGACCCTGAGCGCGGAGACGATCCAAGAACTGGACCGCATCAGCGAGCCGTTCCGAAACGGTGAGCCGTTCGCCACCTACCGTTTGTCCTGAGCCATAGACATGAACACATGCCCAGGCCCCCGCATAGCATATAGCACAATTGCAGCAGGGGAAGGGTGTGACCGGTATGGTCATTCATTTAACGGCCTTACACTATGTGTACTTGGCGTTTATCGTGTTCATTATGGCGCTGCTGATCAAGCGGCGGGACACGACGATGATCTGCGTGGCAGGCATCTTCGTGCTCGGATGGCTGGCGACCGAGACGCTGAGCGGCTCAGTGTCGGGCATCTTTAATTCTTTTATTTATGCGACCAAAGAGCTGATGGGCACCATCATGATCATTTCGATCATCGTGGCGATGAGCCGGGTGTTGATCCGCACCGGCATTAACGAGACGATGGTTGCACCGCTGACGCGGTTCATCCGGACGCCGGCGGTCGCCTTCTGGGGAATCGGACTCATCATGCTGGTCACGTCCTTGTTTTTCTGGCCGTCGCCGGCGGTCGCGCTGATCGGGGCGGTGCTGCTTCCGGTCGCGGCCCGCGTTGGTCTGCCCGCCCTGGGCGCGGCCATCGCGATGAACCTGTTCGGGCACGGCATCGCGCTCTCCGGGGACTATATTATTCAGGGCGCGCCCAAACTGACCGCCGACGCGGCGGGACTTCACGTATCGCAGGTCATGGAAGCGAGCGTTCCGCTCGTCATCGTGATGGGCCTGGTGACAACCGTGACGGCCTACTGGATGATGCGAAGGGACATGAAGAACGGCACATGGCGGGATGGTCTCGTCACCGGGTCCGGAGGGGCGGGTACCCTTACGGGCGAAGGCGGGGGAGCGGAAGAATCGGCAGCGCCGCTTACTGCACGCGTGAGGGTGTGGCTGGCCGTCATCATCCCGGTGTTGTTCCTGATCGACGTAGCCGCCATGTTTGTGCTGAAGCTGCAGGGCGGAGACGCCACAGCGCTCGTAGGCGGCACGGCCGTACTGATTCTGAACGCGGTAACGCTGCTTTCGCACCGGAACCAAGGTCTCGAGAAGGTCACCTCTTACCTGATCGACGGCTTCACCTTCGGGTTTAAAGTATTCGGTCCGGTCATTCCGATCGCCGCCTTTTTCTACCTCGGCGATGCGGCGTTTACCGACCTCTTCGGCAAGGTGCTGCCGGAATCCTCGAACGGCATCGTCAACGATCTGGGCGCCGCACTGGCGCATGTGGTGCCGCTGAACGGAGCGGTGGGTGCCGTCACGCTGACGATCACCGGGGCCATCACCGGACTCGACGGATCCGGTTTCTCCGGCATTTCGCTCGCCGGCTCGATCGCCCAGCTGTTCGCGGCCGCCACGCATGCCGATGCAGCCACGCTGACGGCCCTCGGCCAGGTGGCGGCGATCTGGGTCGGCGGCGGTACGCTGATCCCCTGGGCGCTGATTCCCGCCGCGGCCATTTGCGGCGTCAGCCCGTTCGAGCTGGCGAGACGGAACTTGAAGCCCGTGCTGATCGGGCTGGCGGTGACTACGGCCGTGGCGATCTTTTTGGTGTAGCCGGGCTTCGATAATTCCTGCCTCTCGATCCATTCACACAAGGCCTTCCTAAAACGGAAGGCTTTTTTGTTGTTTCATGCCCTGCGGCGGTTTAAATGTTTGGGGAGGGGATTCCTAGATATACCCGGAGTCGTTTGGCTGGGAAAGGGATACCCTAAGGAAACCATACTATCGACAGAGATCGAGGTGTTATTCATGTTGTCAGCCGTCAAAAGATTTCTGATCGGCCGCCCGCTGAAGTCCGGCCAATTGGGTGAGCAAAAACTGAATAAAACCAAGGCGCTGGCCATCCTGTCCTCCGATGCGCTGTCCTCTGTTGCCTATGGTCCCGAGCAAATTTTGCTCGTGCTGGTAACGGTCAGTGCGGTAGCCTTCTGGTACACGATCCCGATCGGTATCGGCATTCTGATTTTGCTGCTGGCCCTCATTTTATCGTATAGGCAGATCATCTTTGCTTATCCCCACGGCGGTGGAGCGTATGTCGTTTCCAAGAAGAACCTGGGGATCAATCCGGGACTGATTGCCGGCGGCTCGCTGTTGGTCGATTATATTTTGACGGTGGCGGTCAGTGTGTCGTCCGGGACGGATGCTATTACGTCGGCGTTTCCCGGCCTTCACCCGTATAATGTGGTCATCGCCTGTGCGCTGGTCGTTCTGATTACCATTCTGAACCTGCGCGGGATTACCGAATCGGCTTCCATTCTGGCGTATCCGGTTTACCTGTTCGTGCTGGCGCTGTTTATTCTAATCGGGGTGGGCTTGTACAAAATCGCAACCGGACAGGTGCCCCCAACCCTGCACGCGCCAATAGGCACGCCGGTGGCCGGGATCTCCCTGTTTCTACTGCTGCGGGCTTTTGCCTCAGGGAGCTCGGCACTCACCGGGGTGGAGGCCATCTCCAATGCCATTCCGAACTTTCGCGACCCGGCGCCGAACAATGCCTCCAAAACCTTGATGGCGATGGGCACGCTGCTGGCGATCCTGTTCGCCGGCATCGTCTTTCTCGCTTACTATTACGGGATCGTACCGAATGAAAAAGAAACGGTCGTATCCCAAATCGCCTCCACCACCTTTGGGAGGAACTTCCTGTATTATTTTATCCAGGCGACAACCGCCCTTATTCTCGTCCTTGCGGCTAATACCGGCTATTCCGCCTTTCCGCTGCTCGCCGTCAACCTGGCCAAGGATAAATACATCGCTCGAATGTTTACCGTTCGCGGGGACCGTCTCGGGTATTCCAACGGCATTATGTTTCTGGCCACGGCATCAATCATTCTGATCATCGCTTTTAAGGGACGCACGGAGCATTTAATCCCGCTATATGCGGTGGGGGTATTTATTCCGTTTACGCTGGCCCAGACGGGGATGCTGGTCAAATGGATTCGTGAAAAGCCGAAAGGCTGGCTGGGCAAGCTGATCATCAACTTTGTGGGTGCGCTGATCAGCTTCACGGTCATGATGATATTTTTTATTACCAAGTTTGGCCAAGTGTGGCCTGTGCTCATTTTCCTGCCGCTGATCGTTTATATATTTCATGCGGTCAAAAGGCACTACGAGGCCGTCGGGGATCAGCTGCGGATTACGACCTGCGAGCCGGCCCTTCCCGTCGAAGGCAATGTGATGATCGTACCCGTCGCCGGGATTACCCATGTGGTGGAGAACTCGATCAATTACGCCAAGTCGTTGTCACCCGACCAGATCATCGCTGTCTACGTAGCCTATGACCGGGAATCGGAGCGGAAGATGGAGGAGAAGTGGAAGCAGTGGCAGCCCGACATTCGGCTGGTGACGCTGTTGTCGCCTTACCGCAGTATTATCCAGCCGCTGACGAAATTCGTAGATACCGTGGAGTACAAAGCTTCAGAGTCGCACTACCGGGTGACGGTGCTTATCCCGCAGTTTATCCCTAAGAAGAGCTGGCACAACATTTTGCATAACCAGTCGAGTCTGCTGATCCGTGCCTTTTTGCTCTACCGGAAAAATATCATCGTCACCACGGTGCCGTACCATTTGAAAAAATAGCTGCTTTACCCGTTACACAAAAGAAGCTGCCGACCGGGTTCTTCCGGTGCGGCAGCTTCTTCCTTGAAGATCAATAGTTGCGAAACCTTACTGCATCTGTGATTGAGCCTTGAGCGCCTTGCCTCTTGGTCTTACTTCCAATCCTGCACCCGCCAGATGTCCGTGACCCAGTCTTCATAGAAGGCGGGTTCGTGGGACACCAGCAGCACGGTGCCGGGGTAGGCGGCCAGTGCCCTCTGCAGAGACTCCTTCGCGCGGACGTCCAGATGGTTCGTCGGCTCATCCAGCACGAGCAGATTGCTCCGGGTGAGCATCAGCTCGGCGAGCCGGGCCTTAGCCTGCTCTCCTCCGCTCAGCGTCCGCAGTGGCTTGCGGATATGCTCGGCGCTCAGGCCGGCCATGGCCAGCGTGCGGCGGATCTCCTTCTCCGTCAAATCCGGACGCAAGGACCAGACATACTGCAGCGGCGTGTCCGAAGACGGGGTGTCTTCCTGCTGGTAATAGGCGGTCCGGACCGTGTTCTGAACGGTTACGGCGCCGCCCAGTGCGTTGATGCCGCCGAGCAGAGTCTTCAGCAGCGTGGACTTGCCGGCGCCGTTCTCCCCGATGATGGCGATTTTGTCGCCGCCCTTGACGGTAAGGTCAAGCGGCCGGAACAGCGGCACCGCGTATCCCGCTTGAAGCCGTCTGGCCTCGATTAGCACCGAGCCGCTGAGGTTTCCTTCCGCCCGGAACTCAAAGCGGGGCGCCGGGCCGTCACCCGGCTTCTCGACCCGCTCGATCCGGCTCAGCATTTTCTCGCGGCTCTTGGCCTGCTTCGCCTTGCGGACCCGGTTGATATTAATAAAGGATTCCAGCCGTTCGATCTCCCGGGTCTGCCGCTCATAGGCTGCCTGCTGCTGCTTCTGGCCGAGCGCATACTGCTTCTGGAACGCGGCATAGCTGCCCGTGTAGCGTTTCAAGGTCTGATGGGCCAGATGAAAAATCACGTTCGTGATTTCGTTCAGGAAATGCTCGTCATGCGACACAACGATAAAGGCGTGCGGATACTTTTTCAAGTAGCCGGTCAGCCACTCGATATGCACGGCGTCCAGGTAGTTGGTCGGTTCGTCGAGCAGCAGCACATCGGGCTCCTCCAGCAGCAGCTTGGCAAGCAGCAGCTTCGTCTTCTGGCCGCCGCTTAAGCGGCTAACGTCGGTGTCCAGGCCGATCTCGGCCAGACCCAGCCCACGGGCCACGTCCTCAATTTTGGCGGAAATGGCATAAAAGCCGGCCTGCTCCAGCCCATCCTGCAGCTCGCCGTAGCGCCTGAGCATCGCGTCAAGCCCGTCTCCCGCCTCACCGAATCGGGCCGCGATTTCATTCATTTCGCGTTCCATGTCAAACAAGTGCTGAAAGGCCCGCTCCAAATACCGCAGGACCGTCATTCCTTCCTGCAGCGAGATGTGCTGCTCCAGGAAGCCGACCCGGGCGCGCGGCGACCACTCGATCCGCCCTTCCTCCGGCAGCAGGCTTCCGGTCAGCAGGCGGAACAGTGTCGACTTGCCGGCGCCGTTCATGCCCACCAGTCCGGCATGCTCGCCCGGCAGCAGGCGAAACTCAATATGGCGAAACGTGATTTGATCTCCGTACATATGCGTAAGATTCGTGACATTTAATAGGCTCATGGTTCTCTCTCCTTAGGTTTCATTGATTGCGAACAAATGAAGCCATCAGGAGGACAGCGAAATGACGTGACGATTCGATTGTAAATACTGCAAGATACTCCGGCCCTAGAGGTCTGTACCTGGCGATTAGGTATCTTACAGTCCCGCTTTAATATACAGAAAGCGGGTAAGGTGAACACACCCTACCCGCTTACATACCAAAGCTGGAAAAGATGTGGAAATCATATCGACTGTTCTCGAGATGGCTAAAAAAGGGCAGACTTCTCCCGTATCAAGCCAATTCTCTTCTAAGAACAGTAGACAAAATTTCCATTACCTTTCCACCTCATTCAAGTTTATCGTTACGCCACACAGTATAAGCGAGGCTTCCTGCAGTTGTCAATCGGACACCTGCCCTGGGAAAGCTTAGTTCTCCAACCCGCCGCAGGCGGTTAAGAATCCTTTACCCGGAGATATCTTTACAAGGCTGACATGAGAATTTATAATGTCGATGTATGTGCAGAAGTTCGAAAGGGGAATCCATAAGTGGCAGTTGTTTGCTTGTAGCCGGCAAAAGTGCAAAAATTTCGTGAGTTCGTTCACGGGATACGTATGCCCTTTTGACCTAATACAAGGAACTTCTCGCATCGTATTTTTTTCGATACCGGCGGAGTGCCTTATTTGAGGTACTCCGTTTTTTGGTGAAATGAGGAGGAAAACACATGCTAACGCCATTTATGGAAAACCACGAGTATAATTTGATCAAGCGCCTGCTGGGGCGCCTTGAATATAACATCAAGACCACAGCCGACCAGAAGGTCATATCCGCGATCCGGCACACGACTTGGACCCGGGTCATAGAGATGTCCCCTACTGCGACGGAGGAGCAGAAGCGGTTCTTCGACCGGATTCCGACGCTAAACCGTGCCGAAGAATTCCAGGCTTATTTGAGCGAGCTGGAGCAATACGTCACGGCCTTTCCGCAGGTAACGGAACAGCAGCTGAAGAAGCTTTATCCCAAAATTAAAAAGCTGAAGCTTCCACCGCTGGCCGAGCTCGATTTCCGCTTCCTGACCTATATTGGCTGGACCGACATTTCAACGAATAAACTGTTCATCGTCTACAACCTGGACGGGAAAATGACAGGCATTGAGGGCCGATTCACCCCGACGAACAAGAAGGGGGTCTGCTGTCTCTGCAACAAGCATGAAGAGGTGGCCTTCGTGACCGCGCAGACGAAAGCGAAAGGATCGGCACTGGACCATTTCGGTCGGGTCGGAAATTATATGTGCATCGACAGCGCCAAGTGCAACCAGAATATTACCGATGTGTCTCAACTGGAGCGGTTTATGAAGGATGTGTTGAACTAACATGCTGACCATGCGTAAAATGCAGAAGAATCCGGGTTGATTCCGGGAGAAATACAGCGGGCAGGCCGAGAGGCCTTGCCCGTTTTTATTTTCCCTTTGAGCTATCAGGAGACGGTTTAGTGAACCAGTACAGGCGAAGGCGTCTGGATATACTCGGCGTACCGGATGCCTTCTGCCTTCAATTGCTCCTGACTGGCCCGGTTGGCATTGTACACCACGAACGGGGGGAGGAAGGTGCCGTGGCAGTGGGCAATCGTAAGGTGGATCGGTTTTAACAGCTCGCTGATCGTGAACCAGTTGTCTCCTCCGGGCCTGAAATGACTTATCTGTGCCGCCCGCGGTAGTGACGACGATGAATTCTTTGCCCTTTAAATGCTCGCCTCCGGGGCCGTAAGCCCAGCCGGGAGTCAGTACATCGTCAAACCATTTTTTGAGAAGTGGTGGTGAGCTGTACCAATAAAAAGGGAACTGGAGAACAATCCGGTCGTAAGCAAGCAGCAGCTGCTTCTCACGGTCCGCATCGATCTGCCAATCCGGATATTCCTGATACAGATCGCGGACGTGGATATCGGTATGCTTCGGCAGAGCTTCGAGAAGCGCATGGTTCGCTCTGGACTTGGACAGATCCGGGTGGGATACAATGACCATGGTTTTCATTTCAAAATCATCCTTTCGGGTGGTATGCGGTATGAATGATGCACCCCCAGTATTGTTCAAGACCGCCGCTTTGAAAAGTACGCATTTTAAACAGACTAAGTCTTGCAAACCGTACTCTGGATCAGGACAGCGTATTGCCGAGTAGTACGAAAAATCATACTATGTACGATTTAAAAGAGTACTGTCACCATTCCGTGTACTCTGGTACAATGGCAGCAAAGACAGCACTGCCGCTTCGGTAGGAAAGGGGAGGGCTAGCGAGATGAGTAAGGACCACGGGACGGGAAACACGGGAGGAATCATCACGACGCTGCAGGCGATCGGAGGCAAGTGGAAGCCGCTCATTTTGTTTATACTGCTGCACCAGGGGACGAAACGGTTCGGGGAGCTGCGCAGACAACTTCCCCATATTACACAGGGCATGCTGACCAACCAATTGCGTGAGCTTGAGCAGGATGGATTGATCCACCGGAGGGTATATCAGGAGGTTCCTCCCAAGGTAGAATACTCCTTGACGGAACATGGGGAGTCGCTAAGATCCGTGCTCCACGATATGTGCAGCTGGGGTTTTGAGCATATGGAATTCAAGGCGAATGCCGCCAAGGAGGATACCGCCTCCGAAGCGGACGGAAATATGTAAGGGAGGGCCTGAGGGCCCTCCCTTACTGTATATTAGATGTCACTCTTCAAATGTCAGGTTAGATGGCTCGTCCCGGAGCTCGTAGACGACCTCCAAATTCGTGGTGGGTACGCTCTCGTCGACTTCATCAAACCGGAAGCTGTCCACCCATACCTGCCCCGGTCCCATCAGCAGCACGCCGAGCGAAATCGTCGCGGCATTGTCCGGGACATCAAGCACGATGGCGTAATGGTTCCAATACGTGTCGCCCACAATCCGGCGGTTGTTCATATTGTCAAACCGAAGCACGTCCTCGGCTTGATTATCGACCCGCATCCACAATCCGCAGAACTCGGTAACCCCTTCTGTCCGGACGAAGCCGGAGAAGCGCATTCTGCGTTTCAGGTACCGATCGGCTTTAAATTGCTGCATCATCGTGGCGAACACGTTCGGGCCTTCCGGGGTGACGGCTTTCAAATAACCCGAGGCGTTCCCTTGATGGACGTTGTGACGGTCCAGGCCGATTTCATACTGATGCGGGTGGCTGCCGCTCAGCACCCAGCCTTTTACCATCGATTCCTCAATCATGTTCCTTTCTCCTCCTTGAGCGGCATGGGCCTGGGCATGAAGGCTGAACATCTTCCGGTATCGCCCTGGCGGCATGCCGTACATTTTTTTAAAGGCGCGGGTAAACGCCTCCTGGCTCTCAAAATGGCATTGCAGCGAAATGCCGATGATCGGCTCCTCCGAGTACAGGAGCATCCGCGAGGCGAGACACAGCCGGCGGCTGCGCAAATATTCCGCGATGCTCAGCCCGGTCTCCCTGCGAAACAGACGGTGAAAATGGAACGGCGAGAATCCGGCCTGTGCAGCGATCTGCTCAAGTGTCAGCGGCTCGTGAAGCTGTTCCTCCATGAACCGGATGCTGTGTTGAATCTGATTTGAATACACCAGCGTGCCCCTCCTTTGATATCAGCATAGCAGATGGGAGAGGGTGCGTTTTGACCGTTCTTGCTAACATGCGAAAAAGCCCGGGATGGGCAGGCCATTCGGGCTGGAATATGGGAGACGTGGGAATGCTCGGATGCGAACGGGAAAGTTGCGGGGCGGTTTCCATGTGGGGAGTCAATTCGTTCATTAAGGGCCGTCGTGCTCCCCTTTGTTTTTCAAAGAAGACACACTACAGCAACCACTAGCTAGGCTTCGGTGTTAGAGCTCGGAAAGGTTGAAGTGAACTCCCCGGTTCGGACAATCCGCTGCGGCGAAATCCAGCAGGCGGCGGCCCTCGTCGGCCAATGCCTCCTGATCGGTGTCCGAGATAGGCTCAAACAGCTTGATCACGAGTTCGGCGGACTGCTTGTTCCGCTCCAGGCTCCACATGCCGCAAACGAAGCCGTCGACGAGCACCGCTGCCCGGATGATGCCGTTCACCGTAAAGATGCGGCGGCGGTAGCTCTCATCCATAATCCGGGAGCGGTCGGCGAAGGAGAGAAGCATGTTGTCGAATTCGCCGAGGAGGCGCGGAGGTGCGGGTGTATCCTCCGCCGGCAGGGGGGCGTCCGCCAGGTCGTACAGCAGGACGCCCTTTTCATCCAGGAAGGTCCGCAGACTTGGCCCGAGCCGGCGGATGACGTCGCTCAGCCGGGTCAGCCCGGACCAGACCTGGATGTCCTTGACCGAGGCCGGCCCGAAGGCGGCCAGGTAACGCAGGACCAGCTCCTCGAGTCCGGAGCTGGAAGCTGCCGCGGGCGGGCTGCCCAGCCACGCTTCCGCGGTGGTGTGCAGGGCCTGGCCGCTGGCGCCCCACAGGCCCCTTGGGGGCACCTGCACGAGCGGCACGAGCGTGCGCACCGTGTTGGCGAGCGCGGCCGGGCTGCGGTCCGGCCAGCGCTCCTGCAGGCGGGCGCCGAGCTCGCCATAGGCCAGCGGGGCCTCCTCTACGAGGGCCCGGCCGGCTGCGGCGACCGCACCGGTATCCAGGCCGGCCAGCTCCTTGCCGTAGCCTCCCTTCAGGCCGCGGTCCAACGCGGGCTGAAGGACCGGGCGCAGCGCCAGGGCGTCCTCGGCCGTCACGAGGTGGATCGTCGACCGCATCATCACGATGCGCACGGCCTGACGCGTCTCGATCAGCCGGGACAGCTCCTCGTGCCGGAAGCCATCCAGCCGGGCCCACAGGCCGTAATACGGCGGGATCGGGGCTTGGGCCTGCATGCCGGCCAGATGCCGCAGCGCGTCAAGCACCGGCATCTCTGCCCGGCGCAGCAGGAGCTGCCGTTCGAGCAGGGCCCGGTTCAAGGCCCGGCGGCTGAGTACCTGGGGAACATTTTTCGTAAAAAGGGATGTATCGGTTGGCTTGGGCATCGGCTCGGTCACGACGGCAGCGCCTCCTTAAGGTTCATGGTCTATACGTTCTTATATCCTCAGTATAGCCATCAACGCTGACAACAATATGTCAGGGTTTGGAGAGTGCGGTCAAAGGAATTTGTGATCCTCGTCCCGTGGATCGCTGTGGGTTTTCGGGACGGATGCCAAAATACGGAGCATGGTGGAAATCCAATAGTGCAGCAGGCCGGGTACCGAGAGAAGCAGAATCAGCGTCGGCCGGGCCGATATGCTTTTATGATTCAGATAGAACAGCAATAGGCAGGACACCAGAACATACCATACAAGAGGCAGGACCCCAGGCCGCGGCTTCCAATATGCTGCAACTAACCTGGAAACGGCTTGCAGAAGCAGCGAGTAGCACAAAATCGAAACAGAGTTCAGGAACAACATGACCGTGACGATATCCTGAAACAAGGGAAACTCTTGCTCCGGACCGTACCATGGCCAGAAGGCAAGCAGGCCGAAAGCGCACAAGGCCAGAGACAGGCCTGTCCACAATACATAACAAAACCGAATCATGCGGAACCCTCCCCGAAAAGGTAAATATACACAGGGATCGGGCCCTTTACTGGACGACCCCCGTGTATCAAGCGGAACCATTCACAGCTGCTCATTTGGAGGCGGGAGAAGTTTTTTAAAATAGGCTTCGACTTCGGCAGCGACTTCTTCCGGTCCTTTGGAGCCGTCTACTTCAATGAGGGGCAGTCCCCGTTCCTTTACAGACTGTCTGTACTGCTCGGCCCACAGCAGGTCACGTTCGATGTGGTTCTGCTGGGCAAGCTCATGGTCATCCAGAACTTCGGCACGCCGCTGCCCCTTGAGACGCCGATGATGGGAATCCCTTTGGAAGGGTTCGCTCGGCACCATCCATATGGCTCGTTGGGGATCTGGTAATAAAGGGAGGAGCGCTTCCGGAAAAAAGCCGGGCCCCTCTGCGATGATGGGACGATCCGCGGACATGGCACGCAAATCTTCAATAACCATGGGAAGCCGCTCCAACCAAACCGATTTTCCATTGGCAGCCATTTCCGCTGGCGTGCATGACAGCCATAACCATTCCAGAAACGCCTTCTCATCCAAATCCGCAAGTTTGGCTCCTAACGCGAACAATGCGGGATGCCGCTCAGGATCCGCGCGACGGATATGATCCATTTCATACCGGTCGAAGTGGTATACCTGTAACTGGTATGTTGAGCCAAGCAGGTCTGCAACCGTCGTTTTACCACAATCCGGAGGGCCGCCGATCCAAAGAATATGCGACAAGGCTATTGCTTCCTTATTCACGAATGCAGCGATCATCATCACCTCTTTTTCATGGAGAGTTGTCAGAATGAAGTGTCTGATATGCGATTCTACAGTTTATTGAGATCCAGTTATTGGGATTTTGGGGCAGATGCCTCAACATTAACATGTTATTGGGGAACGATGCAAAAGCAGTAGAGTTCAATTCCAGCGATCCTTTAAAGCTGGTATATTGCCGATATACCTGAAATCACGCAATGAACAAAAGGACTTGTCGTATATCGCAGTGCAGTGGGTGAGGCGCTGTCTGCGTAGACAACGATGCAGTATAATGGGGGGAATAGTGGAAAAAGGATTCCTTTGAGCAGGAGCTGTCGCTAATCAAAAAAATACGGCGACCCAACATTCAGATGATGGGTATGGACATTGGGAATCTGCTTGAATGAAAGGGGCGATACCTTGAAAATAGGCCAGCTATCCAAAGCGACCGGTGCCAGCACTCGATCGATCAGATATTACGAAAAGAAAAATCTGTTGACAGCAAAACGTATGGATAATGATTATCGTGAATTCGACGAATCTGATGTTAAACGGATCAAAACGATACAGATTTATTTAGACATCGGTCTGTCGACGAGGGAAATTAATGGAATATTGAATTGTCATGAGAATTATGATGCCTACGACAGCGATGATTTCTGTGAGGAGTTGCTCGGTGCCTATGAGGAAAAACATGCAGAAATCTTACAGCAAATTCAAGCGCTCACTGTTGCACAGCTGAAATTGGAGCAGCGTATTGAACAAATGAGACGCCAGAGAACGTTGAAAGGAACAGTGAGCAACTCAGCCGAGCAATCAAACCAATCTATATGAACAAAAAGGGTTAAGGAAGGGCCGATTTACAATATGGATAAACGGATGGCATGTACACGATGGATGAATGAACGATAGATATGAAGCACACAAAAATGTATCGGCTGCATTCGTGTTCAGGCTTTGATTTATTTAGCAAAAAGAACAGCGGGGAAGCCGGGCTTCTCCGCTGTTCTTTTTATAATATCAAAGTGTAAACTTCAGAGCCGTTGCTCCTGATATTGCAAGAAAAATTACCTTTAAACGCGGTCTGTCTTCTTTGAAGGTACGTCGATAGACGTTTTTCTAATGGAAGTTGTATTCAAACGAGAGCTTTAACGGCAGCAACTGCATTTTCGTAGTTAGGGTGCTCTGTCATTTCGCCCACATACTCAACGTATTGAACGGTATTGTCAGCATCGATTACAAAAACGGATCTCATCAACAATTGAATTTCCTTAATGAGAACGCCGTATGATTGGCCAAAGCTGCGGTCTTTATAATCGGATAAAATGATTACATTGTCAATGCCTTCAGCACTGCTCCAACGGGATTGTGCAAAAGGAAGATCCACGCTGACGGTCAGGACAACCACGTTATCGCCAAGCTTTGCGGCTTCCTCGTCAAAACGCCGGGTTTGAGCGTCGCATACACCTGTATGGTCCAGGGAAGGAACGACACTGATTAGTTTGACTTTCCCGGCATAATCAGCCAAGGATGCTTGCTCTAACAAATTTTTGCTAACTTTGAAGTCAGGGGCTTTGTCTCCGACCTTCAGTTCAGGTCCTACTAAAGTAAGCGGGTTGCCTTGAGCTGTTGCTACACCGGTACGTTCTTGTGCCATTGTACACGGCCTCCTTATTTTTTTAATGGATATAATGGGAAGGACGCTCTGTCATTTCGCCTAAATATTCAACGTACTGTACGGTATTGTCAGCATTGCTTACAAAGCTGGATTTCATCAACCTTTGGATAATTTCTTTAATGAGCACGTCATAAATGCTCGAGCTTAAGCTTTAGGCCCTGCATTCCGACCTCTCTGCTGCCGCTCTTCGCGACTGGGGCCGTAAACGCCAGGTACCACCAATCCGGCTTGACGCATAAGCACGAACATTTGTCCACGATGATGGGCCTGGTGCTGGATCAGCAAACGCAACACTGCAGAAATGGGTAGTACTATCGTGTCCCACATATTCCGGGTTTCGCTTAACGTCACATCGTTCCATTGCGTCTGCAGCGCATCCAGCATCGCACGGCTCGTCCGATCATAGGCCTCTGTGATGGAAGCTGCCGATGTTGGTTGATCGCTATCTTTTCCTTGATCTTGGAATTCCAGCCAATTTCCTTCCGCTTGGAATTCCAGCCCCGCTGCGGACAAAAAGTAATGAACCGATAGTGTTATATGCCACGCCAGTTTCCCCAAAGTGAAATGATCTGGAGCCACTTGTTGCTGAAGAGACTCGTTCGTCAGGACTTGGAGGACCTTCTGTGTGAGGGCCGCTTCCATTTTCCACTCATCGATAAATTGATGCAAACTAGTAAACATGTGCTAATCACCCTGCTTTTCGTTGAATTTGGAAACTTATTATACTTCGAACGAAGGTCCGCTTAAGACGGTAGTCCGGCGGCCCTCCTTCAGAAAGGCTTGGGCCAGCGCCGACCCCATCATGCCTAGCCCGATGACGCTCACCGGTAAAAGATGCCCCTCAGTTTGTTTCCATTCCTGCCCCAGCGGATTCCCTTGTTTATTTTCCCTCATAGGATGTTCTCATCTCCTTTCCTACCCATCTTAAAAGGTTGACATAGTGTCAAAGTCAATGCGTATTTTTCACGATTTTATAAATGCGAAGCTTTGGCTCAAGGCTCGGACGAATTGGCGATAGGATTGTTTTTAATGGGAAAAGTCATCTTTTTGTTATATCCCAGTTATTGACAACGGGCGCGTGGAGGTTTTACAATGAATCAACGGAATGTTAGTGATTACTAACATTATCCGGATGACGACTCCAAAGGATGCTGACACAATGACGGAATCAACGACCAACCGGGACAGACTGATGCTGACCGCGATTGACCTGATGGCCGAGAAGGGATATCAGGGAGTAACCACGAAGGAAATTGCCGCAGCGGCGGGGGTGAGCGAGATGACGCTGTTCCGCCAATTCGGCACCAAGCTGCAGCTGCTGGAACAGGCGATCGACCGTTTTCATTATGCGGGCGAGATGGAGGAGCTGTTTTCCACCCGGCTGACATGGAGCTTGCGTGAAGATCTGCTGCGGATAACCCGTGCCTACCATGACATCATGAACCGGAACCGGAAGCTGGTGCTGGTCATGCTGCGCAGCGCGGAGCTGTCCGATCTGCGCGACCGGGCGCAGGATCATCCGCGGCAGCTGCAGCAGCTGCTGACGGCGTACTTCCAGGAAATGCACCGGCAGGGGAAGGTGAAGGCCATAGATTCCGAGGCGCAGGCTATGGCTTTTATGTGGATGAATTACGGTGCCTTCATTTCCCGTCTGCACAACGCGGATTTGATTACAGCCGTGTCCCAAGAGCAGTTTCTGCAGACGAGCATCGCATTGTTCGTCGATGCCCTGACTCCGATGAACGAACGGATTTAAGAGCGAGAGAAGGAGCCGGGTGGCGGGACGGGATGCTCAATCAAATGGGGCAGGCCAAGCAACTATTTTTTACATTGCGAGGAGCGGTGACAATGAGCAAATCAACAAGCAAGCTGGCGGTACCCACTGCGGATGATGCAGCGAAGCCCGTGGGATTGACCGCCGCTGCCGGGTTTCAGGTCGGCGTCCGGAGAACGTTTCCGGTATCACGGGAGGCGGCGTGGTCGCTGCTGACTTCCCCGGAGGGTATGATGGTATGGCTTGGAAAACTTCCGGCCCTTGAATTCAAGCCGGGAACGACGTATACGTCCAAGGAAGGAAACCACGGCGAGATTCGGGTCGTCAAACCCGGGGAGCAAATCCGCTTGACCTGGCAGCGGCCCGGCTGGCCCCATCCTTCCACGGTCCAGATCCGCTTGCTGGAGGCCAAGACGGGAACGACGATCAGCTTCCATCAGGAAAAGCTGACGGATATGCAGCAGCGTGAGCAGATGAAGGCATATTGGGAGGAGGCAGCGGACCACATCCGGCAGCAGCTGGCTGCAGACTGATCGAAAGCATGGCCTCAACGAATTGATCATTGAGTAAAACTCCGGCACTTGAATCGCTTGATTGAATCGAAGGAGCCGTAAGGCCGGTAAGACGACTTGGAGTGTTGATTTCCTCCTCCGCTGCGGCTTACTATAATAACTTCAGGAGGAGGTCTGCTGATGGCTGAGCTGAAGGCAGTATACAATGAGGAATTTTTACGGGGGTTCGGGGCGAAGGTTCATACGGCCCACGCCGCATTTGATACAGATAAGTTTGTCAAAGATGTCATGGACGACACATGGCAGGAACTTGAGCTGAAAGCCCGTATGCGGCGGATCAGCGAAAAGCTGGGCGATCACTTGCCCGCCCGATATGAAGAGGCGCTGGAGGTGCTCTTCGCGATCGACGAACACTGTGCGGGGTTTCCGTACCTGTTCTTTCCCGATTTCGTGGAAGTGTTCGGGCAGGCGCCGGAGCACTGGGACCTTTCAATGAAGGCGCTCGAGCGCTTCACGTCCAAATCGTCGGCGGAGTTTGCCGTCAGGCCCTTTCTGCTGCGGGACCCGGAACGGATGATGCGCCAGATGACGGTTTGGGCGCAGTATCCGGACGAGCATGTCCGGCGTCTGGCCAGCGAAGGCAGCCGGCCGCGGCTGCCGTGGGGACAGGCCCTGCCGATGTTCAAGAAGGATCCGGCGCCGGTGCTGCCCGTGCTGGAGCTGCTGAAGCAGGACCCGTCGCTCTATGTCCGCAAGAGCGTCGCCAACAACCTGAACGACATCGCGAAGGACCATTCTGACGTGGTGCTGGAGACAGCGCGGCGCTGGAAAGGTACTCATCCGCATACCGATTGGATTATCCGTCACGGCTGCCGGACCTTGATCAAGAAGTCCCATCCGGAAGCGATGGCTCTGTTCGGCTATGCGGAGTCATCTGCGGAGGAACCGCTGGCGTCCGCCGCTTCGCTGACGGTAGAGCCGTCCGAGGTCGCGGTCGGGGGCAGCACAGAGCTTTACTACGAAATCCGCGTGCGGGACGGGCAGCCGGCCCATATCCGGGTGGAATACGGGATCGACTTTGTCAAAGCCCGCGGCAAAATATCACGCAAAGCGTTTTTGCTGTCGGATAAGACCGTACCCGGAGGCTCCCGCCTGTCGGGGACGCGAACCCATTCCTGGGCCGATCTGACGACGCGCCGCCATTATCCGGGCGAGCACCGGATCGTGCTGCTGGTCAACGGCCAGGAGACGGCTTCCGCCAGCCTCGTGCTTACGGGCAGCGGCGGGGAGCAGCAGGCATAGGCAAAGCATGCGCAGACAAAGCAAACAGGAGTCCCCGAGCGGTCGTTGGACCTCAAGGGGACTCCTGTTTTTCGTAATCGGCGTGCCTTTATATAAGCAGGGAACGCTCCGGATCAATGCTGCCGCTGGTTTGAAAGAAACTGCTTCTCATGCTGAAGCAGCCAGCTTTTACGCGTCAGTCCACCGCCGTAACCGCCCAAGTCGCCGCTCGCATTGATAACGCGGTGACAGGGGATGACAAGGGCCAGCTGGTTGGCGCCGTTAGCCTGGGCCACAGCCCGGAAGGCCTTCGGTTTGCCGAGAGCCCCGGCCAGCCCGGAGTAGGAACGGGTCTCGCCCGGCGGAATTTGCACCAGCTGCGCCCAGACCGACTTCTGGAACGGAGAGCCGATCAGATGCAGCGGTGTGGTGAATACGGACAGACTCCCGTCAAAATAAGCCGTCAGCTCCTGCTCGATGGAGCGTATGGGAGCGGTGACGCCCGGGATGATCGCCGATTTCGTCCGCTGGCGCAGCCGCTCTACTTCCCGCTCGAGGCCCCTCCGGTCCACAAACTCCAGCAGATACAGCGCCTCCTCGTCGGCGATCGCGACCATCGGACCGAGGCGCGTATCGATCCATGCCGCGCGCAGGATGCGGCTGTCTGCGGATTTAGCCGGAGCCGCCCCCATGATGCGGGAGAAGGCGTCCCGGAATCCGCTTCCGGATTCATACCCGCTCGACAGCTGGGCGTCGATCACCGCCTGGCCGGACCGGATCTGCTTGAATGCCAGCCCCATGCGGCGGGCGCGGGCATACTCCACAAAGGTCATGCCAAACCGTTTTTTGAACTGCCTCCGCGCCGTTGAGGCATCGATGTCGAGCTCATCAAAGTCCTGTTCCTTCCACCGTTTTTCCGGATAGGTCTCGACGGCTTCGACCAGCTTCTGGACGACCGGCGAAACGTGATTCGGATGGGACAGCGGGCGGCAGCGCTGACAGGGCCGGAAAGAAGCGAGCAGCGCCTCCTGCGCGGTCTCGTAAAACTCACAGTTTTCATATTTGGGCTTTCTGGCCGGGCACGTCGGGCGGCAGAACACTCCCGTCGTTTTGACCCCGACATAGAAAATCCCCTCGTACTCCGACTTTTTATCGAGCAGCGCCTGATAATACTCCATTTTATGTTCAGCCGTAATCATGACCGGCCTCCTTTTTTTCATCATCCTTTATTCTTATTATAGACCAGCCCTGCAGATCTCCGCCGCCGAAAATCGGGCACTGATTTTTAAATCATCGTTCTTTTTCAACAGGACGCCGTAATGTCGGAGCCAGCAGCCCCCATCCGTGGCTAAATTCCCGCTGCATCCCTTGTTTTAACAAAAAAAATTTGGGACAATAATAGACAGATTGCCTGCCGGATCTGGTAAAGTAGAGAGAGTATGCATTTAAAGCTTTTGAAAAGAGGAAAAACGATGAACAAACCATCCATCTATGGATTAACGTTCGATCAGCTGTCTGCATGGCTGCTTGATTATGGACATAAACCATTCCGCGCCTCTCAGGTGTGGGACTATCTATATGTACAACGGGTCACCGATTTTGCCGATATGACGGATGCCAATCCGGACTGCGTGAAGCTGCTTGCGGAGCATTACGTTATCCAGACGCTCGAAGAGCATGTGAAACAGGAGTCGGCCGACGGGACGGTCAAGTTTCTGTTCCGATTGCAGGACGGCAACCTGATCGAGACGGTGCTGATGCGCCATAAGTTCGGCCTTTCCGTCTGCGTGACGACCCAGGTCGGCTGCAACATCGGCTGCAGCTTCTGCGCGAGCGGACTGCTGAAGAAAAGCCGGGACCTGTCCGCCGGGGAAGTTGTGGAGCAGCTCATGAAGGTGCAGCTGTTCCTGGACCAGAACAAGCCGGGCGACCTCGTCAGCCATATTGTCGTGATGGGCATCGGGGAGCCGTTTGATAATTTCGAGAACATGGTCGACTTCATCAATGTGGTTAAGGACCGCAAAGGGCTGGCGATTGCCGGGCGCCATATTACCGTATCGACCAGCGGCCTGGCTCCAAAGATCATGGAATTTGCCGACCGCGATTTGAAGGTGAACCTGGCGATTTCGCTGCATGCGCCGAACAATGAGCTGAGAACCCGGATTATGAAGATTAACAAGGCTTATCCGATTGAGGAAGTTTTGGGGGCCATGGATTACTATCTGGCCAAAACGAAGCGCAGAGTGACGCTCGAGTATATTTTGCTCAAGGACGTCAATGACGGCAGGGAACACGCGGCTGAATTGGCGGAGCTGATCGGTGACCGCAGACAGCTGGTCAACGTCAACCTGATCCCGTACAATCCGGTCGATGAGCACAGCCAATATCAGAGAAGCGCGCAGGAGTCGATCCTGGCTTTCTATGACACGCTCAAGAAGAACCGGGTCAGCGTCAGTGTCCGGCTGGAGCATGGAACCGATATTGACGCGGCCTGCGGACAGCTGCGCAGCAAGCAAATCCGTAAGGAAAACGGCAGAGGCGCGGGCCAGGCCAGCGCGGTAAACGGCTGAGGCCGGCCTCCTGTTTTACAGGAGGGTACCTCCTTTTTAAAACATGCATAACACGAAAAAGCCTGCAAATCTGCAGGCTTTTGTCATGCCTAGGGGCATTTATACGAAACATCCATATCCTCAACCGGTCAACCAGCCACAGCCACGATGAATACGACCCATCCCGCCAAAAAGGCCACCCCGCCGATCGGGGTAATCGCCCCCAGCTTGCGGATACCGGTCACGCTCAGCGCGTACAGGCTTCCCGAGAATAACAGAATTCCCGCAAACAGCAGCCATCCTGCGAGCTGGATGGTGCCCGCTTGTGCGGCGGATGGGGCATAGAGGCCCATCAACAGCAGGCCAAGTCCGTGAGCCAAATGATATTGGACTCCCGTCTGATAGGTTTTCTGCCGGTTATCGTCGAGTCTTTCCTTCAGGGCGTGCGCCCCGAATGCGCCGATAGCCACGGCCAAGAACATCATGATTCCGCCCAGAATGAGCAGCGTGTTCACATCAATCACCTCTAAGCGTCATCATACGTTCTGGCGCGGCGGCCGTCAACGACTTGGATTTGAGCTGTATTCCTTAATAATGCCGGCGGATATGGTGACTCCGTTTTTTCTTCTTCATAAACTTGTTCATGCCGCTAGCGCCGGGTCCTCCGCCGACCGAGTCCTGCTGTCTGGTGCAGGGGCTGTCGATGGTGGAGTTGGTGCCGCTCGTGCTGTGTGTGCCGGAGCCGCTGGCAATTTGGGTGGCGGCAGCCTCCTCGCTTCCCTCCGGCATTTGAACCCGCTGGTGATTCAGAACGAAGATGGCTTCCTTCTTCCGGCGGTGCGAGCGTTTCCGCTTACCGCGGCAGGCGTGAGCGGGCTCGCGGAGGATGCTGATGTTATCGGCGGTGCCTCCGGCCCCGACGCTGACCTGCTGGTCCGTATTGGGGGAACCGATGGCCGCGTTGCTTCCCGACGCGCTGCTGTGGCCTGCACCGCTGGCGATCTGCGTCGTATTCGGGGCGTTGGTAAATTGATCGTTAATGACAAACACGAACTTATCGAACCTGCGGAGCGGAACTTTGGTCGTCAGCCGTTTTTCGCCTCGGACGATGCTGACGATGAGCTTGCCCTGTGACCGTGAACGAGAGTGCCTCTTCAGTCGTCTTGCCATATGCCGGCGGGCATAACCGCAACCGTGGCTTCTAAGATACCTCCTCATATCAACCATCCTTTGTCTGTGGTATGGTTCATCCTAGTGATGTTTGCCGGATTTTGTGAGGGACAACTGTCTTGGAGGGGCAAAAAATAGGGCGTTTGATATAGAATGAACTAAAGAAATGAATGTTATAGGCCTCTATTGGGCTGTTATAACAGGAAGATCAAGCAAAACGTTAGTTCAATCGATTTAGCCGGATTTTACCCCTGATAGGTGATTAATGCTTCTGTCGGTGATAAAATATAGCAAAACCGTCCGGTCATAGAGAACGGCCTGCCGGAAGATCTGTAGCTGAACCGTTCCCGGCGTAAAGGTCCAGTCTGCCGGGGGTATCAAAGACACTTGTAAACGCTTTAATCATAAACCGTAGATTGCTTTGCCTAAAGCGCGGGCAGTCATACAGGAGAGGATGGGAATGCAATGCAGGTGAATCAAGTTCGCGAGTTGGCTGTGAAACTGAAAGAGAATATCGGGAGAGTCATTGTCGGCAAAGAGGGAGAAGTGGAACTGCTGCTAACGGCCTTGCTGGCGTCAGGACATGTGCTGCTGGAGGATGTGCCGGGTACCGGTAAAACGCTGCTTGCCAAAAGTTTGGCGGCGTCCCTGTCGCTCAGCTTTCAACGGATTCAGTTTACCCCCGATCTGCTGCCGTCGGATTTGACGGGCATCCATTTCTACAACCAGAAGGACGGCGAGTTTCAGTTTCGCCCGGGGCCGCTGTTCTCGCGGATCGTGCTTGCGGATGAAATTAACCGGGCCACGCCCAGAACCCAGTCCAGCCTGCTGGAGTGTATGGAGGAGCGGCAGGTCAGCATTGATGGTCAGACGATGGCGCTGGAGCGGCCGTTTATGGTGCTGGCCACCCAGAACCCGGTCGACAACCAGGGCACGTTTCCGCTGCCCGAAGCCCAGATGGACCGCTTTATGATCCGCATGAAGCTGGGGTACCCATCCGCAGCGGAAGGGAAGGAGATTTTGAAGCGGACGCAGGGACCGGCCGGCTTAACGGCAGAGCGGGCCGAGCGCACGGCAACAGCCGGCGAGGTGCTGGAAGCCCAGCAGCTGTGCACGCAGGTGAACGTGAGCGAGGACTTGATGGGATACATCGTATCCCTGGCCGAAGCGACCCGCGTCCATGCGGAAGTGGCTCTTGGCATCAGCCCCCGCGGAACCCAGGCGCTGCTGCGCGCGGCGCAGGCTTATGCTGCGCTGAATGGACGGGAGTACGTACTTCCCGATGACATCAAGCATCTGCTGGAGCCGGTCTGCGCTCACAGACTGGTGCTCAAGAAGCGCTACGGCGGGCAGCATGAGGCCGCCCGGCGCATTCTGCTTGAGGTGCTGGATCAGATCGCAGTTCCCAGCGAAGCGGGACTGGAAAGCGGCGTGAGATAATGGCGATGCTGTGGCTGCTTCTGGCCTGCGGCGGCGTGTTGGTGCTGCAGGGCCTGATCCTGGGCAGGGGATCGCTGCGAAGACTGACGTACGAGCGCCATTTCAGCACGGAAACCTGTTACGTGGGAGACCGGATCGAAATGGTCGAGGTGATCGAAAACGGCAAAATGTTTCCGGTGCCCTGGCTGCGCCTGGAAGCGATGCTTCCTTCGTCCCTGATGTTTAAGCGCAGCCGGGAAACCTCGATCAGCGAGGGGAATATCTATCAGAATCATACGAGTTTATTTATGCTCCGTCCCCGGACACGGATTACCCGGACGCATCAAATCCAGTGTACCCGCCGGGGGATCTATCGGATGGACTCGGCCACGATGACCGGCGGGGACCTGTTTGCGGTCTACACCCCGTCACGGCAAATTACGCTCAGCAAACGGCTTGTCGTTTACCCGGAGCTGCTTGGCGATGACCGGCTGCCTTCCTCCTGGAAGACATGGCAGGGGGAGCTCGCGGTGCGGCGCTGGGTCGTTGAGGATCCATTCCTCATTACCGGAATCCGGGAATACGCCGCGGGAGATCCGATGAACCGGATCCACTGGAAAGCCACCGCCAGAACAGGCGAGCTTCAGGTGCATAAGCACGGCTATACCGCCGATCCGCGGGTCATGATCTGCCTGAACATCGAGGTGTCCGAGCAGATGTGGAACGTGGTGACCCGGCCGGAGATGGTCGAGGATGCGCTGTCCTATGCGGCTACCTGTGCGGCTTCGCTGATCCACCAGGGTATGGCCGCCGGTTTCACCCATAATGCGTCGGTTAATCCAGAGAGCCAGGCCATGCTCCGGCTCGACCCGGATTACGGCACGGCCCATTTGGAGAACGTGCTGGAGGCGATGGCCGGTGTGGATATGAAGACGCGGATGTCATTCCACGAAATGCTGCGTCTTGAAGCGGAGCGCGAGTCGGAAGAGACGGTCGACTATCTGCTCATAACGGCCCATCTGTCGGAAGCGGTCCGGGAGAGCATCCACGGACTGGAGAACAAAGGTCACCGCGTATCGGTTGCGGAATGGCCGGATGCGAGGGAGGCGGCGGTATGATACGTCAGCAAGCGCAAGCCCGTTACCGGGGAGCCGGGGGAGCATTATACTTCTCGCTGCTAGAGTCCGCCTCGCTGTACCCTGTGGCCGTGCTGCTTGCGGCATATGCGATGCCGCTCCATCCGCTGCTCATCTGGCTGCTTGCCGGGGTTGTTCACGCTGCAGGCGTACTGGCCGGCCGGGAGCAGTCCCGCAGCGGGGGCGGCCGCCTGTGGACACCGATCCCGCTGGCGGCCGCGGTCCTGCTGCCCCTGGCCGTGTTCGGGCTGCGGCTCGCCGCGGCGCTGGCCGCTGTGGCTCTGCTGGCGGCTGCGATCCGCGGGCTGATCGCCGGGCGCAAGCAGTGGTGGAAGACAGCAGTGCAGCGGCTGCCGCTGATCGGCCTTGGCGCCTCGCTTGTGCTCTACATTACGGCCGGCCAGGTCAGCGCCCTTCATCCGCACCGCACGTCGCTGTACGTAATGGCGATGATTACGCTGTTCGCCCTCCTGCTGCGCATGAACGGCGAGCGGGTCCGGGACGCCTCGCACGCCGAGCAGGCCGACCGTCAGCTGTTTGGCCGGATTCTGACGGCAAACCGCTCGATGACGTGGATCGTCATTGCCGTTATCGCCCTGCTCAGCGGATGGAAGGGCCTTGGTGCGATCTTCCTCTTCCTGCGGGACGGCCTCCGGTCTCTCCTCCAAGGCTTGGGAGGAGACGGACAGTCTGTGGAACAGCCTCCGCAAGCACCGGCCGATCCAATGATGCCCGATCTGTCCGGAATGGATCAGGGTCCGGTGCAGCACCCAATGTGGCTGAAAGTCATAGGCTATGCCGTCCTGGGCATTCTTTGCCTGGCTGCCCTTGTTTTGCTGGGGATGCTGCTGTATAAGCTGTTCCGGCGCTGGCTTCCGGAGCGCATCCGAAGCTGGGTCCGGCGCCTCGCTTACCGGCTCGGGCTGCTGCGCCAGATCCGGCACATTTCCGAGGAGACGGCGGACTTTGTGGATGAGGTCGAGCGAATCGACCGCGTTGCCGCCAAGCCCCGCCGCTTCCGCAAGGAACCGGATATCAGCGGCAGCGACCCGCGTCAGGCTTACGAGAGCCTGATCCGCCGTGCGGTCAAGAAAGGATTCGCGTTCCGGGCGAGCCGTACGCCTGCGGAGAACGGCGCCGAGCTTGCGGCGGGAGAGAGCTTCACCGGCATGGCGCCGGAAGCGGTCCATACGCTCATCGAGCGGTATAACGCCGTGCGGTACGGCGGGAAAAAGGAGCCGTAGAAGCCCTGCTCCGGCCAGCATGATGCCGTACACTTTTGGTCGTGAAGGTCCCCTAAAGGGGGCCTTTTTTGTGTTCTTGGACGTCCAATAGTTACGCCGAGGTAACTTCATTACGATAAAGTGCCTACTTACGCAAGCGAAATAGAGCTACTACAATGGGGTTGTGGTTCACGAACCAAATCGATCATAAAGGAGACAAACGCATTATGGAACTTCAACTGGCACTTGATCTTGTCGATATTCCCGGAGCCAAGGAAATCGTAAACGAGGTTGCTGATTATATAGACATCGTGGAAATCGGAACGCCGATCGTCATCAATGAGGGGCTTCGGGCGGTGAAAGAACTGAAAGAGGCCTTCCCTTCCCTGCGCGTGCTGGCAGACCTGAAAATCATGGACGCCGGCGGATACGAAGTCATGAAGGCATCCGAGGCCGGGGCGAGCATTATTACCGTGCTCGGCGTCTCAGACGATTCCACCATTCGCGGAGCCGTGGAAGAAGCTAGAAAGCAAAACACAAAAGTCATGGTCGATATGATCAATGTGAAGGATATTGAACAGCGCGCCAAGGAAATTGACCAAATGGGCGTGGATTATATCTGCGTGCATTCAGGGTACGATCATCAGGCGGCAGGCATCAGCTCCTTTGAAGATCTGCTGACGATCAAACGGGTGGTGAACCGCGCCAAGACGGCCATTGCCGGCGGGATCAAGCTGAGTACGCTGCCTCAGGTGATTGCGGCCGGCCCGGATCTGGTTATTGTGGGCGGGGGAATCACCGGTCAGGATGACAAGCGGGCTGCGGCATCGCAGATGAAGCAGCTGGTCAGTCAGGTCTAAGATGAACACGGCCGATTATGCCCTCGAAATTACGAAGGAGCTGCAGCGATCGATTGCCCGTATCTCGAATGGAGAAGCGGACCAGTTGGCTGACATGATTCTTGAAGCCGGAACTGTATTTGTGGCGGGAGCCGGCAGGTCGGGCCTGATGGGCCGGGCGCTGGCCATGCGGTTAATGCATCTCGGAATTACCGCATATGTGGTCGGCGAGACAGTGACACCCGGAATCGGCCCGGGGGACCTGCTTGTCATCGGGTCCGGGTCAGGCGAGACGCAAAGCTTGGTCACGATGGCCAGGAAAGCCAAGGAGATCGGAGCAGCGGTCGTCACCGCAACCATTCACCCGGACTCCACGCTGGGCCGGTTGTCCGATTTCCCGGTCTGTCTTCCGGGTACGCCGAAGGAACAGCAGGCAGCGGGCAGCGGAGAAAAGGTGACCATACAGCCGATGGGATCGCTGTTTGAGCAAACCTTGATCATTTTGTACGATGCCGTCGTTCTCCGCTTGATGGAGCAGCGGGGTCAAGATTCCTCCCAGATGTTCGGCAGACACGCCAACCTGGAGTAAAGCTTCACCTGAAAAAGATACCCATCCAAACAGGAACCATCCCGGAGGTCGCAGACCGAGGGATGGTTCTTTTTTGCATCAAGCGAAAAAGCGAATCGTGTAGTATCCTATAAGAAGGAGGTGGCAGCGTGGCAACGGAAATCAAAGACCGTATCAACTTAAAAGAAATTAATTGCGCGAAGGAACTGACCCTTGCCGTGATCAGCGGCAAATGGAAGTTGATTATATTGTGGCATTTGGGGCTTGAGGGGACGAAGCGGTTTGGCGAGCTGAAGAAGCTGATCCCCAATGTGACCCAAAAAATGCTGACCAACCAGCTTCGGGAGCTGGAAGACGATCAGCTGATTTCGCGGAAGGTATATCCAGAGGTCCCTCCCCGGGTGGAGTATTCGCTGACCGAATACGGCCGCTCGCTGATGCCGGTGCTGAAGATGATGTACGACTGGGGCAGTCATTATGGGGACCGGGTCATTTGGAAGGACGATCATTAACAGGTCGGCATTCTCTTCATCGGAATAATTTTTTCACGTACTTAAAAAAATATGAAGTTCAATCCCCCGCAGAGTCCAAAGGCAGCTGAGTAAAAAGCCGCCGCTTTGCGGGGGTATTTTTTTGTGACATCGCCTGTAAATGGGGTAATAATTAGAAATTGATTCCAATTCTGGCTGCTGCAGCTGCTGTAAAGGAAGGATGCCGATGAAAGACCAAACGCCGACACGACGCATTGAAGCAGGCTATCTCATCCTTGTGTTTGTCATCATGATTCAGGAGCTGCTTATTTTTATCAAGGTATATGCAGATCAAGCTTATACCACTCCGGAGCTGCTGTTCAGTCTGGGGACATTGGCTGCGCTGCTGATCGGCTTCTTTATGCCGGTCGGCGTCACGGCGGTGGCCGTCTTCTTTTATCTTGTGAGTTATTTTGTGTGGCTGAACACTTATGCACATGTGGATATCTTATCTTTCTCATGGCTGCTGCTCGTTCCCGCCAACATGATTCTGGCCTCTGTGATTCATTCCGGGTTGATCCGCAACCGGAGACTGATCGAGCGGCTGGAGGATTTGAAGGACATGAGCCCGCAGCTGGACCTCGATACGTCCCTCGGGAACAAGCTGTCCCTGGAGGATGCCGTCATCAAACACTCCAATCTCGCCAAGCGTTATCCGCAGCGTTACGACTTCTGTATGGCGATGTTTAAAATCGAATTTTTGCCGCTCGTCAAAGAGTCGCTCGGATCCAGGCGGTACGCCCGGCTGCTGCTCGAGTTATCGCACACGATCCAGAAGCAGATCCGCTACGAGGATTATAAATTTTTCATCGACCAAGGGCGCTTTGTGGTCTTGTATCCGATGACGAATCAGGAGCATTTGCAGCAGCTCACCGCCCGGATTAAGCAGGCTATGATGAATGTTGAAGCCGTCGACCGGAGCGGGAGCCCGCTGAAGCTTGTCGTCCGCACGGGGGCGCTCGTGTTCCAGCCGGAGCAGTTCAGCAAGTATGAACATATCGATGCGGTCATTGCCGCATTGGAGCGCAATACGGAGACCGATCTGATCGGTGAGTATGTATAAGGAGAAAGGAGGGCGCCCGCATGTCGTATGCCCAGTGGTTTATACCTGTATGTATCGGCGTCAGCATCTTTTTTGCCGCAGCGGTGCTGGTGCTGACAATCGCCACGCTGATGTTCCGGGCCAAAGTCAAGAAAAAATACGATCGGGGGAATTTCAGTGGCTGACGTGATCCTGCTCCTGTCGATCGTATCGATCTGGATCGCCGTGCTGGAGTCGATTGTCATCATGGCTGGGGCGATCCGGTTTGTGTACAGGCAAAACCGGGGGGCTCTGGTGCGCAGCGGGCAAATGGACGATTTTCCGACCGTGACGGTGATGGTCCCCGCCCATAATGAAGAGTTGGTCATTACCGCGACAGTGGAGCATATTCTGCAGCTGTACTATCCCCCGGACAAGGTCCAGATCATCGTGATCGCCGATAACTGCACCGACCGCACCGCGGACAAGCTGAAGGCACTGAAGGCCAGAACCAGCTATAAAGACAGGGACCTGCTCATTTTGGAAAGAACCGGCACCGGCGGGAAATCCGGAGCTCTGAATGATGCGCTGAAGGAAGCCACCGGCGATTGGATTTGCGTCTATGACGCCGATGCCGCACCCGAGCATAACGCCCTCTACTTTCTGATCCAGAAAGCCATGGAGCAGCCAGAGCGCTACGGTGCGGTGTTCGGACGGAACAAAGCGCGCAACCGCGGGCAGAACCTGCTGTCGCAATTCATCAACCTGGAGCTGATCACGATTCAACGGGTGCATCATACCGGTCTGTGGGAGCTGTTCGGTCTGGGAACGATCCCCGGGACCAATTTTATCGTCAAACGCTCGCTTATGGAGGATATCGGGGGATGGGATGAGCACGCCATCACGGAAGACACGGCGGTGTCCTTCGAAATTTTGGGCCGCGACCAGCTGATCGCGCTCGCACCGCAGGCCGAAGCCTATCAGCAGGAGCCGGAAAGGCTCGACGTCTACATGAGGCAGCGCCAGC
Organism: Paenibacillus sp. FSL R5-0378; assembly: GCF_038009285.1. NCBI lineage: Bacteria > Bacillati > Bacillota > Bacilli > Caryophanales > Paenibacillaceae > Paenibacillus > Paenibacillus sp. FSL R5-0378. Next base: position 1,107,341 of record NZ_JBBPAY010000001.1, read on the forward strand.
GGTGGGCCAAAGGGAATTACAAGGTGGTCGTGGACAATATCCACCAGCTGTTTAATCGGAGCAGCTGGCGGATCAAGCTGCACGTGCTTTATTATGCCGCAAGTTATTTTTGGTTCATGGTGGCGATTATCGTTTCCGACCTCATTTTTATCGTCAACCTCGTGTACCAGATCATTGCGCTCTTTCACCCGGATACGGTATCTCCGTTCCAATTCAGCAGTGACCTGTATGTGTATCTGGTCATCGCCTGGGCTCTGATGTACTACATTTATGTTCTTCAGATCAACCTGGCACTGGCCACCGATATCGGACAGAGCAACGTCAGGAACTTCATCCTGTCCTGTGTGTCTTACTTTACGTATGCCCAGCTGTTTCTGGTCATTTCGCTGCTGGCCTTCTGGTCGATGATCGTCGATAAAGTGACGGGCAGGCAGAGCAAATGGTATAAAACCAAGCGCTTTGGATAGGCGCCTCTCACCATTGCCCAGCCGCGGCATATAATGGACCGACCGGTGCCTACAGAAAGGAGATCACGCCATGAGTTATCCCTCATACGGTGGATGGTGTCCCCATTATTACCCGCGGCCCTATTACTATTCATGGATTCGTGAATACCCGCAGATCAAGACCGATACCCTCAACCAGTCCATTCAGGGATATTATTCGCTGATGGAGGAGGGCTACAAAATTCTCAACAGGCTGTCGGACCATGCCTTTGCCGTTCAGGTGATGACAGCCGCCCAGGCCGGCAACAAGCAGGAGGTGGACCGGCTGATGAAGTCGATCAGCAGCAGGTCGAAGATTTCGTCCGAGTTTTCTCCGAGCGGAATCGGGATTACCGTCGACCCGTTAGTTGAAACCGACCCTTGCTGCAAACTGGCCATGTTCCTGAAATGGGGAAAATAAAAGTGAACGGTGAGCGTACCTGATGATCAGCCACATCCGATGGCAGCCCGAAACCTTCGCGTTTCGGGCTTATTTGACGTTCGTTCTATGCGGAGTTCCCAAACAGCCGGGCTCCCTGATTTGTGCTGCCTTCGCCAAACGGAGTGCTGTACCCCCGTGTTCCTGTTGTATACTTAAGTTTAACGGAAGAATGTAACGGACAACCTGTTCGGCAATAGCACGGAATGACAGGATTTTGGCGAATGACGGGGTTATGATGACTTACGAGGAGTGATCGGATATATGGCATGGGTAGAATCGCTGCAGCGGGCAATCGATTATATGGAGGACCACCTCTCCGAGGACATTACCATTGAGGAGATCGCGAAGCAGGCACATTCGTCGCCGTTTCACTTTCAGCGGACCTTTACGCTGCTGACCGACATTACGATCGGCGATTATCTTCGGCGCAGGCGGCTGTCTCTCGCAGCGAAGGAGCTGACGGGGACGGATACCAAAATTATCGACCTTGCCTGCAAATACGGGTACGACACTCCCGAGGCGTTCTCGAAAGCTTTTCGCAAGCAGCACGGCGTTACCCCGACGGAAGCGCGGAAAGGGATCGGGAAACTGCAATTTTATAACCGCCTGGTCATCCAGGTAAGTCTGAAAGGAGCCGAACCGGTGAAATATCATATTGTGGAGAGAGAAGCGTTCCAGGTCGTTGGAGTCAAACGGGCCTTTTCCTGTGAAAATGGCCAGAATCTCGAGGGGATTCCGAAGATGTGGCAGGAGGTTCACCAGAACGGGGTCAACGACCTGTTGTTCCGCGTGAACAGCGGGCAAATCAAGGGCGTGCTTGGCGTATGCGTCGATCAAAGCGCGGTGAGACCGGAGGAGATGGACTACTGGATTGCGACCGAGTGCGACCAGGAGGTGCCGGAAGGCTTGGAGAAGCTGGACATCCCGGCATCCAAATGGGCCGTGTTCGAAGTGCGCGGCCCGATGCCGGATGCGATGCAGAGCGCCTGGAAGCGGATTTTCTCCGAATGGTTTCCGTCCAGCGGTTACGAGTATACCGGCACCGCAGAGCTGGAGGTTTATACAGACGAGGATCCTTCCAGTCCGGACCTGTATTCGGAAATTTGGATTCCGGTGAAGTAACGACCTGTACAAGCGCTGCAGCCCAAACAAGGCCGCCTCTTTAGAGGCGGTCTTGTTGATGTTGTGCTAGTGAAAAGCCGTCGTTGATTTGCAGCCTGCTGTTACGGCTGGATTTTTGCAGGAAAGCCGGAAGCGGCCGGCGTATCAGTATATGATCGACCGCTTTAAGCATGAATCCCGTTTTGGAGGTTGGAGAAGCTAATGACGCCTTTTACGATGAACGTCATCCACATTATTCAAAATATACCGGAGGGCCGCGTGATGACCTATGGGCAAATCGCCGAGCTGGCGGGGAGCCGGAGAGCGGCAAGGCAGGTCGTGCGCATTCTTCATTCCTTGGGCAAGAAGCACCGTCTTCCCTGGCACCGGGTCATCAACGCGAAAGGCGAGATCGCCCTTGTAGAGGAGGAGTCGCGCATGCTGCAAATTCTGTATTTGAAGGGCGAGGGGGTAGAGGTTGACGCCGAGGGGCGGATTGACTTGGAGGCATACCGCTATCATCCGGAGCCTGGGGCGGACTGAGGCCTTGCCACAGACTCCCTCCGTTCCAATAAGTGTAGCGGGGGGCGCTTTCCCGATGGATGAAGGGTAAATACGGCCGGGACATTCAGGAGGAAGCGAGCAATGCGACCAGCTCTTTTTGATATTGCATGAATCGGTCTGTAGAAGGGATGACCCGTGCGGCAGACTGGATCCCGCCGATTTTGATGCTTCGGACGACGGGATACGGTGCAGACAGCAGTGCATGCAGTAGGGAGAGATCCGGAGCGCTAAGCTGCCGGTGCCGCTGGTAGTATTCGACGGCGCGCAGCATTCCGCCAGCGTTCCAGGTGAAATTGCGGTGGAGAATGTGGGCTAAGTCTTTCATTCGCACATGCAGTGAGCTGTTTTCAAAGTCAATCAGATGCAGCTTTCCCCGCTTGTCTTTAATCAAGTTGGGATAATTATAATCTCCATGGATAAAAGCAGATGCCTGCTGCTCCGCTGTAATCGCCGCAAGAACGGCGGGCTCTCGCAGCCGGCTGATCGCTTCTTCGCAAGGAGGGACTAAGTGGCGTGTATTTTCGTAGCACCCAAGCAGGTCCTTATAATCCGAGACATCTTTCTCCAAGTCGAAATAACGTATTCTAGAGGCGGGGGCCTCCCCTGCGGGAAAGCCTTCGGCGGCAGCGTGAAACCTGGCCAGCGAGCGAAGACCTTTCCTCAAATCCGCTGCTGACCCAAAATCCGGCTGCCTTCCGTGCACCCAATTCGTCAGCATATACACCGAGCCCTGATGGATCATGACCGGCGAAAGCGCGGTTGTAGGGTATACTTTTGGACTGCGGGTAAATCCCCGTTCGTCCAGGCAGGCAAAGACCCGGGCGATATAGAAGACTTCTTCCACTTGAACATCGTAGCCCTTCAAGCAGTAAGTACCCAGACGAGTCCGAATTCGGAACACGTCCTTTACCCGTCTGATTTCACGGATTCTCATGCCGTAGGTTTCTTCAATGCCGGTCCTGAAGTCCGTCACAAACATCACCCCTTGGTTATAGATTTGCCCACCTGCTCATATATTCCATCGCCTGACGCCTGAGCACCCAGGTCTGGTCCATGGTCTTCAGCATCTCGGCGCTTCTGTTGCTTCGTGGGAACCGGACGGCATACCAGGCTTCCCTCGGCAAGCCGTATAATGCCGTTACCAATTTTCGCTCCGGTGGGCTTAAGGGCCGGATCCCTTCGTATCCCCTAAGAAAAGCCTCTATGAATGCAGTATTAAACCCGGTCGTATTCATGATCGTCTTGGCCGTATCCGCATAGGTGGAGCCGACTCTGATAAAATCCCAGTCTATAATATGAAGACGCTCGTCATTTGCGATAATGACATTCGGCGGCGTGATATCGCCGTGAATTAAGGCCGGATTCGCCTTTTCTTGGGCGCAAAGCCGCGAAATATCCGGATGGCGGATTTCGGACCATGCCTCATCAGAGAAGCGTTTCCAAGCCGCGCCGTATTTACTGACGGCTCTTCGGAGCGCCGTATTTGCGGAAGCTGCTTGAACCATGTTTTTCCGCAGATAACGATCCTTGACTTTCCACAGTCGAACTTGCTCCAAGGTAGCCGATTTCGTTGTGGGCGGCAGCCCGCAGCGGAGGGTGTGAAGCTTTGCCAAGGCGTGGCCCAGCTGCTCACAATCCTGCTCCGTCCCCATCGGCCGTCCATGAATCCACTCCGTCATATAATAAGGCTGCCCCTGGCGCATGACCCACAGCTTTCCCGAGTCGGCAGGAAGCCAGTCCGGCATAAAGCCGTAGTCGTTGTTCATTAACAGACGAACATACTTTGCGGCTGATTTGATTTGGGCAGCCAGACCTGAGCGAAGGTGGGGATTCCGGTTATACGGCTTTAATGCAAACGTGCCCAGGTTCGTCTGGATCTGGATCACGGCGTTTTTCCGGTAAAACGATGAGACCGGCGTGGAGCGAAGGGTTTGCAGACGGAAACGCCGGGAAATGCTGCGGATTTCCCTTTGACTCAGTAGATGTGACATGGGTGGGGTCTCCCTCCGTTAGAAAGTAACTTAGACAGCAGCGCATGGTGTGGTGACCGTTGATTTTTTATCGTATTCTTTATGTCATGAAAGGTATGGACATTCGCCTTGGATTTCGTAAAAGCTTGTGGATTCTTGGAACGATGGACGCTGGCACGGGGGTTGACTTTCCACTTAAGGGAAAGCTTTATACTGGAGCGGAGAGGAGGCTGGGAAATGTTCAAAATTACGGAATTTTCGAAAATTAGCCAGGTATCGGCCAAAGCGCTTCGCTATTACGACCAGATCGGGCTGTTGAAGCCGTCTTATACCGATCCGGATACGGGATACCGATTCTATACGGCAGACCAGCTGAAGCGGGTTCACCGGATTCTGGTGTTTAAGGACCTGGGGTTCACCTTGGAGCAGATGATTCCGCTGCTGGACGGAGCCTTGGGCACGGAACAGATGCGGGCGATGCTTCTTCATAAATCGGCCGAAATTGCCGAGATGCTGAGGGAGGAGCAGGCCCGCCTGAACCGGATCGAGGCCAGGCTGGATGAGCTGGACCGGAGTGAGGATGGAGAGCCGCCCCTGGATGTCATCGTGAGGCAGACCGGCCCTGAATGGATCGCCTCCATTCGGGAAGTCACCTCCAAATCGAAGGTTCCGGGGCTGATCCGGGAGCTGCGGCAGGCCGTCAAGACGCTGTACAAGGGCGCTCTGGACCAAAGGGTGATCGTTCTGTGGCACAGCTGCGCCGAATGCGAAGACGCCGTGGACCTGGAGGTAGGCGTTCCGGTTGCGGGCCCCCTCCCGGACCAAGGCCGAATCCGGGTTAGGGAGCTGAAAGGCGCCAAGCTTGCTTGTATAGCCCATTCCGCAGGCCTAGCGGGTTCCTATGAGGTCACGGCCAAGCTGGCCGGTTGGCTTGAGGAACAGGGATACGGCATTTCGGAGAAGGAACCGAGCCGGGAGATTTACTGGGAACTGCCGGACCAGCCGGCCAGCCCGGTGTTGTCCGAGCTGCAGATGCCGATCGTGGACAGACCGGGCGGAGCTCCCGGGGCAGAGGGGGGACAGGCATGAGGGAAAGAAGACGGGTTCCGTCCGGTATCCTGCAGGTCCTCCTGCTGGCGGTGGGCATTTTTGTGATCAGTACGTCAGAGCTGCTCCCGATGGGTCTGCTGCCGGACATCGGACGGCAGTACGAGGTCACCGTTCAGACAGCAGGATGGCTCGTCACCGCCTATGCACTCGGGGTTGTCGCGGGAGGACCGCTGCTGACGGTCGCCACAGTCCGGGTCCCCCGCAAACGCCTGCTCCTATACATGCTGGCCCTGTTCGGGGCAGGGAGCCTGCTCAGCGCAGTCGCGCCTTCCTTCGGACTGCTGATCGCCTCCCGCGTCGTCAGCGCCGTGGCTCAGGGGGCCTTCTTCGGAGCCGCCGTCGTCATGGCAGGCCAGCTGGCGGCTCCGGGACGGGAAGGCGCGGCCATATCTCTGGCCGGGTCGGGGCTGACGATTGCGACGGTCATCGGCGGGCCGCTGGGCACGCTGCTCGGACAGCAGCTCGGCTGGCGCTTTCCCTTTTGGATGCTGGTCATCATTACGCTGCTCGTCGGAGCGGGCATCCTGTGGAAGATTCCAGACATGCCGCAGGCGACACGGCCTCAGATCCGCCGGCAGCTCGGGCAGATCGCCCGTACGGGCCCGGTACTGGCCCTTTTAACGACCGTATTCGGATTTGGCGGCGTCTTTTTGGCCTTTACGTATATCTCCCCGATCCTGCAGGAGATCACGGGGCTTCCGGAAGAGCACATTTCAATCGTGCTGCTGCTGTTTGGGCTGGCGTCGGTGATCGGGAATGCCGCTGGAGGCAAGCTGGCCGACCGGCATCTGCATTCGGCTCTCTTGGGCAGTATGGGCCTGCTGCTGGCAGTGATGATCGCCTTTTATTTCACGAGCACTTCGGTCGTTCCCGCGCTCATTACAGTGTTTGTGTGGGGAGCGGCCGCTTACGCGATGGTCACTCCGCTGAACGTCCAGGTGCTGCGGCGGTCCGGCTCGGCGCAGGATTTGGCCTCCACCCTGAACATCTCTGCCTTTAATCTCGGCAATGCGCTTGGCGCCTTTATCGGCGGGTATGTGGCTGAGAGCAGGCTGGGGCTGTCCGGACTGCCGCTGGCTTCGGCCGTGATTGTGGCCATTGGCATCGCCTTAGCCGCGGGCAGCGTGATGCTGGAGCGCTCGAAGCCAGGAAGCGCAGCGGCAGCGGGACAGGCGGAATGCGTGAATGCTGCAGGCGAGGCGTCTTGCGGAATGAATCCCGGCGCCCAGTCATAGATTACAGGAAGCCGGATCATAGAAGCCAGTTAGACCTCCCGAAGGCGGGAGGTTTTTTTGGCATGTGCTGCTTTTTCATTTTTTTCTGCTTTCGGTGTCACAAATGCTTCCCCTTCCTCGTGATATATGCAAAACCAAAGCGGGGAGTGGACGTTATGGAAAAGTTAACATGCGTCGTGGTCGGCGGCGGCTACGCCGGAATCAATGCGGTCAAGGCTTTGCAAAAATCGCTTAAAGGGGCTGGCCGGGAACTCAGGCTCATCCTGATCAACAAGGATCCTTATCACCTTCGCAAGGTGCTGCTGTTCAAGCCGGCGGCTCTGCAGGAGGATATTGCCGTCCCCTTGAGACAATTGTTCCCGGAGGGGGAAGGCGTAGAACTCGTTCAGGGGGAGGTCACGCGTGTGGATTTTGACGCCAGGCAGCTGATCTACAGCCGCAGTGAGGGCGGGGACGCACGCCTTGGATATGACATCCTGGTGATGGCGGCGGGGAGTATGGTCCGGCGCCCACAGCCGGATCAGGGCGGTATCGCGCTGACCTCGCCGGAATCGGCTGAACAGATCCGCCGGATGTGGAAGCAGAATCTCCGTGAAGCGGCCAGCGCCAGTGCGGAGGAACGCGCCAAGCTGCTGACGTTTGCCGTGGCCGGAGGGGGCATCAGCGGCATTGAAACCTCGGCTGAACTGGCTCATGCCATTCGGGCGGATGCTGAGGGCCTGGGTCTCAATCCCGCGGACATCCGGGTGTATCTGGTCAATGCCGAGGAGCGGTTGTTTGCGCAGGGGCCGGCGAAGGTATCGCGTAAACTGGAGGGGTTGCTCGCCGGCGAAGGGGTCACCACGCTGCACAGACGCAAGGTCCTTCGGGAACGCGGCGGGGTGATCGCCCTTTCAGACGGGAGCGAAATTTCCGCAGGGCTGTGCGTATGGACGCTTGGCATCGTGCCGAATCCAAGGCTTTCCAGCATGGGCTTCCCGATTACTGTGGAAGGAAAAGTAGTTGTCGATGCGAGCTATCGGGTGGAGGGCAAACCCGGCGTCTACAGCATTGGAGATTGCGCGCAGATCGTCGATCCGGAGACGGGCCGGGCAGACAGTATGACCTGCAAGGAAGCCGGCGCTCAGGCGAACAGGCTCGGCCAGGTCGTGGCGGCGGATGTCGAGGGCCGTCCTGCACCTGTCCATAAAGGGTATATGGATGTTTTCTGCTTCGGCCTTGGTCCGGCCAAAGGAATGGTCTGGACCCGGCAGTGGGGACTCGATATGATCATACAAGGGAGACTCGGCTGGAATATTCGGAAATTCACCTGGGATCATGCGAGTCTGCTCAAGTGAGCAGCGCCATGCCAGTAGGAAAGGTGAGCAATCCATGAGGGAACTGTATGAGAATTACCGTCCGCTGCTGTTTTCGATCGCTTATCAAATGATGGGCTCCGTGTCCGATGCGGAGGATGCGGTGCAGGACGTTTTCGTGAAGCTGGCGGACCGGGACCTGGCACAGCTGAAAGAACCGAAATCCTACCTGTGCAAAATGGTTTCGAACCGCTGCCTGGATATGCTGAAATCCACCCAGAGGCAGCGGGAGCAGTACTTCGGGCCATGGCTGCCCGAGCCGTTCGAGACGTCGGCGGAGGATACCGCCGAAACCGTGGTTCGCGGGGAGCTGCTGTCCTACGCGATGCTGGTGCTGCTGGAGCGGCTGTCCCCGCTGGAGCGCGCCGTCTTTATCCTTCGGGAGGCGCTCGGCTTTGAATATCCGGACATTGCGGAACTCGTCGAGAAAACGGAGGTATACTGCCGCAAGCTGTTCAGCCGGGCCCGTGCCAAAATGGGGTTCGATCCCGAGATGCCGATTCAGCCGGAAGCTGCAGACGAAGAGTGGGTCCACCGGTTTCTGTCGGCTCTGGAGCAGGGTAGCATGGATTCCGTGCTGTCTCTGCTCTCGAAGGACGTCGTCATCACCTCCGACGGCGGCGGCAAGGCGTCCGCGGCGGTTCATCCGATCGTGTCGCCGATCTTCGTCGCCCGCTTTGCGCTGGGCGTGTATCGCAAATTTTCGGCCGCTGACGGAGACATCCAGATTGAGCATGTCTCACTGAACGGCCAGCCTGGGATTGTGTTCCGGTCTCAGGAGGGGGTCGAAGGCGCCATGCTTCTCCATGTGGAAGGTGACCGGATTCGTGATCTGTTTGTCGTCAGAAACCCCGATAAGCTTCAGCATCTGTAGAACGGTAGGTTAACGCAGCAGTTTAAGGCCCCGGGAATCATCCCGCGGGCCTTTTGCTTTTCGCCCCCTAGAAAATACCTTGGTAACCGCCCCCACCATATGGGTAATGACCTCTATAAGGCTGAATCCTGACATCTGGGGTGGACATTATGGGAAAAAGAGAGAGGATAACCTATCTGGAGCTGCTGAGAGGTATACTGATCATCGCGGTGGTTGCCATTCATACAACTTCGTTTTCGGTCACGAAGCTGCCGACCGGTTCATCGTTATACCCGCTGTACTATATCGTAAACGTCGGCTGTAATTTCGCCGTTCCGGGATTTCTGTTCCTGAGCGCGCTCCTGCTGTTCTATCATTACGACGGGAGGCAGCTGAGCTGGCTTTCTTTTTATAAAAAGCGGATCAAGAAAGTCGTGGTTCCGTATCTGTTCTGGTCCCTTTTTTATGCGGCCTATTATACGTACGATCACGGACTCCCGCTGGAGCAGGGCTGGCATCGATTCTGGAGCAACCTGCCGCTGGGGAACAATTACGAGCATTTGTACTTCATGATCATTATCGCGCAGTTCTACCTGCTGTTTCCGCTGTTTATGCTGCTGCAGAAAATTCCGGTGCTGAAACGCCATCCGCTCGTCTTCGGGATCGCCGTCCAGCTGGCCATCTATTTGCTGAACTATTATGTATGGCATATGGACGAAATCGGTACGTTTATCGGATCGTATATGCTGTATTTATACCTGGGGGCTTATGCTGCCAAAAAGATGAGGGAGAAGGGCGTCCGACAAGCGTTTGGCTCAGGCGCGGGCTGGATGTCGGCAGCGTTTATAGCGGCTGCAGCCGTGTATATTGGGCAGAAATGGCTGCAGACCGCCGCTCCGCACTGGGTTCCGCAGCCGTATCTATCGTACATGAACAAGCTGTCCGAAGGTTTGTATTTCTCACTGGCCTGCTTATTCCTGCTGCAGCTGGCGCGGAAATTCCGTCAAGGAAGCCCGCTGTACAAGACACTGTTTTCGCTCGGGACGTATTCCTACGGCATTTACCTGCTGCATCCATTCTTCCTGCTCCTGTGGCGGGAATATATGCAGCAGACCGGACCGTTCTCTTATCATTTGCTTGTATGGGCCGGCGGAGCGCTGTCTATCCTGCTGTCCTGGACGATCGTCAAGGCGGTCTCCCGAACGCCCCTGGCACCTTACATTGTTGGCGAATCCGCGAAATAGTCATAATTTCCCCTATTCATTTCCCAAGCGATCCTCTATTATATTACACAGGCATTGAAGGAGGACACGATGAAATGAGAAAGTGGTTTTTCATGCTCGCAGTCATCGTCATCCTGGTGCTGGTGGGCTTTAGAAGCGTACAGCATCAGATCGGCGGCTCGGGCACAAAGCATGTGAAGACAGAAACGGAACAGGAAGCCGCCAAGCAGGGCGGAGCTTCGGCGAAGCCGGAAGATGAATCCCCTTCCAAGGAAGAGAGTCTGTATTTGGACGTCAGCTCGAATCAGGTGCATCTGGGCAACCTGCTGCTGGTCAACAAGGATCATCCCGTTTCAGGGGATGCGGTAAAGAAAGATGTTGTCAATCTGTTTGATCATAAAGACCTGATGGAAGGATACAGCCTGCTGGACGCGCATATTATGCTGTCCGAGGATTTGGCACGCCATTTTATGACGATGGTGGACGCGGCCAGGAAGGACGGCGTGGATCATTTTCTCATCAGCAGCGGCTACCGAGATTTTGACAAGCAGGAGGAGCTGTATAAGGAAAAAGGCTCCGAGTATGCCCTTCCGGCCGGTGCCAGCGAGCATAATTTGGGGCTCTCCATGGATATCGGTTCCAGTCTGAAGGAGATGGATAAGGCGCCGGAAGGCAAATGGCTGAAGGAGAACGCCTGGAAGTACGGCTTTATTTTGCGGTATCCCGAAGACAAAATCAGCATTACCGGCATCCAATATGAACCGTGGCACTTCCGGTATGTCGGCCTGCCGCACAGCGCCGTGATGTATGAGAAGAATATGGCGCTGGAAGAATACCTGGACTATCTAAAGCAGCAGGGGAAGATCACGGAGACGGTAGAGGGCAAGACCTACGAGATCGCTTATTACCCGTCGGCCGATATGGAAAAAATTGATAATCCGGCTTCCGCAAACTATGAAATTTCCGGGGATAATATCGATGGGGTCATTGTTACGACCGAGAAAGAGCAGGCAGCAGAATAGGGGATGTCACAATTTGGCTGCTTGACTCTGCCGAAGGCAAAGGAGTAGGATAGTTGCATGACTATCAAACTAACGTCAAAAGACGATGAGAAGCGGGCCAAAATTTTCAAGGCGCTGTCGGAAGTGAAGCGGATCGAAATGATCCGGTATCTGGTTCGGCATCCGGAACACAAAACATGCGGTGAGGTCGGCGAATCGCTTGGGATGGACAAATCCAACGTGTCTTATCATCTCAAGATTTTGTATGAGGCCGATTTGATCCACATTTACCGGAGGGGCCAGAATAAATACGGGCAGCTTAGAGAGGATACGTTTAACGCATTTTTACCGGGTTTCCTGGACAGTCTATGATTGGGCGGGAAACCCCTCTTTATTCTTTATAATTTGAAAGTTTTAAAACTATCCTATTAATGCTGGATGGTTTTGAGGCCGTGTAGTCATCGCCTTTTGATCCAATTCTAAATGATGGAGATGTGAATATTGTATGGTACAACCATTGATGAACCGTTCGATTCTGTTACAATCGCGCCCGGTAGGTATGCCGGGACCCGAAAACTTTGAGTTCCGCGAAGGGAGCGTCCAGGAGCCGCAGGAAGGACAAGCCGTCATCCGCACACTGTATCTGTCGGTGGACCCTTATATGCGGGGGAGAATGAGCGACGCGAAGTCGTATGTGGAGCCGTTCAAGCTGAATGAGGTCATTTCCGGCGGGATCGTCGGCGAAGTGGTGGAATCGAAGTCCGGTGACCTGCAGCCAGGGGACAAGGTCATCGGCATGCTGGGCTGGAGGCTGTATAACACGGTCGATGCCGGCAGCGTCCGCAAGCTCGATCCGTCGATCGCGCCGTTGTCCGCTTACTTGAGTGTGCTGGGCCTGACCGGATTGACGGCCTATTTCGGTCTGCTGGATATCGGCAAGCCGAAGGCAGGGGAAACCGTCGTCGTCTCGGGAGCCGCCGGTTCCGTCGGCATGTTCGTGGGCCAGATCGCCAAGATTCAGGGCACCCGCGTCGTCGGCATCGCCGGTACGGATGAGAAATGCGAGTACCTGACCCGCGAGCTCGGCTTTGATGCAGCGGTGAACTATAAAGCCGACAATTTCCAAGAAGAGCTGGCAGCGGCATGTCCGAACGGGGTCGACGTGTATTTTGACAATGTCGGCGGCAGCGTATCGGATGCAGTCATGAACCTGCTGAACGACTATGCGCGGATTCCGCTGTGCGGCGCGATTTCGTCCTACAACAGCACGGAGGATGTGGGTCCGAGAATTCTGTCCAAGCTGATCAAGACCCGCTCAATGATCAAAGGTTTTGTGCTGAGCGATTATGCCTCCCGCCAAGCTGAGGGCATGCAGCAGCTGGGACAGTGGCTGGCCGAAGGCAAGCTGAAATACGAAGAAACGATCGTCGAGGGCTTTGACCATGTGGTCGACGCGTTCCTGCAGCTGTTCCAGGGTACGAATCTCGGTAAAATGTTAGTCAAAGTCAGTGATCCGCAAGCCTAAAAATGGGCGCGACGAAAAAACATCTTGATCTGGTATGCATTTCATACGTTATGATCAAGTCAGGGAACGGCCGGAGGCCGCCGGCGTTACTGCGGTTATCGCGGGCGTGACGGGGACTCTCTCGGCGCTGTTCCTTGTCTGTTATGTAAAAAAGGATTAGAGCGGTTATCGCTCTAATCCTTTTTTTGGTCTTCAACGTATGCCGCGGCTTACGCGCGGATATAGAACAAAAACTCCTGCCCGTTCCGGACGGGATCCTGTTCCAGCGTATACCCATGCTTCACGACTTCCTCCGGTACGTTGCGGAAGGAAGAAGGGCAGTCGGTAATGACCTGCAGCAGCTGGCCTTTCTTCAAGTCACGCAGCGTTTCGAGCGTGTAAATGACCGGATACGGGCAGGATTCTCCGCGGAGATCGAGCGTAAAATCAATGGACATGTTTCGTTTCCCCTTTCTTAAAGCCGATGCCAAACCGGTAGTTTTTTTGCCAGTACACGGCGATGCCAAAGCCGACCGCCAGCAAAGCCAGCGTCAGAATGATCGCACCGGCCGGACCCATTGCCGTAATAAGGTTGATCGGTTTGCCTGGCTTCACGATGGCATTGAAAATGCCGAGGTGGTCCCAGGCGTATGCCAAAGCGGTGGCTCCCGCAATGTTGCCGATGAATACAGGCAGGAATACCACCTGGCCTTCCATCAGACGGTACATCATGCCGGTTTCGCAGCCGCCGGCCATGACGATGCCGATGCCGAACAGGATGCCGCCGATCAGCGTGCTCGGCGCGGCGATCTTCGTAATCGGATCCATTCCGTTTACCAGAATAATGATCAGCGTGGCGACGGAGCTGACGGCCATTCCGACGAAGATCGCCTTCGTCATGGCTGCCCGTCCGCTGATCCAGAGATCGCGGAATGCGGACGTAAAGCAAATCTGTCCCCGTTCAATCAGAATGCCGAAGGCGGCCCCGAACAAAGCGGCCGTGCCCAGCATCGTTTTGCCTGCCGCATAGAAATAGACGATCAGAGCCGCATACGCGAGCGCCAGAACGGCACCGACGTAGGGCTGGATCTTCTTGCGGGCCGCGGAAGGCGCGGCGGCATTACCCTTCAGAAGGGTGGGCTTCCCCTTCCACCAGGAGGTATTCACCAGCTTGGTCCCGAGGTATGTACCGATTGCGGTAGCGGCAATAAAAATCCAGGAGTGAAGGGAAAACTGCGGCACGCCCGTGAAAAAGGCCGCCAGATTGCAGCCGAGGGCAAGCCGTGCCCCGAAGCCGGCGACAAAACCTCCGGCCAGCCCCTGAAGCAGCCGGCGTTTCTGCCGCGGCACCCTGATTTTGAAGCTGTTGCTGAGCAGAATCATGATCAGCGCGCCGATGAACATGCCCCAGACGATCCATCCGTCGGTCCGGGTGAACGTAGTTCCGTTCATATGGATCAGCTGAAAGTAAGCCCAGTCCGAAATATCCACGCCGCTCCATTCCAGAAGATGTCCGCCCAGACGGGTAAACTCCCCGGTGACGGCCCAGACCGTGCCGGTGATACCAAAATATACGGCGCTTAAAATACCGGCCAGCGCCATGGCCAAATAAGGGCTCCAGTAGCGGTTAAACACTTTGTCGTACACCTGCTTCATTCTCGTCCAACATTTCCTTTCCGAACAGTCCCGATGTAGGGAGCTGTTGAATTCATCATTTGGCTCTCCCAATGGTTTCCTTGCATTCCATAGGGATGCCATTCTATTCTACAACAACGGGCCGAAATGAGAAGAGGGTTTTTCGCGCCGGGCGTTGCCCATGGAGATCGGAGGAAGTTGTGGTACAATGGCTCTAGTCAAACAAAGATTGGAGATGATTTCGCCCATGAACAAGCCGCTCAAACAACAAGAGCTGATTTCATATATTGCCGAGGAAACCCAAGCCGACAGGGACAGCATTACGCTCGTCCTGAAGTATGAGGAAGCCTATATTAACAACGCCAAGGCCGATGTGAAAGGTGAGGTGGAGATCGACATGGACGATTTGGTCGATTACGTGCTGAGCCGCCGCGATATCAAGCTGGACGAGATGACCGTGGAAGCTATTCTGGAGGCGGAAATGGATTTCTTGATGGACCAGGGATTGGCCAGTTACGAGGACTAGGCAGCCGGACCAAGCAGACAGACGGAAAAAACCGCACCGAGCGTTTAAACTGCATCCTCAGTGGTAGATTGTCTCTACACTGGAGGTGCAGTTTCGTTCGGGCGGTTTTTTTGATTCGTTCTCACAAATTCGATAAAAGCACTGCGGAACCAGCCGCATTAGTGCAGCATTTTGCCGTAATCCCGGATTTTGACGTCGACGTGCACGCTGATATCCGCCTTGGAAAATATCTCTTCCCACTTCAGCTGCTTCCATACGCTGTGGGGAATCGAGTTACGGACATACTGTCCGATACCCATCGGGTCGGATTTTACCTCCTGCATGTGGTCGATCAGCTTCTGGCACTTCCGGTTAATGGTTTTTTCCAGCTCCGCTTCCAGCTTTCGCTGATCGGTCCGCTTCTTCATGTCGAGCGCTCCAATATACTCCAGCAGCGAGCCCGACAGCCTGATATGGAGGGCGACCTGAATCGGCCTGCCCTCGCGGATGTCGCGGGTCGAGAGCACCTTGATCCTCCGCTTGCTGGACAGGTACTCCAGCGTCGCCTGCTCATCCGCGTTCCGATCCGTTTGAATGCCGACGTTTAAATCGCCGGCACGGACCCCGTGATGGAGCAGGGCGAAGAACATCCGGTCATCCGCGTTGATTTTCCCGACATATTGATCGTTTTTGAACAGGGCGATGCCGTCAACAGAAAGAGACTCCTTCTCTTCCTTTAAGATCGTGGCGACCGGGTCAATGCCGTCGTCATAGTAATCTCTTGTGAATGTATATAAGGTGGTATCCGGAATTTCACCGGACTTAGCTTCGGTACGGATCAGCGTATCGAGATATTCTCCGGCGGTCGGGCCTTGGGGATAGTCGTTCCGGATCAGGATGTGATGCGGGTCGGATTCCGCCACGATAATATGCAGGCGCGAGCCGATGGACGGGTCCCGGGTCAGTGTGTCCATATTGCTCCAAACGCCTCTTCTTGCCAGCCTCTCGCCGAAAACGACCTGCCGCAGCTGCCCGTTGACCAAGCGGCGGTTGTTCTGCCGGTCAAAGATCATTTTGGCCTTCTTTCCTGATTCCGCCATGGTAGAATAGACAATCGCATCCTCGTGGTTGGACTTCGGGATGCTGACGGTTACCCTTAATTTGGTGTTTTCTCCTTCCCCGGATAAGTCATAAGCAATCGTCCGGACGAAACCCGCCCTTTCGATAATATGCTGGTCGGTGCATCCCGTGAGCAGCATAACGGCAGTCAGCGTCATCAGCAGGCGCTTGTTAATGCTCATGGCTGTTCATCCTTTCCCGAAGCTTTTGAAACAGGAGAACCAGGATCAGCAGCATAGGCAGGATAAAGGCAACGCCGATCTCCGTGAATAGCACACGCCGGAGCTGATATTCCGATTGGGACAAGTACTTGGAATAAAACCCGACGATAAATACCCCGAGCACGATCAAAAACTCGAGGCGTTTGGGGCGGGTCTTGGGAAAGATCCGCTTGATCATGGACAGGGACGCGAACGAAAACATCGTGGTCGAAATCAGATTGCCGAATACGAAAATGACAAACACCAGGTTTTCCACCCGGTTAATAAACGGCATCTCAATAAAATCCAGCATATCGATGATCGGGTACAGCAGGGACTGAAGCTGCTGGAAGCTGAAGAAGCCAAACGCCGTCAGCAGGACGATCACCTGAGCCAGTGCAGTCAGCAGATGACCGTACAGAACCCCCTTGAACAATTTGCTCTTTTTGTTGACATAAGGGAATAGAAAGATGCACAGCTCATAGCCAATAAAGGACGTATACACCTCGGCCCAATTGTGAAGAACCTGCCCCCCGGCAGGATCCTCAAAAAAATAAGACGTGAGGCGGACCAGCTTCCACTCGCGCGCCTGGTAGGATGTCAGCAATAAGGTCCACCAAGTCATAAATGCAAACACCGTGGCTGCTTTGCTGATGCTGTAAACAGGCTTGATGAGCAGGAAATACACCATAATACAGAACAGCAAAAAGATAAACGTTACATTGGATGTCTGGAACGAAATCATCTGGAAGATCAGAAAGAAGTTTTTTCCGACAAAGGAGGCGATCATGATATAAAAGACGGCCAATCCTGCATATACCGGGTAGAGAATCCATTTGGACAGGGATTTCTCCAGAATGTCGAACATGGACCGTCCCTTCCCCATGCGATAGACGACCCAATACAGCAAAATATTGCCGGTGGATACCAAGGCAAGAACGATGTATCCCACCCAGCCGTTGGTTCCCATGTTCTCCGCTACCAGCCGCGGCAGGGCGAACAGGACGATGTTGTTCTCGATCATCAAGGTCGCAATATGAAAAGCGCTTAATTTTTCGTTCACAGTCCATCACCGCCGCTATTTCCGCATTTTATTGATTTTTTTGTTGGGTGTTTTCACTATCGTCGGCCGGCTGCGCAAAGCCCAAAACGGCCCCCGGATATAAGTGTCCAGCATGTCCTTAAAGTTGATTGGGGCCAGGGGCGTGAGATAAGAGGTCCCCATATTCGTGACCCCCGCCAAATGGATCACGACCATGCCGATGGCCATTAGCAGACCAAGATTCCCCAGAATACCGGCCATGATGATCAGCCCGAACCGGATGAGACGAATCGATGCACTCATGATGTAACTCGGGATGACGAAGGAAGCGATCGCTGATGTCGCGACGGCAATGATCAGGATGTTGCTCGTAAACCCAGCCTGAACTGCAGCCTGACCGATGACAATACCGCCGACGATGCCGATGGTCTGTCCGACCTTCGTCGGCAGCCGGGCGCCGGCTTCCCGCAGCAGCTCGATCGTCGTTTCCATAAGCAGCGCTTCGAGCAGCGGGGGAAACGGGACCTTGGCCCGGGACTCCGTCAAGTTGAGCAGCATCGTGTGCGGGATCATTTCATAATGGTAGGTTGTTACAGATACGTAGAAGGCGGTAAAGGAAATCGTAATCAGGAAGCCGATCAACCGCAAAAAGCGCAGTGCGGTGCCGATCAGCCACCGCTGATAATAGTCATCCGGCGATGAGAAGAAATCGAAGAAGGCGGTCGGGCAGGTAAAGCCCGACGGACTGCCATCGACAAATCCGGCGACCCGCCCGGCGACCAGCTTGGACACGATGGCATCCGGACGCTCGGTCGTCATAAATTGCGGAAAGATGGAGTTGGGATTCTCATCGATAAACTGTATCAGCATATTGGAATCGGTAACGGCGTTATATTCAATCCTTTGGATCCGCCTGATCAGCTCGTCGACAATTTCCTGATTGGCGAGCCCTTCTATATAAGCGATGACGACGACGTTTTTGGCAACCTCCCCGACCTCCAGCTTAATGAACTTTAAATGGGAGCTCTTCAGCCTTTGGCGCAGGACACCGAGGTTCTGTCCAATATTCTCCACAAAGCCGTCATGGGGACCGGAGATGACCGTTTCGGTCTCGGATTGATCAATGCTGCGGCCGGGCGGTTTGGCGATATCGACCAAATAAGTGCTGCCTCGGAAGAAAACAGCTGCCTTGCCGTTTAGAATGCCTTTGATGCACTCTTTGCTGTCTACGACGACGACATATTGGGAACGGCTAAGGACGGTTTTGACTTGTTCTTCGTCCGCATCGGTAAAGGGCTGAATGATTTCCTGCAGCAGCTGGTCATTGCCGACGAGAAAAGCCAAATAAATAACATCCACTTTACAATGCGGGTAGGTCCGGTGGATAAAATCCATCGAATTTTCGAACTGCCGGATCGTGTGCTCCAGCGAAGGATGCTCATTTTTTTCCGGCTCTTTGACGGTTGTTTTCTCTTGTTCCCCGGCTACAAAAAAATGCTTAATTTTTGCAAATATGTCCATAAATCACACCTCGTGGGTATTCTATCCAATCGCGATGCAGTTATACGCGACCAAGTGCATGCGCCAGAGGTTGCTGTTTGATCACAGAACAGAGGGGTAGTGTATGAAGTAGGGGATAAACTTCAAAGGAGGCGGGCCGGGGATGAAAGATTACCGGGAACTATATATTCGGGGGATACTGGATATAGCGGAGGAGCATGGGCTGGATTATACGAGGGAGAAGCTGGAACCCATGACTGAAGACGAGCTGATTGCGCTCCGGGACCGGCTGAGAATGAAGTACGAGAATATCCATTTCAAGCGGTACTGTTGATGGGGTGCAGGTACGATTGTAGCGCTGAACTATTTCTCCTTTTATAAACATATTTATGGAGAAAATATCTGAAAATTGCTATAATGGAGGCATCTGAGCAGAACCGAAGGGATGTGCGATACATGAAAGCAATTGGCCTGGATATTGGGGGAACTTCCATCAAGGGCATGGTGCTCGATAGGAACGGACAGGTGCTCGACCTCGGTAAAATCGCGACCGATGCGAAGCAGGGGAATGATCGGATTATGGCCAACATGCATTCGCTTCTGCGTGAGCTGCTGGAAAGAAACGGCGATGTGACCGGCATCGGTATCGGCACCGCCGGCCGGGTCGACGTCCATGCCGGAAGGATTGTGTATGCGACCGACAATTTGCCGGGCTGGCAGGGAACGGAGCTGAAGGCGATCTTGGAGCAGGCATACGGCCGGCCGGTCTTTGTCGATAACGACGCCAACACAGCCCTCGTCGGAGAGGCTTGGCTGGGAGCGGGCAAGGGGATTCCCGATATTACCATGCTTACCCTGGGCACTGGCGTAGGCGGGGCAAATATGGTGGGCACGGAACTGTTCAGGGGGGCTGGCTGGAACGGCGGAGAATGGGGACATACCATTCTCATACCCGGGGGCCGGCCATGCAACTGCGGCCAGCGGGGCTGCGTGGAGCAATATCTGTCTGGGACGGCGCTGGTTTCCCTTGCTGCAGAGGCTGCAGGCGTATCCTATCCGTCAGGGGTTGAGGTGCTGGAGGACTTTAAGCGAGGGCTTCCGGCTGTTGTGAAGGTTGTCAACGAATACGTCGGAAATTTAGGTGTGCTGCTGCACAATATCCATATCGGCCTCAACCCCGGTGTGATCGTTATTGGCGGAGGCTTGACCGATTCACGGGAAATCTGGTGGCCGCTGCTTGATGAATGTCTCTCCAGCTTAAGTCCGGGGATCGATGTCCGCCCGGCGCAGCTCGGCAATCAGGCGGGAGCGATCGGGGCGGCCAGGCTGATTTTGAACCAGCTGGAAAGAGTATAGAAATACATAGCACGGCAGTCATTCGGGTAGAATGGCTGCTTTTTGGCGTATGGCGTTCATTTTTTTAAAAACCGGATGTATCCCCTTACACCTGTACTGCGCATGATGTAGGGGAAGGGAAGCGATTGGATAAATAGTTTGTATATTAATTATATGTTTGCAAATATTATTTACAAAAAACATCTTTGGCTGTAAAGTGAAAAGAAGAACATGCACAAGAGAAGGGACGATCCGGCCGTGAACAAGGGAGACTACGAGGATCTGTACGGACAATTTGTTTCCAGAACCAGCCGCGCGCTGAACCGGTACATGGCGGTACATTTAAAGGATGACGATATTACCCCGGAACAATGGACGGTCATTAAGCGACTCAGTGAGCAGGACGGCATTACGCAGAAGGATCTCGCATGGATTGCCGATAAAGACCAGGCAAACCTGACGAAAATTCTCGACATCCTGGAACGTAAGCATCTCGTGCGCCGCAGCCGAAATGAAGAGGACCGGCGGTCGTTCTTGATCTATATCACGGAAGAGGGCCGGCAGCTGCATCGGGAGCTGGTCGGGCGGATCAACCGGCTGTACCGGGAAGAGGTGCTCGCCGGTATTCCGGAGGCGGAGCTGGCCCTGTTCAGCGGGATTCTGAAGCGGATCAACCGGAATATCGGAGCGAGCGGTCCGTTCGTTGATGAATATGAGGCTGAGCAGTGATGAAAAGGGATAGATGAAAAGGTAGAACGTACCGCATGGAATGGGTGCGAATAAATATGGAATCTAAGAGAAAGAGATGATGCGAATTGAATACGATGCATACTTATCCGGGGGTACGGGCGGTTCACAAGGGCCCGGCTCCCGGAACCGTCCGGGACGCGTTCCGCATCCGGCGGATGCCGCTGCAGTGGTTCCGGGGGATCGGCTCGGCCGTTGCAGCAGGGGTTCCTACGCTGATCGGCGCGCTGACCGGGCATCTCGATTACGGGCTGTGCGCCTCGATCGGGGGCTTTGCTTTCCTGTACGTGGGCAGCGAAACGTACCGGCAGCGGGCGATCAAGCTTGCCTGTGTGGCCCTGGGCCTGTCGCTTACCTTTGGTCTTGGGTCGCTCTCAGCGGCAACCCCGTGGCTGATGGTGCTGCTGTTTGGCTTGATCGGTGCCCTTGCCGTATTCGGCTTTGGCGCATTTCAAATGGCCGGACCGTCGGCCATGTTCTTCATTCTGACCTTCTCGGTCGGAACGAGTCTGCCGTACGATCTTCACGCCCTGCCACTGCGAACCCTGCTCGTGCTGACCGGCGGAGCCTTTGCCTGGATGGTGGGAATGAGCGGTTGGCTGCTTCGCCCTCATGGGCCGGAGACCAAAGCGGTCGCCGGGGCTTACCGGAGCCTGGCCGCCTTTGTGGATGCGATCGGAACCGATTTGTACCCGGAGAAAAGATACCAGGCGGCCGTTCAGCTTCGAGCAGCCGACGCGGCTGTGTCCGGCGGGGAGCTGCGCTGGCGCCGGAATTACGGGCCGACGCTGCGCCTGATGGCATTGACCCGGAAGGCCAATGAGATGTTTATGGCGGCCGTCGAAATCTCGCTGGACCGCCAGGCGGCGAAGGTGCCGGAAGGGACGGCGGCGTCCCTTCTCTCGATTGCGGATCGCTTGCAGCATCCGCAGCAGGAGATGCTGCAGCCCAAGGCGGCTGCGGACATCCCGAACGGGCATGTCCGGCGCTTGTCCGGGCTGCTGAACGAGGCGGCCGCCATCTGCCTGGGGGAAGATGCAGGCCGCGGGACGGCGGAGGAAGGGACCCTTCCTCCCTCTTTTTCCCTGCGCCGTCTCTTGTCCGGCGCTCTGAATCCGCACTCGGCGCTGCTCCATACCTCGCTTCGGTACGGCATCATGATTGCCGTCGCTGCTGCGGTCGCCTACTCGCTGGATTTGAACCGGTCCTACTGGGTGCCGCTTTCTTGTACGGCGGTGATGCTCGGTACAACGGTGCTCGGCACGGCTCACCGGGCCATCCAGCGGACGGCGGGCACCGTCGTCGGGCTGTTCCTCGGCGCCTTCATCCTGTCGCTGCGGCCCGAGGGCATTTATATCGCGCTGATCATGGCTGTTCTTCAATTTATTATCGAGCTGATTTACTTGCGCAATTACGCCCTGGCCGTCATCTTCATCACGCCGAGCTCGCTGCTGATCGCGGAGAGCAGCCATCCGGATATGGCGGTAAGCTTCTTCATCTCGGCCCGGTTGACCGATATTCTGATCGGGAGCGCCATCGGCATCATCGGCATGCTCCTCCTCTGGAGACGCGCTTCTTCCAGCAAGCTGCCGCGGGCGCTTGCAGGCGTCATCCGGATGGAAGGCAAATTGCTGGAGAGCATCCTGTCCTCCTCCCCCTCTAGCAGGGTTACGGCATGGACGAACGAGCTGGAGACTGCGCTTAACCGGCTGCGCCTGCTGTATGACGGTGCACTGGCCGAGTCGGTGGGCCGGCGGAATCAGGCCAGCTCCTGGTGGCCTGCGCTGGATGCGGTGCAGCACATCGGTTACGCGCTGATCACGGCAGCCGGTAACGCCCAGAGTCATGCCGCACCGGATGAAGCGTCATCGGACTGCAGCCTGTTCTTTGAACAGATGGCCCAGGCCGCCGAGCAGCAGCTCACGCCTGAGCCGGCGAACATCCCGGCGCTCAGCTCCATCCCTGTGCTGCAGCATGAACTGGCCGGGCTTCATGAAGCGCTGCAGATCCGGGACCGCACGACGCAGTCCCCTGCCATCAAATCATCATAATCTACCCTCTTCGGTAAGCCGTATGGACACTATGTCCCGCGGTTTGCCTTTTCTTTTCTTATTTCATCTCACCTTATCTTATCTCATCTCATCTCATCTCATCTCATCTCATCTCATCTCTTCTACCTTTACCTTTAGCTTTAACCTCCAGCCCTTACCGCCACCACCAGCCGTTCTTCGACAAGTCCTCCTATAGTTGTACTGAAAAAGACTACGCTTTTCGACAAGTTATGACTTGGCCAAAATCATATCGATGAACCGCTGTGCAGGGGGAGAGGCCTCCTCCTTCCGGGTGTAGATGGAGACCGGATTCGTCATATGCACGCCGTCGATTTCCACCCGGGAAATGACGCCTGCCGCGATATGTTCGCGGGTCTCCAGCAGCGACAGAAAGGCCGCGCCGTAACCCTCCATCACGACCCGCAGCGTTTCGTTCAGACCGTTCATCTGCAGCCCGACCGGCGGGGCGGGCAGATGGCGGGCGGAGCATAGAGCGATCAGCTGCTCTCTGCCAAAACTGCCCTCCTCGCGGTAGATGAACGGCTCCTGCAGCACCTCTTCCAGGGTGACCCGGGCGCCGGCCAGAGGATGCCCCTTATGAACGATAAAGCACATTTCGTCCTCATACCAAGGGGTGCGCAGCAGAAGCGGATGGTCCAGCCGGATGCCGCCGATAAAGGCGATCTCCGCGCGGTAATGCAGCAGCAGATCGGCGGCCTGGCTGGAATTGGCGGTGCTGAGCTCGACGCCGACGCCGGGATAAGCGCGTTTGTAGCGGGCAATCCACTTGGGGAGCAGGAAGTTGGCCGGAAGATAGGTGGCCGCCAGGTGAAGCTTGCCGGCGCTGCCCGCTTTCAGCTGCTCCAGGGTCTCCTCGATATGGCCTTCCAGCTCGAACAGCCGCCGGGCTTCGGAGGCCAAATGCCTGCCGGCCTCCGTCAACATGACGCCCCGCCCCTGAGGGATCAGCAGGCGGAGGCCGATTTCGCGCTCCAGCTTTTTGATTTGGGCCGTCACGGCGGGCTGGCTGAGATGCAGAGCCTCGGCTGCGAGAGTTACGCTTCCGAGGGAAGCGGCTTGGTAAAAGAGGCGAAGCGCGTGCAGGTTCATGGGAGTTCTCCTTTACATAGGGATTAGAGATTCAGGTCAATTCATAATTGAAATTTATGTTTTATGAAAAACAATATATTAGATTTATACCGTAACAGAGCATATTCTAAGCTTAAATTACAGGCGGGTGCAACCATTTGAGGAAGCACAACGTCAAAATAGGAGGAATTTGTCAATGAGGCTGAAATGCGTGGATTGCGGCAGCCGTTGTTCCCTGGAGCCGTTTCAGGTTCGATGCGGGTGCGGCGGGCTGCTGGAAGTGGAGCAGGAGCTGGCGATGGTCGATGCCGAGCTTCTGAAGCGGCGGTTTCAGGAGCGCCTGTCCGAACGGATGGGGGTCTATGCCAGCGGCGTATGGCGGTATAAAGAATTAATTTTTCCGGAACTTCCGGACGAATATATTGTTACTAAATATGAAGGCAATACCGGAATGTACGCTCCGGAGCCGATTCGCGAAACGCTGGGAATCCGCGGGCTGTACTTCAAAGCGCAGAGCGAGAATCCGAGCGGCTCATTCAAAGATAACGGGATGACCGTGGCCGTGTCGCATGGTCGTTCTCTCGGGTACTCCGCATTTGCGTGCACCTCGACGGGCAATACCTCCTCTTCGCTCGCCATGTATGCAGCCATGGGAAGGAGCCAGGCGTATGTATTCGTCCCCAATCGGAAGGTATCCGCGAACAAGGTGCTGCAGACTCAGGCTTACGGCGCCCGGGTCCTCAGCTTTGACGGCACGTATGATGACGGAATCCGCTTCTTGGAGAAGCGGGGCGAGGAGTTGGGGTTGTACGTCTGCAACTCGGTGAACCCGCTGCGGATCGAGGGTCAGAAGAGCATCATTTATGAAATCGCCCAGACGCTCGGCTGGAGTCTGCCGGACTGGATCATCATTCCCGGCGGCGCGCTCAGCAACGTATCTGCACTTGGCAAAGGGCTGGCCGATTTGAAAAGCCTCGGGTTCATCCCGTCGGTGCCGCGGATCGCGCTGATCCAGGCGGAAGGGGCGAGTCCCTTCCACCGCATGATGGCTTCGGGAAGCCCGGTGCTGACGCCGGCACCCCGGCCGGATACGCTGGCCTCGGCACTGAACATCGGCAACCCGCCGAGCTGGAAAAAAGCGCGCAGCGTGATGGAGATGAGCAGCGGCGTAACCTGCTCCGTCACTGATGCGGAAATTCTCGCCGCCAAGGCGCAGATCGACCGGAGCGGGATCGGATGCGAGCCGGCATCGGCGGCGACACTCGCCGGATTGCAGAAGCTGGTCGCCGAGAAGACGATTACCAAGGATGAGACGGCGGTCTGCATTTTGACGGGAAACCTTCTGAAGGATACCGATGTGCTGAGGGGAAGCTTTCAGGACATTCCGGTTGACTTGTCGGGTTCGGACTGGGAGGCGCTGCTCCGGTAAACTTAAGCCGCGCCTCCTAATGCCGGCGGAGGGTGACTATGACCGCAAACATACGGGGAGCGTTTTTGGGGCATCTTTTATGGAAAGGTTCGCCTGCTCTGACGTTGCCTTCTAATATCCGTCACGGATTAATGATAACCAAGACGCTGTGGCACCCGCATGATTAGACGTTTTCCAGACACGATTACAAAGGGATAAGGGGCGCATGCTTTTTCATGATCAATAAAAGGAAATTCGTATATTTCGTCCTTGTTCCACTCCTGCTTATAGGGCTGGTTATCTCATTGACGCCGGCTTCCCTGTTCCATGAGGCCGCGACGGCTCAGGTGGATGCTCCCGTTAGGACGGGGGGCACAGCGGGAACGCAGGGCAAGCAAGCGCAGGGCATGCACACACAGAGCAAGTATTACGACGTCGTCGTCATCGGCAGTGAAATACAGGGGGTGCTGCTGGCCCGGGAAGCGCAAAAGCAGGGGCTCAGCGTTCTGATTCTCGATCCGCGGAGCAAGCCGGGCGGCGAGCTGATTCAGGGGCAGATGATCTTTCTGGACGAGCCGCATGACGCCAAGAAGCGGAGCCTGGTCCAGGGCGAGATCAAAGCCTTGTTTGACGGCTACAACAGCGGGAAGATCCGGAAGGCAGCCGATTTTAACCGGTACTATAACCGGCTGATCAAGGGAATTCCGGTCCAAAGCGGAATCACGGTCAAGTCCGTCACGGCTGCGGCTTCCGGCGGCAGCAAAAAGCTGCTGAAATCCTTGACGTACCGGGATCCTCAAGGCAGCGTCGTTACGGTAGAGGCGGGCTATTGGGTGGAAAATACGGACTTTAATGCCCTGACCGGCAAGCTGAATGCGAAGCGGATTCCCGGGATGGAGCGCATTTCAAAGGTCGGCCATCCCGACTACATGGCGGCCACGATGATGCTGAAGTTCAAGCATGTGAACTGGAGCAAGCTCCACCAGGCCGTGCTGGACGACTACCCGTTGACCAACGTCCGGGATAAGTACGGCGGAAATACGTATGTCGATTGGGATTTTGCCACCGGGTTCAGCAACATAACGCTCAAATACAAGCCGCGCGATCCGCAGCTGCTGCTGAGAGGAATGAACACCTCTTACCAGAAGGGCGGCGAAGCCATTATGAACTCCCTTCTGATCTTCGACGTCAATCCATCCGATCCGAAGTCGGTGCAGTCCGCCCTGGATAAAGCAAAGGCAGAGGCTCCGTACATCCTGCAATTTTTGAGGAAGAACATCCCGGGATTCGACAGGGCCGAGCTGAACGGCTTTCCGGATTATTTGTATATCCGCGACTATAACCGGTTCGAAACGGATTATATTTTGACCTTCTCGGACGTCATGAACAGCCGGATGTTCTGGGATAACGTCAGCATTGGCGGCTATGCTTTGGATCTGCAGGGAACCCGGACGGTGCCGAAGGGCATCCATCTCGGTCAGCCGGACCGCTATGGCATTCCGCTGCGCTCTTTTGAGCTGAAGGGCTATGACAACGTCCTGGTGACCGGCAAAAATATCGGGGCGTCCATCGAAGCCTACGGCAGTGCGCGTATCATGCCGAACACCGCCCTGGCGGCGCAGACCATCGGCATTATTTTGGGCAGGGAGCTGAAGCAGGGCAAGCGCCTGCACGACCTGAACCAGGAAGACTTCAAACGGATTCATCAGTACTTGAAAAAGGAATACCATATTAAAGTAGCCGGATAAGGAACGCGTTAAGAGATTTATGCGCTGTCCCACGTTCCGGGCGTTCTAGTACCATTCAACCGTTACCAGCTGCGGTAATATGGATCTGGATCATCAGTGTGTCAGAAAAGGCAGGGAGCTAAAGCTCTCTGCCTTTTTGCGTCATTCGTGAAGGGCATCCCTTCAGGAACCGGTGCGCTTGAAGAACAACAGCTTTTATCGGCTGCCTTTGGTAGGTGCGGTAGAGTCGCCTGCAGGGGAGATGCAAAACCAGAGGCGGCGGATTGCCTTTTTCGCGCATTTACAGCGGATGATGGATCTGCTAGAATAGCGGTAAATTAATTGTCAACCAAAATAACGATAATTTGGTTGACAATTAACGAGTAGCAAATAGACCAATGTAACGACTTAACGAATACCGAAAATATAACAGTTCGAAGGGATGATAACCTATGCAGAAGGACATGGTTCTGGGAAGCCCGGTACGGCAGGACTGGCAGGCATTGGCCGACAAGGCGCTGAATGGGCAGCGGCTTACCATGGAAGAAGGACTGGCAGTTTTAAGCGCACCGAACGATGAGATTCTGGGACTGATGCAGGCTGCTTTTACGGTAAGAAAGCATTACTACGGCCTGAAGGTGAAGCTCAACATGATCTTAAACGCCAAGAGCGGGCTGTGTCCCGAGGACTGCGGCTACTGCTCCCAATCCATCGTATCTACGGCGCCGATCGAGAAGTACAGCCTGTTGGATAAAGAGACGGTGCTTGCCG
Source organism: Paenibacillus sp. FSL R5-0378 (assembly GCF_038009285.1). Lineage (NCBI taxonomy): Bacteria > Bacillati > Bacillota > Bacilli > Caryophanales > Paenibacillaceae > Paenibacillus > Paenibacillus sp. FSL R5-0378. The sequence goes on from NZ_JBBPAY010000001.1 coordinate 1,135,313, forward strand.
GAGCCCGGGAGGCTCTTGCGCGTAAAGCGGGTACATACTGCATCGTGGCCTCCGGCCGGGGCCCGACGCCGAGGGAACTGGATCAAGTAGTGGAGGCGGTTCAGGAAATCCGGGAGACGATGCCGCTTAAAATTTGTGCCTGCCTTGGGCTGCTAAAGGATGGGCAGGCCGAGAAACTGGCTGAGGCAGGGGTGCATCGGTATAACCACAATCTCAACACAAGCCAAGCAAATTATAGCCGCATTACCACAACGCACACCTATGACGACCGGGTGGACACAGTGCAGAAGGCCAAAGCCTCCGGCATGTCCCCCTGCTCCGGGGTCATTATCGGCATGGGCGAAAGTGACGAGGATATCGTCGGCATGGCCTACGCCTTGCGGGAACTGGACGCCGATTCGATCCCGGTTAACTTTTTGAACGCGATTCCGGGGACGCCTTTGGAGCAGGCCGGACGTACGCCCGCGCTGAAGGCGCTGAAGGTGCTGGCTTTGTTCCGCCTCGTGTGCCCTTCCAAGGAAATTCGCGTGGCCGGCGGCCGCGAGCTGAACCTCCGTTCCCTGCAGCCGCTCGCACTCTACGCAGCCAACTCGGTGTTCGTGGGCGACTACTTGACGACTGAAGGGCAGGACGTGCTTGCGGACCATGCGATGATCGAGGATCTCGGCTTTGAGATCGAAGAGCGGGCGGTCTAGCTGAGGATGCGGAGCCGCAGGGGAGGGCTACGGGCAGGTGCTGATATTTATCTATTCGAGGTGGTATTTCGCTGAGGCAGAAATGCCGCCCTACTGAGGGCATTTTGATACTTACGTCGACCGACCGCAACCGTCTAAAATGAACGTATGTTTCGACAATTTCCCGCATAGGATGAAAAGCCGGAAAAACGACATTTGCCAGCAGGCGATGCAGCCGCTATAATAAACTCATTAATCTATCAGTAAACGGGTGTTTATTTATGCAAATTCTCAAAGATGACGTCCGCCAAAGTATTTTGAACGCCGCACTGGCCGAATTCAAGCAGCACGACTACGCCGATGCCTCCATGCGCCGCATTTCCGCCTCCGCCGGCATGACCACCGGGAATATCTACCGTTATTTTAAAAATAAAGAGGAGCTGTTCGAAGCGCTGGTCGGGCCGGTCTATGAGCGATGCATCGCCAACATCCTGGTCATTAAGGAGGAAGTGGACCGGAACTTCGCCAAAGGGACGGAGGCGAGCGACTGCCTGCAGATGGTCGAGAGCATTATTCTTGATCTGTTCGAGGAATCCAGCGCCGAGCTGATGATTTTACTCAACCGCAGCACCGGTTCCAAATACGCCGGCGTGAAGGCAAGTATATGCGCTTTGGTCGTATCGATTCTGGAGAGCATGATCCGCTTCGGTAAGGATGAGACCGGCGAGCTGACGCTGGAAGAGAAACAGACGGCCCAGATGCTGGGCGGAACCGTGGTGGAAGGCGTATGTCTGATTCTGCGTGATCATGAAGACGGGGAAACGGTCAAACGGCTGGTGAACCAGCTGGTGTATCTGTACTACTTTGGCACCGATCATTGGAATAAGAAAAAGGGATGAATCCAAGGGATTCCCTTTTTTTCGCTCAAAAATGAACGCTTGTTTACTAAGGAAGTTGAAGGAGGAATATCAACAACATGCGGCAAATCATCAAGTGGCGCTGGGCGATTCTGGTGTTATGGCTGGTGGCGACGGTCCTGCTGACCGTGTTCCAGCCCGACGTGAATGCCATTCTCCAGCAAAGAGGCCAGGATCCCCTCGCCGAAGACAGCCCTTCCAAGGTTGCGGGGGCGCTGCTCAATAAAATGACCGGCCAGAGCGGGACCAGCGACATCGTGGTGTTCCACGAAGAAAACAAGCTGACCGATGAGGATATGAAGAGCATCGAGAGCGGCGTGATGAACATGAAGGCGAAGCAGTCCGAGCTTGGCATCACCGAAGTCCTGGACCCGTTCTCGATGCCTGAAGCCAAATCTCAGCTGATTTCGGAGGACGGCACGACCGTGATGGTCAGCTTCAGCCTGGACAAGAACGGGCGGGATATGGAAGAAATCACGGATCAGTTCAATCAGGCGCTGAAGGATGTCAAAGCGACATACTACCTGAGCGGCGAGGATTTTATCCAGAACGACTACATCAAGGCGTCCACGGCAGGGGTGGAGAAAAGCGCGGCGCTGACCGTTATTTTTATTCTCGTCGTGCTCATCGTCATGTTCCGTTCCGTCGTGATCCCGTTCGTGTCACTCCTTGCCGTAGGCATATCCTACCTCTGTTCGATGGGGATTGCGGCGCAGATCATCGATAAAATGAACTTCCCGGTCACCAGTGTGACCCAGATGCTGCTGGTACTCATCCTGTTCGGCATCGGGACGGACTATAACATTCTGCTGTTCAACCGTTTTAAAGAGGAGTTGTCGCATGGCAAATCCGTCGATGAAGCCATCGTCGCTTCCTACAGAACGGCGGGTAAAACGATCGTATACAGCATTCTTACCGTCTTTATTGCCTTTGCAGGACTCAGCTTCTCGGACTTCGGCATCTATAAATCGGCCAACGTGGTTGCGATCGGCACGGTGATCTTGGTGCTTGAAATTCTGACGCTGACACCGTTCCTGATGAAGACGCTCGGACCGAAGCTGTTCTGGCCGTCGAAAAAGGTGGCGGGCCACAAGGAAAGCACCTTCTGGGCGAAGCTGACGGCAGTTTCCGTTAAGCATCCGGTCATCGTGACGGTCATCATCGTCATTCTGATGATTCCGGTGCTGCTGACCAGCGGCCAGAAGCTGTCGTTCGACCAGCTGAAGGAGCTGGGGGACGGCTATCCGTCGACCAAGGGCTTCAGCATCGTCGCTGATCATTTCAGCCGCGGCCAGGCGCTGCCGACGACTGTCGTCATCGAAGACGACAAGACGATGGACAATAACGACACGCTTGGGGTTATCGACAAGCTGACCGAGAAGTTAAAAGGCATCGACGGGGTCAAGTCGGTATCAAGCGTGACCCAGCCGCAGTCGGAGCCTGTGGAGGACTTCTATATCAGCAGCCAGACGGAAACGGTGACGGACGGTATTTCGGCGTCCAAAAAAGGTGTGGACCAGATCAAGGACGGCCTGGACCAGATCGGAGATAAGCTGACGACGCCTGACTTCTCCAGCGCCAATCAGCTGGTGTCGGGTACGGGACAGGTCAAGCAGGGCTACGATCAAATTACGGACGCGATCTCGCAGGTGTCCGGCGGCATCCAGCAGGGAGCAAGCGGCGCATCGGAGCTCAGCAAGGGCATCGCGAAGCTCGAAGCCGGTATGAACACCGTCAGCACCAATACGTCCAAAATCAACCAAGGCCTCACCGAGCTGTCCAAAGGATATGCGTCGCTCGCAGGCGGTTATGAGCAGGTATCCGGACAGATTCCGCAAATTCAGCAGGGGCTTGCCGGCATGAATACGCTGATCGGCAATCTGGGTGAGAGCCACAGTGAGCTGGCCGAGGATCCAAACTATATCCAGCTGAAGCAGACCGGCGAAGGACTCGTTACCGGTTTGGCGCAGCTTGACGGCGGTCTCAAGGAACTGAATGCGAATTATGCCAAGCTGAACGCATCCTTCGCTCAGGCTTCCGGCGGCTTAGGCCAAATTGCCGCGGCGCAGAAGCAAATGGCTGCCGGCATGGCAGCACTGGAGCAAGGGGCTGACCAGTTGGCCAAGGGATTGCGCCAAGGCAGCAGCGGCAGTCAGGAAATCGCCGCAAACATGAAGAAGCTGAATGCTGCGCTGGGCAGCGTCCAAAGCGGGCAGCAACAGCTGCTGAGCGGACTATCCAGCCTCTCGGGCGGCATGTCCCAGCTGAAGGAAGGCATCGACCAGAGCGGCAACGGACTGGGCGACATCTCTGAAGGTCTCGGCAAGACCAATGACTTCCTGACCCAGCTGAACAGCTCGAAAACCTTCTTTATTCCACGCGAAGCGCTGGAAAATGAAGATTTCCAGCAGGCAGTGGATGCCTTTATGTCCAAGGACCGCAAGATTACGAAGCTGATCGTCATCCTCAACGACGATCCGTATTCCCCGGCGGCCATGGACACGATCGAGAAAATCAACAGCGAGGTTTCCGGCACGCTGAAGGGAACCGTGCTTGGCGATGCCAAGTTCGGAGCTGCGGGACCTAGCTCAACGACGTATGATACGAATGAGGCCCAGATCAAATCCTTCAACAGCACGGCGATTATCGTCATCGTCAGCGTGTTCGTCGTTCTGCTGTTCGTGATCCGTTCCTTCTGGCCATCGGTCTTTATCGTATTGTCACTTGTCGCTTCCTACTACGTGGCGATGAGTGCCTCGAAGTTCGTAACGACCTATATCATCGGAGCGGAAGGGGTATCTTCCTTCGTGCCGTTCTTCTCCTTCATCGTCATCGTCGCGGTGGGCGTGGATTACAGCATCTTCCTGATGGAGCGCTACAAGGAAAACGGGGAGCTGTCTCCGGGAGAAGGGATTGTCAAGGCAGCCCGCAGCGTCGGCGGTGTCATTATTTCCGCCATGGTTATTCTGGGCGGAACGTTCGCAACGCTGATGCCTTCGGGGCTCGTGCTCTTGATCGAGCTGGCTGCGGCCGTGATCGTCGGTCTCGTCGTGCTCTGCTTCATCCTGCTGCCGATGCTGGTACCGGCCTTGATCGTGCTGCCGGAAACCTTGTCGCGCGGGCGGTCCCGCAAGCAGCAGATGGCCCATGTCAGCGGAAAGGACTCCACGCTGGATTCCTAATACTCGTAAACGTATGAACGCATGGTGCACAGGTCAAACAAGAACAATATTCTGTACACAGCAAAAAGACCGGAAGAGGCTGCAGCCCTCTTCCGGTCTTTATTTATATCAAGGCTTCACGCGGCGCGTTGTCCCGGGGGTGGGGCGGGACCGCATTAAGCCAGTGTTTTCAGCGCATCAGGCGTGAACGGAGCAAGCTCATCGAAGCGGCCTTCACGCACTTTGGTGGCCCAAGCCGGGTCTCCAAGCAATGCACGGCCTACGGCAACCAGGTCGAATTCACCGTTCTCCAGGCGCTCCAGGAGATCGTCGATATCCTTGCTGCCTGCACCTTTGCCTTCGGCAAACAGGCTCGTGAATGCTTCGTCGAGTCCGACGGAACCGACAGTAATGGCCGGTTTGCCCGTCAGCTTCTTGGCCCAGCCGGCGAAGTTCAGGTCGGATCCTTCATACTCCGGCTCCCAGAAACGGCGGGTCGAGCAGTGGAACACGTCGACGCCCGCGACTGACAAGGCGCCTAGCAGCTTCCCAAGGTCTTCCGGAGTTGGGGCGAGCCTTGCGTCGTATTGGTTTGTCTTCCATTGGGAGAGGCGCAGCACGACAGGGAAATCCGGTCCTACGGCACGGCGGACGGCTTCCACGACTTCAATCGCAAAGCGTGCGCGCTTCATCATATCGCCGCCGTAGCGGTCCGTGCGGCGGTTCGTTTGTTCCCACAGGAACTGGTCGATCAAATAACCGTGGGCGCCATGGATTTCCACTCCGTCAAACCCGATTCGTTTGGCATTGGCAGCCGCATCGGCATAAGCCTGGATCACGTAGGCGATTTCTTCTTCGGTCATTGGTTCGGAAACCTTATTGCCGTTCAGATCAAGGCCCGAAGGACCAATCGGCATCGCTTCCGGATTCGGCTCGGCGCCGACCGGACGGGTCATGCCGATATGCCAGATTTGCGGCATGATCTTGCCTCCGGCTTCATGAACTTGCTTAACCACTTCGGCCCATCCGTTCAGGGCATCTTCACCGAAAAATCTCGGAATGTTCGGGCTGTCAGTAGACGCCGGGTGATTGATTACCGTACCTTCGGTAATGATGAGGCCGACGTTGTTCTCGGCACGGCGGCGGTAATAGGCTGCTACGTCCGGGCCCGGTACTCCGTTCGGGGAGAATCCGCGGGTCATGGGCGCCATGACGATGCGGGTGGGCAGCGTCAAGTTGCCAATGGTAAACGGTTCGAATAGAGCTGCGGTGGAACGGGTATGCTGTGTATTGCTGTTCATGTATCGGTTTCCTCCAATATGTGAGATTTATATCTTTATACATTTACATAAAAATAGATATATATGATGAAAAGAAAGAGCGTTTAAGCCAAAAAGTCCAGATGTGTACCATATGTCATTTTAGCCTAAAGCTCATTCTTGAGTTGTTCGATAAAACGATTGATACCCTCCTCATTCCGTCTATAGTAGGTCCACTGGCCGGCCCGGCGGGATTCCAGCAAACCAGCCTTTTGCAATTTCACCAGGTAGCCTGAAACAACCGACTGTGCAAGCCCTGTCTTCTGCGAAATGCTTCCGACGCAAATGCCGCCTTTGAAATTACAGGATGCCGGCATATGCTCCTGAGGATCAAAGTGCTCCTCCGGATGCTTCAGCCATTCGAGAATTTTAAACCGGGTCTCGTTTGATAGTGCTTTAATGGTTAATAAGGTATCCATGGATCTTATTATATCTATTTTTATAGAAATGTAAATATAGTTTGGCAAAAAAGTTTGAAATCCGGAAAACGCCCCTGCAGAACGGCTTTTAACGAATGTACCGCAAATGTCCAGGTTAACATTCCCGTTTGGGTGGATTTTCATTCGGGTAATAACGGGTGTAAATACTCGGACACCGTCCGTAACCGACCAGGAGGGGATGCATTGATGGACCGTAAGAATGAACAGCAGCCGCAGAAGGATGTAAAGGACAGTCAGCTGGAGGAATTCCGCGTCAGCGATGCGGGGAAACCCATGACTACGAACCAGGGCGTTCGGGTTTCTGAGGACGAACATTCGCTCAAAGCAGGCGAACGCGGGCCGACGTTAATGGAGGATTTTCATTTTCGGGAGAAAATGACCCACTTTGACCATGAGCGTATTCCTGAGCGCGTGGTTCATGCCCGGGGCTTTGGTGTACACGGGTATTTTCAGGTGTACAAGCCGATGACGCAGTATACGAAGGCGAAGTTTCTGCAGGACCCGTCGATGAAAACGCCGGTGTTCGTGCGTTTCTCAACCGTGGCTGGTTCGCGGGGTTCGGCTGATACGGTGCGGGACGCCCGGGGTTTTGCCACCAAGTTCTATACAGAGGACGGCAACTTCGACCTCGTGGGCAACAACATTCCGGTTTTCTTCATTCAGGATGCGCTGAAATTTCCTGATTTGGTACATGCGTTCAAGCCTGAGCCCCATAACGAGATTCCGCAGGCGTCGACGGCCCATGATACGCATTGGGATTTTGTCGCCAATAACACGGAATCGGCCCACATGGTCATGTGGACGATGTCGGACCGGGCGATTCCGCGCAGCTACCGGATGATGGAGGGGTTCGGCGTACATACCTTCCGGCTCGTCAATGACAAGGGCGAAGCGCATTTCGTCAAATTCCACTGGAAGCCGCTGCTGGGCGTGCATTCCCTAGTCTGGGACGAAGCGCAGAAAATCGCCGGCAAGGATCCCGACTTTCACCGCCGCGACCTGTGGGAAGCGATTGAAATGGGCGACTACCCCGAATATGAGTTTGGCGTGCAAATGATCCGGGAGGATGAGGAGTTCAACTTCGACTTTGATATTCTCGACCCGACCAAAATATGGCCGGAGGAGCTCATTCCCGTTCAGCGCATCGGAAAAATGACACTGAACCGCAATGTGGACAATGTGTTCGCTGAAACGGAGCAGGCGGCCTTCCACGTGGGCAACGTCGTGCCGGGGATCGATTTTTCCAACGATCCGCTGCTGCAGGGACGCTTGTTCTCTTATACCGATACGCAGCTGATCCGTCTGGGCGGACCGAACTTCCATGAGATTCCGATCAATCGGCCGGTGGCGGAGATCCATAACAACCAGCGCGACGGATACCACCGCATGACGATCAACCGGGGCCAAACGAGCTATCATAAAAACTCCCTTGGAAACAACGATCCCCGTCCGGTTTCGGAGCAGGAGGGCGGATACACCCACTATCAGGAAAAAGTGGAGGGGCGCAAGGTCCGGGCGCGCAGCGACAGCTTCAAGGACCACTATACCCAGGCCAAGCTGTTCTGGAACAGCATGTCCGACGTGGAGAAGCAGCATATTATTAAAGCTTTCCGCTTTGAAGTAGGCAAGGTGAAAAGTAAAAGCGTGCAGCAGCAGGTTGTCGATATGTTCGGCAACGTTGATCTGATGCTGGCTGAGCAAATCGCCCTCGGCGTTGGTGTCAACCCGCCGAAGGCTGGAGAAGAAGCCTCCGGAGCGACCGTGGCAGGAGGTGCCGAAACCCAGGCTTCCCCGGCGCTGAGCCAGCTTCATACTGCCATGTCCCCGGCTACCCGTAAGGTGGCGGTACTGGCCGCTGACGGATTCGACGCGGGCGAAATGAAGGCTGTCCTCGCGGCCTTCGCTGAAGCAGGTGTCGTGCCGGAAGTCGTCAGCGAGAATCTGGGTATGATCGCAGGAACCGACGGCAGCCAGCTGGAGGCCATGCATACCTTCCTGACGGCTGACTCTGTGCTGTTTGACGCCGTCTATGTGGCCGGCGGGGAGCAGAGTATCGCCAAGCTGCAGGGTATCAAAGAGGCGGTCAATTTCGTGACGGAAGCCTACAACCACTTCAAAACGGTAGGCGCCTCCGAGCTGGCGGCCGGACTGCTGTCCGGCTCAGGCATTCATTTGGCCGACGCCTCGGCATCTTCCGGCCATCTGACGTCACCGGGTGAGGATACCGGACTGGTGATCCGCAAGGAGACGGAAGACGGCAGCATTTTTGCCCGGCAGCTGGTCGACGCCATCGCCTTGCACCGCCATTGGGGCCGGGAAATGCAGATGATTTCTCCAGCGAAGTGAACGTGTAAATCGATTGAGAATAAATAAAGCAAGATGGTCCGGCTCCGCTCGTTGCGGGGCCGGTTTTTTTATGCATTTTTTTATGCATTCAGCGTTGTTCCGATACCGGGGCGCCGAATCTGGCCGTTCGTGCTGCGGTTCGTTCCGTCCCGTTTGCCGCTCTCTCTTTGCCGTTCCTGCTTTACCGCTCCCGCTTTACCGCTCCCGCCTTATCTCTCTCTTTGCCTCTCTTCCCATAGAAACCCGGCTCATTGGACGTGTTTGGATGGGATGAGTGCTTTATGGTAGGATAAGGAAGAATGTCAGGACCAACATCAATGGGTTTTCGCTGCTGAAAGGGTGCATAACATGAAGGAAAAGCTGGAGCGGTACAAATTTTTCCGTATCCTGGCTTCAATATATGAAATCAAAGCGATTCGTCTGCTCATTCCGCTTGCGGTGATCGCGCTCGTCTATTGGGAGGGGCAGCGGGAGCTGCGGCAGATTCACCTGGCGCGTACGTTCCATGAGCTGCGTCTGCTGCCGGTGGGCACCGTTGTGGGGATCTGTCTCTTTTCCCTGTTTTCCGTCGGGGTGATGAGCTTGTACGATTACATGATCCGCATGCATTTTAAACTGAAAGTTGGCTGGTGGAACACGTTCCGCTATGCCTGGATCGCCAACACGTTCAACAACATTATCGGTTTTGCCGGACTGACCGGCGCCGGTCTCCGTACCTTGCTATATAAAAGGAGCGGCATTGCGCCCTCGCTGATGGCGTCTGCGGTCGTATTTTTGTCCCCGGTCATCATCACGGGACTATCCATCATGTCCTGGGGTGTTCTAACGGGGGTGTTCCCGGCAACCACAATGATTCGGGAGCACCGCTGGCTGATATTCGCGGTATGGGGGATGGCCCTGTACCTGCCTTTATTTATTCTGATGCAGCGCTCATCGCTATTCGCGCGGTGGTTCAACAAAGGGGAGGGCCGAACGCCGTGGAGCACGGTGGCCGTCTCTCTGTGCGCATCGCTACTGGAGTGGGTCTGCGCTGGCGTGACGTTTTGGCTGATTGCCGCCAGCGTCCTGCATGACGTGACCTTCCAGGGCGTCATGGGCATGTATACCGTATCCGCCATTGCTGGTATCCTCAGTATGGCGCCGGGAGGTATCGGCGCGTTCGACCTGACCGTCCTTCTCGGCATTGAGCATATGGGATTTCCCGCCGAAAGGGCGATGGCCGTCCTGGTGCTGTTCCGGCTGTTCTACTACGTTATACCCTGGCTGATCGGGCTGATCATGGCGGCCTTCGAATTCGGCAGTCCAGCGAAACGCAACTTGGAGAAGGTCGAGACCGCGATCGAGATTCCGCTGAACGCCTGGCAGCGGCTGTGGCGCTGGCCGGGACAGATGCGCTTTCTCAGCGATCTGGGTGTGTGGGCGCTTGGCAAGCTCGTGCTGGTCAGCGGTCTTCTTCTGCTGCTGTCGGCGGCTACGCCGGGACTGCTGTATCGTCTGCGGTTGTCGGAGGAACTGCTGTCCATGCCGATCATGCGCATCTCCCACCTGCTGTCGGTCATGATCGGCTTTATGCTGATTATCCTCTCCCGGGGCATTTCGCTCCGTATCCGCGGGGCGTATTTGTGGACGAGCGGGCTGCTGTTCGCCGGGGCGGTCTTCACCTTTACGAAGGCGTTTGATTTTGAAGAGGCGATCTTTCTGCTGATCGTTGCACTGATGCTGTGGATCTCGCGTGCCCGCTTTTATCGCTCGGGCGCCCTGATCGAGTGGAGAAGCGCAGCCGTATGGTACGTGCTCTCGGCGGTCATCGCCTTGGCTTATTACTGGGTCGGCGCTCATGTCCATCATGGATGGCTCCGCCACCTGCCGACAGCGGAGCGGATGCATTGGATGGTCGGCTCCAATCCGTATGCTGCATCCGCCGTGATCGGTCTCGCCGGGGCATGGATCCTGCTGACCATGCTGATCGTGCTGCGTCCCAGCCGCAAGGTCGCGGCCCCGGCGACACCGGCCGATCTGGACAGGCTGCGGCAGTATCTGCAGAGTCATCACGGAAATTTGCTGACCCATATGCTGTTTACGGGGGATAAAAGCTTCTTCTGGTCCGCGGATGGCGAAGTGCTGATCCCTTACGCCCGCTCGCGGGACAAGCTGGTCGTGCTCGGCGATCCGCTCGGTCCGGAGAAGCTGGTGCCGGGTGCGTTGGGCGAGTTTCTGCAAATGGCCGATACCTACGCGATGTCCGTGGTCTTCTATCAGGCGACCCCCGGCTATCTGCCGATGTATCATGAGTTCGGCTACCGGTTTTTCAAGCTTGGGGAAGAAGCCTTGGTGCATCTGAATCAGTTTACGCTGTCGGGCAAGAAAAACACCGACCTGCGCACGGTACGCAATCGCTTTGAGCGGGAGGGTGCGGTGTTTGAAGTGGTTCATCCGCCTTTTGCACCGGAGCTGCTGCGCGAGCTGCGGGCAGTGTCGGACGACTGGATGCACGGCAGACGGGAAAAAGGGTTCTCCCTGGGCTGGTTTGACGAGCGCTATTTGCAGGAGGCGCCGATTGCCGTGCTGCGGGAGACTGGAGGGAGCATCTTTGCCTTTGCGTCCCTTGCCCCTGCTTATGACGGCGGACGGACGATATCGATCGATCTGATGCGCCACCGCAGCCAGGTTCCGAACGGGACGATGGATTATTTGTTCGTCCAGCTCTTGGAGTGGTCCAAGGAACAGGGATACAAGGTCTTTAATCTCGGGAACGCGCCGCTGGCAAGTGTGGGCGAGACCCGGAGCGCTCTGCGTGAGGAGAAGCTGGCCGCGCTGGTGTTCCAGTACGGAGGGCATTGGTACGGATTTAAAGGCCTCCGGAAGTACAAGAGCAAGTTTTCGCCAGGATGGGAGCCACGGTTCCTAGCATATCCTGCTTCCGTGTCCCTGCCGGTGCTGACCGTCGACCTGGTGCGGCTCGTATCGCGCAGGGTATAAGGATGCCAGGCGTGGCGTTGCTCAGGATGGCGGCAAAGATCCAGTATTTTATATTGTGAAGTTTGGAGATCGGCCAGCCAGCGTAGAACATCCTTACCGCCAGGCTGGCCGTAAATTTGGAAATTCAGTCCGAAAACCTGAAGAATGCCGGAGAAGAGAATAGCTGAATGGTTTGCGATTTAGACGAGTTAGACGATTTAGAGCTGGGGTAACGGTTAATTTGATCTTGTCTACGTATTTTGATCTTGTCTACGTATAACGAACAAATTCAGTTTTTGTCTTTTAAATGGTGGACAGAGGTAACATACCTTTGCTCAAACATCCGCTTCTATATATAGGGTGTAGATTGGATAATGAAACTAGATATAGGGAATATTGAGCCCGGCCGCATGCAGGAGGATATATATGTCTTGTCCTTCTTTTGTAGGACAAAATAGGGATGTGTCCATTGTATAAGGACAGATCCCGTTTTCCATACTGTGGGTGGCAAAAGGCAAATGATCATCCTCATCAAAGGGAACCGGGATAAAACTTCAGCCACTCTTCACCAAAGTGATCCTATATGAAAAAACAGCCATGCCCCTAAGGGAGGCTGCGACATTTTAATTTTATTGTTCATATAAAAAGAGGCAGACCGTACCTGGCCCCTTATAGGGCCGCTGGTACAGACTGCCTCTTTTGTTGTTCATGCGAAGCTTGCTTTGCTATCGAAGCATGATGCGGTCAGCTCGCGATATCTTGTTCGTTGGTGTGTGGCTCTGTCCGCTTTGGTCGGGGTGTTCTACATCTTCGTGTTCAAGACGCGAGGGGGTAACATATTTCCTGAAAAGCCCGAGCGGAGGGAGGCAGCTATTTAGGCAGACGGATGCGGATAATGACGCCCTTCGGATGGTTGTGAAGCGCCTGGATGGTGCCGTGATGGCTGTGCACGATCCACTGGGCAATCGAGAGCCCGAGTCCGGAGCCGCCGCTCTCCCTGGTGCGTGCCCGGTCTTCCCGGTAAAACCGGTCGAAGACGCGTTGAAGACCTTCCTCGCTGATGCCGATGCCGGTGTCGCTGACTTCGATAAACACCCGATTTTCCTTGATATAGGTGCTGATGCCGATGCTGTCGTTCTCTTTCGTGTACTTGAGGGCGTTGTCCAATAGAATGACCATCAGCTGGTGAAGCCGGGCGGGATCCGCCTGGATCCGGGCCTTGCTCGTCAGCCGGAACCAGATATGCTTGTCCGAAAGCTCGGCGATTTCGATATACGGGCTGCACATTTCGTGGATCAAATCGTCTATGTCGACCGGCTGCTTCTCCAGCTGGGTTTCGGTGGAATCGGCTCTGGCGAGCGTAAGGAGATCGGTCGTCAGCCGGGACAGCCGGCGCGTTTCCGAGAGGGACAAGGCGATGTTCTCAAACGTGTCTACGATTTTTTTATCCGGCATGGTCTGCAGCAGTTCCAGTTTGTTCTGGATGATGGTGAGCGGGGTCCGCAGTTCATGCGATGCGTTCTCCACAAACTCCACCTGCTTCTCCCAGGAGCGGATGACGGGTTTCATCGTTTTCCGGGATAAAATGATGCTGGCGGTGATCGACAGCAGGATAAACACGGCCGCACAAATGATGATGATGCGCTTGAAGTTGCCCAGCAGATTATGCTCGGTATCGACATCAACCAGCAGCTGGATGTAGCTGCCCTTGAAAAGGGGGTCTGGAACGGTCAGTGTGCGGAAGTGGTACGTGCCGTTCAGGGTCAGGTTGGAAATGACGCCGATCGTGGACGGGTCGAATTTAAGATTTTCCAAACCGTAATTTTCGTAGTTCAGCATGCCGATCTGCTGGATGTTGGAAATTTCTCCATTGGCGTTCCACTGCACGGGAATGATCCGGGGGCTTGGAGGGGGCATGACCCTGCCAAACCGGAACCGCTCCGACGACCCATCCTTGAGCGGACTGCCGCCGAATCTGGCTTCGATGATGCTTTTGTACATGGTCAGATCCCGGTCGGGTTTGGCGAACAGCGTCGTTCGCATTTGGCCGAATACGATCACTCCGAACAGGCCGAAGAGCAGGGTGAATGCGATCAGATTGTACAGAATCAGCCGGAGCTGCTGGTGACGGATCACTTTGTTTTTATTCATGGTCTTCACCGTTCTCTGACAGCATGTACCCCATGCCGCGGATCGTCTTGATGTATTTGTCGTAACCGGCCGCTTTGAACTTTTTGCGCAGGTTGCTGATATAGACCTCGATCACCGTGTTGGTGGTGCTGGAATCCATACCCCAGACCCGGTCGAAAATTTGTTCTTTGGTCACGATAATATTTTTGTTGTTCATCAGGTATTCCAGCAGGTCGATCTGCTTGCCGTTCAGCAGGATCGCTTCCTCGCCAATGCTGACCGTTCGGCTCTTCAGATTCAGCTTCAGTTCCTTGAAGGAGAGGGTGTGCTCCCTGAACCCTCCGACAGAGCGCCGGACGATGGCCTCCAGGCGAAGCAGGAGCTCCTCGCGATGGAACGGCTTGACGAGATAGTCGTCGGCCCCCTTCTTGAAGCCCTGAATCTTGTCGTCGATGCTGTCCTTGGCGGTCAGTATCAGCACCGGCGTGGTGATGCCGTATTCCCGAAGATGGGTCAGCACTTCGTACCCGTTCATACCCGGCATCATAATATCCAGAATGATGACATCGTATATATTTTGCTGGGCGAGATACAGTCCCTCTTCGCCGTCAAAGGCTTGATCGGCCTCAAACAGGTCCCGGGTCGTCTCGCATACCGTATCAGATAAATGCTTGTCGTCCTCAATGACAAGAAGCCGCATGGCATGTTCACCTCAATTGACGTTTGATCCTAATCGAAACCTATTTTGTCAGGAATGTCAAATGGGGAACGGCTTGCGGCTTAACTTGTTCAGAGCTGTAATGCATTCCGCTTCACGGGCTCGTTCAACCAGCGGTCGTCCAAGGAAGGATTAAGTGTGATTTCCGGTCTGCTGCTGAGGTTTCCAGGCACTCATGAGCGGGCCCGCCGCACCGTACAGCGGATCGGTATTTGGAAGGGGCACCCGGGCGATGTCTTCCAGCACTTTTGGGCGCTCCCCGGGCTTGCCGGTGCACAGATTGTAATCCATGCCGTCCGGATAGGCTCCGACGACCCTGAAATCCTTGCTGGCAGAGCATCGCTTGTGCCCCGTTCCGGCCGGAAGGACGGCCACGTCACCGGCGGTCAGCTCGAACTTCTGGCCATGTTCACCGCCGAGCTGAAGCACGGCGGAGCCGCGAATAACCCCCAGCACCTCATGCGCATTGCTGTGATAATGATGGTAATCAAAGACGCCGTTCGTCCAGCTGTTCAGCCAGCCGTTGCGGTTAAAGATAGCTTCCGTTTCCTCCGGTTCATCCTTAAGCGAACCCAAGTATAGGATGACCGGCAGGTTGGGGTTGCCCGGAATAACACCGTCATCCTTAAAAAATATCGTTTTGATCTCCGCACCGTTCATGCCGTCAACCTCCGCTCATCTGCTTTCATTTGGAATGTAAATAAACATATTCGCACTTTATGAAACGCGGTTGTTCTTGGAACGATACCTATGCTATAATCAAGACTGGTAAACGTCAATTTCATATTGTCGGGTAAATGAATGAATATATCCTTGGATAAAAGTCATTTATGGCCTAACTTTTTCTTGCTGTTAAAGGGAAAGTTAGGCCTTTTTGTTTTGCTGAGGACCCGGGAGGTTGTGCCGGGGACAGGGAAACACCCGCTTATTTCGTAATCAGGAGGGATATAAAGACACGCTTTTGCGGGTACACGATATGGCGGCTTGCCGCAATCATGTTTAGCAGCGTACCGCAACGACGCGTCTAATTCAATGGATCAATTACATAACCAACAACCATTTCATCAGCTCTTTGCCAGCTATACCAGCAAGCTATTAAGAGACCACTTTGGCAAAGGACCTGAATCCGTGGTGGTTTCTGTCGGTCACACCTTTATTACGATATATTTGCGCAACTTCCTGACGCCGTCTGAACGCATCCTGCTGGAACAGGAGCAGGAGGACATGATTGTGCAGACCAGAGCCAATCTGATGCAGGCGGTGATTCCCGAAATTATCAGTTATCTTGAAATCATGAACGGATCGAAACCGGAAGAGGTGTATTATGACTGGAATCTCCATAAAAGATCGGGGATGATCGCGGTCGTATCGGCAGAGGCGGGCAAACAGGGCACCGAGGTGAACAGGGAGTACCCTGTGAAATCCGAAGTGGAAGCGGAAATACTCCACATTTGCCAGCAGATTCAAAAATCGCCCGAGCAGATTGATTCCTTTGAGCTCAATTCCAGAACGCTGCTGGTCGTGCGAAGCGGCGTATACCTGGAGCTGGAGAAGGCACTGATCCGGCTGGGCCATGGCCGCTTGCTGAAGTCGGTGAAGAGCGGACTGGAAAAAGAGTGTATTATGCGCAGCAAGCGTCTGAACAGCCTGCTGCATCAGCCGGTATCCGATTGCTTTATAGACTGGAATGATAAGCTGGATAAGAGCATTCTTCTGCTGATCATGAATCCGCCCCGATAAATTTCGCGGGCGGATTTTGAATTTATAGGGGCGCCTATGGCGTCCGGGGCGTGTAGCGGTGTGTCAGCTTGACCGTCATCTCCCGGATTTCCTCCTCGGCCGGCAGGTGCAGGCGGCTCGCCGCCTCGGCTACACCGGCAGCCGTCTGCAGGCTCCGGACCACTTCCTTGACGGAAGCGGCAAACATATCGGCCGCACCCGGACCCATGCCGGTCAGCTCGTCCAGCGAAGCCATGGTACCGGGCTCAACGGACGGGTAATCTCCGTCTTTGGCCCCGGCTGCAGCCAGGTCGTAGAACGACTTGACCAGCTGACCGCGCTCACGCCCGGATCCGCCTGCGATGACAAAGGCCTGGATCACATAGGCATGAGCCTGGCGCCGCTGCGCAATGCCGCAGAACTTGCGTCCGCCGATGCTCAGATCATAGTCACCCGGGCAGTAAGCCCCGGCGATTTCTCCTTTGTCCACCGTTTGGCCGGTGGCGGCCAGCGCCTGCCGGATGAGCGCGTACATCCGCTCGAAGTCCCGGTGGAAGTGGAGATCGCCCGCGCCCCGCTTCGGCAGGATGAGCGACACGTTGACCACGTCCGGATCGAGCGGAACGGCGGCGCCACCCGAGTTGCGGATGGCCGTGCGGTACCCGAGCGATTCCAGCCAAACCCGGGCCTGCTCCGCTCCGGGAAGCCGGCTGTCCCTCAGACCGATAATAAAAGAGCGGGGATGACGCCAAATATGGCATAACGGCGGACCGCCTTCTCCTGTGCGCCGGCACAGCAGCTCGTCCATCGCGAATGGATACAGGGCATCCACATCCTCCAGTTGTGCCGTCCGGTCCAAAATGAGCATCTGCCCCGCTATTTCCGTAATATCTTCAAACATGCGCACCGCTTCCTTTTCCCAGGTGATACCGGGACTACCGGTTACCAACCGTTTATTCCGTTCCTTTTACAATCTCCCTGATCCTGATTATGACATAACCGATCCGGCGTGGCTACTGCATGAGCATAGGCTTCCCGACGGAGCAGGCTGCCCGAAAATGTCAAAAAACAGACAAAGAAGCAGTCTGCGCCAGGCCTGCAGGTACCATATAATGGATACAAACCGGACGGTCGGTTTTAAAACAACAAGGAGCCTTCCGATCATGAAAAAGCGTAAATACGAAGCCGAACAGACCAAACAGACCATTGTCGAGGGAGCTAAGGCGCTGTTTGCCGCCAAAGGGTATGCCGCAACGTCCATGATGGATATTTGCGAGGCCACAGGCTGCAGCAAGGGAAGCATCTACCACCATTTTCAGAGCAAAGAGGATTTGTTTCTCTACTTGGCGGAGCAGGCGTTTACGAACTCCTGGCAGACCTGGCATGAGCAGTCCGGAGGAGATCATTCCGCGACGGAGCAGCTCTACGCTTACGCCGACTATTTTGTCGACACACTTCAGAAGCCGCTCAACAAGGCCGGCGAGGAATTTATGATCCGGGTGGGTGCCGATTCGGAAGCCGGGCGGCGGTTTATGGAGATCATCCAGAACTACATGAAGGGATTTGAGGATCTGGTCCAGGCCGGACTGGACAGCGGGGAATGGAAAGGGGAGAGCGTGCAGGAGCTGTCCTTTATTATTCTCAGCTATTATTCCGGTCTCAGCGACAGCTACCACCTGATGGACAAGGCAGCGATGAAAGAGCTGTTCCGTAAAGCCACCACGTTACTGCTTGATGGGATTCGCAAGTAATCAATCCTAGGGAGAGATGGCTGATGGAAACAAAGCGGTTCGCAGGTACCGACCACACGGGGAACATTAAATTTTCGGTGATTATTCCGGCCAGAAACGAAGAGAACTATATCGGGCGCTGCCTTGATTCTCTGGCTGCCGCAGCGGAGCCTTATCCGGGACAGGTAGAGGTCATCACCGTCTTAAACCGGTGCACCGACCGGACGGAGGAGGTTGCTTCGTCGTACGGGGCTGTCATTTTGAAGAACGACAGCAAAAATCTGTCGCAGATCCGCAACGCCGGGATTCAGGCGGCCAGGGGCGAAATCATCGTGACGATTGACGCCGACAGCTGGGTGACGGACAACATGCTCACCGAGATCGACCGGCTGCTGGCAACCGGACAGTGGATAGGCGGCGGGGTGAGGAGCCAGTTTGAGCGGGTGTCGCTCGGTATCATCGTCTCCGGGATGCTGCTGATCGTGCCCCTTCTGTTCAAATACGGACTGGTCACCGTCGGACTGTTCTGGGGGTACACGAGGGATTTTGAAGCGATCGGCGGCTTTAACGAAAACATGCTGATGGCGGAAGATGCCGACTTTGCCAAGCGGCTCAAGCAATGGGGCAAGCAGCAGGGGAAGAAGTACGGCACCGTCACGAAGGCCAGCATGACGACCTCCTGCCGGAAATTCGATGAGTACGGTGATTGGGCCGTCGTCAAGAACCCGAAAATTATATGGGCGTATCTGAAAGGAACGGACCGCAAGCACGCGGACGAAACGTACTACGAAATCCAGCGGTAACTGTTTTACGGATTATCAGGCGATTTTTATCATAAATATATATTTCTGGGGCATACTAAGCGGACACCGATGAACTGAGGTAAATAACGGGAGGGTTCGCGATGTATTTCGGAAAAAAAGTGGTCGAGGAAATTCCCGAGGCCGATACTTTAATCTGGTCATGCGTAAACGATGGATGCAACGGCTGGATGAGAGACAACTTTGCTTTTGAAACGGAGCCGGTTTGCGTTCAGTGCAACTCTCCAATGGTGAGCAGCATGAAGATGCTGCCGCTGGTCGTCAACGACCATCCGACGAAAATGCTGAAGAAGGGGACGCTCATTTAAGGGCGCGACGTCCGGTCAGCTCAAAGCGATGTATGAAGAGGTCCTGCGAGGGCCTCTTCTTTGCTTTGGATGCAGGTTTAATCTGATTCGACGTTTCTTTTTATATCACCGTTACATTCACTTCTTACTATCTAGGCTGCAGGCCGGCTCCAAACCGATCCAAAAAGAAGCGGGAACGATGAGACAGAGCGATGCGGAAGAGCCATCCCTTTGAGCGAGCTCTTGACCTGCAAGCCGAATCTCAAGCCTTATGAGTCCGTACCGGACCGGATCCCGCGGAGATGGTCTGCATTTCGTCAATTCTACAAGGAGCTGATGGATGTTGAACAGACTCATTGGGGCAGCGATGAAACGAACCGTATTGATTCTGGTTTTGCCGGCCATCATTTTAGTTTGGGGAGAAATGTCTGCGTACCGTATGCAGCGGGAGGATCTCCCACCGGTCAATCATTCTGCACTTTTGATTACGGTCCAAGCCCCGAGTTACCTGGCCGAGGAGATTAAACATAACGTGACAACGCCGATTGAGCAAGCGGTCCGCGCTGTGGAAGATCTGCAGCTGCTGGAGATGAACAGTTTTAATGGCGGACTCCTGATCAGCCTGTATTTTCCCTTGCATGATACTATGGACCGTGCCGAGCGGGACGTAAACGAAGCTTTAAAGGGCGTGGATTTGCCTGCGGGCACGGGTGAGCCGAAGGTCACCCGCATCCGGGCCGACTCTTTTCCGATCATGAAGTTAAAGGTGACAAGCCCTTCAGGAGAGGTGGATGAAGAGACGCTGCGAACGACTGTTCAAGCCCGCATCGCCGATGAATTGCTGCGTACAACGGGGGTAAGCGATGTCCGGGGTACCGGCTCGGGAGAAAATACCTATGTTCTATCGGTTCGGATGGATAAACTGGCCAAGGCTGGATTAACGGTCGATAACGTCAAGCAGTCCTTGGACGGGGTAAACGATCTTTCTGTTCAAGCCCGACTGGCGGACAGCGTTACGTTCATCCCTTTCGAAGCTGCAGGCTGGAGCCCGTACGAGACGGATTGGATGGACGCTGCTATCTGCGGAGACCACGACCAGAGCGTGCCCCTCTCCTCCGTTGCGACCCTTTCCCCATCGCTGGTTGATAGGCAGACGACTGCCAGGACCGGAGGAATTGGGGGTGTCGTTGTGGACATCTTCAAAGAACCTTCAGTCAACCTTGCGGAAGTATCGAAGAGGATCCGCGAACGTCTTTCAGGCATGACCGGTTATCCGCCGGAGGACGTGAAATTAACGGTCTTGTTTGACCAAGGAACGCGCGCCACCTTCACTGAATAGGGTTACATGCTGTGTTGCTGCACCCCTGGTACTTCAAATAATTTCCATAACCATGTATGATTGGGCTAAGTGATTAAAATGTCCAATGAGTTCGAGAGGCATACAGATTCATGGAAAAGAGGGTGCAGCAGCATGAGCAAATTATGGATACGGGCGGCTGCGGTAACCGGTCTGGCCGCCGCCGCATGGAGCTTATCCGTCGCCGCCTATTCCTCCGACTCGCTTCAGGTCAAGCCGGTTCATCCGCGGCTGGTTTTTAACGGGGAAGAGGCGAAGGGCGGAACCGGTCCGATGTTCTCCTACCGGGACTCGACTTACGTCCCCCTGCGCGACGTTTCCACGGCGATGGGAGCCAAAGTTTCTTACGACAAGGAGTTCAACACGGTGCATGTGGATACGCCTGTTCCGGTGAACGGGAAGTCGAAGGTTCATGCCACGAAGACGTTGGGGGATTTCAAGCTGTCGTTGTATGCTGCCGAAACGGAGGTTCCCTACGGCAAGCCGATTCCGGTCTGGGCGCAGCTGGAGTACCTGGGGGACAAGGAGGCAGTTGTTAATCAAGGCTTTAAGCCGTTCTACTTTGAGATTCGCGATGAGGCGGGGGAGGGAGGGGGCGCCCTTATCCCTGGGATCCTGATTCCCACTACCTATTCGCCCGGCGATGTGTTTCTGGATCAGCTGGACTCATTCATCGATATTCCAAGCTATAACTTTACGATCTATCAGAAGGCCCACCCGAATGAGGAATTGCCCGCCGAGATGCTGAAGGACGCCAGGTGGAGCACCCTTCCTCCAGGGAAGTACACGATCACCGCGCGTCCAGACTTTAGCCTGAAGTCCACGGGCGAGCGTTTCGAGGAATCGGCCGAAATTCAAATTACTGTCAAGTAAAGTAACCGAAGCGGACCCCAAAAAACCGGCTCCTATACATTAGGAAGCCGGTTTTTGCCATGGGCATCGATCCCGTAGGGATGAGTGAAAGCTATACTTTAATGCGTCCGAGTGCCTTCTCCGCCGGCACGTAGTCGTAACCGAGGTCGCGGGCCACCGCCTCGTAGGTGATGCTGCCGTTGACCACGTTCGCCCCGCTGCGGATGGCACTGTTCGTTGCCAGCAGATGCTGCAGGTCTTCGCCGGCCAGCTTCAGGGCGAACGGCATGGTGGCGTTCGTCAGCGCCAAGGTGGAGGTCTGCGGCACCGCGCCCGGCATGTTCGCCACCGCATAGTGCACGACGCCGTGCTTCACGTACGTCGGGTTATCGTGTGTCGTGATATGGTCGATCGTTTCGACGATGCCGCCCTGGTCGATCGCCACGTCCACGATGACCGAGCCCGGCTTCATCGATTTGACCATCTCCTCGGTGACGAGGCGCGGCGCTTTGGCGCCCGGAATCAGGACGGCGCAGATCAGGAGGTCCGCCTCCTGAACCGACTTCGCGATGTTCGACGGGCTGGACACCAGCGTTTTGATCTGGCTGCCGAAAATATCGTCCAGCTGGCGCAGCCGTGGAATGCTGAGATCGAGCAGGGTGACGTCGGCGCCGAGACCCACGGCGATTTTCGCCGCGTTCATGCCGACCGTCCCGCCGCCGATGATCGTCACCTTGCCGCGCGACACGCCCGGAACGCCGGAGAGCAGGATGCCTTTGCCGCCATGCGGGCGCTCCAGCAGCTGGGCGCCGATCTGCGCCGCCATGCGTCCGGCCACCTCGCTCATCGGCGTGAGCAGCGGCAGAGTGCCGTTCACGTTTACGGTTTCGTAGGCGATGGCGGTAACGCCGGACTTCACCAGTGCCTCGGCCAGCTTCGGCTCGGCGGCCAGGTGAAGGTATGTGAACAGGATGAGCCCTTTACGGAAATATCCGTATTCGCTGGGAAGCGGCTCTTTCACCTTCATAATCATATCGGCCTGGGACCACACCTCCGATGCTTCCGTCAGAATGGTGGCTCCGGCCTGCTTGTATTCTTCATCGGGAAATCCGCTTTCCGCTCCGGCCTGATGCTCGATATATACCGCATGTCCGTGCTGAATCAGTTCGAGGGCACCTGCCGGCGTGACGGCGACGCGATTTTCGTTGTTTTTTATTTCCTTGGGTACTCCGATTTTCATGACAGATCACCTCACCTCATAATATATTAAAAGTGTACAATCGAATCGGCGCGTATTCATCATACGTCTTGTCAATCCGTTTGCCGCAGCGGCAGGACATAATGTTCGGCTGGTGTTACCATAATTAACATAAGGGATGTGAATGCCGATGAGCAGCGGCTTCAACCTGCATATCCGGGAAGTGCTGGAGCGCCCGGTGTTCAAACGGGCCCGGCTGATTGCCGGAGCGAACGGCCTGGACCGTGAGGTGGGCTGGGTGCATATTCTCGAAATCACGAACGTGGCTCCGTTCGTGACGAAGAACGACCTGATCCTCACCACCGGCCTTTGGCTCCATCATTACGAGCAGGAGCGCCTGTCCTACATGCAGCAGCTCATCCGCCAGCAGGCGGCGGGGCTGTGCGTGGAGCTGGGCACGAGCATCGAGAACATTCCGGAGGAAATTATCGAGCTGGCGGACCAGTGTGATTTTCCGCTGCTCGTGTTCGAGCAGCCTGTCCGCTTCGTTGAAATCACCCAGGATATTCACGGGCTGCTGATCAACCAGCAGCATCAGCTGCTGAAGGATCTGGAGGCCTTTTCCCGCCGGCTGCAGCAGATTACCCTGCAGAGTACGGATGTTCATGCCGTTCTCCATGTATTATATGAATACACGGGTTATCAAATTGTGTATCATTCGTCCGTGGAGGCGAATAAATTTTGTCCGAAGCCGGCAACCTCGGAGGAGGCGGATGAGCTGACTTTCTTCTACCGCAAGCAGGTGGAGGGAAATGAAGCGGCCGCCCAGGAGCCCAGCCGCTTTCCGATGCCGGGAGACCGGCTGCTGCTCTCGCAGCCCGTCATCTGCCTCGGCGAGACCTTGGCGTACGTGGGGATGATCCTCCCGGGCGAGCAGCCGCTGGACCGGATCGTCCTGCTGCTGGACTACACGGCCAAATCGCTGGCCACGCTGCTGCTGCGGATGCTGTTCCTGGAGGAGAAGCATCTGCGGGATCAGAACCAGCTGATCCAGGACATTCTGTCCCACCAGCTGGAGGACGAAGAGGCGGCGCGTTCCCGGATGGGCGTACGTCCGGCCAAGCAGGGGGAGGTCCTCTTCATCGGCGGCATCGTCGAGCTGGAGTATCCGGACAGCGCCCTGCGGCCCGACCGGGACCGGATCGAAGCGGAGGAGCAGGATCTCCTCGTCCGGCTGCGCGCCCTGCTCAAGAAGCACGGTCTGCGCAATTTGCTGATGCAGAAAGGGCACCGCATCTACATTTTGTGCGCGCGGGAGCGTTCCGCTTCAGGGGACAACGCGGCGGCCTTGAAGCAGGCGGTGCGCCGGATCGTGGAGAGCCTGCGCCTGACGGGCGTGGGTCTTACCCAGCCGTTCAGCCTGCACGCAGGCTTTGGCAGCATCCGCCCGCGGATGACCGACATGCACAAAAGCTTCAAGGAAGCGGAGCAAGTGATGGAGGTATCCCGCTCGGTGGAGCTGATGCGCAGCAACTTGTTCTACGAGCGGATCGGCGTCTACCAGCTGCTGAAGGCCATCCCGGACAAGGCGTTCCTCCAATCGTTCGTCGAGGAGCAGCTTGGGGCGCTGATGGCTTACGACAAGGAGCATCACCTGCATTTGGTGCAGACGCTCGACGTCTATTTGCAGTACATGGGCTCGAAGAACGATACGGCCAAGGCGCTGTTTATCCACCGGCAGACCCTGTACAACCGTCTGGACAAACTAAATGAAATTCTCGGGGAGGACTTTTTGGAGCCGGAACGCCGTATATGCCTGGAAATGGCGCTGCTGGCCTGCCCGCTCTTGTCCTGACCCGTATACCTGTTGATTTCTCAACTCAGAAAGGCAGTGCAGATAAAGGATGATGAAGTTATGAACAAAGTCGGACTGGTCATGAGAAAGATCCAATTTACCGAGAGGCAGGGGCCGCGCGTCTTTGCGGACCGCCTGCAGGCCATCGGCCGCGAGCTGGGGGTGGATATCGTCTTTATATCTCCGGAGCGCCATGTGAGCGGGTATGACTGGGTGCCGGGATACGAGCATGAGAAGGGTGACCTGGTAAACTATGACATCGTGCTGGACCAGATTTACGCGAACGGCATCGAGCACGTGATCTATACCGTATCCGGATTTACCTATCTGAAAATGTTTCTTAAACACAGCGTGCTCTTTCCGCACAGCTTTCCCGATCCGGCCCTGACGGGGTACGACATGATGAAGCCTTTTTATCAAATGGTGGACAAGGCGATCGTGCAGACCGAGTTTTTGAAAGGCGAGCTTGCCCGCAATTTCGGGGTAACCGACGTGGATGTGATCCCGATCGGATTCAGCGAGGATTTGGCGGAGCGGCATTTTGACCCGTCGCAGATCGTGAACAACCGCATTCTGTGGATCGGACGGGACGAGGAGAACCGCCGGCCGGATCTCGTGCTGGAGTATGCCCGGCAGAATCCGGACAAAGAGGTGTACATGGTCTTCGGGGGCGAACGATACCGGGAGAGCATGAAGAAATACGACATCCCGCTCAATGTCCGGCTGCAGTTTGCGCTGAGCCAGGATGATATTTTTAAGCTGATGAACACGGCGAAGGTGTACTGGAACTGTTCGAAATTCGATACGTTCGCCATGCCGCTGACCGAAGCGCTCGCCATGGGCAAAATCGTCGTAAAGCCCGAGCACCCATGCTACGGCCATATCAGCGCCCGGCATTCCTTTTCAGGGAACGAAAAAAATTGGTTTGAGCTGGTCAACATGGCTGCGGCATCGCCGTCTTCTTATTCTTGGGACAACCGGAGCTACGCGTTTGAGAGCTTTTCCAGCCGCATCATGAAGGAAGGGTACCGCGAGTTTTTTGACAAGTGGCTTAGGGAATAAAAAGATTTTTGCCGGATATTGGTCGTGACAGATGACCGAAAAAGGAGTAATCTTCACTAGTGTATATGTCTTAAATTACATATCGGTGAACATGTAGCTTTACCTCAAATAAGCGTAAAAAGGTGATGCAGCCATGTCCTTTTTCAACAAGTACGTCAAGAAATACTGGAAACTGTTTTGCGTAGCGGTATTGTTTCTGGCGGTAGAGTCGCTGTGCGACTTGCTGCAGCCGACGATGATGTCCAAGGTCATCGATGTCGGAGTGGCCCAGAGCCGGATGGATCAAGTCCTCCATTACGGAGGGCTTATGCTCCTGATCACCGCCGTTGGCGCGGTGTCGGCCTCCACCCGGAACATCATTTCAAGCCATGTGTCACAGCGGTTCGGGGCGGAAATGCGGTCCGATTTATTCCGGAAAATCCAGTCCCTGTCGTTCGAAGACATGGATAAGTTCGACCGGGCCTCGCTCATCACACGGCTGACGAATGACGTCACCCAGGTGCAGAACTTCGTGAACGGGATGATGCGGTTTTTCGTAAAGGCACCGCTGCTGTGCGTGGGCAGCCTTATTATGGCCATCCGTTTGGATGTGCATTTGTCGCTCGTGCTGGCGGTGGTGGTGCCGATTGTGGCCGTTCTCATCGTGCTGAACATGAAGATCGGCTTTCCATTCTTTATCCGGGTGCAGCGGGCGCTGGATAAAGTGAACGGCGTCATGCGCGAGTATTTGTCGGGCGTAAGGGTGGTCAAGGCGTTCAACCGCTTTGATTACGAAGTGGAAAAATTTGAAAGCGCCAACACGGAGCTGTCCAGCCGCTCGGTCCTGTCGATGAGGGTCATGTCCGTTTTCGGACCGGGAATTTCGCTCTTCCTCAATTTCGGCATCATCGCCGTCCTCTGGATCGGCGGGATTCGGGTCGACAACGGGCAGATGCAGGTCGGCAGCATCATCGCGTTCATTAACTACATGACGCAAATGCTGTTCTCGCTGATGATGATCAGCAACGTCTTCAACATGTTCGTGCGGGCCAAGGCGTCCGCCGGACGGATTGGCGAAGTGTTTGCCGAAGGAAGCGGGCTGTATCATGGAGGGAAGTCGGCGGCGAAACGCGCTTCTCAGCGCGGACGCATCGACTTCGAGCATGTGAGCTTCTCCTATGCGGGAACCCAGGGCGACCCGGTCATTCGCGACTTTACGCTGACCTGCCTTCCCGGAGAGACGGTGGGGATTATTGGCTCGACCGGTTCGGGAAAAAGTACGCTCGTCAGCCTGATTCCGCGCTTTTACGATGCCGGCGAAGGGCGGGTCAAAGTGGCCGGCACCGACGTGAGGGACATGGACCCGCATGCGCTGCGTGAGATGATCGCCGTCGTTCCGCAGAAGATCATGCTCTTCACCGGCACGGTGGAGGACAATTTGAAATGGGGCAAAGAAGACGCGAGCCAAGATGAAATGGAAGAGGCGTGCCGGATCGCCGAAGCGCATGACTTCATCATGGCTTCGCCTGAAGGATATGCCAGCCGGATCGGCCAAGGCGGCGTCAACTTCTCGGGCGGACAAAAGCAGCGCTTGTCCATTGCCAGGGCGCTGGTGAAGAAGCCGGAAATTTTGATTCTCGACGACTGCACGAGCGCTGTGGACGTCGCGACCGAAGCCAGAATCAAGGAAGCGCTGCGGACGTATGCCAGCGAGCTGACCTGCATCCTGATCGCCCAGCGGATCACGTCGGTCATGGATGCCGACCGGATCGTGGTAATGGACCGCGGGGAGATGGTCGGCACGGGCACGCATGAAGAGCTGATGGAGACGTGCCGGGTCTACCAGGAGATTTACCAATCCCAAATGGGAAAGGAGATGCATCCGCATGCCGCAGAATGAAGCCGCACAGGCACAGCAGACGCCGCCTCCTGGGGCACCGGGTCCTGCGGGACGCCCTGGCGGGATGATGAGGGGACCCGGAAGCGGGGGTATGGGCCGGGGCAAGCCGGTCAAGCCCAAAAACTTCCGGAGAACGATGGGGCGCCTGTGGCGTTATTTCGGACGCGAGCGCAAGCTGCTCAGCCTGATCATGGTGTTTATCATCATCGATGCGGGCGTAACCCTGATCGGACCGTTTCTGATCGGTAAATCGATCGACGCTATGTCCGCGAACCAGGGGCGCGTCGCTTTCGGGCTGCTTCAGTCGTTTATTATCGTGCTGGCAACTGCCTATATCACGGACGTCGTGCTCGTCTTTCTGCAGGGCTGGCTGATGGCCGGCGTGTCGCAGCGAATCGTTGCGGGGCTCCGCCGTTCATTGTTTCAGAAGCTGCAGAAGCTTCCGGTCTCTTATTTCGACGCCCGGTCGCACGGGGAAGTGATGAGCCGGCTGACTAATGATATCGACAATGTGAGCCAGACCGTTTCCCAATCCACCACACAGCTGATGGCCGGCGGTATCGCCATTATTGGCTCGCTGGTGATGATGATCGTGCTCAGCCCGATCCTGACCCTGGCGAGCCTCATAACCGTGCCGATTCTGTATTTGCTGACGCGCACGGTCA
Source organism: Paenibacillus sp. FSL R5-0378 (assembly GCF_038009285.1). Classification (NCBI taxonomy): domain Bacteria; kingdom Bacillati; phylum Bacillota; class Bacilli; order Caryophanales; family Paenibacillaceae; genus Paenibacillus; species Paenibacillus sp. FSL R5-0378. Next base: position 1,163,401 of record NZ_JBBPAY010000001.1, read on the forward strand.
CCCGCAAAACGTCGGTGCTGTTCAAGGAGCAGCAGGTTCAGCTTGGCATGCTGAACGGACATATCGAAGAGACGATTTCCGGCATGGAAGTCGTCAAGGCGTTTAATCACGAGCATCAAGCGATCAACGAGTTTGAGGCGGTCAACGGCCGCTTGTTTGATGTCGGGCTCAAAGCGCAGATCCGCTCCGGCTTCATGATGCCCCTCATGAACGTCATCAATAACATCGGCTTCGCCGCGGTCGCGCTCGTCGGCGGGATTCTTGCCGTCAAGAGCCTCATTACCGTCGGCGTGATCGCGAGCTTCCTGAGCTACTCCCGCCAGTTTGTCCGCCCGCTGAACGACCTGGCCAACATCTATAATCTGCTCCAGTCCGGCGTGGCGGGTGCAGAGCGGGTGTTCGAGGTGCTGGACGAGCGGGAGGAGCCGGACGATTTGCCGGATGCGGTACAGCTCAATCGCACCAAAGGCCACGTCGTATTCGAGGACGTAAGCTTCGGGTACCGGCCAGAGGTGCCGATCCTGAAAAGGGTCAGCTTCGAATCGAAGCCGGGGACCAGTACGGCCTTGGTGGGGCCGACAGGGGCGGGCAAGACGACGATCGTCAATCTGCTGACACGGTTCTACGACGTGACGGGGGGTTCCATCCGGATCGACGGCGTCGATATCCGACATTACACCCGCGACAGCCTCCGCCGCACATTCGGGATCGTGCTGCAGGACACGTACCTGTTCTCCGGCACGATCAAGGAAAACATCAAGTACGGCAAGCCTGACGCGACGGATGAGGAAATCCGCGAAGCCGCCGTGATGGCGAACGCCGACGTATTCATCCGCCGCCTGCCGGACGGCTATGAGACGGAGCTGTCGGAGAACGGCGGCAATCTCAGCCAGGGTCAGCGCCAGCTGCTGGCCATCACCCGCGTCATTCTGGCAAAGCCATCGATCCTCATCCTCGACGAGGCAACGAGCAGTATCGACACGCGAACCGAGCTGCATATCCAGGATGCGCTGCTCCAAATCATGAAGGATCGTACGACCTTCATTATCGCGCATCGGCTCAATACGATCCGGGACGCCGACAACATCATGGTCATCGATCATGGTGAGATCGTGGAGCAGGGCAGCCACGACGAATTGATCGGGCGCCAGGGCTTCTATGCCCGGATGTTCGAGAGCCAGTTCAAAAACCTGGAGAGCGCAGGAGAATAATGGGTCGGCTTGCGCTCCCGGAGCTTGTTCGCGATTCTATTGAATTTGTCTTAATCAGATCGAACACATTCAGATTGTAGCGTTTAAAGGAGTTTGTTCACTGACAACAAACACATTTCGATGTGTATCTAGGTGTTTGTTCACTGACAGCCAACACATTCAAATCGTATCTTTCACGGTGTTTGTTCCGTGACAACGAACACATTCAGATTGTATCTTTCAAGATGTTTGTTTACTGACAATGAACAAAACCTAAATTTTTATTTTCATAGTGTTTGTTCACTCGTAACGAACAAATTTCGATTTTGTCTTTTGAATGGTGGACACTAACACCATATCTTTATCCTCAGTCACAACCCCATATATTGATTTGAACATAAATAATAACACAAAATATAGGAAAATTTTCTATCCAACCGCCCGTAGAAGAATATAGTGTCGTGTCCTCCTTTTATAAAACAAAACAAGGATATGTCCATTATATGAGGACAGAGGAAGTGCGATTGCTATTTCAAAATCGAGAGTGTCGGGGAGCAGGTAGTAGTTTTGAGACGAGAAAAGGCTGATTGATTTGGGATTTGTGATTGTTAAGAGCAGTTAGTGGGTTTGAGATCAGGAAAAGTGTTGGTGGTTTTGAGATCTGAACAGTACCAGCGAAAAGGCTGATTGATTTGGGATTTGTGATTGTCAGGAGCAGTTAGTGGGTTTGAGATCAGGAAAAGTGTTGGTGGTTTGAGATCTGAACAGTGCCGGAGAAAAGCTAATTGATTTGGGATTTGTGATTGTTGAGAGCAGTTAGTGGGTTTGAGATCAGGAGGAAAAGTGTTGGTGGTTTGAGATCTGAACAGTACCAGCGAAAAGGCTGATTGATTTGGGATTTGTGATTGTTGAGAGCAGTTAGTGGGTTTGAGATCAGGAAGAGTGTTGGTGGTTTTGAAATCTGAACAGTACCGGAGAAAAGGCTGATTGACTTGAGATTTTTGGAGTGTCGTGGAGCAGTTGATTGGCTTGTGAATTGTGGAGTTCTAGGGAGCAGTTCGTGAATTTAAAACCAGGAGAACAACGGGAAAAAGAAAGGTTTGGGCCCTTACGCCCTCTTGCTGGTCCCAATTAGACTGGATTTGTCTACTGACAACGAACAAAACTCGATTTTGTCTTTTAAAAGGTGGACACTAGTACCATACCTTTGGTCCATCGTGAGTTTCTAGATATAGATTATTCGTGAGTTTTAACACTAAATATAGAGGTATCCTCTTTGATTCGAGGGCTGGAGATATAAGTGCCGTGTCTTTCTTTTGTGGGACAAAATAGAGAAATGTACACTGGAAAAGGACGATTTTCGTATACCCCCCTCTTTATTCTTATAAAGTAAGCGAAGGGCACATAGAAGTGAGTCGTGCAGGGGTCCCCGGAAATGAACCCTCATTAATAAGCAACTAGTCTCTTCAGAGGGTCCCATTGAAGAGCCAAAAAGAGTCCCCATCGAAGGGACCCTCATTGAAAAAGCAGCCATTCCCCATAGGGGAGGCTGCTTTTTATCTGTTTAATAGGCGTTGCGTTGGGCATATTAGCGCTTCTCGACAAGCTGCTTCACCGAAGACTCGGAGGAAGTCTCTTCTTCCTCGACGATTCCGCGTGTGGAGCTCCGGAACTCGCGGAGCGTGTCCCCGAACGCTCTTCCGAGCTGCGGGAGCTTCGATGGCCCGAAGAGGACGAGGGCGATGGCCAAAATAATGACCAGGCCGGATACACCAATGTTGTTCAGCATAGCATGTACACCTCTTTTCTGGATTAACGTCCTAGCCCCAGATGACTGAACGCTGGACGGATGGCGGCTGTCGTATGGTCAGGACTGCAACCCCGAGTTGCCGGACTACGGAACTGATGCGGTCTCGGGTAGACGGAGAGTGCAATTTCATAGTTGCCTGACGGATTGAACTGCTGCAGTTGCCAGACTTTGGGGCTGTCCAGCTGCTGATGAACAGGAACTGCAGTAGCCCAGCAACCGGATGGCGGGAATGCAGCGACCTAGCTGCCGGATGGGCTGGACTGCATTTTCCGCCACTGGCGGCCGGATACGTAAACGCTGATCTCGAACAGCAGGATGAGCGGAATGGTGACGGACAGGTGCGAGACGAAATCCGGCGGCGAAATGCAGGAGCCGAGGATCGCCAGCCCCAAGTACGCGTATTTGCGCGTCTTTCTCAGCGTATCGGGCGTCAAGATTCCGATTCGGGTCAGGAACAGAATGACCACTGGAAGCTCGAAGGCGATGGCCATCGGGATGACCAGATCGAACAGGAACCCGAAGTACCGGTCAATCCCGTACGTTTCGATCGCCCCGATCGTTTGGTTCATGCGCTTCATGAACTTCAGCATCATCGGAAACACGACGTAATAGCTGAACGACAGCCCAGCCAGAAAAAGCATGAATGCGACCGGAATGAAGGGGAACGCGCTCTTCGCCTCATGCTCTGTGAGCCCCGGCTTCACAAAAGCCCATAGCTGGTACAGCAGGACGGGAACCGTGAACATTAGCGCGAAGATCAGCGCGCACTTCATGTAGATCAGAATGCCGTCCGTAAAGGAAAACACGTTCCAGGCGATCGGCTCCGCCAAAGGCTGAGACTTGAGGTAGAGCAGGATGCCGGGGGCGGCGTACAATCCGGCGGCAAACGTCACGATGAAGCAGATGCCGACGATGATCAGCCGCTTTCGCGCCTCGGCGACATGAACAATCCAGTTGTCTTGATCCATTTGATTTCCTCCGCTTTTTCCTTGCCCCCAGGCGGTGTTTTCGCTTAAACGAGAGATCCGCCCGATTTCAAATACTTCGCAATGCCTTCCGCAGCCCGGTAAGCGAGGGCGCCAACGGTACCCGTCGGGTTATAACCGCTGTTATGCGGGAAGGCGGATGCGCCGACGACAAACACGTTTTCGGCATCCCACATTTGGAGATAGTTGTTGACGACCGAAGTTGAAGGGTCGGATCCCATTATCGCGCCGCCGGTGTTGTGCGTGGATTGATACGGCACGATATTGAACGGCCCCAGCTCTTTGGAGGAGCCGATGGACGAAGGCTTCATTTCCTTCATGATGGCTTCGGTTTTACCTGCCATGAAGGCGATCATCTGCCGGTCCTGCTCCTCAAAGTCGAACGTGATCCGGACCAGCGGTTTGCCGTAAGCATCCTTGTAGGTCGGATCCAGATCGAGATAGTGGTGCCTCCATGGCATGCTCGATCCCTGCGCCGCCACGGTCAAGTAGTTGTTCGCGTATTTCAGCGAGGTCGCTTTAAAGTCTTTGCCCCACGTTGGCGTCCCTTTCGGAACCGAATTGTTCGCGATCGGGCGGAGCCCGGTTTGCGAAATCCGGATGCCGGCACCGTGGATGAAATTCAGATCGCTGTGGTCAAAGTTGTCGCCGTTGAAGTCCGGGATCTCCATGCCAAGCGCGCCGGCTCCGGCAAACAGGTTGAACTGCTGGTCGTCATAAAATCCCGTCGCCGACCCGCCATTCGTTTGGTAAGCGTAGTTTTTGCCCACGACGCCCGTTCCCGTATTCGGATCGTACGGCTTGCCGAGCTTGGACGTCAGCAGCAGCCGGACGTTGTTGAACACGTAGCTCGCCAGAATGACGACGTCTGCCGGCTGCTCATATTCCTGGCCGGTCAACGGGTTGACGTATTTCACGCCGGTGGCTTTTTTCCCGTCATGCAGAATATCCGTCACGTTGGCATACTCACGGAGCTCGAAATGCCCCGATTTCTGTGCGACCGGAAGCACGGTCACGACCGGATCGGCCTTGGCGCCGTATTCGCAGCCGAACCGCTCGCAATAGCCGCAGTACTGGCAAGGGGCGCGGGTAATGCCGTCGGGGTTCGTATACTGCTCGGACAGGTTGGCCGACGGCATCATATACGGATGGTAGCCCAGCTTTTTGGTCGCTTCCTCGAACATTTTGATCATCGGCGTCTTGATCATCGGCTTGGTCGGGAACGGTTTGGAGCGCTTGCCGACCATCGGCGTCTGTTCTTGTTCCCCGGAGATGCCTGCGACCTCTTCGAACTTGTAGAAATAGGGCTCCAGCTCGTCGTATGTAATGCCCCAGTCCTGAATGGTCATGCCATCCGGAATTTTTTTCTTCCCATAGCGCTCGATCGTTTTGCTCCGGATCTCGAAATCGTACGGCAGAAACCGGTACGTTTGTCCATTCCAGTGGATGCCTGCGCCTCCGAGGCCTTCCCCGAGCAGGAAGGCGCCGTACTGGCGCATCGGCAGGGCGGTCATTTTCGATGTGTTCCGAAAGGTGATCGTTTCCTTGGACAAATCCTGCATCAGTTCATAGCGCTGGGCGTAACGGAGCTCGTCATGGACCATGTAATAATCCTCGGTGGAACGGGGTTTACCGCGTTCCAGGCCGACGACCTTGATTCCCTGTTTGCTTAATTCAGCGGCGATAATGCCGCCGATCCATCCCATCCCGACGATCAATACCGGGACTCTTGGCAATTTCGTAGCCATGGATAACTCTCCTTCTCTGTCAGCATGTAAAAATTAATGTGTGGCCAAATGGTCATGCAGGCTGAGCGGATCTGTTTTTGCAAAAGCGTCCTCACCGACAATTTTGGCATAGGACATCTGGTTGCCCGGATAGTTCCGCATCTTCCAGCCCTCCATGTTGACGTTGCCGCCATAGAGCGGGTCCGCATATACGCCTTCGAGCGTCATATTGCGAAGCAGATCGAAGAAGCTTTTGCCGGTGATGCCGTTAATCACTTCAATGTCACCCTTTTCGAGCGAAGTCAGAATGGCGTCTTTTTCTTCGTCGGCAAGGTCGGTAAACCCCTTTTGGTACTTTTTCTGGCTTGCATTGTCAATGGCGGTAAGCCCGAGCAGGAAGACCTCGTTACGGTTAATGCTCTGATAGTCGCCTTGTGTGGCTTCCCCTTTAACAAAAGGCCCCATGCGGTATTCGCGGGCATTGAAGCCCCAGTGACCGGCTAACTGGTGGTCGATGTAGTAAGCAACACCCAAATCGTTGGCTCCAGGACCGTTATCGTCCTTAGGGAAAATGCGCTCTGTCGCTGCCTGTGTAATTTGCAGCTGGCGCTGGTTGAAGTACATGGTCGCATGGTTATAATCTGCAGCAGGCTGCGTTCCGGTTTGCGGCGATGTCGGCGCATTCGCAGCCGGCTTTTTCTTGTTGAAGCCGCCGGTAATGGCTCCGCCGATCACGCCCCCGACGACCAGACCGCCGATCGCCGTCCCTGAATATTTCAGGAACTGGCGCCTGGACCCGCTTGGTGGTTGTTCCTTTTGTTGTTCTGCCATGGTTGCATTCCTCCTTGAGGGATATGTTCCCCTTTGCTGGGTATATTATGCACATGCCACGCCAAGGCGAAAAAACCGCAAATCCGAGAAATCACGATAATCCGCGTACATGAAAAGCTTATTGCTGGGGCATCGTAGCTGTATTGAGGCAAATTTGAAAAAGTTGAAGGGAGACACCCCCAATGAAAAAATCGATCATTTTCCTGAGCTTGCTGCTCGTTCTTTCCCTGTCCGCCTGCGGTAAAAGCAGCGACAATAACAACAACCAGGGCGCAGCCAATAACAACGCCGGGAATACGGGTGCAACGACCGGTCAAACCGGCGGCAATGCAGCAGCCGGCAACGGGGAAGCGACCTTTAAAGCGAACTGTGTCAGCTGCCACGGCAACAACCTCGAAGGCGCTGTAGGACCGAACCTGCAAAAGGTCGGAGCCAAATACTCCGCGGACGAAATCGCCGGGATCGTATCGAACGGCCGCGGCGGCATGCCGGCTTTCAAAGGCCAACTGTCCGATGCTGACATTCAAGGCGTAGCCCAGTGGTTGGCCGCCAAAAAATAAGCACGCTTCGGCCCAGCCATGCAAAAAGCAGCTTTCCGTCAGGGGGCTGCTTTTTTACTTCGCCGGGAAAACGGCGCTGCATTCGCATGTTCGCTGCAGGCTTCATGCTTGGCGGCTTGTTTATTTTTCGACAAAATCGGGTAATTTTAGTGAAAATTCAACATCAAGAATTTCGATATGGGGGGTTTCGCATGAAAATGGGAAGAATCCTTCTGGCCTGCCTGCTGCTCGCGTCGATGCTGACGGCCTGCGGGAATAACGGGGAGAACGCCGGGAAGGTCAAGCTGGAGTTTTTTCAAAACAAGCCGGAGGCCAAAGGCTCCTTTGATAAGCTGGTGGCCAAGTTCAACGCTTCGCACCCCGGGATCCAGGTCACCCAGGTGAATCCGCCGGATGCCGAAACGGTCTTGAAGACAAGGGTCGTCAAGAACGACATTCCCGACGTCATCGGCATGGGCGCGACCGACACGTATTCGATCCTGGCGCAGAGCGATATTTTCGCCGATCTGACCCAGAGCAAGCTGGTCGAATCCATTGATCCGAACTACATAAAAATGCTCAAGGACGTAACGGGGCTGAGTAAAATTACCGGCATCCCTTACGCAACCAACGCCAACGGCATTATGTACAACAAGGACATCTTCAAGAAGCTGGGGCTGAGCGTTCCGAAAACGTGGGATGAGCTGATTGCGACTGCCCAAAAGGTGAAGGACAGCGGCATCATTCCGTTTTATTTTACATACAAGGACGACTGGCAGACGAACCTGCCGTTTAATGCGCTGGCACCCAACCTGGTCGGCATCGATTTCTTCAAGCAGCGCCGTGAAAATCAGGTGACCTTCCAGGAGAAGTTCCGCGAGGTGGCGGAGAAGCAGCTGAAGCTGCTCGATTACGGACATGGGGACAACTTCGGGAAAACATACGCGGACGGCAACCGTGCCTTTGCGCGCGGGGAATCGGCCATGTATATCCAGGGCAGCTGGGCCATTCCGGAAATCCGGAAATCGAACCCGAACGCGAATATCGGCTTCTTCCCGTTCCCGACCGGAAACGACCCGGACAAGAACAAGCTGATCTCCGGGGTGGACACGCTGCTGACCATCTCCGAGAGCACCAAGCATAAAAAAGAAGCGGAGGAATTCATCGCTTTTCTCCTCGAGCCGGACAACATCGGCCAGTACATCAAAGAGCAGACCGCGTTCTCGGCCGTTAAAGGTGTGACGCAGGACGACCCGGCGGTTGCCGAGCTGCAGCCTTATTTCAAGGCGGGCCGAGTCGTCGATTTTGCCGACCACTATATCCCGGCCGCCGTGCAGCTGAACTCGATCGTTCAGGGATTCCTGCAAAACCGGAATATCGACGCCTACCTGAAAATGCTCGATACCGAGTGGGACAAAGTCCAGAGCCGGAAATAACATCATGACTAAAAGAGGAGGATGAAGGGATGTCCAAGCGACTTACGGCGTTTTATTGGATGACCGTGCCGGCGGTCGTACTGTTCTTCGTATTTATGACACTGCCCGCCCTGCAGGGCATTTACTATTCGTTCACGAACTGGAACGGGTTCGGTAAACATTACGACTTTATCGGGTTCCGCAACTACGCAAACCTCTTTACGGACAGCAACGTGGGGAACGCCTATCTGTTCACCTTCAAGTTCGCCATTGTCGTCACCATTCTGATCAATGTGCTCAGTCTGCTGATCGCCCTTGGCCTGAACGCGCGGATCAAGGCGCGCAACTTCTTCCGCGGCATTTACTTTTTGCCGAACATTTTGAGCGTGCTGATCGTCGGTTACATTTTCAACTATCTGTTCTCCAACGTCTTTACGATCTGGGGGCAGAACCTGGGCATCCATGCGTTCTCAACGAACATACTGGGCAACGAAAATCTAGCCTGGATCGGGGTCGTCATCGTGGCGGTATGGCAGGGGATTGCGTTTAATACGATTCTGTATCTGGCAGGACTCCAGACCATCCCGGCTTCGCTGTATGAAGCTTCAAATTTGGACGGGGCCAGCCGCTGGCAGGAATTCTGGAGAATTACCTTTCCGCTCATTTCCCCGTTTTTCACGATCAATATGGTGCTGGCGATGAAAAACTCGCTGATGGTCTTCGACCAGGTCGTCGCCTTGACCAATGGCGGGCCCGGCCGGGCGACACAGTCCATTTCGCACCTGATCTACATCGGCGGGTTCCAGGGAGGCGAGTTCGCCTACCAGTCCGCCAACTCGGTCATTTATTTTATCGTCATTGCGATCATCTCCATCCTGCAGCTTAAATTTCTTCAAGGAAGGGAGAGCGATATGTAATGAGAACGAAAACGAACTGGGCCGTCATGATCCTGATTGCCTTGGGGACGCTGCTGATTTTGTTCCCGCTGTACATGACCTTGACCATTGCGCTGAAAAATCCCGAGGAGATGACGCGGTCGGTCTTCGCGATTCCGACGACGTTTCACTGGGAAAACTTCTCGAACGCGGTGAAAATGACCAACTTCTTCCGCGCATTCCGCAACAGCGCGCTCGTGACGATCTCGACGGTGGTGCTGACGCTGCTCACCAACTCGCTCGTGGCGTACGCCATCGCCCGGAATATGCACCGGAAGTTCTTCAAAGGGCTGTACTTCTACTTCATCAGCGCGATGTTCATTCCGTTCCCGATCATCATGCTGCCGATCGTCAAGCTGGCGTCGGCGCTGCACATGACCAATCTGGTCGGCCTGACGATTCTGCATACGGTGTATGCGCTGGCCTTTAACGTCTTCGTCTACGTCGGCTACATCCGCTCGATCCCGACGGCGCTCGAGGAGGCCGCCACGGTGGACGGGGCAACGACATGGGGCACGTTCTGGCGGATCATTTTCCCGCTGATGGCGCCGATCAACGCCACCGTCGGCATCCTGATCTGCCTGTCGACGTACAACGACTTCCTGCTCCCGCTGATCATCATCAGCGACCAGGCAAGCTATACGCTGCCGCTCGTGCAGTACATTTTCCAGGGACAGTTCAACACGGACTACAACCTGGCCTTCGCTTCGTATCTGATGGCGATGCTGCCGATGATCATCATCTACCTGTTCGCACAAAAATGGATCATCAACGGCGTGACACAGGGCGCCGTCAAATAAAGTGTAAAGCGTTTGCTACAAGCCGCTCCCCGGGCAAGCACCGGGGGCGGCTTTTGACGTTCTAGACGATAGCCAGTGCTGTAAGCGTGCTGTCATCGCAGCCGCCGGCTTTCTCACAGCTGTTAGCTGCTCGTTCGTGTGCGCTTGCCCTTAGTCCTCCTGCCGCACTTCGGCTTTGACCCGGGGGACTGCAGATTTTTTTCTCCGCTTTAGGTACACGACGAGAACGAGGACCGCAGCAGCCACCAGGATCGCGGCAAGCGAATACTGGGAAATCAAATGCAGGAACTGCTCGATCTTCGAGCCGACCAGTCTGCCGATCATGACATAGACGATGACCCAGGCGAGTCCGCCGATGTAGTTATAGATAAAGAAGGTCCGGACATTGATCCGGAGCACGCCGGACACGTATCCGGTAAAATGCCGGAGTCCAGGCACGAAGTAACAGATCAGAATGAGCTTGGTGCCGTACCGGTCGAACCAGCCGGTAATTTTGGCGATCCGGGCCGGGTTCAGGAGGACGTACTTGCCGTATTTTTCAAAGAAGGGCGTTCCCATACGATACCCGATAATATACGTCACCGTCGTGCCGACAATGGCGCCGATATACGAATACAAAATAATTTGCAGCAGGTGAAAGCTCCCCAGGGTCGACATATGGCCGGAGATGGCCATGGCCAGCTCTCCCGGGAAGGGAATCGCCAACGATTCGGCGAAAAGGCCGCCAAACAGCACCATATACCCGTATTGTTCAAACAGATGGATGATCCACTCCATAGTTTCTCTCCTTACCGGCCTTCGCCGCCTGCAGTCAAATCCAACCTGAGGACGATGCCGTCTCATGCTTTCGTTCATTCTAACGGAGCGGCAGGCCATCCAGAAACTGTCTCTGGACTAGGATCAAACTGGACTTTGGTCTTGGAGATTGCAGAAACTTTGCGAAAATCCCTGAATAATAAGAAAAACGCCTATCGACGTACCTTCAAAGTAGACAGACCGCGGTTAGCGGTTGTTTTTCTTGCGGTATAAGGAGGAGCACTCTCTGGAGCTTATACTTTCATATATCTTCAAATAAAAAGGACACTTCCCCTTCGGTCGAAAGGGAAATGCCCATTTTTAAGGTTTGCGGTTATTTCTTCGTGCCATGCTGCTTGGTCGGAAGCTTTGCGCTGGCTCCTTTGCTGATGCCATCCTTGTGTTTGCGGGCTTTTTCCTGGGTATCGTGGAGCTTCTCCACATACTCATGCGTGCTGTCCATGGCTGTTCATCCTCCTTGTGTTTGCAGTCGGCATTCCCTGTTACTATGACCACTCCGGGCGGCCTGCATTCATCCTGCGGGAGGAAGGCAGAAGAATAAAAATACCCAGAAACGTTTGACAAAAACCGGTCAGCTGTTAGAATAATAACTAAGTCAGTTAATTGAGAATGAATATCATTATTAATTAGATCGAAAGTGACATATGCTTTTTCGGAATATTTTCATTATTTTCAATGACTGGCCAGACTAAAGAAAGCGTTGGATAGCCATGAAAAACACTTACCTGTGGACGCTGTGGATCCTGCTTATCGTATTCTCAGCCGCTTCTTTGTTTATCGGGGTGAAGGATATTTCCCCGCTGGATCTGTTTCATCTCACAGCCGAACAGAAGCAGGTGCTCTGGATCAGCCGTCTGCCGCGCCTGATCAGCATTATCATTGCCGGCACGAGCATGAGCATTATCGGCCTGATCATGCAGCAGCTGACGAGAAACAAGTTCGTGTCGCCGACGACGGCCGGAACGATAGACTCGGCAAGGTTCGGCATTTTGGTGGCCCTCATGGTGTTTGGTAACGCGGCGCCGCTGGTGAAAATGCTGGTGGCCTTCGTTTTTGCCCTGCTGGGAACGATGATCTTTATGCGGATCCTGGATAAGGTCAAATACAAGGACGCAATTTTCATTCCGCTTGTCGGACTCATGTTCGGCAACATTGTCAGCTCGGTCACGACGTTTTTTGCCTATAAAAACGATCTGATCCAGAACATGTCCTCCTGGCTGCAGGGCGATTTTTCCATGATCCTCAAAGGCCGATACGAGATGCTGTACATCAGCATTCCGCTCCTGATCATCGCCTATCTGTTCGCGAACCGCTTTACAATTGCGGGCATGGGGGAGGAGTTCGCGGTGAACTTGGGGCTTAACTATAAGGCCGTCGTCAATATCGGACTGGTCATCGTCGCCGCTATTTCATCGGTCGTGATTTTAACCGTGGGCATGATTCCTTTTCTGGGCCTGGTCGTTCCGAACATCGTCACGATGTATCTGGGGGATCATCTGAAAAAAAGCCTGCTACATACCGCACTACTGGGAGCTGTGTTCGTTCTGTTCTGCGACATTCTGGGCCGGGTCATCATCTTTCCGTATGAAATCTCCATCGGCGTCACTGTCGGGGTGATTGGCAGCGCGATCTTTATCTATTTACTGCTGAGAAGAAGGGCTTATACATGAGCAAATCCAACCTGACCAAGCTGATCGTTCTAACCGTCATCGCACTTGTCCTGATTGCTGTCTTTATGGTGATCCAGTCCGGGGGCAACTGGGACTATATCCTTCCGCGCAGGGGCAAAAAAGTGCTGGCCATGGTCCTGACCGGCGGAGCGATCGCCTTCTCGACGGTCGTGTTCCAGACGATTACCAACAACCGCATTTTGACGCCGAGTATTATGGGGCTGGATTCCCTTTATATGCTATTTCAGACCTTTATGGTCTACGTTTTCGGCTCAATCAGCCTGACGGCGATGGGCAAAAACGTGAATTTTCTCATATCCGTCGGTATGATGGCCGTGTTCTCGGTGGTGTTCTACAAGCTCCTTTTTAAAAGGGAAGGCCAGAACATTTACTTTCTGCTTCTGCTCGGTCTGATCTTCGGCACATTGTTTCAGAGCCTGTCCTCCTTTATGGAGGTGCTCATCGATCCGAACGAGTTCCAAATCGTCCAGGACAAAATGTTTGCCAGCTTCAACAACGTCAATACGGATCTGCTGCTGGTTTCGGCGGCAGGGATCGTGCTGGTGACCGCCTATTTTATGCGCTATACCAAGTATCTCGATGTTATTGCTATGGGAAGGGATCACGCCGTCAATCTGGGCGTCGATTACGACCGGGTGGTGAAAAGGCTGCTCATTGTTGTGGCGGTGCTCATTTCCATCGCGACGGCGCTCGTCGGGCCGATCACCTTCCTGGGGTTGCTCGTGGCGAACGTGGCCTATCAGCTGATGCGGACCTACCGGCACACGCTGCTGATTCCGGCTGCGGTGCTGATCAGCATCGTCGCCCTTGTAGGCGGGCAGCTGCTGGTGGAGCGGGTGTTTACCTTCTCCACGACGCTGAGCGTCATCATCAATATGGTCGGCGGCGCGTACTTTATCTATCTTTTGCTAAAGGGGAGTAAATCATCGTGATCGAGGTTAAAGGGGTTTCCAAACAATATGGCGGCAAAACAGTGGTCGACAACGTCTCGGTGAACATCGCCAAAGGGAAAATCACCTCCTTTATCGGTGCCAACGGGGCGGGCAAAAGCACGCTTCTCTCCATGATCAGCCGCCTCATATCCTGTGACGGCGGTGAAATCCTGATCGAAGGGGAGCGGGTGGACCGCTGCAAGAGCAGCGAACTCGCCAAGAAGATCTCGATTCTGAAACAGTCCAATCATATTAACGTCCGCTTGACGGTTAAGGAACTGGTAAGCTTCGGCCGGTTTCCTTACTCGCAGGGCCGGCTGAAGCCGGAGGACTGGAAATACGTCCAGGAAGCCATCGATTATATGGAGCTCGACGATCTGCAGGACCAGTACCTGGACCGGCTGAGCGGAGGGCAGCAGCAGCGGGCCTTTATCGCCATGGTTATTGCCCAGAACACCGACTACGTGCTGCTGGATGAACCGCTGAACAACCTGGACATGAAGCACTCGGTGCAGATCATGAAGGTGCTGCGGCGGATGGTGGATGAGCTGGGTAAGACGGTCATTATCGTCATTCATGACATCAATTTTGCCTCCGTCTATTCGGACGACATCGTCGCGCTGAAGAACGGCAGAGTCGTGAAGGAAGGAACGGCGGACGAGATCATCGATACGCCGGTGCTGAAGCAGGTCTACGGGATGGATATCCCCATTGAGAACATTAACAACAACAAAATTTGCGTTTATTTTGCCTGAATCCGGAGGCCCGGGAGAGGTAAGAGGCAGTTTGTTCGAAAAATAAAATTCTCCCTGAGTTGAACGGGTCAGGTGAAGAATCATATGCAGTGCTAACCAAGGGAAATTATATGCGTGGACTCATCCCAGCCAGGCGCCGGCGGATAGTTCATCACATAATTTTATACATTTACGGCTTGGTTCAAGCCGAAAACCAAATCAGAATATGGGGTGGATGAAGTTGAATACAAGAAAGATGATGCTGTTCATCATCACGGCCGTATTGGTCGTCGTCCTGGCGGCATGCGGCAATAAAAATACGGCAGAACCCGCGAAAGAGGCGTCTGCTGAACCAACCAACACTTCGGCGGCTTCTGGTTCCGAGGAGCTGACGATTAAACATAAGCTGGGCGAGACAAAGGTCAAAAAAAATCCGCAGAAGGTCGTCGTGTTCGACTTTGGCATTCTGGATACATTGGATAAATTGGGCGTTCAGGTTACCGGGGTTCCGCAGGCGAACATTCCTCCGTACCTGTCCAAGTACGCCGACAAGGATGCATACAGCAACGTGGGGAGCCTGAAAGAGCCGGATTTTGAAAAAATCAACGCACTGAGCCCGGACCTGATTATTATCTCCGGCCGCCAATCCGATGCTTACGAAGAGCTCAGCAAGATCGCGCCGACGGTCTACCTGGGCCTGGATACGACACGGTACATGGAATCGTTTAAGGAGAATATGAACACCGTCGGCCAGATCTTCGGCAAAGAGGACGAGATCCAAACGGAGCTGGACCATGTCGACAAGACGATCGCGGAAATTCACGATAAAGCCGCTGCATCGGGCAAAAACGCCCTGATCGTGCTGGCGAATGAAGGCAAGCTGAGCGCTTACGGCGCGGGCTCCCGCTTCGGACTGATCCACGACGTGCTGGGCTTTACGCCGGTGGATGCAAACATTGAAGCTTCTACGCACGGTCAAAGCGTCACATCCGAATACGTAGCCGAGAAGAATCCGGACTACCTGTTTGTCGTGGACCGCGGCGCGGCTGTGGCCGGAGAAGGCGGAGAATCCGTATCCGCCAAGCAGACGGTGGAGAACGATCTGATCAAAAATACAAAAGCCTTCAAAGAAGGGCACATCGTATATCTAGATCCGAACTACTGGTACCTATCCGGCGGCGGACTGCTGTCGGTACAGGAGATGGTCAAGGAAGTCGGAGCAAGCATTCAGTAGCTAGGGAAAGAGTACGCGGCCGTTGAGGCGCGTGCCACAAGGAGCTGTCGCGGAGGTCCGTAAGGACGCCGCGGCGGTTTTTTTGCGTTTGGTGGGTACAGCAGGCGAAGTGTTGGGAGGCAAACAGGGAGAGGCGGGGAATCGGGGACTGGAGGGGACACGCGACTGAAATTGAAATAGATGTACTTGTGCACCTATTTACTCTTACTGCCTTCTCTGTCACCTTATCGCTGTCGTTCCGCCAGCATCAGGAAGTAGGTGACCAGATAAGCGCAAGAGGTAGCGCCAAACCATGCAAATATGCCCGGGGTCATCGCGAGGTACAAACTAATGGGCAGGGACCAAAGAAAAGCGATCAGCACAAGCGCTTTACGGCGAAACCAAGCAGACACGATCGCAAGGACGGCCGGCACGCATAGCGTAAAGAAGGTGATTTGAAGGGGGCCGGTTTCGAGGCTGGATGAATACGGATTGAAAAAGCCCAGCTTCATCCAAAGCAGGATGGTGGCTGTACCGGCAATCGTTGCGAGCAGAGCTGCCGGGCGTCTAAGTTGGCGTTTCATCGATAAAACACCTCTTTCGTCACTTGAATAAATCGGGGTGCTATCTATCTATTGGTTCCTTTCGTTCCTCCATCTTGGCCGCTCCTTCCGCAGAACCGGGGGTTACCTCCAATTCAGAAAAAGGCGATTGGTGGACCATAAAGAAGAAACGGGAATGCCCCGTAACGGACAGCTCTTGAGCTTCGTTATTCCCTTTTACGGTCATGCTGGTAATCTTCGGATCAAACACTTTTCCGGCAAGAATGTTCACATTACGCCCCTTAGCGGTTTGAACGGTAAAGCCTCCGGTCATATAAGGGGTGTCCTCTCCTTCAAAGTTCAAATAGGCAGATAACCGGTACCACTGATATCCGCGGGATCCCTCGTTCACCCCGCCCACACCGAAGGCGCCGTATTTTTCGTAAAAGATAAGCTCTTCCCCGTCGACCGTGATGGTCGTGAGTACGTCGGACCGTTCAACCTGCTCTTCATGAAGGCCATATTCCACGGCCTGTTCAGCACTGTGAAACCATGGAGGGCCGGGCGAGGCCGACGTTGCTTGGCTGCAGCCTATCAACAGGCAGATGGCATATAACACAATCGGTACCATGACCAGTCTGGTTTGAATTTTGATCACGGGTGCACCTCCTACTCATATCTCAAAATCCAACGTCTTTTACTCTTGAACGTTACGCTGCGGTAAAAGTTGGCTTAACAGTATCATTTCATCATACGCCTCCATCCTATTGTGCGGTAAATCGGGAATATGCTTAAATAACAGAAAGGGTTACAAACGGTCGCCAACATGCGCGGTTGAAGAAAGGGGGGAGCATGGTGGCCCAGCTGGATTTTGATCCTAGCGGATATACAGTCAGCTACCAGGAGGAGCGCATTTCGCTGCTTGCCAAAGAGTATGCCCTGCTGCAATTTTTATACAGCCATCGCGGTCAGGCTTTCAGCCGGGAACAGCTGTTGGACCGGGTATGGCCGATGGAATATCCGGTGGAGCGGACGGTGGACGACCACATTTACCGTCTGCGTAAGAAGCTGCGTCCTTGGAGTAACCGGGTCTTTCTGAACACGGTGCGCGGCTATGGCTACAGCCTGACGGTCAAAGAGCCGGATCTCCGCAATCCGTCGATGCAGGATACCGAGCTGCAGGCCCAAATGCGGCAGCTGATGAACAAGTACCTCATGTACGGTCAATGCAAATCGATGATTACGCTGGCGAGCCAGCAGGATCTGCTCGGATTTGAGCTGCCCCCGTCCCACCTGATTTTTATCCGGTATGCGCAGGCGGATATCAACTGGTTTTTAACGGATACCGAATTTCCGCCGTCGAGCAAGCTGTATTATTTGCTGCATTTTTACTTGTACTTTTACAATGAGCCGGGAAAATGCCTGGATTATTTCGAGCGAACCATGGCCGCCAACATTGGTCCGGAGGATCATCAGCGGGAGCTGAGGATTTTAAATATTATCGGGCTGTATACCGACAACGGCCGGGCCGAAGAGGATCTGTCCAGGGTTAAGGCGGCATACGAGGCCGTTCGCGAGGCGGGGGGAGATCTGGATATGTTCAACGTCCATATCAAAATGGCGGAGATGTACGTCCACCTGGGTGCAGACAACCTGCCCGAAGCCGAACGCTGCGCAGGCGAAGTCGAACGGATGCTGGAGGAAACCCCGTATTTGCGGGAAATTTGCTTTTATCACGGGCTTAAAGGCCGGATGCTGCTCCGGCAGGGGAAACGCGCCGAGGCCGCGGCTGCCCTGAACTACGGCATTGAGGTTGGAGAGATGACGCACAACGTGCCGCTGATCGTCGGATCGATTCGGGAAACGCTGGTTTATCTGGAGCGCAGCGTGCAGGATCCCCAGCTTCACCGCCAGTTTGCCGCAAAATACGCCGAATATAACCGGATGTATCAACTGGAAGCCAATAAAGCGCCGATCGAAGAGAAAATTGAAAGCATTCTGGACGCTGTCTGATGTTCCTCTGATATTCCTTCGTTACAGTGAGAGTACGCCACATTCTGACTGAACGGAGGAATTTTTCATGTCTACCCTTGTTACCGAGCCTCGGCCGCCCGCAAAATCGAAATCGGTGTGGACCAACCGCATCTATGCCAAAATGTTTACGGCTTACGCCATCTCGTCGTTCGGCGAATGGTTCGACGCCTTTGCGATCCAGGTTTTGGTCGCCTACCGCTGGCAGGCCGATCCCTTAATGATTGCGCTGATCCCGGTCATGATGGCCCTGCCGGGCATCCTTCTCGGGTCGCTCGCGGGGGTGGTCGCCGACCGGTGGAAAAAGGTCAACCTGATGCTGATCGCCGATGCGGCCGAGACCGTTCTAACGGTCCTGCTGCTGTTTGCTCCCGGCATGTACTGGCTGCTGCCGCTGCTGGCGCTGCGTGCCGCTATGGGCGTATTCCGCGTCCCGTCCCATCAGGCGCTGACACGCCAGGTGGTCCACGAGGATCAGCTGCTGAAGGCCACTTCCTACAACGGCCTGGTCAACCAGTTCTCCAAAATTGCCGGTCCGCTGCTGGGCGCGGTCGTCCTGACGGTGCTTTCCCCGCAGCTGTGTATTCTGGTGAATGCCGTAACCCGGTTAATCTCCTGCCTTCTGCTGTTTACGCTGCGCCGAATCGAGGCAAATCATACAGCTCCCCAGGCGGACATGAATCCGGGTGAAAATGCCGGTCCGGAGAACAGACCGGGCTTCATCGAGCAATGGAAGCAGGGCTGGGCGGTGCTGCTGCAGCGCCGGATTCTGCTCACCACGCTGATCGTGAATATGACGGTCATCCTCGTTATTCTTATGATCGATTTCCAGTTTCCCACGCTCTATAGAGAGATTGCTCCAAATAACGAATCTCTTCTGGGCTGGATGGTCTCCTCAACCGGCGTGGGTGCCGTAGCCACGATCATGATCTTGAACCGCCGGAACCGGATCGGTTACGGCACAGGAATCGGAGGCGGCATTGTCCTGGTAGGCGCAGCGATCGGGGCGATGGGGCTGCTGAGACCCGGTTCTCCGGAGATCTGGAGCATCGTGCTGGGCCTTATCATCGGGATCGGCAACGGGCTGTTTATGGTGACGAACAATTACGCGCTGCAAAAGGAGACGCCGGAAGGCATGACCGGACGGATATTCGGCATTCAGAACATGATGTCCAGTACGATCATGATCGCAGCTCCGTTGGCCGGCGGTCTGCTGATCAAGGGATTTGGCGTGGGAGAGGTATTTTGCGTCCTGGGCCTGCTCGTTCTTGCCTTTGGGATCATCTGCCTTCTGCTGCAGCGGATGCTCTGGCCGACGGACGCCAAGAAACGCGCCCATGAAGAACCTCTGCGGGAGGTGTCCGGGTAGACGGTGCCGCCTTGATCCTGTGCAGGCCGGATAACTCCCGGGCATGAGCACTTCTTCTGCGAGCTCAACGAGGAGCGGCTTGGCAGCCAGACAAATAAAGCCTTAACAAATACAGCCCTGAGCCGGTCAACCGGCTCAGGGCTGTTTGTTCTGGCTGAAACTCATCCCTGTTTATTCTGGCTGAAACTTCCCCCTGCTTATTCTGTCACCGAACTAAACAATGAAGAGGCTTGGATCCCGCACTTTGGTCGGGGACGGCATCGACCAAAGTCCAGGGAAAAGTCTGGACCCCGGATAGAATTGCCGGAACCTCCTTCTCTGTACAATAAGACGTAATCAATGCCAAAACGTTCGGATGGAGGAGATTATTAATGGAAATGGTCAATGTAAGGAGCGTGGGCGCCCGGCCGGCGTTCCGCTGGTTTGAAGGGGAGAAGTGGCTGGTCCTGACTGCTGTCTTGGGATTTCTGCTGTCCGCCTTCTGCGGGATCTGGACCCTTGCGAACGGGGCGGAAGTAGCCCCTGGGGGCAATGTTCAAAGCGCATTTTCTTTTAACGCTGCGATCGGGATATTTTTGCTGTCGACGGCTCTCATTATCCCGTATTCGGGTCTCGGACGAAGAGGTAGGGCCTTTTACCGCTACCCCTACATCGCGCTCGCACTGTATTCCTATTTTGCCGAAACGGTACAAAATTTCCGGGGGGTCAATCCCCGGTTTGTCAAAGACGGGTCCGCCTTTGACAAGGGAGTGGGCAACATTTTTGCGTCCGTCGCCCTGCTGCTCGTCGTCTTTTATCTGTTCCTGGCTGCTCAGTATTTCCGCCGCAAAGTATACGCGGCTCATCCTGAGCTGGTGACGGGCATCCGTTATGCCATGGTGGCCGTTATGCTGTCTTTTGCAGCTGGGATCTGGATTTCGGTTAACCAAGGCCGGACCGTGGGGCTTCATGGCAACATTATCTGGCTGCACGGCCTAGGCTTCCACGCACTTCAGGCCATCCCGCTCGTCGCCTGGCTGAGTACCCGGACTTCGCTCTCCGTTTGGGTACGTCTCCGAATGATCCACCTGACGGGCACTTGCTACGTGCTTGGATTGGTCTTCATCGGATGGCAGACGATGCTGGGCCATACGGTTCTTGAATGGTCAACCCTTACTGTCGCTGCCGGCTTCTGCTTCCTGCTCTCCTTGGCTGCCGGTGCTTTGATGCTGCGCAACGCGGACGGATTATTGAGAAAAATGCAATGAGTCATTTGTCTTCAGCAGCCAGAGGAGCACCCTTTAGGAATACAGCGCCGCGAGCTTTTCGGCGGTCCGGCCCCATGTGAAAGACTGAAGTACCATGCTGCGTCCGCTGCCGCCCAGGCTGCGCCGCAGCTCTTTGCTTTGGGCCAGTGTGACCAGATATTCCGCAAAACCTTCCGGGCGCCAGTAGTCATCCACCAGGTAACCATTTACCCCGTGCTTAATAATCTCGGGAATGCCGCCGATCTGCGAGGCGATGACCGGAAGCCCGGATGCCATGGCCTCGACGTTAACGAGGCCGAAGGCTTCGTGCCGCTGGGAGGGACAGACAAAGCAGTCGGCCATCCGGTAGATGCTGTGAATTTCGCTGTGGTTTTTGTTGCCGGTCCAGGTGACCGCTACCCTCAGCTTGGCGGCCTCGGCTTTCAGCTTCCGGATATATCCCTCCTTGCTCCGGCCTGCAATCACAAGATGCAGTGGGACCTGCTTGCTTGCGATTTGCGCGGCTTTCAGCAGAACGGGCACGCCTTTTCTCGGGATGATCCGTCCAGTGAACAGCACGGTGAAGACATCCCCGATTCCATACCGGCTGCGGGCCTGCGCCCGCTCAAAATCGGTTGGCGGACGGAACCGGTCGGTGTCGACACCAAGCTCGACCGTACGTATTTTGTGCGCTTGTGAGGGAAACCGTACGGACAGCTTTTGCTTTAGCGAAGCGCTGTTGGCGATAATCCACCATGCATGCTTCAGGCTCGCGGCAACGAGCCGTGTCGAAGGCACGAAAGTGAGCGAATGCAGAAACAGGGTTACTTTGGACTGGGGAACAGTCCGCTGAATAGCGGCCATATAGTGGGGACGGTTATCCACCTGGATGACGTCGTAAGTTTTCCCATGAATGAATCGAAGTACCGAAGCGAGGTAGACTTTGGAGCTGCCGGAACGGACCCTGACAATACGAACCCCCTCATCCGTGCTCTCCAGAGGCAATCCCGCGGAGGCTCTGCTTAAGACGGTTACCGCATGCTTCTTGGCAAGCTGCCTGGCGATGGATAAAATGCAGATTTCCACCGAGCCGCTGCCGGGAACAGGGAGCCGTTCGGGGGCTACGATCAGTATGTTCAAGCCGCTTTCCTCCCTTACAGCAAAGATGCTGATCCCCGCACCTGCTGCTTCAATTGATCCTTCTATTATTTATGCGTGCCCCCAGAAAGGAGTACGGGATGCCAGCCCAGAAACGGAACCTATTGTTCCGCTTGCGGGATGAATGTCCTGTCCAGTCCGCCGTGCCTTGCATACAATAAACAGGTTTTGCAAGCGCGTTACCATCAATTTTGAAGACAGGACAGGAGAGATCGGTGGATGGGGGAGAAGAACCGCACGGCAGTCGTCAGCAAGTGGATTAAAACGAAAGTGCTGCTTGGCAGCAAGGAAGTCCGGCCGTTTATGCTCGATACCCGTAAAATCAGCAAAACCGACCTGAAGGAGATGCTCAAGTCGTACCGTATGGTCTATGTCAAACCGGAAAACGGCACCCACGGCAAAGGGGTGATTCGGGCGGAACAGCTGGAGAACGGAGATTATACGTATCAGGTGGAGACGGTGAAAAAGACATTCAGCAGCTATGATCCGTTCTATCAATCGCTGCAGAAACTGACCGGGAAGCGAAGCTACCTGATTCAAAAGGGGATTCACCTGGTAAAGTACCGTAAGCGTCGTTTCGATATCCGGGTGATGGTCCAGCGACGTCCTGGAGGAGATTGGGAGGCGACCGGTTTGATCGGAAGAGTCGCCCGCGAAGGCAAAATCGTGACCAATTATCACAGCGGGGGCACGCCGATGGATGTCAAAACGCTGCTCGGGGCCCATTTAAATGAGAAAGAGACGGCTAAAGTCATCCAATCCCTGAACAAGCTCGGGGTGACTACCGCAAAGCATCTGCACAAGAAGTACCCCGGTTTCCGGCAAATCGGCCTGGACATCGGCTTTGACCGGACGTGGACGCCGTGGATCATTGAGGTGAACACAAAGCCCGATCCGTACATTTTTAACCAGCTGAAGGACAAATCCATGTATCGTAAAGTGATGAAGTTCAGACAGGCTTGGAAGTAAGCAAGCATCCACCGGATGCCGTTTATATGCATTATATGCGGGGAAGGGCTCGGCTGAAGCGCCGGCCTTCTTTTTTTGTAAAGCGCTCGTCATCGACGGCTTCCCCGAATGTTAAAAATGCAGCCTTTGTCCTGCGATTGTACCCGCGGCCAAGGCTGCTTTTACCGTTTTAGGGCGTTTGCCCAACCTCCCGTTCAAAACCGACGATCCAATCACCCTGGACCGCGGCATAACCCTCATCTCCTTCGGCAACCAAGCCGTACAGATGCTTCACGTCCAAATATTCCTTCCGCTCCCCGTTATCAAATTCCAAGGTGATGTAATAGTACGTTCTGGAGGAGCCGCTGGAATTGACAAAGCCGCTGCCATTATCATGATGGCTGCCGCTATGATGGCGGATGTCCATCCGTTTGGAAATGACGCGGGCGTACACGGATGACCGGGGCGTACGGGCATTTTTGAAATAACGGGCACCATTCATAATGAAGCTGGCAACGATGATGATGAACACGATGCCGAAAATAAAGGGGAAAATTCTAAACATAAAATCGAAGAAGTCAAAGCCTCCTCCGCCAAAGGGCGGTGGCCCGGGAGTCACCATAACGTTATTCTCCTTTCATGATGCCGGTTTGGTGTGCATTCAACCGGACATTGTGTAGAACGCGTAAAACGAAGGAAAGTTGTCGATTATCGGCAAAAAATACGGCGATTGTATGATTCAAGGTCCGCTTCCATCTCTATATCTGCTATGCTAGTATTTGGAAAATAAGATGATAGGGGGAGCTGCTATGCCAGAATCAAACCGTGAGCCGATCATCTCCATCCAAGGACTCGAAATGAACTATGGGGGAAAGCAGGTTCTGAAGGGCATCAACCTGGATGTGTATGAAGGGCAAATCATCGGATATATCGGCCCGAACGGCGCGGGAAAAAGTACGACGGTCAAAATCATGCTGGGACTGATCAAAGGCTACAGCGGCCGGGTTCGCATCTTCGGCAAGGATATTTCGGACGGAGAGGTAGAGTATAAGGCCAAGATCGGCTATGTTCCGGAGATCGCCGAGATGTACGATAGCTTGACCGCTCAGGAATATCTGACGTTCGTTGGCGAGCTGTACGGTCTTGAGCGGCGGCTTGCCGATCACAAGGCGCAGCGGCTGATGGAGCAGTTTGGCTTGGAAGAGGTGTACTTTAACCGGATCTCCTCTTTAAGCAAAGGCATGCGCCAGAAGGTACTGTTAATCTCAAGCCTCCTGCATAATCCTGACATCCTTTTTTTGGATGAGCCGCTCAGCGGACTGGATGCAAACAGCGTTATGGTGGTGAAGGAAATGCTGGCGAGCCTTGCAGCCGAAGGCAAAACGATCTTTTATTCGTCTCATATTATGGAGGTTGTGGAGAAGATCAGCAGCCGGATCGTTTTGCTGAATGAAGGGAACGTTGTCGCCGACGGCAGCTTCGAGCAGCTGCAGGAACAGCTGCATGAAGGAACACTGGAAGAGATTTTTACAGAGCTGACCGGGTATCATGAGCATAAAGATACGGCAGCCCGAATCGTGTCCATTGTAAAAGAGGTACAGCGATGAATGATTTCAAAACGCTGATTCTGCTGGACCGCTGCAAGGGTTTATTCGAAAAGGCAGGGATGGATTATGTGCAGATGCGCCGTATACTACAGGTCAAACTCACGATGGATGGCCGCCGGGCGCCGACACTCATCGGTAAAACTTCCCGATCTGCTGATCCTGATGAGCTGTCGAACCAATTTCTTAAGTCGCTGTGGATCTATGCCGTGATGGGGGCGGTCATGACGCCGTTCGTGGTCATGGGTCACAACCTTATTTTTCAGATGAGCATCGTATTCGGTATCTTGATGTTTATGATCACGACGTCGATGATTTCCGACTTCTCCTCCGTATTGCTGGACGTTCGGGACCATACCATTTTGGGTTCCAAACCGGTGAACGCTAAGACGATCAATATGGCTAAGGCCATTCATATCATGATTTATTTGTTTTTTATTACAGGCTCGATTACGGCCGCACCGCTCGTTGGTGTCCTGTTCCGTTATGGTATCTTGTTCTTTTTGGTATTTGTGCTGGAGATCGTACTGATGGATCTGCTGATCGTCGCGATAACGGCATTGTTGTACTGGCTCGTCCTCCGCTTCTTCGACGGAGAAAAGCTGAAGGACATCATCAATTATGTGCAAATCGGCCTCACGATGGTCATGGCGGTTGGTTATCAGCTCATCGCCAGAGTGTTCAATTTAGTGGATCTGCAGATCGGGTATGAAGCCCAATGGTGGCATGTATTTCTGTTCCCGGTCTGGTTTGCGGCTCCGTTTGAATGGCTGTTCGGTGGACATAGGGGAGAGGCGATCATCGTTTTCAGCCTATTGTCGGTCCTCCTGCCGCTCCTGGCCGTATGGATTTATGTTCGGATGATCCCTTCGTTTGAAGCCAATTTGCGGAAACTGTCCACCCAGACTGCCCGCAAGAAGGGAAGGGGCGGACGGTGGCCGGATGTTCTGGGGCGCTGGATCTGCAGAAGCCGGGAGGAGCAGGTGTTTTTCCGCTTTGCGCTCGGCATGATCCGGAAGGAGCGGGATTATAAACTAAAGGTGTACCCTTCGCTGGGACTCTCGCTCATCTTTCCGTTTATTTTCATGTTTAATACGTTTAATTCGGGCAGCAGCTGGGAGGAGATTCGTGCAGGCAACTCTTATTTGTTTATGTATTTCTGTGCCGTGATGATCCCCAGCGCCGTCATGATGCTGCAGTACACCAGCACGCCGAAAGGGGCGTGGATTTTCAATACCGTACCGCTGCGTAATCATGAGCCTGTCTATAAAGGCACGCTTAAAGCATGCATTGCTCAGCTTATTTTGCCGATTTTCGTTGTGGAGAGCATGATCTTTACGGTGATATTCGGCGTCAGGATCCTGCCGGATCTGCTGGTCATACTCGTTATGACCCTGCTGTATACCGTGATCAGCTTCCGGCTGATGGGTTTGGAGATGCCGTTTACCGAACCCGCTCAGGCAGGAACGCAATCCGGAAGGACCGGCCTGATGCTCCTACTTTTTTTAATATTGGGGGCCATGGCAGGGCTTCATTTTGCACTCCGTTTCTCGACTTACGGAGTATATGTGCTGATGGCTGTGGCCTTGATCGCCAATATTGCCGCATGGAAACTGGCCTTCCGTAACCTTTAAGCTAAGGGCCGGAATATATTCAGCAAGCGGTCTTCTATCAAGCTGTACATAAGCGGCTCCGCCAATGCGGCGGAAGGCCGCTTTTTAATGCCCAAAATCGCTATTGACATCCCAATTGAGAACCAATATCATTTAGATATTTAATTGATACTGATTCTCAATATCAATAATAATTACATAGCAGAGAGGGAGATTGTGTTCATGAAGACATTCCGGTTAAAAAGGGGGCTGTTCGCCCCGTTCATCATGTGCTGCCTCATCGCTTTATTCACTGCAGGCTGCAGTACGGGGGGAGAAGCCAAGGAAGGAGCTGCGGCACAGGCTGGCAGCGGAGATTCAAGCACACCGGCCCAACAGGAAGAGGTGCGCACGATCCAACACTCGATGGGAACCGCCGAGATGAAAGGGACGCCGAAAAACATCGTCGTTCTGGAATGGACGTACGCGGAGGATTTGATTGCACTGGGCATTCAACCCAAAGGTGTCGCCGACGTGGAAGGGTATAAGAAATACGTGAACGCCCAGCCGGGGCTGTCGGCGGACGTCATCGATGTAGGTACGCGGCAGGAGCCCAGTCTGGAGCTGATTACAAGCCTCAAACCGGACCTGATTATCGCGGAAAATTTCCGCGTGAAGGATACTTACGAGCAGCTAAAGGCGATTGCGCCGACCGTAGTTTTTGATAACTACTCCAAAGAAGCTTCCCAGGATCAATACGCCACGATGGAAAATTCCTTCCGGACGATTGCCGATATCGTCGGCAAGAAAGAAGAAGGCGAGAAGGTGCTCGCTGACGTGCAGGCCACCTTTGACGATGCCAAAGCGAAGCTGAAGGCCGCGGGCAAAGAACATGTGAAATACGCTTTGATTCAAGGCTTTTCGAATCAGGATGCGGCGGTCATGCTGCTGTACTCGGACAACTCGATTGCTGCAGGCGCGCTGAAGCGTGCGGGCTTCGAGAATGCCTATCAGCCTAATCCCCTTCCGGAGGACGGCTACGCCCAGACGACAGTGGAATCGCTGGTACCTGTACAGGATGCCAATCTGCTGTACGTCGTTCAGGACGATGATAACATTATCGAGAAGCAGATGAAGAACAATGCCGTCTGGAACGGCTTGCATTTCGTCAAGGAACAACAAACGTATTCTCTCGGCGGCGATATGTGGGTATACGGCGGCCCGCTGTCGGCGAAAATCCTGGTCGATAAGACGGTCAGCCTGCTGACGCAATGAAGCCGGTAATGGAGCCGGTGACGGAACCGGTGGCTGCCGTAAGGCCGGAAAACCGCCGAATCAGCCTGAATCTGCTGGTGTTTGCCGGGGGAGGTGTTCTTCTGGTGATCCTTCTGGTGCTGAGCCTGACGCAAGGGGAGCTTCATATTCCGCTTCGTACGGTGTATGAGGCGATCGTTCACCCGGAAAACATCGCGGAACACCAGACCATTCGCGGCCTGCGGCTGCCCAGAGCCGTCATGGGCATATTGGCTGGTGCCGCCCTGGCTGCGGCAGGCGCCCTGCTGCAGACGGTGACGCGGAACGCCCTGGCGGAAGCGGGAACCTTCGGCATCAATGCCGGCGCTTATTTTGCCGTGGTGCTGTGCACGATCTTTATGCCGTCCCTGATTCATTCGTCACCGCTTATCACGGCTTTGCTCGGCGGCTGCCTGGGCGCAGGGCTGTCTTACCTGCTGGCTGGGGCAAGCCGGAGCACGCCGGTCCGGATGGCGCTCTCCGGCATGATCGTGTCGCTGGTGCTCGCCTCGTTCACCGGCGCGCTCCAGCTGCTGTTTGAGAACGAGACGAATGGGCTGTTCGTCTGGGGCTCGGGTTCGCTGAACCAGAACGATTGGCACGGAGCGGCCTACAGCTGGCCGTGGGTGACCGGCGTCCTCGTTCTGGCATGGCTGTTCCGGCGCCAGCTGGACCTGCTGGAGATGGGGGACGAGACCGCCCAGGCGCTGGGCCAGCGGGTCGGGCTGGCCCGCACCGCCGCACTCGCCGCGGCGGTCCTGCTCGCCGGGGTCACCGTCAGCGTGGTGGGCCCGATCGGTTTTGTGGGGTTGATCGCCCCGCATCTCATCCGCTTGCTCGGGATGCGGCGGCATGCGCTGCTCATTCCAGGCAGCGCGTTATGGGGCGCGGTCATCCTGCTGGGTGCCGACGCCATTGCCCGGTTGTTCCGCGGCACGCTCGGTGAGCTGCCGGCGGGGGCCGTCACGGCGCTGTTCGGCGCGCCGTGGCTGATCTGGCTGGCGCTGCGGGCCAGCCGCACGGCTGCGGCGGACGGCGGAGGCGGGATGAGCGCCGGCGTGCTGCATAAGCGCCCGCCGTACCCGCTGCTGCTTGCCGCCATGATGGTGCTGATCCTGCTGGCATCGGTCATCGGCATATCGGCAGGCAGCCTGCGCATCCCGCTGGACGATACGCTCGCGGTCCTGAGCGGCGGCGGGGAGGCGATGTATCGCAATATCATCCTTGATATGCGTCTGCCCCGCCTGCTGGTATCGCTGCTGGCCGGAGCCGGTCTCGCCGTGGCCGGCGTCATGCTGCAGAGCACCGTCCGCAATCCGCTGGCGGATGCCTCGGTGGTGGGCGTCACCTCCGGCGCGGGCGTTGGGGCGCTGCTGCTGATCGTGCTCTTCCCGGCCGCCTCCGGCGGATGGCTGCCGGCTGCGGCCATCGTGGGCGCTGTGGGCGCAGCAGCCGTGGTGGGCGTGCTGTCCTGGCGGAAGGGGCTGGAGACCAGCACGCTGACGCTGGTCGGCATCGCCGTGTCGGCGGCCTGCGCCGCGGCGATCCAGTTCCTGGTCATCCGCTCCGGTATGGGGGCTGCTCCGGCGCTGGCCTGGCTGGCCGGCACCGTCTATGCCCGCGGCTGGAGCGATTTGATCAGGCTGGCGGCGCTGCTGATCGTCCTGCTTCCGGCGGCCTGGCTGATCGGCCGCCGGGCGGACCTGCTGGGATTCGGCGATGCCGTATCCCAGGGGCTTGGCCTGGCGCTGACGCGGGCCCGGCTGCTCACAGCGCTGATCGGCGTGCTCATCGCGGCCGCCGTCGTTCAGGCCGTTGGCACGGTCGGTTTCGTCGGCCTGCTGGCCCCGCACGCCGTCCGCCTGCTGACCGGGCATCATACCCGGCGCGCGGTCGTGCTGTCGGCGCTGCTCGGGGGCCTGTTGATGGTCATATCCGATATCGTCGGCAGGCTGCTGATCGCCCCCAAGGAAATTCCGGTCGGTCTTGTCGCAGCGGTCATCGGAACGCCTTACCTGCTCTTTCTGATGTTCCGCTCCAACCGGCTCAGGAAATAGCCTTCCGCCCCGGCTCCCTTCGCCTCAGCTGGAATAAGCTGGGGAGAAGGGGGTGAGACGCATGACGACATCCAAACATTATTCGGCTGCCAAGAAGTATATGAACCGCCGGGTAAAGATCAAGACGAAGTACGGAAGCACGTTCTACGGTAAGATCGTCAAGGTCAGCAGTTCCAAGGTATACCTGAAGGTTTCCTCGGTCTCGAGCAGTCCCGGAAAGGCGCATATCTCGTTTTTTCCTTTCATTCTGCCGCTCGTACTGTTTGATCTGCTGGTGATTGTGCTGGCGGACGGCCGTCACCATCATGTTCCGCATCCACACTATCCACACGGTCCGTATCCCGGCCCATACCGTCGTCTTTAATCGGACTTGTTTCTGCGGCTAACAACCGTTTACACCAGGCGGATTTCGACAAAATGGCTGGTAAATGTTATCCTTTTGTCGTAATTTCATACAAAAAATGAAGCCGCACGCATGCCGTATTAAAGCGCTCTACATCCGGCAGCTGCGGGTTTCCCGCTTTGGAAGGCCCCCGAAAGGGGGCTTTTTTATATTTCCGGCACTTGGCACTATTTCTCACTTTGATTCTGTCCCTCAGAAGTAGTACATTATTAATTGAAATCATAAGGAGGTTTCCGAATTAATGTTCTATGAAGACAATGAGAATTTGAGCATCATGACCTACACCTTGAATAGCGGCATTAAAGGAACTGTACCTTTATCCAATAAGCAGATTCAGGAATGGATCGAGTGCTATCGCACAGATGCGAAATTCATCACAGCGATCGGTAAGGAGTTTTTTGGCCTGAATCCGGAGCTGGTCGCCGATTTTAAAGTGCATAATCGGTTCTCCAATTACGCTGAACTGATCAAGCCCGTGGTTCCTTCTTCGGAGTCCGACAACACGGATCAGCTGTCGAAGGCGTACGAAGAAAACCGGGTGTACTTCAAGGTCGATTGCAAATGCGGTACGACTTACACGACCTTTTCCCAATACTACACGACCAAATGGTATTGTTCCAAGTGCAAGGAAATCGTATTTTTGGACAAGAAGAAGGGCAGAGTGCCGACCGATAAGGGCGATGCCTGGTACATGACCAATAAATACTATGTGGCACGGGACTAGCATGATTTCACGAACGAGCCTGAAGCAGGCAACATATATAGAGGAACTGAAGAATTGGACGGCTGCGCCGAAAGGTGCGGGCGTCTTTTTTGTGCTTGAAGGGCCTCATTTTTTAATATTTTGTGACTAATTTCACAAAATCAACGATTTGGGCTTTGTATTGTGACATTTATCACAATATTCGGATTCAAAGTCTGCCATGATACAGGAAGAAACGATGAAGCCAAGTTATCGGAACCTGTTAGGCGGGTTTTAAGAATAACGACAGGAAAGAGGGAAGAGACGATGGATGTAGTTATGCTGTCACGTATCCAGTTTGCCGCGACGACGATTTTTCACTTTTTTTTCGTGCCGCTGTCCATTGGACTGGTGTTCACGATCGCGATCATGGAAACGATGTATGTCGTCAAAGGCAAAGAAGAGTACAAACGAATGGCTAAATTTTGGGGGAAGCTGTTCCTGATCAACTTCGCCGTCGGCGTGGTGACGGGGATTTTGCAGGAGTTCCAGTTCGGCATGAACTGGTCGGCTTACTCCCGCTTTGTGGGTGACGTGTTCGGGGCGCCGCTGGCGATCGAAGCGCTGCTTGCGTTTTTCCTCGAATCGACGTTTATCGGCCTGTGGATTTTCGGGTGGGAGCGTCTGTCCAAAAAGGTCCACATGATCTGCATCTGGCTGGTCGCGTTCGGCACGGTGATGTCGGCGTTCTGGATTTTGGCGGCCAACTCCTTTATGCAGCGTCCGGTCGGTTATACGATCCATAACGGCCGTGCGGAGATGAACGACTTTCTAGCTTTGATTACGAACGGCCAGCTGCTGCTG
The DNA here is from genome assembly GCF_038009285.1 of Paenibacillus sp. FSL R5-0378. Taxonomy (NCBI): domain Bacteria; kingdom Bacillati; phylum Bacillota; class Bacilli; order Caryophanales; family Paenibacillaceae; genus Paenibacillus; species Paenibacillus sp. FSL R5-0378. The sequence goes on from NZ_JBBPAY010000001.1 coordinate 1,194,789, forward strand.
GAGTTCCCGCACACGATTCTGGCGGCTTTTATGACCGGGGCCTTTGTGGTCACCGGGGTCAGCGCTTATAAGCTGCTGAAGAAACAGGATACCGCCTTTTTCAAAAAATCTTTTGCCATCGCGGTGATCATCGGGCTTGTGTCCTCGATCGGCGTGGCACTGGTGGGCCACCAGCAGGCGCAATATTTGGTGAAGACCCAGCCGATGAAAATGGCTGCGACCGAAGCGCTCTGGGAAACGAGCAGCGATCCCGCGCCGTGGACGGTCACCGCATTTATCGATACGAAAAATCAGACCAATACCGGGGAATTTCAAATTCCCTACCTGCTCAGCTTCTTGTCTTACAGCAAGTTTTCCGGCGAAGTGACGGGGATGAAGGAGCTGCAGTCCCAATATGAACAGCAGTACGGCCCCGGGGATTACATTCCTCCGGTGCGCACGACCTTCTGGAGCTTCCGCATCATGGTGGCCAGCGGCTCGCTGCTGATTGTGCTCAGCTTGTATGGCGCCTATCTTGCGGCACGCAAAAAGCTCGACAACCGCAACACCTGGTTTATGCGCCTGATGCTGTTTGCCATTTCGCTGCCGTTTGTCGCCAATACGTCGGGCTGGATCATGACGGAGATTGGACGCCAGCCTTGGACCGTATTCGGTCTGATGACGACCGCCGACGGGGTGTCGCCGAGCGTCACGGCCGGCCAGGTATTGTTCTCCATCATTGCTTTTACGGCCATTTACGCCATTCTGGCGGTGGTCATGGTGTATCTGTTCGTCCGCGTCATCAAAAAAGGACCGTACGCCGACAACGCTGCTCATTCGAATGAGTCGGCCGATCCATTTGATAAGGGGGGAGTTCCGCATGCTGTCTCTCAATGAGCTGTGGTTTGTCCTTGTAGCTGTTCTGTTTATCGGGTTTTTCTTTCTGGAGGGTTTTGACTTCGGGGTCGGGATGTCCACGGGCATTCTGGCCAAAAACGATACGGAGCGCCGGGTGCTGATCAATTCGATCGGCCCCTTCTGGGATGCCAACGAGGTGTGGCTGCTGACGGCCGGCGGCGCGATGTTCGCCGCATTCCCGAACTGGTACGCGACGCTGTTCAGCGGATTTTACACGCCGCTCGTGCTCCTGCTGCTCGCCCTGATCGGGCGCGGGGTGGCTTTTGAATTCCGCGGCAAGGTGCAGACCGCAGCTTGGAAAAAAACGTGGGATGTCGTCATCTTCATCGGCAGTCTGCTGCCGCCGCTGCTGCTCGGCGTCGTCTTCGCCGACCTGATCCGGGGGCTGCCGATCGACCAGGCGATGGAGATGAAAGCCGGATTCTTCGGCGACATCGTCAACCTGTATTCCGTGGTCGGCGGGCTCACCATGGTAGTGCTCTGCCTCGTGCACGGACTGATGTTTACGACGCTTCGGGTCACCGGCGACCTGCAGGTGCGGGCCCGCCGCTTGGCGGAGGTGCTGCTTGCCCCGCTGGCGGTACTGATTGCGGCGTTCGGGGCGATGACCTATTTCGAAACGGACATTTTTGAGGGCCGTGCCTTCCTGCTGACCGTCATGGGCGTGGTGATCGTCGCCGCTTACGTGCTGGCCGCCGTTTTCATCGCCAAGCGCCGTGACGGCTGGGCATTCGGCATGACGGGCGCCGTCATTGCGCTGACGATTGCCTTCTTCTTTGCCGGACTGTTCCCGAACGTCATGATCAGCTCGATCGATCAGGCGTTCAACCTGACGCTGACCAACGCCGCATCGGGTCCGTATTCCCTGAAAGTCATGACGATCGTGGCTTTATCCCTGCTGCCGTTCGTGCTTGGCTATCAGATTTGGAGCTATTTCGTCTTTCATAAACGGGTTCACGAGCAGAGCCATCTGGAGTACTGAGCACGATGGATAAGCAGCTGCTGGGTTACAAAGGGATAAAGCCCGTTTTCGCCGTCATGCTGCTCCTGACGGTTTTGCAAGGCGTCTCCATCCTGATGATGGCCAAGGGGCTGGCAGAGGCCGTGTCGGCTCTGTTCGCCGGGGCGCCGCTATCCGGGCAGACCGGCAGGATCTCGATGTTCCTGGGTGCTTTCCTGCTCCGGCACGGGCTCGGACTGCTGCAGCAGAAAATCGGCAGCGCATTTGCGGACCGCACCGCTGCCGATGTCCGGGGGCGGGTGCTGCGCAAGCTGTTCCGGCTCGGCCCGCGGTTTGCGCGAACCGAAGGCACGGGCCATCTGGTCACGCTGGCGCTCGAAGGGACGGAGAAGTTCCGCAAATACCTGGAGCTGATCCTGCCCCGGATGGCAGGCATGTCCATCATTCCTTGGCTGATTCTGGCCTACGTCTTTTTCCGCGACATCACGTCCGGCGTCATTCTGCTGGTCTCCATGCCGATCCTGATCGCCTTCATGATCCTCATCGGGCTGGCGGCCCGCAAGCAGGCCGAGAAGCAGATGGACACCTTCCGGGTGCTGTCCAACCACTTCGTCGATTCGCTGCGCGGCCTGGAGACGCTGAAGCTGCTGGGGCAGAGCCGGGAGCACGGCGCATCGGTAGCCAAGGTGAGCGACCGCTACCGGAGGGCGACGATGCGCACGCTGCGCGTCGCCTTCCTGTCCTCGTTCGCGCTCGACTTCTTTACGATGCTGTCGGTGGCCGTCGTCGCCGTCGGCCTTGGCCTGCGGCTTGTGAACGGCCAGCTTGAGCTGGTCACCGCGCTGACGGTGCTGATCCTGGCGCCGGAATATTTCCTGCCCGTCCGGCAGGTCGGTACGGATTTCCATGCGACGCAGGACGGCAAAGAGGCGGGCGCCGTGATGCAGTCCATCCTGGACCGGCCGGCGGAAGAGCCGGCTGATTCCGACGGAGCGCCGGGTCCGGGCGTCGATTGGCGCTGGTCGCCGTTCAGCCGGCTGACGCTGTCGGGGGTGACCGTGCAGCACCAGGCTGAGGCGTACGGTTCAGCACCGGAGACGGATGGTGCGGAACGCGGACGGGAGGCTGGGGCTGACCGGCCAGCTGAGGGCTGTACGGATGGGTCCGGGCAGGAGCAAGGGCAGGGGCAGCGCCCCCAGAGCCCTCAGAACCCTCAGAGCCCTCGTTCCTTGGATGGCGCGTCCTTTGAGGTTCAGGGCATGCCGACCATCGGCATCATCGGCGCCAGCGGTGCAGGCAAATCCACGCTGATCGACGTGCTGGGCGGGTTCCTCGCACCCGATGCAGGCGAGATTTGCCTGAACGGGACGCCGGTCGGTTCGCTGGCCGGTGAAGCGTGGCGCAGCCAGATCACTTACATCCCGCAGAATCCGTATCTGTTCAGCTGCTCCCTGCTGGACAACATCCGGTTCTACTCGCCGGAGGCGTCCCGGGAGGAAGCGCTGCAGGCTGTGGAAGCGGCCGGCCTTGCCGGGCTGGTCCGCAGTCTGCCAAGTGGCCTGGATGAGCCGATCGGCGAGGGCGGGCGCCAGCTGAGCGGCGGGCAGGCGCAGCGCGTGGCGCTCGCCAGGGCTTTTCTGAGCGACCGGCCGATTATTTTACTGGATGAGCCGACGGCCCATCTCGATATTGAAACCGAGTATGAACTGAAGCAAACGATGCTGCGCCTGTTCCGGGGCAAGCTTGTTTTTCTGGCCACCCACCGCCTGCACTGGATGCCCGATATGGACCGTGTATTGGTGATGGACCACGGCAGAATCGTTGAGGAGGGCACCCATTCGGGGCTGCTCGGCAAGGGCGGGGCGTATGACGCTTTGATTCGATCGCAAATGGAGGGAGTAAGGTGAGAAAAGAAGGATGGATATTACCGTACATCCGGGCCCACTGGGGACGCTGCCTGCTGATTATCGGGCTTGGCAGTCTCGCGCTGCTGTTCGCGGCAGGCCTGATGTTCACCTCCGGACTGCTGATCTCCAAATCGGCGCTGCGCCCGGAGAACATTCTGATGGTATACGTGCCGATCGTGCTCGTCCGCACGTTCGGCATCGGGCGGGCCGTCCTGTTCTATGGCGAGCGGCTGGCGGGCCATGATACGGTCCTTCGGATCGTATCCTCCATGCGCGAGCGGCTGTACCGGATCCTGGAGCCGCAGGCGCTCTGGATCCAGTCGCGGTTTCGCGCCGGAGACGTATTGGGCGTGCTGTCCGCCGACATCGAGCATCTGCAGGATGTGTATTTGCGGACCGTGTTTCCCGGAGCGTCGGCGCTGGTCATGTACGCGGCAGCCGCAGCGGCGGTGGGCCGCTGGGATCTTCGCTTTGCCCTGGTCCTGGCGTTGTATATGTTCATCCTGGTCGGCATTCTGCCGTGGCTATCCCTGCTGATGACCAAGGCCCTAACGAAGCTGGCCAAAACACAGAAAGCCGGCATGTACCGGCAGCTGACCGATGCCGTGCTGGGCATGGGCGATTGGGTGATCAGCGGCCGGGAGGCCCATTTTCTGGCGGCATACGAGGCGAAGGCCGGGGAAGCCGCCCGAACGGATGCGAAGCTCCGCGGCTGGGTACGCTTCAGACAATTGGCCGGCCAGTGCGTTGTCGGCCTGATCCTGCTGGCGGTGCTGGTCTGGGCGGCAGGAATGTATGCCGACGGGAAGCTGCCGGCCGTGCTGATCGCAGCCTTTGTGCTGGTCGTGTTCCCGGTGACGGATGCGCTGCTCCCGGTCTCGGAAGCCGTGGAGCATCTTCCCCGCTACCGGGATTCCCTGCGGCGGCTCTCGGATTTGGAAGGGGAGGAGTCTAACGTGAATGGATACGGAAACGGACAGGTGAGCGGGGATCAAGCCGCGGCGATGGCCGGCGGCGCCGTTCATATTCGGGTGGAACGCGCCGGCTTTCGCTATGAAGGCGATTCGTCCTGGACACTTCGGGACATATCCCTCGATATTCCGCAGGGCAAAAAGGTCGCCATCATCGGCCGCAGCGGTGCGGGCAAATCGACCCTGCTTAAGCTGCTGGAAGGGGCGCTTACCCCTAGCGAAGGCGAGGTCACGCTGAACGGCGTTCCGGCCGCGGCGATCGGGGAGCATATGCCCCATATCGTTTCCTTGCTGAACCAGAATCCGCATCTGTTCGATACGAGCGTGGCCAACAATATCCGGCTCGGCAGCCAGGACGCCGGCGAGGAGGATATCGTGCGGGCCGCCCGGCAGGTGAAGCTGGACCGGCTGATCGAATCGCTGCCGGACCGCTACCATACCCGGATGCACGAGACCGGTCAGCGGTTCTCCGGAGGCGAGCGCCAGCGGATCGCTTTGGCCCGGATTTGGCTGCGGAACAACCCGGTGGTCCTGCTGGACGAACCGACGGTTGGCCTGGACCCCCGGACAGAGAATGAGCTGATCCGGATCATGCTCGATTCGCTGCAGGGGAAGTCGCTGATCTGGGTGACGCATCATTTGGCCGGAGCGGAACACATGGACGAAATCGTGTTTATGGAGGACGGCAGGATCGTGATGCGCGGCAGCCATGCCGAGCTGATGGAGAACGAGCCCCGCTACCGCAGCTTGTACCAGCTGGACCGGCCGGAGGCGCTGCTGATCAAGGCCAATTAAGCGGCTGTGGAAGGCTAGCCATGCATAAAAAAACCGGACTGGTGCATCCTACCACTTGGGCAGTTTTTTGCAATTAAAGGAGGTGCACCCGGACATGACGAATCACAACGATCAAGAGCCTAGCAAATACGAAGTCCAAAGAACCGAGCTGAACAAAATGCCGGTACCGGACAAACAAAGAGAAGAGTTCGCCAAAGAAATGGTGAAGGACGCTAAAGAAGCGTTCAGCCAGCAGCCAACCCAGGATAACGAATAATCGGCCCTCGGGCTTTGGCCAAAAGACCATTTTCCATTTATAGCAGCGATATGACGTCGGGACGCCTTAAGGAGATCGTGAAGATCGGGGGCGTCCCGCCTGTTTTTGTGCAAAATACTTGACTGCACGTTCAAGAAAATGTTATCCTCACATCAGGATCAAGAAAGGGGCGTTTACGGTATGGGCAGACATAAGGAATTCGACCAGGAGAAAGCCATCGACCAGGCGCTGGACCTGTTCTGGGAGAAGGGCTACGAGAGCACCTCAATCCAGGATTTGTGCGATCATCTCGGGATTCACCGGGGCAGCTTGTACGATACGTTCGGCGACAAGCACGAGCTGTTTTTGGCCTGCCTGGACCGTTTCAGCGCAAGGACGGACGAGAATTACAACTATATTTTAAAAGAGGACAGCGACTCGCCCAAGGAGCAGCTGGAGCGTTATTTTTCCAGAGTGATGGACGTTTCGCTGAGTAACGCGGCCCGTGGGCGCGGCTGCCTCATGACGAACACGACCCTGGGAGCGGTAGCTTATGTCCCGAACGTCGCCAGCCGGATCGATGCGCACTATATGCATACAGAAGGGCTGCTGTTCAGCTTCTTGATGCGGGCGCAAAACAAAGGGCTGGTGCGAAGCAAGCAAAGTCTGCGCCAGCTGGCCCGTTTTTTGAACGGCGTCAAGCAGGGCGTCCATGTCATGGCCCGGACGACGGCTGATCGCGGCGTACTGGAGGATATTTGTGCCGTCGCGGTGTCTACGGTTTTTTAAAGATAAATAGAAATGGGGAAGTTTTCAGCGAGTCTGGACCCTATTTTTTTGAGATTTTCTTGAACGAGCGTTCAGATAAATGCAGTTACAGCACCGGCTGCTTCTCCCTTTTGTAGGGAGGAGGCCGATTTTTAACCCTTTTTCTTGAACGAACATTCCAATAAAAGTGAGGGTAATCATATGAAACGCATGCTTTGGATCATTTTAATGATGTCGATCGGGGCGACGTTTACGTCCCCGTTATTTCCGCTCTATCAGGAGCGTTACCATTTAAGCAGCCTGCAGATCACGATTTTGTTTGCGGTATACGCCTTGTTCCTGCTGCCGTCACTGCTGGTCTCCGGATCCCGGGGAAGCGGTTGGGGGCTCAAGCGGGTGCTCCGGATCAGCATATGGATCTCCATTCTTGCCACTCTGGTATTTATGGGCAGTCAGCAGGCATGGCTCGTGTATGCCGCAAGGATTCTGGAGGGGATCGCTTACGGGACGTTTACCGGTACCGCGGTGGCGTTTCTGCTGAAGCAGACGCCGGGTGATAAAATCCCGCTGGCCATCACCTTATCGGGTATAACGGTCTCGGTCGGATTCGGTCTCGGTCCGGCTTTGACGGGACTGGTCATTCAGTATCTGCACTTGATGCCGCTGCGCGTTCCTTTCTGGCTGTTGACGGCATTATTGGTGACCGCGTGGATGGCTCTGGAAACGTTAAAGGATGCCGATTTTCTGGCTCAAAAAGGCAAGCCGAAAGCAGCACCTGCACCGATATCGCTGGGAGTGCCGTCCGAGATCAGCCCGCATTTCTGGTCGTTCAGCGCCCTGCCGATCTTTACGCTGTTTACGCTGAATGGTATTATTTTGTCCCTGATTCCTTCTTTTGTGAAAAGCGTGCTCCATTCATCCAACTTGTCCGTCTCCGGCCTGCTGATCCTGTTGCTGCTTGGAGGAGGGGCCCTGCTGCAATTGTTGCCGCTGGCGAGCGAACCGGTTACCCGTCTTCGGCTGGGCATCGCGCTGCTGTCGATCGGGGCATGGCTGGTCGTATTCTCAGGATCCACCGGAAGCATCGTTCTGCTGTGGATCGGGGTACTGGTTCAAGCCCTTGGCAGCGGCTGGACGTTCCAAATCAGCTTGCGTCTGGCTGGTGAGCTGCCGCACGCCGAGGCTCGGTCAAAGGTCATCACGACCTTTTACCTTGCCGGCTATGCCGGGTTTATCGTACCGGTTGTCGGCACCGGCGTGTTGACGTACTTTTTCGATCTGCATGTGTCGCTCGTGGTGCTGAACACGCTGGCCTCGCTGTTGGTGCTGTATATGCTCGGTTATTCCGTCCGCTTCCGGCGTTATTACGCCGCGAGAAAGCAGGAGGAAATCCGGCTGGCACGCTCCAAAGCCAAACCTGCCGCCGCAGGGGCAGACCGAGGGGCAATGACAAGCTGAGGGGAGTATGGTGAGAGAAATAAAAAAAGTCGAGTAGGCCAGGAAGATTCCTGACCTTAACTCGACTTTTTTTCTATCTCTAACTATTCCTTCGGATGAATCATTTCCTCCGGACGCACGACCGCGTCGAACTGCTCTTCGGTGAGTAGGTTGCTCTTCAGGGCCGCTTCTTTCAGCGTCAGGCCTTCCTTGTGTGCCAGCTTGGCGACCGCGGCGGCGTTTTCGTAGCCGATGTGCGGATTGAGTGCCGTCACGAGCATGAGCGACTGATTCAGGTTGCGCTCGATGACTGCGCGGTTTGGTTCGATGCCCACGGCGCAATGATCGTTGAATGAGCGCATGGCGTCGCCCAGCAGGCGGGCGGACTGCAGGAAGTTATAGATGATGACCGGCTTGAACACGTTCAGCTCGAAATTGCCTTGGCTCGCCGCGAAGCCGATCGCTGCATCGTTGCCCATAACCTGGCAGACGACCATCGTCAGTGCTTCGCTCTGCGTCGGGTTGACCTTGCCCGGCATGATGGAGCTGCCCGGTTCATTGGCCGGGATCGTCAGCTCGCCGATGCCGCAGCGCGGACCGCTGGCCAGCCAGCGCACGTCGTTGGCGATTTTCATGAGATCAGCGGCAAGCGCTTTCAGCGCGCCGTGAACATAGACGATCTCGTCATGGCTCGTGAGCGCGTGGAATTTGTTTTCTGCCGATGTGAACGTTTTGCCGGTCAGCTTGCTGATATTGGCTGCCGTCATCTCGCCGAACTTCGGATGGGCGTTAATCCCGGTTCCTACCGCGGTCCCGCCGATTGCCAGCTCGCGCAGGGACTCCAGGCTGCTGCGGATCATGCCTTCGCTTTTCTCCAGCATCCGGTGCCATCCGCTGATTTCCTGTCCCAAGGTCAGCGGAGTCGCGTCCTGTAGGTGGGTCCGGCCAATCTTGATAATATCCATAAACTGCTCGCTCTTCGCCCGGAAAGTCTCCTTCAGCTTCACCAGGGAAGGCAGGACTTGATCCTCCACGGCGATCAGGGCGGCAATATGCATAGCGGTCGGGAAGGTGTCATTGGAGCTTTGCGACTTGTTGACGTCATCGTTCGGGTGGATACGCTGGTCGCTGCCTTGTTCCTGAAGCAGCTGGTTCCCCCGGTTGGCGATGACCTCGTTTACGTTCATGTTGGACTGGGTGCCGCTTCCGGTCTGCCATACGGCGAGCGGAAAATGATCGTCCAGTTTGCCGGCAATCACTTCGTCGGCCGCTGCGACGATAGCGTCGGCTTTTTCTGCATTCAGCTTGCCGAGCTCTTTATTGGCGAGAGCTGCGCTTTTCTTGAGGATGGCGAATTCACGAATCAGCTCAAGGGGCATTTTCTCCGTGCCGATTTCAAAATTTTCAAAGCTGCGCTGGGTTTGCGCCGCCCAAAGCTTGTCCGCCGGAACCTTGATCTCGCCGATGGTGTCTTTCTCAATTCTGAATTCCAATTGTGTTTCCTCCTTCTCCACTTCTATGAAAAATAGGTCTTCCTGATATGAAATATATCATAATCCGGGGACCAGGAGAAAACAGATTTCACCCGAAACCAGTTTGGACCTGTCCGGCCCCAATCCGCATGCCTCTTCGTAAAGATGAAATACATTTTACAAACTCCGCCATCCCGTTTAACAATCGGCTCCTATAATGGGGACATGCTAGAATCCTTTAAAGGAGTGAATGATGAATGAAACGCAGTAAACGTCTGGTTCAAACCGCTTTCTGCCTGAGCGCGGCGGCAAGTTTAATTTTTACGGGCTCGGTCAGCGCCCAAGGAAACTCGAAAGCTCCATCGCCCAATGCGGGCAAAGCTAAAAACGTGATCCTGTTTGTCGGTGACGGCATGGGCACCGCAGCTCGCGATGCCATCCGTCTGAGCACGGTTGGCGTTAACGGCAAGCTGCAAATGGACGATATGCCATATGTTGGACTTCTTCGTACCCATTCCACAACTACGGTCACCGACTCCGCTGCAGCGGCAACGGCGATTGCCAGCGGCGTGAAGACTTACAATGGAGCCGTCGGCGTGGACGCCAACAAAAAACCGGTCAAAACGCTGCTTGAAATCGCCAAGGAGAAAGGCAAATCCACGGGCCTGGTGACGACGAGCCAAATTACCGACGCAACGCCTGCAGCATTCGCATCGCATGTGGAGGACCGCTCGAAGCAAAGCGATATCGCCAAGCAATACTTGGAGAAAAAAGTAGACGTCCTGCTGGGCGGCGGTGAGGATTTCTGGTACCCGCAAGGTACGCCGGGGCCGCATCCGGACCAGCCTGCTGAAGATCCGTCGGAAGGCAGCAAGGGCACTCAGGGCAACCTGGTGGAGAAAGCCAAGCAGCTCGGATATCAATTTGTAACGAACAAAGAAGAGCTGAGCAAAGCGAAGAACGGCAGAATTCTCGGCCTGTTCGCCAATGAAGAAATGTTCCAGCAAAGAGAGGAAGGACAAGGCGACCTGTACAACCCGACGGTACCGCTTGTGGATATGACGAAAAAGGCGCTCGATACACTCTCTACGAATAAAAAGGGCTTTTTCCTGATGGTGGAGGAAGAAGGTACGGACGAAATGGCGCATGAAAATAACGCCAAGCTGACGATCAAAGCCGGCCAGGAGCTGGATAAAGCGGTAGGCGTCGCCAAGGAATTCGCGAAAAAGCATCCTGACACGCTGGTGCTTGTGCTGGCCGACCATGAGACAGGCGGTTTGACAATTGAAGAGCCGGATGACAAGGACGAGTCCGGAGACGGCATCTCGAAGGAAGACGGTCCGTTCGCCATCGCGAACTCGAAGAATCAGTTCTATGTGGACTGGACGACTTCCGGCCACTCCGGCGTGGACGTGCCGCTGACGGCTACGGGCAGCGGAGCCGAGCTGTTTGCAGGCGTCTACGAAAACACGTATGTGCATGATGCCATTTTGAAAGCTTGGGGAATCAAGAAGTAACGAATCGTTAAAAGGAATCATAAATCTATTGTTTCAAAGCCGCAGTTTGCAGGATGGCGAAAGTCCCTGCAGCTGCGGTTTTTTGGTATTTCGGGGCCCGCCATAATGTACATAAGATGTCACCTCCAGGGGATGATAACAGAGTTCGACCAATACGGTGGAGGGAATCATTTATGGCACAGAATCAAGGCTCCCAGACGAAAGAAAAGAAACTGAAATGGTGGCAGCTGTCGCTCCTTGGGGTGGCCTGCACGGTCGGTACGGGTTTTTTTCTGGGCTCTCATATTGCGATCGAGATCGGCGGCCCTTCCGCTGTCGTTGCGTACGCCCTGGCGGCGTTCGGAGCCTACCTGGTCTATGACAAGCTGTCTCAAATGACAGCGGAGGATCCGATGGAGGGCTCGTTCCGCTCTTACGCCAAGAAGGCTTTCGGCCGGTGGGCAGGGTTCAGCAGCGGCTGGGTGTACTGGTCGTCGGAGCTGCTTATTATGGGGAGCCAATTAACGGCGCTTGCCTTGTTTTCGCGCTTTTGGTTTCCGCAGGTTCCGATGTGGTGCTTTGCGGCGGGGTACGGTGTTCTCGGGCTCCTTATTATTTGGATTGGAACCAAGGGATTCGAGCGAATGGAGAACATTTTTGCCGTGCTAAAAATTGCGGCGATCTTTATGTTTATGGTCATCGCCATTCTGGCGGTATCCGGCGTACTCCCGACCAAAGCTCACGGTCCCGCCTTTCCGCGGGATTGGGTACCGGGCGGGCTCACAGGATTTTGGGCGGCGCTCATTTTTGCTTTTTACGGATACGGGGGTCTGGAAGCGTTAGGTCTGATGACCATGAGGCTGAAGGAGCCCAAAGACGCGCCGAAGGCTGGCAAAGTGATGCTGCTGCTGTTAGTGTCCATTTATGTCATTTCCATCGGACTGGCGCTTATTCTCGAGCCATGGAAATCCTATGCCGCCGAGGAGAGCCCGTTTGTGGTGGCTCTTGTCGATTATAAACTTCCGTTTGTGCCGCATTTGTTTAATGCGGTCCTCATTATTGCCGGCTTCTCGACGATGACGGCCTCGCTGTTTGCGGTGACGACGATGATCGTTACGCTGGCCAGCGATGGGGACGCACCGCCCTTTTTCATTAAGGGCAAGAAGAAGGAAGGCAAAAAGCCCCTGCCGGCCATCGGTCTGACGGCTGTGGGGCTCCTCGCTTCCGTGGTATCCGCTCTGCTGATGCCGAAAAGCGTATATGAGTACATTACGACGGCTGCGGGCATGATGCTGCTGTATAACTGGATGTTTATTCTCGTCACGTCCGGCAAGCTGCTGGAGCTGACCGGATGGGGCAAAGCCAAGAGGTATATCGGCATGGCGCTGATCACCCTGACACTGATCGGAACGCTGTTTCATAAAATCAGCCGTCCCGGTTTTTTCATCAGTCTCGGATTTATCGTCGTGATCGGCTGTGTTACGCTGGTCATGCGCCATTTCTGGAACAAGACTGATGGGTCGAAGAAGGGCTCGTACCATACCGAAGAGCACGCAGAGTCTGGCCCGAGAACGATCAGGACCCGAACAAAATTCGGTATGCCTCGTATCCGAAGTAGAGGCCGAATCCGATAAGCGAAATGCCGGAAATGACCGAAATCGCGCTGACCAGGCGCTGCGTAAGCACCCGCCGGAACATGCTGGCTACGATTGCCATCAGCACATCCCACAGCAGGAGGCCGGCCATGATGGCGCAGCTGTACAGGAACACCTCTTTGGCTTCGTACTTGGCGATCATGTCGGCGAGAACCGACCCGTAAATCCCCATCCAGAACAGGATAGACAGCGGGTTAGAGATGGACATGATAAAGCCGGCGCTGAAGGATTTCACATGCGATTCATTACTGCTGCGGGTTTCCATACCCGCTTTTCCTGCGGTCAGGAGGCTTTCTACGCCGATATAAGTCAGGATAAAAAAGCCGAACAGCAGCAGAAACGTTTTCATAAAAGGGATGTTAAGAAAATGAATGACCCCGAAATACACAAGCAGCATAAAAATTCCGTCGGCCACCATGGCCCCGAGGCCCACCAGCCACGCGTGTAAAAAGCCTCCGCGCAGCCCGCGGTCCATCTGTGCCGCATTGATGGGACCAATCGGAGCGGCCAGGGAAAGGCCAAGCAGGAAATGGCTGATCCATACACTCATTCAAAGAGAACCCCCTTCATCGGTCTGTCGCATTGTTACATCCTATGAGAGGGGCTCTGCTTGTACGACTAAAAAAGCAAATCTTGTCCGAAAAATAAAAGAGCCGTTATCCCATGCGGGATAGCGGCTTTGTATATGTACCCCGATCATGAGGCCCAATATCTTGGTGCTGCGCTTTGGGTCTAGAAGCTTAGGGCTGCTTGGCCGGGCTCCCGGACCGTTTGCCTTTGCGCGCCCGGCGCAGGAAGAGGGAAAAGAACAGGGCGGCGATAGCGAACCAGGTCGCCACGATAAAGGCGTCGTTAATCCCGTTGATGCTTGCATTCGACGACACCAGCCCCAGCACCGACTGCAGTGCCAGCGATACGCCGGTCTCGGCGGGAACCCCTGCGGTGGTGGCAACCTCCTGCCCAAGTGCAGCGATATCCTGCATGATGAACGGATTGTCTTCGTTGTAGAGCGTGGACGATTCCGCGATGTGAAAAGTGGTCCGCGTCGACATCACCGTCACCAGCAGCGCGGTCCCGATCGACCCGGCCACCTGCCGCATCGTATTGGACATCGCGGTTCCGTGGCTTCCGAGGTAGTAGGGAAGCTGGTTGAGTCCCTCGGTCTGTACCGACATCATGATCAGCGACATGCCGAAGCTGCGAATCGTGTAGAGCATCATCAGATGCGAATACGACGTAGCGTCGGTCAACCGGCTGAATTCAAAGGTCATGACCGCAGTGATGAGCAGCCCGATAATGGCCAGGGGCCGTGCGCCGATTTTATCGAAAATCGCTCCCGAGATCGGGGACATGATCCCCATCAGGATCGCCCCTGGCAGAAGGAGCAGGCCGGACTGGAGCGGGGTGAACCCGCGGATATTTTGCAGGTAAATCGGAAGCAGCAGCATCGCTCCGAACATCGTCATGTTGACGAGGCCGCCGACGACCGTCGAAACCGAGAAGATGTCGTACTTAAACACGCGGAAATCGAGCATCGGCGATTCCATGTTCAGCTCGCGCACGATAAACAGGATGATAAATATGGCGCCAACAATCAGCGAGCCAAGCACCGTAAAGCTGGTCCAGCCCTTGTCTCCGGCGGAGCTGAACCCGTACAGCAGGATCCCGAAGCCCAGGGTAGAGAAGACGACGCCCCAGAAGTCGAATTTCGGTTTGGTCAGGCGGTTGATGTTTTTCAGCCACTTCAGGGCGAACAGTATATCAAGAACGGCCAGCGGAATGACCATGAAAAACAGGATGCGCCACGTATAGTGCTCCACGATCCATCCCGATAACGTCGGTCCGATCGCCGGTGCGAACATCATGGCAATCCCCATCATGCCCATCGCGGTCCCGCGTTTTTCGGGCGGGAAAACCGTCAGGAACACGTTCATCACGACGGGCATAATGATCCCCGCCCCGCTGGCCTGCACAACGCGGCCGAACAGCATCAGCGGAAAGTTGGTGCTGACGGCGCAGAGCACCGCACCGATGGTGAATAGGCTCATGGCCGTAATAAAGAGCACCCGGGTCCCGTAGGACTCAATCAGAAAAGCCGTGACCGGAACGAGCACGCCGTTCACCAGCATGTAGGCGGTGGACAGCCACTGCACCGTCGTTGCGGACACGTTAAAATCGTTCATCAGGTGGGGGATCGCCACGTTCAGCAGCGTCTGGTTCAGGATGGAGACGAACGCCCCAAGCATGAGTACCGTCAACGTCCGCCCCAAGTGTATATTTTCCATTAGACAAGCCCCCTAAATATGGATTCGGACAGTCGCATTCATGCCTGGAACGAGCCCGAGGCCTTTATATCCTTCAATGGTTACGACGATAGGGATGACTTGCGTCACTTTGGTGTAGTTGGCGTTGGAATTCGTCGTTGGAAACAGCGAAAACGTAGACGAGGTAGCCAGTCCGATTTGATCGATCTTGCCGGTTAGCGATGTATCCGGAAAAGCATCAACGTAGACGTCGACGGTTTGGCCGACCTTGATTTTATCCAGCTTGGTTTCTTCAATATTGGCTGTAACCCACAGGTTGTTCAGGTTGAAGGCTCTTGCCAGCGAAGTTCCCGGGGATACAAAAGAATTGGGAACCGCTGTTTGCTGAACGATGGTGGAGTTCACAGGGAACGTAATATCGACCCGGGTACCTCCGGAAGTTACGCTTCCTACGACATCGCCGGAATTGTAATACTTTCCGACGGATCCGTTCCAGGTCGTAAGCTTGCCGGCCGCTGGTGCGGTGATGGATACCCCCTGTCCGGTGACTTGGGCGTTGTCGGTTTTAATGTAGTTGGACGTCTGGTTGTAGTAATAAATGGCCGCGCCGCCCAGGACGAGCACAATGATGACGACTACAACGTTGACCAGCAGTGCACGCGAGTTCATAAAAGCATAATCCCTCCTAAAGTTGCTTCCTAGTTATCGATTGAAAACAGATATCCAAGAGCATCTCCTAATTGCCCCATTCATATTCAGCAGAGGAATTTCCCGGATCACTGCTAGGATAAAGGAACGCTGCCCTGGGGATAAATAAGAAATCCAGTTGATGAAAGGGGAGTTATGCATGAAAGTGTACGTGGTTTACGACAGCGAAAACGGCCACACGGAAGCCTTGGCGCGTTCCGTATGGGAAGGGGCTAAGGGCGTAGACGGAGCTGAAGCAGAGATCGCTCACGTCAATGAAGCGGACATTTATAAACTTGAGGATATGGACGCCATCGTATGGGGATGCCCGGGGCATTTTGGAACCATCAGCTCAGGACTCAAAAATTGGATTGACCGGCTCGGCTACCTGTGGGCGCAGGGCAAACTGGTCAACAAAGTAGGGGCCGTATTCTGCACGACAGCAACCGTGCATGGAGGGGTGGAATCCACCATGATCAACCTGCTGACGCCGATGCTTCACAACGGCATGATCGTTGTCGGTCTTCCCGGAAACATACCGGAGAATGCCCTGTACGGATCGTATTACGGCGTGGGTGTGACGTGTCCCGTGGAGCTTTCGGATGACGATCCCAAAAACCTGCCCGGCGAAAACGACCTCGCCCTGGGCCGAGCATTAGGCAAGCGCGTAGCCGAATTGGCCGGACGATTCTCCTCGGCAGCAAGGTAAGGTACAGGCTATGATTATCGCCTTTATCGTTCTGGCTGTCCTCGCCCTGGTTTTTCTTTTTATTTACAATGCCCGGATGTCCAAGAAAACGGCGAAAAAAAAGGATGCTCCGGAATCCGTCCCAAACAACCCAGAGGCGGCGGAGCCAGCCGCTCATCTTGAACCTGTGAAGGCGGCGGAACCGCTGCCGGCAACCACCGGACCGGTGGCCTCTGAACCGGTAAGAAGACCCGAGCCGGTGCCGGTGACAACCCGGAGGCCGCAGGCTGCGGAGCAGCAGGGCGACCGGGCTTACCGCGATGCTCTCCGGCAGTTCGCCGGAGGCACGCCGGCCAAGGAGGAGCCCCCGGCGCCAAAGCCGGACTACAGTACGGACAACGCCTACCGGGAAGCGCTGCGGTCGATGGCGAAGAACAAAAAGTAGCACGATCCTGCAGCACAGCGAACAGCCGCTTTCGGTGATGGACCGAAAGGGCTGTTTTTGCGTGATCGTGAGGAACGGACGCAGAACCGCCATTGTATGCCGTGCTGCGGAATGTTATTTTATACATATCCAATAATCGCCTAAGACCGGGAGGGAAAGATCACCATCATGTTCACCGCCGTATGGGTCGCCATCATTTGCCTGGCCGTGATCGTTTTGCTGCTGGCCGCGGCAAGTGCTTATTTTTATAATGTGGGCATCAAGCGCAGCACGAAGGAGTTTTTGGAAGCCGATCCGGCGCTGGTCAAAGAAGAGCACCCCTGGGAGCTGGAGGAGGAGTGGCTCCGCAGCCAGCCCGTTGAAACGTTGGAGCTGACGTCCTCGGACGGAATTGCCCTCAAAGGATATTTCATCCCCGCATCCACGCCTGCCCGCCAAACCGCCATCGTCGTGCACGGCTATTCCAGCCAAGGCCGGGAAATGGGGGCTTTTGCTAAGCTGTACCATGAGATGGGCATGAACGTGCTGATGCCGGATAACCGGGGGCACGGCCAAAGCGGAGGGAATTACATCGGGTTTGGCTGGCCGGACCGCAGGGATATTATGCGGTGGATCGGCACGGTCATTGACCGCAGCGGACCCGGGGCGGAAATCATACTGCACGGCGTATCCATGGGCGGAGCGACGGTGCTGATGGTAAGCGGGGAGGAGCTCCCGGGTCAGGTGAAGTGCATCGTATCGGACTGTGCCTACACGTCAGTGCGTGACATTTTGACCCATCAACTCAAGCAGATGTATAAGCTCCCGCCATTTCCGCTGCTGCCGGCAACCAGCCTGATGTGCAAGCTGCGGGCAGGATACTCCTTCGGAGAAGCCTCAGCGTTGAAGCAGGTCGGCGTGACGAAGCTCCCGATTCTGTTTATTCACGGGGACCGCGATACCTTTGTCCCATACGCGATGCTGCACCGTCTTGTGGATGCCGCGGCAGGGGATAAGGAAGTCTATGTGGTTCAGGGGGCTTCGCATGCGAACGCTTATTTTGTGGACAAAAAAGAGTACGAACGCAGGATACGCCAATTTATTGGGCGTTATATCCGGTTAGGGAAGGGGACGGAAAAGGAGATGATTCCCGGATCGGAGCCGCAGGCTGTTCTGACCCCCGTGGAGGGTTAAATCCTGACCTGAAAACATCGTTCATTCGAAAAAAACTCCGGAAGCGCCTGTGAAGGCATCCGGAGTTTTATTATGATTCCCCAATTAAATCGACCGCTGAAACTGGCTGGTGTACAAGTCATAATAAAAACCTTTGGCTTCCAGCAGCTGACGGTGGTCCCCCTGCTCGGCAATGCGTCCGCCGTGGATGAACAGAATCCGGTCCGCATCCTGAATCGTGCTCAGCCGGTGGGCGATGACAAAGCTGGTCCGTCCCTTCATCAGCGTCTGCATCGCTTCTTGGACATGCATTTCGGTCCGGGTATCGACGCTGCTGGTGGCTTCGTCCAGTATGAGGATGGCCGGATCGGCGAGGATCGCCCGGGCGATGGTCAGCAGCTGGCGCTGGCCGTGGCTGAGATTGCTGCCCTCGGCGGCCAGGACGGTATCATACCCGTCCGGCAGACGGGATATAAAGCGGTCGGCATTCGCCAGCCTGGCGGCATGCTCCACTTCGGCATCGGTCGCATCCAACCGTCCGAACCGGATGTTTTCGCGGATGCTGCCGGAAAAAACGTAGGCGTCCTGGAGGACGATCCCCACCTTGCTCCGCAGGCTGTCTTTATCCATATCGCGGATGCTCACCCCGTCGATGCAAATGTCGCCTTGGTCGATCTCGTAAAACCGGGTCAGCAGGTTGATGATTGTCGTTTTGCCTGCACCCGTAGGGCCGACGAGGGCGATCATCTGGCCGGGCTCGGCGGTAAAGGATACGTCCTGCAGCACCGGCGTTCCCGGTTTATAGCTGAAAGTTACATTCCGGAATTCGACGCTGCCCTTTACCTCTCCAAGCTCCACGACGGCCCGCTTGTGGTCTTCGGCATACTCGGTGTCGAGGTCGAAAATCTCAAATACGCGCTCGGCACCCGCAATGGCGGACTGCATCAGGTTGAACTGGTTGGCCAGTTCGGTGATCGGACGGCCGAACTGCTTGGAGTAGTTCAGAAAGCTGACGACGATGCCGACGGAGGTGTGCCCTTGCAACACCATCCAGCCGCCGGCCGCCGCGATCAGGGCGAAACTGAGGTTGTTCACCATGTTCATGACCGGCCCGACCATGCCGGAGGCGATCTGCGCGCGGATGCCGACCTGATTCAGCTTGTGGTTGATCTTCTGGAACTGCTCGACTGCGACAGGCTCCCGCCGGAACAGCTTGACGATTTTTTGCCCGCTGACGGTCTCCTCAATAAAGCCGTTGAGCTCGCCGAGGTGCTGCTGCTGGGCTTTGAACAGCTTTCGGGTCAGCCGCGTGATTTGGCGTGTTGCCACGAGCACGAGCGGAATGCTGATGAGGCTGACGAGCGTAAGGGGCAGGTTGAGCCTCAGCATGATGACCAGCGACCCGGCCAGCGTAATGATGCTGTTCAAGAGCTGCGTTACGCTCTGGTTCAGCGTGTTCGACACGTTCTCGATGTCATTGGTCGTGCGGCTCATCAGCTCTCCGGTCGGATGGGTATCGAAAAAGCGCAGCGGCAGCTGCTGGTATTTATCGAACAGGTCCTGGCGGAGGGCCAAGACGGTGCGCTGGGAGACCGCCGTCATGACGTACACCTGAATCCAGGAAACGACGCTGCCCAGTGCATAGATGCCGATCATCAGCAAGCAGAGCGACCAGAAGCCTTCATGCTCTTTTGGCATAATGAAGCGGTCGATCGCTTTGCCGAGCAGGAAAGGGCCGATCAGGGAAATGACCGCGCTGAGAATGGTCGTCACGTATACGATAATCAAGCCGAGCTGCTGCCGGCTCAAATAGGCCCACAGTCTTCTGAGGGTAGCACCAGCCTGCTTGGGCTTGGCTTTCTGCATGACCATGTTTCGGCCGGGTCCATGGCCCATCATGGGAGGGCCCCCGCGGCCGGGTTCAGCGCCAGCTTGTTTAGTTGGCTGCGGCATGTGTATCTTCCTCCTTCCGCTGCGAACGGTAAATATCCTGATAGATCGCGCTGGTCCGCAGCAGTTCTTCGTGGGTCCCCCGGGCGGCAATGGAGCCGTTCTCCAGCACCAGAATCTGGTCGGCCTCCATGACTGAACTGATCCGCTGCGCGATGATGATGTTGGTGCTGCGGTTCATCAGCTCCTTCAGCGCAGCCTGGATGCGCGATTCCGTGCCGACGTCGACCGCGCTCGTGCTGTCGTCCAGGATGAGAATCCGCGGCTTAACGAGCAGCGCGCGGGCGATCGACAGGCGCTGCTTCTGCCCGCCGGACAGGTTGACGCCTTTTTGCCCGATCACGGTCTCATACCCGTCCGGCATCTGCATGATAAAATCGTGGGCCTGGGCGGCCTTGGCCGCCGCAGTCACTTCCTCCAGCGGAGCGGCGGGCCGGCCGTATCGGATGTTATCCTGCACCGTGCCGCTAAACAGCACGGACTGCTGCAGCGTCATGCCCACCATCCCGCGCAGGATGTCCAGCGGGATGTCGCGGACATCCGTGCCGCCGATAAGAACGCGGCCGCCGGTGGCGTCATAGAGCCGCGGGATCAGGTGCACGAGCGAGGATTTGCCGGATCCGGTAACGCCGAGAATGGCGGTCGTCTGGCCCGGTTTGGCTGTAAAGCTGATCCCGCTGAGCACCGGATCGGCATGCGGATGCTCCCCGTAACCGAAGGATACATTCTCGAAGACCACGTCCGCGGCCGCCGGTTCCTTGGCCTGGGCGCCGGTGGGATCGACAATGTCCGGCTGCGCGTCAAACACTTCCTGCACCCGGGCCGCGGAGACTCTGGCCCGGGAGATGAAGGTCAGCATGTTGCTTACCATCAGCATGGCGAACAGGAGCTGTGTCACGTAATTGATATAAGCGATCAAATCGCCGGCGGGAAGGGATCCGCCGCTGGTAAGGGCACCTCCGTACCAGAGCACCGCGACGATGCTCAAATTCAGGATCAGCGTCATGACCGGCATGTTCAGCCCCAAGAGCCGGTTGGCCGAGATGGCCTCCTTCGTGTAATCGCCGTTAGCGCCGGCAAAGCGCTTGCGTTCATAGCCTGCGCGGACGAAGGCCTTGACGACCCGAATGCCGGCGAGGTTCTCCTGCAGGACGCCGTTCACTTGGTCGAGCATCGACTGAACCCGGCCGAACAGCGGAAAAGACTTCCGAATCAGCAGCACCAGAAAGACGACCAGGACAGGGATCGATACCGCCAGGACCAGCGTCAGCCGGGGACTGATCCAGAGGGCCAGGATGAGGCTGCCGAGGAACAGCAGCGGGGAGCGGATGCTCCGCAGGATCATCTGGACCACTGTCTGCAGCTGAACGACGTCATTCGTCAGCCGGGTGATCAGCGATCCGGTCTTCAGCTCGTCAAGATTGCGGAAAGAAAAGGTTTGTATTTTCCGGAACAGATGGTCCCGGAGATCGGTGCCGAAATGCTGAGAGGCATAAGTTGAAAAGACGGTGCACCCCACGCCGCCCAGCAGGCCGACTACGGCAACCCCGATCATCAGAAGACCCGTTCGCTCGATGTACGCAAGATCGCCGGGGATAACTCCTTTATTAACGATGTTCGCCATCAGCGCTGGCTGCAGCAGGTCCATGGATACCTCAAGCAGCATCAGCAGAGGTGCCAGCAGGGCCGACACCTTATACGGACGAAGGTAGGATATCATCAGTTTCCACATTGGCGGGACCTCACTTGGTATCAGAATCGGCAGCCTGCGCCTGGCCTCCCGGCGAAGAACCCGAGGCTCCGCCATCCGCCGTTTCACGCAGCTCGAACGTATGGATGTACTCCTGGATCATCTGGTCAACGGCTTTCAGCTCACCGGTAATGACCTGCTGAATCGGCTGGTACTCGGGCTGGCTCAGCTGCTGCATTAGCGTGCTGCGCATGACCTGCATACGCTCCAGAAACATCAGCACGCGGCCGCGCCGAAACGTCTGGGCGCTCTGAAAGCTCCGGCCGCCCTCGTCGTCGCCGTGATGCTCCCTTTTGCCGCGCCGGCCGTGGTCGTGGTGCCCGTGTCCGCGGCCCCCGCCGCGCCGGTCGCCTCGCTCCCAGCGGCCGCCCTCGTTGTTCATATCTTCTTTCATTGACGTCACCCCTTAGAATTAGTGGATGTGTATACGTGTAATGCTGTTTGTATACAAATGTATACGATTGTGTGGTGAGAGTCAATTCTTTTTACCCTAAATCTGGAAAAGTCCAGCTTTCTCTGGTCTTCGTTATCGTCTCTATATAATGCCAGCGTCCATTTTGTTATAATGTTGTTGATTCTGCAGACTAACAAACATGGTTCCAGAAACGGCTGTATCCGGACCCGGAGCATCACCGGCGTCTAAACCGCCTGGGAAGCGGCACGCCCGATGCAGCCCTTTACGATATTCGTAATATGAATGACAGTTTATTTGAGGTGAAATAGAGACGATGGCCAAAAAGATTACGATGCAGCAAATCGCCGACCACCTGGGCGTTTCGAAGTTCGTTGTATCCAAGGCGCTGTCCGGCAAGGGCGGAGTCAATGAAATGACCCGGGAGCGGGTGATCCAGGCGGCTTCCCAGCTCGGCTATTTTTCGCAAAAGAAAGCCTATATGAGAAGCCCCCGCACGGAACCCAACACGCTTAAGCGCAGCGGCGCCAAGCATTCCGTGATCGTGCTGATGCCCAACATCCGTTTTCAGAACAGGGAATCGCTGTACTGGGGCAAGATTATGGAGGGGATTTCGATCAGCCTCGAGGAACGGGGACTGGGCATGGTGATCATCTCTGAGCAGAACGTGGACAACTTTGTCAGCCTCCTGAATCCGGAAGGGATTCTCGGACTCATTGGGGTCGGTGAAATTTCCACGCCGCTGCTGCTGGAGGTGCACCGGATGGGGCTGCCGATTGTGCTGGTCGACATGGAGGATCCGCTCATTCCGTCCGACACGGTCTTTGCGAACAATATGGATGTGATGGCCCGGCTGACGACCCACCTGATCGGCATCGGCCATCAGCGGCTGCAGTTCATCGGAAACGACCGGTATTCGCGCAGCTTCCGGGACCGCTCCATCGGGTACCGGACGGCGCTGGATGAGCAGGGGCTGCCGAGCCAGGAAGGGCTGGTCATTCCGCTTCCCGATTTGGAGAACGGCAGCTTCGAGCCCGAAATCCGGTCGTGGATCTCGCGGAAAATCAAATCCAAATCGCTGCCGACCGCACTGGTCTGCGCCAACGATGCGATTGCGCTGACGGCCCGGGATATCCTGATCGAGCTTGGCGTGCGGGTTCCGGAGGAGGTGTCGGTCTCCGGATTCGACAATATCGCCGATGCGGCCAAGGGCAGTCCGTCCCTGACGACCGTCCATGTTCCGAAGGAGGCGATGGGCCGCCGGGCTGTCGAGAAGCTGCTCGAACGAATGGACAAGGCGGATACGCCTCTGGAAAAAATCCTGCTCGCCGGCGATATCGTCTACCGCGATTCCACGGCGCCGGCGCCGGATGGCTCCGGGAGCTGACATCACGGCAGGTACGATGAAATCTCAGCCGGTCATAACAAAAAAAGCATCCCGCCCAACAGGCAGGATGCTTTTTATCGATAAAGGAAGTTTCGAAGTTTCCGGAAAGTGCACAGGGTTGCCGTATGTGCGGGTTGAAAGAGCTGAAATCTCGAGGTTCAGTCTTCTTGTGCGCCCTTTAGATCGCTTACGGCTGGGCAGGCAGTCCATCGAACTCGCGGATTTGTGCCGTGTAATGATCGCGGATGAGGCCCTCCGCCTTTTTCGCATAAGGGCAGTAATCATCATTCCCGGCGGCGTCCTCCGGTGCATACAGTGCTGCCGGCCAGTCCCACAGCATAAATCCTCCCACCCATGAACGGCTGGCGCAGGCTTCAAACATCCGCTCATAATAAGCGGCTTGTTCGTCCTCGTTTGGGTCTCCGGGCAGTCCCCAGTCGTTTGGAATCCGGCTCGAACCGGTCCGGCTGGGACATCCCGCCTCCATAAAGAAGAAAGGCTTGCCGTACCGGTGGACGACCGGCTCAATGCGGTCCAGCTGCTCTTCCCAGCTGTCGATCGGGTAATAGCCGCTGGATGAAATGACATCCACTGCATCCCACCAAGCCACCTGGCCTTCCTGATATTTATCGCAGTTATAAGTAACGATGCCGGAGTATACTTGCCGAACCTGGCGGATGAGCTCGCGCCATTCCCGTTCCCTTCGGTCGGTCTGCACCATCTCGCACCCGATGCACAGCATTTCGCAGCCGGTTTCCTCGGCCATAGCCGCATAGTGCAGCATAAACCGGGTATAAGAGTCAAACCACTCGGACCATTTCGGTTCACAAGGCACGTCAATATCGAAAAAGTTAATATGGGCCCGCCAAGTTCCGTCGGTGCAGTTGACGACCGGTTTCAGGCAGACGCGCAAGCCGAGACGTTTGGCGGAGGCAATCGCATGGCGAACCTCTTCATCCGTTACGGTCGGCTCTTCCGCAAAGTGGATTTCCGTCGAATGGGCCGTATCCTGCAGGGCCGCAAAGGTGACGGCCGTCCAGTTCACGCCGAGGCGTTTTACCATTTCCTCCATCGAATGTCCGGCCTCAGGGGTGTTCCATGTTCCCCGGATGCCGGTCCATCCCCAGGTCATGCCGCCGATATATCCTTCCAGCAAGTTATTGCGCATTAAATTCACCGTGTGCACCTCTTCTTGTGTTATTTTGTTAGCATATTTCGTTATTTAGTTATGATAACTTTATATACTTGTTATAAACAAAATACGTCTGAAGATCAAGTGTGTGGTTGTGAAAATATGATGGTTATAGATGGTATGCCCGTCTTGGTGTGGAGATAGGGTGCGTGAAAAATAGATAACACATTGATAACAAAGGTGAAAAATAAAAGCCCTGCCCGTAATTGTACAGGCAAGGCTTGATATGCATGAGGCCATTCTCTATTTAAGCGGCTGCTGATTCACGTAGCTGTCGGACAAATTAAGGAGCTTAAGCGCCCGGTTATATTCCTCTTCCGTAGTGCCGCCGTCCACTGAGGTTCGGCCGCTCAGCGGGTACTGCGCTCCATCCTCGTATCCGGCTCCCGACACGAAGAGCGCATTGTCGGTCAGGAAGGAACCGGTCGGCAAATAATAACGCTCCGGAATCAGATTATAGCTCTGATTTAAGAGATCCTGTCCGAAATGAATATGGTCTTTGACGGAAACGCCCGTCAGATTGGCGACCGTTGGCAGGATGTCGACCTGTCCGCCCACCGTGTTGTTCACTTCCGGATGTTGGATCGAGCCGCCCGCCAGAATCAGCGGGATGTTAATCATATCCGAATAGGAATATTCATGTCCGTAAATTTCCTTCATCAATTCTTTATCATCACGGTCCAGGGAGTACAGCGGCAGCCCCATGTGATCCCCGTAGATGACGATGAGGCTGTCTTCCCAGAGGCCGTTAGTCTTCAGTTCATCGATAAACTGGCCCAGCGCATAATCCGCATAATTCTGGGCGCGGATATAATCTCCGACAAACGTACCGTCGTATCGCTCAGGGAGCTGCATGTGGTATTTTCTCTCCGGAATCGTGAACGGATGATGCGCCGACATCGAGATGACCTGGGCATAGAACGGTTTGTCTTCCTGGTCCATTTCCTTCATTTTCGCGGCAGTCTTCTTATACAGCACTTCATCCGATGGGCCGAAGAAGAAGGAATCTTCGTCACCGAAGAAGGACTTGTCGTAATAATGCTGGAAGCCAAGGGACGAATACAGCTCCCCGCGGTTCCAGAACTCCACGTCGTTCGTATGGAAGGTCGCGGTCGCGTAACCGTTGCTCTCCATCAGCCTCGGCAGGCTCGGCAGCTTCTTGTCGACATAGTTCTGCGTGGCTGCCCCGCTCGGCGGAACATAGAACGAGGTGTTCACGACGAATTCGGCATCCGATGTATTGCCTTGGCCGACCATTTGGTTGAAGTTCGGGAAGTAGTACTGCTCTTTGGCCAGCTTGTTCATATTAGGCGTAATTTCCTGACCGTCGATCTTCAGGTTGATCAGGAAATTCTGAAACGATTCCAGCTGGATTATGATGACGTTCTTGCCTTTGGCATCCCCGAAATGCTGCGGCTGATCGGTCTTCTTGATGCCTTTGAGCTCATCGATCGAGGCCTGGGTAATGCTGTTCAGCGGAACGATGTCCTCTTTCTTCTTGGAGAAAATCGTATACGCTTCATAATTCAAAATGCCCATTTGCTGGGCTTTTGTGATCTCGTTCATGCTGGCCCGGTTCGGAACGATATTAAACAGGCAGATCACGAGGGACAGGATGAACAGCACGGTAACGACGCTCCGGCGGGCCCGGCGGCTGGTCTGATCCTTCCATTGCCGCGCTTTACGGCCGCGCACCATGATGACAAAGATCACGACGATGTCGGCGTAGATCAGCAAATAGTAAGGGTCCATCAGCGAAAAGACACTGTTGCGGACGGCCGTAACCTGGTTGACCTGCTCCAGGGCATGGTAAGTCGCGATGACGCCATAGTATTTGAAGTACATAATGACGGCGAAAAAGATCGTGGTCAGCAGCAGGTTGGCGATGACATAAGCCCCGAATTTCCGCTTGCCGGCAAACCACTCAATCAGACAGAACACGAGCCAAATAAACGGAATTTCGGTAATGATGGGCTTCCAGGGCATCAGGTCATTAAACGTAACGGCCCATGCCAAATACCCCTTTAAAAGTAAAAGAATGGTGAATAAGACAAACGGTTTTCGCAGAAATCCACGAAGTGAAGACACGTTACCAACTTCCTTCCTTTTAATGACGGGCTGACTGGCTGATCTAAGCCGGGCAGCTGAGTATATCGCGCGAAAAGCTGGATGATTGCGCATAAAATTGAATATCCTGCGGTTGCTTGAGCCCTTTTGTCGCATGGAATCGAGGGCAATAGGTTTATTATGCCTTCGGCTCAGAAAGATGTCAAAAGGCGAATCCTTGTCATTTCTAGTTATCATTTACCATATTGGGAAGTAAATGAACCGCTTCCGCCGCTCCTCTGAAGCATTCTTTGAAAACGTCCGGATTTCCGATCCGCCCGGGTACGGCGGGCTGAGCCGTAACACCACGACACCCTGCTAAACACTGCGGTACACTGCTTATTTCCCACCGGTCAATAACCCCCTAAAAACTGTAAAATATTGTGTTGAACCGGGCCTGTATTTTAGGTAAAATGTGCGAAAACCATATTGTGTTAAATAAGTTAACACGCGATGTAATGTTAGATGAAGGGGTTGAGGGGGATGTTTGACTGGCTTGGCTTTACAACGGGGCTGCCACTCTGGTGGTCGTACCGGTTAAACCGTCATTTGAAAGAGGATATCGAAAACATTTTTGAGGGAATAGCCCAGAATCGTATACAAATATTAGAGAGCTGGGTTACGGAGTATTGGTCCCATTTGGAGCGCTTGAGCATACAGCTTGGCCCAAACTTTGACCATATCGTCCAGGATCCTGCCGGGGCCGCTGCATTGGAGCCGCTGTTCGCTTCCTATATGAAGAGAGGTGCCGATTTCTCGGAGATTTTCCTGATTCGTGACGACATGAAGGTGGTGTACTCCACCCATCCGTCCCGCATCGGAGCAAGCTGCAGCCGGGAGGGCCTGATCGAGCCGGGGCTGAAGTATACGCTGCAGGGGAATCCTTGCCTGTTCGGCCCCTATTCCGACCCGGCCACATTAGAGGTCGGCCCGAGCACTTCGGCGTTTCACGACGCGATGACGCTGATGTTTATTTTGCCGGTCATGAATGACGGTGAGTGGAAAGGGGCGCTGTGCGGCCGGGTTCCAAACGATGTCCTGGGCGACTTGATCCAGCGGGAGCAGGGGCATGTATATCCCGATTCAGGCGATAACTACATTTTCATGGCCAAGCCGGGACTGAGCAAGAACATTGCGCCCGGAACGGCGCTGTCGCGGAGCCGCTTCGAGGACTTTACCTTTACGCACGGCGATAACCTGAAAGAAGGGGTACGGACCGACTACGGGACGGTTCAGGTAAAGAACCATACCGAGCTGGAACTGGTGTTCAAGGACCCGGCCACAGGAGAACTGCATCCAGGGGTGGCGAACACGATACAGAACGGAAGCAATCTGTTTGTGGAGTTTCCGGGATATTCGGACTACCGGCACATTCCGGTGATCGGTAAAGGGGTTACTTTTCAGCTTCCGCATTGCCCGGACGTATGGGGGATGATGTGCGAAGGGGATTTGGAGGAAGTGTACCGCTTCCGGAGCTTCGGTTGGAAGATGAAGAAAATGCACCTGATGACAGGTCTGGCGGGCGTGGTGCTGAACGGTCTTCTATTCGGTCTGCTGGCCTGGAGTCTGCCTCCGGTCACGGGGCTGATCATGGTTCTGGCGGCAAACGTGCTGTTCGGCTGGATCGCGGTCTTCGTTCTTGAACGCAGGGGGACGCGGCGGACGGCGGAGCATTTACGCAGCCTGAGCCGGTTCATCCGCATCAATGCCGAAGGCAAAGGGGATTTGACGCAGCGGCTGGACCTGCGCGAATTTGCGGATGACGAGGCCAAGGAGCTCGGCAAATGGGTAAACAGCATGATCGATGCCCTGGAAGGCATTATGCTGCAGGTTAAGCAGGCGGCGCAGGACGTTCAGGACAGCCAGCACGTGCAGCATGCGACGGCCCAGTCGACCGCCAGCTCCACGGAGCGGGTGAGCGGGAAGGTTCACAGCATGATTCGCGGCATCCGCGGCCAGCTGAAGGATATCGACGTGGCCAAGGACGTGTCGGTGGAGATGAGCGTTACCCTGCGGGAAATCGAAGAGGCGGCTGCTCAGCAAATTGCGGTGGCGCAAAGCGAAGTGCAGCATATCGGCGACAAGATGAAGCAAATCCAGGACAAGGTGGAGGAGAGCAACCGGACCATTCGGACGTTTATGGAAACGACGCGGGATATTGCCGGCCTGCTGACGGCCATCGAGAACATTTCCAAGCAGACCAACCTGTTATCGCTGAACGCGTCGATCGAAGCGGCGAGGGCGGGCGAGCACGGTCAAGGCTTCTCGGTAGTGGCGGGGGAAATCCGCAAGCTGGCCGAGCTTACCCGGCATTCCACCGAGCAGATCCAGCGGACGCTGCGGCAGATCGGCGGGCAGGTGGAACTGGCCTTTGCCTCCATGGACGAAGGCAGCCGGGCGGTGGAGGAGGGTACGAAAATCGTCGCTTCGGCCTCTGAAATGCTGGGACAGGCTGGCAGCCAGGACAGCCTCAAGACCAAGATGGTCGGTGAAGTGGTGGGCATCATGGAAAAGGTAGCCGCCGTCAGCATCGAAAACCGCAGCATTTCGGCAGAGGTGGAAGGCACCCTGCAGGAGCTGCAGGAGGACATGCAGCACGTCCGCGGCACATCGGAAAATGTGGAGTCCATCACCGGATCGCTGCTTCAGCTTGTCAACCAGTTCCGCCTGACCGAGACGCGGAGAAGATAGCAGGAAGACGGTGGCGTCGTGTGACCTGCCGCTGCCGGATGAGTTCATTAGACAAAGCTCGTGCCCCTTTATCAGGGCGGCACGGGCTTTTTTCGTGGATAGCGCATTGGGACTGCCTGCTCCATTATGGTATGATGGGAAAAACAAGGGGAACGGGTGATCTTATGTCTGAAGAAAACCGGGAGCGGGCGGAGGTTCGGATATCGGTTCGACCGCTGGTGGAATATGCTTTCTCAAGCGGGGATATCGATTCCGGATTCCGGTCGGCCACCGCCATGGTTGAAGGCACACGAATTCACCAGCAGGTGCAGAAAACCTACGGGGAAGGCGACCAGAAGGAGGTGTTTCTGAAGCGGGAGATCTCCTTCGGGGACCTGACTTATGTCATTGAAGGAAGATGCGACGGCCTGATCCAAACG
Source organism: Paenibacillus sp. FSL R5-0378 (assembly GCF_038009285.1). NCBI lineage: Bacteria > Bacillati > Bacillota > Bacilli > Caryophanales > Paenibacillaceae > Paenibacillus > Paenibacillus sp. FSL R5-0378. The sequence goes on from NZ_JBBPAY010000001.1 coordinate 1,224,526, forward strand.
GATGACGGCTGGATGATCGATGAGATCAAATCGACCGCTGCGAGCCTGGATGCGATGGAGGGGGACGGAAAGCCAGTTCACTGGGCACAGGCTCAAGTTTACGCCTATATTTATGCCATGGACCACGGCCTGGACCAGATGACGGTGCAGCTTACCTACGTCGAGACGCATACCGGCACGGAGCGCCGTTTCCGGCGGATGCTGACGCTGGCAGAGCTCGAAGCCTTTGTGATGGGGGTGCTGGAGGTCTATACCCCGTATGCCGCGCTCCGGCTGAAAAATGCGCATCTCCGGGATGAGAGCATCCGCGCGCTGCCGTTCCCGTTCGACACTTACCGGGAAGGACAGCGCAAGCTGGCGGGAGCGGTCTATCAGGCGGTGAAGGAGAAGCGGAAGCTGTTTGCCAAGGCCCCGACGGGGATCGGCAAGACGATGTCCACGCTGTTCCCGTCCGTGAAGGCGATCGGGGAGGGGCTGCTTGGGCAGATCTTTTATTTGACGGCCAAGACGATCACCCGAACGGCCGCCGAGCAGGCCTTTGCGCTGATGCAGGCCAAAGGGCTGCGGATGCAGACGGTGACGATTACGGCTAAGGACAAAGTCTGCTTTCAGGAGGAGACGGTCTGCCGGAAGGACGCCTGCCCGTTTGCGGACGGCTACTACGACCGGGTCAACGGGGCTATTTTGGACATGCTGTCCCAGGAAACGGTGATGGACCGCGCCGTCATCGAGCGTTACGCTCGCAAGCACCAGGTATGTCCCTTTGAGTTTTCGCTGGACGCGGCCTACGCAGCGGATGCGGTCATTTGCGACTATAATTACATCTTTGATCCGCGGGTTTCGTTCAAACGGCTGCCCGAGGAGCAGAAGAGGCAGACGGTGCTGCTCGTGGACGAAGCCCATAACCTCGTTGATCGGGGACGGGACATGTTCTCGGCTGAGATCGGCAAGGCGGCATTTCTCGAGCTGAAGCGCGGATACAAGGGCGTGGATGCCGGGGTTCAGAAGGCGGCGGATGCGGTCAATAAATTTTTTATCGAGCTGAAAAAGGAAATGGGCGAAGTCCGCCAGAAGCAGTGGCAGGAACAGCCTCGGGAACTGGGTGAGCGGCTGGAGCTGTTCATCGCCGAAGCCGAGCGGGAGCTGCTGGCTCCCAAAGGCGACCCCGGGCTGCAGGAGCAGCTGCTGGATGCTTATTTTGCGTCGCAGCATTATATCCGGATCGCCAAGCTGTATGACGAACGCTTTTTGACGTATGCCGAGATTCACGGCGGCGACTGCGTGCTGAAGCTGTTCTGCATGGATCCGTCCTACCTGCTCACCCAGGCGGGAAAAGGCTTCCGCTCGACCGTGTTCTTCTCGGCCACTCTGTCTCCGCTGTCCTACTATAGGGACATGCTGGGCGCCGGCGAGGAGGACTACAGCTTGTCCGTGCCGTCGCCGTTCAGCCGGGAGCAGCTGGATGTGCGCATCGAGCCGCTGTCCACCAGGTACCGGGACCGGGACGACACCCGGGACGCGCTGGTGAAGCTGCTGCATGGCCTCATATCGGAGCGCAAAGCGAATTACATGGTCTTTTTCCCGTCGTACCAATATATGCGTATGGTGGTCGAGCCTTTTGCGGAGCTGCACCCGGAGGTTGGCATCATCGTGCAGGATACCGGAATGGCCGAGGAGGAGCGGGAGCGGTTCCTCGCGGCGTTCCAGGCGGACAATGCGGATACGCTCGTCGGCTTCGCCGTACTCGGGGGTATTTTCTCCGAAGGCATCGACCTGCAGGGGGACCGTCTGGGTGGCGTGGTCGTAGTCGGCGTGGGCCTGCCGCAGCTCGGTTTTGAACGGAACCTGATTCGGGATTACTTCAATGAAAACGGGAAAAGCGGGTATGATTACGCCTACGTGTTCCCCGGGATGAACAAGGTGCTGCAGGCCGGAGGGCGGCTGATCCGCTCCGAGCAGGATACGGGCGTGCTGGTGCTGGTCGACGACCGATTTCTCCAGCGGCACTATCAGGGGCTGCTCCCGGATGAGTGGAAGGGATTCAAAGTCGGGAGGCCTTAGACGGGCGAGACGCGGCACGGCGAAGTGGTCCTCCGGGCCGCTTGGTCTCGTCGGGATTTGGTTCCGCGAACGGGATGGATACGAGGGCGTGCGATGCGTTCCCAACAAATCGTAGCCAAACGGGACGGCCCCCGGTATAGTGGAGAAAACAGGATAAAGGTGGGATCGCGCAGGATGACACTTCGTATCGGATTGATCGGAACCGGATGGTTCAGCGGCGTACATGCCGACAACTTGGCGGCGATGGATGGAGTAAAGCTGACGGCGGTTTGTGGTACAAGCCTGGAGAAAGCAGACCGGATGGCGCGGCGTTACGGCGCCGAGGGATATGGGGATCTGGATGCCATGCTGGACGCGGGGCCGCTCGACGCGGTGTATATCTGCGTGCCGCCGATGGCACACGGCGAAATCGAAATGAAGCTGATTGAGCGCGGTATTCCGTTTTTGGTGGAAAAACCGCTTGGGCTCGACACCAGCTTGCCGGAACAAATTTTGGCCCGGGTCCGCGAGACGGGGCTGTTGACGTCGGTGGGGTACCATTTCCGCTACCAGCACAATGCGGCGCGGCTGAAGGAGGAGCTGTCGAACCATACGACCGGCATGGTGCTGGGGCGGTGGATGGACAGCATGCCGGGCGTGTCCTGGTGGAGACGGCAAAGCGGCTCCGGCGGACAGTTCATCGAGCAGACGACGCATATGGTCGACATGCTCCGGTATACGGCCGGCGAAGTGGAAGAAGTGTATGCGCTTTACGGGGACCGGGTCAAGCGGAGCCAGGTGGACGGGGTGGAAGTTGCCGACGTGGGAACGGTCACGCTCCGCCTGGCGAGCGGCGTGGTAGCGAACATCTCCAACACATGCGTCCTGCCGGAAGGCGGCGGGCTGAGCCAGACGGGACTGACATTCTATACGGACCGGGGGATCGTCGATTGGAACCCGCAGCGGCTGCAGCTGGCGGCGCCCGGCGTCACGACAAAATATACAGAGCAGGGGAGCCCCTATGTACGCGAAACGGAAGCGTTTCTCCATGCGCTGCGCACCGGAGACCGCTCCCGTATTCTTTCAAGCTATGAGGATGCCTGCCGGACGCAGGCTGTGACTTGTGCCGCGTTGGTCTCGGCATCTACCGGCAAGCCGGTCCGCCTCTAACTCCTTACCACATCAGCATGAGCAGCGGCGCCGCGCCAAGCGTGAACAAGGCGGCCAGAATCATCGAGACGCTGGAGATCGCTCCGCTCATCGAGCTGAAGCCGAAGGCCAAGGACGTCCCCGTCCCGTGGGCGCTCGTGCCGAGCAGCACGCCGCGGGCGATTTCGTTCTCGATCCGCAGGAGGCGCAGAATCATCGGCCCGAGCACGGAGCCGAGCAGGCCGGTCATAATGACGAAGACCGCCGTAATGTTCGGCACCCCGCCGATGACCTGCGATACGTTCATGGCGATCGGCGTCGTGATCGAGCGGGGGATCAGGCTGGTCACCAATGAAGTGTCCAGCTTCAGCCCTTTGGCGAGCACCGCCGAAGAGATCATAGCCATGAAGGAACCGGTAAGCACGCTGACGACGATTTCGACGGCGTGCTTTTTGAGTACTTTAAAATTTTTATAGAGCGGCACCGCAAAGGCGACCGTCGCAGGCTGAAGCATATCGCTCAGCCATTTCCCGCCGGCGTTGTAATGTTCATAGGGAATATGCGTGCACAGCAGGAAAATAATAATGATGCAGGGCGTCACCAGCAGCGGCGACAGATACACTTTGGGATACCGCTTATACAATCGTTTGGCTGCCATGTAGATCACGAGGGTTAGCAGCAGACAGATAAGACCGATCATCATGACACCTTCCGTTCTTTATGTTTGGCAATGCGCGCGGCGGTCAAGCCGGAGCTGGCCATGACCACGACCGTGCTGAAAATAACGACAAGCAGGATTCGCACCCCGTCACTTTCCAGCATCGAAAAATATTTCATCACCCCGACGGCGGCCGGGATGAAGAAGAGCAGGAGCTCGGCGAGCAGCCAGTTCGCTCCGACTTCGATCCATTCGAGCTTGACGACGCCGGATTCGAGCAAAAGAAACAACACGATGATACCGAGAATGCTGCCCGGCACCGGCAGATGCAGCAGACCGGCCAGCTGGTTCATCGCATATGAAAACAGCATTAAAACGGCGACCTGAAAGGTCCCTTTGACGGCATGCTTCATCAATTGTTTTCGCCTTCCTTTCATTTATAATGAAAATTTTACAGCATTCATTTTCATGGGTAAAATGCATATATCGAATGGATATCATTCCAATTGGCTATGGCATAAGGATGACGTATAAGTTGAAAATCGAAATGGATGATGGGCAAGTACGTAAAATGTCCCCGATAGACTTACTCAAGGAAAAGGAGAACGACGTATGGACATCCGCCAATTGCAGTATTTTATGGAGGTCGCCCGGCTGCAGAGTTTTACGAAGGCGGCGGAATCGCTCTACATCACGCAGCCGTCGATCAGCAAAACGATCCGCAACATTGAGGAGGAGCTTGGCGTCACCCTGTTTGACCGTTCAGGCAAAAAGGTGGTGCTGACCGATGCCGGCCGGATTATTTACGAGCAGGCGCAGCCGATCGTGAAGTCGTTCCAGAGCTTGTCCTCCGAGCTCGGCGATTTGAAAAATCTGAAGAAGGGCCATATCCGCCTCGGCCTGCCGCCGATGGTCGGATCGAGTTTTTTTCCTGAGGTGATCGGGCAGTTTCATCAGAAATACCCGCAGGTGACGATGCAGATCTTTGAGGACGGCGCCAAAAAGGTGGAGGTCGACGTAGAAAGCGGTTTGCTCGACATTGGCGTTGTGGTGCTGCCGACCGACGACTCGCTGTTCCACTCGTTTTCGTTCGTCCGGGAAAACCTGATGCTGTTGGTGCACCCGTCGCACCGTCTTGCGCATCGCGAGTGCGCCAGGCTTGCCGATCTGGCGGAAGAGAACTTCGTGCTGTTCCGGGAGGACTTTGCGCTGCATGACCGGATCATTACGGAATGCGTCAAGGTCGGCTTCCAGCCGCATATCGTCTACGAAAGCTCTCAATGGGACTTGATCAGCGGCATGGTCGCCGCCAATTTGGGCATCGCCCTGCTGCCGGAAACGATCTGCCGGGAAATCAACCGGGAGCGGATCCGGATTATGCCGCTGGTGGAACCGGTTATTCCGTGGCAGCTGGGGATGATCTGGCGCAGGGACCGTTACCTGTCCTATGCCGCGCGGGAATGGATCGCGTTTACGCAGGGAAAATTGATGGATGACAGGGGGTAACCGGGCAGACTGGAACGCATTATTTTAATGAGGCTACAAGAAAAAATACATTAAACCTACACCCTCTCAGACCTCCTATTTTTGCTTTTAAAGCGTTTTGGATTCAGACGTGTATCTCCTCATTATTTTTATATTTTACAACCCTTAAACGGCCGCATAGATACCTTAAAACTCGTGTTTTCATGCGATTTCAGTCTGATATAATGAAAGATGGAAATGCGCATTTCTACGGAAACTACGAGCGAAAAGGAATGATTTACAATCAACCATGATGAAATGAGCAGCCGGTTTGCCGCGGGGAGCATCCCCAAGCTGCTGTTGTCTCTTGCACTTCCGGCGATTGCGGCTCAAATCGTCAACGCGCTGTACAATGTCGTCGACCGGATGCTGATCGGCAGGATGCCGGGAGGCGGTACCTTTGCATTAACCGGACTGGGCATCGCCTTCCCGCTGATCATGACCATCTCGGCGTTTGCGGCCCTCATCGGCCTTGGCGGCGCTCCGCTGGCCTCCATGAAGCTGGGGGAAGGGAAACCCAAGGAAGCGGAGAAGCTGCTGGGCAGCTGCTGTCTGATGCTCCTGCTCGTCTCGGGAGTGCTGACGGCGGTGCTGCTGTGTTTTCACCGTCCCCTGTTGATCGCCTTCGGGGCGAGCGGTACAACACTGCCCTATGCCAGTGATTATATGGGCATCTATTTGCTGGGGACGGTCAGCGTGATGATGTCCCTTGGGCTGAATTCTTTTATTTCCATTCAGGGTTTTGCCAAAACGGCAATGGCCACGGTCTGTGCCGGAGCTGTGCTGAACGCCATCCTGGCACCCCTTTTTATATTTCCGATGCATATGGGAGTCCGCGGGGCTGCCTTGGCAACCGTCATTTCCCAGACTGCGTCCGCTATATGGGTGCTGTCGTTTCTTACATCCAGGCGCAGCCACCTCCGCCTTCGGCTCCGCAACCTGCGGGTGAACCCCCGGATGGCGTGCCGCATCCTTGCGCTGGGGCTGTCCCCTTTTATCATGCAGTCGACGGAAAGCCTGATCCAGATCGTATTTAATATTTCCCTAGCACGGTATGGCGGCGATTTGTATGTGGGCGCAATCAGCATTCTGACCAGCCTCATGCAGCTGTTTTCCCTGCCTTTATCCAGCTTTGCGCAGGGAGCGCAGCCGGTCATCGGCTACAATTATGGATCGGGAGACTATGCAAGGGTGAAGGCGGCGATCCGGTTTTGTACGGCCGTTTGCGGTGTCCTCGGCATCGTGATGTGGGCGGTGGCGGTGTTCTTCCCGCGGTTTCCCGCCATGATTTTCACGGATCAGGCTGAATTGATTGCGCTGACGGAAAGGCTGATGCCGGTCTTTTTCCTGGGGACATGCATTTACGGCATTCAGCTGGCGCTGCAGCAGATGTTTCTTGCGCTTGGGCAGGCTAAGGTGTCCATCTTTATTGCCGTCCTGCGTAAAATCATTTTGCTGATTCCTTTGGTTTTTGTGCTGCCGGAGTTCATATCGCCCAAAGCCGATGCCGTCATTATGGCCGAGCCGATTGCAGACGCCTGCGCAGCGGTCACCTGCTGCATATTGTTTGCGGCGACGGTCAAACGTCTGCTGCGGAATTCTGGTCATGCAAGCACAGCTGATCCATGAACAAAATATTGTTGGACTTTATTAGATATGTTTTAATTGACATATAAATCGGAAAGGTCATATAATTAGGTTGCCTATTTAATTGGTAACCTAATTATTTTTTTGTGCGGGATCTCATCCTTCATAGCACGTTTGAGAAAGGAGGATTATTGGCGTCATGAACGACGATGGCAACAACCGACAGAAAGCCTTCTGCCAGGGTACCGAACCGCAGGAGCATGACCAGCACCACGAAACCGTTGTCCAGCTGCTTCAGGCAGTCATGCGATTTAACAGGGGTGAGTTTCGCCACCGGGTAATCGAAGGCTTGAAGATGAGCGAGATGGGGCTGATGGTTCTGCTCATGCGTCATGTCGAGCCGGATAGCCCGGGACTGAAGGTGTCCGAGATCAGTGCGATGCTGGGGGTCACTTCTCCGACCGTCACCCAGTTTGTCAAAGCGCTGGAGAAGAAGAAATGGATCGTACGGACGCCGGATGAGGCGGACCGAAGGGTGGTCCGGATCAAGCTCAGCGAAGAGGGGCGGGAAGCGATTATCCAAGCCCGTAAGGCGACGATCCATTCCTTCAAGGGGCTTGTCGATCACCTGGGCATCGAGGAGAGTGAGAAGCTGTCCGAGCTGCTGACCAAGGCTTATAAGTATTATGAAAGCAAGACGCAGAATGATTCATCGGATGGAGGTGAAGTGCCAACATGCTGAAGCTTTTTCGTTCATTGAAGCCGTTCTGGCTTCTGATCCTGTTCACATTTGTGCTTGTGTTTCTGCAGTCCATGTCGGACCTGTATCTCCCGACGCTGATGTCGGACATCGTGGATAAGGGCATCATCGAGGGAGACATTCCTTACATTTGGAAAATCGGCAGCTTTATGCTGGCCGTAGCTCTGGGGGGAGCCATTTGCTCCATTGCCGCGAGCTACCTGTCCGCCAAAGTGGCGGGCGGCTTCGGCAGATCGATGCGCAGCCGGGTATTCCAGCATGTCCAGAATTTCTCCCTGCAGGAATTTGACAAGCTGGGCACGGCTTCGCTCATTACCCGCACCACCAATGATATCGCCCAGACCCAGCAGGTGCTGACCATGATGCTGCGGATGATGATCAGCGCGCCGATGATGTGTATCGGCGGGATTATTATGGCGGTGTCCAAGGACGCCAAGCTGTCCCTGATCATCGTCGTGATCGTTCCGGTGTTGGCGGGCTCCATTGCCCTCATAGCCGGCATGGGAATGCCGCTGTTCAAGGCCATGCAGGTCAAGCTGGACAAACTGAACCGGGTGCTTCGCGAAAACCTGACCGGGATCCGGGTCATTCGTTCGTTTAACCGGATTCAGCATGAGCAGGAGCGTTTCAAGGAAGCCAACTACGATCTGACCAGCACGGCGGTCCGGGTCAACAAAATCATGGCGGCCATGATGCCGATCATGATGATCGTCATGAACTTATCGACCATCGCCATCGTCTGGTTTGGCGGCCTGCGCATTAGGGACGGACATATGCAGGTCGGGGACCTGATGGCTTTTATCCAGTACGCCATGCAGATCATGTTCTCCCTGATCATGGTTTCTATGGTCTTCGTCATGGTACCGCGCGCTTCCGCATCCGCTGCGCGGATTAACGAGGTGCTCAGCATTACGCCGGATATCGACGATCCGCTCGTTGCACAATCCTCTGAAGAAGGACGCGGCTATTTGGAATTCCGGGACGTGACGTTCAGTTATCCGGGCGCGGAGCAGCCGGCGCTGTCGGGGATTTCATTCACCGCCAAGCCGGGGGAGACCACGGCGATTATCGGCGGCACCGGTTCCGGCAAGTCGACGCTGCTCAGCTTGATTCCGCGCTTCTATGATGTGGCGGAAGGCAGCGTGCTGGTCGACGGGGTCGATGTCCGCGAGATGACGCAGGAGGAGCTGCGCGCCAAGATCGGCTTCGTGCCGCAGAAGGCGCTGCTGTTCACCGGGACGATTGCGGACAATATCCGCTACGGCAAAAAGGACGCCACCGATGAAGAGATCCGCGAAGCGGCGGATATCGCCCAGGCGACCGAATTTATTATGAATATGAAAGACGGCTTTGAGTCGGAAATTGCCCAGGGCGGCAACAACGTGTCCGGCGGACAGAAGCAGCGCTTGTCCATCGCGCGGGCGCTGGTACGCAGACCGGAAATCTATGCGTTCGACGACAGCTTCTCGGCGCTTGATTTCAAGACGGATGCGAAGCTGCGCAGCGCGCTGAAGCCGGTGACGCGGGACGCAACCGTTCTGCTCGTGGCGCAGCGGGTCAGCACGGTCATGGACGCCGACCGGATCATCGTCCTCGACGAAGGGCGGATTGCCGGCATCGGCACCCACCGCGAGCTGATGGAGACCAGTGACGTTTACCGCGAAATTGTATCCTCACAGCTGTCAGAGGAGGAGATCGCATGAGTGAGCAAACAAGAAGACCCGGACCCCGGATGGGAGGACCCCGGCATCCCGGCGGCCATCCCGGCCAAATGATGCCTGCGCAGAAGGCCAAGGACTTCAAGGGCTCCCTGAAGCGGCTGGTCGGCTATCTGCGGCCGCGGCGGGGGACGCTGATCGTTATTTTTCTGACGGCGATTCTTAGTACAGTGTTCAGCATCGCGAGCCCGAAAATTCTCGGCAAGGCGATTACCAAGCTGCTGGAAGGCGTCATCGCGATGGCGAAGGGGACGCCGGGCGCCGGCATTGACTTTACCTACATCACCCAAATCCTGCTGATTCTGATTGGTCTGTACCTGTTCAGCGCAGCGTTCAGCTATATTCAGCAGTATCTGATGGCCGGCGTGGCGCAGAAGGTTGTGTACGATATGCGGGAGCAGATCAATGCGAAGCTGTCGCGCCTGCCGCTGAAATATTTTGATTCCCGGACTCATGGGGAAATCTTGAGCCGCGCGACCAACGACGTCGACAACATCAGCACCACGCTTCAGCAGAGCTTGACGCAGCTGATCACGTCGATCGTGACGCTGGTCGGCGTCATCGTGATGATGCTGTCGATCAGCCCATGGATGACGCTGATTCTGATCGTGACGCTGCCGCTTAGCTTTATTGTTATCAAAGCGGTAGCTTCCCGGTCCCAGAAGCATTTTATGGCCCAGCAGGCTTCTCTGGGACAGCTCAACGGCCATGTGGAGGAAATGTACACGGGCCATAAAATCGTGAAGGCCTTCGGCCGCGAGCGTGAGTCCGTCGAGGATTTCAACAAAATCAACGAAAAGCTGTACAGCTCCGGCTGGAAAGCCCAATTCATCTCCGGCATCATCATGCCGATGATGATGTTTATCGGCAACATCGGCTATGTGCTGGTCTGCGTGGTCGGGGGGATCTTCGTCACGCACGGCCGGATTACGATCGGGGATGTGCAGGCGTTCATCCAGTACGCCAGACAGTTCACCCAGCCGATTATGCAGACGGCCAACATTGCGAACATCATCCAGTCCACCATCGCTTCGGCGGAGCGCGTGTTCGAGCTGCTGGATGAAGAAGAGGAAGTGCCGGAAGCGGCGGATGCGGCTGTCCTGAACAATCCGAAGGGGGCCGTGGAGTTTGAGCATGTGCGGTTCGGCTATAAGGAAGACGCAATGCTCATTGAAGACATGAACATCGATGTGAAGCCGGGACAGACGATCGCCATCGTTGGGCCGACCGGCGCCGGCAAGACGACGCTCATCAACCTGCTGATGCGCTTCTATGAGCTGAACGGCGGGGCGATCACCATCGACGGCGTGAACATTACCCACTTGAAGCGCGGCAATTTGCGCAGCATTTTCGGCATGGTGCTTCAGGATACCTGGCTCTTTAACGGGACGATTATGGAAAATATCGCTTACGGCCGGGCCGGCGCCACGAATGAGGAAGTGATCGAGGCGGCCAAGGCGGCTCATGCCGATCACTTCATCCGGACGCTTCCGGACGGCTACGACACCGTGCTCAACGAAGAAGCGTCGAACATTTCCCAAGGGCAGAAGCAGCTGCTGACGATTGCGCGTGCCATTCTGGCCGATCCGTCCATCCTCATTCTGGATGAAGCGACCAGCAGCGTCGACACCCGGACGGAGGTATATATTCAGAAGGCGATGAACGACCTGATGAAGGGCAGAACGAGCTTTGTCATCGCTCACCGGCTGTCCACGATCCGTGACGCAGATCTGATCCTGGTCATGAACCAGGGCAGTGTGATCGAGAAGGGCAACCACGAGGAGCTTCTGGCCAAAGGCGGCTTCTACGCCGATCTGTATAACAGCCAGTTTTCCGGCGGAAGCATTCAGGAGGTTGTCTGAGGGTGAAGGTGACCCCACCCGCGATCCCTTATCATCCGCATTTCAAAAGAGCAGCCATGACGGCTGCTCTTTTTTTTGGAATATTGGCAGTTTAAGCTTGAATATCGAACGTGTGTTTGTCAATATTGATCTTAGAAGTTCATTCAGGAATATAAAACGCAGACCGAACCTGCGGTGAATGCTTGATCACTTTACAGGAGTCAGGAGGTACGGAACATGAAAGAAACGATCCCGCTGCTTACGCCCTTTAGCATCGAACGAACCATGGTCGCGGTCAGGGGGCAAAATCCCCGGCTCGTGCTGGCTCATCCGGAATACCCGGTATTCACGAAGGTGATTCCGGCGGAAGGGCGCGACATTCCGGTCACCGTGTCCTTGGTGGAGACCGACCAGGGACCGGCGGCGGAGGTGGATCTGCTGCAGGCCTGTAATTCGAAGGAAACCGAAGCCGTCCGGGCGTATGTAGGCAAAATGCTGTCCAACCATGTGGACCTCAGGCCGTTCTATGCGCAGCTTCAGGATGAGCCTGTTATTGGCTCCATTCTTCCGGGGCTTCATGGGCTGAAAATACTGCTGGAGCCGAATCTGTTTCAAAATCTGGTGCGGACGATTATCGGCCAGCAGATGAACCTGAGCTTTGCCGCTTCGCTCGTCTCGAGAATCACCGAGCAGTACGGCACCACCGTGACGATCGGGGACCATACGCTCTACAGCTTCCCGAAGCCGGAAGCGCTGGCCGCGCTCGAACCGGACGAGCTGCTGCCGCTGCAGTTCAGCCGCCGCAAAGCCGAGTACATCACCGGCCTGGCGCGGCAGGTAGCGGACGGCTCTCTCGACCTTAACGCCATGCCGGACCTTGCGGACGAAGAAATTTTCAACCGGCTGCTCCCGATCCGCGGCGTCGGCAAATGGACGGTCGAGTGCTTCCTGCTCTTCAGCGTGGGCCGAACCGATTTCTTCCCGGCTGATGACATCGGACTGAAAAATGCGATGAAAGTGCTGTGGGGCTTTGACAGCCAGCCGGCTTCTCCGCTCATGCTGGAGATCAGCCGCGGCTGGTCGCCATGGCGGAGCTACGCCGCTTACTACTTATGGGCTTGGCTTGACGATTGGAAGCTGCGGCAGAAGCAGGAGAAGGAACAGAAGAAGCCTGTCCGCGGCAAGTCGGCCCGGAAAGCCTCGGAAGAATAGCGGCGGCTGACCTACGCTATAATCGAGCCGCCTGCTACCAACCATCGAGGCCGCCTTCAGCCAGTCCTGACCGCTACGCTTCCTGCACGCCCACCCCGTTCCAGAACATGTTGACGATCTCCTGGGCCAGTTCACCCGCAGACGGGGCGAATTCTTTGGCAATCTCCCGGTTGCCGATCATCAGCATGGATGCCAGCGTGTGCGCCATAAGGAGCGGGTGTGCGGAGCGCACCTCCCCGTTTTTGATCGCCTCGGTGAAGCTGACGGTCAGCACATCGTGAATCTGGTCCTCGCTGACGCGGATTTCCTCCAGCTGTTCGGGCGCCAGCGAGGCGCTGGCATCGCGCATGATCGTTTCAAAGTCTCCGTGCGGGAAACGAAGCTTGTTCTCGGCCAGCTCCACGAGCCGGTCGTAGAGCGGCTTGTCCTGCTGCATAATCCGGAGGGAAGCATTGCGCGCCTTCTGCATCATGGCGGTGACGGCCGCCGTGAAGAGCTGGGCTTTATTTTCAAAGTGATAGTAAATGGAAGCTTTGGTTACGCCGCATACCTGGGCAATTTGCTGCAGCGAGACCGGCTCATAGCCGTACTCCATGAACAGGGCGGACGCTGTTTTCAGGATGAATTCGTTCATGGGAGTGTCCTCCTGCCGGCGTTTGGGCCGGCCCGGGGAGCGTTTAGCCGGATGTTTTCCCTGGGATTGTTCCATATCGTTGTCCTCCATTAATCTAAATAGTTGATCGTTGTCCTCCAGTAATTCCGCAATCGTGTTCTAAATCCTGATTGATAATTAACCTTCCGGTATATATAATTAATGTGGCATGGTAATAGCGGGTGTGCTTTTCATTGAATTCTGCGATTGTATGCCGCCTGATAAGGCTGAAAAGTACGGTGTCCCATATTGTATCACGGAGCCTGCGGAAGCCGCACTTTATCGGCATGAACATGTACTTATACTATACCATTTTGGCACCTGTAACAGGTGGGGAGGAGCAGAATATGGGGGATTCCGGATACGGGCGCTGGGTCGCCGGAAAAAGAAGCAAATGGATCACGCTGGCCGTTTGGGTCATCATCGTGGGCGTGCTGAGTGCCATCTGGCCGATGGTCAACAGCGAGGTCCAGAACAATGCGGCCAATCTGGACGGCGCCAAGCCTTCGGTTCAGGCTGAACGCATCGCGGAGGAGCAGTTCAGCAGCGATGCAGGGGTTCCCGCCCTGCTGGTCTGGCACCGTGAAGGCGGGCTGAAAGACGATGATTTACAGCATGTGCAGAAGGTGTATGCCGGATGGAGCGCGAATCCGGTGCCTTATCAGGATTCGGTTCCGCCATTTCATCAAATGCCGGCGGCCGCGCTGAAAGCGATGCTGTCCGAGGACCAGAGCACGCTGGTCACCCCCGTGCTGTTCGAGAAAAGCGCAGACAGCGACCAGCTGAAAGAAGGGGTGGAGCAGCTGAAGTCCGGGATCACGCATGAAACCGGGCAGGATCCCTTCGCCGCAAGCCATAACTCCGGTTCGGACCTCAGCGTCCGCGTCACCGGTCCGGTCGGCATTTCGATCGACGCTACCGGCCTCTTCAAGAACGCGGATTTCAAGCTGCTCATGTCCACCGTCATTTTGGTGCTGGTCATCCTGCTGCTCATTTACCGCTCGCCGATTCTGGCGCTCATTCCTCTGATCGCGGTCGGCTTTGCATATGGCGCAGTCAGCCCCCTGCTCGGCCTGATGGCCCAGAAGGGCTGGATCACTGTCGATTCCCAAGCCGTCTCGATCATGACGGTGCTGCTGTTCGGGGCCGGGACGGACTACTGTCTGTTCCTCATCTCGCACTTCCGCCATTTGCTGAAGGAAGAAGAGAGCAAGACCCGGGCGCTGCTGCGGGCAGTGACGGAATCCTCAGGGGCGATCGCCATGAGCGGCTTTACGGTGGTCCTGTCGCTGCTGGCCCTGCTGCTGGCGAAGTACGGGGCATACCACCGTTTTGCGGTTCCGTTCAGCGTTTCCATTCTTGTGATGGTGATCGCGAGCTTGACGCTGGTACCTGCGCTGCTGGCGATTTTCGGGAGGACGTCGTTCTTCCCGTTCGTTCCCCGCACGCCGGAGATGGAAGAGGAACGGGCCCGCAAGAAGGGCAAACCGGTACCCGCCCGCAAGCCGAAGCATCCCGGCTTTGCCAGCCGGCTCGTGGTCCGCAGACCTTGGATGATCGTCATTGTGACGGTGATCGTGCTGGGCGCGCTCGCTTCCGTATCCAGCCAGGTGAAGTTTACCTACGATATTATGTCATCTTTTCCGAAAGATATGGCCTCGCGTGAAGGCTTCGATACGATCGGGAAGCAGTTCAGCCCCGGGGAGCTGGCTCCGGTGAAAATTATGGTCGATACGGAAGGCAAGACGGATGGCCTGGGGCAGAAACTGAAGGAGCTATCGTATGTGGATGAGGTGTCAAAAGGGCAACCGGGCAGTCAAAACGCCAATATTATCGCCTACGACGTCACGCTCGACATGAATCCTTATTCCAGCGAAGCGATGGACCAGATTCCCCACCTGCGGAGCACGGCAGAGCAGGCGCTTCAGGCGGCGAGGGTGGGTTCCCCGGCGGATAAAGTGTGGATCAGCGGCCAGACCGCCGAGCAATACGATACCCGCGAGACCGGCGACCGTGACACCATGGTCATTATTCCGGTCGTCATCGGGATGATTACGCTGCTGCTGCTCGTGTATTTGCGGTCGATCACCGCAACGGTGTATTTGATTTTGACTGTTATTTTGTCTTATTTCTCGGCGCTCGGCCTGGGCTGGCTCATCATCCATTACGGGCTTGGCGCGGACGCGATCCAAGGAGCGATTCCGCTCTATTCATTCGTGTTCCTGGTGGCGCTGGGCGAGGACTACAACATCTTCATGATCTCGAGCATCTGGAAAAAACGGAAGCATATGCCGTTAAAGCAGGCGATCCAGGAGGGTGTGTCCGAGACGGGCTCGGTCATCACCTCCGCCGGCCTCATTCTGGCCGGGACCTTTGCGGTGCTCGCCTCGCTGCCGATCCAGGTGCTAGTCCAGTTCGGCATCATTACCGCCGCGGGTGTCCTGCTGGACACTTTCATCGTCCGGCCGTTTCTCGTGCCGGCCATTACGGCGCTGCTGGGCCGCTTTGCTTTCTGGCCGTCTTCCCATTCGGAGGCCGAGAACACCAAGGCTGGCATGCCGTCCTGATTCATCCTAAAGAGGAGTCCCTGTTTTTCAGGGGCTCCTCTTTTGTGCTGCCACCGAACATCTCTCGTCCGCCGCCCAACCCGGTTCATCCAGCCTGCCGCAAGATTCACCATTTGCTCAAGCCTTACACGGCTGTGGCTTCAGCGTCCGGCTTATAATAGGGAGAGACAGACCCTTTTTACGAACGACGAGGTGAACGCGGCATGAAGGTGTATGACGTTCTGCAGAGTGATGCGGAAGAATATATATTATTGTGTTATCAGGAGCTTGGCAAGACGGAGGCCGAGACCGTCCGGAGGCTGGCGGAAATCAGGGCCAGCATTGAAGAGACCGGAACGTATGAGCATACGTACGAGGAACTGGTTCACGGGGCAAAAATGGCATGGCGCAACAGCAACCGCTGCATCGGCCGCCTGTTCTGGGACTCGATGCAGGTCATCGATGAGCGGGGCCTTGAGCGGCCCGGCGACATTGCCGAGGCGCTGCTGCGCCATATCGAACGCGGCACGGGCGGCGGCAAAATCGTGCCGACGATCACGGTATTTAGGCCGTCGGTACCCGGCATGAGCGATATCCGCATCCTGAACCACCAGCTGATCCGCTATGCGGGGTACGAAAACGGCGGGACGGTCACCGGTGATCCGGCTTCCGTTCTGTTTACGAGGCTGTGCAAGAAGCTGGGCTGGACGGGAGAAGGGACGCCCTACGACGTCCTTCCTCTTGTCATTCAAGGCGGGAAAGGCGGGCCTGAGCTGCATCCCATTCCGCCGGAGCTGGTCATGGAAGTGCCGATCACGCATCCGGATATGCCCGCCTTCGCCGAGCTGGGCCTGCGCTGGTACGCCGTGCCGATCATTTCCGATATGGAACTCGTGATCGGCGGCATCCGCTATACGGCCGCTCCGTTTAACGGTTGGTACATGGTGACCGAGGTCGGTGCGCGAAATTTCGCCGATGAACAGCGGTATAACATGCTGCCGCGGGTGGCGGAGCTGATGGGCTTGTCCACAGCGAGCGAAACCTCGCTCTGGCGGGACCGCGCACTCGTCGAGATGAACGTCGCCGTGCTGCATTCCTACAAGCAGGCGGGGGTCAGCATGGTGGATCACCATACGGCGGCTTCCCAGTTCCGGCTGTTTGAAGAGCGGGAAGCCAGGAGCGGCAGAGAGGTCACCGGGAACTGGACGTGGTTGATCCCGCCGTTATCGCCGGCGACGACCCATATTTTTCACCATTCGTATGACAACACGGTCAAGACGCCAAACTTCTTTAAGAGAGAGGCGTCAAACGCTACGCCGAAACAAGCGGGATGCCCATTTCACCATTAGCTGATCGACTCCGACACCCTGCAAACCCGAAAAAAGTGCTTGATTGCTTGTTGCTTTTCGCCTGCTGCGTCGTATAATGATTTATTAGGTTATTTGACATTAAAGGGGATAAAGATAGAGCGTTGAACACCATATATTTGAACGAAATCATCCGTGAGCTGGTCGGACGGTCGGGACTGGGCGTTCAGGTCCGTCTGAGAACACGGTCCCGGGATGGACGCCTGATCGGCGGCAAGTACGGGATGGTTTCCAAGCGGATCACGATGTATACCGGTGTGATCGAGGAACAATGCATGCAGATGTTCGGATCATTGGACCGGGTGGAGGAGTATTTTACGATTGTCCTGGCCCATGAGCTGGGGCATGCCGCGGATCCGGAGCTGCCTGCGCTCTCCGAATCGCTGGAAGACATGAATCTTACTGAGGAACAGCGGATGCGCGTGGCGCTGCAGATTGAAGAGAACGCATGGAACTATGCGCTGGAGCTGATTCCCGAAGCGGATCTGCCCATGATGAGCGCCATTATCGACGAGTCGCTGTATGCATACCGGCTTCAGGTGGAGGAAGCGGGAGCCGAGGCGGGCATCGCCTGATGTCAGTCGGAACCGGCTGCCGCGGGGTCAGAGTTGGATCAACTGCATCTTATAAAATAATAAAGGATAGGCTCGGCAGACCCTTCGGATCTCTCGAACCTATCCTTTTTTGGTTGTCGGGCAAAACCCGCCTGCACTACAGCATACTGCTTATTCCGCTGCGTTCAAGGGGCTGACGACGAGCTCATACTGGTTCAGCGTAGAGCCGAGAAGGACGTCCTTGCTGCCTCCGGCCCCGCGGTGAGAAGCGCGGAAGGACTCGCTCTGCGTCCAGTTTTTAAACGACGCCTCGTCCTCCCAGACGGTGGACACCTTCAGTTCCTCGGCTTCCGCCTCCTTGCTCTTGCCCAGCCATACCTCCATCCGGACAAAGCCCGGCATGTCCTGCACGCCCTTGGCATTCGCAAAACGCTCGGCCACGGCTTGTCCGTGCCCTTCCTTGATCAAAATCGTATTGGTGATGACTATCATAAGGAATCGCCTCCGATTGTGGTATCGTTCCTTAATTCAGTCTACTCGTGTGCATCCAGTTTCTCAAGCGGCTTGATAGCCGGTCCTTCAAACACGACCCCGTCATAGGAAAACCGGGAGCCGTGGCAAGGGCAGTCCCAGGTCCGCTCCGCCGCGTTCCACTCGGTCTCGCAGCCCATATGCGTACACGTGTTATCCACCAGATGAAGATTGCCCTCCGGGTCTTTATAAGCACCGGCTTTTTTTCCGTTATGGCGGACGACGGCGCCTTCGTCAGGATTCAGGTCTTCAATCCGGGTGTGGACGAGGCCGACTTTGCCGGAAATCAGCTCTCCAGCCACATCGGCATTTTCCTTCACCAGGTTCATAATCGACGGGTCGGCGAGGAAACGGGACGGCGTGTACAGCTCGCTGTACGGATTGTCCCTGCCGATGATTTGATCCGATAACATCCGCCCGGCGAGGGTACCGCTGGTCATGCCCCATTTGTTGAAGCCGGTTGCCACGTAGATCCCTTCGTCCTTGGACGTAATTTGTCCGATGTACGGCACCTTGTCAATGGTGACCAGATCCTGGGTGGACCAGCGGAAAGGAATGCCTTTGCTGCCCAGCAGCTTGCCGCCATAGGCTTCGAGCGCCTCATAGTAGGAGAAGGTGCACATATGCTGCCCGGTTTTATGCCCTTCGCCGCCGACGATGACCACCTCTTCACCGTTCCAGGAGGCGGCCCGCAGCGAGCGCGTCGGCTTGTCCGCACTGATATACATGCCGCCGGCAAACGCCGTTTCCGGCTTCATAGCCAGCGCATACGAGCGGTCGGCATGCAGCCGCGCGAAATAAAAGCCGCCTTCATCGAGGAACGGGAAGTGGGTAGCGGCGACGACATGGCTGCATTGAATCTTGTGGCTTCCGCGGTAGGTGACGACCGTTAACGGTCCCTCCTTGTCCACCTTATGGACCGTCGTATTCTCATACACTTGTCCGCCAGCCTTCACGAACTCTTCCAGCAGGCGCCGCAAATAATGAAGCGGATGGAACCGGGCTTGTCCCGGCAGCTTGATGGCACCCGATGCGAACTGAGGAATCGGCAGCTTGTTCACCCATTCGCCGGGGATGCCCAGCTTTTCATAAGCCTCAAATTCCTTCTCCAGCTTATTGAGATCCTTATCCTTCTCCATATATACATAGGCGTCTTCTTCATGGAGACCGCAGTCGATATTCAGCTTGGACGCCGTATCCCGGATAAATTGCAGCGCATCCCGGTTGGCCTGATAATACATGGATGCCCGTTCCTGCCCGAAATGGCTCAGCAGTTCATCGTACAGCATACCGTGCTGGGCTGTAATTTTGGCGGTCGTATGTGCGGTGGTGCCGTTCAGTACGTTCCCCGCTTCGACCAGGGCGACCTTCAGCCCTTCCCGGGCAAGCAAGTACCCGGTCGTAATGCCCGCAATTCCCGCCCCTACGATAGCAACGTCCACCTTGATGTCTTCCGCCAGACGCGGAAAGGAAGGGAGGTCCGTTGTCGCTCTCCATAAAGATTCAGGGTACTGCGGCAGCTCATTGGATATCGGTTCAGATGGTTGCATAGCATCGTAGCCTCCTAAGTATTTTCATTTCATTTATTACCACTTTTCGCCAAAAAGAAACGGAGCTTGCCCGGGCGGCGGCTTTTCTTCCCTGCGGGGGTTGTTTACAATAGTAGGGAAAGCCTAAATCGTCCTGCGGGCGGGCAGAAAACCTGCCTTAGGGCGGCCAATTGGGGAATCCCGATATGAACAAGGAGGCGCTGATGCAACGATGAAATACCGGAGACTGGGAAGAAGCGGACTGAAAGTGAGTGAAATCAGCCTGGGCAGCTGGCTGACTTACGGCGGATACGTGGAGCGCGAAAATGCGGTTCTGGCGATCCGGACGGCCTATGACGAAGGCGTAAATTTCTTTGACACGGCCAATGTGTACGAGCGGGGTGCGGCCGAGGAACTGTTGGGGCAGACGCTGAAGGCGTACCCGCGGGAGTCTTACGTACTGGCAACCAAGGTGTTCGGAAAAATGGGGGACGGCCCCAACGATCAGGGACTGTCGCGGAAGCACATTATGGAGCAGTGCGATGCCAGCCTGAAGCGGCTGGGCCACGACTATGTGGACCTGTACTACTGCCACCGGTATCATGCCGATACGCCGATCGACGAAACGCTGCGGGCGCTGGATGACCTGGTTCGCCAGGGCAAGATGCTGTACGTTGGCGTCAGCATGTGGACCGCGGCGCAGATGGAGGCCGCGCTCGGCACGGCTGACCGCTACCTGCTGGACCGCATCGTTGTAAACCAGCCGGTATACAATATGTTTCAGCGGGAGATCGAGCACGAGGTTATTCCGCTCGGCGAAGCGAAGGGTATCGGCCAGGTCGTTTACTCGCCGCTGGCGCAAGGCTTGCTGACAGGCAAATACACGGCACCCGGCCAGGCTCCGGAAGGCAGCCGCGCCGCCAAGCTCGGCTGGAAGGAAGACCGCATCAGCGAAGAGAAGATCGCCAAGGTGCGCCAGTTGGAGAAGGTCGCCGCCGAGCTGGACATCAAGGTAGGCCAGCTGGCCCTGGCCTGGATTCTGCGGCAGCCGAATGTGGCAAGCGCGCTGGTGGGCGCAAGCCGTCCGGATCAGGTCACCGAGAACGTGAAGGCCTCGGGCATTGAGCTTTCGGCGGACGTGCTGGAACGGATCGAACAAATTTTGAACTCCTAATGATCGAATAAGGCATGGCGAAGGCCGTCCTGCAGCAGGTATCCCGATACCGCGCTCGGGGCGGTCTTTTTTTTCTCCAGACCGAGAATATATCGCTCGTCTATGGCAACCGGATAACGGGAATGCTCTAGATACGCCAAGGACCCCCGCCGGGCTGCAGCTTTACATCGGGCGGAGCAGCTTGTAAAGTAGTTCTACGTTGAATCTGTTGCGGCAAGAAAGCCAAGTGGAGGAAATCGGATTGAAACACAGATACGAGTTTATCGAGCACCATGAGCATATGCCTTTTACGCTGTTCATCAACAGCATTGACCATATTCCGTTTCATTGGCATAAAGAGCTGGAGCTGATCTACGTCCTCAAAGGCTCGGTGGAAATCCATGTCGCCCAGGAACGGCTGATTCTGCGGGAAGAAGACCTGCTGGTCATCAACAGCATGGACGTGCACAAAATCGACAAGACCGGCGAGGCCAACGTCCTGCTTACCCTGCAGGTCGATCCCGGCACGGTCCAGGCCCAGCCGCAGCAGTCCAAAAACCGGATCGACTGCAGCTCCGTGAACGCCCGGGGTGCAGACGAAGCCCGCTTTGCGCCCATCCGCTCCGGTCTTGCCCAAATGATGTGGGAGCTGAACAAGCGGGAGGACGGCTACGGCGACAAAGTGATGGGGCATCTGCATCTTTTGCTGGGCCAGCTGGTCCGATATTTCGCGACCGCGGAGCGGCTGGACGACAGCGCGAATGCGAGCGACGTGGATCTCGAGCGCCTTCGCCGGATCATTCAATATGTGGACGAGAACTATATGTACAAAATCAACCTGAACCAGATGGCTGAACAGGAGCACCTGAGCTTCTATTATTTCTCCCACTTTTTCAAAAGCAAGATCGGCATCTCCTTTCAGAAATATTTGACCCTCATCCGTTTGGAAAAAGCGGAGACGATGCTGAGGGAGACGACGAGCAACATTATCGACATCGCCGCGGACTGCGGGTTCGCCAATGTAAAGCTGTTTAACAAGAGCTTTAAGGAAAAAATGGGCGTGACGCCTTCCGAGTACCGGCAGAAGCATGAGCGGCAGATTGGGGGAGCGGATGACAAGCATCTTCCTTTTACGAGGGATACATCGGAGAGCGGCTCCTACATCAAGGTCGATACGGTAAAAGTGCTGGAGGGCTTGTACCGGCATCTGCCGCAGGTTGAAGCCGCGGCACCGTCCGTGCCGCCCACCCCTGCCCGGAGCGTTGAGGAAAGCCTCGTTCTGGATGCGGCCGCTTCCGGAGAATCGTACGAGCCTCACTGGAACCGGCTGCTGACGGCGGGAAGGGCCGCCGAAGGGCTGCGCGAAGACTGGCGGAAGCAGCTGGCGGAAATCCAGGCGGAGCAGCCGTTTCAACATATCCGGTTCCACGGCATTTTCAATGACGAGATGATGATTTACGACGAATCCGAGGACGGGACTCCGCGGTACAATTGGAGTTATGCCGATGAGCTGTACGATTTTTTGCTGGGTCAAGGGATACGTCCCTTCGTTGAGCTCGGGTTTATGCCCGGCAAGCTGAAGCGTTCGGATGAGACCCTCTTTTGGTGGAAAGGGAACATATCGCCGCCGAAGGATATGGCCAAGTGGTCGGAGCTCATCCGCCAGTTTGTCCGGCATCTGGTCAACCGCTACGGCATGGAAGAGGTGCGGCAGTGGTACTTTGAAGTGTGGAACGAGCCGGATGCCATCGAGATCTGCTGGTCGGGGACGAAGGAGGAATATTTCGAATTTTACGCCGCCACCGCGCTGGCGATCAAGTCGGTCTCCCCGGATCTCCGGGTCGGCGGGCCGGCGCTGAATTATATTACCGTGTGGGAGACGGACTGGATCCAGACCTTCCTGCAGTACTGCCACGAGCACCGGGTGGATATCGATTTCTTTTCCTTCCACAGCTATTCGGAATATTGGCCCGGGGACGAGCACTCCGGTGGTCTATCCCATACACAGCCGCCGGAATTTTTTGTGGATACGATCCATAAAGTCCGCGAGCGGATCGCCGATTCCCCGGCGGAGGCTTTGGAGCTGCATCTGACGGAATGGAACTTTTCCTTGTATCCGCACAATCTGCTGCATGACACGATGTTCATGGCGCCGTTTATTATCAAAAACGCGGTCGATTCCATCGGCCTGCTGCAGTCGCTCGGGTTCTGGACGTTCACCGACATTTTTGAGGAGATGCGGGCGGGCGACAGCCCGTTTCACGGCGGATTCGGGCTGATCAGCATGCACGGCCTCAAGAAGCCCTCCTATTACGCTTTTGCGTTGCTGAACAAGCTCGGCCGCCGGATCTTGGCCAGGGGTCCGTATTATATCGCGACCGAGGAGAACGGAGACATCCAGGTGCTGCTGTACAACTATACACATGTGGACAGCTTGTACGCCAAAGGCGAATGGTCGGGCATCAGCGAGCAAAACCGGTACGACGTGTTTGAAAGCAAGGAGGCGCTGGACGTCGGCCTCGACATTCGCGGTTTGCAGGGAGATTACAAGGTGTCGCATTACACCCTGGACCGGGAGCACGGATCGGTGTTTGACGCATGGCAGGCGATGGGAGCGCCGGACTTTCCCAGTAAGGATGAGGTTGCCTATCTGCGCCGCCAAAGCGGGCCTGACTTGAAGGTCTCCCAAATCCGGGCTGCTTCTTCCTATACCGTTCGGGTCACCGTACCGCCGCACGGCGTGCAGCTGATCACGCTCCATAAACAGTATTGAACACAGCTCCGAAATTTCCCGTTCCTGTGCCGGACGGAAATTCGGGGCTGTTTGCGATATGCCTGCAGCAGCCGGGGATGACCGCAAAAAAAGGGGTGCTTTTAGGCAAAAGAGAACAAGAACGGGCTTTTGCTTCAGGGTTAGAATGAGAACAAGCAGTCATTTGTTGATTCTGCAAACGTCTACATAGCGTGAACTAAAGAAATGGATGTTATAGGGCCGATTGGACCGTTATATAACAGGAAGTTCCATGCAAAACTTTAGTTCAATCTATGTACAATCCATGATTAAAGGAATGAGTCATCATGAATACATCCATAGATAAGCTGCTGAAATCGCTGACCCTGGAAGAGAAAGCGGCGCTCGTCGCGGGGGCCGACATGTGGAAGACGCAAGAGATTGAACGGGCGGGCGTTCCGTCCATTACGATGTTTGACGGTACCAACGGCGTCCGCAAGCCCGGAAGCACGCAGGAAATGGGATTGTTTTCGGAAAATATGCCGGCGACCTGCTATCCGACCGGCGTGGCGCTGGGGTCCACCTGGAACACGAAGCTCATTGAGGAAGTGGGCGAAGCCCTCGGCCGGGAAAGTCTGGCGCTGGATACGCAGATTCTGCTTGGACCCGGCGTCAATATGAAGCGTTCTCCGCTTGGCGGACGGAACTTCGAGTATTATTCCGAGGACCCGGTGCTGACCGGGGAGCTGGGCGCGGCCATGGTGAACGGGCTGCAGCGCATGGGCGTCGGCGCATCGGTCAAGCATTTTGCCGGCAACAACCAGGAGACCGAGAAGATGGTTTCGAATTCCGTTGTGGATGAACGCACTCTGCGGGAAATCTACTTGACCGCGTTTGAAATCATCGTCAAGAAGGCGAATCCTTGGACGGTGATGACCTCGTACAACCTGCTGAATGGTACTTATACCAGCGAGCATGATTTTCTGCTGCGCCAGGTGCTGCGCGAGGAATGGGGCTATGACGGGGTCGTCATGTCGGACTGGACGGCGGTCCACGACCGACTGAAGAGCCTGCGGGCCGGGCTTGACCTGGAAATGCCGGGGCCGGCGAAATACAACGCCGTGAAGCTGGTTTCCGCCGTGCGGAGCGGCGAGCTGGACGAGAGCGTGCTGGATGCGTCCGTGCGGCGCATGCTGGAGCTGGTTGCCAAGGTCACTGCCGCAGCCGGCAGCAAGGAGGCGCGGCAGCCTTGGGACGTGGACGCGCACCACGAGCTGGCGCGCCGGGCCGCAGCGGAGAGCATCGTTCTCCTGAAGAATGAGAACGGCATCCTGCCGCTTGCGGCCGGGAAGCTCCGTCGGCTGGCCGTTATCGGCCAGAAGGCGAAGAAGCCGCGCTACCAGGGCGGCGGCAGCGCACGGGTAACCCCGACCCGCCTGGACATCCCGTACGATGAAATCGCGGCGATGGTTGGCGGGGAGGACCGTCTGGCGTACGCGGAAGGGTACCGCAACGACAACGAGCCGGACGACGCTCTGATCGAAGAGAGCGTGCGGCTGGCCATCCAGGCCGAAGCGGCTGTCCTTTTCGTCGGCCAGCCTGAAGGCACGGAATCCGAAGGTTACGACAGCAAGACGATCGACCTGCCGCCGGTACAGGTGAAGCTAATCCAGGAAGTTGCCGCGGCTCAGCCGAACTGCATCGTCGTCCTGTGCAACGGTACGGCGGTGGCGATGCAGGAATGGATCGGCGGCGTGCCGGCCGTGCTGGAGATGTGGCTGTCCGGACAGGGCAGCGGCCGGGCCGTGGCGGACATCCTGTTTGGGCGTGTGAATCCTTCCGGCAAGCTGTCCGAGACATTCCCGGTGAAGCTGTCAGACACGCCGTCCTACCTTACGTTCGGCGACGGCAACCAGCAGGCGGTGTACAGCGAAGGGATTTTTACCGGTTACCGCTATTACGACAAAAAGGAGCTTGAGCCGCTGTTCCCGTTCGGCCACGGCTTGTCCTACACGTCGTTTGAGTACGGCGGCCTGCGCGTCCGCACTGCCGGCGGGGTGGCGACGGTCGAAGTGGATATCCGTAACGCGGGGGACCTCGCGGGTCAGGAAGTCGTCCAGCTCTATGTTCAGGACGAAGAGAGCCGCCTGATCCGGCCGGTCAAGGAGCTGAAAGGCTTCTGCAAATTGCAGCTGGAGCCCGGGGAAACGAAGACTGCCGTCTTTACGCTGACCCCGCGGGATTTCTCTTACTATGATCCCAAGCGGGGGCAATGGGTTGCGGAAAGCGGCTGGTTTATGCTTATGGCCGGCAGCTCCTCTGCGGATATCCGCGCGACGGCACGGGTAGACATGGCTTTTGAGGCGCAGCAGAGTCCAAGTCTGCACCGATACAGCCTCATTCGCGATTGGATGGCGGAGTCCCGGTCCCGGGAAGTGCTGGAGCGGTTCATGGAGCGTATGAACGGGCAAATTTCCGATCCGGTTTCGCTAAGCGAACAGTCGCTTGAGTTTCTTGGTGACTTTCCGCTCATCAAGCTGATCCAGCTGTACGGTCAGGAAATGCTGATTGAGCGCTCGCCTGAATCGATGGTCGACGAGCTGCTTGCTACGGTTCACCAGACGAAGGTTTAAGCACAGCCCATAACGTTCACTCTATAAGGTACAGCTGTTCATTGGAACGGCTGTACCTTTTTTGCGCTTTTCGGGCATCATGATTCCCCTGACTGCCGCCGGGACCGGATGCAGCCGGACCGGTTCAACAAAAAACGTGAAGGTTCTGAGCAAAAAACGCGATGAAAGCGATATCAAGCGTTTCCTATAATTGAATATATCAGGAGCTCACCTAAACATCCTGAATGAAGACTTTTTGAAAGTGGGGCAATCACATGGGAGCTAAAACATCAGCGGCATCAGTGTACGGCAAGCTCAGCTCGTTCAGAATGATGGGATACGGGCTGGGCGACGCGGCCAACAACTTCGTGTGGGGCATGACGTCGGTATACCTGATGTTCTTCTACACGGATGTCTACGGCATCAGCCCGGCGGCCGTCGCATCGCTGTTTCTGGTCGCCCGGTTCTTGGATGCCATTTTTGACCCGATCATCGGGATGATCGTCGATAAAACGAATTCAAGATGGGGACGCTTCAGACCTTATTTATTATTCGGCAGCATTCCGCTGTCGGTTATGTTCGTATTATGCTTCTCGACGCCGGATATGGGGAACACCGGTAAACTGGTTTATGCGTACGTGACTTATATTTTGCTCGGATTTCTGTATTCCCTGGTCAACATTCCTTATTCGGCCATGTCGCCTGTCATTACACAGGATCAGAGAGACCGCACGAAGCTGATGACATACCGCATGATCTTCGCCAATGTTGCGACGCTCATCGTATCGTATGCCACCAGCCCGCTGGCCAGCTGGTTCGGTGGCGACAACACCGCCAAAGGCTATCAATACACGGTGGGGCTGTACGCCATCGTAGCGATCGTGCTGCTGCTGGGCTGCTTCAAGAGCACACAGGAGCGGATTCCGATCCAGAAGGAAGTCAGCACCAAGGGCGGATTGAAAACGTTAGCGAAAAACAGACCGCTCCTGCTCTCGTCCTTTGCGATGATGCTGAGCGGCGGAGCCAATACGATTTTCTTCGCCATTCCGGCGTATTATTTCAAATATAATGTAGGCCGGGAGGACCTGGCGGCGTATTACATCCCGGTGGTCCTTCTGATGGGCATGATCGGCATGGCCTGCGTTCCTTTTGTGGAAAAGAGAATCGGCAAGAAAAACACGCTTCAGCTTGCTTTTCTGATCACGATCGTCGGCAGCGTGTGTCTGTACTTTACGAGCTACAGCAGCATTACGCTGATCTTTATCTTCTCGGCTTTGATCGGCTTGACTCTCACCGTGCCGTGGGTCGTCGGCTGGACGATGGCCGCAGACTCGGTTGACTACGGCGAATGGAAAACCGGGGTTCGGGCCGAAGGCATCAGCTACGCATCCTTCAGTTTCGCCCAGAAGGTCGCGACGGCGCTTGCCGGCTCGCTCTCTGGTATTCTGCTTACGCTGACCGGGTATGTGGCTAACCAGGCACAGACGGTTACCGCGCTGCACGGCATCGCCTTTTCGCTCACGCTGGCTCCGGCCATTCTGACGCTGGGCGCGATGGTCCTGATCTTCTTCTATAATTTGACGGACCGCAAATACGCCGAAATCATTCAGGAGCTGGAGCAGCGCAAAGCGCAGCAGGCTTAAATTACGATGCAGCTGGACAAGGCAGTCAATCTTAGGGTTGGCTGCCTTGCTTTTGCCATTTGTGTTGACAATGTGTACACATTATGTATAAAATCGTACGTATATGGATGCCAAAATAGGAGGAACGACCAATGGATTCAAGTTTGCATATCCGTCTCCCGAAAGAGCTGAAAGAAAGCTTTCAGCAGGCGGCAAAGGATAATCATAAGGATACTTCCACCCTGGTCAGGGACTGGATTGCCGATTATGTCGCCGAGCACCGCAAAACCGACGAAGAAACGGCGGCTGATTTGTATGTGGCAGGTTACCGGCTGCAGCAGGAGCTAGGAGGGAGGGAGCAGATCGATAAGGACTTTGTAAAGCAGCTTCAGGAGTTCTCTCTAACGGATCAAAAACAATTCACGCACCGCATCCTCTCGATGTATCTGGAACATGATCTGACCGTTCCCGCGATTGTGCAGAAGCTTCATGGCGGGTTTGCTTATTCCCAAATGTTTTTGCTTGGTTTGATCGGAGAAAAACCGAAGGACAGCGTTTAGTGCTTTTCTGCCCCCTATTCATGAGCGCCTGACGGCGTTTCGATTGTTTTCTCATTTGCCCCGAGTCCCCCGCCTGCCGCTGTCTGCGCATTGGCATTCTGCTAGGGAGAACGATATACTTGGGGGAGAACCTTGAATGGGAGGAACGGAATGGACTGGCTTAAAATTGACGATGTGGCGAAGGAAACCGGCCTGACCAAGCGCACGATCCGCTACTATGAGGAAATCGGCCTGATCAAATCACCCGAGCGCTCGGACGGAGGCATGCGTTTATATACAGAAGATGACGTGCAGCATTTGAAAAATATCGTGTTAGCCCGCAAGGTGCTCGGCTTCTCTCTGCAGGAGATTCAAGAGTATTTACAGATTCATGAGCAGGTGGAGCTCCACCGCAGCAAGTTTTCGTCCTCGTCCGACGACGACCAGCGCACGGCTGAGCTGGAGCAAATGGGAGAAGCGGTTACCAAGCAGATCGGCCTGCTGGACGTCAAAATCCAGGAGATCGCCCGCGTTCGGGAAGAGCTCGTGGCGCTGCAGGAACGGATTACGAACGCGCTAAAACGATAGTCTGCCTTCAGAGGCAAACAGCGATGATTTTATTTACCGGGAGTCAATAATCAGCAGCAAGCCGGCAAGCAGTCTGGGTGCAAAGCACCAGGCTGTTTTTTTTGTGCAAAACGGCGTATCCATCGGAGAAAATGCCGTGAACTCTCCGTGAACTCTCTCGGATGAATGACGCCTGAGAATGCCCTTACTAGTTCTTATTACCTATTGATAAGTTCAAAATTTTTAAAGAAAATGGATATATGTAGAAATGTTATGGGGATGAGCGAGAAAAAATCTATGATAATGTGCTCATATAGACCGTGACTCAAGTAACAAATTTGAGGGTGGGAGATACAGATTACCCAGTAGAAAGGAAAGTGCTAGTGAAACGAATGTCGCTGTCCATTAAACGAAAGTTGCTGGTATCGTATCTCGTCGTGCTGATCATTCCCAGCGTCATGATCGGAATGCTAACTTACCAGTCGGCCAAGGGGAAAATTGAGGGAACGCTGATGACCAACGCCCTGGAGAGCAGCGAATCCGCTGACCGGATCATCACGCAGAACATCCAGGCCAAGGTGGATGATCTCGCTTACCTGATTCAGCAGCCTTATGTCGCCAGTGCTGAAAGCGATCCCACCGGCAAGGGAGGCGAGCTCAAGGCTCAGCTGAGGCAGTATCTCACCCTGCATAAGGAGGTCAAGGATATATTGCTGGGCACGGATAGCGGCGATTTCGTCCGGGCCTCCGAGGACCCGCTGCCGGAACGATACGACGTCCGCAAGCAGGACTGGTATATCCGGGCGATCAAGCAGGGGAAGGGCGCGACCATCTCGCCTGTGTTTAAAGCGGCCAACGGCCAAATGTCCGCTTCCATCGCCCAGATGCTCCCATCAGGCAAAGGCGTTATGTCGATCGAGCTCAATCTGGATACGATTCGCAGCCTGACCCAAATGAAGCTGGGCAAGGACGGATACATCGTGATCGTCGATACGGCAAAAAACTATGTGGTGCATCCGGACAAGACGGGGGAACCCGCGGAAGAAGTGGTGACCAAGCATTTGTTTGCCGGCCAAGAAGGAAAATTCAGTTATACATACGAAAATGAGAAGAAGCGGGCGTCCTTCACGACGAACGAGCTCACCGGGTGGAAAATAGCCGGAACGATGTACGACAAAGAGGTGGCCGGTGCCGTCAGCGGCATCCGCAACACGGTGATCCTGGTTATTTCGATATCCATTCTGGCCGCCCTGGCCATCATCCTGTTCAATATCCGCTCGATCATTAAGCCGATTTCTGCGCTCACCTTGGCGACCGAGCGGATCAGCAAGGGGGATTTGCGGGAGGATCTGGACACGGCGAAGAGGGATGAGATCGGCAATCTCAGCCGTCACTTCCAGACGATGGTGGACAATCTCCGCGCGATGATCATCAGTGTCCAGGAAATCACGGATCACGTGAACGCGTCCGCCAAGGGGCTGGCTGCAGGCGCTGATCAGACGACCAAAGCGATCGAGCATGTGACCGAAGCCATCCAGGAGGTTGCCGTCGGAAGTGAGCAGCAGCTTCGCAGTGTGGAGCAGAGCATGGTGAGCATGGAGGTCATGTCCAAGGAGTCCGAGCGGATTCGGGCCAACATGGACGATGTCATGCAGACGATGCAGCGGACGACCCAGTCGGCGGAAGAAGGCAACGCGGCCGTGATCAGCGTCACGGACAAAATCCAGAGCATCCACGAGACGGTCAGCGATCTCGACGGCATTGTGGATACGATGAACGAGCGTACGGCCCAAATCGGCGAAATCGTCAATTTGATCACAGGCATTGCCCAGCAGACCCATCTCTTGGCGCTGAACGCGTCGATCGAGGCGGCCAGGGCCGGAGAGCATGGACGGGGCTTCGCGGTCGTCGCGATCGAGGTGCGGAAACTGTCGGAGCAGTCGGAGCAATCGGCCCAGCGGATCGAGGCGCTCGTCAGCGGCATGAAGGGCGAGATGACGCGGATTCTGTCCGCCATGAACGACGCGAAGACGAGGGTGTCCGAGGGCATCGAAGCGGTGGATTTGACAGGACGGTCGTTCACGCGGATCCGCAAGGCCGTCAAAGGAGCCAGCGCGGACATCGCCTCGGCCGCCGAGGCGTCGCGCTCGCTTGCGCAGAGCGGCGAAAGCGTCGAACAGTCGATTCGGCTCATTCAGGGGTATTCCGAAGCAGCCGCAGGCAACACACAGGCCGTATCGGCTTCCGCCCAGGAACAGCTTGCCTCCATTGAGGAGATTGCCTCTTCGGCGGCCAGTCTGAACAAGCTGGCTGAGCAGCTGCTCGAGCAGGTCGCACAATTTAAAATCTAACGGCGATGAATAGGCAGGCGCCACCCGAAGCTGCAAGCGGGTGGCGCCTTTTTTGTACATTCCCCGAGCCATCCACATAATTTATCCAATTCTGGCACAACCTACGGTTAAATTCCTTCTTGCTGGCAAGGAGCGGAAATCGAGGTGACTAGTGGAGATGAAAAAAGGCGGTGCAACACCGGATAAGCCGCGCATGGCCCTTCCAACAGGCAGGGCACTGGGTCTGCCGTCTCCTTCGTTGGATAAGGTGCCGATCCAGAAGGATCTGAAAGTCAATACGGAGATGCTGAAGGATATCTTCGATGACTGCTCGGACATGGTCTACCGGAGCATGGAGGTTGCCCCGGGCGTTGAGGGCCTGCTCGTATATGTGGAAGGGATCGTGTTCTCCGAAGAACTCCAGATCCATATGATTCAGCCCATTATCCAGGGATTGGTGCGCCTGAAGAATGAGGGGGACGAGAGCAAGGAGCAAGACCCTGACCTGGAACCACTGGAAAATACGCGCGTATCCCTGTCCCAGGTCAACAGCGCCACCATGTGGGGGGATGTCATCGAGGGGCTGATGAATTCCAGCGCGGTCATCCTGGTGGACGGGTATTCGGAAGCCCACCTGTTCAATGTAAAGGGCGGATTGCGCCGAACCGTATCCGAGCCGGAGACCGAAGCGGTCATCCGCGGGCCGCGCGAAGGATTCACGGAGATGCTTCGCGTCAATACAGCGCTGCTGCGTTTCAAAATTAAGTCCCCGAGGCTGAAGATGAAGAGCATCGTTCTCGGGACAGAGACCAAAACGGATGTGGTCATTTCGTACATCGAGGGACTGGCGAATCCCAAGATGATCCGGGACGTCGAGAAGCGGCTCAAGGACATTGAAATCGACGGAATACTGGAATCCGGGTATATCGAGGAAATGATCGAGGATCATCCGTATTCGCCTTTTCCCCAGCTCCAGTACACCGAGCGCCCCGACACCGCAGCGGCCCAGCTGCTGGAGGGACGTTTTGCCATATTCACGGACGGTACGCCGTTCGTTCTCATCGGTCCGGTGACCTTTTTCCAACTGATGCAGGCGAGCGAGGACTACTACGAGCGGTACTTCATCACGAACTTCATCCGGTGGATCCGGTATTTATTCGTGTTTATCGCCCTCTTCTTACCTGCATTGTATATTGCTACGACGACCTATCATCAGGACATGCTGCCTTCGACCTTGGTGCTCAGCATCGCGGCTGCCCGGGAGGCAATACCGTTTCCTGCGCTCGTCGAGGCGCTCATTATGGAGATTTCCTTTGAGGCCTTGCGCGAGGCTGGCGTAAGGCTCCCGAAAACCGTCGGCCAGGCGGTCAGCATCCTGGGGGCGCTCGTTATCGGTCAGGCAGCGGTCGAGGCCGGCATCGTATCGGCCCCTATGGTCATTATCGTGTCGATGACAGGGATCGCCTCCTTTACGATTCCGCGGTTCAACCTGGCCATCACGGTCCGCCTGCTGCGGTTTCCGCTGATGATTCTGGCCGGGGTGCTCGGATTGTTCGGCATCGTGCTGGGTACGGTCTGGATTCTGGTCCACGTGACCCAATTGACCTCCTTTGGCGTGCCGTATATGTCCGGCGTCAGCCCTTTCCATGTTCAGGATAACAAGGACGTGTTCGTTCGCGCCCCATGGTGGAAGATGAAGCGGCGCCCATCCTGGGCATCGAAGAAAGACCGGGTGCGTGAGAAGAAGGAGATCAACGGTACCCCGCAATCAAACAAGGTGTGGTGATATGGACATGATCAAGAAATGGGCGGTAGCCGGTTTATTGCTCCTGAGCCCGCTTGCGCTGGCGGGCTGCTGGGACCGTAAAGAAATCAACGACGTTGCCTTCGTTATCGGATCTTCCGTCGACAAGGAAAACGGGATGTACCGAAGTGCCCTCCAGATCGCCCTGCCGGGGAATTTAGGCGGGGCAGGCAGCAAAGGCGGCGGCGGAGGCACCAGCGGCGGAAAGTCCTACTACCTGGAATCGAAAACGGGCATTACGCTGCGCAGCGCCAACATGGAAATCCAGGCCGGCAACTCCCGGAACCTTTCCTTCTCCCACCGGCGCGTGCTGCTTATCGGCGAGGATTTCGCCAGGGACGGCATTGCACCGATGCTGGACCAATTTGCCCGGATTCCTCAGAATCGCCTGTCATCGCTGGTGGCGGTGACAAGCGGATCGGCGTACAAAATTTTGGACGCCGCAGCGCCGATGGAGCAATTCTCCAGCGAGATGATCCGGGAGCTGATCAACGAATTCACAAAAAGGCCCGATTCGCTGAAACAGCTGGTTAACACACTCATGACGGATGGCGTGGACGTGGCTCTTCCGTACCTGTCTATTCAAGAAGCGGTGCCGCCGGGCGTGGGCACTTCCAAAAATAATATCCAGGTTACGGGCCTGGCTCTGTTTGACGAGGACAAGTTCGTGGGAGCCCTGGAAGGGCAGGAAGGCAAAATCATCAATCTGGCCATGAACCAGGCCCCCTCACCGGACATTATCGTCGACGGGCCCGGAGGCAAGGGCCACATTTCCATCCGTTTCAGTGAAAATGAGGCCAAGCTGAAACCGGTTGTCCGCGGCAACGATATCACGATGACCATCGAAATTTACGCCAAGGGCGCCGTGTACGAAAATGATTCAAACAGCATTATCAGCGATGAGCATAGCCTCCGGGACCTGGAGCGCCGGGCCAGCGAGGAGATTGTCGATAAAGTGCAGCTCGCCATGCGGTCTCTGCAGCATAAATACAATTCGGATATTCTGGGATTCGGCAGGTCGATCTACGAGAATGACCCTAAGGCTTGGCAGAGATTTAAGGGCAATTGGAAGAAAGCATATCCCGAGGTCAGGGTTATCGTAAAACCTGAGCTTCATATCGAGAATATCGGAGCCGTCGGCAAGCCCTTCGGCAGAAAGGAAATCAGGAATGATTAAGCTTCTGGGGCTGTATATCTTGGCCGCTATATTGGTGATCCTGGTCGATCGGAAGGTCATGCGCGAAATTCCGGGGATTAATCGCTGGTTGGCCTATATTCTGCTCGCAGGCGGGTTCGGAATTTGGGCCTACTGCCTGCAGTTTGGCCACGTCGTGTACGGATCGGTACTGGCGGGACATTATCTCGAAAAATTCGTTCCTTTTTGAATGTGAAATCGCAATAAAGGAGGCAGGGCTGTGAATAAAGTGACGAACCGGCAGTTTAGGATGCTCGGAATTACCTACATCTTGAACACCACATTAATCCACGTACCGAGTGAGCTGGCCAATTATGCCAAGCAGCACGCCTACCTGTCCTTTTTTCCGGCGGGAATCGTCGTTGCGCTGATGCTTCTGCTGCTGTCCAAAAGCGCCAAGCGGTTCCCCGGGAAGGACCTGTTCCAATCGCTGAACGGACGGCATAAAGTGATCGGAAGAGTGATTACCATCCTGTATCTGATATTTTTCTTTATCATCCTGGCCAGGGATATCCGCATGGTTGCCGACTTTACCAATGTCGTCCTGCTGCCGCTCACGCCGATTTTCATCATTTCTATTGCGATCACGGCGACGGTGATTTTTATTGCCAGAGGGGGCGTGCAGACGGTGATGGGCATTGCCGACCTGTATGGGCCGATGATGACAACGGTGGTCCTCATCATACCGTTTATCGTTGCCAAGGATTTTGATTTCAACTATATCAAACCTTACTTTTATGTCGATTGGGCGGGCGTCGGCAAAGGGAGCTGGGTCGTCTTTTCTTACCTGGGCCAGATCTTGGCGCTCCCGTTCATCTTCTCAAGCAAAGATTACCGGATCCGTGACGGGATGTACGCTTTGCTCCTGTCGACAGGGCTGCTGCTGCTGATCGTCATTATGATTTCGCTGCTGGTAGGCGTACCCATTGCCGAAAGCCTGATGTACCCGTCTTACGAAATGTCCCGGCAGATTAAAATAACGGATTTCCTCGACCGGTTCGACATGCTGCTCGTTGGCCTCTGGTTTCCGGCGGTTCTGCTGAATATCTCCACCAGCTTGTTCATCATTTGTTACGGATTAAAAACGATGATCCCGCAGATTTCCGGAAAAATGATGACCTCGCCCATCGGGTTATTCGCCGTGGTGACAGCATTCTGGATCTATCCCAATTCGATCGAAGTGTTCCGGTTCGACAGGGAGTGGACGGTCGTGGCCCTGGTGTTCGTCATCGTGCTGCCGCTCTTCATCTTTTTGTTCCATCGGCCCCATCGAAAACCCCGGATGCAGGAACCCCGGGAGGACGCTACCTGATCCTTCTGCCGGTAAAAATAAAACAGACTCTTTCGGTTAGATTAGAGGGGATAAAAGTGATACAATAGAAGGAACGGGCGGCCCTGAAGCCTGCGGCTGAAGGGGATGTCCTGCCTGCTAGGCATACCTGAAGGGTGATTACATGACAACTAAATCGAGAAAGCACAACATTTTTCATAAGTTTTACCGGAAAATCAAGCTGAACATGATCAAGCTGTTCCGTTCCCCGGGCGGAGCACGCAAAGTGTCGCTCGGATTTGCACTCGGGTTCGGGCTCGAGATGATCGTCATTTCCACCGGATCGCTGGTGTATTTGATTTTTTACCCTACGGTAAGGTTGGCCGGCGGCTCGCTTCCGGCAGCTATTATAGGCAATGTCATTGGCAAGCTCACTTTCCTTCCTATCGTCCTCCTCCCTTTTGCCAAGAAAATCGGAGAATGGTTTTTCCCGAAAAAAATGGTGGATATTCCGGTCCAGGAGCATGCTTGGAGAAACCTGCTGTCCGGCGATTTTACCATATTTAAGCATCTGCTGCAGGGCGGTCTTCACGTACTGATCGGCATGTCGGTGTTCGGCCTGGTGCTTGGCGTCATTTCCTTTTTTGTCGTTCGATTCTTGTATAACCAGCGTAAAAGGCACCGCCTGGCCAAGCGCCAGAACGCCGCTGCCGTCAAAAGTCTGTGAATCTTTTCATCTCCTTGGGCGGAATTTCAAGTATACTGTTTAATAAAACAGTGGCGGGTTCCATGAACCCTGATGAGGAGAAGGATGCATGGCTCGGAATTTGGCAGGTAAAAAAATTGCGTTAACCGGTCCCCGCAAAGCGGCCGAAATGGCCAAACTTGTGGAGAATATGGGAGGCATTCCGCTGATTCGTCCCGCACAGGGAACGGTATTCCTCGACGATGTGAAGCTGCGCAAGGATATTGAAGCCTGGATCGCCAATCCACCCGCCTGGGTCATATTGACGACGGGCATGGGGCTCGACGCCATCGATCAGGTGGCGGAGGAGATGGGGGCTGGCGCTGCACTGCTCGAAGCGCTGCAGGGCTCGTCCATTGCCGCCCGCGGGTACAAGACGGTGAATGCCCTGAAGAAGAGAGGGCTTATCCCGATCGTACGGGACGACGATGGGAGCACGGCCGGTCTGATTCGGGGGCTGGCGTCTTATCCGTTTCAAGGGGCGGACGTCATTCTACAGCTGCACGGCGATCCGGCTCCGAAGCTGACGGCCTGGCTGCAGGAACAGGGGGCCCAGGTACGGGAAGTGCTGCCGTATCAGCATATTGCTCCGGAGGAAGCGGAGCTTGCGCGGCTGCTCGCCGAAATTACGGCGGCGGAGCTGGACGCCGTGGCGTTCACCAGCGGGCCGCAGGTGCGCAACCTGATCGAGTACGCCCGGGCGAAGGGCGAGCTCCCGAAGCTGGTATCGGCTTTCTCCGGACCGGTGGTCGCGGCGGCTGTCGGCAAAATTACGGCCCAGGCGCTGCGGGAAGAAGGCATCGAACGCGTCTGCTCGCCGGAGGAAGATGAGCGGATGGGCAGCATGATGGTGGAACTGGGAAGGTATTTTGTTCGAAATTGAAGGAAAGGACATGTCTATACAGACGGGGGATGCGGCTGGCTGCATCCCTTTTTCCTTCATCAAAACGAAAGGAATTAAAGGTTTTTTCCAGAAAGTGTGGAATGCTATAGGGAACGAGAGCGAGCAAGGAGGAACATAATGAACAAGAAAAAAAGCATTTTACTCGGTGATTACACGCATCCGAAATTTCACCCTTTGCAGGGGGTAGACGCGCAGATCAGCCATATTTTGAACGATGTCATTTCGGTTCAATGCAGCGAAAACAAAAATTTGCTGCTCGAGGAGCATTTGAAGCCGTTTGACCTTTGCATATGCTATTTCGACTTGTGGGACGAGAAGGTGTCTCCGCAGCAGACAGCGGGTTTGCTGTCTTACGTGAGCCAGGGAGGAGGCCTGCTTGTCATCCACAACGGCCTGTCTATCGGCAACCGGCGCTATGAGCTGGCCCAGCTGGCCGGCGGCCGTTTTAACGGTCATCCGCCGTACCAGCCGCTGTCGTTCCGGGTGAGCGCAGAGGACCAGGTTACGAAAGGCATCGAGCCTTTTGAACTCGACGAAGAGCCGTACCAGATTGATTTTGACCCGTTTGGCGAAAGAACCGTGCTGCTGGAATACGAACTGGAAGGAACGTGGCATCCGGCGGCCTGGAAACATAGCTACGGTATGGGAAGAGTCGCCTTTCTGATGCCGGGGCATCACGAGCCGACATTCCTCCATCCGCAGATCCGCCGGCTTATTCTGCAGGCAGCGCAGTGGGCAGCGCATCTTCCGGGTTAATGCGGTTCCCGGGTTTATATGACCCATCATTTGGGGGTATAATATATTGACTATAGCTTTGGGAGGAATAACCATGAGTGATCTGTTTAAAAAAGCAATTTCATTGGGATGGGGCCTTACCATAGTGAGCAAAGAGAAAGTCGAGAAGATCGTGGACGATCTGGTCAAACGGGGCGAGCTGGCGCCGTCGGAATCCAAAGATCTGGTCAACCGGCTGGTGGAACGCGGCGAGGAGGAGCAGTCCCAATTTAAAACGTGGATTCAAGACCAGGTTCGGCGTGTATTAACGGACATTCACGTTCCTTCCGATCAGGATATCGTCAGTCTGGAACAGCGCATTGCAACATTGGAGAAGAGGGTGGCGGAGCTCGAAGCAGAGCGTTCCGGACCGGCCGCGGAATAAGATGGCACTGCGCATCAGACATACCGGTCGTTACCGGGAGATCGCCATGGCGCTTATGCGTCATGGCTTTGGTTATATCGTGGAGGAGCTGGGCCTGTTCCAGATGCTGTCCATACCTAGACGGTGGATCACCCATGAGACGCCGCAGACCAAGACGCTGGGGGAACGGATCCGGCTGGTTCTGGAAGACCTTGGACCGACCTTCGTCAAGCTGGGGCAGCTGGCCAGCACCCGGTCGGACCTATTGCCGGAGCCGATTATCCGGGAGCTGATCAAGCTTCAGGATCAGGTTCCGCCCTTCTCGTCCGAGTCGGCCAAGGGCATTATCGAGCAGGAGCTGGACGACGCCATCGAGGATATTTTCTCCTGGTTTGAGGAGTCGCCGATCGCGGCAGCTTCCATTGGGCAGGTTCACCTCGCCAAGCTCAAGACCGGCGAGGATGTAGCGGTCAAGGTCCAGCGTCCGGGCGCTCTGCAGATGGTGGTCAGAGACCTGGAAATCCTCAGGGACCTGACCGCGCTAGCGGAGAAGCGCTGGGTGTGGGTCAAGCAGTACCAGATCGCCCGCCTGGTGGAAGAGTTTGCGAGCTCCATGCGGGCTGAGCTGGATTATACTCAGGAAGGCCGCAACGCGGAAAAAATTGCACTGCAGTTTCAGAACGATGAGACCGTGTGCATCCCGCGAATATTTTGGCAGTATACATCTTCACGCGTCATGACGATGGAATATGTCCGCGGCATCTCTTTAAGCCATCAGGAGGAGCTTGTGGCGAAGGGATACGATTTGAAGGAAACGGCCGAGAAGCTCGTGGAGAGCATGCTGCACCAGATTTTCATCGAAGGCTTTTTCCACGCCGATCCGCATCCGGGCAATCTGCTCGTGCGCAAGGACGGCAGCCTTGCCTATCTGGATTTCGGTATGGTGGGACGGCTTAGCGAGGAGATGAAGGATCATCTGTCTTCGCTGATCATCGCCCTGATGCGGAAAAACACCGACAGCATGGTCCGCGCCGTGCTGAGGCTGGGCATGATGCCGGAAGACGGCGATATTCGCGAGCTGCGCAGGGATCTGGACAGTCTGCGGGAGCAGTACTATAATATTCCTTTTTCCGAAATCAGCATGGGGACGGCGCTGAACGATCTGTTCGCGGTCGCCCAGCGTCACAAAGTGATGATTCCGCCTGATCTGACGCTGCTCGGCAAGGCGCTGCTGACGATGGAAGGCGTCATCGAGAAGCTGGACCCTACGCTCAGCATCATCGACATGGCGGAGCCGTTTGGACGGAAGCTGATCAAGGACCGCTTCAGCACCCGCAATCTGCGCAAGAAGCTGCTGGGCGGAGCGGCGGGTCTGGCGGAGGCGCTGTTCGACCTGCCGGACCAGGCAAGGCAGATTTCATCGTTAATCAGCAAGGGCAAGCTGAAGGTTGAGATCAGCGTTCCGGAGATGGAAGCCCTGATGAGGAAGCTCGACCAGATCAGCAACCGGCTGTCTTTCAGCATCGTGCTGCTTGCCTTCAGCATCATCATGGTTGGGCTGATCATCGGTTCTTCCCTGAATCAGCAATCTTCGGTACTGTGGCATTTTCCGGTGATCGGAACCGGCTTTATTGTGGCGCTGTTGATGGTGCTGTGGCTGCTGTTTTCCATATTCAAATCCGGCAGGTTTTAGCTGCCTGTATTGCCGCCATTATGATCCATACATTGTTATTCATGCGTTTTTCATTTCATCCTTTAAGGGAGGTCTGTCCGGCGGCCCTGCACGGGTCACGTGGCGGTCCTCCTTTTTAAGATAAAAGTACAAGCGTCTGAACCGAGTTAATCCACTATATATCCCGCTAAAGGCGGAACTTAATGAATGAGGTGCATTTTTGTTGAAGTTTTCAAGTTTGGGCGTTAACGAATCATTGGTCAATACACTGAGGGCGAACGGTATTGCCATCCCGACACCGGTGCAAACGGAGACGATCCCGCTCCTGCTTGCAGGTAGCGACGTGATTGCGAGGGCACGTACAGGAACCGGCAAGACGCTGGCCTTTATGCTGCCGATGCTGCAAAAAATAGACCCGACACAGCTGTACCCGCAGGCGCTTGTCGTTGCGCCTACACGCGAGCTGGCGCTGCAAATTACCGAGGAGGCGCGCAAGCTGGCGGCAGGGACCGATATCCGGATTCTGGCCGTTTACGGCGGACAGGACGTCGAGAAGCAGCTGCGGAAGCTCGAAGGGGGACGCCAGCTGATCATCGGAACGCCGGGCCGGCTGCTGGATCACCTCCGGCGCGGTACGCTGGAGCTCGGGCGCGTCAAAATGCTCGTGCTGGACGAAGCCGACCAAATGCTGCACATGGGCTTCCTGGACGAGGTCGAGACGCTGATTCAGGCGCTGCCCTACAAGCGCCAGACGATGCTGTTCTCGGCCACGATGCCTGCCGAGGTCAAGCGGCTTGCGGCAGCCTATACCCGGGACGCGGAGGACGTAGTGATCAAAGGGGAGAAATCGCCGGTGCCGCTGGACCATATCCGGCAGATCGTCGTGGAAGTGACGGACCGGACGAAGCAGGAGGCGCTGATGTCCATGATCGACACGTACCGCCCGTTCCTGGCGATCATTTTTTGCCGCACGAAACGGCGGGCGTCGACACTCAACGAAGCCTTGCTGGAGAAAGGATATAACTCGGACGAGCTGCACGGCGACCTGTCGCAGGCGAAGCGCGAAGCGGTCATGAAGCGGTTCCGTGAGGCGAAGCTGCAGCTGCTGGTCGCGACGGACGTGGCGGCCCGCGGGCTTGACGTGGAAGGCGTCACGCACGTGTTTAACTACGATATTCCGCATGACGTGGAGAGTTATATCCACCGGATCGGCCGTACGGGCCGGGCCGGGGAAAAGGGCATGGCCATCACGCTGGTCGCCCCCAAAGACAAAGGCGAGCTGGCAAACATC
Organism: Paenibacillus sp. FSL R5-0378; assembly: GCF_038009285.1. Taxonomy (NCBI): domain Bacteria; kingdom Bacillati; phylum Bacillota; class Bacilli; order Caryophanales; family Paenibacillaceae; genus Paenibacillus; species Paenibacillus sp. FSL R5-0378. The sequence continues at coordinate 1,265,767 of NZ_JBBPAY010000001.1, forward strand.
GAGCAGCACATCCAGTACAATATTGAACGGCGCCGGTATGACAAGGGCGCCGGCATCACTGCCGCGGGGACCAAGGCGCGCTCCATCCATGCGGAGCGTGAGGACCGCGGACGCGGCGGCAGAGACGGCGGGCGCGGCGAAGGCCGCCCGCGCCGGGATGACCGCCCCGCACGCGCGGGCGGTGAAGGCAGAGGCGCCCGCGGCGAGGCCAAGCGGGCGCGGGGCGCCTACGCCGGAAGCGAAGCCGGCGCAGGCGGTGCAGGTGTCGGCCGCTCCCGCACTGGTGCGGCCGGGCAGCGTGACGGCCGCAGCGCTGGCGGCGGCCGGGGCCAAGCGGCCCGCGCGGAACGCGGCGCGCCGGTTGGCGGTTCCCGCGGCGGCCGGGATGCCAAGCGGAGCGGCACGGGCCGCCCATCCGCTCCCGGCGGCAGAGGCCGGAGCGCGGGAGGACGCGGGCGCCGGAAATAACGGCGCCCCGCGGCCAAGGCAAAGGCAGCAGCTAACCCAGGCGGGGTCAGCTGCTGCCTTTTTTTTGTCCTCACGGATGCCCCGAAATTTAGAGGCAAATCTCTAAATCTGCTAATGGGTGGGCCGCCCGTGCAAACCGTACTCTATCGCGGCGCTGCCGTTTTTGTTTTCTGACTCGGATGATTCGGGCAACCTCCCACTTTGCGGCCAAGCGTTTCAGCAGCCCGTCAAACGCATGATATAATAGCAGGGCAGCTCATCCAAAACCTGGATGCCGCTGCTGCAATAGCAGTCAGCACCGGCTGCAATCAGTCATAGCAGAAAGGTCTTGATGCGTAATGATCAAGCTGAGCATATTGGATCAATCAACGATATCGGAAGGCAGCAATCCGGTGGAAGCGCTGGCCCAGACGGCGGCCATGGCCCAGGAAGCCGAACGGCTCGGATACCATCGTTTTTGGGTATCGGAGCATCATTTCTCCCCGAACCTGGCCGGCTCCAGTCCGGAAGTGCTGATCTCCCATCTGGCGGCGAAGACATCGACGCTCCGGGTTGGATCAGGCGGCGTAATGCTGCCTCACTACAGCTCTTACAAGGTAGCGGAGAACTTTCGGCTCTTGGAAGGCCTCTATCCGGGCAGAATCGACCTAGGACTCGGACGCGCGCCGGGCGGCATGCCTTTGGCGACCCGTGCCCTTCAGGAAGGGAAGATGCGCGGCGAGGACCGTTACGCCGATCAGATCGACGACTTAGTCGCCTATTTGACGGATTCCCTGAGTCCGGAACATCCTTTTGCTGGACTTCTGGCCACGCCGATGGTCCAAACCGTTCCGGAAATGTGGCTGCTTGGCTCCAGCGGTGGCAGCGCCGGGATTGCCGCCATGCGGGGAACCGGCTTTGCTTTCGCCCAGTTTATCAACGGTTCCGGCGGCAGTGATGTGATGCGCTGGTACCAGGAGCATTTTCAGCCGTCGGCCATTTTTGACAAGCCCCAGTCCCTGGTGGCCATCTTTGCCGTATGCGCAGAGACGGAGGAGGAAGCGAACCGGATTGCGTCCAGCATGGATCTCTCGCTCATTTTATTGGAAAAGGGCGGATCGTCTTCAGGCACTCCGTCGGTGGAGAAAGCGCTGGAATATCCGTATTCGCGGTACGACCGAATCCGGATTGAGGAGAACCGCAAGCGGATGGTCGTCGGTTCCCCGCAGCAGGTGAAGCGCAGAATTGAAGAGCTGTGCGAGGAATACAATGCCGATGAGGTGATGATCGCCAGCATTACCCATCGTTTTGAGGATAAGCTGCAGTCCTTCCGGCTGATCGCCGAAGCGTTCGGACGTCCGGCGGACGCCGCCGGACGATAACAGAACGAACAGGCGGAAATTAGAATAACGTCTATCGGCATACATCGGAAGCAAGACCGCATCCGGAAGTGTTTCTTGTGTTATAAAGAAGCACATTCTCCGAAGCTAATACTTTCTTGCATCTAGAAAAAAAGACGGCCCCCTGGATATTATCCGTCCGGGGCGCCGTCTTTTGGCTTCGTGTAGGTGAAGCCGGGGTACTTGACTACAGGCGATTTTTCCTTGCGCAGCGCATCCAGCAGATCGGACCCGACGTTCAGGTTTTCCGCCACCAGCTCCCGTGGTGTCAAGGCCATCCACTGGTTCAATGACACATCCGCGAACCGGTCGCTTTTGAACATTTCCAAAAACCAGAGGCTGTCTGTTCCGGTATTCTGGATATAGTGTCCGAAGGCGAACGGCACATAGCCGACGTCGCCCGCGCGAACGTTGAACGTACGGGCCTTGCCGCCACCGGCGAATACGGTCATTCTGCCTTGGCCGGTAAGGTAATACTGCCATTCGTCCTGATTCGGATGCCAGTGCATCTCCCTCATTCCGCCGGGTTTGATTTCCACCAGTGCCGCCGCTACGGTACGCGAGATCGGGAAATTGGACGAATCTACGATCCGTACGCTGCCGCCGGATGTGATGATCGGAGGCTGCGCGAGCAGGCGGTGCGTAAAGGTTTGGGGCACCTCTCCGTAGGGCGAGGTTACCTTTTGGCTGTCCAGTGGACCGGGAACGGGTTCCTGCTCGATGTACACCTGGCTGGGAGGGATGCTTGCAAACGCGCTTTCCGGAACGCCGAAATTGGCTGAGAGGACCTCCCTGGGCGTGTGGGCGAACCAGTCGGAGATGCTGAGGGTATTCAGGTCGGAGAAATGTCCGTCGTCAAAAACAAGCAAAAACTCGCAGCCTTCCTCGAGCCCTTGGATGGAATGGGGGATGCCTGGCGGGAAATACCAGAGATCTCCGGGACCCACATCGGCAATGAAATTGCGCCCGTTTTGGTCCACTGCCGTAATGCGTGCCCTGCCGAGCAGCATAAAGGACCATTCGGCCTGCTGGTGCCAGTGGAGCTCACGCAGGCCGCCAGGGGTGAGGCGCATGTTGACGCCGGCCAGCGTGGTGGCGATGGGCAGGTCGCGAACCGTCACTTCCCTGGACCATCCGCCTTCATTAAGCTGCATGTGCGTATCGGAGAAGGAAAATTTTAAATTGGGTATCAGCCCGTTATCGGTCTTCGGCGGAACGAGCATATCGGGATTCTCCATGTCCCGAAGCACGTCGCGCGGCCCCTCGTCGGTCGCCCCTTCGCGGCCGCGGATCGGCTGGGGAATCCGCCTGCCCGACTCCGGCCGATTGGATGAATGATTCATGCGTATGGCCCCTTTTCAGCAGTAATCTCGCTTTCAGCTACAGGAAAGTATATGAACCGCCGCATGCCGATATGAGGCTGATTCCCGGCTTCATTGGATTCGCTTGGGGCCGGACTTGCATCACGGCCGCTTTGGAGTATCATGGAAAGTGGATCGTAAAATCACAGCCCGGTCGGTAGTCCGCGGCGCATGTAGGGAGGCAGAGGGCGATTCGCCAGCACAGCCTCCCGGATCACATGTCAGTAGCCTTCCCCCCTCGGGATGTCCCTCGGTCCGATTTATACAGAGGGGGAATACTGGTGAAACTCACGGTATTTTTTGAAGATCCTTATTGGGTCGGTGTCGTCGAAGTGCAGGAAGCAGACGGGCTCAAGGCGGGTTGTCACGTCTTTGGTTCCGAGCCGTCTTTGCAGGAAGTGTGGGAGTACGTTATGAACGATCTTCCCGCGCTGGTGGAGCGTTTATCCTGCAGCGTCCCGGCCGCGCGGCTGCCTGTGAAGTCGGTCAACCCGAAGCGGCTTGCCCGGCAGGCGGCGAAGGAGTCCCGCTCCCGAGGCGTCAGCACCCAGAGCCAGGAGGCGCTTCGCCTGGAGCTGGAGAAGTCAAAGAAGCAGCGCACTTGCCGAAACAGGGAACAGCGGGAAGCCCTGGCCGCTTACAAGCGGGAGATCGCCGTAAGGAAGGCCAAGGCCAAGCATCGGGGTAAATAGCAGCAGAATGCCAATTCTATATGAAGGATAGAAAGGGGTAATCACATGTCCGTATACCAATTCACAGCAGCCAAGACCTCTGGTCAAGAGGTGTCTCTTCAGGATTATGAAGGTAAAGTGCTGGTCATCGCCAATACGGCAAGCCAATGCGGATTAACGCCACAGTATGGCGACCTGCAGAAGCTGTATGACCAGTTCAAGGCGCAGGGGCTCGAAATCCTTGGATTTCCCTGCAACCAGTTCGGAGGACAGGAGCCGGGTACCAGTGAAGAAGCCGCATCGTTCTGTCAGCTGAATTATGGGGTTCAATTCCCGGTATTCGCCAAAGTGGAAGTGAACGGGGAAGGGGCTCATCCGCTCTTTCAATATTTGAAACAGCAGCAGCCGGGTCCGGCCGAAGACGGCGAGATTCAATGGAACTTTACGAAGTTCCTGGTGAACCGGCAGGGAGAAGTAGTTGCCCGTTTTGAACCGAAGGAGTCGCCGGAAGCCATGACGGAAGCGATTCGCGGTTTGCTGTAAACTGCCGGGATGCTTCCTGAAAACTTCCTGAAAGTGATACGAACCAATATCATGAACAAAAGGTCTGTCCCGAAAACGGGACAGACCTTTTTGATAATATCAGTAAGTATGAACTCCATAGCCATTGCTTCCTGATATTGCAAGAAAAACTTCCTTTAAACGCGGTCTGTCTACTTTGAAGGTACGTCGATAGACGTTTTTCTTATAATATCAGTAAGTATGAACTCCATAGCCATTGCTTCCTGATATTGCAAGAAAAACTTCCTTTAAACGCGGTCTGTCTACTTTGAAGGTACGTCGATAGACGTTTTTTTTATAATATCAGTAAGTATGAACTCCATAGCCATTGCTTCCTGATATTGCAAGAAAAACTCCCTTTAAACGCGGTCTGTCTACTTTGAAGGTACGTCGATAGACGTTTTTCTTATAATATCAGAAAGTATAAACTCCATAGCCATTGCTTCCTGATATTGCAGGAAAAACTTCCTTTAAACGCGGTCTGTCTACTTTGAAGGTACGTCGATAGACGTTTTTCTTATAATATCAGTAAGTATGAACTCCATAGCCATTGCTTCCTGATATTGCAGGAAAAACTTCCTTTAAACGCGGTCTGTCTACTTTGAAGGTGCGTCGATAGACGTTTTTCTTACAAAAACGGATGTTACTGCGGAACGCTGCCGTTTAATCCTTTCAAGGCTTCCTCCACCGGGGTATCGCCTTCAAGCAGGTCGAACGACTGGTTATGGGTCTGCCGGATTTGCAGCGCCGCGAGAACAGCTGCGGCCACATCATCTCTGGATACCCGGCCGTGACGCTGCAGTTCCGGAGCGGCATGCACCTTGCCTTTGCCCGGCTCGTTTGTCAGCCCGCCCGGACGGATAATCGTATAGCTCAGCCCGCTTTCCTCCAGGATGGTCTCGGCCTTGCGTTTGGCCATCAGGAAGGGCTTCAGGAAGGAAGGCATGGCGTCCGGATCCTTGGTGCCCATAGAGCTGATCAGCACAAACCGTGGAATTTGCTCCAGCACGCTCTGCTCAATGAGCCGAACGGTTCCGACATGATCCACATGCTCCGGATCTCCCGAGGTGCCGGCCCCTGCGGCGCAGACGACGATGTCCGCTCCCTTCATACCGTCGGAGAAAGCTCCCGACAAGTCTCCAAGATAACCCTTAGCTCCTGTGGATTCCAGATCCCGGAGGTGGTCTTCTTTACGGACCAGCCCTCTCACGTCATAACCTGCCTCAACCAGCTTCGATACGATTCTGCGCCCGGTCTGGCCGTTTGCGCCTGCCACAAAAACGGTTGTCATCATTGATCACCTCTACGTATGCATTACCCCGATGTCCAGGGCGGGAACACAGGTTTTGATCGAATTCCAAAAATAAACAAATTCGCCAGGTCGGCGTCCGGGGGAACGAAACATCGACCTGGCGAATTCGGTTGGGAGTGGTCCATGATATATGGCATAGCAGGCAGGGCGAACACGGTTCGTCCACTCTATGCTCCTGTTCTTTTTATACCCGGCGGGTGTGGGGTTGAAACAGATGCCTTATTTTTTCTTTTGCGGATTTTGCCGGCTCGCTTTAAGATAGAAATACAAGCATATACAGACTTCATATAGAGGGAGATGGAGCGGGAGATGATCGAGCAAGAGAACGGCGTTTTTCCTGCGGTGTGCCCGCTGGACTGCCCGGATACCTGCAGCCTGCTGCTGCACAAGGAGAACGGTAGAATCGTCAAAGTGACCGGCAACCCCGATCACCCGATTACTCAGGGTGCGATCTGCAATAAGGTAAGAAATATGACGGAGCGGGTTTATCATCCGGACCGGGTGTTGTACCCGATGAAGCGAACGGGGCCCAAAGGGGAAGGCCAGTTTGAACGGATCACCTGGGACGAAGCGGTGACGGAAATTACCCAGCGCTTTCGGGATATTATTGCGGAGCATGGCTCCGAAGCGATACTGCCCTACAGCTTCTACGGTAATATGGGCATTCTCAGCGTCGACGGCATGGACCGACGTTTCCTCAATGCGCTGGGTACAAGCCGTTTGGACCAAACGATATGCAACTCCGCCGGCGGCGCCGGCTGGAGATATACGATGGGCTTCGGCGGCGGAACGACGCCGGAAGATACCGAATACGCCGACCTGATACTGGTCTGGGGCGGCAACATCATCAGCACGAATATGCACCAAGTCGTCATTGCGGAGAGAGCCCGCAAGCGCGGAGCCAAAGTGGTCGTGATCGACGTGCACCGCAACCGCACCGGCCAGTGGGCCGACTGGTTTATTCCGCTGTATCCCGGAACGGATACGGCGCTCGCACTGGGCATGATGCACATCCTGTTCCGCGACGGGCTGACGGACAATGACTTTATGGCCAAGTACACTGTCGGCCATGAGGAGCTGCGGGAGCATGTGAAGGCGTACACCCCGGCCCTTGTATCCCAAATTACGGGCATTCCGGAGGAGGATATCGAGAAGCTGGCCCGTATGTACGGCGAGGCGGAAGCCGCCTACATCCACATCGGCAACGGGTTGCAGCATCATGACAATGGCGGCATGAACATCCGCAGCATCGCCTGCCTGCCGGCCTTGACCGGCCACTGGCTGAAGCAGGGCGGAGGTGCCGCCAAGTCCAACGGCGGCTATAACGCGATGAACAGCGAAGCGCTGGAGCGCCCGGATCTGCGGCCGAACCCGGAGGCGCGCAGCATCAACATGAACCGGATCGGGGAAGCGCTGGCCATGACGGAGCAGCCAATCAAGGCGCTGCTTGTCTACTGCAGCAACCCGCTGGTTGTCGCGCCGGATACGGCACGGGTTCAGGCCGGATTTGCCCGGGAGGACCTGTTTACGGTCGTGCATGACCTGTTTATGACCGATACGGCGAAATACGCCGATATCCTTCTGCCGGCGACCTCTTCCTTTGAGAGCACAGATTTGTTCGGCTCTTACTGGCATCAATATGTTCAGATCCAGGAGCCCGTCATTCCTGCGCAGGGCGAGAGCAAGAGCAACGTGGAGCTGTTCTCTCTGCTGGGCCGGGCGATGGGCTTTGATGAAGAAGCCTTCTCCCAGACGGAGGAGCAGATGATCGAAGCGGCGCTGGATTATCCGGACAATCCCTATCTGAACGGAGTAACCCTGGAGTCGCTGAAGGAGCAGCGCTTCGTCAAGCTCGACATGACGCCGAAGCTGCACTATTTGGACCGGCTGCCGACCCCTTCCGGCAAAATCGAGCTGTATTCCGAAGCGATGAAGCTGGCGGGACTGCCGCCGCTGCCGGAGTATGTCCCGCTGAAGGAAGGCTACGACGGTGAGCGCCGTCCTGCAGCAGGAGAGAGCTTCCCGCTCATGTTCATTTCGCCGCCGAACCACAATTTCCTGAACTCCACCTTCGCCAATGTGGAAAAGCATCAGAAGCTGGAGAAGGAGCCGGTGCTGCAGATCCATCCGGAAGACGCCGCTGCACGCGGCATTACCGACGGGGATCCCGTCTGCGTATACAACGAGCGGGGACGGTATGAGCTGAAGGCTGTGGTCACGGATAAAATGCTTCCCGGCACTGTCGTAAGCCAGGGATTGTGGTGGGCAAAGGACGGCCGCAGGCAGCGGGCCAACGCTTTGACGCCCGACCGCCTGGCCGACATGGGCGGCGGAGCCACGTTCTTCTCAACCACTGTCGAAGTAAAGCGTCAGTGAAGGTCATTGCGGGATGACACAATATGATAGATACTGTCATGTGGGACGGCAGACATAACGATAAATTGCTACAGGTGTCAGCCGGTTTTACGCTTGGCGGACACCTGCCGGAGAGCCCCCAGGGGCTTTCTTTTTTTCGTTCGTGATCTGCCGGTTTCAGATGCCGGACATCTGCCCGGCCTCACCACATACCGCTGCACAGGAGATTCCTAACATGAAATTTCTGCAATCCTATCCAAGGGAAGTTCAAATATTTTTGGCGGCCAGCCTGATCAACTCGGCGGGCGGGTCGCTGATGTGGCCGCTCACCACCATGTACGTGTTTGAGGAGCTGGGCCACTCGATGGCCGATGCCGGCCTGGTCATCATGATCCAGGCGCTGGGCGGCATCATCGGCCAGCTGCTCGGCGGCGCGCTGTACCACCGGGTCGGGGTGAAGCGGCTCATCGTCGGGTCGCTTGGCCTGAATGCGCTTGGCCTGTTCGCCCTGCCCTTCATCAGCCCGTATTGGTATTTATACATGGCTCTGATGGGCTTTATCGGCTTCTGCAACGCCGTGTCCATGCCGGCGATCCAGGCGTTCATCGGCTACCGCTTCGCCGACCGGCGGGGCGAGCTGTTTAACGTCGTGTACGTCGCCAACAACATCGGCGTCGCCCTGGGGACGGCGCTGAGCGGATTCCTTGCCGATCTGTCCTACGACCTGACCTTTATTCTGAACGGGGTCACATCGGCGGTTTTCGCCATGTTTTTCCTGAATTATCTCAGCAGGCTCGATAAGGAGCAGGGGCCGGTTCATCTGCAGAAAAAGGACAAGCCCGAACGCGCCGAAGGTACCTGGTCCCTGCTCTGCAATACGAGGGTTTACCTGTTCATCGGCATCGGTTCCCTGTTCCTCTGGCTGGGGAACTCGATCTGGAACACAGGCGTGTCCCCGTTCATTATCTCCGAGGGCATGCCGAAGCGGGCCTATGGCTTCCTGTGGACGATGAACGGCATTCTCATTTTTGTCGCCCAGCCGCTGACAAGCCTGATCAAGCGCTGGTTCGCACGGACCTCGTCGGCCCAAATTACGGCCAGCGGCCTCTTTTACCTGGGGGCCTATCTTGTCATTGCTGGTCTGCACAGTTATCCGGGAATGGTCATGGCTATGATCCTGGCGACGCTCGGAGAGATGCTGATCTCGCCGGCCATCCCGGCTTTTATTTCCGATCACGCCTATAAGGCGGCTCCGTTCTATATCGGTTTGACCGGGGGAATGGGGGCCGTCGGAAGAATGGCAGGGCCCTATGTCATGGGAATACTGTATGATAACGGAGGAATTATGCCGGTGACCTGGCTGGCGATTGGGGTAGCGGTGCTGTCGGTTGTGTTCTTTGTGACGCACGCGGTCCGCAACCGGCAGGCGGAGATCGATCTGGCCGAATCCTTCGGAAGCTGACGATGACTCAAATACCCCTGAACCTGGTCCTAGTTTACTATCAATCGAGGTGAAGCTGTTATGCCATCCGAACATCGTGTTTTGACCATCCGCCTCTCGGAAATGAGGGACGCCCAGGCGCTGATGGATATCGACGCCCTCGTGTGGAACGAGTGGACCGCTCCGGAACCGGTCCGCTGGTCTTCCCGGGAGGACTATCTGCGTCACTGCCCGCCGGGTTCCCAGCTGGTGGCCGTGGTGGACAACGTGCTGTGCGGGTACATCGGATTTCGTCCGGCTACGGGCCTCTCCAGCAACAGCCATGTTTGTGAAATTAACATTGCGGTTCATCCCGATTATCAGCAGGAGGGGATCGGGTCGAGGCTGATCGAGGCGGGAAAGAAATGGGCGCAGGAGCAAGGAAAACGAAAGCTGAGACTGCGGGTCCTGTCTTCCAACCCCGGAGCCATCGCATTTTACCGCAAATGTGGTTTCGTACAGGAGGGCTGCCTGGAACGGGAATTTTGTATCGGCGGCCGCGATGTCGATGATATATTGATGAGCTGCTTTCTGGCGCGTCCTTAATGGGGCTATGGGGCTATCCGTCCTGTAAAATACCATGATATGACATTTTTTGTGTATAATTAGTCAGTCAGCCCGATATAAAACGGTACAAAAGGGACTTTCACAAGGTGAAGGTTCCTTTTTATACTATAATTAACGCTTTGTCATCAGCAGCATTCAAGAATCCGAATGGTTTCATCCCCGAATGATCAGTTTATAAGGGTATAGCAGAATTTATAGAAGAGGGGTCATAAGAGAATGGATCTTCATCTTGAGGGTAAAAAGGCGCTTGTCATTGCATCCAGTCAGGGACTGGGCAAAGCGATCGCCGCTGAACTGGTGCGAGAAGGAGCCGATGTGATGCTGGTCAGCCGCAGCGACGGCAAGCTGGAGGCGGTACAGCAGGAGCTGCAGAAGCTCGGCAGCGGCGTGGTGGAATATTACGCGGCGGACATTACGATTCCGCATGAAGTGGAAGCGATGGTGCGTTATACGGCCGAAAAGTTCGGCCGCATCGATATATTGGTCAATAACGGAGGCGGTCCGTCTCCGGGAACGTTTGAAACGCTGACGGATGAAGACTGGGATAAAGCCTTTCAGCTGAACCTGCTCAGTTATGTCCGAATGATCCGTGAGGTGCTTCCGCATATGAAGGGACTGGGCGGGCATATCGTCAATTTGACGTCGACGTCAATCAAGCAGCCGATTCCCGGGCTCATTCTGTCGAATACGTTCCGCAACGGCGTAGCCGGCATGAGCAAGTCTTTGTCTCAGGAGCTGGCTCAGTACGGAATCCTGGTGAACACGGTGGCACCGGGGCGGATCGAGACCGACCGGATCATCCAGCTGAACGAATCGAATGCGAAAGCGAAGGGTGTCAGCGCGGAAGAGGTCGCAGAGCAGTCCCAGAGCGAAATTCCGCTCGGACGGTATGGAACGCCGGAGGAATTCGCCAAAGGCGTTGTATTCCTGTTATCGGGTGCCAACACCTATATTACCGGCACAACCCTTGTCATTGACGGCGGGCTGGTACAGGCTCTCTAAGGGCCATCCCAGCTCGTGTAATTCTTTTGTACCGGCGCACCCCCAAATGCTATGATGGAAGCAAGATGATCAATTTGGAGGGAAGCCGCAATGAATCAGGTGGATACCGCTTACCGGATCGTATCGGTGAACGTCGGCAAGCCGATCACGGTGGAGTATATGGGCAAACCGCTCACAACCGGCATACATAAACGCCCGATTGAAGGAGAAGTGTTCGTTGGACGCACGCAGATGGAAGGGGACGGCCAAGGTGACTTGAAAAATCACGGCGGGCCTGACAAGGCCGTGTGCGTCTATCCTGTAGAGCATTACGCCTATTGGAAGCGGGAGCTGGGCATTCCGATGGAGTGCCCGGCCTTTGGCGAGAATTTGACCGTATCCGGGCTGCTGGAAGAAGAAGTGTGCATCGGCGATACGTTTGAAATCGGCGGGACAGTCATGCAGGTCGCCCAGCCGAGATTTCCCTGTTTCAAAATCGCCAGCAAGCATGGGGTGACCGACTTCCCGGCACGGGTGCTGGATACCGGATACAGCGGTTTTTATCTCCGCGTGCTCCAGGAAGGGGTGCTGGACCGCCAATCGTCCATCGTCAAGCGTGAATCCAGCCCGGGCGGCGTGACAGTGGCCGCGGTTCTGCGCCAGCTGGCGCTGGGACGCAAGCGGGCGGACCGGGAAGAGATTGCCCGGATGCTCGAAGTCGAAGCCCTTGCTTCGACCGTGAAGGAGCAGTTCAGCAACTGGCTGGCCTAAACCGGCCAGGCTGCGGCCAGTCCGCCGGCCGCCCAGTTATCCAGCGGCTGCCGAACGTCTGTGTATCGCTGAATGACCGCTTCATCGTATGGCAAAAATGCCGCCGTTCCCTGTCCGTTGGACAGGAGCGGCGGCATTTTGTCTGCCTTGGAGGAAGGGTTTTCAAAACGGGCTACCGAAGCAGCTTCCATTCATTTTGTATCATCCCATAGACCGCGTGATTCACGTAACCTTGGGGTAGCTTCTCCGCTTCACGGACGATTCCCTCGAGAACGAATCCCAGTCGTTCGGGGATTGCGCGGCTGCGGTGGTTGCCCGTTGCGCAGCGGATTTCGACCCGGTTGAGATCCATGTCCATCAGGGCATAATCGACAAAGGTCCGGCAGGCGCTGGTCATGATGCCCTTGCCTTCAAATTCCTTCCCCAGCCAGTAGCCGATGCTGACGGAGCGGTTGTTCCAGTCGATCTGATGGTAGCTGATCAGACCGGCGATTTCATCGTCCACCCAAATGCCGGCGGAAATGCCGCCGTTCTCGGCGCCCTGCTTAATGGCATTTTTCACAAAATTGGCCGTATGCTCCACTTCCCGGATCGCATCCACCCAGGGGAGCCATTCCCGCAGCCGGTCACGTGACCGGTCGGTCAAGTGAAACAGCGGGCGTGCATGCTGCAGCGCCAGGGGCCGGAGCTCAATTTGGTCGTCAAGTGCGTATGTAAACATGAATGAATCCCTCTTTCTTTTCCCAAGATCGGCGAAATTGGCGGCCAGCTTATATATGTAACCAACCATGCGTTTTCACTTCTCCCCTCGTACTTAACGGGACGCTTTAACCTTTTGTTCCAATGCGTATATATCGTCTTCCAGGGATATCATTCTCTGGCTGACCACATGGCGGCAGTCGCTCAGCGCCTGGTTGTACACATGCGGAGCGATGCGTGTCATAAAGAAGTCCAGCACGCCGTCCGCTGCCAGCTCACCGATGGCTTCGCCGCGTTCATGCTCAAAAAACTGCTGGATCTGCAGAATCGCCTGGTCCCGCTGTTCCTTCGCCAGCTTCATCGATTTCATATGCATTTAGGCCCCCTTCGGCTTTTATTTCCATGCTACCTTATTCCTCAAATGGCGTCAAAATGGTATTAGCCCCAATTTTCATGTTTGCCCCTGGATTGGGGAAGGATGTATAAGGCTTCGCGTTCACGTAAAAGGGGAGAGGAGCGCGAATGATTGAACTCTCCCGGCATTACAGGTATATTTATATGAAACAAGCTTTATACAGAGAATAAGATGGACGAGGTCTATCTATAAAGAAGACTTTATGGATGAAAGGTTGATAACTGTGGAGAAACCAAGCACTCCCTCCAATTTTATTAAAAATGTCATAACGGAAGACCTGAAGTCGGGCAAGGTTCAGAAAGTGGTCACCCGCTTTCCTCCGGAACCGAACGGCTATTTGCATATTGGGCATGCCAAGGCGATCTGGATCAATTTCGCGCTGGCCGGCGAATTCGAAGGCGCAACGAACCTGCGCTTTGACGATACGAACCCGCTGAAGGAAGATGTGGAGTTCGTCAGATCCATTGAGGAAGACGTGAAATGGCTTGGATACGAATGGGCGGAGAAGCGTTATGCCTCGGACTATTTCGATGAGATGTACAACCGTGCGGTGCTCTTGATCAAAAAAGGCAAAGCGTATGTCGACGATCAGACAGCCGATCAAATCCGCGAGACGCGCGGCACGCTGACCGAGCCGGGCCAAAACAGCCCTTACCGTGACCGCAGCGTCGAGGAGAACCTTGAGCTGTTTGAGAAAATGCGCAGCGGTGAATTCAAGGATGGGGAGAAGGTGCTTCGCGCCAAGATCGACATGGCCTCGCCGAACATCAACCTGCGGGATCCGGTCATTTACCGGATCGCCCATGCCACGCACCACAACACGGGGGACAAGTGGTGCATTTACCCGATGTATGCGTTCGCCCATCCGCTGGAGGACGCCATCGAAGGCGTAACGCACTCCCTCTGCTCGCTGGAGTTCGAGGATCAGCGCCCGTTCTATGATTGGGTCATCCAGGAATGCGAAATGGAGAGCACACCGCATCAATACGAATTCGGCCGCCTGAATCTGGCACAGACGCTGACCAGCAAGCGGAAGCTGAAGCTGCTCGTAGACGAGAAGATCGTCGACGGCTGGGACGATCCGCGCATGCCGACGATTTCCGGACTCCGCCGCCGCGGCTACACGCCGGAAGCGATCCGGAATTTCGTGTACGAGACCGGCATCTCGAAGAGCCAGGGTTTGGTGGATTTGCAAATGCTGGAGCATTTTATCCGCGAGGACCTTAAGCTGAAGGCTCCGCGGACGATGGCGGTGCTGCGGCCGTTGAAAGTGGTCATCACCAACTATCCAGAAGGCCAGGTGGAATGGCTCGAAGCGGAGAACAATACCGAGAACCCGGACATGGGCACGCGGCAAATCCCGTTCTCGCGCGAAATTTACATCGAGCAGGACGACTTCATGGAGGACCCGCCGAACAAATATTTCCGTTTGTTCCCGGGCAACGAGGTCCGGCTGAAGAATGCCTATTTCATTAAATGCCATGACTTCGTGAAGGATGAGAACGGCCAGGTGACGGAAATTCACTGCACCTATGATCCGGAAACGAAGAGCGGCACCGGCTTTACCGGCCGCAAGGTCAAGGGAACCATCCACTGGGTCGAAGCTTCCCATGCCGTACCGGCGGAGTTCCGTCTGTATGAGCCGCTGATCAAGGCGGAAGAGACGGATGTCACGGCCGAGGAGAACGAAGCCGAAACAGCAGAGAAAAGCTTCCTGGACGAAATCAATCCGAACTCCCTCGAAGTGCTGCACGGCTTTGTGGAAGCGGACATGAAGAATGCCAAGCCGCAGGACAAGTTCCAGTTTTTCCGGCACGGATATTTTAACGTGGATTCGAAGTATTCTGCGCCCGGACAACCGGTATTTAACCTGGTCGTCTCCCTGAAGAGCTCCTTCCAAATGCCGAAATAAGGCGGGATCGGCTCGGCACAAGAACCTATGAGAAGGCCTGCAACGTTCGAATGACATATAGAAAAGCCAGCCGCAGATGCAATCACCCAGCGGCTGGCTTTTTGTTTATGTTTGGCTTGCTCTGTCTCGCTTATGTCAAGCTTTGGCCCGGCCAATCGGGTCCAGCTTCTTTAGAACGGTGAATCGTCATCATCTGCAGGCCCGGTCACAGTTCCGGCAGCCCCCGCCTGGGTATGATGCTGAACGCGAATCCAGTACCACATAATGCCGAAGCCGGCCGCGCCGATCAGCGCCAGCATCACGCAAATTTTGTACATGGCCGCGCCGCCGAAGTTCTGGAACAGCCAGCCGCCGGCCAGGCTGCCGAGCATGCCGGAGATGCCGCTCCAAGTGAGCGTGTAGAGCGCCTGAGCGGGTCCGCGGAATGGGGCCGGCGTCAGCAGTCGCACCACCTGGGTTCCGACAAAGAAGAAGCCGCCGAAGGTGATGCTGTGAAGGATCTGGATGACGGCGATTTCGACCGGGCTTGTGGCGTTCGCCATCAGCTGCCAGCGAAGGACAAACAGAAGGCTTACAAGGGAAAGGCAGCCTACGAGCGTGGACAATTTACGCCTTAGATAACGATTGAACAGAATCAGCACGCCGATCTCCAGAATGGACGACAGGAAGACGGCCAGTCCCACTACCGTTTTTGATCCTCCCAGTTCCGTGATATAGAGCGACATGAACGTATTATTCATAAAGGTGGGGACGGAGACAGCCATGCCCAGAACGATAAAAGCGATAAAATAACGGTTCACCGCAAACCTGCCAAAGCCCCGGAGACGCATCGGCGGCGTTTCGGAGGTCCGCTTGAGCGGAGGCAGGAGCAGGACGGATACGATCGCCAGGACAAGGATTCCCGTAAACACGAAGGAAAGGCGGGAGATTCCGATCCGGTCGAGGAAGAGGCCGGCCGCCACAGCGGTCACCGCCCAGCCTATAGAGCCCCACATCCGGAACGCGCCGAACCGGTGCGGCTGATCCGGAATATAGCCGAGAATCAGCGTGTTGCTCTGCGCAAACATCGGGCTTTGAAAGAAGAAAAAGAGCATCATGGCCACATAAATCATCGTAAACGTATCGGCATGAAATACAAATTGAGTCAGCAGCAGGGTACCCGCCATCATGAGCAGCAGGCTGCGCTTGGTGTCACGCAGGCGTTCGCTGGCAAACGTCCAGACCGGATTGGCCAGCAGGGAGATCAACGGCCCCAGTGCCATCAGGCTGCCGATTTCCAGTTTGTTCATTCCCGCATCCTGCAGGTATAATTGAAAATAGCTGGTGAAAATCACCATGGTGCCGTAAATTAAAAAGTTGAACGCCTTGAGCGACGTTAACGAAGACGGCTTGCTTCCGTTTTCCTGCACGCTAGCACATTCCTTTCCGGCCGTTTGCTAATATATAGGTTGAACTGAAGTTCCGCATTGTAATCTTCTGATGACCCGCTTCTGTGCGCAAAGTTAGAAAATCTTCCGTTCATTCCATATCGAAAGCGGCGTTTTAAAGACTGCCAATCCCACTTTATCATTAGTTGAAAAGGGATACAAACCAACTTTTGAGAATTATCCCATAATTTATTTGGAGCTACTTTAAATGTATGAAAAATAGGACCTGGATTGCCTGTTCATGCTTGTAACGAGAGGGATGAGACGAACGATGTTCAAGGTCACAGGAATTTTGCTTGCCGGGGGTCAATCCAGCCGGATGGGGACCGATAAGGCACTGCTGAACGTGAACGGTGAAACGGTAATCGAGCGGATCGTCCGCTTGATGTCGCCGTCTGCTTCAAATATCATCATTTCGGTTAATGACGACGAAAAGTATGCGTTCCTGGGCAAAGAAGTGGTGCATGACCGTTATCCGGGACAGGGACCGCTGTCGGGATTGCATGCCGGACTGCAAGCTGCCGCCACGCCTTGGAGCATCATCGCGGCTTGTGATATGCCGTTTGTGACGGAAGAGGTTTTTCGTTTTCTGGCACAGAAGGCAGAAGAAGCGGCGGCGGTTATGGATGATAAAAGCGGACTCCAGGCCATCGTCCCGGTATCGGGGGGACGCATTCAGCCGCTGCTGGCTGCCTACCATCGCAGTGTTCTGCCGTCCCTGGAGACGTGCTTGTCTTCCGGCCGGCTGCGCCTGACCGGGTGGCTGGAGCAGCTGAAGGTGTGCTATGTCTCCGAGGAAGAGCTTATCCAGGAGCTTGGGCCCGGTGCGGACAAAGCCTTCTATAACATGAATGAGCCTTCAGACTATAAGCGCGCCATGACAGGTCTTTCTTGAGAGAGGATTTGTGTTAAGTTGTCTGTATATTCCGATTTTATGCATAGGTCAGTAGGTTAGGTTTCGTCGGCAAGCCTAAACTATATAGAAAAAGGACGTGCCCCTTCCCGTTTAGGGAGAGAAGCACGTCCTTTTTATTTGAAGAAATTAATCTTCTACTTTCGGTTTCCGGAATTTCATCAGGAACTCATAAACAACCGGCACGATGACCAGCGTCAGCAGCGTGGAGCTGACCAAACCGCCGATAACCGTGATGCCGAGACCTCTGGAGATGATACCGGCACTGTTCTCCAGTCCCGATACGAGCGGCAGCAGGGCACCGATGGTGGCGAGCGCCGTCATCAGAATCGGACGGAGACGGGTGGCTCCGGCTTCCAGCAGCGCTTCGCGCGTCGACAAGCCTTCGCGTTCCTTGTGAATCACCCGGTCGATCAGCACGATCGCGTTGGTCACGACGATACCGATCAGCATCAGGGCGCCCATCAGGGCCGATACGTTCAGCGTCTCTCCGCCGATCCAGAGGCCGACAAGTCCGCCAATGATCGTGAACGGCAGGGAGAACAGGATCGCAAACGGCGCCAGGCCGCCGCCGAAGGTCACGACGAGCACGAAGTAGACGATGGCGATCGCCGCAGCCATGGCCAGGCCGAGCTGGGTGAACGTATCGTTGATCTGCTCGGTCGTGCCGCCGAATTTAACTTCGACGCCATCCGGCAAGTCGATCTTGTCGATTTCCTTTTGCAGGTCCGAAGAAGCTTTGCCGACGTTGGAGGTGACGATGTTGGCCGTCACGTCCACGACCATTTTGCCGTCGTTGCGGGTGATCGTATCCGGCGACGTGCCTTTTTCCACTTTGGCGACTTCTTTGATCGGAACGTTCATGCCCAGCGGCGATTGAACCGTTTCGTTCTCAATGTCGTTGATGCTCTTGTATTCCTTATTATCGGTTTCGATATAAACCTTGTAGTCTTTGTTGTCGACCGTCACTTCGGTCAGCACCGGACGTTCGCGGACCGGGCTTAGCTTCATGGCGATTTGACCGGCCGTCAAGCCCATCGAGCTTAGCTTTTGCTGATCCGCCACGATCGTGTATTGGTCATAAGCTTTGGTCAGGCTGGTTTTCGCTTTTTCAAAATTATCCGTGTCTGCCTGCACCAGCTTCAGGATTTGCTCGGAGACCGGCTTGATATCATCCAGGCTGTTGCCGTAGACGCTGACGCTGAGCGAGCTTCCGCCCATGCCGCCGGACATGTCCATCAAGCTCCATTCTCCGGTGGATACTTGTTTCTTCAGACCTTCCACCAGGTTTTTCTTCACGTTCTCAAAGTCTTTCGTATCTTTGTTGTACTCTACATAGAACAGACCCGAATTGGACGACGAGCCCCCGGCCAGCGGATTGCCGCTGCCGCCGACGGAGTACTGCATCTTGTCGATGTTCGGCTGGCTCAAAATGTATTTCTCGGCTTCAAGGGCCCGCTTCTCCACGGTTTCCAGCTGAGCGCCAGGTTCAGGCGAGTAGGTCACCATGATGTATTTGTCCTCCTGATCCGGCAGGAAGCTGGTGCCGATCAGCGGGGTCAGGAAGAAGCTTGCTACGAGCAGAATAACCGCGGATCCGAACGTGATCAGCTTGTGGGACAAGGCCCAGTTCAAAATCCGCTGGTAGCCGCGTGCCATCCGGCCCGGCTTGTCGTGATCATGCTGCTTGGAGGACTTGATGCCCTTCTTGAACAAGCTGTGGGCCAGCATCGGCACGAGGGTGATCGCTACGAGCAGGGAAGCCAGCAGGGCGAAGACCATCGTAAGCGCAAACGGCATGAACAGCTCGCCGACCATGCCGGTAACGAACGCCAGCGGCAGGAAGACCGCGATCGTTACGATCGTCGAGGACATGATCGGAACGAACATTTCGCGCGTCGCTTCGCGGATCAGTTCGCGTCCGCGCAGCTTCTCGCCGCTGCTGGTCAAGCGGCGGTAAATGTTCTCGATGACGACGATGGAGTCGTCGACGACGCGGCCGATCGCGACGGTCATCGCGCCGAGCGTCATCATGTTGAGCGTAATATCGAGCCGCCACAGAATCAGCAGGGCGATCAGCAGCGACAGCGGAATCGACAGGATCGAGATGATCGTGGAGCGAATGTTCCGCAGGAAGATCAGGATGATGATAACGGCGAAGAGCGCGCCGAAGACCGCTTTATCCAGCATCGTCGATACGGAGTCTTCGATCGGTTTGCCCTGGTCGAGCAGCACCGTAAGCTCCATGCCTTTGAACTGGCCTTCAAGGTCTTTGGCTTTGTCCTTCACGGCATTGACTACGTCCACCGTGTTGGCGTCATTGTCCTTGACGATTTGCAGGCCGATCGAGGCCTTGCCGTTCGTGCGGGACACCGACTCCGCGCTGCCGACCACCTTGATGTCGGCGATATCGCTGAGCTTCACCGTCGGAATGCCGGTTGGAACGCCGGCCTGGCCGCCTTGAATGGAAGCAGCAGCATTGCCTGCTCCAGCATTGCCTGCCCCAGCGCCGCCAGCACCGGCTGCGCTGCCTGCGCCTGCACCGCCAGCAACACCCGCGCCACCGGCACCTTGACCGGCTGCCCCAGCAGTACCGCTCTGTCCTTGTGCGCTGCCCGCTCCCAGCGTAACCGGAATCGTCAGCTTTTTCAAATCATCGAGCGTCGTGATGTTGCCGTCCACGACTACCGCTTTGGAGGACTGCTCCAGATTGAACAGACCGAGCGGAACCCGTACGGAGGAGCCTTGAACGATACCCTTGACGGTATCTTCAGTCAGGCCGAGCTGGGCCATTTTCTCCTTATTAAATGTCAGCTGGACTTCCTTGACGTATTGTCCGGAGACGGAGACGGAAGCGACACCTGGAATTTTCTCCAGTTCAGGCACGACTTCGTCCTCAATGTTTTTGGTCAGACCCTCAAGATCGCTTGAGCTGTCGGACGCGCTGAGGGATACGACCGGAAATGAGCTCAGGCTGAACTTGGAGATCGTCGGCTTCTGGGCGCCGTCAGGCAGCGTCACTTCGTTGAGCGCTTCCCGGACGGCTGCGGTGGCCTGATCGAGGTCCGTGCCGTAGTCGAATTCCATGGCGATGTTGGCTGCGTTCTCCATAGACGTAGAGGAGACGTTCTTGACCCCGTCCACGTTCTGCAGCCGCTGCTCCAGCGGGATCGTAATATCCTGCACGACGCCTTCCGGCGCTGCGCCCGGGTAAACGGCGGTCACGCTAAGAAACGGGATGTTGATATTCGGAATCGTCTCCTGCTTCATCACCAGCCCGCTGTACAAGCCGGCGGCGGCGACGATGACCGTCAGGATCCAGATGGCGAATTTATTGTTCAATGAAAAATTAATAATGCTCTTCATTTCGCAGGTTTCTGCTCCTCTCCTTTGTATCTCTTGCTCACGCTTCAGGTACGATCGGTTCTTGAAAACACGTACAGCCTGCAGATTTCCTTCAATTCGCGGCTTAAGGAAACAAGCTCGGGCACGCTCTCCAGGTTGGCGATCATGCCGGCCAGGATCGCTTTGCGCGGTTCGATGTCCCGAAACTCCTTGTCGATGATATCGATCGACTCCTGAGCCAGGTCACGCTCTGGTCCTTCCGGCAGCTTGTCCTTTAAGAGATCCCGCATCTGCTTGGTAATAATAAGCGGATGCCGCAGGCTCCCCCCGGACCGGTCCTTCAGCTTCTCCGTCCACTCGGTCCATATCCCGGGGGAAATAAGCGGATCCCGCTGCGACCGGACCATGCCGCCGGCGACTTCGTCCAGCAAAAACACGATATGATCGGCAACCCGCCGGATGTTCAGCGGCAGACCCGGAATAAACAGCGTCCGGATATATCCGTCGAGAAGGCCCACCACAAACATGGTAAGGTCCAGCGTGTAGGGATAGACGTCATCCCCGTAAATTTGCTCGAGCTTGTTTTTGAACCACTGGATGCCGATGATTTGCTTTTCACGCAAATGTTTCTGGGAAGGTGGCTTTTTTCCCGAAGCATGGTGATCCTGAATCTGCACCACCAGAAACTCCCGGAGTTCTACGAGCAGATTCAGCACGACTTCCAGCTGTTTCCGCAGCTGTTCTTTGGGAGTCAGAAGGTGTTCCTGTTCCACCTGCATAACGCTGTCCCGGATCAGGCCCTCACAGTACAGGTAGATGCTGCTCTCCAAATCCTCCTTGGATTTGAAGTGCAGATACAAGCTGCCTTTGGACATGCCGCAGTATTCCGCGATTTCCTGCATGGAGGTGGCCGAAATCCCCTTTGTGGAAAACAGCTGCAGGGCGGTTTTCAGAATCTGTTTTTTCTTGTCCGCCAATTTCTCAGACAAATGCACCTTCACCCCTTTCTGACACTTCGGTTCTCAAATTGACCGCCTAGTCAGAACGATTATATTACAAAGCGAAGGTCGTTTTCAAACAACCCGGCGCCATTTACAAAAAAAGGCACCTTCCTGGTTGTATTACGCAGGAAGGTGCCGGTTGGGCTCCACATTTATAGGGAATGAATATGGCGAAATTGTGACGGTTTAGATAGGCGGTTCTCTTAACCCATACAGCCGGGAAACATACCGGTCGAAATGGCCAGCCGGTTCCAGCAGTTAATGGCGTTGATGGCCATCAGCAGGTCGACGATTTCCTTCTCGTCAAAATGTTCTTTGACCCTGCCGAACACCTCATCCGGGACGCCTGCCTCGGAAATTTTCGTCACGTATTCCGCAAGCTCCAGTGCTGCGCGCTGCTGCTCGGTGAATACAGGGGCCTCCCGCCATACGCAGACCAGCGTCAGCTGCTCCTGGTAATCTCCCAGCTTGAGCAGGTCCTTGCTGTGCATATCCAGGCAAAACGCGCATCCGTTAATTTGCGACACCCGGATCTTGATCAGCTCGGAGAGCACCTTGTCGATCGTAGTGCTCTGGGCAAACTGCTCAAAAGCAAGCATCGCTCTAAGAGCCGGCATATTGGCGTCCTTGTAATTCAATCTGATTTCCATCGATAACAGCCTCCTTTAGGTTCGTTCACAAAGAAGACTGATCAGGTGCGGGATTTGTGACATCATTCCATAAAAAAGCAAAAAAAATTATGAGATCAGCTTCAAACCTACCGCTGAGGCCAAAATCATCGCAATAAACAGAATCCGCCGCCATTCCTTGGGCTCGCCGAACAGAAACATGCCGGCCAGCGTGCTGCCGACCGTACCGATGCCGGTCCAGACGGCGTACGCCGTTCCCATCGGAATCGAGTTCATGGCGTAGGACAGCAGGGAGAAGCTGACGATAAAGGACAGGATCAGCATGACATATGCCGGCAGCCCTTTCTTTTGCGTGACGCCCTTGATCCCGATGACGCCGAACATTTCGCACAGGCCGGCGATGACGATTGCAATCCAAGCCATCAGTGATTCGCCTCCTTTTGTCCCTTGCCGTCTTTGTCAGTGACCAGCTTAAGGCCGATCACTCCGGCGAGAAGAACGAGAATGAGCAGCGACTTGGACCATCGGAACGGTTCGCCGAAGAACAGCATCTCGGCAACGACGGTGCCGGCCGTTCCCAGGCCGGTAAACACCGCATACACCGTCCCGACCGGCAGATGGTTCGAAGCGTTAATAATGAGAATGAAGCTCGCGATGATAGCGATGACCGTAAGAATCCATTCAAGCGCATTGTCCGAGTGCTTCAGGCCGGACACCCACAGCACTTCCACAACGCCCCCGATAATAACAGAAAGCCAGTGGCGGTTCATGATGATCCTCCTTTATTTGTCCGTTAGGATGCCACTTGCGTCAAATATGATGAATGCCCGCCCAGTATACGGGCCATGATGCCGCCAGTCTTCGCTGCGATCCCTCCAGCCCGCCGCACACCATTTCGATGAGGACCCCGTCGATCAGCGTCATGTAGGCGACGGCGGCACCGTCCGGATCTTTAACCGGGAGGTGGCCGGCGGAAGCGTGGTGGCGCATGACGCGAATCATCCGCTTTTCCATCGAATCCAGAAACGGAAAGACCAGTTCCATGACCTGATCATGCAGCGAGGAAGGTGGAAAGTAGGCCATGCGCAGCACAAACTTGGTTTTGCTGCTCCGGGTGTACTCCTCCTGGAGATACTCCAGCAGTCCTTTGAGCCGCTGCTCGAGCGGCTGGTCTTTCAGGCTGATATAGCGGCGGATAATCCGGGTCCCTTCCTCATCGAGGGCGCCCTTCAGCGTCTGCAGGAACAGCTCATCCTTCCCTTTGAAATGCGCGTAGATGGACGGCTTTTTGATGCCGACTTCCTCGGCTATTTTTTGCAGGGACGCTCCTTCATATCCATCCTTGGCAAAATGCGATAATGCAGCTTCGAGCAGGGTGTTTTTGGCGTTCATATCATCGACTCCTGTTGACTACCTAACGGTCGTTAGGTGATATTTTTTCACACAATGCAGCCAATGTCAAGAAGATGGGCATTCTAACATCAGGCATGCACGGAAATTTCAGGCGGGCTTGTCCATTCGATAAAAATTCGTAGGAACTTTGAACTTGTTCATGTAAAATATACCTTATGGGTTTGGACGATGACCATGGATATGCATGTTTTTTAATGATACTTAAGAGAGGTAACATATGAGACGGGGAATACAAATCTTTATCATTGCCGCGATATTATTTGCGTTTTACTATTTTGGTTTCGGCGTGTTCGGCAAAACCGCGGGAACCATTGTCAGTATATTTTCCACGCTTACCGTCGTGTCGCTCGGGTTCATGATTTTTATGGAAAACCGCAACCCGTCCTCGACGATGGCCTGGATTTTGCTGCTCGCCCTGATGCCGGTGGTGGGTCTGTTCTTTTATCTGCTCTTCGGGCAAAATTACTTCAAACGGCGCAAGTTCGATAAAAAAGCCGAGCAGGACCTCAGAACATATGACCGGCTGGAAGAGAATGGTGCGCGGTTCCATCCGGATCTATCTTCCTTTAATCCCATGCAGCAGCAGCTGCTGCATCTCTCGCAGCGGCTGGCGCGGACTCCGATTTCCTTCTCCAGCGATACCAAAGTGCTGACCAACGGGCAGGAAACGTTCTCGACCCTGCTGAAGGAGCTCGAGAAGGCCAGGCATCATATTCATATGGAATACTACATTTACCGCGCCGATCATATCGGAACAAGGATTCAGCAGATTTTAATTGAAAAGGCCAAAGCCGGCGTGCAGGTCCGTTTTATGTACGATGCCTGGGGAAGCATGCAGCTGCCCAAATCGTTCCTCCGGGCCATGCAGGAAGCCGGGGTTCAGGTCGTCGCGTACGGAAGCTCCAAGGCGTTTTTTCTCTCCCGGGTCAACTTCCGCAACCACCGCAAAATCGTCGTGATTGACGGCAAGGTTGGCTTTATCGGCGGGCTGAACGTCGGGGACGAGTACCTGAGCCGCAATGCGGCATACGGCTTCTGGAGAGATACCCATATGCGCGTCAGGGGCGAGGCGGTGCGGACGCTGCAAATTATTTTCCTGCAGGACTGGCTCTATATGACCGGGGAAAAGGTGCTGGACGCCGAATATCTGTCTCCCGAGCTGGCGGAAAGCAGCGGCGGCGCCGTGCAGATTATCCCGAGCGGACCGGACAACGACCGGCGTACGCTCAAAAATATTTTCTTCTCGATGATCACCTCGGCGCAGAAATCGGTCTGGCTGGCGACGCCTTATTTTATCCCGGACGACGATATCCTGACGTCTCTGCGCGTGGCCGCGATGTCGGGGCTCGACGTACGCATTCTTTTTCCGTCCAAGCCGGACAAGTGGCTGCCGTTCCTGGCTTCCCATTCGTATTTTCCTTCGCTGCTCGACGTGGGCGTCAAAATTTACGAATACGAAAAAGGGTTCCTGCATTCCAAGCTGCTGATCATTGACGGCGAGGTGGCGACGATCGGAACCGCCAATATGGACATGCGCAGCTTCCATTTGAATTTTGAAGTGAACGCGCTGCTGGTGCAGACCGAGAGCGTGCAGCGGATCGTGTCGGACTTTGAACGGGATTTGGTGTATACGAAGCAAATCATTCCCGATAAATTTAATAAGAAAAAAATACCGGAACGCTTTATGGAGTCGCTCGCGAGGCTGCTATCCCCTTTGCTGTAGCGGCTTTGCGGTGGTACGAGGTAGGCGGAAAAGCTTCTTTGGGCGGCCCGTGAGTGGTTGACATTCACGCGGCCGCCGATTATATTTGTGATAATGATTCTCATTATTGTGGACGGACGTTATTAGATTGGTTTAAATCATATGATGGGCAGAATTGGGGGTTACGGGAAAGATGACGCTTTTGCAAACGGAAGCATTGACGCTGGGGTACGGCGATACCGATATTATTAAAGACCTGCATTTGGACATTCCCGAAGGCAAAGTTACGGTTCTGATCGGCAGCAACGGCTGCGGCAAATCCACGCTGCTTCGTTCCATGGCGCGTCTTTTGCGTCCGAAGAGCGGATCGGTTCTGCTCGACGGCAAGGAAATCCACCGGACGTCGACCAAGGAAGTTGCCCGGAATATGGCAATTCTGCCGCAGGGACCGACGGCTCCGGAAGGACTGACCGTGCTTCAGCTGGTGAAGCAGGGGCGTTATCCGCATCAATCGTGGCTGAAGCAGTGGAGTGCGGAGGATGAGCGTCTGGTGAACGAAGCGCTGGAAATGACGCGCCTCACCGATTTGGCTGACCGCGCGGTTGACTCCCTGTCCGGAGGACAGCGGCAGCGGGCCTGGATCGCCATGACGCTGGCGCAAAACACCGACCTGATTCTGCTCGACGAGCCGACGACGTACCTGGATTTGAGCCATCAGATCGAGGTGCTGGATCTGCTGTATGAGCTGAACCGTGAGCAGGGACGGACGATCGTGATGGTGCTTCATGACCTGAACCTGGCCTGCCGTTACGCCGATCATATGATTGCCGTGAAGAACCAGGGCGTCTATTGTGCCGGTGCACCGGAAGACGTGCTGACGCCGCAGATGGTCAAGGAAGTGTTCTGCATGGACTGCATGATTGCGGAGGATCCGATCTTCGGAACGCCGATGTGCGTGCCGCACGGCAAAGGCCGCTTGTGCGGAGACCGGTGCAAGCTGTCGGCGGTCTGCGAAGCTTAGTGAATGCATTCTTTGAGCGGGAATTCACTTGAATTGTAATAACGAGATGGAACATATAACAGAAGGCGCTTCTGCATAACAGAAGGCGCCTTTTTTGCGTTGTGTGATCATAACAGCCGTCTATCCGGATGAAATGACTGTGCTGATCAGGTCCAGGTCAAAACCAGGAGAATGGGAGGACGCCTGTGAAAGCACCGGTGCTTGGTAACGCATCAGAAGGTCGTAAATCCTAGCAGCTTCTGCACGCGGAACAGAAAGTCCTTGAACCAGGTGGACTTTTCCTGATACGCGCTCAGGTCCAGACTGTAATGCCCGTCCCGGTTGTTCCAGAGCCGGTCAAAATAGCCGGCCATCTGCCGGTCCAGCGCATCGCCGCGCGGAACGGATATCCAGAGGTCGTTCTCCAGATTGTAATTGTCCAGGTTTCGCGGCGTGAGATTGGTCGAGCCGCCCATGATCACGGAGCTGCCTGAAGGGTTGGAGATGTACATCAGCTTCGTATGATACTGCTCCTCGGTCGTGTTGTACCAGCGGATGGCGATACGGCCATCGGAACGTTTAGTGAGCTCCTTAGCGACGGGACGGTTCGGGATACCGATCTTGTCCTGGCCGAACGCGTTCTGATTGGGGTCAAGCAGCAGCCGGATGTTGACTCCGCGGTCGGCGGCATCCAGCAGGGCGCTCATCACCTTTTCATCGGCCAGATAGAACATGCCCATCCACAGGGTGGACCCTTGCGGCGCCCGGTTGATCTCCAGCAGTGTATATTTGTCGATTTTGCCTTCGGTCAGATAGCGGACGGCTATTTTCCCTTCGGATGATTTCTTAGCGTCCTCGGAGGCTGGGGTATAAACCGGGAGTTGGTAGTCTCCGGACAGCCGGGCCGCCGCCTGCTCGCCTTTCAGGATATCGCCGATAATCGGGCCTTGCACCTCAAAGGCAATATTGGAGTGGTAAGCGCTGGCATCATGCACGTTGCCGGAAGAGACCAGGGCGGTCTTCTCGCTGACCACAACCTTGCGGTGGTTGGCCTTGACGTTCAGCATTTTTAAATACGACCT
Source organism: Paenibacillus sp. FSL R5-0378 (assembly GCF_038009285.1). Taxonomy (NCBI): domain Bacteria; kingdom Bacillati; phylum Bacillota; class Bacilli; order Caryophanales; family Paenibacillaceae; genus Paenibacillus; species Paenibacillus sp. FSL R5-0378. Next base: position 1,293,211 of record NZ_JBBPAY010000001.1, read on the forward strand.
TGCAGTGACCTTGGGCCCCTCGTTGGCCATCAGGTTCGGTATCCATCCTTTGCCCGACTGGCCGAACCACTGGATAAACGTCCGCCACACGGCGGAGTAGATCGGGTTCGAATCCCGCAGCGGATCCACATCGGTCACGACGACCTGGATGCCCGCTGCCTTCATCGCTTCGAGCAGGGAGTTCGGGGCGGAGCCGTAATTCGTATTGATCTGGTCCGTAATAAAGACGATTTGCATCTTGGGATACTGCTTTTTATGCGCGATGAGCTTGTCCGCCAAGTCCTTGCTGACGGTCGGAAACTTCTGCCCTTTATGCTTGTAATCGTTAAACAGGAACAGATCAATGACAAGAAACTCCCTGGATTCATCGACAATCTGCATGATCCGATTCGTAATCTGGGGCTCATGGATGACCTGCCCTTGGTTATCAGGGTAAGTCAAGTCGCGATAGAAGCGGACTTGATCGACATGGTAGAGTGGGCTCTCGTAAGATATGCCGGGAGGAAGCGGCTTGTGTGTCTGATAAACGATGACCCCGGCGAGCCAAAGGATGAGCAAGCAGGCTGCAGCCAGAATCCAGCGCCGAACCCGGCGTTTACGGCTTTTCCCCTGCGGCTGCCAGCTGGCCGAACGCGAATGGTACGGTTCAGGTGCGTGCTGGGATGGGATATGGTGGGTCATCGAGTCATCGCCTCCTTTGCTTGTCCACTGCATCGGGGTTAAACGGCAGGGTTCTCTGAGGGAGTGCCCCACGGTTTGGAACCCTGCCTTGCTTGGTACAGCGGTCTAACCAACTATTAACGTCGAAAGGGCCTGTTTGAAGCAGCGGAACGTTGTCATCATATGGGAAAAGGGCATGGTGACCCTAGGTAGCCTAGAAAAACGTGCCATACAGCAAATAGATGTTCAGCGCTGCGATGACGGCTGCTACGATCCAGGCCAGTATCCGCACCCAGCGCGGGGCGATAAAAGGTCCCATCTTAACGGGATCGGAAGTGAATTTGACCAGCGGGAACACGGCAAAGGACAGCTGCAGCGAAAGGATGACCTGGCTGAAAATCAGCAGCTGGCCGGTGGAGCCTTCCCCGTAAATTCCGATCACGATCACGGCGGGAACGATAGCGATCAGGCGCGTGATTAGCCGCCGGATCCATGGCTTCAGGCGGATGTTCATAAAGCCTTCCATAACGATCTGGCCGGCGAGCGTTCCCGTTAGCGTCGAGTTTTGGCCGGAAGCGAGCAGCGCGACGGCGAACAGAACGCTGGCCGCACCGGTGCCGAGCAGCGGAGTAAGCAGCTGGTAGGCGTCTTGAATCTCTGCTACTTCAGTATGCCCCGTTGAATAAAAGGCAGACGCCGCAAGGATCAGAATGGCCGCATTGACGAACAGGGCGATGGTGAGCGCCACGGTGGAATCCGCGGTAGCGAAACGGATGGCCGATTTCTTGCCGGCAATGGACTCATCGTACCGCCGGGTCTGCACGATCGAGGAGTGCAGGTACAGGTTGTGGGGCATGACAGTCGCGCCGAGCATGGCCAGGGCGATGTACAGCATTTCCGGGTTCTGCACGATGTCTGCCGTCGGAACGAATCCGGCCATGACCGCGCCCATCTCCGGCTTGGACAGGAACAATTCGACCCCGAAGCACATGATGATCACAGCGATAAACGAAATGACCAAAATTTCGATATGCCGGAATCCTTTATTTTGCAGCAGCAGCACCAGAAGGACGTCCACGGACGTGATGAGGACGCCTGCCAGCAGCGGCAGGCCGAACAGCAGCTGCAGTGCGATGGCTGAGCCGATGATTTCGGCCAGATCGCAGGCCGCAATCGCCAGCTCGCATAATATCCAGAGCCCGATGCTGACGGGCTTACTGTAATGATCGCGGCAGGCCTGGGCCAAGTCCCTTCCCGTAGCAATGCCAAGGCGGGCGGACAGGGACTGAAGCAGGATCGCCATCAGGTTCGAAATCATGATGACCGACAGCAGCGAGTAGTTGAACATGGCTCCGCCGGCCAAATCGGAGGCCCAGTTGCCGGGATCCATGTATCCGACGGCGACGAGGTATCCGGGACCCGCGAAGGCGAGCATTTTGCGGAAGAAGCTGCCCTTCAAGGGAACCTTCATCGATTTATGGACCTCAGGCAGGCTGGGCGGACCGCCTCCTTTGCGCCAGCCGCTTCCGGCGGCCGCCAGTCGGCTCTCCTCACTTGCGTTCATGGGCAGCACTCCTTTCACAACAATCTTTCGATTCAAATTGAGTCTAAACGGCTATCACATCCTATTGGAAAGCACCTGGGCGGTTGCATGTACTTCAAAAATTTTCCCCAAGGAAACTTTGTGGGCTCCTAAGCCAACGCTTCGGCCGAACAACCTGCAAAGCATTGATGGCTCGCTGCTGTAACGTGTGCCTATGTGAGCAGCCAGCATTACACCGCGATGTGTGAACCGGGTCGCGGAAGGGGAAGGTCGCGGCCTTGTGAACTTTGGTCAGCCGGATGCGTTATCCGGGATGTACATGTCGGCTCGGTTGAGGCAAGTTGGCGAATTTACCAGAGGTTCTGTGGTATAATAATCTCTTTAGAGAATCGTGAGGTGACGAGCGGGTCACGAAGTTAATTAAAGTTTGCAGCATATCCATGAAAGGGGCGCATCAGATGAACGGAAACGAAGCGGAAAGCGGGTCTTTGCTGCCCGAAATACCTACAGGGGAAAGAAAAATCGAGCACGTGCGCCTGTGCTTGAACGAAGATGTAGGCAGTGGCGTAACCTCCGGCCTGGAGCAGTACCGCTTTCGCCACTGTGCGCTGCCGGAGATCGGCTTCGAGGAAATTTCCCTCGAAGCCTCCTTCCTTGGGCGGACGCTCCGGACGCCGTTCCTGATCAGCTCCATGACGGGCGGAAGCGAAGCGACCGGGGCGATCAACGCCCGCCTGGCTGCCGTCGCCGAGCGGCGCGGCTGGGCGCTCGGGGTCGGCTCGGTCCGCGCGGCGGTGGAGAAGGAGGAGCTTGCGCCGACCTTCCATGTGCGCGCGCATGCGCCAACGATCCCGGTGATCGCGAACCTGGGCGCGGTCCAGCTGAACTACGGCTTCGGCGTGGAGCAGTGCCAAAGGGCCGTCGATATCGCCGGAGCGGACATGCTCGTGCTGCACCTGAACGGTCTGCAGGAGGTATTCCAGCCGGAGGGGAACACGAATTTCAGCGGGCTGCTGACCCGGATCGGAGAGGTGTGCCGCCGGCTGGACGTGCCGGTCGGCGTCAAGGAGGTCGGCTGGGGCATCGACGGGGATACGGCGGCGCGGCTGTACGACGCCGGCGCGGCTTTCGTCGATGTGGCCGGCGCCGGCGGGACTTCGTGGAGCCAGGTCGAGAAGTTCCGCAGCCGGGACGCGGTTAGGCGCCGGGCGGCGGAGGCGTTCGCGGGCTGGGGCATCCCGACCGCGGAGTGCATTGCCGAGGTGCGGGCGGTATCCCCGCACGGAGGGCTGATCGGCAGCGGCGGGCTGCAGGGCGGCGTGGACGCCGCCAAGGCGCTGGCGCTCGGCGCCGATCTCGCGGGCTTTGGCCGCAGCCTGCTCGGCCCGGCCGTCTCGTCCGAGCAGGCGCTGGACGAGGCGCTGGCGCAGGTCGAGTTCGAGCTGCGCACCGCGATGTTCGGCATTGGCGCGGCGGACGTCGCCGCGCTGAAGGGTACGCGCCGGCTGTTGCGGACCCGGACCTGACCCGGGCGGCGGACCGCAGCCCCCAGGCCGCAGGCAGCTGTATGGTGCCAAAAAGCAAACAATCAACCAAAGGCCCATTTTCCTCATCGGAAATAGGGCCTTTTTTGCTGCGATTATGGGTGTTGCCGCATTTCGTTGGGTCATCGATCCAAAAATTTTATATAATATTTACCAAAAAAAGTTTTGCCTTCGTTTCTGCCTGCCCTTATATTAAGAGTACAAATAACGCGAAATGTTCGCCTTTAGGACATGAAGGTTGTTGAATTGATGTAAAGGGGAAGGTGACTCTGCTTTGAAGAAATCCATTTTTCAGTTAAACACAAGAACCGTGGTGACGATAGGCATCGGTGCGGCCCTCTATGGAGCCACCAGCTTTATTGGAATTCCCGTGGGACCCGATACCTCGCTGCGTCCGGCGATTGCGCTGCTGGCGATTTTCGGCGCCCTGTTCGGCCCGGTGGTCGGGTTTATCGCAGGCCTGATCGGCCACGTGCTGAACGACCTGCTCACCAGCGGTACGGTATGGTGGGGCTGGGCGCTCGGTTCCGGCATTACGGCCGCATTTATGGGACTCATTTACTTATCCAAAGGGTTTGACCCGCAGAACGGTACATACAAAGGAAAGCATATCGGCCTGTTCATCGTATACGGCGTCGTCGGCATCATTCTGTCACTGCTCTTCTCGGGATGGTTTGACATCACGTTTATGGGCGAGCCGTCGGATAAGCTGCTGGTGCAGGTTACGGCCGCTTCGATTTCGAATATCGTCGTCTTTTTGGTGCTCGGGGTTCCGGCTGTGATCGGATTTGCCCGCAGAAACGCCAAAGTCAGCAATTTAAGCGTCAACGAGTAGGTGCTTGGCAGAGCGCCACAGGATAGGAGATTTACGTCATGATGCAGCCGATCATCTCGTTTCAACAATACAGCTTTAAATATAAAAATCAGTCGGAGCCCACGCTGAAGGACATTACGCTGGACATTTATCCCGGAGAAAATGTCTGGATCGCCGGTCCCAGCGGCTCCGGCAAATCGACCTTGGCCCATTGTATCAATGGGCTTATTCCTTTTACCTACGGCGGGGACATCCGCGGCAGTCTGAGTATTGCCGGACGGAATCCTGCCGAATTGAGCATTTTCGAGCTGAGCCGCACGGTGGGGACGATTTTGCAGGACCAGGACTCCCAGTTCGTGGGCTTAACCGTGGCCGAGGACGTGGCGTTTGTCATGGAAAATAAAGCGATGCCCCGCGAGCAAATGAATCGGGAAACCGCCGCTGCCCTGGAGCGGGTCGGCATGCTGGATTATATCGACCACAGCCCTTACGAGCTGTCGGGCGGGCAGAAGCAGAGCGTGTCCCTGGCCGGTGTGCTGTCAACGGATGCGGAGGTGCTGCTGTTCGACGAGCCGCTGGCCAACCTCGATCCGGCGGGCGGGCGCAAAGCGATGCAGCTCATCGACGATATCCATCGGCAGGGCGGCAAAACGGTGATCATCATCGAGCACCGGGTGGAGGATGTGCTGCAGCAGCCGATCGACCGGATTGTCCTGATGAAGGACGGAGGCATCGAGGCGGTCGGTACGCCGGACGAGATTCTGGCGTCCGGCCTGCTGCGCGGCTGCGGCTTGCGACCGCCGCTGTATGTTGATGCGCTGCGGTATGCCGGCGTATCCCTGGACGGTGTTCAAGGCCTCAGCCGGCCGCAGCCGCTGGGCATTCCCGGCCTTGGTGAACGGTTGGATGGATGGAGCGAACAAGCAGCCGCACAAGCGCCGTCACAGCCTGCAGAACCGCTGCTGGACGTACGCGGGCTGACATTCGGGTATGAGCCCGGGCAGCCGGTTCTTAAGGATGTGTCGCTTCAAGTCGGTGCCGGAGAAATCGTTGCGCTCCTGGGGAACAACGGGGCGGGCAAATCGACACTGTCCCAGCTGATTACGGGCATTCTGAAGCCGCAGTCCGGCTCGATGTCTTATACCGGCCAGGATATGGCCGCATGGTCGATCCGCCGCCGGGGTGAAGCGATCGGCTATGTGATGCAGAACCCGAACCGGATGATCACGCAGCATATGATCGCGGACGAGGTTGGCCTCGGCCTGAGGGTTCGCGGCGTGCCTGCCACTGAAATTAAGGAGCGGGTCGCCGGTGTTCTGCAGACCTGCGGGCTGTATCCTTTTCGCAACTGGCCTGTTTCCGCGCTCAGCTACGGCCAGAAGAAGCGGCTCAGCATCGCCGCGATTCTCGTGCTGGCGCCGAAGCTGATGATTTTGGATGAGCCCACGGCCGGCCAGGATTATCGGCATTACCAGGAGTTTATGGATTTTATCGAGCAATTGGCCGGACAAGGCATCGCCTTCCTGCTCATTACGCACGACATGTATCTGGCCTTGGAGTATGCGCAGCGCGCCGTGGTGCTCAGCGGGGGCGAGGTGGTCGCCGCCGACACGGTCGCCTCGGTGCTCAGCCGTCCGGAGGTGACGGAGCCGGCCCATTTGAAGGAGACGTCGCTGTCCCTTTTTGCCAAAGCCAACGGCCTGGCTTCGCCGGAGCGGTTTGTGCAGGCTTTTATCAACGCAGAGAAGAAGGAGAAGAAGGGCCATGAATAGAACGGGCAGCCTCTATGTCACGGGGAACTCGCTGTTTCACCGGCTGGACGGAGCGGTCAAGCTGGTGCTGTTTATGGCCTGGACGGTCATGACGTACATGTTTCTGGACCTGCGGGTGTTTGTGCTGATGCTGGTTGTCGGGATTGCGCTGCTGGTAACGGCAGGGATTCCTTTTAAAAAGATGGCGTTTTTGTTTTGGCTGATGATTATTTTCACGGTACTGAACGGCATCTTTATTCTGCTCATCACGCCGACTTTCGGCACTCGGCTGACGGGGACGGATACGCCGCTGATTCCGCTCGGCTATAATACGATCAATGCGGAGACGCTGTTTTATGTGCTGACGCTGTCGGCCAAATATTTGACACTGCTGCCGATTACGATCCTGTGCATTTTTACTACGCAGCCGAGCGCATTTGCCGGAAGTTTGAACCGGATCGGCGTCCCTTATAAAATCGCCTACGCCGTCAGTATTGCCCTCCGCTATATTCCAGACCTGACGGAAGAATTCCGCAGCACGCTGAACTCAATGCAGGCGCGCGGCATGGGGATTACGAAAGAGGACGGCAGCATCGCGCAGCGCCTGCGCAACCTGTCGGCGGTCGTCGTTCCTGTGCTGCAGTCCGCGCTGCACCGGATCGATTCGGTGACCAACGCCATGGAGCTGCGGGGCTTTGGCACGCAGAAGAGGCGCACCTGGTACAGCGGCAAGGAGATGGAAGGGCTGGATTGGACGCTGGCCGTGATTGGCGTGCTGCTGCTGGCTGTGAGCATTTGGCTGAAGGTGCAGGTGCTGAAAGGGTTTTGGTATCCTTTTTAGGGATTGTCTGGCAAATGTTCTGGTAAGGGGCCCGGAGAATCCGGGTCCTTTTTCGTCGAAAGCTTGATTGCCTGCGTCTGAGGCATTGGTTTTCACAGCTTTCATTCATTTTGCCGCCTTTTCGTTTTTCACACGATCGCTGCATCTTTATCATTACGCACTTTACTCTCCCGGTTCAGATCACCCCAGCAGCAGGGCGAAATGAAGGCTTAAGCCGGGCATCCGATCGTAAAGTCCAATCCTTGCCGCTCCGGGGGTTCTAATATATAATGGGTAGGATTGAGAGACGTCTGTTTAACTATTACCTAAATAGGAGTTGTCATATAAATGGCTTTGAAAGCAGGGATCGTTGGACTGCCGAACGTCGGCAAATCCACGTTGTTTAACGCAATAACCCAGGCGGGCGCCGAATCCGCCAACTATCCGTTCTGTACGATTGATCCAAACGTCGGGGTTGTCGAAGTTCCGGACGAGCGTCTGGATAAGCTGACCGAGCTGGTTCAGCCGAACAAAACCGTACCGACCGCTTTTGAGTTCGTCGATATCGCAGGTTTGGTCCGCGGCGCGAGCAAAGGGGAAGGTCTCGGCAACAAGTTCCTCGCCCATATCCGCGAGGTGGATGCGATCGTGCACGTGGTTCGCTGCTTCGAGGACGAGAACATCACACACGTGGACGGCAAGGTCAACCCGGTCAGCGACATTCAGACCATCAACCTGGAGCTGATCCTGGCCGACCTGGAGAGCGTGGAGAAGCGCATCGACCGTTCGCGCAAAAACATGAAGGGCGGCAACAAGCAGTACGCCCAGGAAGTTGAAGTGCTGGAGCGACTGAAAGAAGCGCTGTACAATGATCAGCCGGCCCGCAGCGTGGAGCTGTCGGACGAAGAGAAAGTGATCGTGCGCGATCTGCACCTGCTGACCCTGAAACCGGTTCTGTACGCGGCCAATGTCAGCGAGGACGGCGTGGCTGATGCGGACAGCAATCCGTACGTGCAGCAGGTCAAGGACTTTGCGGCAGGCGAGAACGCCGAAGTCGTTCCGATCAGCGCCAAGGTCGAGGCGGAAATCGCCGAGCTGGAAGGGGAAGACAAGGAAATGTTCCTGGAAGAGCTCGGTCTCGAAGAGTCCGGCCTGAACCGTCTGATCAAGGCGGCTTACCGCCTGCTCGGCCTGTACACGTACTTTACGGCAGGCGTGCAGGAAGTACGCGCGTGGACGATCCGCAAAGGAACGAAGGCGCCGCAGGCAGCCGGCGTTATCCACACCGATTTTGAGCGCGGCTTTATTCGTGCCGAAGTGGTCTCCTACGACGACCTGGTCGCCGCCGGTACCATGAACGCCGCGAAGGAACGCGGCCAGCTTCGCCTGGAGGGCAAAGATTATGTCGTTGCGGACGGCGACGTAATGCATTTCCGTTTCAACGTGTAAGCGTGTAATGGATGCGGCCATTAGGATTTCGAGTAAGCAGATAGTCAACGTAAAACCGCCATTCCCCGGGTAACCCTTGGAATGGCGGTTTTTTGGTAGGGCTGAGTGGTCGGTTATCCCCGTCCTACCCAGCGCGAAAGGCCGATTATCGCTTGAAGCCTGCGACGATCACAGCCCCTTAATGATTCACGGTAATGCTGCCGTTGGACGTGGCCAGCCCCACGGTATACTGTCCGTCTCCCAAGGTGGCCGTGGCACGGGAGTCGCTCTCATCCACCCAGCCGATGTTGCCCTTGATGGAGGAGTTGGACGTCTTGGCGGTCAGCTTGGCGCTGGCGTCCTCGGGAATGGTCAAGTTAATGCTGCCGTTTGAGGTTTTCACGTCCCAATTGCCAGCGATGCCGCTATCGCCCCGAACGGCGCCGTTGCTGGTCCGGATGTAGACCGGGCCGCCAAGCTGGTTGGCCGTCACCGTACCGTTGTTGGTCACCAGCTCGGAAGGGCCGTTGATGTTCGTTGCTACGATCCGGCCGTTGCTGGTCTTGGCCGACACCTTGCCCTGGATATCCTTTACGTTAAGAGTGCCGTTCGACGTCACGGCCGTCAGTCCGGCATGAAGCCCGGAAGCGTCGATGGTGGAATTTTTCGTATGCACTTCCACTTCGACTGACTCCGGAACCTGGAGGTTAAAGTAATCTTCAGGCATCGACCAGCCGCCGATCAGGACGATATCCGGCTGGTGTTTATCCAGTGTCAGGGTCAGCGTGTCTCCCGACGTTTCCGACTTCCAGTGCTGGTTCGTCCATTTGTCGGCATTAGCCTGGGAGGATTCGGTGCGCACGCGGACTTTTCCCTCATAGGCAATATTCGAGCCTTGAGCTTCCGTTACGTTGACCTTGCCGCTGTTGAGGAAAACTTCTACCCGCTTGATCTCTCCCTGCGCCGGAACCGATCCCTGCACGGCGCTGAGGTAACCCTTGTTAAAGAGGAACGTCCAGTCGGGGTAAATCGCCTGGGCTCCACTGACAATCAGAAGCAGAATCAGGATCGTGACGCTTCCGCCGCCCAGACGAACCCGCTGGTTGGCATGCACGACATTGGAAATGACAACTTCAATGCCGAGCAGGATGAGCAGGGTGGGCCATACGTATTTCAGAACTTCAAAGCTGATGAACTGATTCATTTGAAGAATGATGATGACCCCAAGGCCGATCAATCCGATGGCGGTGGTCCACTTGCCGATCTTTCGGACCGGCGGGCGCGTCTCAAGCGGTGCGGTCACAGATGCTCACTTCCCTTATGGTTTGGTCTTTTGCCAAGCAGCCACATGCCGTAAACGATCAGGCCGACGGCCAGCAGCACGCTCGTAATATTGCGGTTCAGCAGCCATTCCCACAGGCCGGGGAAGACGCCGACGAGGAGCACAAGAATGCCCATGCCGATGCAGGTCGCCCCGATCCAAAACGGATGGACCGCCGATTCTTTCTGATATCCGTTCATTTGAATCCAGTCACGCTCGGTCCAAGGATAGCCGAAGGTGTCCTGGCCCATCATCATCCGCTCATGCTCCATGGCCGCGGCTTTCATCCAGCTCGCCTTCTGCAGGGCGTCAAACAGCTGGTAGAACCACAAAATCGCCAGTGCGAACGGAAACAGCATCGGAATCGACGGGATGAGGATGATGCAGACGCAGGCGCCGATCATGTACTGCAGTCCCTGTTTGGCGAATCCTAAATATAAATGGCCGAGGCCGGGAATCATGGACAACATAAACGTGAGCCATCTACTTTTTCTAATCATGGGTTACCCTCCTTAAATATGTGCTCCATTCGAGTGGATAAATGCTGCGTGGCCTCCGTCAGCCCGTTCCCCAGATGCTCGAAAATCCCGAATTGGAATAAGCAAAAGGTCAGGCAGGCCGCAAGGCCAAAATGGGCAAGCTTGGATTTCTGCGACTCGCGGGGCCGGCTTCTTGGCAGCGATCTTACCGCCAGCGGCGGCATTTGACGGACTTCCTCCATCACGCCGGCAACGATATCCGGCATATCCATGACCGGACCGGGATCCTCCCAAATTTGGGACATCTCCGTAATTTCCTGATACCAAGCCTGGCATTCCGGACAATGGTTCAAATGCTTTTCGATCAAGAGGGAGGTTTCGGGCGGCAGTTCATGGGCGGCGTAAGCGGCCATCTGGTATTGAATGAGTTCGCATTTCACCTGAGCTCCTCTCCTTTCTGACGCATCATTTGTCTGGCACGGTATAATTGGGACTCAACGGTTTTGGCGGTAATGCCCCGCCTCTTGGCAATCTCCTGATAGGAGCATTGTTCAAAATAATACATCTGCACGGCCGACTTATACGGCTCCTGCAGCTCATCGACGATTTGACGGATCCGGCTGTTCGTCTCTTCGGAGAGGACGATCTTCTCGGGTGTCTCGGCGGTTACCCAATCGTTTTCGTTAACCTCTCCCATCGTCCTTTGCGCCTGTTCCCTTTGGTGGGCCCTTTTCCAGTCCAGGCACTTCCGGACGGCGATTTGATACAGCCAGGTGGAGAAGGAGGATTCTTCCCGAAAAGCAGGCAGGGCCGAATATGCCTTAAGGAAAATGTCCTGCGACAAATCTTTCGCCGAGACGCTGTCGGCGGTCATTTTCAGGCATACGTGGTATACCATGCTCTGGTACCGCTGCACCAGAAATTTATAGGCTTCCGGATGGCCGGCTTTGACCGCCCGGATCCACTGCAACTCTTCTTCCAGTCTTCTCCCCTCCTCCCGATACGTTAAGTTAGACGCCGCATGTCGAGGCATCCCTGCAAAGTTTTAAAAAAAAATGTATTCAGCCGTTTTGGCGCCATCTGGCGGCGTGTTCCCGGGACAGGCGGATGAACTCCCCAAGGGCCGGAGACAGCCACTTTCCGGGGTGGTACAGCATTTGCGTGGCCACTTGGCAGGGGCTGTCGTCCCAAGGGAGCCGGATGAGCCGGCCGGAGGACAGCTCGTCCTTGACCGCAATGGCGGGCAGCAGGGAGATGCCAAGACCGGACATGACGCAGTGCTTGATCGTCTCGATGCTCCAGAACTCCAGGTCGCTGCTGCTGTAGATCGCGTGGCTGTTTAAATGCTGTTCGAGCAGCAGGCGGTAGCTGCAGTCCGATTCGGTATGGATAAAAGAGACGTCTTTCAAGTCCAGAGTATCGACCTGCGGCAGCAGGGTCAGGGGATGAGCCGGCGGCGCAATGAGCGCCATCGGTTCATGGATGAGCGTCTCCGACTGCAAGTGCGGGTCATCGGCTTCCGGCTCCAGCACAAATACCAGGTCCATATCGCCGGACAGGGCCAATTTCTTGAGCTCCTTGCAGCCGGCCGGCCGGAGAATGATCTTCACGTCCGGATACAGCTCCGTGTATTCCTTAATAATGTCCGGGAGCCGGAACGCCGCAAGAGACTCGGGTGCGCCGATGTTCAGCGTACCGGATGGCAGGCTTCCGCCAGCGGACATTTCGGCCAGCGCCCGGTCGTGCAGCTCCAGGAGCTGGATGGCATAGGGCAGCAGGCGCTCACCTGCGGATGTAAGCTGTACCTTTTTCCCCAGACGGTCAAACAGCTTCGAGCCGACTTCCTCCTCCAGCGCCTGAATTTGCGCTGTGACGCTCGATTGGGCGTAGGACAGGATTTCGGCGGCTTTGGTAAAGCCATGCGTATCCGCAACGGTTCGGAAGGTGTGTAAGTGTTTTAAGTCCATCAATGATCCTCCATGATGCGAAATATGAATTCGTAGCAATCATCAACTATCGGTTCTCCCGATGGAAACGATCAAAATAATCTGTTTTACCTATTCATCTATTATCTGTTAAGCTGTGAGCACTGCACAACCCTAGAATGACCGGTAATCCCTGCCGGTTACACCATTAACAGCAGATAGGATGATCAAATCTATGGCTTCATTAGAAAAAACCTCATTCGAAAAGACTTCTACAGCATCACACTTAACCTCTTCCATTCGGCTGCCTCAAGCCATCGCTTTATATATCGGTTCGGTGCTCGGATCCGGCATCCTGATTGTGCCGGGGCTCGCCGCGCATATCGCGGGTCCGGCCTCGCTCCTGTCCTGGGGGCTCATGACGCTGCTCGTCCTGCCGATGGCCCTTGTGATGGGGCTGCTGTCGGCGCGTTACCCCGATGCCGGGGGTGTGTCCTCGTTTGTATCCAGAGCATACGGCACCAAAGCCGGGACGCTGGTCGGCTGGTTTTTCCTCATGTCGGTGCCGAAAGGCGCACCGGTGGCAGCGTTGACGGGAGCAGGGTATATGACGGCTGCCTTTGGACTGGGTGACGGCACCAGAATCGTCATCGCCGCGCTGATGCTGGCTGTGTCCCTGTTCATTAACGTCTTTGGCATGAAGCTGGCCGGCAGCGTGCAAATCATCGTCGTATCGGCGATCGTGCTGGTGCTCATCCTGGCGATATCCGGTTCTTTTCCCCATATGGAAGCAAGGCATTTCACGCCTTTTATGCCGGAAGGGTGGATCAGCGTCGGCCAGAGTGCGGCCATTCTGTTCTGGTGCTTTATCGGCTGGGAGGCGGTATCGCATTTGTCCGAGGAGTTCGTGGACCCGAAACGGGCGGCGGTGCAGGGCGTGACGGTTGCGGCCATTATCGTCGGCGTGCTGTATTTTCTGACGGCCTTGGCCACGGTGGGAACGCACAGCTATGGGGGGAGCGGCTCGGATGTATCGCTGCTGCTGGTTATTGAAAAGCTGCTCGGTCCGGCAGGGGCCGTCATTGCGGGCTTGACGGGGATGTTTATTTGCACAGCCACGGTCATCTCGTATACCGGCGCTTCGTCGAGGCTGGCTTACGCGCTCGCCCGGGAAGGAAAGGCGCCGGCCTGGATGGGGAAGATGTCGTCCCGATTCCAGACGCCTGTCGGGGGACTGGGCTTCCTGGCGGGCTGTTTCGTGCTCGTGCTCGTTCTGTACGGAACCGGCGCGGTGTCACTGACCACGCTGATTACGCTCCCCAATGCCACGTTTATTTTGACGTATCTGGGCGGCTGCGCAGCCGGGATCCGGCTGCTGAAAGGCCAGCGGTGGGGACGGACGGTCAGCTGGCTGTCCTTTATCCTCACGGCGGCGGTGTTTCCGTTCGTCGGGTGGGCGATCTTGTATCCGCTGGTCATTTGCGGCATATATTTTTTGGTAAGTATAGGTCGGAAAAACAAAGCGCAAGCTTAACATAAACAGGCTTTCGGCTATCCTGTTCACCCATGTCGGCTATGGTAAATATGCGCGCACCGTGATATAATAAAAAGTCGTCTACCCTCTATTTTGATAGAGAGCAGCGATAACGATCAGAGCATATATATACCTAGTGTATTTTTTTAATAGGAGAGGTGAATCCCAGTGTTGGACCGATTGCAATCCTTGGCGGACCGTTATGAGAAGCTTAGTGAACTGCTTTGCGATCCTGACGTTGCGAACGACAGTAAGCGACTGCGGGAATATTCCAAAGAACAATCCGATTTGCAGCCTGCATATGAGGCTTATACCGAATATAAATCCGTCATGGAAGAACTCGAATCCGCCAAAGCGCTTCAGGCTGAGAAGCTGGACGACGAAATGCGTGAAATGGTCAAGATGGAAATCGAGGAGCTGACCCAGCGCCGTACCGAGCTGGAGGAACGCATCCGCATTCTGCTCCTGCCGAAGGACCCGAACGACGACAAGAACGTCATCGTGGAGATCCGCGGCGCGGCGGGCGGCGACGAAGCGGCTTTGTTCGCTTCCGACCTGTACCGGATGTACACGCGTTATGCGGATACCCAAGGCTGGCGCGTAGAGCTGATGGACGCCAATACGAACGATCTGGGCGGCTTCAAGGAAGTCATCTTCATGATCAACGGACGCGGCGCCTACAGCAAAATGAAATACGAAAGCGGCGCGCATCGTGTGCAGCGCATCCCGACGACGGAGTCCGGCGGACGGATCCATACCTCCACTTCCACAGTGGCGGTCATGCCGGAAGTTGAAGAGATCGACATTGAAATCCATGACAAGGATATCCGCGTCGATACGTTCTGCTCCAGCGGTGCGGGCGGACAATCCGTCAACACCACGAAATCCGCCGTTCGCGTGACCCATATTCCAACCGGAATCGTGGCCACCTGTCAGGACGGCAAGTCGCAGAACTCGAACAAGGAAAAGGCGCTTCAGGTGCTTCGTGCCCGGATCTTTGATATGATGCGGCAGGAAGAAGAAGCGAAGTATGCCGGTGAGCGGAAGAGCAAAGTGGGTACAGGCGACCGCAGTGAGCGGATTCGCACGTACAACTTCCCGCAGAGCCGGGTGACCGACCACCGCATCGGATTGACGCTGCACAAGCTCGATTCGGTGATGAACGGCGAAATCGAAGAGATCATTTCGGCCCTGAACATTGCGGAGCAGGCGGAAATGATGGATAAAGGGGAATAAGGCTTTGAAGGAAAGCACATTTGTGATGACGACAAAGCAGAGTATACGGGAAGCCTTTGCGGAGGCTTCCTCTTTTTTAGCGGCGCATGAAGTGATGGAGCCGCAGCGGAACGCCCAGCTGCTGCTTGAGCATGTGCTGGGCCTGTCCGGCGCGTCCTATTACATGGCGCTGCCCGATCCATTCCCGGACGAGCGTCAGCAGGCCTGGGAGGAAGTCATCTCCCGCAAGGCGGCGGGCGAACCGGCCCAATACATTATCGGGGAGCAGGAGTTCTACGGCATCCCCTTTCAGGTGACGCCCGCTGTGCTCATCCCGCGGCCCGAGACGGAGCTGCTCGTCGAGGCCGTGCTGCAGCAGGCCGCGCAGCTGTGGCCGCAGGGGGCGGCACCGGCAGGGCGAGCGGCGTCTGCGGCGGAGCAGGAGCCGCCGCAAGGGCAAGGAGCCGGCCGCGTTCCGGGGCCGGCTGACGCGGAGCAGCCGGACCGCGAAGCGGCTCGTCCGGCGGCACAGGGCCGCGCAGCCGCTGCGCCCGGCGGCGCTGCCGGCACCGCGGACGGCCTGCGCCCGCTGGTCGCGGCCGACATCGGCACCGGCAGCGGCGCCATCGCGGTCACGCTGGCGCTGCACGCCCCGCGCTGGCAGGTCTACGCCAGCGACATCTCGGCGGACGCGCTGCGGGTCGCCGCGCGCAACGCCGAAGCCAACGGCGCCCAGGTCGCCTTCGAAGAAGGCAACCTGCTGGAGCCGTTTGCGGGGCGGCGGGTCGACATCCTGGTGTCAAACCCGCCGTACATTCCTGCGGCCGATATTCCCGGCCTGCAGCCCGAGGTGCGCGACCATGAGCCGCGCACGGCGCTGGACGGCGGAGCGGACGGGCTCGCGCCTTACCGCATCATGATGCAGCAGCTGCCGCTGCTGCAGGAGCCGCCCCGGCTCATCGGATTCGAGCTGGGCATCGGCCAGGCGGGCGAGGTCGCAGACCTGCTCCGCCAGGCGGGCCATTGGGATGAAATTATAATCATCCCGGACCTCGCCGGCATTGACCGCCACGTTCTCGGTGTCCGCCGGTGATGCCATAATTTTCTTTTTGACCCAATTTCCTCTACAATGGAACTACCTATGTTTTCCCTGGAGGAAAGGATATGCTGCGCAAACTGAAACAATTGGATTTCGCCGTCATGCTCGTGCTGCTCTGCCTGATGGCATTCAGTCTGACTTCCATATACAGCGTCACCGCCGGGCGGCCCAAAACCGATCATTATTCGGTGCGGATGGCCGTCTATTACGTCATCGGTTTTGCAGGGTTTCTGGCGACTTCGCTCGTCAATTATAAGCTGCTGATCAAATATGCACTGTACGTGTATATCTTCGGCCTGATGCTGCTCTTATTCGTCCTGTTTGCCGGTAACGAATACTACGGTGCCCGCGGCTGGCTCACCCTTCCCGGGGGACTCAGCCTGCAGCCGGCCGAGCTGTTCAAGCTGTTCCTTGTCATTTTTCTGTCCAGCCTGCTGCTGAGGAAAAATCGAGACCGGTCCCGCGGCCTGTACTTTTGGCGGGATGTCGTGCCGATGGGGCTCCTCACCTTTGTTCCGCTTATGCTGGTGATGGCGCAAAACGACTTGGGGAACGCGCTTTGCTATCTCCTTATTCTGGTAGGGCTCCTGTGGATCGGCGGTATCCGGTATGTTCATGCGCTGATCGGGTTCGCCGTGGCCTTTGCCGCCATCTTCGGCGGAATTCAGGCGTACATTCATTATCATGACGAGGCGGCGAAGCTGTTCAAGTCCATTGGCCGCGAGCATTGGATCGCGCGTTTTGACCCCTGGCTCGTTCCGGACAAAGCTTCCCGTGACGACAGCTGGCAGACCTACAACGCCAAGCTGGCGATCGGATCTGGCGGCCTGGACGGCAAGGGCTACATGCAGGGGACGACGATCCAGTCCGACGGCCGGGTTCCGCTGGCTTTTGCCGACTCGATCTTCGTCCAGATTGCCGAGGAGTACGGATTTATCGGCTCGTCGGCGCTGCTGCTGCTGTATTTTATTCTGATCCACCGCATGATTCTGATTGCCGCGGACTGCCGCGACCGGGCGGGGCCATACCTGATTACAGGCATTATCACGATGTTCATTTACCAGATTTTTGTCAACATCGGCGCCTTTATCGGTCTGATGCCGCTGACCGGCATTACGCTGCCTTTTATCAGTTATGGCGGCACATCACTGGTGATCAACATGGTCAGCATCGGGGTGGTGATGAGCGTCCGGATTCACGGGCAGGAGGAAGAGGAGCTGCTCCCGCTGCAGAACGAACCGGCTCCAGCCACAGGGACGGGCAAAATTCTGCGCCTCATCCGGGATGGATTTAACAGGAATTGAATATGGCATGGCTGTTCTATTACAATAGACAGGTACGCATCAGGGGCAACGAGGAGCGGAAGGCTCCGCACAGGAGGATAGCCATGCTTCAAAAGCTGAAAAAAGTGGATTATGTCGTCGTTTTTATTCTTTTGATTTTCATGGGCATCAGCATCATGTCCATTTACAGTGTCACACAGGGGACGAAGTTTGCCGGTTCCCATATTAAAATGATCGAGTTTTACGTGCTTGCCTTCATCGCATTTTTTGGGCTGGTTATCGTCGATTACAAGCTGCTTGTCAAATATGCGCTTTATCTGTATTTGTTCGGGTTGGCCCTGCTCGTTGCGGTTAACTTCATCGGGACCGACGTCAACGGCGCCCAGGGCTGGATCAAGATGGGAAGCTTTAGTTTGCAGCCTGCGGAGCTGTTCAAGCTCATCCTGATTATTTTTCTGACATATATCATTATGCGCAAAAATAAATCGAGGCTCTCGTTCTGGCATGACGTGGTCCCGATCGGACTGCTGACGTTCGTGCCGTTTGCGCTCGTTATGATTCAGAATGACCTCGGGAACGCGCTCAGCTACGTTCTGATTTTGCTCGGACTGCTATGGATCGGTAACATCAAGTTTTGGCATGCGCTGATTGCGCTGGTGGTGTTGGGGGCCGTCGCCGTCGGAAGCATTTTTTCTTACATTCATTTTCACGACAACATTGAGAAATTTATGAAGGACATCGGGCGGGAGCACTGGACGGAACGTCTCGACCCATGGCTGGTGCCGGATAAGGCGACGGCCAAGGCGTCCTATCATACGAAAAACGCCAAGCTGGCGATCGCATCCGGCGGCATGATGGGTGAAGGGTATATGAAAGGGTCCTCGGTTCAATCCGGGCGCGTGCCGTATACTTATTCGGACTCCATTTTCGTGGAAATCGCCGAAGAATTCGGCTTCGTCGGTTCATCGGTCGTACTGCTGCTCTATTTTATCCTGATCCACCGGATGATTCTGATCTGTCTCGAGTGCCGGGACCGGGCAGGGCCGATTCTGATCGTGGGCATTATCGCAATGATGCTCTACCAGATCTTCGAAAATATCGGCGCCTTTATCGGCTTGATGCCGCTGACCGGGATTACGCTGCCGTTTATCAGTTACGGCGGAACCTCGCTGCTGATCAATATGGCGAGCATCGGTATCGTCATGAGCGTGCGCGTTCATGGGGAGGAAGTGGACGACGAGATGCTGACCCCCGCTAAGGGGACTGCTGCTCAAGGCGGACAGGCGAAAGCCGGCATGTGAAGCTGATGATTTACAAGAAATGACCGTTTTCGACAAGTCCTCGGGCTTGGGAAGGCGGTCTTTTTTGCGGGTAAGAAGCTCGTAGAAAATACTAGATCAGATGAATTCGAGTTTTCTTTTCATTCCTTGTTTCCAAGGGGAATATCCGTGCCAAAGTTGGATTTCTTTAATTTCAATCTATATATAGATTGCTAGGTTTAGACTCTAGCATTCCCGGACATACTGAGAACTATCATAGATTTGTTCTGATAGAGAGGGGCCCGGGGAAAATGGAAAAGACGATGAAGCAGGGGAAATATAGAGGGCAAGATTGGCTGCGCGACTTGGTGAAGGATACCGCCATTATTTTTTGTATTTTGTTTATGATCGCCATGATGTGGGAGAGTCAAAAGACCGACGCGGCTGTAGCAGGCGGGCCGATTCCGCAGGAGTCCATCCGCCTGCGCATCCTGGCCAATTCCGATAATCCGGACGACCAGCTGGTCAAACGCGAGATTCGCGATGCCGTAGTAGCGGAAATGAACGGCTGGGTACAGGAGCTTGAGGACCCGCAAAGCCTGGATCAGGCGAGAACGACGATCCGGGAGCATTTGCCGGAACTGAACGATCTGGTGGGCCGTGAGCTGGAGAAGAGAGGCATTCATTACGATTACCATGTTGAGCTGGGCATCGTGCCGTTTCCGACCAAACTGTACGGCGGTACAGTCTATCCCGCCGGGAACTATGAAGCACTACGGATCACATTGGGGGCAGGCAACGGTCAAAATTGGTGGTGCGTGCTGTTCCCTCCGCTCTGCTTTATCGATGCGGCCAGCGGAGATGCGGCGGCTCAGCCTGCCGATGCCAAGGCTCAACCTGCGGATGCCAAGGGTGACGCTAAGGGTGACGTGACTACTGCGTCGGCCAAGGTGGCAGATAGTGCAGCCGCTCAGGCTTCCGGGAAAGCAGCTGCCGATGCTTCCCAGCCGGAAGTTCGCTTCTTCCTGGTAGACATGCTCTCCGGGCTGTGGTCCTGGCTGACGGGGCTGTTCGCTTAGGAACTAACAGCCATCCTGTCCAGGGGCATGCGTCATGGGGATTTTGCAGATGTGCTATAATAAAACATACCAATTTCGATGACAGGAATGAACAGCGATGAAAGGTTTGAACCAAGGGCAGGATGGAGGAAACGCTCCTTTCACCCATGATGCAAATAAGAGCCATGCCACATCGGTATGGGATGTGACCGTATTGATGGGACGCAGCACCGCTGCCGCAGAAGCGGAGAGGGAAGTGGTGTCCCATGCAGAGCAGTCGATCGGCCGGGCAGCCGCCATTCTTCGGGATGGCGGTACCGTTGCTTTTCCGACCGAAACCGTCTACGGCCTTGGGGCGGATGCCCGGAATACGGAGGCTGTCGAGGCGATTTTCAAGGCCAAGGGCCGTCCGTCCGACAATCCGCTCATCGTCCACATTGCGGATGCAAGCCAATTGGACGGGCTCGTGACGGAGGTCAGCGATACGGCGCGGCGGCTAATGGCGGCTTTTTGGCCCGGCCCGCTGACGCTGGTGCTGCCGCTTCGGCCGGGCGTGCTGTCCCCGCGCGTAACGGCGGGGCTGGCGACAGTCGGCATCCGGATGCCGGACCATCCGATCGCACTGAGGCTGATCGGTGAATCCGGCTGTCCGGTGGCGGCGCCGAGCGCCAACCGCTCGGGACGGCCGAGCCCGACGCTCGCGGGCCATGTCGAGGAAGATTTGAGCGGGCTGATCGACGGTATTCTGGACGGAGGGCCGACCGGGGTCGGCCTTGAATCCACCGTCGTGCAGGTCCAGGAAGACGGCAGCGTCACCGTTCTCCGGCCCGGCGGCATTACTAGCGAGCAGCTTGCCACCGCCTCCGGGGTGACGGTGACGACCGATCCGGGAATCGAACGCTCTCCGGATGAAGAGGAGATCGTCGCACCGAAATCGCCCGGCATGAAATATACGCACTACGCTCCCAAGGGGGCGCTCACCATTGTGCAGGGCGGCACGCCGGAGCAGGTCTCCGGCTGGATCAATGAGCAGCTGAAGGCAGCGGCGGGACGCGGGGAGAGAACCGGCGTGATGGCATTCGAGGAGCACATCGGCCGCTATGCCGCGGATTGCGTGCAGTCCCTTGGCAGTCTTGCCGGACTGGAAGCGGCCGCCCACCGGCTGTACGCCGCTCTTCGCCGCATGGATGAAGAAGGCGTGACGTTTATTTTGTCGGAAGCCTGCCCGGAAGAGGGGCTGGGCGCCGCCATCATGAACCGTCTCCGCAAGGCCGCCGGCCAGCGGGTTGTGCGCTTGTGACCGCTCGCCGCACCTTTTAAGAGACATCATTTACCTCTTGTCCGCATATGGTTGTACAAGAACCTAACGGACATGGGGGAATAGGGATGTTGGAGACTTCTGCCGGTTTAGGGCAGCTGATGACAATCATGATAATGGCCGTCGCATTAGGACTGGATGCATTCTCTCTGGGCGTAGGAATCGGCATGAAAGGAATCCGGCTGCTGCATATTCTCAAGATCAGCCTGCTGATCGGCCTTTTCCATGTGTTGATGCCGCTGCTGGGAATGTTTATGGGATATTACGTCAGTTCGCTGCTTGGACAAGTTGCCGCCCTGGTTGCCGGCGGGCTGCTTGTGCTGCTGGGTGGACACATGGTCCTGAATTCCTTCAAAACAAGCGAAACGCGAATGGTGGATCACCGCTCTTTGCTGGGGATGCTGCTGTTTTCGCTCAGCGTCAGCATTGACTCCTTTTCGGTAGGCGTATCCCTGGGGATGTTTGAGAGCAACCGGATTCTGACCGTGCTGGCTTTCGGGATCTGCGGGGGCGCGATGGCCGTGCTTGGACTCCTGCTCGGCAGGAGGGTAAGCCGGAATCTCGGCGAATACGGGGAGGCCCTTGGCGGCGCGATTCTGCTGGCATTTGGCCTCGCCTTTATCTTCTGATACAATATCGGCAAAGACACTTCGGGAGGTGCTAGAGACGTGAAGCATATTTTGTTTGTCTGTACGGGTAACACGTGCCGCAGCCCGATGGCCGAAGCTCTGCTTCGCAAGCTGGCCAAGGAGCGCAGCGTTCCGCTCGAAGTCCGTTCGGCCGGTGTGGCCGCCCTTGAAGGGACACCGATCTCGCGTCATGCGGAAGCGGTGCTGCGGGACCACGAGATCGATGAGCATTTGACCGCCAAGCCGCTCAGGGCCGACACGGTGGATTGGGCGGATTTGATTTTGACACTGACCCAGGGGCATAAGCAGCATGTGATCCGGAGCTTTCCGCTCGCGGCTGATAAAATTTATACCCTGAAGGAATACACCGAAGATGACGAGAACGTGATCAAGGACCTGCAGGAGCTCGACAGCCTGTACGCCACCTGGGAAATGAAGCGGGCGCTCGGGCAGCAGCTGGAGGATGAGGAACGGGAGCGGCTGATCGAGATCCAGCAGCGGATCCCGAGCTTTGATATTTCGGACCCGTTCGGCGGGTCCCGCGACGATTACGATGTAACCGCCGCAGAAATCCGCGCCGCCATCGAGCGGCTGCTGGATAAGCTGGAGGCGTTCCGTACATTTTAAGAAACAAGCTTAAATTGGCACTTGGGCGGGAGCCTATGCCTGAAAAAATGGAGTAAATTTGCAGATTGATTTTCATCGCGTCATGCTTTATGATGAAGGTGAAAAACATCGGTTCCGGTGTAACTGGCGACAATGTGGATCCAACCACGATGGAGCACCGGAATATACGGCCGGTCGCCTGGGCAAAAGAGCAATTCTGCGGAATGATCCGCGGACTGCTCTTTTTTTCGTCTAGTGGCTGCAAATGAGTTATAATGGTACAAGAAGTCACGGGAATACCGGGGAGCGCTAGATTCGTTTCTCTGTATTGCGCGAAATTTTAGGAGGTTTTTCGAAAGATGAAAATTGCTGTTGGAACAGATCATGCGGGTATACGTTTGAAAGAAGACATCATTGCCGTGATCGAAGGAATGGGGCATCAAGTTGCGGATGTGGGATGCGGATGCACGGATTCCGTGGACTATCCCGACTATGCTCTCCCTGTGTGCGAGCTGGTTACCAAAGGCGAGGCCGACCGGGGAATCCTGATCTGTGGAACAGGCATTGGCATGAGCATTGCTGCGAACAAGGTTCCGGGCATCCGGTGCGCCTTGGTCCACGATGTGTTCTCAGCGATTGCCACAAGGGAGCACAACGACTCCAACGTGCTGGCGATGGGCGAACGCGTCATCGGTCCAGGTCTGGCCCAGGAAATCGTCAAGGCGTGGCTGGGCACGGAGTTCAGCGGCGGCGAGCGTCATGTCGGGCGCGTGAACAAGATTAAAGCGATTGAAGAGCGGTATCTGCACAATTAGGGAGGTTTTCTCATGGAAAGCATGTCAGGAGGCAGTCCATTGGAAGTTTCGCTGGGAGAACAGGTATCCCAAATTCTTCATGAGCTGGTGGAAGCCGCCGGGCTTGGCCCTGGTAAGGTACTGGTTGTCGGAACGAGCACCAGTGAGGTGGCCGGGAAACGCATCGGCACTTCCGGGGCACTCGGGGTTGCCGAGGAGCTGCTGCAGGCGATCGGCGAGGTCCGGGCCAAGTTCGGCTTCGACACGGTGTTTCAGTGCTGTGAGCATTTGAACCGGGCGCTTGTGATGGAGCGTTCCGTACTGGAGCGCCTTCGTTTAACCGAGGTCGCCGCCGTTCCTGTTCCGAAAGCGGGCGGCTCTATGGCTGCCGCTGCTTACCGTTCCATGAAGGAGCCTTGTCTGGCCGAAGCGATCGAGGCTCACGCGGGCATTGACATCGGAGAGACGATGATCGGCATGCATCTGCGGCGTGTGGCGGTACCTTTCCGCCCGACCCTGCGGTATGTGGGGCATGCGCGCGTGAATGCGGCCTACACGCGGCCCAAGCTGATCGGCGGAGAACGGGCGGTGTACCGTCTGGATGAAGAAGCCGGCAGAGCCGACCGTGACGGCGGCAGTTCAGATCTTTGCGATTAACTTGAGCGGATGATTGAAACGAACATTTTATTTTGAATTCCAATAAGGGAGGAACTATTAACATGGATCAATTGCGTAAGAAGGACCCGGCTGTACTCGAGGCCATGAATTTGGAACTGAAGCGTCAGCGTGCGAACATCGAGCTGATCGCATCGGAGAATATTGTCAGTGAAGCGGTTATGGAAGCCATGGGCTCCGTCCTCACGAACAAATACGCCGAAGGATATCCGGGCAAGCGGTACTACGGCGGCTGCGAGCGCGTCGATATCGTTGAAGATATCGCTCGTGACCGTGCGAAAGAACTGTTCGGAGCCGAGCATGCCAACGTGCAGCCGCACTCCGGCGCTCAGGCCAACATGGCCGTATACCTGGCAGCGCTAAAACCAGGGGACACCGTACTCGGGATGAACCTTGCCCATGGCGGACACCTGACGCACGGAAGCCCGGTGAACGCATCCGGTCTGCTGTACAACTTCGTCGCTTACGGGGTCCAGGAAGATACGTTCCTCATCGATTATGACGAAGTCCGCAAACTTGCGTTCAAGCATCGTCCGCGCCTGATCGTCGCCGGTGCGAGCGCCTATCCGCGTACGATTGATTTCGAAGCTCTCGCTTCGATCGCCAACGACGTGGGCGCGCTGTTCATGGTTGATATGGCTCATATTGCGGGACTGGTTGCAGCCGGGCTTCATCCGAACCCGGTGCCTCACGCCCATTTTGTCACGACGACAACGCACAAAACGCTCCGCGGACCACGCGGCGGTATGATTCTGTGCAAGCAGCCATGGGCTGCGGCCATCGACAAGGCCGTGTTCCCGGGCACGCAGGGCGGTCCGCTGATGCACGTTATCGCGTCCAAAGCCGTAGCCTTGGGCGAAGCGCTGGACCCATCGTTCAAAACGTATGCCGAAAACGTGGTGAAGAACGCCAAAGTATTGGCTGAGACGCTGATCAGCGAAGGCCTGAACATCGTATCCGGCGGCACGGATAACCACCTGATGCTGGTGGATACCCGCAGCGTAAACATTACAGGGAAAGACGCCGAGAAGGTGCTGGACTCCGTCGGTATCACCGTCAACAAAAACGCCATTCCGTTCGATCCGACCAGCCCGTTCGTCACGAGCGGAATCCGGATCGGTACGCCGGCTGCGACTTCCCGCGGCATGGATGAAGCGGCTATGGTGACAATCGGCAAGATCATCGCTATGACGCTGAAGGCGCCTGAGGAAGAAGCCGTGCTGTCCAAAGCAGCGGCGATGGTGAAGGAATTGACGGATCAATATCCGCTGTATCCTGAACTGAACTATTAATAGGACACCGATCTTGAGAAGTACAGGTCTGTGAGAAAATAAGGGACTGGGGAATATTCTCCGGTCCCTTTTTTTAGAGATAAGAAAAATAGAGATATTCCGAGGTTTCGAGGCTAACCATCCTGATCCCGCAAAAGAAACTCCCGCTAAACGCGGTCTGTTTTCTGAGAATGAATGCCGATAAAACGTTTTTCTTTTCGCTCTCAAAAGCCGTATAGGTCAATAAACCTTTCTGTCGTCACAGCGGATGTGTGCCTTCACACTCTTAGAGTGGCTTTTATATAGTAGTTCAGAGGGAGCTGCTAGATTTAAGACTGGTAGATGCGAAGGGCAGATGTCAGATTGGCGGGTCTTTACGGGGTGTTTACACCATGCCGGTTCCCTTGCGCGGTCCTTCGGTTAACGTTTAAGCCGGCAGATCTTTGGGCCAGAATAAACATATCTTTCTTGGGTGCAAAATCATTTCCAGGAATGATATAATAAATAAGATTTGTGTACTTGCATGTATCGTTATGCGAATGGGCATCTAACTAACCGGCAATGACAGCACTTAGACTTACGATTTAACCGGAGGGACTAACATGGGAAAACTGGTGATTTGTGATCACCCTTTGATTCAACACAAACTGACATTTATCCGCGATGTGCGGACGAACACGAAAGATTTTCGCGAACTGGTCGATGAGGTTGCTTCCTTAATGGCTTACGAAATTACACGCGAGGTTCCGCTCGAGTCGGTGAAGGTGCAGACACCCGTCGCCGAGATGGACGGTAAGGTTCTGGCGGGCCGCATGCTCGGCCTGATTCCGATTCTGCGCGCCGGGCTCGGCATGCTCGACGGCATGCTGAAGCTGATTCCCGCCGCCAAGGTGGGACATGTCGGCCTGTTCCGCGATCCGGAAACGCTGCAGCCTGTCGAGTATTACACGAAGCTGCCGACGGACGTGACCGAGCGCGAGCTGATCGTCATCGATCCGATGCTGGCGACCGGCGGATCGGCTATTGCCGCGATCGACGTCCTGAAGAAGCGGGGGTGCACCCAGATCAAGATGATGAACCTGATCGCCGCGCCGGAAGGAGTCAAAGCCGTGCAGGAAGCCCATCCTGACGTGGACATTTATGTAGCTGCCCTGGACGAGAAGCTGGACGATCACGGTTATATCATTCCGGGACTGGGAGACGCCGGAGACCGGCTGTACGGAACCAAGTAAGGAGAGGGAAACCATATGTCAAAAATTAAAGTGATGACGATCTTCGGGGTGCGCCCGGAAGCCATCAAGATGGCTCCGCTCATCTTAGAACTGCAGAAGCATCCCGAGCATATCGAATCCGTCGTCTGCGTAACGGCCCAGCATCGTCAGATGCTGGATCAGGTGCTCGAGGTGTTCAAGATTACGCCGGATTTCGATCTGGACGTCATGAAAGAGAACCAGACGCTGAACGAGGTGACCATCCGCGTTCTGCAGGGCCTGGAGCCGGTTTTGAAAGAGGCCAAGCCTGATATCGTTCTGGTGCACGGAGACACGCTGACGACCTTCCTGGCCAGCTATGCGGCCTTCCTGCAGAAGATCCAGGTAGGACATGTCGAGGCGGGCCTGAGAACGTGGAACAAGCTCTCCCCGTATCCGGAGGAGATGAACCGGCAGTTGACCGGCGTGCTTGCCGATCTTCATTTTGCCCCGACGGACTGGTCTGCAGGCAACCTGAAGAAGGAGAACAAGAACGAGTCCCACATTTACGTGACCGGCAATACCGTAACCGATGTATTCCAGTACACCGTCAAGTCGGATTATCACCATCCGGTGCTCGACTGGGCGCAGGGCAAACGGCTGATTTTGATGACGGCGCACCGGCGCGAATCGCAGGGCGAGCCTCATCTGAACATCTTCCGTGCCGTGAAGCGGATCGCCGACGAATTCGACGATATCGCCATCGTGTATCCGGTCCATCCAAGTCCGGCGGTCAAAGAACCGGCGCATCAAATTTTGGGCAATCATCCAAGAATTAAGCTGATTGAACCGCTGGATGTTGTAGACTTGCACAATTTTTATCCGCATACGCATCTCATCTTGACGGACTCCGGCGGTCTTCAGGAAGAAGCTCCATCCTTCGGTGTGCCGGTGCTGGTGCTCCGTGACACGACCGAGCGTCCGGAAGGGATCGAGGCGGGGACGCTCGAGCTGGTCGGAACGGATGAGGAACAAGTGTACGGACGGACGAAGCATTTGCTGACCGATCAGGAAGCCTATAATGCGATGAGCGGCGCCGCAAATCCATACGGAGATGGCAAGGCATCCCAGCGGATTGTCCACGCGATTTTGCATCATTTTGGCATCAAAAATGAACGTCCTGAACAATTTCACAGAATGTTCACAAAGGAAAGTTAAGCCATATTCTGAGGGCAAAGGGTACAGCATACAGTTAAACTGTACGGTTGACACGGATTTGCGGGCTTTTTGCAGTGATTTAAGTCACATTTCCAGCCAGTTTCGACACGGATTTGTTCAATTGACAAACTCTCGGGTCATTCAGTAAAATGAACTGGGATTAGAGGGTGGACAGAGATGAATCAACCTGATAAGCCGCAAAAATCCAATAAAAATGCTGCAAGCCCTCTGAAGTATGCGGGCCTTGTAAGCGCCATCGGAATCGATCTGGCCGCGTGTACTTTAGGGGGCTTTTATCTCGGCTCCTGGCTGGACAAGATTTGGGGAGGACCCGGACTCTGGATTGCATTCGGAGTTTTGCTGGGTCTGGCGATTGGCGGCGTAAGCGTTTTTATGATCACCAAGGCAGTCATGGGGGAAAGTGATGAGTGAACTATGGAAATACCGCAGGGTATTGACTAGAGCGACACTTTATTTCCTGGCTCTTTGCTTCTTGGGTGCTGCTGTCTTCCCGCAATACCGGAGTATAGCGCTGGGTATGGTGCTTGGCTCCAGTGTCAGCCTTGCCAATAGCTTTTATTTGGGCTATAAAGTGCAAAAAGTGTTGGATTCAGTCGAAGGCGGGGGCGGCAAGAGAGTAAATATGGGTTTTCTGACCCGTGCAGCCCTCAGTGTGCTGGCCGTCGTTGTGGCCTATCAAAGGCCGGAGACGTTTAACCTGTATGCCGTAGCGGCAACACTGGTATTGGCACAGTTTCTTCTCTTATTCATAGGGATTCGATTGTCTCGTAAACAGGAGTAGACCTTCAACTGAGAAAGGGGTGAGAAAAACATGCATACATCACCGATTATTGAATTGGGCGGCATAAAATTCGACCTTTCCACAATCCTGATGCTCATCGTAACCTCCGTAATCGTGTTTGTGATCGCGAAGCTGGCAACCCGTAACTTGTCAGTCGAAAACCCGGGGAAATTGCAGAATTTCATGGAATGGACGGTGGAATTCGTCCAGAACCTGATTTCCAGCACGATGGATTGGAAGAAGGGGAAGCACTTTCTGTCCCTTGGATTGACGTTTATTATGTTTATCTTCGTCGGCAACCTATTGGGTCTTCCTTTTGGTATCGTTACAGGAGTCCACGATCCGGAACATGCGCATATCTTTGGCAAAGAAATCGTATCTGTCACCGAAGAATTTGCGAAACATCCGGATGTAGAAGAAGTCGAGCTGGCTTGGTGGAAATCACCTACGGCTGATGCCTCGGTTACCATGGGGCTCGCGTTTATCGTATTCTTCCTTTCGCACTTCCTGGGAATGACCAGAAATACAAAGAGTTATTTCAAGCACTATTTCCAACCTTACTGGTTCTTCTTCCCGATCAACGTTATCGAGCAGTTTGCGAAGCTGCTGACGCAGGGCATGCGTCTATTCGGTAATATTTTCGCGGGTGAAGTGCTGATCTCGGTTCTGTTGAAACTGACCGCACTCGGCGTAGGCGGATACATCGCTTCCGCACTCGGTCTCATCGTTTGGCAGGGCTTCAGTATTTTCGTCGGCGCTATCCAGGCATTCGTCTTTACGATCCTGACGATGGTTTATATCTCACAAATGATAGAAAGTCACGACGAACACGAACACTAGCTTCAAAGTTAAGCTTGGAGTTTTCTTTCTTCACTCTTAACTAAACATAAATAATAACAAATACACATCTCTAAGGAGGATTTTATCAATGGGAGTTTGGGCATTTCTTGCAGCTGCGATTGCAGTAGGTTTGGGCGCACTTGGCGCAGGTATTGGTAACGGTCTGATCGTAAGTAAAACGGTTGAAGGTATCGCTCGTCAGCCAGAAGCGAAATCTACGCTTCAAACGACAATGTTTATCGGTGTAGGTCTGGTCGAAGCCCTTCCAATCATCGGTGTCGTACTCGCGTTCTTGTTCTACGCAGGAGCTTAATTTAAGCAGTAAGGTTTGGCGGGGAAGGCCACGGCCATCCGCGCCTTCTTTTTAGCCGTCAGATAAGGAAGGTTCTCGGATCCTTCCTTATCTGATTGTCTGATGAACAAGACTGAACGTGCACCGGAAAGGAGTGACTAGATTGACTATTATCCCTTCGTCTTTCATTGTGGCATTGATTGCGTTTGTGATTCTGTATTTGCTTCTGAGCAAATATGCTTTCGGTCCGTTGTTCTCCATCATGGAGAAGCGCCGTGAGCTTGTGACGAGTCAAATGAATGAAGCGGCACAAACCCGCGAACAAGCCATTGCTTACGTAGAAGAGCAGAAAAAAGCTCTGGAAAATGCGCGCAAAGAGGCTTACGACATTATCGAGCAATCCAGACAAACGAGCAGCAAGCAGGCTGACCAAATTATGGAACAAGCTAAAGTGGAAGCTGCCCGTATTAAAGAGGACGCTGTCCGCGATATCGCAAGCGAAAAGAACAAGGCGGTTCAGGAGCTGCGCAGCGAGCTGGGCGCCGTATCCGTGAAGATCGCATCCAAGCTGCTTGAGAAGGAAGTCAGCAGCGACAAAGCTCAGGAAGAGCTCGTGGACCAGTACCTTAAAGAGGTAGGGGGCAGACCATGAGCCGGGAGACAATAGCAGCCAAGCGTTATGCGAAGGCGCTGTTTGAAGTGGCTGCGCAGCAGCAGAAGACGCTGGAAGTGGAGCAGGAGCTCAAGGCCGTCGTTGGGGCCATTACCCAGGATGACCAGATCCGCCGTTTTATCTCCACGCCCAACATTGCCGTATCGGTGAAACTGGATGTGCTGAAGAAGGCCCTTCAAGACAAAGTATCCCAGCCGGTCATGAACACCGTTGATATGCTGATCGAGCGGGGCAGAGCGGATCTGTTCGCCGACCTGCTGGACAGCTACGTCCGGATCGAAGGCGAAAGCCTTGGACTTGCGGACGCCACGGTGTACTCCACCTATCCGCTGAGCGACCAGGAAATCGAAACGGTTGCCGCGGAGTTTGGAGCATTGGCTAAGAAGAAAATTCGCGTAACCAACGTGATTGATAAAAATCTGCTCGGCGGTGTAAAAGTCGTCATCGGCGATATGCTGTACGACGGCAGTTTGGCAGGGAAGCTGGAACGGCTTGAAAAGTCTTTTAACAGACTAGCACAGTAGATAGGGGTGAAGACACTTGAGTATCAGACCTGAAGAAATCAGTACGCTGATTAAAAGTCAAATTGAACAATATAAATCTGACATCGAAGTGGCCGAAGTCGGCACCGTTATTCAAGTAAGTGACGGTATCGCCCGTATTCACGGGATCGACAATGTTATGGCCGGTGAGCTCGTCGAGTTCGCCAACGGTGTCGTAGGCCTTGCGCTGAACTTGGAAGAAAGCAACGTAGGTGTCGTTATCCTCGGACCTTACACGGAAATCAAAGAAGGCGACCAAGTAAAACGTACCGGACGCATCATGCAGGTTCCTGTTGGGGAAGCCCTGCTCGGACGCGTTGTCAACCCGCTTGGTCAGCCAGTGGACGGCAAAGGACCGATCGAAGCTTCTGCTTATCGTCCAGTTGAGAGCAGCGCGCCAGGCGTTATCGACCGTAAATCGGTTCATGAGCCAATGCAAACCGGTATCAAAGCGATTGACGCTCTCGTGCCAATCGGCCGCGGACAGCGCGAGCTGATTATCGGTGACCGTCAAACGGGTAAAACCCAAATCGCGATCGATACGATCATTAACCAAAAAGGCAATGGCGTGAAATGTATCTATGTCGCCATCGGCCAAAAGCAATCGACGGTTGCGCACGTCGTGGAAAACCTTCGCCGTCACGGCGCTCTGGACTACACGATCGTCGTTACCGCATCGGCTTCCGAGCCTTCTCCGCTCTTGTACATCGCTCCTTATGCGGGCTGTGCAATGGGTGAGTACTTCATGTACAAAGGCGAGCATGCCTTGATCATCTATGATGACTTGTCGAAGCAGGCAGCGGCATACCGCGAATTGTCCCTGCTCCTCAGACGTCCTCCAGGCCGCGAAGCTTATCCTGGTGACGTATTCTATCTGCATTCCCGTTTGCTGGAACGCGCCGCGAAGCTGTCCGATGAACTCGGCGGTGGTTCATTAACCGCTCTGCCATTCATTGAAACACAGGCGTCCGACGTATCCGCATATATCCCAACCAACGTTATTTCGATCACGGACGGACAGATCTTCCTTGAGTCCGAACTGTTCTATGCTGGACAGCGTCCGGCGATCAACGTAGGTATTTCCGTATCCCGGGTAGGTAGCTCCGCTCAGCTCAAGGCGATGAAGAAGGTCGCCGGCGGTTTGAAGCTGGATTTGGCCCAGTACCGCGAGCTTCAAGCGTTCTCCCAATTCGGTTCCGACCTTGACAAATCCACGCTGGCCCGTTTGAACCGTGGTGCGAGACTGATGGAAATCCTCAAGCAGGGGGTTAACCAGCCGCTCAGCGTTGAGCAGCAGGTAGCCAGCTTGTACACGGCAGTCAGAGGACACCTGGACGACATTCCTGTCGGCGACATCCGTCGTTTCGAGAGCGAATTCCTGGCGTTCCTTGAAAGCAACCATCCTGAGATCATGGCATCCATCCGCGATACCAAAGATCTGGTTGCCGACAACGAAACGGCTCTGAAAGCGGCTATTGATAAATTTAAAAGAGGCTTTGCTGTGATGGCGTAAGCCTGGACGTGAACCGGGCCGCAAGGCTCGGGTTCATCTTTTTAGATATGCGCATCGAAGTCTGCTTTGACGATGTCAAAGCGCAGTAAATGCTTTCGAAGTAACTTTAGCTTTGCTAAAGTTTTGAGGTGGTGAAAACATGGCAAGAGGATTACGCGAAATTAAACGTCAGATCAAAAGTATTCAAGGCACGAAGCAGATCACGAAGGCGATGGAAATGGTCGCTGCCTCCAAGCTGAGAAGAGCCCAGGAGATGGCGCAGCATTCCCGTCCATACTCCGAGAAGCTGAAGGAAGTGGTCTCCAGCATCGCGTCCGGTACCAAAGGCATCAAGCATCCGATGTTTGAGAAACGTCCCGTGAAGAAAACCGGATACCTGGTCATCACCTCCGACCGCGGTCTTGCGGGCGGTTCGAACGCCAACGTGTTGAAGCTTGTCTCGACGATGATTAAGGAACGCCATAAGTCAAATGATGAATACGAATTGTTCGTGATTGGACGGAAAGGCCGCGACTACATGCGCCGCAGAGAGCTTCCGATTGTGAAAGAGGTTACGGACTTGTCCGATACGCCATCGTTTGCCGACATCAAGTCGATCGCTTCCGCAGCGGTCCGCGAGTTTGAAGAAGGCAAAATCGATGAGCTGTACGTCATCTACAACCGCTTTGTGAACGCGTTGACGCAAATTCCGGAAGCCAATCTGCTCCTGCCGATGGACAGCATGGAATCCGCAGCTTCTCCGGTGGCCAGCTACGAATACGAGCCATCCCCGGAAGCCGTTCTGGAAGCGCTGCTTCCTAAATATGCCGAAACCTTGATCTTCAGCGCACTGCTGGACGCCAAAGCCAGTGAGCTGGGTGCCAAGATGACGGCGATGGGCGCGGCGACGAAGAATGCGACCAAGCTGATCAACGAATTGACGCTGTCTTACAACCGTGCGCGTCAGGCGGCGATCACGCAGGAAATTACGGAAATCGTATCTGGTGCGAACGCTCAGGTATAAGGTTTTTAGACGGTGTCTTATTTTCGAATAACAGTTTTCATAACCCGGGGGTGCTTGTCCGCGTATGGAGAAGCCCCGCCTGGTTTTCAGCAGCAAATTCATCCTTAATCGGTCTGTCGGCTTCGGTTACCTGCGATAGACATGATCTATATTTCATAATAGAACCTTGCACGGAGCATACCGTTAAGCCGCATGGCTAACGATTTAGGTTTGCGAATACAGCAGACTTGTAGGAGGGAACAAAAAAGATGAACAAAGGACGCGTTGTCAGCATTATGGGTGCGGTTGTCGACATCGAATTCGAAAGAGGTCAACTACCGGAAATCTACAATGCAATTAAAGTTGAGGGCACAGTCGCTGGCGGACGCCAGATTGACTTGACTCTGGAAGCTTCAAACCATCTGGGCGATAACATGGTGCGCTGCATTGCCATGTCCTCCACTGATGGACTCGTTCGTGGTATGGAAGCAGTGGATTTGGGCGGCCCAATCACTGTTCCGGTAGGATCCGCTACCCTCGGACGCGTATTTAACGTACTGGGACAGCCGATCGACGAAGCGGGCGAAGTGACTTCCGAGGTTTCCAGCCCGATTCACCGTGAAGCACCAAAATACGACGAACTGTCGACCCAAGCAGAAATGCTGGAGACAGGGATCAAGGTTATCGACCTTCTCGCTCCTTACCAAAAGGGCGGTAAAATCGGTCTCTTCGGTGGTGCCGGCGTAGGTAAAACCGTGGCGATCCAGGAATTGATCAACAACATCGCTCAGGAACACGGCGGTATTTCCGTATTCGCGGGTGTAGGTGAACGTACCCGTGAAGGTAACGACCTGTACCACGAGATGAGCGATTCCGGCGTTATCAGCAAGACGGCGATGGTATTCGGACAGATGAACGAACCGCCGGGCGCCCGTCTTCGCGTGGCACTGACGGGTCTGACGATGGCGGAATACTTCCGTGATCAAGAAGGCAAAGACGTGCTGCTGTTTATCGACAACATTTTCCGCTTTACCCAAGCCGGTTCCGAAGTATCCGCCCTCCTCGGACGGATGCCTTCCGCGGTAGGTTACCAGCCAACGCTGGCAACCGAGATGGGTCAGCTTCAAGAGCGGATCACTTCCACGAAAAAAGGTTCCGTTACGTCGATCCAGGCGATCTACGTGCCTGCGGATGACTATACGGACCCGGCTCCAGCTACAACGTTCGCCCACTTGGACGCAACGACCAACCTGGAGCGTAAAATTTCCGAGATGGGTATCTATCCGGCGGTGGATCCGCTGGCATCGAGCTCCCGGATCCTGACGCCTGAAATCGTGGGCGAAGAGCATTACAACGTCGCTCAAGGCGTTAAGCGTCTCCTGGCCCGTTACAACGAGCTTCAGGATATCATCGCCATCCTCGGTATGGATGAGCTTAGCGAGGACGACAAGCTGATCGTAGGCCGTGCCCGCCGCGTACAGCGTTTCTTGTCCCAGCCGTTCCACGTGGCCGAAGCGTTTAACGGCATGCCGGGTATTTATGTACCGGTTAAAGAAACGATCCGCAGTTTCAAGGAAATTCTCGAAGGCAAGCACGACGACCTTCCTGAAGCAGCCTTCCTCTTCGTTGGAACGATTGAACAAGCCGTAGAAAAAGCGAAGACGTTGGAATAGTGTCCTGCCGGGAGCTAACTGCTTCCGAAGTGAGCATTCAGGGAGGGATGTAAGTGAGCACCTTTTTATTGGAAATCGTCACACCGGACCACGTGGCTTATTCCGGAGAGGTGGACAGCCTGGTTGTACGCGGTGTGGAGGGTGAGCTCGGCATTTTGCCGAACCACATTCCGTTGGTCACCCCGCTGCGGGTTGCTCCGATTGCCGTGACGAGCGGCAAGAAAACTACCGAGATCGCGGTTAACGGCGGCTTTGTTGAAGTACGTAAAGACAAGGTTGTCGTTCTGGCTGAGAGCGCAGAGCTTCCTGAAGAGATCGATGTTGAACGCGCACGTGCCGCCAAAGAGCGGGCCGAGCGCCGTTTGGCAGCGGGCAAGCAGGATGAGATCGATTTCCGCCGTGCGGAAATGGCCCTGCAAAAAGCGATTAACCGGATCAATGTGGCCGGTCGTAAATAATAGTACAGAGAGCCTGTCTCGTTAAAGAGACAGGCTTTTTTATTGAAACGGGAAAAACCGAAGGTATAGTTCCTATGAAACCAGGGGATTCTTCTGTCATACAATCCCCATATTCCATATAGAATATAGGTGCTGACTAGTCCAAATGACCTAATTATTTCCGAGGAAATTAGACAGAAAGCGCTTTACGATAAATTATTCAAAAATAAAGGAATTGGAACTGGATTCTTGAGGTCAAGGCAAGTATTATATAATAGTCCCTTGATGAGCTTGGTTGCTGGAAGGGACACCCAGCGTTCATCGTTATTCTTTATTCAAATCAAGTGATGATGGAGGTAAGGGCATGGATTCGGACGTATCACAGAACATATCAAGCACCATCGGAGTCAGCGGTCTGATGTCCATTGTGGTGTCTTTGTTCTGCATCGGTTTGTCTTGGTGGGCGCTCCAGAACTTGAAGCTGGACCTGTTTATCAGGCATCCGAAGGGAGCTCAAGGGAAGCTGCTGCAGCTGCTGCTGGCGGTAGTACTGGGGCATTTCGTCGCTAAATTTCTGCTCGATTATATCGGCTGGAGCAACATGATCCGGTATATGTTTTAAGCCGTCAACGTTTGGTTATATCACTGATAGGCTGCTTGTAGGACTTCAGCAACTGAACATGGTTGAAAGATGTCGAATAATAACATTTTTTTATGTCAACAATGAAAAAGAACAGTTTAGGTAAGGCTGGCGGTTCCACTTGCCGAAGGTGGCAGGACAGCCTTACACGTTTAAAAAAGATGTGGACCTGGAACCGAAAAAGTCTGATTTCGTAACTCATCCCGCTTAGCGTGCCCTGTTGCCGGCTGGCTTGAAGCGATAGTTCCTCCGGAGCATATTCGCCAAAAAACGCTTGTATCCGTCAAAAGGTCAGTGTTATGATGGAAGTTAGGGAATTAGCAATGTAATTTCTTGAATATCCAGAAATAAAGGAAAAATTGGACGCGGAGGGAATCATGATGAGCAAATTTATCGTCCGCGGTGGCAATAAACTGACCGGAAGCGTGAAAGTCAGCGGGGCAAAAAATTCTGTTCTTCCGATCATCGCTGCCTCTCTTCTTGGGGAAGAAGGAGAAAGCATCATTATCGATGCGCCTCCTCTTGACGATGTAATTACAATCAGTAAAGTATTGGAATCCATAGGTGCAGTCATTACATACGAAAACGATGTAATGAGGGTCAATGCCCAAACGATTTCCTCATGTGAGGCACCTTATGAGTGGGTGCGGAAGATGCGGGCGTCTTTTCTGGTCATGGGTCCTCTGCTCACGAGAATGGGCCATACGCGGATTTCACTGCCGGGCGGGTGTGCCATCGGTACAAGACCTATCGATCAGCATCTGAAGGGCTTTGAAGCGCTGGGTGCCGAAATCAGCCTGGGACAAGGATACATTGAAGCGAAAAGTAATGGCAGACTGCGCGGGGCCAAGATCTATTTGGACGTGGCCAGCGTAGGCGCTACTGAAAATATTATGATGGCCGCCACGCTGGCTGAAGGCGTGACGGTGATCGAAAATGCGGCGAAAGAGCCGGAAATTGTCGATTTGGCGAACTACCTGAACGGCATGGGCGCGAAAGTGCGCGGTGCCGGTACCGGTATTATCCGGATCGAAGGCGTGGAGAAGCTGCACGGTACCGAGCATACGGTCATTCCGGACCGGATCGAAGCAGGCACCTACATGGTGGCGGCCGCGATTACCGGCGGAGACGTGTACGTTGAAGGCGCGATTCCGGATCATTTGGGTCCGGTGATTGCCAAGCTTGAGGAGATGGGCGTTGAGATCGAACCAGGCGAAAACGGCGTACGCGTGAAGGCGAACCATCCGCTCAAAGCGGTTGATATCAAGACGCTTCCGTATCCGGGCTTCCCGACCGACATGCAGTCGCAAATGATGGCGCTGCTGCTCAAGTCGGAGGGCACGAGTGTCGTGACCGAAACGGTGTTTGAGAACCGCTTTATGCACGTGGACCAGTTCCAGCTGATGAATGCGGAGATCAAGGTTGAGGGCCGTACGGCCATCGTAACCGGCGGTGCCAAGCTGACAGGCGCCAAGGTATGCGCTACCGACCTTCGGGCCGGAGCAGCGTTGATTCTGGCGGGCCTCGTGTCAGAAGGAACGACAGAGGTCAGTGGAACGCATCATATCGACCGGGGTTACGTTCACCTGGCAGAGAAGCTGCAAGGCCTGGGAGCCGATATTTGGCGGATTTCCGTCGATGAGCCGACCTTGACTCAGCCGGCAGCGGCCAAGAAAGAGGCGGACAGCAAGGAAGAGGAAGTCAAGCTGGTGAATGTGCAGCCGACTTGGGTGTAAGTCCTTATTTGATCTTGTGATAGGCGGAACATTTTACTGGAAACGATTCATTGTACTGTAAACAAACAAATGGCCGGAGCTACGCGGCCATCCACCATAAGCAGCTGAGAAAAGACCAGGCCCATTGCGGCCTGGTCTTTTCTGTCGTCGACTTGTCCGCGATCCACCATCTCCTTCGTTTTCGTCACCCCCATCAAAGTCCTTCTTATTATAAAGAGAGCTTTCCGAGTGAATGAACGATCCTAGCCGATATCACGGGGCCGTTTCGGCTCTGGGCCAGTTCATACTTCTTCTTATACAATGCAGGGTATCTGGTTCTGACCCAGCCTATTTGTTCTCTTAAGGAATGGAAGGTTCTCTTTGCTTGGAAGGCACAATCTCTGTTTCTCTTAAAAAGGGTTCTATCACTCTCAAGCCTCTCATATGTATGAATATCGGATGTGAACGGTGAAGACGGGAGCGGACGATAGCGCCGCGTCCCATCGATATCTGCCCGCCGCGCAGCCGGTATCCGGAAGGTCTAGTAACGAAGACGAAGCATGGACGGAGGTTTGAGAGAATATGAAGGATCCACGCACACAATTAAAAATTCCCGTCGCTCCCAGAAGCGAAGCGCTCACGCCGGATGATCCGAGAAGCACGGCCCCCCAGCCGGGCAGGCCGCAGCTGACGCTGCTGCCCGGCCAGGCTGCGCAGCCGCCAGAGGCTGCAGCGCCGGCGAGGCCGGAGCGCCAAGGCACGCTCCGGCCCGAGGCCCCGGGCGCGCCTGGCAGCGCCCGGCACACCCCAGGGCGGCGCCCATGGACGCCGCCGCCAAGCCGCGGCCCGGCCAAAGGGCCGCGCCGCCCGGGCAGCGCCCGCAAGGTGCCCCCAGCAGCCCTGTGGGGGGCGGGCGGGGTGCTCGCACTGGCGCTGCTGCTGCCCACGCTGGTGGTGGTGTCGACGAACCACCACCCTGCACCGGTGCCCGCGCCCATTCCGGCGCCGGCACCGGCCAAGCCCGCTGCGCCGCAAGCGGAGGCGCAGCTGCCGAACGTGTCCGTCTATCTGACGAAGACGGGACAAGTGGAAGTGCTGCCGATGGAAGACTACGTCACCGGCGTGCTGGCGGCCGAGATGCCGGCGGACTTTGAGCTTGAGGCGCTCAAAGCGCAGGCGATCGCGGCCCGCACCTTTATCGTCCGCCGCCTCGTTGACGGCGACACGAGCGGCGTGCCGGACCGCAAGGCGATGGTGACCGATACGGTCAGCCACCAGGCGTATATTTCCAAGGAAGTATTGGAGAAGGAATGGAAGGCGCAGGGGAAATCCGCGGAGCTGGCCAAGCTGCAGCGGGCCGTGCAGGAAACTCGCAATACGATCATGACCTATAAAGGCAAGCCGATTACGGCATCCTTTTTCTCTACCAGCAACGGGTATACCGAAAATTCGGAAGACTATTGGAAGGAAGACATCCCGTATCTCCGCAGCGTAACGAGTCCATGGGACAAAGAGCTGGCGCCGGGATACAAGGAAACGGTCACGATCAGCCGCAAGGATTTTATCAACAAGCTCGGTTTGGCCGGACAGGCTATCACGGTATCGACGGGTCAGCCTTTCATTCAAGTCTTGTCTACGACGGAGGGGCACCGGATTAAAGAGATTTCCATCGGGGGTCATGTGTTCAGCGGCCGGGAAGTGAGAGAGAAGCTGAACCTGCGGTCCAGCGAGTTTACTTGGAAGACCTCAGGGGCCGACATCCAGATCACCACGTACGGATACGGGCATGGCGTCGGGATGAGCCAGTGGGGCGCGGACGGGATGGCCAAGGAAGGCTCGACCGCCACGCAAATTCTCAAACACTACTATACGGGCATCGATTTTATGCAAGCTTCAAAACTGCTCTCAAAACCTTGAAAAAATAATATAAAGAGATACGTATAAAAGATTCCGCCCCGGTAACAATGTTACTGAGGTGATAAACATATGAATGAACAAAACAAAAGTAGTCAAAACCACGGCGAAGCTCCTAAAAAAGTGCAAGGAGAGCCTGTAAATCAGCCTTCTTCGTGGAAAAAGCTGTTGTCCAAACGGTGGGTATACCCGGCAGCTTACGTGGCCGCAGCAGCAATTATACTAACCTTAGTGTGGGTCTACCAGGATACCAGCCAGAAGAACCTTACCCAAGACCCCGCTAAAGTAACGGAGCAATCTACTACCGCTTCGGATGCTGCAGCAAGCAAGGACACTGCCACAGACGCCAAGGACAATGCTGTTGAAGTAACCGCCAATGCCGAAGGTATGGTTTGGCCGGTGGCGAATGCCAAAGATGTAAAAGTCGTGAAGCCGTTCTATGATGAAAATGGTACCGAAGAAAATCATCAAGCCGCGATGGTTCAGTACGATGACACGTTCACTCCGAACGTCGGCGTCGACCTGGCCCGCGCAGATGACCAGGCGTTTGACGTCAAAGCCGCTCTCGGCGGAAAAGTCACTCGCGTCGATTTGAACCCGCCGCTGACGGGAACCGTGATCGAGATTACCCACGACAACAACCTCAAGACGGTCTACCAAAGCCTCTCGGACGCCAAAGTTAAACTGGGCGACACCGTGAAGCAGGGCGATACGATCGGCACCGCCGGACGCAGCGAAATCGAGAAGGAACTGGGCAACCACGTACACTTCGAAGTGTACGACAAGGGAACACCAGTCAATCCGGAAACCGTTCTTCCGAAGCAATAACCGAAAGCGTGAAGAAAAAATAAGCCTAAAGGCAGGGACAATCCCTGCCTTTTTGTGTGCAAACCCTTGTGAATGGCGGGAAAAGGCTCTTGGCAGCCCCCTCGATTTGCGGGGTTATTTTGCGCTGTCCGTAAAATAAATGGGCCTTGCGGAGCTTGTCAGGCTTGGAAAGCGCGAATATATAGGCACGCCCCTCATATAATGTACCAAACTATCCACAGTAGGGAGGCGGGAGCGTGCACGATTACATCAAAGAACGGACCATTAAAATTGGTCGTTGTATCGTGGAAACGAGACACACGGTCCGAACCATTGCCAAGGAATTTGGCGTATCGAAGAGCACAGTGCATAAGGATTTGACCGAACGTTTGCCGGAAATCAATCCCGATCTGGCTGATCAGGTTAAGCACATTCTTGAATACCACAAATCGATCCGTCATCTCCGGGGAGGCGAAGCGACCAAGATTAAGTATAAAAAGACCAGCGGAAAAAAACGGGAAGCCGTCGTTTCCGCCAAAGCCTGACCATCTGGGCTTCCGGGCCCGGTTCATATGATCTTGCGGCAGGGCACACCTGTGCCCATTGTATCCCTCCCCTGAAGTATGATATGTTAAAAGATGGTATAAGGTCGAAAAATGTGATCCCTTTTTCCCAAAAATACATAACTTCCTGCCACATCCTGTCGAAATGGGACTTCGATAAGCGGTAACAGGGACTCTTTTACCATAAAATAATACTTTGGGGGCTCTTTTCATGATGTTTAGCAAGGATATTGGAATTGATCTTGGCACAGCCAACGTGCTGATTCATGTCAAAGGGAGGGGGGTTGTACTGAACGAGCCTTCCGTCGTGACGATCGAAAGCGACACCCAAAAAGTCCTTGCCGTCGGGGAAGAAGCCCGGAGAATGGTTGGCCGCACGCCTGGGAATATCGTGGCGATTCGTCCGCTGCGCGACGGGGTCATTGCGGATTTTGCGATTACGGAAGCGATGCTGAAGTACTTCATCAGCAGTGTGGGAGGACGCAGCTGGAGCAGCCGGCCGCGGATTCTGATCTGCGCGCCTACGAATATTACCTCTGTTGAACAGAAGGCCATCCGGGAAGCCGCCGAGCGAAGCGGAGCCAAGGATGTGTTCCTGGAAGAAGAACCGAAAGCCGCAGCCATTGGCGCGGGTATGGATATTTATCAGCCAAGCGGCAATATGGTCGTCGATATCGGCGGCGGAACGACGGATGTAGCCGTCCT
The DNA here is from genome assembly GCF_038009285.1 of Paenibacillus sp. FSL R5-0378. Lineage (NCBI taxonomy): Bacteria > Bacillati > Bacillota > Bacilli > Caryophanales > Paenibacillaceae > Paenibacillus > Paenibacillus sp. FSL R5-0378. Next base: position 1,334,743 of record NZ_JBBPAY010000001.1, read on the forward strand.
GTCCATGGGCGACGTCGTTACCGCCTCTTCTATTAAAATGGCAGGGGACAAGTTCGACGAAGCTATCGTGAAATATATTAAAAATAAGTACAAGCTCCTCATCGGTGAACGCACCTCGGAGGATATCAAGATCAAAGTAGGTACCGTCCGTCCGGGCGGACGCCAGGATGAGATCGATATCCGCGGGCGCGATATGGTCAGCGGACTGCCGCTTACCGTGACAGTCTCTTCGAACGAAGTTCAGGAAGCGCTGTGGGAACCGGTCTCGATGATCGTGGCTGCTGCCAAGTCGGTGCTGGAACGGACGCCTCCCGAGCTGTCCGCCGACATTATCGACCGCGGCGTCATTCTCACCGGCGGTGGCGCTTTGCTTGACGGATTGGACGAGCTGCTCGCCAAAGAGCTGCACGTGCCGGTGCTGATCGCGGAAGACCCGATGCACTGTGTCGTGAAAGGCACGGGACTCATGCTCGATCACTTGGACAAGGTGTCCAAGAAAGCATTCTAATAACTTATGGCCGGCCCCTGAGCCGGCTGCGGTAAAACCCTAAAAAAGACCGGGCCTATGTCCGATATATGTACTATGGATCGCGGGCTCTGAGGAGCCCGTTCATATAAATGAGCAATGTATTCTATTTAGATAGAAAAAAGTAAAGCAAACAATGCTCTTTATTTTTTTCTATTTAGATGAAGATAAAATTTTTATTACCCATTGAACAAGCACATGAAACAGGGAGGGACCCCATCTCAATGCTGAGAGGACTTTACACCGCCGCTGCCGGCATGATGACGCAGCAGAGCCGCCACGATACCGATGTCCAAAATATTGCCAACATCAACACCCCAGGGTACAAGCAGGTGAACAGCGTTTCCCGTTCGTTCCCCGAGGTTCTGATTTCGATGATCGGCGGGGGAGCGGAGAATCCGAACCCGCGGCTCGGCAAGCTGAACACGGGCGTTTTTGCCGAAGAAAGCTTATCCATGTATCAGCAGGGCGTCATTACGGAGAGCGAGAAGCCGACCGATTTTGCGCTGGTATCCGATATTGAAGTCACTGATCCGGCAACGGGCCAGAACATTCCGTTCGACCAATCCGGCAAGTACATTGACCCGGACGGCAAGGTGACCTACAAGCCGGAGGCGTACTTTACCGTCCGCAATGCGGATGGGGAAATCGGGTATACGAAAGACGGCAGCTTCCAGGTGACTCCGGACGGTTTGCTGCTGACTTCGGCCGGATACCAGGTATTGGATGCCAATAATCGGCCCATTCGGTTGACAGGCTCGGTGGACAGCCTTAAAGTGAACGAGCAGGGGTTTATTTTGAATCCCGCAACGGGTGCGCCCGGAACACGGCTTGGCATTGCCGTCGTGGGGCAGCCCGGCCAGATGGTGCGTACGGGTGACGGATTGTTCAAGGTGGATGATACCGCAGCTGCCGGTGTCCGCGCGTTGGGTAACGCCGACCGCGTAGAAGTGCGGCAGCATTATTTGGAGCAGTCCAACGTGGATTCCTCCGCGGCGGTCGTAGACATGAACACGGCGCTTCGGGCCTATGAGGCCAATCAGAAGGTCGTGCAATTTTATGATAAAAGTTTGGATAAGGCTGTCAACGAGGTCGGCAAGGTATAGGATGCTACGGACTAGGGAGGGTGGACGTAAATGAATAACTCCATGATCAGCGCGATGGTATCCATGAATGCGCTGCAGCGGAAGCTGGACGTGATCGCGGATAACATCGCCAACATCGATACGGACGGTTACAAACGGAAGGACAGTTCCTTCGAGGACGTGCTGACGACGGTCACGCAGCAGCCGGACGGCTTCAAGCAGAACGGACGGGTTTCCCCGCTTGGATACAATAACGGTTTTGGCATGCGGATGACGGAAGTCACCCGGGATATGCAGCAGGGACCGCTGAATCAGACGGGCAATCCGATGGATCTCGCCATTGAGGGCACGGGCCTGTTTGCGGTCGAAGCGAACGGACGCACGGCGTATACCCGGGAAGGCGCATTCCATTTTGTGCCCGATCCCGACCCTGCCAAGCTGGATAACATGGTGCTGGTCAACAATCAGGGGTACTTCGTTCTGGATGCGGACGGCAAACAGATCTCCGTTGCGAATGATGCCAAGGTAGCCGTTGATAAGGACGGACGCCTGATGGTGTCGGATGCGACCGGGACAAACGCCGTGACTACCATTCAGCTGGCATCGCCGGTCCGCCCGGATGCGCTGGTGCAGATGGACGGCAACCTGTTTGTCATTCCCGCCAACCTGACGAAAGCTCAGGTGTTCGGCAACGCCCCTTATACCGCAGCCGCCTCCGGGACAACCATCCGTTCGGGATATCTGGAACAGTCGAATGTCGATTATGCACAAGAAATAACGGATATGATGCAGGCGCAGCGCGCTTATCAGCTATCCGCCCGGGCACTGACATCCAGCGACACGATGATGAATCTGGCGAACAATATCCGTGGATAGGAGTTCTGCAATGAGTGAGAAAACCCAAGCAGCTGGCAAAGCGAAACCGGCCGTGCGGAAGACGGCAAGATGGAGAATCGTCATCCGCTGGATGATTCCGCTGTTTTTGCTGCTCGCTCTGGTTGGCGGGATGACCTTCGGTTATGTCTTTATCGGCAAACAGAGCCTGTCCGACGTGTTTCAATGGAAGACTTGGCAGCATGTGATCGATTTGGTATTTGCGCCCTGACGGGGCGCCTAACCGCTGACTTTTGACAGAAAACTCCTTCCATTCGGGAGTTTTCTTTTTTTGCTCGGAAAATGTATAATGATGGGGGACTTGCGAAGCCCGTACAAAAGGGCCTCCCCCGTGCCGTTCATCAGGATCGGCATACCGGAGAAAGGCCCCTTATCTGAACCTTCACTTCTGCAGAGGGTGAAGGATAGTTTAGTTTTTTCCGAAATCTATGGATTTTATGCAGTATAACCCTTGAAAGTTGCGGTGATTCGCCTATTTGGAAGGAGTATGAGAGACGTGCTTAACGTGAAAGAAATTCAGGAGATCATCCCGCACCGGCCTCCGTTTTTGCTGGTGGACCGCATCATCGAGATGGAAGTGGGCAAGCGTGCGGTCGGGATCAAGAACGTTACCATTAATGAGCCTTTCTTTATCGGCCACTTTCCGGAATATCCGGTTATGCCAGGCGTGCTGATCACCGAAGCGCTGGCGCAGGTTGGAGCAGCCGCTATTTTGAAGGAAGAGAGCAACCGGGGCAAAATCGGCTTTCTGGCCGGTCTCGACAACTTCCGCTTCCGTGGACAAGTGGTGCCTGGAGATACGCTTCGCCTCGAGGTCGAAATTACCCGCCTGAAGGGAAGCATCGGGAAGGGACACGCTGTAGCCAAGGTCGACGATAAAGTCGTCGCGGAAGGCGACATCATGTTCGCCCTGTCCGACCCCGCACAATCTTAAGTACCCATCATTCTTATTATGGAAAGGAGAAGCAGTAATGACACAAGAGCTCAGCAATCAAGCAAGTGAAAATGTCAAGCAATGGCTTCAAGATCCTTCTATAGATGAAGAAACGAAACGGGAGCTCGAAGGGCTGTCCGATCAGCCGCTGGAGCTGGAAGACCGTTTTTACAAAGATTTGGAGTTTGGCACAGGCGGCCTCCGCGGCGTGATCGGTGCAGGAAGCAACCGCATCAACCGGTACACCGTCGGCAAGGCGACGCAAGGATTTGCACGCTACATACTGGAGCAGCACGGTTCGGCCGAAGGCACGCCTTCAGTAGTGATCGCCCATGATTCCCGCCACTTCTCGCCGGAGTTTGCGCTGGAGGCCGCTCTGGTGCTTGCAGGCAACGGTATCACAGCCAAGCTGTTCCCATCCCTGCGCCCGACACCGCAGCTGTCGTTCAGCGTGCGCCATTTGGGAGCGACCGGAGGCATCGTTATTACGGCGAGTCATAACCCGCCGGAGTATAACGGGTACAAGGTGTACAACGCCGAGGGTGGACAGCTCGTCCCTGACGAAGCGGAGAAGGTCATCTCTTACATCCAGCAGGTCGATTCCTTCGCTGCGGTGAAGCGGCTGGATCAGCAGGAAGCGGAAGCAAAGGGGCTGCTCGTGTGGCTCGGCCAAGAGGATGACGATGCGTTTATCCGCACCGTAGCCAATGTCAGCGTTAACCGCGAGGCGATTGCTTCGACGCTTGGCAAAGATTTTAAAATCGTCTACACGCCGCTCCATGGAACGGGAAATATTCCGGTCCGCTGCGTGCTGGAGGAAGTCGGCTTTACGAACGTGCATATCGTAGCGGAGCAGGAGCAGCCGGACGCCGAATTTTCCACCGTGAAATCTCCGAATCCGGAAGAACGCGAAGCGTTCACGCTGGCCATGAAGGTAGGGCAGGAGATCGGTGCTGATTTGTTGATCGGAACCGACCCGGATGCCGACCGCATGGGTGCGGTAGTGAAGAACCAGGCAGGAGAATTTGTCGTATTGTCCGGTAACCAGTCCGGGGCACTCATGATTTATTATTTGCTCAGCCAATTAAAAGAAGCAGGCAAGCTGCCAAGCAACGGGGCGGTCATCAAAACGATCGTGACCAGCGAGATGGGAGCGACGATCGCCGAGCATTTTGGGGCGGAAGTGTTCAACACGCTGACCGGCTTTAAATACATCGGGGAGAAAATGACCCAGTTCGAGAAGACCGGCTCCCATACGTATCTGTTCGGATACGAGGAGAGCTACGGATACCTTGCGGGCAACTATGCCCGCGATAAAGACGCCGTATTGGCCTCGCTGCTTATCTGTGAAGCGGGTGCCTACTACAAGGCTCAAGGCAAAACGCTGTACGAAGTGCTGCAGGAACTGTATGAGCAGTTCGGCAACTTCCAGGAGAAACTGGAGTCCCGCACGTTGAAAGGCAAAGACGGCCTGGCCCAAATCCAGGCGAAAATGTCCGATTGGCGCAGCAACCCGCCGCAGACGGTGGCAGGAAAGACTGTTACGCAGGTGCTGGATTATTCGAAAGGGCTGGACGGCCTGCCGAAGGAGAACGTGCTGAAATATATGCTGGAAGACGGTTCATGGTTCTGCCTGCGCCCATCGGGGACAGAGCCGAAGATCAAGGTATACTTTGCCGTGAGAGGCGATTCTCTGGATGATGCGAATGCGCGGATTCAGAAATTGTCGGATGAAGTGATGGCAAGGGTTGACGCCTAACATTTAAGAAATGGATATTCCGGGAGGCCGCGTGTTCGAAGAAGAACGCTGCGGATTCCCGGAGTTATTATGAGGAGGTACTTTTGGTGCATCAGAAATGGCAGCGTTGGAACACGGCATCCCGCAAATGGCTGTGGATTCTCGTCGTGCTGGGCATAATCGCCGCAATTCCGGTGATTTATGACCGCTACCGGACGGAGTCATCTTCCAATAACGTAGAGTTGGTGTATAACTATCGCGGACTGGTGGAGACGGCTTCGTATCAAGCCCATCCGGAGGAATACCTTCAGCAGCAGCTGGATCAGCTGAAGGCGGCGGGCGTGACGAGCATGGCGATGTTCGAGAGTACGCTGGACGATTTTAAAAAATCCCGCCGCATCATGATGTTTAATGCGGGGGACGTCGCCTCGATGACGAAGAGCGTCATCCCGACCAACGATAACTATACCTATATTCTGTTTACGAACGAAGAGAATGCGGGACGCTTGTCTCCCCTGATCGAAGACACCTTTACGGGGATCGGCATCGGCGTCAAGCCATGGGAATTCAACGGGCAGAAGGGCCTGATTCTGGAAACTTCCCCGGAGGATGCCGTGCTCAAGCCAATGCAGCCAGATCCGATTGCATTCGAAATGCTGCGCAGCAAAGGATTTAACATCGTGCCGCGGATGTCCGACAGCCTTCCTTACAACCAGGAAGCGATGGACAAGCTGCTGGCCTACTATCAGGCGAACGGCGTCAAACGCGTATTGTTTGAGGGCGATTCCGTTAAAGGCTTCAATGACAATGAGGATATGAACAGCCTGCAGGGCTTTGCCAACCTGCTGAACCAATACGGGATCGGCATTGCGGCCATCGAGAACCTGAAGCAGCCGCAGAAGGGGTTGTCCAAGCTGGCCTACGATACGGATTACAACGTAGCCCGTCTGTACTCCCTGAGCGACCGTGATGCTGCGGCGCTGAGTCCGGAGACGATCGCCGACCGGTTTGCGCTGGCGACGAAGGACCGGAACATCCGGATGCTGTATATCAATGTCGCTCCATCCCGCAACGTAACCAAGGCCACGATTACCGACTCTGTGGAAAATATCGTGAAAACCTTGCAGGAGCCGGGAAATGCCATCAAGCAGATGGAGAACAACGGCTTCAAAATGGGACAAGCGGGAGCATTCCATATTTATGATTCGGCCGGACAGCGTTATTTTAAAATGGTTGTCGTGCTCGGCGGGGTTGCCTTCGTTGCGCTCCTTGTTTCTTACTTTATCCCGGCACTGACCCTGATCGCGTTTGTGCTTGGGTTAATCGGCAGTGCAGGACTGTATGTCCTCAAGCCGACGCTGTTTGAGCAAGCGCTGGCTCTGCTCGTGGCCATCAGCGCACCGACGATTGCCGTGCTGCTGGCGGTCAGAAAGCTGAACGAGATGAACGCGGCCAATGCCGGGCTTACGTCTGGACGCCGGTTGGCTCATGCGGTTGTGACTTATATCAAGACGGCGATTATTTCGATGAGTGCGATTCCTTTTGTCATCGCGCTGCTGAACAACATCACCTACAGCCTGGTGCTGAATCAGTTCCGCGGCGTCAGCCTGCTGCATTTGGCCCCAATCGGTCTCATCGCGATTTATGTCGTGCTGTACCGCGGCGGCAAACCGCTGCAGCAAATCGGTAAATTATTCCGCACTCCGATTACGCTGACCTGGGTAGTGGCAGCAGGGGTCATTGGTGTGTTAGGCTTATATTATCTGAGCCGCACCGGCAACGGGGGAAGCGTCAGCTCGATTGAAATGACGTTACGCACGATTCTGGAAAACACGTTCCACGTTCGTCCCCGGAACAAGGAGCTCGTTGCACACGCGCTGTTCCTGCTGGGCATTTTCGTGTCGCTTAGATACCGCAACGTCGTTTACTTGATGATCTTTGCGGTAATCGGCCAGCTGTCGATGGTGGATACGTTCGCGCATATCCACTCGCCGATGAAAATTTCGTTCGTTCGTGACCTGCTCGGTCTGGGTCTCGGATTTATCTTTGGCCTGATCGCCATTGGCGTATGGCAAGTACTGGAAGGGTGTTGGAAACGATGGGTACCACCTCTCAGAAGACCGTAGTCATCTCCGGATACTACGGGTTCCGGAACAGCGGGGATGAGGCGGTGCTCCAATCGATCTTGACCGCTCTGGTGGAGCGGGGGAAGGCAGCCGGCGTTTCGATTCGGCCGGTGGTTCTCTCCATCGATCCTGAGTGGACCAAGGCCACCTACGGCGTGGACGCGGTACACCGGATGAAGCTGGGCGAAGTGAGACAGGCGCTGAAGGAAAGCTCGGGCCTGATCAGCGGCGGCGGCAGCCTGCTGCAGGATGCCACCAGCCCCAAGACGATCCCTTATTATCTCGGGGTGATCAAGCTGGCCCAGTGGCTGAAGAAGCCGGTCTTTATCTACTCTCAAGGGATTGGGCCCGTCAACCGGAAGCTGTTTCACCCGTTCATCAAAAGCGTATTTAACAAATGTGAATATATATCGGTTCGGGATCAAGAATCGGCACACCTGCTGGAGCGCATGGGGCTGGGCTGGAACCGGGTTCAGGTCGTGCCTGACCCGGTGATGGGCCTGACGACCGGCGACAAGAAGCCGGAATCGCTGCAGCAGGACGCCGAACGTCCACTGCCGGTAATCGGCATCTCGGTCCGGTATTGGGATCCGGAGCGCCGGGAGCTGCAGGCGATGGCCGACGGGCTGAGCAAGCTGTGCCAGGAGCAGGCGGTGCATCTGCGCTTCCTGCCTTTCCATTTGCCGGACGATGTGAAAGCATCGCAGGAAATCATCGACCGGATGAGCGATGTATCCGCGAGCGGCAGCGTCGTGTCGGTGTCCCATGATGCGGTACACCCGCAGGAGATGCTGGCCGAGGTTGGCCGCTGCGACGTGGTCATCGGCATGAGGCTGCACAGCCTCATCTATGCCGCGAATCAGCTGGTGCCGATGATCGGCGTGTCCTATGATCCGAAGATCGATAACTTTTTGAAGCGGCTGGATCTGGAGCCTGTAGGGACAAGCGCTTCGCTGGCGCCTGAGGCGCTGAAGAGCGAGGTGTCCCGCCTGCTGAGCGAGAACAGCCTCTGGCAGGAGGCGAACCGCGAGCGCATCGCGGTGCTGAAGGAAGAGGCGCAGGCTCCGGCGCAGCATATTATTGATTTTTTGCAGCAGCAATAAAGGATAAGGTGATTATAGCGTGAACCAACCAAGCCAAGTGCCCACGGTGCCGATTTTTGGCATCCCGGTGAGCCGATGGGGCATGACCGATACCGTTCAATATTTAAGCGGACTCATCCAGTCGGGTGAGCGCCGGCCGCATCAGATCATTACCGCCAATCCCATTATGGTGATGACGGCCCTTCAGGACCCGGCTTACATGGACGTCATGAGGGGAGCCGATCTGCTCGTCCCGGACGGGACGGGCGTGGTATGGGCGGCGGATAAGGCCGGCTCGCCCGTGAAGGAACGCGTTGCAGGTTTTGACCTCCTACATGAATTGATGAAGGTCGGAGAAGACTATCACTGGAAAGTGTATTTGCTCGGCTCGACGTCCGAAGTGATTCAGGCGACGGCGGAGCGGTTACATTTGCAGTATCCGGGGATTCAAATCTCGGGATTTCGTGATGGCTACTTTTCCCAGGAGCAGGACGCCGATGTGATCGCGGCGATCCGCGAAGCGGAGCCGGACATTCTGTTCGTGGCACGCGCCGTAGATACGCAGGAGCCTTGGATCGCGCGTTACAAGGAGCAGCTCGGCGTACCGGTCATGATGGGCGTCGGCGGAAGCTTCGACGTCATTTCCGGCAAGTCCAAGCGGGCTCCCAAGCTGTTCCAGCAGCTGCGGGCGGAGTGGTTATACCGCCTGCTGAAGGAACCGACGCGAGCCAAAAGAATGCTTGCGCTGCCGAAATTCGTAGCGAAAGTGCTGCGGGATAAAGAAAACCTAACAAAACCCAGATAAAAAGATGAAATCGTCTTGAATAACCCGATATTTTGCGAAAAAACGGGATTGGTTTTATTTTTCGATCAGAGTATAATTCAATCCGGTAGAACAATTGGGGGTTGAACAATCACATGTTAATGCTAGCCATCATCGGATGTATCGTGTCGCTCATCCTGGCACTGGTCCTGACGCCGCTCGTCAAGAAGCTGGCGGTGAAGATCGGAGCCGTGGACGTACCGAATGCCCGAAAAGTGCATACGCGAATTATGCCCCGGCTTGGCGGTTTAGCCATATATCTTGCTTTTATACTAGCCATGTTCGCAGTGCTACCGTTTGTCGCCGATCATTTCTCAATGCGGGATTCGAACTTTATTAAGGCATTCCTGCTGGGCGGAACGCTGATCGTGCTGATCGGTGCGCTCGACGACCGCTTCGAACTGTCGGCCAAGGTGAAGCTGCTCGGACAGATCATCGCTGCATGCGTGGTCGTGTTCGGATTCGATATCAAAGTGGACTTTGTAAATATTCCTTTTGCTGATAACTATTCTTCGCTGGAAAACTGGATTTCCATTCCGCTGACCATCATTTGGATTATCGGCGTAACGAACGCCATTAACCTCATCGACGGTCTCGACGGCTTGGCAGCCGGCGTATCCGGCATCGCGATCGGCACCATCCTCGTGATGTCCCTGCTGATGGGCAACATGATGGTCGCTATGCTGTGTCTCTTGCTTCTCGGCGCCATCGTCGGATTCCTGTACTTCAATTTCCACCCGGCCAAGATTTTCATGGGGGATACGGGATCGCTGTTCCTGGGCTTCTGTCTGGCGATGCTCTCTCTGCTTGGATTCAAGCAGATCGCGATTATCTCGTTCATCACCCCGCTGATCATCATCGGCGTGCCGCTGTCGGATACGTTCTTTGCAATCGTCCGCCGCTGGATGCAGAAGAAACCGATCTTCGCACCGGACAAGGGCCACCTGCATCACTGCCTTCGCGAAATCGGCTTCAGCCACCGCCAGTCGGTGCTGATCGTGTATGGTATCGCCGCGTTCTTCGGCGTCCTGGCGGTCATCCAGTCCTCAGCGGCGATGTATGAAGCGAACTGGGTCACGTTCGTCGTGATCTGCATCATGATGTTCTTCCTGCAAATCGGCGCAGAGATCATCGGCCTCGTCGGCAAGACGAAGCGGCCGATCCTGAATCTGATCGCCCGGCTGCGGATGAAGGTTAGTGAGAACCGTCATAATTAGGGTAAGATAATAAGCGTTGTGCAATTATATATTGTTAAGTGGAACGTCGCACCTGGGGGTGCGGCGTTTTTTTGTGCCTTCTATTTTTCAAGGGGGGACTTTTTTTCTAGTTTCACCTAAAAAATAGGAAGAAAGTATCCGATACAAAGAATAAGAGAATCAATTGGAATTTCCAGTCATGATTACCGGAAATCTCACAAAAGTTAGGCGAAAAGGAGAGATCAAACATTTATGCACCGCACTAAGAAGACGTATGTCTGGATCATGCTTATGGCATTGATCGTTTCATTGTTTCCTGCAGGTTTAGCTCAGCCTGTACATGCAGACCCGGGAGCACCCGCAACCTACTTTATTCCCGATGATCTGGTACTCCGGCAGACTTCACTGTTAACCACCGATAACTCGGGCACGCAAATTAACCGAACCAACGTATATGTTTCCAGCATCTCTACACTGGACGTAACCGGTGTATACTCCTATGTCAGTGAGAATACGCTTAAAGCAAAAGTCGAGCAGTTGAGCTCTAAAACACTGGCAGATGGAACCATTGAGTGGGTGACGGATCCGACCCATTTTAAAGATGGAAATATTGTAGCAGACACCTCGTCGACAGCACAAAAATTTAAAGCGAATAAATTGCCACTCTTCTCAGGCTTTAACAAGATCACATTCTCAGGTTCGCAGAACGGGATTACTCGTACAGACGTATTTTATGTGCTGTATGATCAGATTCCTTATGTGACAGATTTGAAGATGACTGGAACCAGCCTCGGAGAGGTACCGCTGAATGAAGGCTCCGAAGCGGTTTCGGATAAAGAAATGATTTCAATCCAAGGTGAGGTCCGCAATGCAACGGACGTAACCGTATCGGTAAATAATGATGCGACCCTCACTTCGACACTGCTGCCATCCGGTAAATTCTTTTCATCAGGTTTGAAGCTTACCCAGGGCTTAAACGTTCTTACCATTAATATCAAGAATGGTTCCGACACCATGTCGGTGACCCGGAATGTTTATTACTATAATAAGAAGAGTCCGTTCGTTAGCCTCAATCTCAGTTACAACGCCAAGAATTATTCTCTACTGAATAACGTGCCAACGGTTACAGACGGCTCAACCGCAGGTACAGGGATTGGCCGGTTAACGTCTGTCGTCCTGGTGGAGGATACAGGCAATACTTTCAGCAGTAAAGGTTCCGTAACGATCGACGGTAACCCTCCAACAAACCTTACCATTGACAAGGATGTTCCAATTCCTGCTCCAGATGGGGTAACGCCAGCTTACCGTCTGGTAACGATATCTATGGATACACCAGATATGAACACGAAGACAAGTTATCGGCTTGGAGTGGCTTACGGAAATAACAGCAATTCTTATGATATCGCTTATAAATACATGGCAGGTGTCATCGGGATTGACGACATCAAATATTTGAAGGGGTATGATCCTTCCAAAGGTCTAGGCAGCGCAAGTCAACTTCCATTGAGTGAAGTGGACAGCAGTACATTTTATATTTTGGTAAAGGCAGACCAGGACCTTACAGGAAACCCTGACCTTCAGGCGGAGTATGTACCGAGTGGCCAGCCAATCGACGTTAGTTATATAGATGTTGGTCCAAGCGCAGCCCAGAAAATTTACAAGGTAACAGGGCTATCCAGCGGACAGCAAAAGGTACAATTCCATTTTAAAGATTCATCAGCCAACTATCCGGCTACGATTTCTTATGCGATCAAGAATAACATTTATATTGAGAACGTGAGAAACGGCCAAGTTTATGAAATGGACTCCAGCAACAAGAAGACGATCAATGTGAAAGGTGAATACCGTGATTTTGACAAGCTCGAGAAAGCTGAGCTATTCATCAACGGGATTGCCAGCAGCAAGGTGGACGTTACGTTTGACGTAACCGATGCGAACAGAAAATTTGATCTCGATTTAGCCGTCGATACGGAGGGACCACTCTACTATGGAGAAAACAAAATCAAATTTGTCGGTTACTCTAAAGACGGCAGAGGAAATACCACTACTGTTTATACTGAACTCCGTATTTACATTGTCGATACGAATGTAGCCAATATTACGGTATTCCGGCCGACGCTGTCCCTGGAAACACCTGCGTCATTTAACGGGTTGGATTTAACTCAGCTTACGGATAACTCACGGTTAAATGAAATTACCGCAAACTCGCCGGAGTTTGTATACAACAACGATAAATACGAAACAACACAACTGAAATACAGCCTGGTGATTCAGGGTAGCGGTGCCAAATACGTTAACTTGAATCTGGGGACACAAAAGTTCTTTGCATCTTCGAGCAATTCTGATATTGACTTAACAGATACAACAATGCAAACGACCAAAATTATCAGAAGCTCGTTCCAGTACAACAACCAGACGCTGTACTATGATATGGCGATTCTGAATGGTAAGTTTGTGCTGCGGATTAACGACATACCGTTTGAAACGCTGGGCAGCCAAGTGTACAACCTGGAGTTGATCAACAGCACAGGTGCGCGTGCCAATCAGCGTTTGGAGCTTACCCGCGTGGCTGAAGCCTTCCGGATTCTGTCTCCAAAAGCAACAGTCGACAATCGCATTGTGGTAAACAAAAACTTTGTTAGATTTGATATCGAAGCAGAAGGTGCAGACAAGGTCATCATCGGCAAGGAAGAAGCAACCAAACGTCAGGATATGAACAACCGCTTTGTCCTTGATTATGTAGGGTTAAAACCGGACAAAAACAATACCGTTAAAATTCAGGTTGTTCGTGGGAAAGATACCATTACTCAATCAATTGATATTTATTACACCGGAACCGTCGCGGTAAACTCTGAGTTTATGACTGAGAAACCGGCTACCAAATATACGGCCTTTAATAAAGCATTGTCCCTTTCCTTCCCGAAAGGAACGGTCCTGACTTCTGCTAACGTGAATGTAGGGGAAGTGGCCAAATTCTATCCGGACAATAAGCTGCTGTTCGGTATTGCCGATCCGAAGGACGGCGTGGTGGAAAGAAAGAATGATTACGGTAACGTCATTAATATTAACAAGGATGATCGGACTCCGCAGGGAAATACCGTGATTCCACTGGCTGAGGATTTGCTTGAGCCGTTTACATCCATGATCGCAAACTATAACTTTACTCGGGTATCCGATATTTACTGGATCAGCGGTGGTCTTGGTGAGCATGGCAACGTGAACTCCGCGGATTATATTCCGCCTTCCAACGGACTTCCGCCGCATGCTTACGAATATCAAAACACAAAATACAATTTTAAGGAATCTGCAGAACTCCAACCTGACCGTAAGATTGTTCCATCTCAGCGTGGTACACTGACTCTTGGTTTCAACAAGAGCGTGGTGGATGAAGCAGGTACTACAGTCACGGTGTTCCGCTTCACGGACGACGCAAGGTGGGAGAATGTCGGTGGTATCGTGGATACCAAAAACAATACCATTACGGTGCCATTCGATGATTTTGGTTATTATGTAGTCATGAAACAAAGCCGCGGGTTTGATGACATTACCAAGCATCCTTGGGCTCGTAACATCTTGAATGCCCTCTATGCAAAAGGCATTATGGTTAATGTTCAATCGAGTGTCTTTGGTGCGGACGATTTAACAACACGCGGGGAATTTGCAACTCTGTTGGTTAAAGGTCTTAACATTCCTCTAAACTTTGATAAGAACGTACAAACGTTCTTTGATGTGGATCCGGCTGCTAAGACGGACACGTGGGATTTCGAACATATCGAAACAGCGGCAAGAGCCGGTATTGTTACAGGCATTGGAGAAGGCAACTTCGGTGTATTTGAACCGATCACAAGAGAAGATGCTGCCGTTATGGTGGCACGAGCCATGAAACTAAAGCTTGCAGCTAACGATGATAAGCTTAAAGCGACGTTGGACAAGTCATTCCTCGATTCTGGCAAGATCGGTATTTATGCACGACCGGCCATTGTGGCCGTAACGAAAGCCAAGGTGATGTCAGGTGAAGCTGTTACGCTTCCAGGCCAGAAGAAGGCTTCATACAACTTCAATCCGCAGGGCAGCATGACCCGTGCAGAAGCAGGCAAGATTGCAGTAGAGCTATTTAAGAAGAGCTCCAAAATCTTCCCGGCAAATTTAAGCTAATCGAATAAATGTAAAGCCCCTTGGTCCAATGATTAGGCTAAGGGGCTATCTTTTTCCATTTTCAACTCTTTGTAATTTGTCGGAAATTAGGATACAATGGCGTAGAACGATATTTTATCTTAGAGGGTGAAGGCAATCTTATGAAACCGATCTATTCGAAGGCGCAACTGGATTATTTGAAAGCGAAGACCAAATTTGAGAATAAAGCTAGCATTTTGGAGAAGAAAATCGAAACCACTCGGAAAACGAGAGAAATTACGCAAGAAGTAATGGAAGGTCTCGTAATGGAGACCGGATTCCATGATGCATATAATGAATTGGTCATTTCCGAGAACGAACTGATTGAATGGTCCCATTCGACAATCAAACATGATAAGACTTATCGTGAGAACAAGCAGCCGATTGAACAAATGTACGAGAACCTCAACACAAGCCCGGAAATGCGCGCTCAGATCATTCAGCTGGCCATGAAAATCCGCTAATATTTTTTGTAACCTTTGACTCATTGTTTCTATAAAAAAGGATTCCTCTGGAAAGAACCCTGAAAAACCAAAAAGATATTGTAAGGATGAACCCAGTACCGCTTTCGGTGCTGGGTTTGTTGTATTCTAGAGGCGCCTCGGATAAATCGCCATCTTCTTCCTGTTCTATGCCTGAGGTGATTCGTTTGTAAGATCACCACTACGGCACTTTGAATTCACGATTACAGATCGCCTAATATCAAGTAGATACGCTTAGGAAATTCTAAGAGGGAATTCGGAAAACTATCGCAACCATGCATTAACAGAGCCATTCTAATTCGCATCTTTTATTGGTGAGAATAGTCGTTTTTTAAAAAAATGGCAAATAAATGAAAAAATAACTTCCCTAAAACGAGGTTATATTGTAAAATTGTGTTATAAATTCCAAAGAGGGGGTCAAAAGTAAACAAAAGGTGGAATGAAATATATAGTCAAACAGTTAGGAAGGTACCGAAAATAGGGATCGGAGTAACAAGTTCAAAAAGATCGCCTCATTATAGCAAGAGGGTATCGTGCACCAGTGAATGAAGTGGCTTTTCGAGTTCTCTGTATTGGAGGAAATGAAATGCAGCCTGAACGCCCGCCTGATGGGCACAGACGATTTTTAAAACAATTTTCAGAGGAATTTAAATTAGGAACGTATTTTCCCGAAAACTTGACCTTGCTCGCCAAGTCGGAGCCTGTCTCCTTCCAATGGCTTCGAGAGGCGGTACACGGTTCTGTCGTGTTCTTCGTGAGCGCTCGTTGCTCGGCCTGCCGTATGGAGCCGATTCAAGAGTTCGTGAAGAGGTACGGAGTTTTCCGTTACTGCATTTTATTTGAAGGAAGCCGGGAAGAGCTAGAGTTGCAGCGTGAAATCTATGATTTGGACACTCCATGCTATCTCTGCGATACCGTTAAATTACAAGGTCAGCTGAAAGTGAACATGATTCCTTTTGCCCTGATTTTGAATAAGATCGGACAAGCAGTTAGCGCCGGCATCTTTAACGACTATGAGAAGCTTGAGCAGCTCGCTGCCCCGTTGATCCGTGTGTACGAGCGAAGTTCTTCAAGAATATGAAAACGTTCGCAAACACAATTAGATGTGCTGGCCAAGCCTTTTTTAAGGTATATCGATTCAATAAATCAATTGTTCTACTGTCTCTGTTCATATCTTTAATGGTGGCCTTGCAGTCAAATATCAATATTTTTTTAAGCAAATGGATCGTAGACCAGCTCTCCGCAAACAACTTGTACAGCCTCTTGGGAAGCATTGCTCTCCTCATTACTTTTCAACTCGTGCGGCTGGTGTTAGAGTCATATTCCACACTTAAGAACGGGCGGATGCATATGGAGTTTGCCGTTCATTGTGAGAACGACTTGATTGATCTCGTCGCTAAGACTGAACTACTGGATAAAGAGCATCCCCAATATACAGGCGATTTCTCTTA
Source organism: Paenibacillus sp. FSL R5-0378 (assembly GCF_038009285.1). Lineage (NCBI taxonomy): Bacteria > Bacillati > Bacillota > Bacilli > Caryophanales > Paenibacillaceae > Paenibacillus > Paenibacillus sp. FSL R5-0378. The sequence goes on from NZ_JBBPAY010000001.1 coordinate 1,351,253, forward strand.
TTGGTCTTTTATTAACGGGAAATATCTGGAGTCATACACCACCGTGACCCAGCTTGCCAAACAAAGCTTGATTGCGGCGATAAGTATGGGCTATCTGCTGTACTATCACCTCTACATAGGTTTGCTAGCACTACTCGTCGGTACGTCGAAGGGGATCTACGATCTTTACGCTGTTCAGCGAAGAGCAGTCATCAACGAAAAATTGATGAGACAAGCACGTGTGTATCATTATTATTTCGATTTATTGACGGGCTCTCAAACGCAGAAGGAAATGACACTGTTCCAATTGGTGCCCTACTTCCGACAGAAGTGGATGCGCAAGAAGAATGAAGCCAACGCGTTGTCTATGCAGCTCGAAAAATTAAATCTCAAAAGACAAGCTTCCGGTGAGCTGCTGTCCATTATCAGCTCAGGCATTGTTATCGTTATCATCGCGATTCTTATTTTTAGAGGTTCGCTTACGATCGGAGATTATGTAGCTATCACGATGGCACTAACGATGACGGAAGGGAATATTACGATGATGTTCGTTTCAATATCGAGACTGACTGAAAATGCCGCTCATATCGAGAGACTGCACAAGATTGAAAATGATGTGCATGCCGCCATCCACGAACCAGTTCAGAATGAGCTCAAGCCCTTTCGCTTCCAGGATAAACTTCGGATCTGCAACCTCACGTTCCGTTATCCCAATCGGGACGAGCCTGCGCTGACGGACATTAACGCGGAGATTGGAAAAGGCGAGATGATCGCCATCCTAGGGGAAAACGGATCGGGAAAATCTACTCTTATTAAGATGCTGCTTGGCCTTTACCGGAGTGACAGTGATTCCATCTTTTATGACGGTGTGAGCATTCGTCTGCTAGATCGGAGTGGGATGTGGAGTAAAACCAGCGCTGTCTTCCAGGACTATATCAAATATATGACTGACGTAAGGGATAACATCGCAGTTGGAAATGTGGCTGAGGTGCACAATACGAACAAGTTGCATTCGGTGCTCGCAAAAGTAGGGCTTTCGAAAACATTTGAACATGGACTCGAAACCAAACTGGGGATGCTCGAGGATAATGCGGTCAACCTGTCTGGCGGACAGTGGCAAAGGCTGGCTCTGTCGCGCGTGTTTATCTCGGACAAGCACGAGTTGGTCGTTTTTGATGAGCCGACCTCTGCCCTCGATCCAGTCAGCGAAGTCCGGATGATGAATGAAATGCTCGAGCATTGCCGCGGCAAAACCGTGCTCATGGTTTCTCACCGTGTTGGGATCGCTCGGCGGGCCGACCGCATCTTCGTAATGGAAAGCGGGAGGATTGCTGAATCCGGAACACACGACGACCTGCTTCGCGAGCATGGGTTATATCATGAAATGTGGCATCAGCAAAAGCAATGGTATGACTAATTTATGTGAAAAGAGGGAATGGCGATGTCGTTAAACCGTAAGTCGGGCCGATCTGCTGACAGTGGCCCACCGATTGGATCCGAGCTATCGGCCATGCCGCCTCATAGCAAAGTGATTGGAGAGTCGTTGCTGTCGGACTCAGAAACTACAAAGGTGTTGTTGTTCGTCTCCATGCACTGCACGCACTGCATCGATTTGCTCCCGCATATCGATGCGATGACGCAAAGGAACCCATCCTTTTCCTTCCAACTTATTTCTACGGGTGATGAGGAAGATAATCGAAGTATGGTCGAGTATTTTGGGTGGGAATTCCCGGTTTGCTCTTTGGACCAGGGTGACATGGAGGCATATTTTGCAGTGACTTATCTTCCCTTTATGATCCTTGTTGATGAGTCGGGGAAAGTAACCGCCAAAGGGGTCGTTTATAACGCAGATGAGTTCGAGCAGATCGTGAAGGATTACGTCCGCCATGCATCGGCTTGATGCGGATATGCCGATTTCTACATCCGAAATAGCGCATTTTCTCATGAAAGGAGGTGAAAACCTATGAGCTGTACTGATCCTAAGTGTCAAGTTGTATTGAAAAGCGAAGAGTTCTGCTACGTAAGCCCTTGTACTTCTGGCGGTAATAGTTATCCTAAAACCATGCAATCCAATAAACTTCTTGGTTGCGAAGACGGAAGTACTACAACATGTAATCAGCCAAATGTCGGCTGCTGCTACTAAAATCATTTGAGGAGGGGGATAGCCCCTCTTCTCTTTTTACTCTTTTTAAGTACAGGGGGAATGCTTCCTGAATGCACAACTGATCGTTTGCGACCGAATTACAAGTAATGAACAATGGAGAGGACATGAGTTGGGAAGGGTGTTGAATCAACTGACGATTCCCGTACTGCCCTATGCTTTAGACTTGCACATCCTATTGAAAATATTTGATTTACGACAGTCAGTGGATACCTATCTTGTCTTCACTAATCACTGTGGAGAGCAGCTTGGTAGAACGACAACGACTGTCCTCAGGAATTACAGAGGGGAAAATCAAGTACCGGGCGTCGATAAAGACTATGTTGTTACGCTGGTGATAACAGAACCGGGAATTGTCCATATCAGGTGTTTCGCCGATGGCGAAGAAGCGGCTTGGTATCCGTTAACGATTCGAGTGCTGGAGGAGGAGAATCGTGTTCCCTGATTTTTTGAAAGAAAAAAGTCTGGTACTGGGGTGAACGAATATGACCAGCGCGATCGCGCATGTTCTGGACTTGGTAATTTCGGTTTTATTTTTCCTGCCCTTTTACATGAAACTGCGAAGCTTTGAAGGGCTAAAGGTAGAAATATATTCCTATGGAGTTTTGCCGGCTTTCCTGCTGCCCTTGGCGGCGATCACCGTATTGGTTGTGGAATTTTTGCTGTTTTTATTTTTTGCGACTGGCTGGGCTGACGGCTGGAAACATCTTATGGGGATAGGTATGCTGGCTGCTTTTACTTGGTTGACTTGGAGAAAGAAAAAAAATACGGGTGTTGGCACTTGTGCTTGCTTTGGCAATATCGGTTTCCTAAATCGGTTCCCGATTTATCGAAATTTTGCGCTTATGATTTTTTTGCTAATCGATGCAAGCTTCAACCGGGAGCGGGGAGATGTTTACTCGATGATCTATTCGCTCGTTTTTGTCATGGCACTATCCTTTTCGATTGAGGTGGTGCAGCTTCTCCGAAAAAGAAATGAGGCATGACTATGTTCAATCTATTTTTCTTAGGTACGATGTTATGGCTCGCGTTATGTATAACAGTGGTTGCACGTTTAAGAAGAAGGGAGCGTCGGATAATCCAGGAACAAATCCTACATATCGGGCAATTGGCTAATGAAACGAATGGGCTGGTATTATTTTTGGATTATACTTCACCGGACTTCAAGGAAATCGATGCACTATTGATCTCAGAGATGCCCAACAGAGCTACTATTGTTTTCCAAGCCCCCGAATGGTTGGTTGCGGCAAAAAGGAAAAAATGGGGGAGGCACTGTGTATTGGATGCGAGTAGCCTGAACGCGCAATTATCCGGCTGGAACACTACCAGGGTAGTAGTGGATAAAAGTGGCAGCTATAATATATTTTACGAGGTACCTGCATATATAAAGTTAATGATTCAACAAAAGACAGGGCGTATAGGGTTGTTAAGGAGTGCTCGGCAACAGAGTGAAGAACAATGAGCAGCCAGCTTGATACGATCTATCCGTTGGAAAAGGTTCAGGTTGGCACGAATAAAGTGAGCCAAACATGCACGTTGCAGAATGTTTGTTGAAACTGGAGCCGTCCTATAGAATTAATAAGGGGCCCTTCAAAAAGCTGAAGTCCCTTTTTTATTTACGAATAAGTGTGTTTAGTGTATTAAGAATTTAACGATGGGGGACATAAGCTATCTTCCCAAGAAGGCTCGTTGTGTTTGTAACAAAGATAATTTTTCAAATAAACACTTTTGCTGTTCTTCACCAGGCGCCATTTTTTTACATGTTTTGAGTTTAAAACAAGTGAGACATGCTTAATAGTTAACCACATATCACCTGCACAAGCACCTGATGAGCAAATGTACCATAACCACAACGCAAACCCGGAAATGCGCGCTCAGATCATTCAGCTGGCCATGAAAATCCGTTAATATTTTGTAACCTTTGACTCATTTACATCGTCCAACAAGGTGCCAATCGGCGCCTTGTTTTTTGTTTTCCTTGTTTCAAGCAAGTAAGGAAAGGTTAATGTTTTCCAGATATTTCTTGGACAAACAGGGCTTTTGACGGCTTTTTTAAAGGGCCGGTAACAATTTTGAAATTTTTTTAAAAAAGGTGCAACTTTTTAGAAACACGCGCGTCTAAGATGTAGAGTCATTTATGATGGGTGCTTAACCAGCATTACCCTCCGCAAGAAAGATGTCTATTTTTTAGAAAAATTATCTTTACGGCTTGTGGGGCCCATTGTATAATACTTAGGTAGGATTAGGAATCTACTCTATTTTTGTCGCTTTCATTCAAATGTTTACCAGTTTCTGTGATATCGTCACAGACATCATTTATATGAACTATGCTCAACTCGGGAAAGGGGGTGCATTGGCTAATGAGTAACACGAGCTACCCATTTAAAGAAAACTCTAATGTGATGAATGTTCAAGGAGGAGAAAAAAAGGTTATGAAGAAAATTTTGACAGTCGCTCTGTCTACAGCAATGGCATTCTCCATGTTTGCATCTGTAGCATTTGGTGATACTGCAGTAACTCCGCAACAAAAATTCGACGCTCTGGCAGCTAAAGGGATTTTCAACGGCTACCCAGACCAACAAGCTCATCTTGAAAAAGAAATGACTCGCGCTGAGTTCGCGAAAGTCATCACGAAGCTTCTTGGACTGAAAGAAGTAACTGGAACTCTTTCTTACAAAGATAAAGGTTACGACGCCAAGAACTGGGCAGTACCTTACATCGAAGCAGTAACTGCTGCTGGTATCATGCAAGGTCAAGACAACGTGAAGAAAATCTTCAACTACAACGGAAAAGTAACCATCCAAGAAATGGCGACTGTTCTGACTCGTGCGCTGAAACTTGAAATCCCTGCAAACCCTAACAACAACGCAGCTGACTGGGCTAAAGGATATGTTCAAGCAGCAATCGACAAAGGCCTCATCTCTAAAGATGCTAACTTCAAAGCAAACGCTAGCCGTTCCCAACTGGTTGAAGCTGCATACGCAATCGACCAAGCGGCTAACATTACTTTCACTTATAAAGTAGTTGACCCAAGCAATGTTGAATTCACACTTTCTACTGGTGAAGTAGTAAAGGTTAAACTTGACAAGCCGCTTGAAGCCAACAAAGAAACTGAAGTGAAATTCAAAGATGCGGCTGGCAACGAGTACACTGCAAAAGTGACTTGGGCTGTAACATCTGCAACTAAAGTTGATTCTGCTTCCGCAGCCAACTTGAAGCAAGTAGTTGTAACTTTCGACGGAACACTTGATCCTGCTTCCGCTGGAAACAAAAACAACTACGTTGTCGATGGCAAAACGATTGACAGTGTTACTGTAGGTGCTGACAAAAAATCGGTAACGATTCTCTTGGCAGAAGGCAGCACGTTGACTAACCAAAAGCAAACTTTCGTTCAAGTGAACAACGTGAAGAGCGAAGGAGCTGCTAAAACTATTACTCAAAAGGTAGAATTCACTGCCCTTGACGTAACAGTTCCAGAAGTTCAATCCGTTACTGCACTGGGAACTAAAGCGTTCAAAGTTAAATTCAGTGAGCCGGTTCAACCAACTGATTTGATCTCCAGCAACTTCCGCGTGGACGACAAAACAATTGCGGCTAACGTGAAATACGCTTACCCAGATACAGTAATCGTTACAACTAATCTTTCCGAAGGTCAACACACTCTGCGTGTAAGCGGCGTGAAAGACTATTCCAACCTGGCTGTAGTTCCAGTTGCCAAAGACTTCACGGTAACTCAAGATACTACTGCTCCAAAAGTTGTTTCGACTTCTTCTTACGACCTGAAAGAAGTAACAGTTGAATTTGATGAAACAGTTAAGAGCGTATCTAGTGCCTATGCCAATGTTTCTTCGATCAAGGCTGATAGCATCACCATCAATGATAACAAAGTGACTTTGCACTTCCCGCAAGCGCTGAGCTATTCTGAGAACACAGTTCATATTGCTGGCGTAAAAGACTACAGCGATAACTCTGGTGATGTGGATGTAACAGTTACACCTTCTCTGGATGTAACTCGTCCGACTGTAGTAGCTACTGCTGTATCTCAAGAAAATGCGAATGGTGACTATGTTGCCGAAGTGCAATTCAGCAAAGCTGTTAACAAAGATGATGCTCAAGACCGTTCCAAGTATGTATTGAAAGATTCTGCTGGTAACGTTGCAAAAGTGAGCGGAGTTAACTCTAATGGTAACCCAATTCGTCAACCACAATTGAGCACTGACGGTAAAAAGGTAACTATCAACTTTGGACCAGGACTTGCTAACGACGACTACACATTGACTATCTCTGGCATTAGAGATACATCTTATGTAGGAAACGTTCTGCTTCCTTACACTGCAACATTGTCTGTGAAAGACGCTGTGTTTGGTCAAATTAACCGCGCTTGGTCTCAAGGACAATATGTATATGTTCAATTCAACAAAACATTGAGCACTAGTGGTGCTGGTAATGCTGCTGATCCGGCTAAATACACAATCGACAACAAGCCATTGACTTATAATGCTTCTGATGTTGAGTTTGTATCCACTGATACAGTTCGTGTATTCGCTCGTAACTTCAGTGTTGCTGAATTGACGGCTACTCCACTTCCTGTAATTACTGCAAGTTACATTCAGGATGCAAACGGAAACTACCTGCGTTCTTCTGCAGTTAATGGTGGTTATAATCTGTTTGCAACAATTAATGGAATTAACAAAGCAGTTCAAGTTGAAGGAACTGTGAAAGCTAATAGCATTAACGAAGTGTCTGTTTCTTTCAACGGACCATTGAATTCAGTAGATGCTTCCGAATTTGTTCTTACTGATACTGCAAATGCGAATGCTAAATATACTGCAACTGATTATTCGCTGAGTGCAGATAATAAAACAGTTACTTTGAAATTTGGAGATAAAATCCCAACTAATTTCGCTGGTACTCTCGCTATCAACGGTTCTGTAACTCGCGATTCCTTTGGTAATGTTGTCAATGTTCCTACAGTTGCAGTAGCTAATAAAATCAAACCAGAATTCTCTAAGTTTGATACAATTACTGCTGTAAAAGGCGCTACTGAAACAACATATACTATTCCAGTAGTTGTTACTAAAAATGTAGATGCTGCTTCTGTAGCTAACAATCTGTTCACTGTTAAAATTGGAACTTCCGATACTGAGGTAATCAGCGCGACTGCTGCGAACAGTAATACAATCATTGTCAAAGCAACAGTTGAAAATTCTGCTACCGGTGAAGTTTATGTTAAATTTAACGGGGATGCAAATGCTGATAGCAAAGCAGTAGTTGATCATGTTGATCAAAACGCACTTGCTGGATTCGAGAAGTATAGCCCAGCAGTAACTGCTACTCCAGCAGATACTACTGCACCAACAGTAACTGCTCACTCTGGTCAATTGCCAGTTGGTACTACTACTCTTACATTCAGCGAACCTCTGGATGCGACTTCCAAAGACGCAGTTAAAACTGCTATTGAAGGAGCAGCAGGTGCACAAGGTGCGACTGTAGCATTTGATACAACTGGCAAGGTTGCTACTATCACAGCAACTGCTGTATCAACCTACGCAGCCGATGTAACTGCAGTTGTTTCTGATGCAGTTGGTAATAGTGCAACAGTAACTTTGATTGATCTTCCGTAAGTAACAATGAAGGTAAAGAAGTCTAGCGTATGCTAGGCTTCTTTTTTTATTTATAAACTAATATGTACAGACAACAATGGAGTTTAGTAGAATCTTTGGTATAATTATTAGAATATCATTTGACAGGAGGTCCCTCATGAAACCCATCACCAAACTATCCCTTACCGTGATCATTCTCGGCGTAGGTGTAGCCCTTGGCTCCATCTTTGACATCACCGCCCAGGGCGCAGGTGTTACGGGCCAAGCAGGCACAGCCGATGATCCGGTGGTAACGAAGAGCTACGTTGACCAACAGATCCAAAAAGCGTTGGGCGGAGGAGCAACAACGCCTACCAATCCAACGGCACCAACGGATAGTGGAAACAACAATTCAGGGAATAATAATTCATCCTCTTCTAGTGACCAAGTGACCATCGTTACCGTAAAACCAGGCGAGAAGCTGATCGCTGCTGCCGGTGCCGAGTTTATCGTCCGCAATGGACACGCTGTTATCTACAGTGCCGACTCCAACGGTGTCGCTGACCTTACGGATGGCAAAGACGTAACCAATGGACAGGCAGTCGGAAACAACCATCTGATGTCCTTCCCGAGAGCCGGACGCGGCATCATGGTGCAAGACGGCGTGAAATCCAGCCTGACGGTTATGGTTCGTGGCGGTTATTCGATCCAATAATCGCCCTACATAAGCTTATTTTTGCCAGAAGTAACAATGATTTATACGTCTAAGGACGGCCGGATGACAAATACTACTCTTGCAAGACCATATTTGCAGGAGGTGTATCCATCATGGCAAGAAGCAATCGTAAAGTGGTACCGGAAAGCCGGAATATGCTGAATCAAATGAAGTACGAAATCGCTGCCGAGTTTGGGCTGGGTGCGGCGTACGGATCTGCAGGATTTAACGGTGCGGACACCGAGTTTGCATCCGACCTGGGTGAAGCTGGAGGCGTTGGATTTGGCCGTGTGTACGGGGCTCATCTGACATCCCGGGAGAACGGTTCGGTGGGCGGCGAAATGACGAAACGCCTCGTTCGTCTGGCGCAGCAAAACCTGCTGTAACCAGCCATTTCAACGATGATTAGAGAAGCACTTATGAGCTTTTTTCGAGGCCCATGTTCCCTCTGCATTGATTGACATGGGTTGACAAATACGTTAATATGACATACGAGGATTGTAGAACAACCTTTTCCTTTGCGGAAAAGGTTCATTTTTTGTTTAGAACTTATCTGCCGTTGTTATAATACCCTTATAGGAGGTTGATACAATGTCTGTAAAAGGACGTCATCTGTTCACATCCGAGTCCGTTACGGAAGGACATCCGGACAAGATTTGCGACCAGATCTCCGATGCGGTTCTTGACGCTTTTCTGGAAAATGATCCGAATGCCCGCGTGGCGTGCGAAGTGTCGGTTGCGACCGGCCTGGTGCTCGTCATCGGTGAAATCAGCACGAAATCCGAATATGTGGATATTCCAGCAATTGTTCGAAATACGGTGAAAGAAATCGGGTATACTCGGGCCAAATATGGCTTTGACTCCAACACGATGGCCGTGTTGACATCGCTCAACGAGCAATCGGCTGACATCGCGCAAGGCGTTAACGCCGCTCTGGAGAGCCGTGACCCAGCACAGGTCGACAAGGAAACCGAAAACATCGGTGCCGGCGACCAAGGTCTGATGTTCGGTTTTGCGACCAACGAAACGCCTGAACTGATGCCGCTTCCGATCGCGCTGTCTCACCGCATTGCCCGCCGCTTGGCTGAGGTGCGCAAGAACGGTACGTTGGACTACCTGCGTCCGGACGGTAAAACGCAGGTGACGATTGAGTACGTGGATGACAAGCCTGTCCGTGTCGATACGATCGTCGTTTCGACGCAGCACTCGGAAGACGTGACACTGGAGCAAATCCAGAAAGACGTGAAAGAGCAAGTCATTCTGCCGGTGGTTCCTGCTGAACTGCTTGACGCCGAGACAAAGTATTACATCAATCCTACGGGGCGTTTTGTCATTGGCGGACCTCAAGGGGACGCTGGTCTGACAGGACGTAAAATTATCGTCGATACGTACGGTGGATATGCCCGTCATGGCGGCGGTGCTTTCTCCGGTAAGGATCCGACGAAAGTGGACCGTTCCGCAGCATACGCAGCGCGTTACGTGGCGAAGAACCTGGTCGCTGCAGGACTGGCTGACAAATGCGAAATCCAATTGGCTTACGCCATTGGTGTAGCGACGCCGGTATCGATCAACGTCGATACGTACGGAACGGGTAAAGTGAGTGACGAGAAGCTCGTTGAGCTGATACGTGCCAACTTTGATCTGCGCCCAGCCGGCATCATCCGCATGCTGGATCTTCGCCGTCCGATTTACAAGCAAACCGCGGCATACGGTCACTTTGGCCGTACCGATGTGGATCTGCCTTGGGAACGTGTCGACAAAGCCGAAGAGCTGCGTGCGCAAGCCGGTCTGTAACTGAAACAGTTTTTTATAATAGAAGAAATTTTTTTAACCTCAGTTTGGCCAGATGGCCAGGCTGAGGTTTTTTTGCGTGCCTATCACCTAGCGTTTCTAGCCATGACTAAACTTCCTTCCAATTTATACCGACATAGAAGTATAAGCGTGTGCCTGTGAAAAGAGTGCAATATGCCTTCCTTTCACATGGGCGAAATACGAGGAAAGGTAGGTTTACGCCATTCTATGAAAAAAATAACGGCATGCATGCTAGCACTCGCCATGGCATTGGACATAGGAATCACAGGAGGGATGGGAGGAAGTCCCGTATCAGCTGCAGCAACGGCAGTAAAGGCTCAAATGAGCGGACCGCTTATCTCCACACTGCCAGAGGATGGGGCCATGGAGGTTGGGAGACGTCCGGATTTTCAGCTGACCTTTAACCAAAACGTACATATTGCCGATCCATCCAGCGATCCAGTGTCGGACCCAGCGGTGCGGATCATCGATCCGGCTCATCCGGAAGAGGCCAACCAGATCAAGCTCAGCCTAAGCGATTTGAAGGCCATGGATTCGAAGAATCCAGCACCCTCCGATAAATTCACCTTCCAGTTACCTGAAGGCAAATGGCTGTCCTATAAGACGGATTATCAGGTGAAAGTCGAGGCGGGGGTTCTGAAAGACGCTTCAGATCAACCGTTGGACGAGTCGACGTTTACGTTCACCACGTTAAGCAAGCTGGCTGTCGTGGACTACGCGCCCCAAGTGGGTTCAATCGGTGCCAGCACTTCCAACGCGCTGCAGCTGACTTTTAATGAGGAGATCCAAACGGGAAGCGGCAGCGTGCAGATCAAACGCGTGTCCGACAACCAAGTGGTGGACTCCATTACGCTGACGCAGGGGCAGACGAATTCACGGGTTCTAGTGGATGGGAAGAAGGTTAGCTTCGCGTTGTCCCGTTCGTTGGACAAAAACACAACGTATTACGTGTATATCCCTGCTGGTGCGATCACCACGCTGGATGGGCAAGCGTTCGGCGGGTTGACGACGGGCGGGCAGTGGTATTTTACGACGCAGGGTGATACCGCCATTACGGCCAACTCGCCGCAAAGCGCCGCGACCGGGATCGCCACGAACGGCAAGCTCCAGCTGTCCTTTAACAACCCGGTGTATCCAGGGCAGGGAACAATTGATTTGTATAAATCGAACGGTACCAAGGTAACTTCGATTAATGTCCAATCCACCCAGGTGACAGGCGGCGGGTCGACGGTCGTGACGATCGATCCGGGAAGCGTGTTGGCATACGGGTCGTCGTATTATGTGATCGTGCCGACAGGCGCTTTTCAGGACGGAGAAGGCAAGAATGTGCCGGGAATTACATCGACCAACGGCTGGACCTTCACGACGGCAGCGGCGCCAGGCAGCACGACTCCGCTATCCGTTTCCAGCTTGTTCCCGGCAAGCGGAAGCACGAACGTGGCGGTGGACGCGACGCTGTATATGAATTTTAACCGGGAAGTCGTTCGCGGTTCAGGGAATGTACTGCTCCGCAAATCCTCTAATGGTGCCAGTGTTCCTTTGACGGTCACGGTAAGTGGGACCCAGGCCAAAATCCAGCTGCAGTCCGGTTACACACTCGACAGAGACGGGTCCTATTACGTGACTGTAGATCCGGGGGCTTTTTACGACAAACAGAACCCTGGCATGAATTATGCTGGAATTACAAGCAATACGGGGTGGACATTCCAGACGTACACATCGGACAAGCAAGCTCCGGTGCTGCAGAGCAGCGAGATGTACAGCAACACGACCATCCGGCTCGTATATAATGAAGCTTTGTATTCGGACTCCTGGCCATCGACGGCCAACTTTAACGTGACGGTGAACGACGAAACGCGGCGGATCAGCTACGTGTATACCTCCGGTGACAGTGTCTATGTCATTCTGGAGACCGGCGTCGCCGTCGGGCAAAATGTGAAAATCAGCTACAGCGGCGGCTCCAGCCCGATCCGCGATACGGCGGGGAATGCGGCGGCGGCTTTTGGGGCCCGCGAGGTTTTGAACGGCGTGGATTCCGCACTGCCGAAGCCAACCAGCGGCACGATTTCGGGAAGCACGGTGGTGCTGTATTTTAGCCAGTCGCTGAAAAGCCCATCTGCCTATGCCTACGAGCAGTTCACAGTGACGGCGGACGGAACGAGTATGGGCGTCAAAAGCGTGAGTCAAAGCGGCCAGTCCTTGACGTTGTCCCTGAACACGTCCGTCGGTGACGGGCAGGTGGTGCGGGTCAGCTACAAACCGGGGGCGTATCCGATTCAGGATTACCGCGGACAAAATATCGCCGGATTCACGGACTACATCGTCCGCAACTATTGGGACACAAAGCCCCCGGTCATGGACAAGGCGGAAGGCGGCGGCACCAAGCTCGTCCTGACGTATAACGAGCTGCTCAGCACGACCAATGTGCCGATGAAAAGCCAGTTTTCCGTACTGGTCAACAATGTGCCGAATTACGTGACCGCGGTGGAGATCAAGGGCAATCAGGTGACCTTGACCCTGACCACTGCACTAAGCATGGACAACAAGGTGACGATTTCGTACGTGCCCGGTACGGCGCGCCTGACAGACCTGAACGGGAACGCGGCCGGATACCTGAACTTGGAGCCGGTTACTGTTACGAATTCAGTTGACATGGGAGGCATTCAATCAGCGGTCGTGCAGGGTGACACAATCCAGGTTGTGTTTAATAAAACATTAGTATCACAACCCTCGGTTACAGTGACCCAATTCCAAGTGTTGGTGGACGGTATAACGAGTTCCCTGTACAGCGCCTCGGTCAATGGCAGCACGCTGACGCTCAAGCTCAGCAATCCGGTCATCAGCGGCCAAAAGGTGGAGCTGTCTTACTTTCCAGGGGCAGCGCCACTAAAGGATAGCGCAGGCAATGATCTGAAGTATTTTAGCAAAATCCCGGTCAGCAGTACAGGAACGACAGCAGGCAGCGGATCGACCGATCCGAATCGTCCTTCTTACCTGACGTTCATGGAGTCATCTGAGTTTGGACAGGCTATGTTTGCGCTTGGCAACCAGGTGACGGCCGTCTCGGACGTGAAGTCCCGCAACAACCAATATATTAAGCAGTACCGGGTTGATGGCGAGAAGCTGAAACAGGCCTACCAATATATGCTGAATTCCGGTGAAAAGCTGCACACGCTCGTTGTAGATGCGGCCGTCGGGCTAAGCTCAGCATCGGTTACGTTCCCGCTAGACACGCTCCAGCAAGTCTATAATATCGATCGCAGCGCGGTACTGGCGGTGAAAGCCGGGGACGCCGTGTATATGGTACCTTTTAGCAAAGTGAACCTGCCGGACATTGCCAGCAGCCTGAATGCCAGCAGCTCTTCCGTAACGCTTAACATCACGGTAGAGAAGCTGTCGGCAGAGGCAGCCGCGGATTTGAGCAAGAAGCTGAACACCAGCTCCAGCCAAAAGATCACCGAGCCAGTAGACTTCTATGTATCCGCCGTGAACAACAGTTCGCCGAACAATCCACGTGAGCTGAAGCTCAGCGGGGAGGTTCTCGTCCGGACGAGCAGTGCGCTGCAGGACAGCCGGTCCAGCCTGGTCCGCTTCGACAGCGGAGCCAACAAGCTGACCTACGTTCCGGGAGTGATCGACACAGCAGGCAGCCGCCGGGTATTCCATGGCAAGGTAAAGGGGAACTTTACTGTTTTCGGAGCGACATTCTATAAATATTACAGCGATCTTGGCAATCACTGGGCGAAAGACGCGATCAGCACGCTGTCCGCCAAGCAGGTGATCGAGGGCCGTACGAATACGCTGTTTGCCCCGGATCAGAGCATTACCCGTGCTGAGTTTGCCGAGTACGTGGCCAGGGCTCTCGGATTGGAAGGAGATGCGCAGAGCGCGGATCGCTTCTATGACGTGGTCAACATCGGCTCCAGCGCCTATATCGGGGCGGCGGCCAAAGCCGGCATCGTCACCGGCAATACGGACGGTTCGTTCAAACCGAACAGCTCGATCACACGCGAGCAGATGGGGATCATGATGGTCCGTGCCATGAACTATGCGGGATACAACTCGACGCTGAGCTATCCGGCGTCCACGTACCTGAAAGTTTTTAAGGACAGCAAGCAAATCCAGTATCCGGATTCCGCGGCCCGCGTCCTGAAGGAAGGCATTATCCAGGGCGTCACAGTGAACACGTTCCAGCCCCGCGGAAATGCAACCCGCTCCCAGGCGGCAGTCATGCTTCAGCGTCTGCTGGAGAAAATCGGGTACATGTAACCAGAGCAGTAAACAGGTTAAATCTCCCACAAAATCATAGAGTTTCCATTTCGGTACGTCAGCCCTACTTCGGTGGGGCTTTTTTTGTGGGATTTTTCGGTGGATTTTGCTAAAAAGATTAATTTTCCGTAACTTTTTTGGATAATTTCAGTCTATTTAATAGGGAGTTCATACTGGACCTAGATAATAGAGTCTGTGAACTCATGCTGTAACGTGAATAGTCGGTTGGTCCTGTTTATGAACGAGCAACGATAGAATAGCATTGCGTATGAAGAAGATGGGAGAGTTAACAGTACATGAAATGGCATAATGATCGCATGGGGAACGAGCACAAGAAGGGTGCAGGCAAGAAGTGGATGGTCGTATCGCTGGCCGGCCTGCTGTTTATTACGCCGGTTATCGGCAGCGGCATCCCGCTGAACGGACATTCTATTGCTTCGGTGGCCAGCGCGGCCACGGCGGCGACCGTAACGAAGCTTAGTGAGAGCCCGGTTACGTCTGGGGCGATAATGACCAAGTACAAATTTACGACGACGCGCTCCGGCAAACAGGCGACGGCACTGGCGGATGTTATCAAAGTGGATTTGCAGAATCCGAACGTCAAGATTGACGTCATGAACGGCCAGGACGGTCAGCTGACCACCAAACAGAGCACTGGCGGCATGGTCAAAGAGACTGGTGCGGTAGCAGGCGTGAATGGGGACTATTTTAATACGGCCGGAGACGGGGCACCGATCGGGGGTCAGGTCACCAGCGGGGAACTGGTATCGACGCCTTCGGATCTGAAGGGGATGTATTCCTTTGCGGTTACCAAGAGCGGTACGCCGGTTATTGATCAGTTTTCGTTTGACGGAACGGTAACAGCCCAAGACGGCTCTACGTTCCCGCTGGCAGGCGTCAACAAGGCATCTTACACGCCGGAGAGCGGTACTTCAAATTACAGCCA
This sequence comes from Paenibacillus sp. FSL R5-0378, assembly GCF_038009285.1. Lineage (NCBI taxonomy): Bacteria > Bacillati > Bacillota > Bacilli > Caryophanales > Paenibacillaceae > Paenibacillus > Paenibacillus sp. FSL R5-0378. The sequence goes on from NZ_JBBPAY010000001.1 coordinate 1,366,717, forward strand.
TGCGAATGCCATGTATATTTATACAAGCGCCTGGAAGTCGCCGGTTCGTCCGAAGAACAGCTCCACTACACCGGTTGAGGTTCTGGTGCAAAATAACGTGATTACGCAAATTTCCGAGCCAGGCGGCTTCGATTTCGCAGTGCCGGAGGACGGGTACATTTTGCGGACTCACGGAACGGCAGCGCAGTTCGTAACGAACCATATGGCAGTCGGCCAAACGATCACAACCGACTACAAGCTGCTGTCCAAAACGTCCGGACAGTCGCTTGATCCGGCCAACCTGCAGATGATGATCGGCGGGCATACGATTCTCGTGAACAACGGAGCGGCGTCGGCCTTTTCGCGCGACGTATCCAGCATCGGAGGCTACCGCGCCCGTACGGCACTCGGATATTCGAAGGATCAGCGCTACGCATATATCGTAGCCGTTGAGAAGAACGATAACAGCTCCGGCATGTCGCTGTCCGAGCTGCAGACCTTTATGGTCAAGGTCGGTGTCTGGAAAGGGATGAACCTGGACGGTGGCGGCTCCACAACGATGGTGGACCGGCCGCTCGGCGAAACGGGCACGAAGCTGACGTTCGACACGGAATACGGCACGACCCAGCGCAGCGTCGTCAACGCTGTCGGCGTGTACACCGAGGCGCCGCAGGGCAGCCTGCTCGGACTGAAAATCAGCGGCTCTTCCGCGATCCTGATCGGGCAGCAGGCGTCGTTCCAGCTGAAAGGCTACGACACCTACTACAACCCGATCGACGTGTCGAGCATTACGCCGACCTGGAAGTCGAGCAACGGCAACATCGTTGTCAGCGGGCAGACGGTGAAGGGCGTGAAGCCGGGAACATCGACGATTACCGCGGTCAGCGGCAAAGCCAACGCCAGCATGCAGGTGAAGGTTATCGGCGGAGACGACCTGTCCGCCCTGAACGTCGGAACGGCAACGGCTCCGCTGAAGGCAGGCAGCACGGTATCAGTGCCGGTTACGGCGGTGACGAAGGACGGGCAGAGCATCACGGTTCCGGCCGGCTCCCTGAAATGGGAATTCATCGGATTTAAAGGCAGCGTGCAGGATGACAAGCTGACCGTCGCTTCGGTAAATGCGAATACGAAGGTTGGTTACGCGATCGCCCGTTATAACGGCTTCAGCACCGTCGTCGTGCTGTCGGCAGCAGGCGAAGACATGTGGGAAAACTTTGAAAATGTCACATACCCGGTTGATTTCACGACGAACAGCGGCAGCCAGGTGACCGGATCGGCACAGGTGACGCAGGGAACCGGCGACCATGCCAATTCCAAAGTGCTTCAGCTGCAGTATGACATGACGGCCGGCAGCGGCAAAATGTATGCTTATGCACAACTGAACGGCACTTCGGGCAAAGGCATTAATGCGGCGGCTACGTCGATGTCAATCGACGCGATGGGCGACAACAGCCTGAACTGGATGCGTGCCGAGCTGACGGACGCGAAAGGACAGACGGTATACGTCGACCTGGCCAAGGCCATTGACTGGACGGGCTGGAAAACGATCAACGTGGATCTGAGCAGCCTGGGCATCGCCTTCCCGGCCCAACTGAAGCGCCTCTACGTCGTCAATGTCGAAGATGGTCAGGACGAGCGGGCGAAGACGGGCACGGTTGCTTTTGACAACATTAAATTCACGATGCCTTCGCTGTCCAGCGATGCCGGCCTTCCAACCGGCAAGGTGATCATGGCGGTCGGGCAGAAGTCCTATATGTCGAACGGACAGAAGAAATCCATGGACGCTGCGCCGGTCATGAAGAACGGTACGACCTACATTCCGGTGAAATACGTACTGGATACATTTGGCGGACAAGCGACATGGGATTCGGCCAATCAGCGGATCAGCGTCCTGCGGGGCGGCAAGCTGATGGACTTGACGGTCGGCAAAAAGGAATATATCCTAAACGGCAAGCGTAAAAGCGCAGAAGTTGCTCCATTCATTACCCAAGGTCGTACTTTAGTCCCACTTCGGCTCGTTTCCGAGCAATTAGGATTACAAGTAAATTGGGAACAAAACACGAAGACCATTACCATCCAATCATGATATGGTATGATATGTATAGAATTGAACTTAGGAAATGCGACTGCAGCTCATTCTATGTAGAACTGTAATGGTTAGAAATGGAGTAGAACATTCGTGGATTTTCAAGCCGATGCGATAGACCGAGTCATTAAGAATGCCATCCAGGTGGTTGAAAACAGCAAATATCAGATGTTCGAGATTCTCGAGACGGCCCGGGACGAGCTGCTCACGTTGAATCAGGAACTGCAGTTAGTGATGAAGGAAACCGTGGAGACGCTGCAGAAGGTGGATCAGCTGGAGCTGAACTACCGCCGCTCCCGGATCCGGCTGACCGAGGTCAGCCGGGACTTCGTCCGGTACAAAGAGGATGATATTAGGCAGGCCTACGAGAAAGCGACGCAGCTGCAGCTTGATGTGATGATTTATCGTGAGAAGGAAATGTATTTGAAGGCCAGACGCGATGAACTCCAGAAGCGGGTGAGAAGTGTCGAAAATTCGATAGAACGTGCCGAATCCATCGGATCGCAGATGGGCGTTGTCATGGAATACCTGTCGGGAGAGCTGGGACAAGTGACCCGGATCATCGAGACGGCCAAGAACCGCCAGGTGATCGGTCTGAAAATTATTTTGGCGCAGGAAGAAGAGCGCAAACGCATCGCCCGTGAAATCCATGATGGTCCGGCGCAGCTGCTCGCTAACCTGGTCCTTAGAACCGAAATTGTGGAAAGAATGCTGCTGAAGCAGGAATTTAAGATGGTGCAGGACGAAATAGTAGATTTGAAGGGGCAGGTACGCTCCAGCCTTGAAGAAATGCGCAAGGTCATTTTTAATCTGCGTCCTATGGCACTCGATGATTTGGGACTGATCCCGACGCTGCGCAAATACGCGCACGATTACGAGGAGAAGACCAAGATCCGTACCATGTTCGAAACGAGAGGGAAAGAGCATCGTCTTTCTTCTGCAATGGAGGCGGCGATCTACCGTCTGGTCCAGGAAGCACTGAGCAATGCGGCGAAGCATGCCCACCCAACCTATGTGTTAATTGAAATTACATATCAAGCGCAGATGGTTAAAATTGTCGTTCAAGACAATGGACTTGGATTCCGAGTCGAGCTTCTGGAACAGAAGAGCAAGGATCATTTCGGTTTAATCGGAATGCGCGAGAGGGTAGAGCTTCTCGAAGGGAGAATGGAGATCGAATCGGCCGAGAACCAGGGTACGAAGATCATTATCCATATCCCAACGAACGTGGAAAAGGGAAAGGAGTAGTTGGATGGAAACGAGAGATTCCGGCAAAACAACCATTAAGGTCCTCCTGGCTGACGATCATCAACTGTTTCGCGAGGGTCTGAAGCGTATTTTGAACATGGAGGAAGACATTGAGGTCATCGGGGAATGCGGCGATGGTATTCAGGTGCTCGAATTTTGCAACGATATCAAACCCGACATTGTCCTGATGGATATTAATATGCCTGTGGAAAATGGTGTGGAGGCCACGGAGAAGCTCCGCGAGCTGTTTCCGGATGTAAAGGTCATTATTCTATCCATTCATGATGATGAGAGTTACGTATTCGAGACGCTCCGCAAGGGCGCGAACGGATACCTGCTCAAGGATATGGAAGCCGAGTCGCTGATCAATGCGATCCGTTCGGTTCAGGAAGGCTATGCATTTATTCATCCAAAAGTGACCGGCAAGCTGATTCAGCAGCTGCGGCGCATGACCTTCCTGAACGAAACGGGTGCCATGACTGAGAGCGGCGTCCGCGAAGCAGGCGTCAAGTTCGTGGCCGGCGAGAACAATCCGCTGACCCGGCGGGAAGCTGAAGTGCTGCGCCTGATGGCGGAAGGCAAGAGCAACAAGATGATCGGAGAGTTTTTATTCATAAGCGAGAAAACGGTCAAGAACCATGTCAGCAGCATCCTGCAGAAGATGGAAGTCGACGATCGTACGCAAGCAGTTATCAACTCGATTAAATACGGTTGGGTAACGCTCTAATACCATAATTTTGGGATAGCTGCTTGCCTCTGCCAAAGTTTGTGAAAAATTCCACTGTGCGCTCGCTCATGCCCCTTTCGTCAGAGGTGTGGGCGATCCGGCCTTTATCATTCACCGTCCGGTTTGTACCCGCATATAGTGTGGGTATACAGGAGGTGAGTCTGCATGATGATTCCGCTTTTGTGGATCACGGCGGTATACGTGCTGGCGGCTGCGGCGGTTCACTTATTTCATGCTTGGCAGAAGCGCAAAAGTTCACCCTGGGTTCACTATACGCTGGTGACGTCCAACCATGAAGGACAGATCGAATGGTACATCCGGGCATTCGGGTGGTATTCGTTCATTTCAGGCAAGAAGCTTCGTCTAACGGTGATGGATGCAGCTTCCACGGATCAGACCGTGGAAATTGTCCACCGAATGCACGGAACCGCGGGTATGGAATTGTCCGTCGTCCCGATGCAGTCCTCCGTGGAGCACGGAGACATCGAAGGAACCTTGGTGCTGGCTGACGGCATGATTTCCGAAATGATTGATTTGAGAAAGCCGCATGAAGCGGAGCGCATCCCTTATGTCTAATACGCAGGGAACTGCGTTCATGCCGGGAGGCGGCATAATGCAGAATACAGAGTGAAGCACACTCCAATGGCGACAAGCCGGGGGTGTGCTTTTTTGCGTTGGGCGGAGGATCGTCGGTGATTTGTGAATTTTAAGGACTTGTATAGATTGAACTAAAGATTTTGCATTGAACTTCCTGTTAGATCGGCCCAACAGCGGCCTATAACATTCATTTATTTTCATTTCTTTAGTTCGTTCTATGTAGATTTACATATCACTCGTGCTGAAAAGATTCTTGATGAGATTGAGGTTTTCCGTAGGAGGACAGGATATTCGGCTTTTACGTTTCACCGAAACGGGAAGGGAGAAAGGAGGCGGGCGCATGCGTGTCGCCGTATATGCCATCCGGCAAGGGCAGCGGTGGAGGATGAAGATTTCGCTGGACCTGCGTATTGATATCGTATGGTGGGAGTATGTGCACAGGGATGCTGGAATGGATGGAACGATGGTTTTGCTGTCGGGGGACATGCCTCTAGGCTGGGCTTGCAAGGTGGCTAGGGATTTTGTGGGTACGTCGGACATGGCGGCCTGGAAGATGCAGCAGTGGAGGGGGTGGTTGGAGGCGGAGTTGAGGGAGGAGATGGAGCGGGAAGGGCACAACCTCAAGGGCAATGATGAAGCAGCGAGGGGTGCATTCAAGGTTAAGGGCTATGGCTTGGCGACGAAGGATGAGTTCAAATCCAAGGGCAATAACGGAGTGACCCGGGAAGGATTCAAAGCCAAGGACCATGACGGAGCTGTGCGGGATGGGCTTAACCTCAAGAGCAATGACAGAAAAGTCGGGGGTGGTTGTTCAGGAATGTGGAGCTGGGAGCTCGGCGAGCCGCTATCTCCTGCCGTATGGCAGGGGCTGATGCGTCAGCCGGAGGAAGGGCAGTGGGCAGGAGACGTAAGGGATCCGGTTGTGCTCAGAGTGCTTGCGGAGCATGCCGCGCAGCTGGTGGACAGGCTGCGCGGTAGGTCGCTGCTCGCAGCGGAGGTCGACTCGCTGCTGAGCGACCGGGCGCCGGGGCTAGCCGGCGCCTGGCACAGCACGGCGCAGCTGGCCTACCTGCAGGGCCAGCTGGCGCTGGACGCGGGCGTGGCTGCCGCCAGCCCGCGCAAGGGGCCCCGCGGCGCGCTTCGCGCCGGCCGCGGCCAGGCCCCCGCTGCCGCCGGTGCGGCAGCGAAGCCACGGGCCGCACGGCCTGCGCCGCGTGCGGCCTCGCGGCCTGCGCCTACTGCGAGGCATGCCTCGCGCTCGGGCGCAGCCGCGCCTGCTCGCTGCTGCTTCGCACAGCAGCGGATCCGGCCGTGCGGGGCACGGCCGGGGAATCCACCGCCGCCGTCGCGGGGCGGTGGGGATTGAGCGCAGCCCAGGGCGATGCCGCCTGGGCCGCGCTGGGGTTCCTGGCGGAGCCGCCCGAAGGGGGCTCCGCGGCAGGCGGCCGCACCGGCTGGATGTGGCCGAGATGGGGTGCCGCGCGGAGAAGCGGCACCAGCATCGCGCCCTCCCGCTTCCTGCTGTGGGCCGTGACGGGCGCGGGCAAAACCGAAATGATCTTCCCGCTGCTGAACTCCGTGCTGGCGGTGGGCGGGCGCGTGCTTGTGGCCACGCCGCGCCGGGACGTGGTGCTCGAGCTCGCCCCACGCCTTGCCAAAGCGTTCAGCGGTGTCCGAATCGTCACCCTGTACGGCGGCAGCGCCGAGCGTTGGGAGAGCGGCGCCTTAACGCTCGCGACCACCCACCAGCTGATGCGTTTCTATCACGCATTCGACCTGGTAGTGATCGATGAGCTCGACGCATTTCCCTATCATAACGACCCTATGCTAGCCTATGCGGCGCAGCATGCCTGCAAGCCGGACGGTAAATTTGTATATCTGTCGGCGACTCCTCCTCGTCCGCTGCAGCGGGAGGTATCCCGAGGCACGCTGCCGCATGCCAAGGTACCCGTCCGGTACCACGGCCACCCGCTGCCTGTGCCGAAGCGGATCGCGATGCGCAGCGTCGAAACCTGCCTACGGCAGCCGAAGCTGCTGGGGCCACTGGCTGCGGAGCTCCGCCGGTCGATCGACCGGGGAGCGCAGATCTTTTTATTTGTCTCACGGATTCGCCATATCGGACCGCTCGTCGAGATTTTACGCCGCCGATTCAAAGATATTTCGGTTGAAGGGACATCCTCGGAAGACTCTGGGCGGGGTGAGAAAGTCATGGCTTTTCGGAAGAAGGAAATCCGCCTGCTCGTCACGACGACAATTCTGGAGCGGGGAGTGACCGTTCCCCGCAGCGACGTGTATATCCTGGATGCGGACAGCAGCCTGTTCGACGAGGCGTCGCTCGTCCAAATGGCCGGCCGGGCCGGGCGGTCTTCGGAGGATCCGGCAGGAAGGGTCATTTTTGCTTCATCCCAGTGGACGTTGTCCCAAAAGCTGGCCGTAAACCAGATCAAGGCGATGAACCGGATTGCCGGCAAGCACGGATATTTGAAGGGGTAACCTTCTAAGTCATAAGCCGATAGGAGGGATGATAAGTTGAAGTCCAGTAGTTCCTTGTTACAGATGATGCAGTATTTGCTGTCTCCGCCCGGCGAAACGTGCCTAACCTGCGGCAGCGTTAGCCGTCTTGTCTGCGAATGGCCGGGTATTTGCCGATCCTGCGCAGAGGCTATCCCCTGGATTCATAAACCCCGCTGCCTCTGCTGCGGCCGTGCCATCGGCTGTCCGGACTGTCTGCGGGAAGAGATGAGACACCGATCTTTTGTCTGTAATCGGAGCGCCGTCCAGTATAACGGGGTAATGAGAGAATGGCTGGCCCAATATAAGTATCGCGGGCATGAGAAATACGCGGATCTGATTGTCCATATGCTGAGCAGGGCTTACCTACAGATGCAGGAGGAACTAAGCAGCCTGTTGCTCGGTCTTAACCCTAAACTGACGCAAGGAAAACTTTTGTCGTCGTCTTCTGGGGATTCAATTTCGTCTACTGGAATTTCAGCATCTTCGCCAGGTTTATTTTCAACGAGAAGTTCAGGCACTGTACCAGGCCACACATTTCGCTCATTCCACCCCCAAAATCAGCGTATTCAATCGGATGCCTCTATTGGATTCTTTTCAGCGGTTATTTCCAAGGTTATTTCAAGGGTCGATTTCGTTTTGCCAGAGGTGCCCCTTTTCCATAAATTAAGAGAAACTTCGCAACAGGCTTTATGGAAGCCGGACGTGATTACTTATGTCCCCGTAAGCGACGTCCGGTTGAAGGAGCGGGGATTTAATCAGGCGGAGGTGTTGGCGAGAGGGCTTGGAAACAAGCATCGGATTCCTGTCATGCCGCTTTTGGTCCGCAGGGAGCACACCGCCAAGCAGAGCTATAAATCCCGTCAGGAGCGGATCGATTCGATGAAGAATGTGTTTGCTGTTCATGAGGAAGGGGTAGAAGCTGCCTTATCGTTGTATATGCGTACATATGGGATGCCATCTAAAGCAAGTCATAGTAATAGCGAGATGACTCGTCATGAAAGCCATGGACATGCTATAACGGCTCAGGATGCTCCTCTGCCCATGCAAATTCTTTTAATAGACGACATTTATACGACAGGCAGCACGATTAATGCATGCGCAGAGGTGCTGCGGAATACTTTGCACCAGGGATTGGGGCTTGCCGCTGAAGTGTACAGCCTGACATGGGCCCGTTCGTAATGCCGACAAGAATCATGTCAGGATTTACCGAATCTCGTAAATTAAGATGGACGAAGGGAGCCTGAATAATGTAATCTAGAACCATATCATCATGGCTTGATTTGGTATTCGATAGGGGGAGAAGTACTATGGATCTTGCGAATTGCCCTCGCTGCGGCAGATTGTTTGCTGCCAATTTCAGAGACATTTGCCCGAACTGCATCAAGGAGATCGAACGCGAATACGAGATTTGCGTGGATTATCTGCGGGAGCAGAAGGGTGCCAATATACAGGAGCTGTCGGAAGCCACGGGTGTTTCCGTCAAGCAGATTACGAGTTTTGTCCGTGAGGGCCGGATCTCGGTCGTGAATGCACCGAACTTGATGTATCCGTGCGAGGTTTGCGGTACACTGATTCGTGAGGGGCATATGTGCGACTCTTGCCGCACCCGTCTGACCCGAGAGCTCAGCCAGGCTGCACAAGCAGGCCAAGATCAGGATTCAGGTCCTAGAAAACCGGGTGAAGGTGCCTACCGTGTCGTGGATAAATTCCACAAATAACCGACTGCCGCACTAAAAACGGCAGCAGCTATTAATAATGTTTCAGTGACGACCGATAAACTTAGTAAAGATTATCGGTTGTTTGCATTTTGCATGCGAACGGGCTGACGTGTCGGCTTGGGAGGCCGGGTGAGTACCCGGCGGAGCAGCCCGCATATTGTGAAAGAAGGTGGAAGATATGAAAATTAATGATACCGGCAGAATTGGTGGAGTTAACCCTTATCAACGGAATATGGAGACGCAGCGGCAGGAAGCGCAAAAGCCTGCACGCAAGAAGGACCAAGTTTCCATTTCCTCGGAGGCGATTGAAATGCTTGAGGCCCAGAGCCGTGCCAATGACCCGGAGAGAGCGAAGAAGCTCGAGGATCTGAAGCAGAGAATCGCATCCGGCACCTATCAAGTGGATGCTGGTAAACTGGCCGATAAGCTGATGCCTTATTTTAAAGAGTTCCCAAGGAATTAGGTGACCCCATATGTCTGTTCATACTTTAATCGACCTGCTGGAGCAGCTGGATACGGTTCATCACCACATGCTGGACTTGGCTGCAGAGAAGAAGAAAGTCATCATTGCCAATGAAGTAGAGTCTCTCATCAAGATCATGAACCAGGAAGCCAAGCTGGTGAAGCAGATCGAAATTCTCGAACAGAAGCGCGCGGCCTCCGCCCAGCAGTATTTACGCGAACGCGGCATCAAGTCGGAATTGAACCTGAATCTGACGGAACTGTCGCGGCTTGTTTTTGACGTGGAAGAGAAGAAGCGGCTGCTTGCCATTCAGGAGAAGCTGTCGGAGACCCTGCAGAAGCTGAAGAGGGCGAACGAGCTGAACCAGAAGCTGATCGAGCAGTCGCTTTCGTTTATAGATTTGTCCCTGGATATTCTGGTCGGAAGACCGAATCAGGATGTCACCTACCACCATCCGGCCGATCGGAGCGGGAACGTGATCCGGAGCGGCCTTTTCGATTCAAGGGCTTGAGTCCTTAAAAGTTTGTTTTTCTTGTGAGCATTACGAGTGTCGGGGCTCCCCGCAGATTTTTACATGAACCAACGACGAAGCAGAGACCCACAACGTGGGGCAATTGAGACATGGGTGAGCCCGGCTCTCCCCCGAACGTGAAGGAGGATTTTGTTGCATGACATCCACATTCCATTCCATCGAGACGGCGAAGCGAAGTCTGTTTACGCAGACCGCTGCACTGGGTACGACCGGCCATAACATCGCCAACGCCAATACGGAAGGCTTCAGCCGGCAAACCGTAAAAATGCAGGCGTCCCGTCCAATCGAGGCTTACGGCATGAACCGCTCCACTGCGCCTGGACAGCTGGGCACGGGGGTTGAATACCCGTCGGTTGAACGGATCCGCGAGAGCTTTCTCGATACTCAGTTCCGCAGCGAAAGCAACGCCAACGGCAGCTGGACGATCAAATCGGACACATTGGACAAGCTGCAGGGTATTTTTAACGAGCCGTCTGACACGGGCATCAGCAAGGTACTCGGCAACTTCTGGAATTCCTGGTCCAACTTGAGCAAAGATCCGGAAAGCGCCGCGGCGCGCAAAGTCGTCAAGGAAAATGCAACGGCTCTGACGGATGCAATGAATTACATGAGCGGCCAATTGGATAAAATGAGCCAGGATTTGACCGCCAACGTCGGCGTCAAAGCCAGCGAGGTTCAAAACTACCTGAACTCCATCGCGGACCTGAATCAGTCGATCACGCGGATTGAAGGACTCGGGGACAATGCCAATGACCTTAGAGACCAACGCGACCTGCTGACGGACAAGCTGTCCAAAATCATTAACATCACGGTCCAGGACACCGACCAGGGTTATAATATTTCGATGGGCGGACAAGCCCTCGTCGAAGGGTTTGCCGTGAGCGCGGATGTGGATGGTACAGGTCCGGATGACCGGGGTGCTTTTCTTGAAGCAGCCTATGCGTCTGGAAATCTACAGGGCGGAGAGGTTTACGGCATCATTGCTTCCCGTGAAGGCTACGTGAAGGATTACCAGAAGCAGCTCAATGACTTGGCCAACACCTTGGCGAACGGTGATATTCAGATCACGATTCCAAAAGGCAGCGTACTGCCGGCCGGTGTCACCCTCCCGGGCATTACCGGACGGGTTGTCGATCAGGATACGGTCGTAACCGTCAAAGGCCTGAACGTCTTGCACCAGCTGGGATATACGATGGATGGGACCACCACGGGCGGTCTGCCTTTCTTTGAATCGAGCGATGGCGGTCCGATTACGGCGGGAAATATCCGCCTGAACACGAAGATTGCGGAAGATCCCACCCTGATTGCTACCTCAATGCGAACCGAAGGTTCGGGAACGGACGAGAAGGTTGTCAAAGGAAGCAATACGCTGGCCCTGCTCATGGCTAATATGAAGCAGACCAACTTTACTTCGCCGGATGGCACCCGCTCCACGACGATCGACGGCTATTACAGCTCGATGGTGGGACAGCTGGGGGTACAAGCCCAGGAAGCGAGCCGGCAGACGCAAAACTCGGACATTCTGGTACAGCAGGTCGAGAGCCAGCGCCAGTCGGTCAGCGGCGTTTCTCTGGACGAGGAGATGGCGAACCTGATCAAGTTTCAGCATGCGTACGGCGCGTCCGCGCGTTTTATGACCACGTTCGACCAGCTGCTGGATAAACTGATCAACTCTACAGGAACTGTAGGAAGATAACGGTAAAGGTGGGTTAACGAAATGCTTAGAGTGACTTCCAATATGATGAACTCCCAGCTGCTCCTGAACTTGAACCGCAACGCGCGCGAGATGAACAACACGCAGAACCAGCTGGCCACCGGCCGCAAGCTGAATCGTCCTTCGGACGATCCCGTGGGCATTACTTACTCGCTGCGCTACCGTTCGGAGCTGGCTTCCAATGACCAATACACATCCAACGTGGACAGTGCGCTGTCCTGGCTGGATTTTAATGATACAGTGCTCAGCGAAGCTGGAGATGTCGTGCAGCGTCTGCGCGAGCTGACAACCAAAGCGGCGAACGGCACGAATCCGCAGTCTGCCCTGGATAGCATCAAGCAGGAAGTGTCCCAGCTGAAGGAACAGCTGATAGATATTGCAAACAGCAAGCTGAACGGGAAGTATGTTTTTAACGGGGAAGCGTATGACAAGAAGCCGTACGATTTTCCGAAAAACGATGATGGTACCTCCAACACGACAGGTCTGAACGCGGACGGGTCACCAAATGGTATGGGGATTGCCGATATCGTTACGGATAAGGGTCTCATCAATTTCAGCGTTGGCGAAAGCGTGAAGCTCCCGATCAACATGACCGGTACAGATGTATTTGGGAATGGGAGCGATGCGGACAACATTTTTAACATTATCGAAAATATCACCAAAAATCTGGACGACGGCAACTTTGCCGGCCTGTCTTCCCAGCTCGAACTGATCGACAGCCGCACCGAGAAAATGCTCACGTCCCGCGCGGAGCTGGGTGCCAAAACGAACCGCATCGAGCTGATGCAGGACCGGTTGTCCGATCTCAACATCAACCTGACGGACCTTCAGGCCAAAACTGAAGATGCCGACTATGCGGAGCTGATTATGAACTCCAAAATCCAGGAGAACATTTATAACGCCTCGCTGTCTGCCGGCTCCAAAATCATTCAACCATCCCTGGTTGATTTTCTGAGATAGTATCGTTTGTAGGAGGAAGGTATGGTACAGCCTATTCTGCAAATCCGCCAGACCCGGGCCCAGATTGGGATTGATGCCGACCTGGGTCAGTATTCCATTCGCCAGCCTAAGGCTGACGTGACCATGAACACTACGCCGTCGGAGCTGGAAATTCACCAGTACAAGCCGGAGCTTCATGTGGATCAGTCCAAGGCATTTTCGGCTTTCACCGGCGGCAACTTTATCGATATGAACAGCCGGATCTATTCCGGCTTTCAGGAGCTGTATCTACAGGGGATTGCCCGAAGGGTCGAGGAGGGTAACCGTGCCGCGGCCATTCACATTGCCAGCAACACGATCGCGAATATTTATGGTGAGGACTGGCAGCCGGTTCCTTTTCCGGAGACGCGCACGCCGGCTTCCATCGATAACGTCGACATTCAGATCGACACACGTTCGCCGGATATTGAGTTCCGGAAGGCGCATACAGATATCCAGGTGCAAGTGAACCGGCCGGAGATCGAATATACCCGCGGCAAGCTGGACATTTATATGAAGCAGTACGCGTCCGTGCAGTATATCCCGCCGGAAATCGATACCCAGCGCTGATGTTGGGCAGGTATGAAATGATAGAGTAGACTATAGAGGGGGATTCTCGATCGCCTTCTATAGTTTTCTTTTTATTTAGAGATAAGTTGAACTGAAGAATACGATGCAAGCGGGGGAGTAAAGTGATTCCGAAGAAGCGAAGCGGTCACATTTGGCTTTCGGATTGCTACCTTACATTGGTTTTATAAATCAGAAATCCGAAAACAAGAGTGATCGTAGGGACATTTTACGTACTTGCCCTGAGTTATGGTACAGAAATTTCAATCGATGAACAAGGAGTGACCGCCATGATTATACAGACCGCATCCTGGGGAGAGCTCGACATCGCCGAGGAGCAAATTTATCGGTTTCCGAAAGGCATGCCGGGATTCGAGGAGGAAACGGAGTTCGCACTGATTTCGCTGGAGGAAGGACCTTTTGATTATTTGCAGTCGACGAAGGAGCCGGGCTTTGCTTTTCTGCTGGGAGATCCGTTTGTATATTTTCCACAGTACGAGTTCGACCTGCCGGAGGCAGATACAGAGGAGCTTGATATTCAATCCCAGGTCGTGATTCGCTGCATCATTTCGTTAAAAGAGCAGATAGATCAGTCCACGATGAATTTGCTCGCGCCTGTCGTGCTGAACCCAGAGAAGAACCTAGGCAAACAGGTAGTGCTGCATCATTCTCCATATCAGACTCGGCATCCACTTTGGAGCGAAAGCGGCTCCCAACCCTCAGCAAAGGCGGGTGAATAATCGTGCTGGTATTATCGCGTAAGAAAAATGAGTCCATCGTCATTCAGGATCAAATCGAAATCACGATATTGAGTGTGGAAGGGGATACGGTGAGAGTCGGTATTTCCGCTCCGCCGCATATTGATATTTTCCGTAAAGAGATCTACCTCTCGATCAAAGAGAGCAACCAGGAGTCGGCGGCACCCGCTCCGGCCATGCTGGAAGCTCTCCTGGGAAAATTGCGTGATCCGAATAAAAAATAAAAAAATCACGAGAAAAGTCTAAAAAGAGTTGTTCGCTGTGTCGATATATAGTTTAGACGCTGCTTTGGCGGGGCGGCCGACCTTAAAGAGGCAGCGTTACCACATGGACGTGGTACTAACTATATTTCAGGGAGGAAATACCCAATGATTATCAATCACAACATTGCGGCGTTGAACACTCACCGCCAGCTGTCCATTAACACAGCAAACACAAACAAAAATATCGAGAAACTGTCTTCCGGTCTTCGCATCAACCGTGCGGGCGATGACGCTGCCGGCCTGGCAATCTCCGAAAAAATGCGCGGCCAAATCCGCGGTTTGGACCAAGCTTCCCGTAACGCTCAAGACGGCATCTCTTTGATCCAAACAGCTGAGGGCGCTCTGAACGAAACTCACAGCATTCTGCAACGTATGCGCGAAATCTCCAACCAATCTGCGAACGGAACGAACACGGACACAGATCGTCAAGCTCTGCAAGACGAAATGAACCAATTGACTTCCGAAATCAACCGTATCGGTAACACAACTGAGTTCAACACTCAGAAGTTGCTGAAAGGTGACGGAACACAAAACCTCACCAGCACTGGAGTAATTAAAGATGGTTTCTTGAAAGATGGGGAAACTGTCAACACACCTGCATCTCAGACCCTGACTGTTGGTACAGCAGGTAAAGCAAACGACACGATCACTCTTACAATTAACGGCCAAGAAATTACTGCCAAACTGGATGCTGATGCAACAGCTACTGGCGACACGGCTACTTCTTTTGCAACTGCCTTACAGAAAGCTATCGACGCAAATGACACACTGAAAGGAAGCTTCACTGTAACTGGGAATGCAACAGCTAGTACGATTAAGATTGAAGCAGTTTCTAAAGAAAATGGCGGTAAATTCGACGGTGCACTCGGAAATATGACTGCAGCAGCGAAAACTGGTACAGTTGCTTTTACTGGTAATGCGGCATCTGTTGGTACGACAACATACACACAAGCGACTACTGACGTTGATTTCTCCAGCATTACTGATGCTGATACAGCGGCAGCCCTCGTTGGTAAAGGACTCACAATTAATGGTCAACAAATCGAGTTTTACGATGCAACTAAAGGCTCTTACAAAGGAAACGCACTTGGCGTAAATATCAGCGGTGCAGCAAATGGAGATGCAGTAATCAAAGCCATCGTGGATACTCTCGGTGACAAGATTGACGGTGTTAAACTCTCCGCTGATGCAACTAACAACGCTGGCAAGTTGACAGTTACAGCAACTGCAAAAGGTGAAGCCGGAAATGGAATTACAATCAAAGATGGCGGGGTTCAAAAGGACTTCCAAACTTCTTTCCAAATCGGTGCTAACACTGGTCAATCCATGAGCCTGTCCATTGGTGACATGCGTTCCAATGCTCTGGGTATTACTGGTAAAGCTGGTGATGCGGGATTCACGAAAGAAAATAGTGTAACTGACGGAACAAACGACGTTAAGAATGAAGCTGCTCTGAACATCTCCACAAAAGAAGACGCAGCTGCTGCTATCGCAGTTCTGGACAAAGCTACTCAAACCGTTTCCAGCGCGCGTTCTAAACTGGGTGCCGTTCAAAACCGTCTGGAGCACACGATCAACAACTTGGGAACAGCTTCCGAGAACCTGACAGCTGCTGAATCCCGTATCCGTGACGTTGATATGGCAAAAGAAATGATGGAACAAACGAAGAACAACATCCTTGCTCAAGCTGCACAAGCAATGCTGGCTCAAGCCAACCAACAGCCACAAGGCGTTCTGCAATTGCTCCGTTAATTTTAGAATTATCATTAAGAGTTCTGGGGATTTTCCCAGGGCTCTTTTTATTTTCTACAATTATGCAACATCAACTAAACCTCCAAGCAATAGAAGCCGATAATAGTATATATATCCTTTAGTCGGAGGTAGCCAGGATGAATGTACAATTTTCCTTGACTGCGAGTACGTCATCTCAGAATAAAACAGATTCAGCGGCATCTATGATCGGTGCAGCATCCATGATTCGAAACGGTGAAGATTTAGCATTGAAAGAAAAGCAGGGTGTTTCGGTTTCAATTGGGGAAGAGCAACTGATCCGGAACATTGACCGGGCCGTGAAGTCTCTGCAAGGGCCGGAAACAACACTAGATATCAGTATTCACGATAAAACCCATGAAATCATGGTCAAAGTTCTCAATAAAGAAACAGGAGAAGTGATCAGAGAAGTTCCGCCGGAGAAAACCTTGGATTTGGTTGCCAAGATGATGGAACTGGCGGGCATCATGATTGACGCTAAAGTGTAAGGAGGTATTCCGAAAATGACACTTCGTATTAACGGTTTTTCGGGCATGGATATCGACAGCATGGTCAAGGAACTAATGACTGCTAAACGTGCTCCACTAGATAAATTAAATCAGCAGAAAACATACCTTTCCTGGCAGCGTGATAGCTACAGGGAAATGAATAGTAAGGTTTTTGGTTTTAAAACCAAGCTCACAGATATTTTTGCCAAGAGTAACAGCATGACTTCACAAACAGCTGCTGTAAGTGGAGATACGGAAGCAATTAAAGCAGATGCTTCTTCAAGCGCAATAACTACTCCTATGCAAGTGATTGTTACCCAGGTTGCCACCAAAACAACGATAGCCGCAACCAAATCCATGACAACAGCGGCTGGTACGGCTAAGCTGACAACAAATCTTAAATCATTGACTGATTACCCAACCACTGCGGAGGGCTCTGCTGCCGAAACATTTAAGTTGAAAATCAACGGAACTGATATCCAGTTTTCAAGCACGGACACCTTATCTGATGTAATTAGTAGAATTAACAACTCTTCGGCGAATGTTACAGCGTCATTCGATGAAGTGAGTGGGAAGTTCTCCATATCGTCAAAAACCTTTGGTGACAGCGGGAAAGTAGATATAGAGGAAAGCAGCAGTACTCCAAGTGGAGCGAAGCTGCTCAATTTACTAAAACTCGGAGCTGCCGATGAGAGTAAAACTACTATAGGAAATGGTGCAGAGATTAAAGTTACCTCTGGCAGCGACAGTAAAACATTTACATCGGACAACAGTAATAATATTGTGGTGAACGGTATCGCTATAACAGTTCAAAAGGTTACCGCTGATTTGTCCAAACCCTCCACAATTACGACAACTATCGATCCGACCAAGGCTGTTGACACAATAAAGTCCTTCATCGATACTTACAACGACCTGCTGAACACCATGAATACCAAGGTAGACGAGGAGAAATATCGTGACTACCCGCCGCTGACGGACGAGCAAAAATCGGCCATGAAAGAGACAGATATCACAGCCTGGGAAGCTAAAGCGAAGAGTGGCCTTCTGAAAAATGACGACATCCTCAAAGATACCATTAGCGCTATGCGTTCGGTGATTAACAACAGCCTGGGACAATTAAGCGCAATGGGCATCACCACGGGCCAATACTACGAAGGCGGCAAGCTGTATCTGGACGAGGACAAGCTAAAGCAAGCATTACAGAGCAACCCGCAGCAGCTCTCCGACATATTCCAAGGTTCAGATGGAATTGTCAACAAACTGTCCACGACCATGACTAGCACGCTTCAAAAGTTCTCCGATCGCGCCGGTACGAACCGCTTTAGCGGGGACCTCAGTGCTGCTTTTAAAGACGAGAGTGTCATGGGGAAACAAATGAAGGAATATACGTCGCGCATCAGTGATTTGATTAAGCGGCTTGATGATCAGGAAGACCGGTATTACAAGCAATTTAGTGCCATGGAAACGGCCATGAACCAACTGCAGTCCCAGTCGTCCAGTCTGTTCGGAACTACCCAATAATTTTTTAAGTAAAGGGTGAAGACACTTGATAACATCTCCTTATGAAAAATACCGTCAGTCATCCGTTCAAACCTCTACGCCAGGGCAGCTGCTTCTGATGCTGTATGATGGAGCAATCCGCTTTGTCCGTGCTGGAATCGACAGCTTGCAGAAGAAAGAGTTGCAGAAAGCCAATTTGAATTTAGGCAAAAGCCAAAGCATCGTCAACGAGCTGCTGTCTACGCTGGACCGAAGTTATGCCGTTTCGGAAGGGCTCGCATCCTTATATGAATATATTAATCATCTGCTGATTGAGTCCAATGTGAAGAAGACGGCAGCACCTGCTGAAGAGGCGCTAGGGTATTTGATGGATCTGCGGGAAACCTTTGCCGAAGCCGCTAAAATGACAGCCGGCAGCTTGAGCCAAGAGACGGCGAATGGATAACCTGATCTCTTCGCTCCAAGCGTTAACCGAAACCGTCCTAGCACGCCTGCAATATACGGCATATGAGGAGCTGCAGGATTTTGTCCAGGAGCGCCAGCAGCTGATTGATGAACTGAACCGGCTCAAGCAGCACACACCATTTTCACCGAGCCAAGTTGAGCAATTACAAAGTATTTTACAGGCGGATCCGCTCATCCTTAACCGCATGAACCAGCTTAAAATGGAAGCCTCCGACTGGCTTCAACACAGAGGACAAGCCAAGATGCAGCGGAGCGCTTATGAAGCAGCATACACACCGGATAGCTTTTTGATGGACCAAAGGAAGTAATATGTTAGCCTGACAAAAAAGCCACATATAGCAAGACACTGAAAAGACTAGAATCCATATTCTAGTCTTTTTTGTTTTTATTTTTTAATTCAACCCTAGCAATAAAAAAAGTAATAGGAAACAAAAGGAACAAAAGTATAGATTTCCTTTGTCTAAATATGGTAGGATACAAGAAGTATTGATAGTCTTTAAGTCCTGGTTCTAATGTTATAAGTTTTCTGATTTTTTGAGAAATGGAGGTCGGGTGAAGCAACTTTGAATGAAAATAATGTCGATTTAGTTCATATTTTCGTTTTAACGCATAACTACATAAGTCTATAGGAGGATATTCTAGTGAAAAAAGGTTTGCATGGTACGTTAACCGGATTGCTAGGTTTGGGGATGACTTTGGGGGCTGTTAGTCCCGCATTTGCGGCACAACCCGCAAAGGATATCAACGGTCACTGGGCTGAAAAACAGCTGCAGGAGTGGGTAAACCAAGGAACTCTGAAAGGTTTTGAGGATGGTACGGTTAGACCCAATCAATCGATTACTCGGGCTGAATTTATTGTATTGGTCAATCGTATTTTTGGATACACCGAATCTGCTCAAGTTCAATTTAACGATCTGTCCAGCAGCAACTGGGCCTATACAGATGTGGCCAAAGCGGTTAAAGCTGGATACGTCCAAGGGTACCAAGATCAGACGATTCACCCTTCTGCTGATGTCACCCGTCAAGAAGCTGCAGCTATGATTGCCAAAGTTGTGGGACTGACAGCGGGACAGACGGATTTGTTGTCTACCTTCAAGGATGCCGACCGCATCTCTGCGTGGAGCAAGCAAGGTGTCGCCGCAGTCCTGGATAGTAAAATCATGAACGGCTACCCGGACCAAACATTTGAACCGCAGAAAAGTTTGACGAGAGCCGAAGCGGTTGTGCTGATTAATGCAGCTTTTGCGAAGAAAGCGTCTGAGACCGTGACCTTTGATCATGCTGGCACTTATGGCGGTACGGATCAAGAAATCCAGGTGATTCATGGAAACGTTGTCATCAGCGCTCCAGGAGTGATACTCCAAAATGTAGAGATCCAAGGCAACCTGACCCTTGCCGAAGGAATCGGCAGCGGAGATGCTACCCTGAAAAACGTCAAAGTTCATGGAACCACCAACGTTGAGGGCGGCGGCGAAAACTCGATCCACTTCGTTGACTCCGTGCTGGTGAATATCGTTGTGAACAAAAAGGACGGAACCGTGCGTATTGTGGCTGAAGGTTCCACGGTCACCCAAAGCGTCGTTGTGAAGTCGTCGGCCAAATTGGAAGAAGACCATGCCAGCGGCGAGGGCTTTACAAATGTTGAATTGTCCAATGATCTCCCGGCTAATGCAAAAGTTACGCTGAACGGAACATTCGATGATGTTGATGTTTTTGCTGCATCCATTTCCGTTCAATTGGTTAAAGGTTCGATCGAAAATGTTCAAGTTGATGGTTCTGCAGGAAATACATCGATCGAACTGAGCAGGGAAGCGAAGATCGTGAGACTTGTTTTGGATGCGGTAGCGAAACTCCTCGGCTCCGGCCAGATTCAAACCGCAACGATTAATGATGGCGCCAAAGGCTCAACTTTCCAAACCAAGCCAAACCAAACGGAAGGTTCTCAAAAGGACTCCATTCAAGTGAACACTCCTGCTTCTTCCGGAAGTTCCGGTGGCGCCAGTAGCGGGGGCAACAGCGGCGGTTCTTCCGGCGGATCGAATGACGGAGGTAATAATGGCGGGGGAACGACGACTCCAGCGGATACAGTAGCTCCCGTTATTACCCTGAAAGGCGAGTCTACCGTAACTCTGGCATATGGCGCAGAATATGTCGATGAAGGTGTTACCATTACGGACAACAAAGATACGGGCCTGCAAGCAAAAGTCACCTATTCGAAAGATGGTCAATCGGTAGACAAGATCGATACGGAAGTGGCCGGTACCTACACCATTCATTACAATGTGAGTGATGCAGCAGGGAATAAAGCGAAAGAAGTGACAAGAACTGTTGTGGTAGAAGCGGTAAAAGATACTGTGGCCCCGACAATTCAAGATGCTTCATTGGCGGTAGACAATGGGTTGGTACTGAACTTTAGCATCGACGAGGACATTGACCTCTCGACAGATGCGGATGTGAGAATTAGCTACTTCGAGAAGAACGGCGAAAACTTAGTGCCGATCCAAAACTCCATAACTGGAGGAGATTTAGTCAAAGACAAAACGTGGGACGGCTATCTGTTTGGAGTCGAGACAGGAAAGAACTACTCCAAAGGGACTGCCGGAGTTGAAGCATACTTGGATGAAATCACAGCCAATACAAAACTGGCCACGCTGGTAAGACAGGGGTACCACAGCAACGGAGATATGGACTATGTCACGATTGACTGGACGAAGCCAGCGACCTATGTGGTGAAGATCGAAGTAACGGACAACGCAGGAAATGTGAGTGAAGTAAAACAAGTTGAAGCTACCGTAGAGGGACCAAAAGATACTGTGGCCCCGACAATTCAAGATGCTTCATTGGCGGTAGACAATGGGTTGGTACTGAACTTTAGCATCGACGAGGACATTGACCTCTCGACAGATGCGGATGTGAGAATTAGCTACTTCGAGAAGAACGGCGAAAACTTAGTGCCGATCCAAAACTCCATAACTGGAGGAGATTTAGTCAAAGACAAAACGTGGGACGGCTATCTGTTTGGAGTCGAGACAGGAAAGAACTACTCCAAAGGGACTGCCGGAGTTGAAGCATACTCGGATGAAATCGCAGCCAATACAAAACTGGCCACGCTGGTAAGACAAGGGTACCATAGCAGCGGAGATATGGACTATGTCACGATTGACTGGACGAAGCCAGCGACCTATGTGGTGAAGATCGAAGTAACGGACAACGCAGGAAATGTGAGTGAAGTAAAACAAGTTGAAGCTACCGTAGAGGGACCAAAAGATACTGTGGCCCCGACAATTCAAGATGCTTCATTGGCGGTAGACAATGGGTTGGTACTGAACTTTAGCATCGACGAGGACATTGACCTCTCGACAGATGCGGATGTGAGAATTAGCTACTTCGAGAAGAACGGCGAAAACTTAGTGCCGATCCAAAACTCCATAACTGGAGGAGATTTAGTCAAAGACAAAACGTGGGACGGCTATCTGTTTGGAGTCGAGACAGGAAAGAACTACTCCAAAGGGACTGCCGGAGTTGAAGCATACTTGGATGAAATCACAGCCAATACAAAACTGGCCACGCTGGTAAGACAGGGGTACCATAGCAGCGGAGATATGGACTATGTCACGATTGACTGGACGAAGCCAGCGACCTATGTGGTGAAGATCGAAGTAACAGACAACGCAGGAAATGTCAGTGAAGTAAAACAAGTTGAAGCTACCGTAGAGGGACTGAATAATCAAGAAGAGTAAATGCGCCAAGTTTATGATTCAAAATAATTTCTCCTGGTTATAAGATAAGTAAATTGTGTGATGCTTCGCATGTCTCTTCACAGTATTATTCTTAAAGGGGGAGGCTCAACTGCCTCCCTTTTTCAATATAGAAAGTTCATAAGGTTAAGAGATATGGAGGTTGTCACATTATCTGATAATGAAAGGGGCGTTATCGCGTGCAGGGAAAAGTTAAGTGGTTTAATGCCGAGAAGGGCTACGGGTTCATTGAAACTGCTGAGGGCAATGATGTATTTGTGCACTTCTCCGCTATCCAATCTGAGGGGTTTAAAACGTTGGATGAAGGTCAGGAAGTCGAATTTGACATTGTTGAAGGTGCTCGTGGTCAACAAGCTGCAAACGTAACAAAATTATAATTTTCTTTGGGCTGATTTGCTCAAATTTTTGTTTTTGCTGATAGTTAACGGTACCTAGGAATAATTACTCCTATGTTACTTAAAGCCAAATGATCTGGAATTTTATACAATTAAACCCCTTTCCATTCCAATTGACAATGGACAAGTTTGGGTGGTATATTCAGGAATGTGGGCGTAAGTCACACTTTATTTGACGACGAAGGGAATGTTAGTGCATGCAAGGTAAAGTTAAATGGTTCAACGCAGAAAAAGGTTATGGCTTCATCGAGACTGTTGAAGGTGGCGACGTATTCGTACACTTCTCCGCAATCCAATCTGAAGGCTTCAAGACTTTGGAAGAAGGTCAAGACGTTGAATTCGACATCGTCGAAGGCGCTCGTGGACCGCAAGCAGCTAACGTAATCAAATTATAATCATCCGGCAAGGCCGACCTACATATACGGTTCGATGGTTAAGTAATTGAAGAACGGTAGCGATAAGACCCTGGATCTCCAGGGTCTTTCTTTGTGTTCCGGCGGATTTTACCACGATCGAACCTGTTTCATTTCCTCCTGTGCGGTTAAGGAATTTTACCCTGCTTTAGGCGGACAGCGGGGGTGAGTAAAGGGCTTTCATTTGGCGGACAGCCGCCCAAAAACGCCTTTTTACTTAGCGTTAACAATTGTGATATAATGGAACTGCAAAGGAGGAGTGCCCTATGAATTTAGCTATTCGAGGTCAACAAATCGAGGTTACTGACGCTTTGAAGGACTATGTCGACAAGAAGCTCAGCAGGCTTGAGAAGTATTTCGATGCACCCCCCGCCTCAGAAGGAAATGTGACACTTGGAGTTACTCGAGGTTTGCACAGTGTGGAGGTAACGATTCCGCTCCCTGGAGTGATGCTCCGGGCCGAGGACCGCAGCGATGACATGTACGCGTCTATTGATGCCGTCGTGGACAAGCTGGAACGTCAAATCCGCAAGCACAAGACCAAGCTCAACCGCAAGTTCCGCCAGGAAGGAAGCCTGAAGATGCTGTTCACGGAAGAAGCCGCGACCGGTACCGGCCTGCTGCCGACGATGACGGAGGAAGAGCACGACGATCTGGAAGTGGTCCGCACGAAGCGCTTCACCCTGAAGCCGATGGACGTGGAAGAAGCCATTTTGCAGATGAACATGGTCGGACATAATTTCTTTGTTTTTTCGAACATTGATACCCAGGAAGTGAATGTCGTTTACAAACGGAATGATGGAAAATACGGTTTGATCGAACAAAATGAACGCAGCGCGTATTAACAAAATGACGGTCCGTTGTAACAATTTTCATGATTATGTAAATATTTATTGAGTTTCGAGTAAAAAAAGAGCCCTTGTCCTGCAACGGATGGGGCTCTTCGTGCGTATATAAATAGAGGCCGTTTGTAAGGGCTGTAAGTTGTTGCGGCATCTCTTACAAACTGTTACAATTTATGCAAACCCGTTTTTATTTTAATTACCGGTTTGAACACGATTGGAATGAACTTCAAGCAGTTGCATTTTGTCTGTATGAAGCCGATTCTGTCCGGATCAATTTCAACAAGCAGCAGATCTTCAATACTCCTGTATGAATCGATTCTTTTTGAATCCATCTCATTCAGCCGGTGTCTGTGTGAATTGGTTCATGAAGAATCTATTTCATTTGAACATAACCCTGAAATAACTGAAGTTGATTCTAACAATTGTTTTGCGCGAAAGGGGTTAACCATGCTAGGTATTGTCAAAAAAATCTTCGGTGACGTCAACGATCGTGAGGTTAAGCGTCTGATGAAGACGGTTGATCAGATCAACAAATTAGAGCCGGAATTCGTCAACCTTTCCGATGAGCAGCTGAAAGGGAAGACGGAGGAGTTCCGTGCGCGTCTGGAGAAGGGTGAAACCCTCGATGATCTCCTGCCTGAAGCGTTTGCCACCGTACGCGAAGCATCCAAGCGCGTGCTCGGTAAGCGTCATTACGACGTTCAGCTGGTCGGCGGTATGACGCTGCACGAAGGCAAGATCGCCGAAATGAAGACCGGTGAGGGGAAGACGCTGGTAGGTACCCTGCCGGTATACCTGAACGCCCTGCTCGGCAAAGGTGTGCACGTGGTCACCGTCAACGACTATCTCGCTCAGCGGGACAGCGCGGAAATGGGACAAATTTACGAATTCCTGGGCATGACCGTCGGGGTGAACCTGAGCGGCATGGACCATGCGGATAAACAATTGGCTTATGCCTGTGATATTACGTACGGTACGAACAATGAGTTCGGTTTCGACTACCTGCGTGACAACATGGTGCTGTATAAGGAACAAATGGTGCAGCGCCCGCTGTACTTCTGTACGATTGACGAAGTGGACTCGATTCTGATCGATGAGGCGCGTACGCCGCTGATCATCTCAGGACAAGCCCAGAAATCGACGGAGCTGTATTACGTAGCGGACCGCTTTGTGAAGCAGCTGCAGAAGGAAGAAGACTATACGGTCGATATTAAGGTTAAATCCGTTGCTTTGACGGAAAAGGGTGTGGCTAAAGCGGAACGCGCTTTTGGCATCGAGAACCTGTATGACCACAGCCATATTACGCTGAACCACCACATCGTGCAGGCGCTGAAGGCGAACGTCATCATGCGCCGCGACGTCGACTACGTCGTAACCGAGGACGAAGTGGTGATCGTCGACGAGTTTACCGGCCGCCTAATGGCTGGACGCCGCTACAGCGACGGTTTGCACCAGGCGATCGAAGCGAAGGAAGGCATCGAGGTGCAGAACGAGAGCATGACGCTCGCGACGATTACCTTCCAGAACTACTTCCGGATGTACCGCAAGCTGGCCGGCATGACCGGTACGGCGAAGACAGAGGAAGAAGAATTCAAGAAAATTTACGGCCTGGAAGTTATCCAGGTACCGACAAACAAACCTAACCAGCGGAACGACATGCCGGACATCGTGTACAAGAGCGTGAACGGCAAGTTCAAGGCCGTTGTCGACGAGATCGTGGAACGCCACAAAAAGAACCAGCCGGTGCTGGTTGGTACGGTATCTATCGAGAACTCCGAGCTGATTTCGGAAATGCTGAAGCGTAAGGGCATCAAGCACCAGGTGCTGAACGCCAAATACCATGCCGAAGAAGCGGACATTATCTCCCGCGCCGGTCAGCCGGGTACGGTAACGATCGCGACCAACATGGCCGGACGGGGTACCGATATTTTGCTGGGTGAAGGTGTGGCTGATGTGGGCGGTCTGCATATCATTGGTACAGAGCGCCACGAATCCCGCCGGATCGATAACCAGCTTCGCGGCCGTGCCGGACGCCAGGGCGACCCGGGTTCGACGCAGTTCTACTTGTCGCTGGGCGATGAGCTCATGAAGCGGTTTGGCGCCGACAACGTGCTGAACATGATGGAACGCCTCGGTTTTGAGGAAGACCAGCCGATTGAGAGCAAGATGATTACCCGTGCGGTCGAATCCGCGCAAAAACGCGTCGAAGGCAACAACTTCGACCTGCGGAAGGTCGTCCTCCAATACGACGACGTCATGAACCAGCAGCGGGAAATCATCTACAAGCAGCGCCGTGAAATTCTGGAATCCGATAACATCAAGGATATCGTCATGGAGATGATCAAGCCGGTCATTGACCGTGCGGTTGAGGTACACTGCTCCGACGATATTCCGGAAAACTGGGAGCTCCAGGAAGTGGCTGATTACGTAAACAGCAAGCTCCTCGACGAAGGCTCCATTACCCGCGACGATCTGTGGGGTAAAGAGGTTGAGGAGATTGAAGAGTTTATCTTCGATAAGGTGAAGAAGAAGTACGAAGAGCGCGAAGAGCGGATCGGTTCCGAGCTGGTACGTGAGTTCGAGAAAGTTATCGTGCTCCGCTCCGTCGACAGCAAGTGGATGGACCACATCGACGCGATGGATCAGCTCCGTCAAGGTATCCACCTCCGTGCATACGGCGGTACGGATCCGCTCCGTGAATACCAGTTCGAGGGCTTCGAGATGTTCAACACGATGACAGCCAGCATCCAGGAGGAAGTGGCTATGTACGTGATGAAGGCCCATATCGAAGCAAACCAGGAGCGCCAGGCGGTTGTGGAAGAGAGCAAGGTTTCCACAAATGGCGAGCCGACCGAGAAGAAGCCGGTGCAAGTCGGCGAACAGATCGGACGCAACGATTTGTGCCCTTGCGGCAGCGGCAAGAAGTACAAACACTGCCACGGTCAAGAAGCATAAGATAATATAGAAGCAAATGTTAAAGTCATTCATACAACAGCCGTTTCTTAGGCAACTCTAAGAAGCGGAGCCAAAACTCCCTTAAACCGGGAGACCCAATGCGGGCGCTGCTCTGAAGAGGAGGGTACCGCAGGGTCTTTCCGCTTAAGGGAGTTTATGTCGATAAAGAGGTGAAGAGTAAACCATGTTAGATCCAAGCGTTAAGCACGACCTGCGGGAAATTGCAACGAAACTCACCAATCTTAGGGGGTCTCTTTGACTTAGATCTGAAGCAGGAAATGATCGCGAACTTCGAAGAGAAAATGTCGGCTCCCGACTTTTGGGATGACAACGAAAAGGCTCAATCGGTCATCGCAGAAATGAACGCGGTGAAGTCATCTGTTGACGAGTATGAGAAGCTGCAGCAGGAATACGACGACGCCTCCATGATGGCGGAGCTGGCCGACGAGGAAGGCGACGAATCGCTGGCCTCCGAAATCGCCGAAGCGGTGGAGTCGTTAACCAAGAAGCTGGACGATTTTGAGCTCAAGCTGCTGCTGAGCCAGCCTTACGATAAAATGAACGCCATTCTCGAGCTTCACCCGGGTGCCGGCGGCACCGAGTCCCAGGATTGGGGACAGATGCTGCTGCGGATGTACACCCGCTGGGCAGAGAAGCATGGCTTCAAAGTCGAAACGCTGGACTATCTGCCGGGTGACGAGGCCGGGATCAAGAGCGTTACGCTGCTGATCAAAGGCTTTAACGCTTACGGCTATCTGAAAGCCGAGAAGGGCGTGCACCGTCTGGTGCGCATCTCGCCGTTCGACTCGTCGGGACGCCGCCATACGTCGTTCGTCTCCTGCGATGTCGTGCCGGAGATTACCGAGGACGTCGACGTAGAGATCCGGACAGAGGATCTCAAGATCGATACGTACCGGGCCAGCGGCGCTGGTGGTCAGCACATCAACACGACAGACTCCGCGGTTCGGATTACCCACATCCCGACGGGCGTGGTCGTAACCTGTCAGAACGAACGCTCGCAGATCAAAAACCGGGAGCGCGCGATGACGATGCTTCGCTCGAAGCTGTACGAGCGCAAACTCGAAGAGCAGCAAAAACAGCTGGATGAAATCCGAGGGGAACAGTCGGATATTGCCTGGGGCAGCCAGATTCGCTCCTACGTGTTTCATCCCTATAGTATGGTAAAGGACCACCGCACCTCAGTGGAGACCGGCAATGTCGGCGCTGTCATGGACGGGGACCTGGATCTGTTCATCGACGGTTATTTGCGCAGCCAAATCAAGGTGGAAACCGAATAAAACCAAGTGAATTCCTACACGCTATTCGTGTAGGAATTTTTTGGTGTAAAGGACTGATTTTAGCATTCCGGAAGGCTTGGCTGTTGGATGGCCTATTTTATATTTTAGGTAAGGAGAGAAAATTGTTCATGTCTCAGAAGTCATCGAACCGCAGAAAGGCATCTCTGCCTATGAGCGGACCCCGGCGCCACGTGGTGGACACGCTGCTCATCATTGTCGGTTCCTTTATTATCGCTTTAGGATTTAATTTGTTTTTCCTGCCGAACGGGATTGCTTCCGGCGGGGTATCCGGGATTTCCGTATTAACCGAAGCCTGGTTTGGCATGGAACCGGCCTTTACCCAATGGGCCCTCAACATCCCGTTGTTTATCCTGGGCATCCTGCTGCTCGGAAAAAATTACGGCATCCGCTCGCTGCTGGGCAGCGTGGTGCTGCCTTTGTTCGTCTATCTGACGAAGGACTGGCCGCTGCCGACGAGCAACCCGCTGCTCGCTTCGATTTACGGCGGGATTGCGGTCGGTCTCGGCATCGGGATCGTGTACCGGGGACGGGGCTCCACTGGCGGACTGACGACGCTGGCCCAAATTATTCAGAAATACAGCGGACTCAGCTTTTCCCTGTGCGTCGTGATCCTGGACGGATCGGTCATTGTTTTGGCTGCCTGTACGCTGTCTCTGGAGAAGGCGCTGTATGCGCTGGTGGGACTGTATGTCACCGGTAAGGTGATCGACGCCATTGAGCTCGGCTTCAATTACTCGAAGGTGGCTTATATCATTTCGGACCATATCGAGCCGATAACGGCGGCGGTGCTGAAGGACCTGGACCGCGGCTGTACCAAGCTGAACGCCACCGGCGGCTATACCGGGACGGACCGGACCGTGCTGATGGTCGTCATCGGCCAGAGCGAAACGACGCGGCTGAAGACGCTGGTGCAGTCGGTGGACCCGGAGGCTTTTGTTATCATCAGCAATGCGCATGAGGTGCTGGGCGAGGGCTTTAAGCTGCAGGGCAGCTGAGCATTTTTTTACAACCCATCATAGCTTAATAATGAACAACAAAAAGAGGCGAACAGTTATCCATGCGGACTGGGCAGCCTCTTTTTCATTATGAAAAGGTTGGAGGGAATGGTTAGATGTTCACACCTGTCCGGACCGATACGGCATCAAAAATAAATAACAGCATACATAACAAGGGGAGTTTTCTGCATATGAATGGTGCAGATGGCGGCACTCCGAGCAGATATCCATACAGTCAATGAATGAGCGACGCGTAAGTTTTCAATAGGCATGAAGCGAAGCGGACCTTGAGCAGGGTCTTTTTTTCTTGGAGATTGAAAGGTACGTAGGCTCGGACCATAGGAGACGGGAGCGGAAAAGCCCTTACAGGATAAGGGAAATTCGTTCCAAAGTGTTGTATTTATATAAAAGCGGTCGTATAATAATACATAATTATTCATGATTTATACAGAAGCGGCAGTAGAGAGGGGAACGCGGGGAATGGGAGAACACGGTACTGGGGAGAAGGTTAGGATTGCGATTGTCGGTTCGACCGGCTACGGCGGGGTTGAGTTGATCCGGCTGCTGCAGGGGCATCCCAAAGCAGTCATTACGTCAGTGATTTCATCATCGAGCGCGGGAACGCCGATTTCGGAAGGTTTTCCGCATTTAACGGATATTATCGTGCAAAATTTGGACGGTACCGATCCGAAGGAAATCGCCGCCAAGGCGGATGTCGTCTTTACGGCTACCCCTTCGGGCGTGAGCTCCAAGCTGGTGCCGGGCTTGCTGGAAGAAGGACTTAAGGTCATTGATTTGTCCGGGGATTTCCGGATCAAGGACGGCGCCACGTACGAAAAATGGTATAAGCACACCGCGCCGGATGCGGCCTATTTGGAAGAAGCCGTTTTCGGTTTGTGCGAACTGTTTGGGGAAGAAGTCGCCGGCAAGGACTTTATTTCCAATCCCGGCTGTTACCCGACGGCTACCCTGCTCGGTCTGGTTCCGGCTATCAGCGCCGGCTGGATTAACCCGAACAGCATTATCATTGATGCCAAGTCCGGCGTATCGGGTTCGGGACGCGGAACGAGCTTGACGACCCATTTTGCGGAAATTAATGAAAATTTCAAAGCTTACAAAGTGAATAAACATCAGCATATCCCGGAAATTGAACAGGTTCTAAGCCAAGTAGCCGGTGAGCAGGTGACCGTGACGTTTACGACCCAGCTGGTACCGATGACCCGGGGCATTATGAGCACGATGTATGCAAACTTGAACGGCGTGTATAACGACGAGGATTTTGTGGAGCTGTACCGGCAGTATTACCAAGGACGGCCGTTCGTGCGCGTGCGCGACACGGGCATTTGGCCGGCGACAAAGGAAGTGCTGGGCTCCAATTATTGCGATATCGGTTTTGCGGCGGATCCGCGGACGGGCCGGGTCACCATTATTTCGGTCATTGACAATATCGTCAAAGGTGCGGCAGGCCAGGCGATACAGAACCTGAATCTGATGATGGGATGGGAGGAGAATCTCGGACTCGGCTATACTCCGGTGTATCCGTAAGCGGGATGAACATAGACATGGGACAATTAACGACGTTTACGCAGGTGAAGGACGGATCGATCGTCACGCCGAAAGGCTTTTCGGCGGGAGGCGTGCACTGCGGACTCAAGAAGACGGATCGCCATGACCTTGGCGCGATCCTGTGCGAGGTGCCGGCCGTGGCTGCGGCCGTGTACACCACGAATGTGTTTCAAGCGGCACCGCTGAAGGTGACGCGCGAGAGCCTGCGAAGCGGCACGCTGCAGGCTGTGATCGTGAACAGCGGCAACGCCAACGCGTGCACCGGGCAGCAGGGCGAAGCCGATGCCTATGACATGCGGGCGGCCGCGGCCCGCCACCTCGGCGTGGCGGAGCAGGACGTGGCCGTCGCGTCCACGGGCGTGATCGGCGAGCTGCTGAAGATGGACCGCGTGAACGCGGGCATCGAGTCGCTGCCGCCGCGGCTCAGCAGCGCCAATTCGGGCGCGGAGGACTTCTCGCAGGCGATCCTCACCACGGACCTGGTGAAAAAAGAAGCCTGCGTATCGGTGTTGGTGAACGGCAAAGAGGTGACAATTGGCGGCGCGGCCAAGGGTTCGGGGATGATTCATCCGAACATGGCGACGATGCTCGCTTTTATGACGACGGACGCGGCCATTGACCAGGAGGCACTGCAGCAGCTGATGCGGCAGGCGACGGACGTGACGTTCAACATGATTACGGTAGACGGCGACACGAGCACGAACGATATGCTGATCGCCATGGCCAGCGGGCTGGCCGGGAACGAAGTGCTGACGCCAGCGCATCCGGACTGGGAGCCGTTTGCCGAAGGGTTTACGTATGTGTGCCGGAGCTTGGCCCAAGCGATTGCGCGGGACGGTGAAGGCGCGACGAAGCTGGTCGAGGTCAGCGTCACCGGCGCAGTCAGCGACCTGTCGGCACGGGCGATTGCCAAGACGGTTATCGGCTCGAGCTTGGTCAAATCGGCCGTATTTGGCGCCGATGCCAACTGGGGACGGATCATCGCTGCCGTCGGACGTGCGGGCGAGCCGGTAAATCCAGAAACGGTCGACATCCGGCTGGGCGATATCAGCGTATTGGAACAATCGCGTCCGGTCGCTTTTGATGAAGATGAAGCGTTGGCTTACTTGAAAGGGGACACCGTCCGCATCGTTGTGGATCTGCACGGCGGAGCCGGGCAAGCCACCGCCTGGGGCTGCGATTTGACTTATGACTACGTACGGATCAATGCGGCTTACCGGACATAAGGCGAAGGCAGCTGCAGGGGAGAGTGAATGCATATGAAGACGCTGGAGAATGAGCAGGGCTCCCATATTGGAGCGGATGGCCAGCAGACGTTTGTCATGAAGTGCGGGGGAAGCACGCTGGCGTCACTGCCGGATTCTTTCTTTGAAGATCTGAAGCAGCTGCAGCAGCAGGGCGTACAGCCGGTCATCGTCCATGGGGGCGGTCCGGCCATTTCGGACAATCTCGCCAAGCTGGGCATTGAAACGGAATTCGTGAACGGCCTGCGCAAGACGACCGAGGACGTCCTCGACGTGGTGGAAATGGTGCTGGCCGGAACGATCAACAAGCAGATCGTGCGGCGGATCCAGAGCACGGGCGGCCGGGCTCTTGGCCTGTCGGGCGTCGACGGGGGACTGATCCAGGCCGAGCCGGTTGCGAACGCGGCCGAGGTTGGCCATGTCGGCGACGTGACCTACGTGGAATCGGCGATCGTTAAAGGCATTACGGCTATGGGCTACATGCCGGTCATCGCACCGGTCGGGGTGGACGCGGCCGGGCAGCGTTACAACATTAACGCCGATACCGCGGCGGGCGCCGTCGCTTCCCATCTGGGAGTCGACCGGATGATCGTGGTCACGGACGTGCCCGGCATCCTGAAAGCCGTGGACGGCGAGAAGCAGGTGCTGCCGTCGGTGACGGTGCAGCAAATCGAAGACATGATCGCCAGCGGCGATATTTACGGCGGCATGATTCCGAAAGTTCGGGCCGCGGTGAGCTGCATTCAAGGAGACGTGCAGGAAGTCGTCATCGTGGACGGAAGTGAGCCCCGGGTACTGAGCCGGGTGCTGCAGGGTGAAGTGTTGGGTACCCGTATCGTGAGGGATTAAGATAAAGTCAGGACCATTTAAACAGGGGCACAGGGAGGGACCTGCGGCTCCGGGAGAAGGAGTGATTAGGGATGAGCGCAAGCGAACAGGCAAGCTCATTGTTTCAGAACTATGCCAGATATCCGATCAGCCTGGTGAAAGGGCAAGGGAGCTGGCTGTGGGACGATAAAGGGAACAAGTACCTCGACTTTATGTGCGGTATAGCGGTGACCAATCTGGGCCATGCGCCGAAGAAAGTGACCGAGAAGCTGAAAGCCCAGCTGGATGAGCTGTGGCATGTATCGAACCTGTTCCACATTCCGAACCAGGAAAAAGCAGCTTCTCTGCTGACGGCGAACAGCTGCGCGGATGCGGTGTTCTTCTGCAACAGCGGCGCGGAAGCGAACGAAGCGGCCATCAAGCTGGCCCGCCGCTACCACCAGAAGGTGAAAGGCACCGGACGCTTTGAAATCATCACCTTCCATCAATCCTTCCACGGACGTACGCTGGCTACGCTGACGGCAACCGGCCAGGATAAGGTAAAAGACGGCTTTCTGCCGCTGCCTGCCGGCTTCAAGAGCGTACCGCTGCATGATCTGGATGCGCTGAAAGCAGCCATCGGACCGGATACGGCTGCGATCATGATCGAGATGGTGCTGGCGGAAGGCGGCGTGCTTGTCGTGCAGCCGGACTTCCTGAAGGCAGTGAAGGCGCTGTGCGAGCAGCATGGGCTTCTGCTCATCGTTGACGAGATTCAGACCGGCATGGGGCGTACAGGCAAGCTGTTTGCGTATGAGCATTACGGCATTGAGCCGGATATTTTCACACTCGCCAAAGGCATTGCCAGCGGGTTCCCGGCAGGAGCGATGCTCGGTAAAGGTTATCTGAAAGACGCGTTTACGCCGGGCAGCCACGGCTCTACCTTCGGCGGCACGCCGATCGCGACGGCGGCGATGATCGCCACGATCGAGACGATTCTCGAGGATCAGCTGCCGCAGCGCGCCGCGGACATGGGCGAGTATTTGATCCAGCAGCTGAACGAAAAGGTGGCTGTGCATCCTTTTGTCAATGAAGTGCGCGGGTTAGGGCTGCTTATCGGCATCGAGTGCAAGGAGCCGGTGAACGACATCGTGCTGGAAGGGCAGAAACGCGGGCTGCTGTTCGTAACCGCCGGTCCGAACGTGATCCGCCTGCTTCCAAACCTGTATATTTCCAAAGAAGAAATCGATCAGGCCGTCAGCATGATTGCCGAGCTGATCCATGATCATACCGCAGTAAACAAGGCGTAGCCGGGCAGCATTAGAGCATGCACTGATAAAGGAGGACGTAACGATGTTGAGCCAAACCGGGCTGCTGCAGGATATCGACCTGAAGGGAAGAGACCTGCTGGAGCTCGACGATTATACAACGGAAGAAATTCAGTACTTGATCGATCTGGCGATCGAACTCAAGCGCAAGCAGAAGAACGGCGAGGAATACCAGCCGCTGAAGGGCAAAACGATCGGACTTATTTTTGAAAAATCATCCACCCGTACCCGGGTATCGTTCGAGGTGGGGGCGTTCCAGCTCGGAGCCCACGCGCTCTTTTTAAGCAAAAACGACATTCAGCTCGGACGCGGAGAAATTATCAGCGATACGGCGCAGGTGCTGTCGCGTTATCTGGACGGCATCATGATCCGCACCTTCGGGCATCACAATGTGACGGATCTGGCAAAATACGCCTCCGTCCCCGTGATCAACGGCCTGAGCGATCTGGCGCATCCGTGCCAGGTGCTGGCGGATTACCAGACGATCTATGAGCACAAGGGCCAGCTGAAAGGCCTGAAGCTCGCCTACATCGGCGACGGCAACAACATGGCCCATTCCTTGATGATCGGCGGCGCCAAGCTGGGCGTAAACGTATCGATCGCAAGTCCGGAAGGGTACACCCCGGATCCGGCCGTGGTGAAGGTAAGCCAAGAGATTGCCAAGGAAAGCGGCGCGCAGATCGTCGTTACGCACAGTCCGGAAGAAGCGGTGAAGGACGCGGACGTCATTTATACCGACGTATGGGCAAGCATGGGCTTTGAAGAAGAGCAGAAGGTCCGCGAGGCGGCGTTCAAAAACTATCAAGTCGACGAGAAGCTGGCGCAGCTGGCGAAGGCAGACTACCTGTTCATGCACTGCCTGCCGGCACACCGTGGGGAAGAAGTGAGCGAAGGGGTCATCGACGGCAAAAACTCGGTTATTTTCGACCAGGCCGAAAACCGTCTGCATGCGCAAAAAGCGCTGATGGCCGCATTGATGGGTTAAGATTAGTCAGGAGAGGGAGTTAAGACATGGCAAAAGAAAAAATCGTACTGGCGTATTCCGGAGGTCTGGATACGTCGGTCATTCTGAAGTGGCTCAAGGAAACGTATGATGCCGAAATCATCGCATTTACGGCCGATATCGGACAGAAGGAAGAGCTGGACGGTTTGGAGGAAAAGGCACTGGCTACCGGCGCCTCGAAAGTATATATTGACGATCTGCGCGACGAGTTCGCACAGGATTTCATCTTCCCGATGTTCCAATCGGGAGCGCTGTATGAAGGGCAGTACCTGCTCGGCACGAGCATTGCACGCCCGCTGATCGCCAAGCGCATGGTGGACATCGCCCGCGCGGAAGGCGCAACGGCAATCGCGCACGGCGCAACGGGCAAAGGGAACGACCAGGTGCGTTTCGAGCTGGCGGCTGCGGCCCTGGCTCCGGACATCAAAGTTATCGCTCCATGGCGTCTGGAGGAGTTCCGTAACGAGTTCCCGGGACGCGCGGAAATGATCGCTTTTGCCGAGAAGCACGGCATTCCGGTAACAGCCTCGGCGGCGAAGCCTTATTCGATGGACCGCAACCTGCTGCATATCAGCTATGAGAGCGGCGTGCTCGAGGATCCTTGGTTCGATGCCAGCGCTCCGGAAAATAAAGACATGTACCTGCTCAGCGTGTCTCCTGAGGATGCGCCGGACGAGGCGGAATACGTGGAGCTCGATTTTGTGCAGGGCAACTGCGTCGCCATTAACGGCGAGAAGCTGAACCCGCTGGCCGTAATGGAGCGCCTCAACGAGCTCGGCGGCAAGCACGGCATCGGCCGCGTGGACATGGTGGAGAACCGTTTTGTCGGCATGAAGAGCCGCGGCGTGTATGAAACGCCAGGGGGCACGATCCTGTTCACCGCGCACCGCAAAATGGAGTCGATCACGATGGACCGCGAAGTGATGAACCTGCGCGACAGCCTGATCACCCGTTACAGCACGCTCGTGTACAACGGCTTCTGGTTCGCACCGGAACGTCTGGCACTGCAGGCGCTCGTGACCGAAAGTCAGAAGAACGTGACCGGTACGGTGCGCGTGAAGCTGTACAAGGGCAATATCATCGCTGCCGGCGTGAAGAGCCCGGTCAGCCTGTACAACCCGGACATCGCCACGATGGAAGCCGATCCGACCCAAGCGTACGATCAAGGGGATGCTACCGGCTTTATCCATTTGAACGCCCTGCGTCTTAAAGTCGGCACAGGCGTGGCACAGAACAAATAATTTTTCCATGATATAATCAACAGCACAAGCATGTCGTAGGGAGGCCGTTCCTTGTCGGTCACGGGAAGGAGCGGCCCTCTGCTGTCAAGCAAGAGGGGAGAGAACGATAGTGGGCAAACTGTGGGGAGGGCGCTTTACGAAGCAGACCAACCATCTGGTAGACGAATATACGGCTTCGATCGGTTTTGACCAGGCGCTCGCCGAGGAGGATATTCAAGGCAGCCTGGCTCATGTGACGATGCTGGGCAAATGCGGAATCGTTCCGCAGGAAGACGTGGAGACGATTAAGGCGGGGCTGCAAACCGTGCTGGACAAAATCCGCCGCGGTGAAATCGAGTTTTCGGTGGCGGACGAGGACATCCATATGAACGTGGAGAAAAATCTGATCGCCGAGATCGGCCCGGTCGGCGGCAAGCTGCATACGGGACGCAGCCGGAACGATCAGGTGGCGACCGATATGCACCTGTATTTGCGAAAGCGAGTCGCCCTGCTGGTCGGCATGCTGCATGAGCTGCAAAAATCGCTGATCGGACAAGCAAGGGACAACCTGGATACGATCATCCCGGGGTATACGCATCTGCAGCGGGCACAGCCGATTCTGTTCGCCCATCATTTGATGGCGTACGTCTCCATGTTCCAGCGCGATATCGAGCGGCTCATGGACAGCTATAAGCGCATTAACGTCCTGCCGCTCGGCGCCGGCGCCTTGGCCGGGACGACGTTCCCGATCGACCGCCATTTCGTGGCGGAGCAGCTGCAGTTTGACCGGGTCTACGAGAACAGTCTGGATGCGGTCAGCGACCGCGATTTTATCGTGGAGTTCCTGTCCCACGCGTCCATCATCATGATGCATCTCTCCCGCCTGTCCGAAGAGCTGGTGCTGTGGAGCAGCACGGAGTTTAACTTTATCGAGCTGGACGACGCCTTCTGTACCGGCAGCAGCATCATGCCGCAGAAGAAAAACCCGGACGTGCCGGAGCTGGTTCGCGGTAAAACCGGCCGCGTATACGGCAACCTGATGGGCCTTCTGACGGTGCTCAAGTCGCTGCCTTTGGCGTACAACAAGGATATGCAGGAAGACAAGGAAGGCATGTTCGACACGGTGGCCACGCTGGAGGGAGCCCTGCAGCTGTTTGCGCCGATGATCGCCACGATGAAGGTGAACAAGAGCCGCATGCGCGAAGCGGTCAACCAGGACTTCTCGAACGCGACGGACATCGCCGACTTCCTCGTCGGCAAAGGGCTGCCGTTCCGCCAGGCGCATGAAGTCATCGGCAAAACGGTGCTGTACTGCATCCAGCAGGGCAAGTACCTGCTTGACCTGACGATGGAGGAGTTCCAGCAGTTTTCGCCGCTGTTCGACGACACGATTTATGAGGTACTGCGGCCGGAAACCGTCGTGAACGCCCGCAATGTGTACGGGGGCACGGCGACGGATCAGGTGGCTGAGGCGATTAAACGCGGCGAAGTGCTGCTCAGCATGACTGAGCAGTGGCTTGCCGAGCATGTTTAAACGATAGCCGTAACGGTGTGGTTATGTGATTGAGCAGATCAGAAATAGCAGATAAGAAAAGGCGCTTCCCTTGTGGAGGCGTCTTTTTTCATTAGGTCCCCCATATTTTTCATTTGCCGTATTTACAACGTAACAATGTTATGTTACATTATTTCTGCGAGGAGGATGTGCAATGAACGAAGAAGAGATTTCCAAAAAAGATCTGCTGGAGCTGACCGGAATTTCCTATGGACAGCTGTACCGTTGGAAGCGGAAAAACCTCATTCCCGAGGAATGGTTTATCCGCAAGTCTTCCTTCACGGGACAGGAGACCTTTTTTCCGAAGCAAAAAATACTGCAGCGCATAGACCGTATTATCAATATGAAGGACGGTTTGTCCCTCGACGAGCTGGCCGATGTGTTTTCGCCGAGCTCCGGCGAAGTATCAATCACCCCAGGTGAGCTTATACAACGTAACATTGTTACAAATATGACGCTGGATCTGTTTGAACAGGAGCTGGGGAAGCAGGACGTGCTGACGTTCGCCGATATTCTCTCGGTCTATGTACTGGAGAAGCTGCTCAAGAGCGGAGAAATAACCCGGGATGAAGGCAAGATGCTGTTATCCCTCATGCGGGATCATTACGCTAAAGTGGCCAGCAGACCGTGCGAGCTGGCGCTCGTCCGCAAAATGGGCGTGCCGCTGCTGCTGCTAATCGAGACTACCGAGCATGTATATGTGGACCGGGATGCCAGGTGGGTGTTCCGCCTGCCTTTAAGGGGCTGTATCGAGGAATTGAAATTAAAAATCAACCAATCGGAGGTTTGAGGCGATGGAGCGGGAACAAAGACATGACATGTCGATGTCGGGCATCGGAACGGTGGCGTCCGGTGTGTATAAAACGGTTAGGATTGACGGGATCAGCAAGGTGAAGGGAGATATCGACTGCATTACGCTGGATTCCAACGGCACCCTGAACATTTCGGGTTCGGTGCTGGGAGAAACGGTCAAGATCAACGGGACGATGTCGATCGGCGGCAATTTATCGGCCGAACGTTTGATTCTGGACGGCATGGGATCGGTCAAAGAGATGACCCGCTGCAGCGAATCGGCTGCGATCAACGGCCAGGTCACCCTGGAAAAGGGGCTCATCAGCGAGAAAGTGGAAGTGTCGGGCAGCCTGAAGTCGAGAGGGGGCGTGCAGTGCGAGGTGCTTTCGGTTCATGGCGGCTTTAACGTGGATGGGCTGGTGAACGCCGGCGAGATCGACTTGAAGATGAGCCTGGCCAGCAAAGCCAAGGAAATTGGCGGGGATCATATTACCGTGCGCCGGTTGAAGAAAGCGCCTATTTTGCTGCAGTTGGCCCCGGTCTTCAACAACCGCCTGATGGCCGATCTCATTGAAGGGGACTTCGTGGACCTGGAATATACCGAAGCGGATGTCGTCCGCGGCAGCGAAGTACGGATCGGCCCCGGCTGCAAAATCGGCAGGGTTGAATATAAGGTCGACTTCAAGCGGGACGGAGACGCTCAGGTCGGATCGGCGAAGCAGATCTGAAGCAGCGTTGAAGCAGATTTGAATCTGCGCTGAAACCAGCTGCTAGGCAGCAATAGAGCAACGTTCCAACAGGGGTGCATTAGATAACATTCAGGGAATGCCCGGACGACCGGGTATTCATAAGGGAGGAAAAGGTCATGACGGCAAATGGAAACCGCCAAGGGCTTGGCGATATCAAAATAACGGGCAGCGGGAGCTCGGGAGGCGGAACCTT
The DNA here is from genome assembly GCF_038009285.1 of Paenibacillus sp. FSL R5-0378. Lineage (NCBI taxonomy): Bacteria > Bacillati > Bacillota > Bacilli > Caryophanales > Paenibacillaceae > Paenibacillus > Paenibacillus sp. FSL R5-0378. Next base: position 1,406,221 of record NZ_JBBPAY010000001.1, read on the forward strand.
TAACCAGGTCAAAATTATGGGTGACGCGGAAATCAGCAGTACGGCGGACTGCGGGCTGTTTAAATGCCTGGGCACGGCTCAGGTGAACGGCTCCCTGATCGCGGAAACCGCATCCGTCAACGGAACACTGAACGTCCGGGAGAACCTTCAGGGCGGACTGCTGAAGTCTCAGGGCGAGGTAAGCGTGTCCGGGGATCTGCAGTTGAAAAGCATCAGCATTAACGGCGAGCTGGCCGTCGGCGGCAATGTGTCTTCGGATTTCGTCAAGATTAACGGTGGCCTTCGGGCGGCGTCCGGCCAGACGGAGGAGCTGCTCGTGCGGGGCGTGGTGGAAGTCCCGGGCATGCTGAACGGCGAGCTCGTCGAGATTAAAATGTATGGACCGAGCCGGATCGGAGAGCTCGTAGGTGCCAAGATCACCGTCAAGAAAGGGCTGGAGATTCCGCTGATCGGGAAGATGACTTCCCATTACGACGGCGGGGAGCTCAGCGCGGAGAGCATTGAAGGCGACGTCGTTTATCTGGAGAACACCAAGGCTGCCGTCGTCCGGGGCAGAAGGGTGAACATCGGGAGCGGATGCGAGATCGGACTGGTGGAGTATACGGACGAATTCAAGCAGGACACTGCGGCAAGTGTAGGCCGGTTTGTCCGGCTGGGATAAGATATTTTACAAAAAATATAAAGGGGTAGTGCGTAAACATGGCAGAGAAAAAGAACAGGCTGGGTCTGATCGTTGCCGGTCTGCTGCTCGGCGTGCTGATCGCCGCGATGGACAACACGATTGTCTCCACCGCAATGGGGACGATCGTCGGCGAGCTGGGCGGTCTGGACCAATTCGTCTGGGTCACCTCCGCCTATATGGTGGCAGAGATGGCCGGCATGCCGATCTTCGGCAAATTGTCCGATATGTATGGAAGGAAAAGATTTTTCGTATTCGGAATCATCATGTTCCTGCTGGGTTCGGCCTTGTGCGGGACGGCACACAGCATTACCGAGCTGAGCATTTACCGGGCGATTCAGGGAATCGGCGGCGGGGCGCTGGTGCCGATTGCATTTACGATCGTGTTTGATATTTTCCCCGTGGAGTCCAGAGGCAAGATGGCGGGCATGTTTGGCGCCGTATTCGGGGTGTCGAGCTTGTTCGGGCCGCTTCTCGGAGCGTATATCACCGATTATCTGGAGTGGCGCTGGATTTTCTATATTAACCTGCCTTTAGGCATTGCAGCCTTTCTGCTGGTGGTGCTGTTCTATCATGAGTCTCATGAGCATTCCAAGCAAAAGATCGACATTTGGGGAGCCGCTACGCTGGTGGGCTCTGTGGTCAGCCTGATGTTCGCGCTGGAGCTGGGCGGCAGCAAATATGCCTGGGACTCACCGGTCATTATCGGACTGTTCGCCGCGTTTGCCGTGCTGATGATCGTCTTCCTGGCCGTGGAGGCCAAGGTGGCCGAACCGATCGTGTCCTACGACATGTTCCGCAAAAGACTGTTCGCCTTCAGCAGCGCAGCGGCCTTGTTCTATGGGGCGGCTTTCATTACCGCAGCCGTGTACATTCCAATTTTCGTGCAAGGGGTCATGGGTGGAAATGCAACTAACTCCGGGTTGATACTACTTCCGATGACACTGAGTTCCGTAGTTGCCTCGCAAGTAGGGGGCATGCTGTCCACTAAAATGTCGTTCCGCAGCGTCATGATCCTGTCGGCGGTCATTTTCGGCGGCGGCATGCTGCTGCTCGGCACGATTACGCCGGAGACGACGCGGACGATGCTGTCCATCTATATGCTGGTCGCCGGCTTCGGGATGGGATTTTCGTTCTCCGTGCTAGGGATGTCGGCTATCCAGGGCGTGGACGCCAGACAGCGCGGCTCAGCCAACTCGACGATTTCCTTCTTGCGTTCGCTGGGAATGACCGTGGGGATTACGATCTTCGGCATCATCCAGCGAAATGACTTCCATGACCGGCTGAGCAGCACCTTGGGCGGAGCTTCCGGCCAGAATATGCCGGCCACGATGGATCCGCAGCAGATGCTCTCGCCGGAGCGCAGAGCGCTTATTCCGGCACCGGTCATGGAGAAGATCAGCAGCGCGCTGTCCGTCTCCGTGGACCATGCGTTCCTGTGGGCCGTAATACCGGCGGCGCTGGCGCTCGTTTCGGTCTCCCTGATGGGCGGATCACGGCTGCAAATGTCCCAGATGGGGCCGGGAGCGCGTAAGGATGGGGCGCATCATTAATGAAACCGTGATTTGGAAACTTTCTTTCTTGGACGTGAAGAAGCTGGGGCGAGCCCTGGTTTCTTCTTTTATTTTGGCAGATGCTTGCAATTCACGGTGTATGTATCGATGTAGCTCTAGTTCTTAGCGGAGTGATCAGATAAACCAGGGACTCATTTGTAGAAGCAGCAGTAACGATCAAGGGTTTTAAAGGACTTGCATATTGAATATTGATCCATTCGCTATCAACTGCACGTATGATGTCCTGCATATACTTCCCGTTGAAAGCAATACGAAATGGTTCCCCTTGAAAGTTCTGCACAGGAGTAGTCTCGTTAACATCGCCAACTTCTGGCGTATTGGAGCTTAATTCCAAGGAAGGGGGTGTTCCATTCAGCAGAACCATTTGTCCGCCCGCAACCAAATTAACCCGCTCGATCGCGCTGAGAAAGGCTGCTGAGGAAACCTGAACTTCTGTTACATATGTGGCGTTGGTCATCGTTTCCATTGGCGGGAAGGATCCGGTCATTAGAGGAATGTAAGCCGCGAGATCTTGATTCTGTATAACCATCCGGTGATTGCTGAAGGAGATCCGCAGCTTCTCTCCGGACAGCAGCTTGGAGACATGCTTTAAATATGCGGAAGGTATGATGGCCTCAACTTCATTGCTCAGATTGCGGTTAAGAAGGATTGTGCATGAAGCCAGGCGCACACCGTCTGTAGCCATCAGTTTCATTGAGCCATTTGCAATGTGAAACAGGGCGCCGGTTAATACTGGCCTGGCTTCATTGGAACTGGCAGATGCAAAAACGACCCGCTGAACCATTTTTTTAAATTGAGAGCTCGATAGCTCCACATCCAACAGGTGGCTTCTGAGGTCTGGAACGGAACAGCTATCCTCTGGATCCATTCCGTAGAGTCGGAATATAGTACTGCCTGAGCTAATCTTTAATAGGAAAGGCGGCTGTGTTTCCAGGGTCACCACTCCGGCAGGCAGCTTGCGAATCATGTCCGCAAATAGACGCGAAGGCACGGCAATGGATTCCGTTTGACAGTGTCCCTCATCGAGTGGAAGCTTTGCTTGAATGACCATTCCCGAGATTGTTCCTGATGTAAGAGTCAGTCCATTCAGACTCGTATGTAAATGAATCATAGAGTTCTGCGGCTGTGCCGAGGATACCGAAGCTGCGACGGCAACCTGTTGAACGGTTTGAGCCAGAAGATCACCTGGGATACGGACGAACACGGGCGTCACCTTTTTCTTTTAATTTTGGTCGGAAAAATAATGTTCGATCATTCCACGCAGAACCTCGGACCGAGTAAACTGATGGTCGTCGCAGTAGGCATCCAGACGGTCCCATGTTACCTCGGATAAAGTTAACGATACTTTGCGGGTCGTCCCGATCCCTTTTCTGCCTGCTCCTCGACGTGCTCCGCCACGGGTAAACATGAAGCTCAACTGCCCTTCCTCATCGGGGATGCCGATTTTTACTTTGTTGCGCGGCTCCATGATCATGCCTCCTGTTTGAATAAGGTAACCTATTTCAAATATTTTCTAATTCTAATCTAACACAGTTCGAAAGTGTTGGGCAAGAAGCACTCCTTTTGGCGCCAAGCGAATCAACCCACCCAAAACGGGGTATAAAAGGGTAAAAGAACAGAAAAGGAGTGAGCGTCATGAAAATCATTATTACGCAGGCGGAAGCGGTAGAAAAGGGCATCTGGGGCGAAGTCATGAAGATGTTCGGCGTCGAGGCCGAAGAGGAAGTGTGGCCAAGCGAGGAATACATTATGACGGAGGAGCAGGCGCGCCGGCTCGGGATTATTCAGTAGAGCTCACATATGATTATAAAAAGGGTGTCTCCAGTGGTTTCGTTAAACCGGCGGAGGCACCCTTTTGCTTCGTTTGGATTATAGCTGACAATCCATTACTGCCCTCCAACTGACCTCAGAAGTTCGGCCCGCTTACGCCGTCCTCCACAATTTGCTCTTCCGAGCCTGGAGCGGGGCTGCCCTCTCCCGAATCTTCCGTATGGACCGCGATCAGCCGGTTTTGCGGGCGGTACGTATCACGGGAAATACGTTTGCGCGATACCTCCTTGCCGTCCACCTTCTTGATTTGATAGGTCTCGACGACGTAGCCGGGTTTGCCGCTCTGCAGGATCTCCTGGCCGCCGACCGGAAGGGTCGGATTCTGCACGAACTTCTCGGTGACCGGAAGTGTTTCGACCGTGCGGGACATGAGGTCATAGGTGACATTTTTCGGGAAGGTGCCAAAAAATTTGACGATCAGATTCCGATCCTTGACTTCGGCCTGAATCAGCAGCGACTTCCCGGTATTGTTCCGGAAGCGGAAGTTGATCGAGCCTTCGGCAAACGTAGCGTCCTGCCCTTTCGGCAGGTAGCTGACCGGCAGGGAATGGTTGCGCCGCTCGACGATTTCAAGTCCGGTCCGGACCGCCGCATTGTACACCGTGCTGGACACCTGGCAGATGCCTCCACCTACCCCGGGCACCAGCTTCCCGTTCAGGATGACCGGCGCCTCCTGGAACCCGTATTTTTCCTCCGCCTTGGCAATGACCTTGCTGTAGTCAAACACGTCACCCGGCTTCAGCACCATGCCGTTCACCGCCTTGGCGGCGGAATCGACATTGTATACCCTTCCCGGCCCGCTCGAACCGAGACCGGTGGAGAACTCGATGATTTTTCGCTCGATTCCTTCTTCCTTGAGGCTGCCGATCGTGACGTTCGGCACCATCCGGTACAGGGGAAGGTCCAGGCTGAGCTTGGGCTTTTCACCGCCGGCAATCAGGGCGAAGTCCTTCGGAATCAGCGCCGTCATCTGCTCCTTGAGCGTGTTCCAGTCAATCCGCGAGACCGAAACCTCCGGCGTGTATACGACCTCGTCTTTCCCTGAGATCCGCCGCGTGGCTTCCACCGGAAGCCCGAAGTGCTCCTGCTCCCACTCCGGCGTAAATTTCTCCTTCAGCGCGGAAATGTCCCAGTGCGGCACGATGTTCCAGTCCGTCTGAAAATGCCAGCGGTATTTCAGCTGGTCCAGCCAGCTTCCTTCATGCAGCTTCGCAACCGCCTCTTTAAAGGCGTCCGCTTCAAACGAAACGCCGGCTTCCTTCAGCGTCAGCTGGGCATTGGGAATGCCTTTGGCGGCCACGGACAGCGTCAAGGGAATGCTCTCCATCTGTCTGAGACGGGCGTCCAACAGCTTAAGCGCCTCATCCGAATCTTTTCCTCCGAGCGGGTAGCCGGCAACCTGGATCTTATCCGGAAGGGTGTTTTGTCCGATATAAAGATGTACCCACCCGGCGGTGACGGAACCGATCAGCAGGATGCTGGCGATAATGATCAGGCTCAAATGAATTTTTTTCATAGGGTTCCCACCTCTTTCGCTTCCTCTTCATCGTGATTGATGCTGTCTTTCCATATATATGTAGGCAAAGTGGAAAAATTTCGGGTACTCAAAAGGTAACAATTTTGTTACAATGAAACACATCGTGATGATTCCTACGCTTTTTTAAAGGAATTAGCTGGAATGTGTCGAATTTATAATGGCTGATTATGTAATTAGGAAGTGATGAACGAAGTGATTGAAATGCAGGACGTGTGGAAGACCTACCAGAATGGAACCCATGCATTGCAAGGCGTATCGGTCAAGATCGACCGCAACGAATTCGTATACGTCGTCGGACCGTCCGGCGCAGGCAAATCGACATTCATGAAGCTTATTTATAGAGAAGAAGTGCCGACCAAAGGGCAAATCTCTGTGAACGGTTTTAATATCGGCAAGCTGAAGCAGCGGAAAATTCCGTATGTGCGCCGGAATATCGGCGTCATTTTTCAGGATTTCCGCCTTCTTCCGACGCTGTCGGCTTACGAAAACGTGGCTTTTGCCATGGAAGTCATCGAAGCACCGAAGCGGCAGATGAAAAAGCGCGTGATGGAGGTGCTGGAGCTGGTCGGGCTGAAGTCCAAAGCCGCCCGCCTTCCGGCGCAGCTGTCCGGGGGAGAGCAGCAGCGGATCGCGATCGCCAGAGCCATCGTGAACAACCCGGCGGTCATTATCGCGGACGAGCCTACCGGCAACCTCGACCCCGAAACGTCGTGGGGCATCATGCAGCTGCTTGATGAGATCAATTTCCGCGGAACGACCATCGTCATGGCCACCCACAACAAGGAGATCGTGAACACGATGCGCAAGCGCGTTATCGCGATCGAGCACGGCAACATTGTACGCGACCAGCAGAGAGGGGAGTACGGGTATGACTTTTAACACCTTTCTGCGGCATTTGCGGGTCGGTTTTAACAGCATCTTCCGCAACGGGTGGATGACCGTAGCCTCCGTTACCTCCATCGTGGTATCCCTGTTCGTGCTCGGGGTATTTATCATCCTGGTGCTCAATGTCAACGCTTTGGCCGACAAGGCCGATAAACAAGTGCAGATCCGCGCTTATCTCAACCTGAACGTCGACCAGAAGCTGCGCGAGAAGGTGCAGAACGAAATCTCCGCGATGCCGGAGGTCAGCAAGGTGCAGTTTATTTCCAAGGAGCAGGGCCTCACCGATTTCCGCAACAGTATGGGAGACGAGGGGAAGGAGCTGCTGGAAGGCTTCAGCAAGGATAACAACCCGCTGCCGGACACGATTATGGTTGAGGTGATTGAGCCGACGACGGTTCCGTTCGTCGCCCAGAAGATCGAGGCGCTGAACACGAGCCATACGGAGCAGCCGATCATGAAAGTGAAGTACGGCAAAGGCACCATCGAAACGCTGTTTAAAGTGACGCGCCTGGTACGCAACATCGGGTTTATTTTCGTGGCCGGCCTCGCCGTCATGTCGATGTTCCTGATCTCCAACACCATTCGCGTTACGATTCTTGCCCGCCGCCGGGAAATCAGCATTATGAAGCTGGTCGGGGCGACGAATTATTTTATCCGCTGGCCGTTCTTCGTGGAGGGCACCTTGATCGGGCTGATCGGGTCCGTCATCACGGTGGCGCTGCTGTTCGTCGGTTATGACCGGCTGGCCGCCTCCATCGGCTCGGATTTTACGCTCCAGATGTCCCTTCTCCCGCTGAGCCAGCTGTGGCAGTGGGGAGGATTACTGATTGTCCTCGGCGTGCTGATCGGCATGTGGGGAACGACCCTATCTATTCGCAAATTTTTGAAGGTATAAGAACAAGAACGATAAGCGGCTGACGGAGAGTCTTGGTTATACAGGAGAAACTTTTGGAAAAGGACGGGGAACGCAAGTTGAAAAAGATCGCCACATGTTTGGCTGTAGTTATGATCGCAGCGGCTGTATTTCAGCCTTCGGAAGGTCTGGCAAAGAAAAAGACGGTCGATGAGATCGACCATGAACTGAGAGTGCTGCAGCAGCAGGCGAAGACCGCCAAGCAGCAGAAGAGCAAGGCGGAAGCCCAGAAGCAGGAAGCGCAGCATTACAAAAATAAAACGACCCAAAACCTGCAGTACGTTATGAACCAGATTAGTACGGTGAGCAACACGATGACCAAATTGACGGTTCAAATTGACGACACGCAGGACAAGCTCCATCAGACCGCAGCCGAGCTGGATGCCGCCGAGGAGCGGATCCAGTCGCGGGAGAAAATGCTGGAGTCCCGGGTACGTCTTATGTATACCGACGGTAATGTATCCTATTTGGAGGTGCTGCTCTCATCGACCAGCTTCTCCGATTTCCTGGAACGGGCCGATGCGCTGAAGGAATTCGTAGACCAGGACAAGGACTTGCTGGAGCAGCACAAGAAGGATAAGGCGCTGGTGCTGGCTAAGAAAAAGGAACTGGAGTCGGATTACGCCAAAGCCAAGAATTTGTATGCCCAGATGGAAGACCAGAAGGCCATTCTGGCTGAAAACGAGCGGCAGAAGCAGATTCTGATCGCGCAGTACGACCAGAAGATTGAAGAATCCGACGACACCAGTGAAGAGCAGGATCAGCTGCTCGTCACGCTTGTCAGCAAGCGTGCTTCCCTGGAGCAGGAGAAGAACAAGCTGAAGGCTGAAGAAGCGGCGAGAAAGGCGGCGGCAGCCAAAGCGGCTGCTGCGAAGAGAGCGGCTGCAGCAGCGGCAGCGGCCAAGAAGAGGAGCGCGACAACGACGGTTGAAAGCTCGGGCGGCTTCACGGGCAGCGGCGGACCGCTGTATATGCCGGTTAGCGGAGCCCGCATTTCTTCGTCTTTCGGCCGAAGAGTCCATCCGGTTACGGGGGAAGTCGGCAAGATGCATAAAGGGGTGGACCTTGCCGTTCCGCAGGGAACGCCGATTCACGCCGCTGAAACGGGAACCGTCACGCTGGCCGAATGGTGGAGCGGTTACGGGTATTGTGTCATCATCGATCATGGGGACGGAATGTGGACCCTCTATGGACATATACGTGAAGGCGGTATTAAAGTAAAGGTAGGCGAGCATGTCAGCCGCGGTCAGGTGATTGCAGAATCCGGCGCAACGGGACAAGTCACGGGGCCTCACCTTCATTTTGAAGTCCGTCAGAATGGAACGCCTGTGGACCCGATGCCGTATCTGTAGACCGTATAAATATTCCGTACAAGCCGAACATATACTAGGATGGTTAAGTCTGGTCATAAGAGGTTCGGCCGGAAAATAAAAGGCGGTGAAACTTACTTTGAAGAAACGTACGGTCGCATTGTTGGTCGTCGTAGGTATGCTGTTGGGAAGCGTACTGACCCTCGTGTTAACAAGCGCAAGCTTTGCGAATCAGGCCTCGACGGGCCAGGGCGTGTTAGCGAGTGTGGTCAGCGGCGGCTTGAAGCAGGATGAAGCGAAGAAAATCGGTACGGCTCTGGATCTCATCCAAGGCAACTATTATGAGGATGTGGACCGGAGCAAGCTGGTGGACGGTGCCATCAACGGCATGATGGAATCGCTGGAAGATCCGTACTCGACTTATATGGGTAAGCAAACGGCACAGGAATTTGAGGAGAGCATCGAGGGCTCGTTCAGCGGCATCGGTGCCGAAGTGTCCTCGGAAGACGGCAATGTCGTCATCGTGTCTCCGATCAAGGGATCGCCTGCGGAAAAAGCAGGACTCCGCGCCAAGGATATCATCCTGACGGTGAACGGAGAATCACTGAGCGGGCTTGAGCTGAACGATGCGGTTTCGAAAATCCGCGGTCCGAAAGGCAGCGAGGCGAAGCTGACGGTCCGCCGCAGCGGCGTATCGACTCCGCTTCAGTACACTATCGTGCGCGACGATGTCGATTTGGAGACCGTTAATGCCCACATGGAACCGGGTAAAGTAGGCGTGATTGAAATTACCCAGTTCTCCCTGAACACGGGCGATCGCTTCAAGGAAGAGCTGGCGAAGCTCGAGAGCGAAGGCATGAAGGGCCTCGTCATCGATGTCCGGAACAACCCCGGCGGCGTGCTGTCCGTCGTGATCGATATCGCCGAGCAATTCGTGCCGAAAGGCAAGCTGATCGTTCAGGTTGAAGACAAGAACAAGAAGCGCGAGAAGAGCGAGTCCAAGGGAACGGGCAAAGACTATCCGGTCGCCCTCCTGATGAACAAGGGAAGCGCCAGCGCATCCGAAATTCTGGCAGGTGCCTTGCAGCAATCGGCCGGAGCGAAGCTGATCGGTGAAAACTCCTTTGGTAAAGGAACCGTACAGACGAGCTTCGACAAGCAAATGGGCGACGGCAGCCTGCTCAAGATTACGATCGCGAAATGGCTGACGCCAAACGGCAGCTGGATCCACAAGAAGGGGATCAAGCCTGACATTGCGGTGGATCAGCCGGATTACTTCTCGGTGGCTCCGATCAACAAGGACAAATCGCTGGAATACAACATGAACAACACTGACGTGAAGAGTGCGCAGATCATGCTGGACGGACTTGGCTTCAAGCCTGGACGCAAAGACGGATTCTTCGATGAGAAAACCGTGGCGGCCGTCAAGTCGTTCCAAAGCAGCGCGAAGCTGAGCGCGAACGGCGTCATTGACGCGAAGACGGCGGAAGCACTCGAGAACGCGCTGATCGAGCACATCCGCGATCCGAAATACGATAATCAATTGAACCGCGGGATTGACGAGGTGCGGAAGGAAATTGCCGCTGCCGCGTCGAATCGTTAAGAAGGCTGATCTTTAGCCTTCTTTTTTTCTTGCGTCTGATGTCTGTCCTTGGATATGCGTAAATGTCATGGTAAAGGAGCGTGGTGACGGATTGGATGTCGCATTGGAACTGCTGTGGAAGTTGGGGGATGCTTTGTTACAGCTGCTGACGCAGCCGTTTTATTATATTTCGATCATTTTGATGGCACTTGTGTACCGCAGGCAGGTGCTGCTGGAGAGAAAGCTGTTCTCCGTCCGGCTGCACAGCTGGGGGCTGCAGACATGGCGAACCTTTTGGGGAGGACTGCTGGCCGGGATCGGCGTCTCGGTGGCAGCGGCGTTTTTGGGAATTTCGCTGACCACGGAAGCGGTCATCTGCATTTGGGTGGTAGCCATCGTGCTGCTGCTGTTCCGGGTAAGGTATTTATGCTTTGCCTACGCCATCGGGATCCTGGGCGTGATTCAGTTTGTTATGGGGTTGTTTTCCTGGAGTCCGGACGGGTTCCTGAAAACGGTGAAGGATACGGTAGCGGGTCTGGATATCCCTGCCCTGCTTGCCCTGGTCGCGGTGCTGCACTTGGCCGAGGCGCTGCTTATTCGCCTGCAGGGAGCATCCTTCGCCAATCCGCTCTTTATTGAAGGGAAGCGAGGCAAGCTCGTTGGAGGCTATCAGATGCAGGTGTTCTGGCCGATTCCTCTGTTTCTGCTGATTCCGGGAGCTTCGGATAACGTTCTGCCTTGGACGCCTTTATTTGGAGGAGACGGATGGAGCAGCGGCTTCAGCATGATGGCGCTGCCGGTAGTGATCGGCTTCAGCGAAATGACGCAGAGCCTGCTTCCGCAGGTGAAGGCCGATCGGACGTTCAAACGCCTCCTTATCTATGGCGTCGTTCTGCTGGCTTTCAGCATTCTGTCGGCATGGTGGAGCCCGCTCGCGCTTGTGGCAGCCTTGATCGCCTTTGTGCTTCATGAAGGGCTGGCCTGGTACAGCCGGTATGAGGAGCAGCACCGGAGTCCGGTGTTTGTCCATCCTGTGCAGGGGCTGAAGGTGCTGGCCGTCATTCCCGGGAGCCCTGCCGAAGAGCTGGGCATTGCGGCCGGCGAATCGATTGTGAAGGTCAACGGCATGGCGATCCGGTCCAAAGAGCAGCTGCATCTGGCGATCCGCAAAAACCCGGCCTTTTGCAAGCTGGAAGTGCAAAACCTGCAGGGTGAAGTCAAGTTCCTGCAGCGGGCAATCTACGACGGGGATCATCACCAGCTGGGCGTTATTCTGGCTCCGGACCCGGATGCCGGCGTGGCGCTGGTGCTGAAGCCGGTCAATCTGTTTCAGCTGATCGGCATGAAAATTCATGCCCGCAGCAAGTCGTCCACCCCTGCATCGCATGATGCGCGGGAAGCCGACATGTAAGGCAAGAACGCAAAAAGCGTGGGAGCTTCAGAGCTTCCACGCTTTTTTTGTCTTATGAAAGGACCAACGGATGATTTACCGGCGAAGCAGGAGGTTACGGACTATTCCTGAAGCTGGCGGAGGACGATGATCTCCACCCGGCGGTTTTTCTGCCTTCCGGCTTTGGTGCCATTATCCCCGACAGGACGCGTGTCGCCGTATCCGGCGTACTGGAATTCGTCCGGGTTCAGATGCTTCTGGTCAATGAAAAACCGCAGGACCGACAGCGCCCGCGCTCCGGAAAGCTCCCAATTGTCTTTGTAATTCGAAGCATGCACGATCGGCAGATTGTCGGTGTGACCCTCAATGCTGATCACCGTGCTCAGGTTCTTAAACAGGCTTGCTAGCTTGTCCAGCACCGGTGCTGAGCCGGGCTTTAGGTCCGATTTGCCGACATCGAACAAAAATTGGTCGCTCAGCGTAATGGAGATGCCTTGAGGCTCGTCCGCCACAAATATCTGGTCCTCCAGCCGGTTATCCTTCACATACTGTGAAATGACCTGCATCAGGTTCTGGAGCTCCTGCTCTTGCTTGCGGAAGGCAAGTTCCCGTTCGGTCAGTTCCTGAGAGCCGCTGTTCTGCGGCTTTTTAGCCGTGTCGGGATTTCGATGCGTATTTTTGTCCGCCTGGCCGGTGATGCCGGATCCCTTCTCGAGGATCGAATCGCCGCTTTTGAACGTATGCTGCAGGGATTGGGTAATCGCCTCGTACTTCTCAACGTCCAGCCGGCTCATCGCGAACATCATGACGAAAAAGATCAGGAGCAGCGTGATCAGGTCCGCATAAGTGATCAGCCACCGGTCCCGGCCGCCGTCTCCTTCACTTTTTCTCCGGCCCTGTCGTCTATTCCGCTGTCTCATCGATGAATTCCTCCTTCACGGCAGGGGCATGATAGCTGTCCACCGGTGTGAAGGAAACGAGCTTTTTACGCACCATGTTGGGGTGCTCGCCGTTCTGAATCGCCAGAATGCCCTGCATCAAAAGTTCCAATTGCTGAATTTCATCGGCGCTGCGGGACTTAATTTTCGACGCAATGGGTAAAAAGATAATATTGGCGCTCGCCACGCCGTATAACGTAGCGGTAAAAGCAACCGCGATCGACGGCCCCAGATCGGTCGGCTCGGACAAGCTGCCGAGGACATGGATCAGCCCCATAACGGTGCCGATGATACCCATGGTCGGGGCGTAGCCGCCCGCGGACTCGAATATTTTGGCGTAGTTTTCGTGCTTTTGCTCTACGGCGTCCATTTCGAGCTCCATGATTTGTTTGATCTGGGATTCTTCCGTTCCGTCGACGACCAGCTGAATGCCTTCGCGAAGGAACGAGTTGTGATGGTCCATCGCCATTCTTTCAAGGGAGAGCACTCCGTTGCGTCGGGCCGCCGTGGCCATGCCGACCAAGTCTTCGATCAGCTGGTTCGTATCCTCGGCCGGTTTGCTGAAGGCAAAGCGCAGCGCTTTGGGAATCGTCTTGAGCCGGTGAAGCGGGTAACTGACAACGACAGCGGCAATGGTACCCCCGAATACGATCAGGGCGGCCGCTGCCTGCATTAATCCATTAATCTGACCTCCTTCCCATAAAAAGCCACCTACCAGCGCGGCAAGTCCCGCCAGGATGCCCAGTATTGTTGTGATTTCCATGTTGTGCTATCACTCCTGTTCATGAGTTAGGGTTTGCATACGGCACTTGATCAGAGTATAATGGACGGGAACAAATATTCTTATTTCAACAATGATTTCCTATAGCTTATATCGGGAAATCTCGACATATAGTTTAGAATATCTATTTTAGATGATAAGGGTGATGTTGGGCAATGAGCGATATTGTCGTCAGTACCAAGACGTTTGAGCTTGAGTCGGAATACACACCGCAGGGCGACCAGCCGAAGGCCATTACCGAGCTGGTGGAAGGCCTGAAGCAGGGGAAGAAGCATCAGACGCTGCTCGGTGCGACCGGTACCGGCAAGACCTTTACCATTGCGCAGACCATCGCCAAGGTGCAGCGGCCGACGCTGGTCATCGCGCATAACAAGACGCTTGCCGCCCAGCTGGCGAGCGAATTTAAGGAGTTTTTTCCGAACAACTCCGTCGATTACTTTGTGAGTTACTATGATTACTATCAACCGGAAGCATACATCCCTTCTTCGGATACGTATATTGAGAAAGATTCGAGCATCAACGAGGAGATCGATAAGCTGCGCCACTCCGCGACCAGCTCGCTGTTCGAGCGGCGGGACGTTATTATCGTGGCGAGCGTCTCGTGTATTTACGGCTTGGGTTCGCCGATGGAATACTCCAGCATGCTGCTGTCGCTGCGCGTAGGCATGGAGAAGCCGCGCAATCAGATTTTGTCGCGCCTGGTGGACATCCAATATCAGCGCAACGATATTAACTTCGTGCGGGGGACGTTCCGCGTGCGCGGTGATGTCATTGAGATCTTCCCGGCTTCCAAAGGGGAGCAGGCGGTCCGCGTGGAGCTGTTCGGGGACGAGATCGAACGGATTACGGAGATCGACGTCCTGACCGGCGAGCTGATCGGTGAACGCGATCATATTGCGATTTTCCCGGCGTCTCACTTCGTAACGAAGGAAGAAACGATGCGAGTCGCTCTGGTCAATATTGAGCGGGAGCTGGAGGAGCGGCTCGAGGAGCTGCGTTCCCAAGGCAAGCTGCTTGAAGCGCAGCGCCTGGAACAGCGCACGCGCTATGACATTGAAATGATGAAGGAAGTCGGTTTCTGTTCGGGGATCGAGAACTATTCCGGACCGCTGACGTTCCGGGAGCGTGGGGCTACTCCGTATACGCTGCTGGACTATTTTCCGGACGATATGCTGATTGTGGTCGACGAATCCCACGTGACACTGCCGCAGATTCGGGCAATGTACAACGGGGACCGGGCGCGCAAGACGGTGCTGGTGGAACACGGATTCCGTTTGCCGTCGGCGCTGGACAACCGGCCGCTGACGTTCGAAGAGTTCGAGAATAAAGTAAACCAGATCATTTACGTATCGGCGACGCCGGGGCCTTATGAGATCGAACACTGCGATACGATGGTCGAGCAGATCATTCGGCCGACGGGACTGCTGGATCCGGTGATCGAAGTCCGGCCGACCGAAGGGCAGATCGACGATCTGATCGGGGAGATCCGGGAGCGGATCGACCGCGACGAGCGGGTCCTCGTGACGACGCTGACCAAGAAGATGGCCGAGGATTTGACCGACTATCTGAAGGAGATCGGAATCAAGGTCAGGTACCTGCATTCCGATATCAAGACCTTGGAGCGGATGGCGATACTGCGCGACCTGCGTTTGGGCACGTTCCATGTGCTGATTGGTATCAACCTGCTGAGGGAGGGCCTTGACCTTCCGGAAGTATCGCTGGTTGCAATCCTGGATGCTGACAAGGAAGGCTTCCTCCGTTCGGAACGGTCGCTCATTCAGACGATCGGCCGCGCGGCCCGGAACTCTGAGGGCTTTGTTCTGATGTATGGCGACAACGTTACGGAGTCGATGGACAAAGCGATTAAGGAAACCCAGCGCCGCCGCACCATGCAGATCGCCTATAACGAGCAGCACGGAATCACGCCGCAAACGATTCGCAAGAAGGTCCGCGACGTCATCGAGGCGACAAAAGTGGCCGAGTCGAAGGCAGAGTATCTGACCGGAACCGGCGGCAAGATGTCGAAGAAGGAGCGCCAGTCGGTGATCCAGCGTCTGGAAGCGGAAATGAAAGAAGCCGCGAAGAACCTGCAGTTCGAGCGCGCCGCCGAGCTGCGTGACGCCCTGCTGGAACTGAAGGCGGAATAAACAAGAACAAGGATATGATAAGGGAACGGCCGCTTGTACTGGTCGTTCTCTTTGTGGATAAATCCCATAAATAGATCCTTTCAAAGGAGATGAGCGACCATTGGCCAGCGAGAATATCGTCATTAAGGGTGCCAGGGCCCACAATCTGAAGAATATAGATATCACGATTCCCCGTGATAAATTCGTCGTTTTAACCGGACTGAGCGGTTCGGGCAAGTCTTCCCTGGCGTTTGACACGATTTATGCCGAAGGGCAGCGCCGTTATGTAGAGTCACTGTCTGCGTATGCGCGGCAGTTTTTGGGACAGATGGAGAAGCCGGACGTCGACTCGATCGACGGGCTGTCTCCGGCCATATCGATTGACCAGAAGACGACGAGCCGCAACCCGCGCTCTACCGTCGGAACGGTAACCGAGATTTACGATTACCTGCGGCTGCTTTTTGCCCGTGTGGGCCATCCCCACTGTCCGGAGCACGGCATTGAAATCACGTCCCAGACTGTGGAGCAGATGGTCGACCGGATTATGCAGTATCCGGAGAAGACGCGTCTGCAGCTGCTGGCACCGATGATTTCCGGCCGGAAGGGTGAGCACAAGTCTTTGTTTACCGACGTGGCCAAGCAGGGCTTCGTACGCGTACGGGTAGACGGCGAGCTTCGCGATCTTTCCGAAAATATCGAACTGGAGAAAAACAAAAAGCACTCGATCGAGGTCGTTGTCGACCGGATCGTCGTTAAGGAAGGCGTGGAAGCGCGTCTGGCGGACTCTATCGAGACGGCTCTGAAGCTGTCCGGAGGCCAGCTGCTGGTCGATATTATGGGCCAGGAAGAGCTGCGTTTCAGCTCCAATTTCGCCTGCCCGATCTGCGGATTCAGCATTGAGGAGCTGTCCCCGCGGATGTTCTCGTTTAACAGTCCGTTCGGGGCCTGTCCGGAATGCGATGGACTTGGCGTGAAGATGATCGTCGACCCTGAGCTGCTGATTCCGGACCGGGAGAAATCGATCGATGACGGCGCTTTTCTGGCGTGGACAGGCAGTACGTCCAACTATTATCCGCAATTTTTGAAATCGGTATGTGAGCATTATAACATTCCTCAGAATGTTCCGGTCAGCCAGCTGAAGGAAGAAGATATGAACAAGCTGTTGTATGGAACGGGAAACCAGAAGGTCCGCTTCCGTTACGAAAATGACTTCGGACAGCGGAAAGAAGCGTTTGTGGTGTTTGAGGGCGTCATTCCCAATCTGGAGCGCCGCTACCGTGAAACGGCTTCCGAAGGCATCCGCGAATTTATCGAAAACTTCATGAGCGCGAAGCCGTGCGAAGTCTGCAAGGGTCACCGTTTGAAGAAAGAAGTGCTTGCCGTAACCGTCAATGACTACAACATGGCGCATGTGACGAGCCTGTCCATCGGCGAAGCGATGAAGCTGTTTGATCAGCTCGAGCTGTCCGAGAAGGAACGCTCGATTGCGAACTTGATCCTGAAGGAAATTAACGCGCGTCTCGGATTCCTCGTGAATGTCGGGCTCGATTACCTGACGCTGAGCCGGGCCGCGGGCACACTCTCCGGGGGAGAGGCCCAGCGGATCCGCCTGGCTACGCAGATTGGCTCCAGCCTGATGGGCGTGCTCTACATTCTCGATGAGCCGAGCATCGGTCTGCACCAGCGGGACAACGATCGGTTGATTTCTACGCTGGAGCATATGCGGGACATCGGCAATACGCTCATCGTCGTAGAGCATGACGAGGACACGATGATGGCCGCCGACTATATCATCGATATCGGTCCGGGTGCGGGCATTCACGGCGGTCGTGTCATCGCTCAAGGCACGCCGGAGGAAATCATGAAGGATCCGAATTCCTTGACCGGCCAATACCTGAGCGGACGCAAGTTCATCCCGGTCAATACGGAACGCCGTAAGCCGGATAACCGCTGGCTGGAGATCCGCGGAGCGAAAGAGAACAACTTGAAGAACATCAATGCCAAAATTCCTGTGGGTGTCTTCACGGCAGTAACAGGGGTTTCCGGTTCGGGCAAATCGACGCTTGTGAATGAGATTCTGTACAAAACGCTTGCCAGGGAGCTCAACAAGGCGGTCAAGGTCAGACCCGGACAGCACAAGGAAATCCGCGGACTCGAGCATCTGGAGAAGGTCATCGACATCGACCAGTCGCCGATCGGCCGCACGCCGCGTTCCAATCCGGCAACCTACACCGGTGTGTTTGATGATATCCGTGATATTTATGCACAGACGAACGAGGCCAAAATCCGCGGTTATAAAAAGGGACGCTTCAGCTTTAACGTGAAGGGCGGACGATGCGAAGCCTGCCGCGGGGACGGCATCATCAAGATCGAGATGCACTTCCTGCCGGACGTCTACGTGCCGTGCGAAGTCTGCAAAGGCAAACGCTATAACCGGGAAACGCTGGAGGTTAAGTATAAGGAAAAGAGCATTGCCGACGTGCTTGAAATGACGGTAGAGGACGCGACGGAGTTTTTCAAAAACATTCCGAAGATCCACCGGAAGCTACAGACGCTGCTCGACGTGGGCCTGGGCTATGTCACCTTGGGACAACCGGCCACGACGCTGTCTGGCGGCGAGGCGCAGCGTGTGAAGCTGGCCTCCGAGCTGTACCGGCGCAGCACCGGCAAGACACTCTACATTCTGGATGAGCCGACAACCGGTCTGCATGTCGACGATATCGACCGTCTGCTGACTGTGCTTCACCGTCTGGTCGATTCCGGGGAATCCGTGCTCGTCATTGAGCACAACCTGGACGTCATCAAGACGGCCGACCACATTATCGACCTGGGGCCTGAAGGCGGCAGCGGTGGCGGAACGATCATTGCCTCCGGTACGCCGGAGCAAATCGTGAAGGTGGAGCAGTCGTACACAGGCAAGTACTTGAAGCCGGTCCTGGAGCGCGACACGGCGCGCAGCGAAGCTTTGAAGGTGACGAGCTAATAGCGACCAGCTTGTACCAATGCCGTAATCAGAGCTTGGTATGGAACGATTACGCGAAATAAGGATATAGACCAGATCATGTCTCCATTCCGCCGTCAGGCGGGGGAGGCATGATTTTTTTTGTAATGAAGAAGGTATATGCTCTGGAGATTCTGTGTAAGTTGAACCAAAGAATAAGATGTAAGCAAGGGAGTAAAATGATTCCGAAGAAGCGAAGCGGTCACATTTGGCTTTCGGATTTCTACCTTACGTGGGTTCCATAAAATCAAGAAATCCGAAAACAAGAGGGATCGTAGGGACATTTTACGTACTTGCCCCATCATCCAATTCAATTTATACCGTAAGAAATTTCCGCCTTCCCGATATCCAAGTAACAGAGTTGGATGAAGGGCAGTTCCGGAAATAAGCGCCATTTTTCATAAATTGAAGCCAACCGGGGGAATAATATTAATGATTAGGTTTCTACACATGCACATGGTAATTGATCGGAGGCAACGAGCCTCAATTACCAGAAAAAGGCGATTTTATGACAATTTCAATTTTTTACATCCGAAGCCTTGCATCTCATCGCCCAGAACGATAACATGTAGAGAGATATGTAAATTGAGCGAAGCCACAAGAGGAGGTCCAACCATGTTGCTTGCAGAAGCTGCTGCATCGGCTGCATCCAAATTCAATACGTTTGACGTATTCATGATCCTGTTTACGATTTTGATCCTGATCGGGATTATCCGTCTGGTGAAGCAACCGGTTAAGAACAAATTTGCAATCGGATTCAGCGTGATTTGCTTGCTGGTCTTTTTAGCGTCCGACTTTGCGATGATCCAGAACTGGATGAGCTAATCGGATACAACTCCAACGAAATTGCGACGAATGAAGACACCTTTCGCTAACCGGCGGACAAGGGGTCTTTTTTTGTTTAAGCCATTGGGATTCTGGCTGTGGAAATTTCCTATTAAATATAGGGCTTCCAGCAATTGTACACGCCCGGTTTGTGTGATACATTGAGGCTATGATTCAGGGGAAAGGATAGACTCCGGAGATCTGCAGATCAAGATAAAGATAAGGTCAGGTGAGGGAATGAAACCGACGGGGAAAAAGTGGGTCATTACGCTGCTCAGCACGATCGTGCTCGTCAGTGGAAGCGCGGCGGCCGAGGCACAGAGCACAGGCAAAACGGCCACAGCGGCATCCAAGGCGGGACAAGCTGCGCAGAAGGCAAAAACAGCAGCATCAAGCGCATCTACAGCAAAGAAGGTCAACGTCCAGGTGGCAGCGGATCCGGTCCCGCAAATCGTCAAAGACATATCGCCTTCGGTTGTAGGGATTATCGGCCGCTCGACGGATACGACGCTGACGGGAGGCGCGACCAACCGCTACAATTTGGCGCACGGTACAGGAGTCATCGTGAAGTCCAACGGTTGGATCGTTACCAACGCGCATGTGGTGAACGGACTGGAAGGTACGCTGGTCGTCACATCCGACGGCAAATCGTATAGCATTGTAGATTCATACATAGACGAAACAAGTGATATTGCCTTAATCAAAATCAATGCCAAATCTTTAGTACCTGCGGTCTTTGCCAAGTCCGCACAAACTGCGCAGGTAGGGGAGAAGGTCATTGCGATCGGTACGCCGATCTCTTTTTCCCTGCGCAATTCAGCGACGGTGGGCGTTGTCAGCGGTCTGAACCGGGGCGTGAACGCTTTTTACCGGCTGATCCAAAGCGATACGGCAATTAACCCGGGCAACAGCGGGGGGCCGCTCGTTAATATGCGAGGCGAGGTGATCGGGATCAACAGCCTGAAGTTCGCAGCCGTCGGCGTGGAAAATATGGGCTTTTCCATCCCTTCAGATACGGTACAGTACGTGATGGGACAACTGTTCAAGTATGGGGAAGTGAAGCGCCCAAGCCTCGGCTTCAACATGGAAGAGAGCTGGTCTGCCATTGTCGGACTGCCAACGGACGATCCGTTAACCGTAACGAAGGTCTTTTCGGATCAGGCCAAAAAAGCCGGCATTCAGGAGGACGACGTACTCTACAGCATTAACGGCAAGCGGGTGACCTCGGTCGTGGACATCAACGAAATGTTTAAGTCCTTTTTACCGGGGCAAACGGTTAAGCTGCTTATGCAGAGCGGCGGGGATATCGTGGAGCGGAAGCTGGTTCTGTCGCAGGCGGGCGCCGATGGTGATGCCTACAATGACGAGAGCGGACCGGGAGAGGAATTTTAATGGGGAAGAAGGGACAGTCACGGATGAAGGGAAGCGCATTGCGTAACATCGGATCGGCGGCACTGGCCGGCATCATCATGCTGGCAGCCGCACTGCCCGCGTGGGCGGACAGCAGCTCGGACAAGCTGACATTGCAGCTCAAGACGGGAAGCACCGCGGCGGTGATTAACGGGCAGACGGTACAAATTTTGAAGCCGTTCAAGAAAAATGGAACCGTGATGGTTCCGCTGGGCGTGTTCAGCAAAGCGTTCGGCAGCGAAGTGAAATTGGAAAAAAACAATGTGGTCAAAATCGGATACGGCCCTCATCAGATCAGCTTAACGATCGACAGCCATCTGGCCTGGGTGGACGGACGTAAAGTGAAGCTGGAGGCTGCCCCGTCCATGATGAACGGCACCCTGATGGTTCCGCTTCGTGTGGTGGCGCAAGGCATCGGAGCGCAAATGAATACAGGGTCGGCGGGGGAATGGGTGATCAGCCTGAAACCTTCGGAGGATGATGCCAGTCCGCAAGATCCGGGGATCGATTCGGATGTAGGCAAGACGAAGATCGGCAACAGCTACTACGGCTGGACGATGAATTATCCGAGCGGCCTGATCGTCGGCAGCGGCGATGAGACCGAGAGTATCGCGTCTTTTAACGATGCAGAGGAGAAGTACTACATTGAAGTCCACGCTTCCGATGAGGATGCGGATCTAAGCACCGATGATTTGCTGGATCGGCTGGTGGAGGACGCCAAAAAAGGCGGCGAGATGGTAGTGGACCGGGGGACCTTCCCGAAAGCAAAGGTGCCGTATGCCCGTATTGTGACCAAGGACGGGGACGGAACCTTCTGGGAATGCCGGATGTATTCGAGCCATAATCGTCTGTACGAGCTGTATTTTGCTGATCTGCAGGCGTCCAACTACAAGGACCTGAATAAATATGCCGGGCTGCTGAACTCTTTTGATACAAGCTTTAATCCGGCGGACAAAACCGTGAAGGATCTGTCGACTGTCAAAAATGGCATGCGCGGCGTGTATAACGAGGACTACGGCATTGCTTTAGACATCCCGGCTGCCTGGAGCATGGACAATGCGGACATGTATTATGAAAGCAAGGACGGCAGCTACTTGAAGTTGAACGTGTCCACTGGACCCAAAGGCGACTCGCTTGAACAGTGGGGCGGACAGATGAAGAAATGGCTGGAGGAATCCTTCGTCAAAACTTCGTATGAGGTCGTCAATACTTACCCGCTGGAGGTATCCGGGGAACAGGCGCTGGTGAACGAAGCCAGGTATAACTACGGTGACGGCTGGATCCGTGAATATGAAGTGATGATTTTGAAGGACGGTTACCGCTATTATGTGGAATATGCAGCTCCGGAAGACCAGCCGGCGGATGTGGCCAAGTTCAAGGATTTGATGAACGGGATCAACATTGATTTTACCGTCGTGCCGGAATCCTTCGGGAGTATGGAAGAGAATACGTTCCTGATCGATAAATCCAAGAGAACGACCAAAACGTCCAAAACCTATCAGTACCAAATTCGTATTCCGCAGTACTGGAGCGCAAATCGCGACCAGTTTGAGCTGTCGCCGGTGGAGTATCAGTTCGTGGGCGGACGCATGATGATCACGGCCGAGAAGGATAGCTCCTTTGAAGAGGCTGTAAGCCAACTGAAGGCGTTCTACAATGAAGCCGTGAAGTATCAGAAAGATCTGAAGCTGGAAAAGGTAGAGAACACGACCTTTGCCGGCGAGCCGGCTGTCGTCTTTTCCATTCATCAGGTGAAGGACGGCATTCCGTACAGCGCGCGCCAAATCGTTGTGCAGCATAACGGCACGGTATATACGCTGTCCGCGTCCCTGAATGACGCCAACGCCACGGATATTCAGAAGAAGACGCTGGATGAGACGCTGAATTCTTTTACGTTCACGAAAAAAGATGATGTCAAGACAACCGCGGCTGCCGAATAAGGGAGCAGAAAATAAGTTTGACCAGGAACCGGTATAGCCAAAGGCTGTTCCGGTTTTTTGTTGTGCCGGCTTGATGAGGGATGCGTTAGAGGATGTAGATGGTCTAATTGCTTGTGCTGTGCCGGGCGTCTGTGGAAACGTCTTAGAGGTGCTTCGGTTTTGCTGCATATGGAGTTTTTCACATCATGTAAGACACGCTGGTCCATAATCGTGGTTTGCACCCTACCAAACGCGGATAACCTGATAGTATGCAAATGCGGAATTTGCTGCCTTCCTATGGGAATCGAGATAATTCGTGGGGATAGTAGAAGGATCGGAAGATGTCTGGTACACTAGATAAGTTAAAGCAGAAGTTGTGCTGGTGATTCTTTTCGTTTGGTCAGCAATGAGTACGAGAATTCTAGAATTTGAACCGGCAGGACCGGTTTGGGAGGATATAGATGAACAAACAAGCATTAAGAAGGGAAGACGTGGAGCTTCTGGCGCCGGCCGGCGACTGGGACTGCATGCGTGCGGCGGTGGCCAACGGAGCGGATGCGATCTTTTTCGGCGTGGAAAAGTTTAACGCCCGTGCCCGGGCGAACAACTTCCGGATGGCGGAGCTGCCGGAGATCATGTCGTTTCTTCACAGCTATGGTGTGAAGGGCTTTTTGACGTTTAACATTTTGGTGTTTGAAAACGAGCTGGAGGATGCCAAGGAACTGATCGACGCCTGTATCGATGCGGGCGTGGATGCTGTGATTGTGCAGGATTTGGGGCTGGTGAAGCTGATCCGGGAAATTTCCCCGGACTTCCCGATTCACGGCTCGACCCAGATGACGATCACTTCGCCGGAAGCGGTGGAATTCACCAAGCCGTGGGGCATGGAGCGTGTCGTGCTTGGGCGCGAGAACAACCTGAAGCAGATTCAAAAAATCGGAGAACAGGCGAAACTTCCGATGGAAGTGTTCGTTCATGGCGCCCTGTGCGTTTCCTATTCCGGTCAGTGCCTGACGTCGGAAATGTGGGGCGGCCGCTCGGCCAACCGCGGCGAATGCGCGCAGGCCTGCCGCTTGCCGTACGACCTGATCGTGGACGGCGAGCAGAAGCCGATGGGCGATGTGGCTTATCTGCTGTCACCAAAAGATTTGGCGGCTATCGATTTGATGCCGGAGCTGATCGAGGCGGGGGTCACGTCCTTTAAAATCGAAGGGCGCCTGAAGAGCCCCGAGTACGTGGCCAACGTGGTCAGCAAGTACCGGAAGGCGATCGACCGTTACTTTGACGGCGACAATACGCCGCCGAGCGAAGAGGAAATGCGCGAGCTGCAGCAGAGCTTTTCGCGCGGCTTTACGCATGGATTCCTCGAAGGCACGAACAATAAAAAGCTGGTCGACGGCACGTTCCCGAAAAGCCGCGGCGTGTACGTCGGCCGGGTCGAAAAGATCCTGCGCGACGGCGTCGTCTGCAAGATCGAAGCTCCGCTGAAGCGCGGGGACGGCATCGTGTTCGATGCCGGCGACCCGACCAAGCAGGAAGAGGGCGGACGGATTTACGACCTGCGCCGCAAAGGCGTCAAGGTTGACGGGGAAGCCGGCGAAGGTTGGATCGTGGACATCGTCCCGGGCCGGAGCGACGTGGACCTGCGTAAGCTGCATGTCGGCGACCGTATCTGGAAAACAAACGATCCGGCGCTCGACAAGCGCCTGCGCCAAACGTTCGAGACGGAGAAGCCATACCGGGTGTTCCCGGTACATGTGAAGGCTGTAGGCCATGCCGGCGGTCTCCTGACGACCGTCTGGACCGACGTGCAGAAGGGCACAACGGTGCAGGTGGACTCGGAGATGGAGCTGGAAATCGCCAAGAAGCGGCCGATGGATTACGCTCTGCTCGAAGAGCAGTTCGGCCGCCTGGGCGGTACCGTCTACCAGCTCGAGAAGCTGGACGTCGACCTGCAGGGCGACGTCATCGTGCCGATGCGCGAGCTGAACAATATCCGCCGCCGGGCGGTGGAGCTGCTCGCAGGCGAGCGCCCGAAGCCGCCCGTGTACGTGAAACGGGCGGCGACCGTGTATGGCGATGCCACGCGCAGCGCATCGCCGGTGGCCCGCGGTGAGGCGAAGCTCACCGCGCTGTGCCGCAGCCTCCCGCAGGTGGAGGCTGCGCTCGAAGCCGGCGTAGAGATGATATACGCCGACTTCGAGTTCATCAAGCAGTTCCCGGCAGCGGTGGAAGCCGTTCATGCCGCCGGCAAGCGGATCGCGCTGGCGACGCCGCGCATTCATATGCCGAACGAGAACGGCTACCACAAAAACATCCTGCGCCTCAAGCCGGACGCCGTGCTTGTGCGCAACACCGGGGCGCTGTATTTCTACCTGCGCCACCGGATGGAAAACCCGGATGCCGATCATCCGCAGCTGATTGGCGATTTCTCGCTGAACATCGCCAACCACAAAGCGGTGGATCTGTTCCTCGAAGCCGGCTGTGACCTGGTCACGCCGTCTTACGACCTGAACATCCAGCAGATGGTCGATCTGCTGGAGCGCTCCAAAACGTCGCAGATGGAGATCGTCATCCACCAGCATCTGCCGATGTTCCATACGGAGCACTGCGTATACTGTACCTTCTTGAGCGAAGGCACCGACTTCACGAACTGCGGCCGTCCGTGCGAATCTCACCGGGCGTCCCTGCAGGACCGCATCGGCATGTCTCATCCGGTCCGCGTGGACGAGGGCTGCCGCAACACGGTCTACAACGCCATCGAGCAGTCCGGTGCCGAGTACCTGACGAACTTCATGGACCTCGGCGTCTCGACCTACCGCGTCGAGTTCCTGGAGGAAACGCCTGAACAGGTGCACGAGGTCATCGACCTGTACAACCGTGCTCTGCGCGGCGAAATCAGCGGCACGCAGGTGTGGAAGACGCTGAAGGCGACGAATCAGCTGGGGGTAACTCGTGGACAGCTGGTGAAGTAAGAAAAAATAAATGAAGGCAGAATCCCGCCATGTCGTGCGGATTCTGCCTTTTTTATGTGCTAATACTTATGATAATGGCTTGTTTTTTTATCTCTAAAATATTCATTTCCTCGTGCTGGATGTATGGTGTATTGTATATATATGGAATTTAGAAGTGTTACTACAGCTTATTCGATTCTCCCCTAAACCTCTCTGGCCCCACTCAATTGAAACAGTTTCCCCTAAGATGATTTATGACTTAAAAAGGGCGGACCAATAGATCACCCTACGGTTTGGTAGCATCATATATTAATAAGAATGAATTCGATTTTGGTTAATTACAAGACTACCATTAGGGGGCCTACCGTGTGAAAGTGAATCAATTACGATTGGCAGATGCCGTATGGATTGAACCTGTTGTTCATGGTGACAACCGGGGTTTTTTTATGGAGGGGTATAACGAGGCTGTACTGCGCCAGCAGGGGATTACGCACACATTCGTTCAGGATAATCAATCGCTCTCCGCAGAGGCGGGCGTCATCCGCGGCCTTCATTATCAATTGAACCCCAAAGCCCAGACCAAGCTGGTCCGCGTTCTGAGCGGTGCGATTTATGATGTGATTGTGGATGTCCGGCGGGATTCAGCGACGTTTGGAGAGTGGACCGGCGTGATTCTTAGTGAGTATAACAAGCGGCAGCTGCTTGTCCCCAAAGGGTTCGCCCACGGATTCTGCACGCTGGTTCCGGGTACGCAGGTTCTGTATAAGGTAGATGAATATTATTCTCCTGAACATGACCGGGGCATCTTGTGGAACGACCCTGCGCTTGGCATCGACTGGCCGGTCTCCAGTCCGATCCTGTCGGATAAAGATCAGCGCCATCCTCTGCTGAAGGATGCGGAGCTTAACTTTTGATTACGACCAGGAGGGATCAAACGATGGGAAGGAAAATGCTCGTTACCGGCGGAGCGGGGTTTATCGGAAGTAATTTTATTATATACATGCTGCAAAAGTATCCTGAATTGGAAATCGTCAATATGGATGCACTGACGTATGCCGGCAACCTCGAAAACCTCAGCTCCATCCAGAATCATCCCCATTACACATTTACGGCGACCAACATTACCGATGCGGAGGCTGTGGAATCATGGTTTCAGCAAGGGATCGATATCGTCGTCAACTTTGCGGCTGAATCCCATGTAGACCGGAGCATTCTGGAACCGGATATTTTCGTGAAGACGAATGTGCTGGGGACGCAGGTGCTGCTTGATGCAGCCCGGAAGCATGGGGTGACCAAATTCGTTCAGGTATCCACCGATGAGGTATACGGTACGCTGGGAGATACGGGACTTTTTACGGAAGAAACACCGCTGGCTCCAAACAGTCCTTACTCCGCGAGCAAAGCCGGAGGAGATCTCATGGTCCGGGCCTATTATGAAACATTTGGACTGCCCGTAAATATCACCCGCTGTTCCAACAATTACGGTCCGTATCAGTTTCCGGAAAAGCTGATCCCGCTCATGATTTCCCGCGCCCTCAACGAGCAGCCGCTGCCTGTTTACGGCGACGGGTTGAATATCCGGGACTGGCTGTACGTCGAAGACCACTGCTCTGCCATCGACCTTGTCATCCATCAGGGCAAGCCGGGCGAGGTGTATAACATTGGCGGCAACAATGAGCGGACGAACCTTCATATCGTCAGAACGATATTGGAGGAACTGGGTAAACCGGAGTCATTAATTACGCATGTTCAGGACCGGCCGGGGCATGACCGCCGTTACGGAATCGATCCTGCCAAAATAACGAGGGAACTCGGTTGGGAGCCGAAGTACGATTTTGAATCCGGCATCAAGGAGACGATTCAGTGGTATCTGGATCATAAAGATTGGTGGGCGCGAATTCAGTCCGGTGAGTATCAGGATTATTACAAGAAGCAGTACGGTTCGCGTTTGGGGGACAGCTTATGAAAGTCCTTGTGACAGGAGCCGAAGGACAGCTTGGCCGGGATGTGACCGCCTTGTTTCAGCAAGCGGGGCATCAGGTTCTGGGCTGCGGGCGCTCCATGCTCGATATTACTCGTTGGGATGCGTGCCAGCAGGCCGTTAATGATTTTGGGCCGGACACGATTGTCCACTGCGCGGCCTACACGGCCGTGGATGCGGCAGAAACGGACATTGACGGGGCTTACCGGGTTAATGCGATCGGCACCAGGAATATGACGACGGCAGCGGAGAACTGCGGAGCCAAGCTGGTATACATCAGCACGGATTATGTTTTTAACGGAAGGTCTTCTGTTCCTTACCGGGAATATGACGAGACTGATCCCCAAAGCGTCTACGGCAAAACCAAACGGGCTGGTGAGCAATTCGTGCAGAGCCTGTCTACCAGGTACTTCATTGTCCGCACCTCTTGGGTATATGGTGCGCATGGAGCCAATTTCGTCAAAACGATGCTGCGCCTCGGTCAAGAAAAACCCGTGCTGCAGGTCGTCAACGACCAGCTGGGTTCTCCTACGTTCACAGTAGATTTGTCCCGCTTTCTGCATGAACTCGTCCAAACGGAGAAATACGGGATTTATCACGCCTCCAATGCGGGGCAGTGTACCTGGTTTGACTTCACCCGGGCTATTTTTGACGAAGCGGGCAAAGCTGGAATCCAGCTGACCGCCCGGCTTGAACCCTGCACAACGGCTCAATTTCCCCGTCCTGCTCCCCGTCCTGCATATTCGGTCATGGATCACATGGCGATTCGGGCCAATGGGCTGACTGATTTGAGGGATTGGCGGGAGGGACTGCATGATTTTATTCAAGATCTATCTACCAGAAATCAAGGAATAGAGTAGATTAGAACTCTATAATGAAAAGTTCGATCTGGCACCGGCTGCTGCGGTGCTTTTTTCTTTTCCCATAGGGCATTCCCATCTTTCCCCACCCCCCTCATCGTTTGACACCCCTCCCGTCCGGGTAATCTCTACTAACGAATCTCTTTCTTCGTCTCCCAACGAATCAGACACGCTCCCCTCACGCTTACGCTGGTGAAAAGGATGTGATATCGATGAGGAAATGGGTGGCATTGCTGGCGCTGGTCGTAGCGGCCGGCCTGATGATGTGGGTTCCCCAGGGAAGCTCCAAGGACATCAACAACAATTTTACCGACTACCGGGTCATTTCCCACGCGATGGGCGGGATCCGCGAGCATGCGTACACGAATTCCTATGAGGCGTTTATTGCCAACTACGAAAAAGGAAACCGTGTATTCGAGGTGGATCTGCTACTGACGGCGGACGGCCATTTGGTGGCCAGGCACGAATGGACGCAGTACATGACCGAGCTGCTGGGGCAAAAGGGTGAGCTTCCGAAGGACAAGCAGTCGGGAAGACTGACCTACAGCGACTTCAAGAACAGCAAAATCCTCGGCACCTACGAGCCGCTGGATTGGTCGGATATTTTGGACCTGATGGAGCATTATCCCGATATTTATATCGTGACAGATACGAAGGAGCAGGAGCCGGCGGATATGCAAAAAGAGCTGGAGATCCTCGTAGATACGGCGAAAAAACGCGATCCCGCGCTGCTGAAAAGGGTCGTGCCGCAAATTTACGATCAGCCGATGCTGGACATGGTGAACGGTATTTATGAGTTTCCGTCCATTATATACACGCTGTATGCGACCAAGGATACGGATCAGGAAGTCATCGATTTTGCTGCCAGCCATTCGATTGAGGCGGTTACGATCCCGGAATCCCGGGCGAAGCCGGATTTTCTGGCCAAGCTGAAGAAGGCGGGAATTACGGCTTATGTGAATACGATTAACGATCCTTCCGAAATTGGCAGGCTGCAGCGAATGGGGGTTACGGGCGTGTATTCCGACTTTGTAACGGAGCAAGAGCTTGGGGACAACCGCTGGCTGGTTGCGCTCGGGTGGTAATTACATCCATATTGTTCACCTGATGAATCGTTTATGACTTGAAAGATATGCTTCTCTACCCGGAGCATATCTTCTTTTTTGTGTACGGCGGATTGGCGAAAAAATGTTCGCATTTTATGCGAACACAAATTGACACTCACCCGGTGCTGACATAGACTAGATTTATGAAGATTTGTCGTGGAGGAATGCCCTTTGATGCAAATGATTATGCCATGGAGGCATGTGTTTAAGCTTGACCCGGATAAGGGGATCGCCGATGAGGCGCTGGATGCGGTGTGCATGTCCGGTACGGACGCCGTCATGGTGGGCGGGTCCAGCGGGGTAACGTTTGATAACACCGTAGAGCTGCTGTCACGTATTAGGCGATATGAGGTCCCCTGCGTGCTGGAGGTGTCCGACTTGGAGGCGATCGTACCGGGTTTTGATCTGTATATGATCCCCATGGTGCTCAATGCTTCGGATTCGGCATGGCTCGTTGGCCATCATCAGCGGGCGGTAGAGGAGTATGGATACATGATCCCGTGGGAGCTGCTCGTTCCCGAAGGCTATATCGTCCTGAACGCTGATTCCACGGTTGCCCGCTTGACCGGTGCGCAGACCCAGCTGGATGCGGCCGGAGCAGCGGCGTATGCCCAGGTCGCGGACAAGCTGATGTCTCTGCCGGTTGTCTATGTGGAGTACAGCGGGACGTTCGGGGACATGGAGACCGTGCGTCACATTCACCGCTCGCTTAACGGGGCCAAGCTGTTCTATGGCGGAGGCATCAAGGATGCTGATTCGGCCCGTCAGGCTGCTGACGTCTGCGACACCATCGTCGTCGGCAACGCCGTTTACGAAGATTTGAAGCAGGCGCTGCTGACGGTTAAGGCTATTAAGGAATAAAAGTAAGTGGATTTAGACCGTTCTCGGTACTACCTCTAATCCCCAAATGCATATCACCGCTAACCGGTATAATAGATGCTGGCCGTTGGGCCACACTGCATACCGCTTTTATGATGTCCTATCTTATTTGTGAATTTCTATAGCAGGAAGGAGCATGCACGCATGCAACCTATTGATATACAACAGGCAATACAACGACTGAACCCGCAGCAGCGCCAAGCCGTGGAAGCCACGGACGGCCCGCTGCTCATCATGGCCGGCGCGGGCAGTGGCAAGACCCGGGTGCTCACACACCGGATCGCTTACCTGATCGCAACCCGCAAAGCTCCGCCTTGGGGCATTCTGGCCATTACGTTTACCAACAAAGCCGCGCGCGAGATGCAGGACCGGGTAGCGAAGCTGGTCGGCAATGAGGGCCGGGACATTTGGGTGTCCACGTTCCACTCGATGTGCGTCCGCATTTTGCGGAGAGATATTGAACGCATCGGATTCACCTCGAACTTTTCCATTCTGGACTCCACAGACCAGCTGTCCGTTATCCGCAACTGCATGAAGGATCTGAACCTCGACACGAAGAAATTCGAGCCGAAAGCGATCCAGTCCGTGATCAGTACGGCGAAGAACGAACTGGTGACGCCGGCGCAGTATGAACAGAAGGCGGGGGACTATTTCGAAGGCCTGGTCGCCAAGGTGTACACGATGTACCAGAAGCGGCTCAAGGCCAACAACTCGCTGGACTTTGACGATTTGATCATGGCTACGATTCAGCTGTTTAAGGAAGTGCCGGAAGTGCTGGATTTTTATCAGAAAAAGTTCCAGTACATTCATGTCGACGAGTACCAGGATACGAACCGGGCGCAGTACATGCTGTGCCGGATGCTGGCCGACAGCCATCACCGGATTTGCGTTGTGGGTGACAGCGACCAGTCCATTTACCGCTGGCGCGGCGCGGACATCAGCAACATTTTGAATTTTGAAGAGGATTATCCGGAAGCGCGCACCATTCTGCTCGAACAGAACTACCGCTCCACCGCGACGATTTTGAACGCAGCGAACGAGGTCATTGGACAGAACACCGGCCGCAAACCGAAGAAGCTGTGGACCGATAAAGGCGAAGGCGCGAAGATTAAAGTGTATCGGGCGGACTCGGAGCATGACGAAGGGTATTTCGTCACCTCGGAAATCAGCAAGAACGTAAATCAGGGCAAGTCGTACCAGGATCATGCCATCCTGTACCGGACCAACGCCCAGTCCCGGGTCATCGAGGAAATTTTGATCAAGTCGGACATTCCGTACCAAATCGTCGGCGGCATCAAGTTCTACGACCGCAAAGAGATCAAGGATATGCTGGCCTATCTGCGCCTGCTCTCCAATCCGGATGACGATATCAGCTTGACGCGGATCATTAACGTTCCTAAACGGAGTATCGGCGATACGACAGTGGCGAAGCTTTCAGCCGCAGCGACGGAGCGGGGAGTGTCCATCTTCCGTGTGCTGGAGTTCGTTGACGATCTCGGCTTTGCCGGACGGACCCGCAACGCACTGGTGGAGTTCTACGATATGATTTCGGCCCTTTACCAGATGGTGGAGTATCTGTCGGTCACTGAGCTGACCGAGAAAATGCTGGAGATGACCCAGTACCGGATCGACCTGCAGCGTGAGAATACGATCGAATCCCGGTCCCGCCTGGAAAATATCGACGAGTTCCTGTCTGTTACGATGGAATTTGAGAAGAATAATGAAGATAAGTCGCTGGTGGCGTTTCTGACCGATTTGGCGCTCATCGCCGACATCGACAGTATGAACGACAGCGAGGAGGACCGCACGGATGCAGTTGTCCTGATGACGATGCACAGCGCCAAGGGGCTGGAATTCCCGGTGGTGTTTATCATCGGCATGGAAGAAGGCGTATTCCCGCACAGCCGGGCCTTCCAGGATAATGAGGAGCTGGAGGAGGAGCGCCGGCTGGCTTACGTCGGGATTACCCGCGCGGAGCAGCAGCTGTTCCTATCCTGCGCGCAGATGCGCACCTTGTTCGGCCGGACGACGGCGAACCCGCCTTCCCGCTTCCTGGATGAGATCCCGGAAGAGCTGAAGGAAGATACGGTCGTTGCCCGTGACCGCTACCGCCGCGGAGGCAATATTGGCGGTTCTTATGGCGGCAGAGGTTTTGGCAGCGGAGGCAGCAACTTCGGCAGAAGTGCTGCCCCATCCTCGCAGAGCGGTTCGACGGCCACTTCGGTTGGCCGGGAGAGCCGGGTGACGGTGACTACCTCCACTCCGGCCAAAATGGCAGCGGCGAGCAGCACCTCGGACCTCACCGCCCTGAAGGCGGGAGACAAGGTCTCCCACGGCAAATGGGGCATCGGGACGGTCGTTTCAGTGAAAGGCAGCGGCAACGATACGGAGCTGCAGATCGCTTTTCCAGCGCCGGTTGGCGTGAAACGCCTTTTGGCCGGGTTTGCGCCGATCACTAAAGTGGAAAATTAAAATTATGAATCTATAGACGGAGGGATGACCCTGCATGGATCCGAAGTTGACCATGGAGCAGCTCGTAGCCGAGCTGAATAAGCACAATTATCAATACTACACGCTGGATGCGCCTGTCATTAGCGATAAAGAGTACGACGCTTTGTACGACCAGCTCGTTGCATTGGAGAAGGAGACCGGCATGACGCTGCCGGATTCTCCGACACAGCGTGTAGGGGGAGAGCTGCTCAAAGGATTTGTCCAGCATCGTCATCTGGCTCCGCTGTGGAGCCTGGATAAGGCCCAAAATATCGAACAGCTTGGCAGCTGGAACGCAAGGGCTGTAAGGCTGGTTCAAGACTATAACAAGAAAAACCCGGATAACCCTCTGCCCGAGCTGAGCTATGCGGTGGAGCTGAAGTTTGACGGGCTCACGCTCAATTTGACCTATACCAACGGAAGATTGGTTCAGGCGGCTACGCGTGGAAACGGCGTGGTCGGCGAAGGCATCCTTCCGCAGATCAAGACGATTAAGTCTGTGCCTTTGAGCATTCCATATAAGGACGGAACGATCGAGGTCCAAGGCGAAGGGATAATGAACCTCTCTGTGCTTGAGGAGTACAACAAGACGGCGGCAGAGCCGCTCAAGAACGCCCGGAACGGGGCGGCGGGAGCGCTGCGCAACCTGAATCCGAAGGTGACGGCCGAGCGCCGGTTGAATGCCTATTTCTACAACGTGGGCTATTCGGATAACATCCGGTTCGACAGCCATAAGGAAATGATGGATTTTCTGCGGGAAAATCATTTTAAAGTCAATCCGTACATCACGTATTTCGATAACTTCGACGATGTGATGGAGCAGCTGGCCGAAATTCAGGAGCGCCGTTCCAGCCTGGACTATCTCATTGACGGAGCCGTTATCAAAATCGTCGACATGCGCACGCGCGAGGCGCTCGGGTATACGGACAAATTCCCTCGCTGGGCGGTAGCCTACAAATTCGAGGCGGAAGAGACGACAACCGTGCTGGAGTCCGTCAGCTGGAACGTAGGCCGTACCGGTAAAGTAACTCCGCTCGCCCGGGTAGAAGCGGTGGAGCTGGCAGGCGTTACCGTTCAGAACTGTACGCTGAACAACGTGGGGGACATCGAGCGCAAAAACCTGAAATATGCGCTGGGTACGCGCGTGTTTATCCGCCGTTCCAACGACGTCATTCCGGAGATTTTGGGTAAGGTGACCGAAGAGAACGACGGCGGTGAAATCATTTATCCGGAGCATTGCCCGGCGTGCGGCTTCCCGCTGGAAATGCGCGGCGCCCATCTGTTCTGCAACAACAAGCTGAACTGCAGGCCGCAAATCATCGGGCGGATTACGCATTTCGCCTCCCGTGACGCGATGGATATCGAGACGTTCAGCGATAAGACAGCCGGACAGCTGTACGACGAACTGAACGTGCACGAAGCGGCGGAACTGTATGAGCTGACGTTTGAGCAGCTGGTGAAGCTGGATCGTTTTGGCGAGAAAAAGGCGATGAATCTGCTGGAGGCGATTGAAAAAAGCAAGGGCAGGGATCTCGCTTCCTTCCTGTACGCATTGGGTATTCCCAACACCGGCAAATCCACGGCCAAAATGCTGGCGGACCATTACCGGGATCTCCATGCTGTGATGAAAGCCGACATAGAGGAGTTAATCGCTCTTCCGGATGTCGGCGGCATTGTCGCCGAGAGCATCGTGAACTTCTTTGCCGATCCGTTTGTGGTGGCGGGCATCGAGAAAATGCTCTCTCTCGGCGTACAAGCGAAGGCGCCTGAGGCACCTCAGGCGGTTAAAACCGACTCCTTCTTCAGCGGGAAAACGGTCGTATTGACCGGCACGCTGCACCAAATGACCCGCGACGAGGCGTCTGCGCAGCTGGAGGCGCTGGGAGCGAAAGTGACGGGCAGCGTCTCGGCCAAGACGGACCTGCTCATTGCCGGAGAGAAGGCCGGCAGCAAGCTGGCCAAAGCGAAGCAGCTCGGCATCCAGGTGATCGAGGACGAGGACGAGTTCATTCGTCTTTTGAACGAAGAAGCGAACTAGTTATTGAACGTGACCAACAAAGTCCGGGCTCATTGAAAAATGGGCCTAGGGCTTTTTCTTTTTTCTCATGCGGATGTTGCTGTTTTGATCGTCGATGGAACTCGCATGAAGGGGCACTCTGCATGGAGCCGGATTTCTGCTTGCGGTGGAATTTTAAGGGAATGTTAAGGATTTCGCGGGTGTTTGTTAAGAATTGTCTGGTATCCTTTTGCACATAAGTGGGTGAGTTTTCCGCTTTGCTGAGAGGAGGCCTGAGTTTTGAGGAAATGGTTAACGGTTCGGACTGCTTATCTGTATACAGTGACGGGCAGCGCTTTGTTAAGCGGTATCGTACTTTTTTTGACATACCGTGTCTTTGTGTGGTCCTATGCACATGTTTCGCCCGACTCATTTTTTGCCAGGCTGGCCCGTGGTTTGGTGAACTATATTGGTAGAACGCCGATAGCCGCCGTTGTTTTTTTGATCGTGTTTGCCGGTTTGTTCATGTTTCGCTCGCAAAAACTTGCGGATGATATGAAACAGATCGTGAGAGCGGCGGAGGAGCTGGCAGATCGAGGATCCTTTCGTGAACTGAAAGTTGCCTCCGGTGGTGAGTTAAAAGCATTGGCAAGCCACTTACAAGGCATTCGTAGATGGATGACAACATCTTTAGCCGATCGAATATCCACACCGCCCATCCAAAACGAAACGACTCCACTTCTGGACAACGAAGAGGTCATGGCAGTCATTTTGCGAATCAAATCTCTGCTCCGCACATTGGAGGCTGCGGATTTGGACAGTCAGCGGCTGCCAGATTTCGATATGGAATCCGTGAAACGGGAAGCGCAAGGATTGGAGAGGCTTCTGGAAAGCCTGATGACGGCGTCATGAACAGCCTGCAGGCAAAGGTTTGGCGTAAGGTGATGAGGGGGTTCTACCTCTCATTCGATATAGCGGTCATCGGTGCGGTGATCGTACTGGCTGGTTTGTTTTATGTACATACGTACGGAGGTATCGTCGTGGGGCGTCATCCCGAGAAACTGATATTGCCGGAGTCGAGCATCCTGGTGGCTTCGGATGGGACCAAGCTTCGAAAAATACCACTGCCGGAGTCGGGATACAGGGCCAAGGCACAACTGGAAGAAATGCCTGATTTGCTGCTGAACACTTTTTTGGCGGTGGAGGACCGGAGTTTTTATGGACATCATGGGCTGGATTACAAAGGGATTGCACGTGCGGTATACACCAACTCCATCCATATGCGGATTTCGGAAGGCGGTAGCACCATTACGCAGCAGCTGGCCCGAAATCTGTATCTGAACCGGGATCAAACGCTGCTGCGCAAGCTGAACGAGGCTTCCATCGCTTTGTCGCTGGAGAAACGCTTGTCCAAGCATGACATTTTGGAAATGTATTTGAATGAGATTTACATGGGGGATGGGCAATTCGGCATCAAATCTGCGGCGGAGCATTATTTCGGAGTGACGGATCTGAAAAAGCTCAGTGTGGCGCAAATCGCCTCCTTGGCCGCCATACCGAAGGGACCGTCCATTTACAATCCGTTATATAAGGGCGACCTGCCCATACAACGGCGCAACGTAGTGCTTGGCATTATGAAGCGTCAAGGTCTGATTACCCGTGATGACATGATGTCTGCTATGAATACGAAATATCAGCCGCCGGCGAAGGTGAATCCTCCTGTGCTGGGGGCCTCTTATATGGATGCTGCTCTCAAGGAAGCCGCGCTCCGAACAGGCAAAACGTTGGAAGAGTTGAAGACGGGTGGGTATATCATCGTAACGGGAATGAATATGGCTGCACAGGCTGCGCTGGAAGATACGTTTGCCAACCCGGATTTCTTTCCGCCGGACGGCAAGGATCAGCAGGTTGAAGCAGCGATGGTGATTATGGATCATCGGACGGGAGAGGTTGTGGCGCTGACCGGAGGCAGGCATCCGGCTGCAGGCAGCTTGAACCGGGCTGTGGTTGATGCCAGGCAGCCGGGTTCTGCCTTTAAGCCGATTATCGCTTACGGCCCGGCCCTTGAGAGCGGTAAATTTTCGCCGGACAGCATGCTTCAGGATCGCAAGATAGCTTACGGGAGCTACAGGCCTCAGAATTTGGGCGGAGCCTATCAGGGGCAAATGACC
This sequence comes from Paenibacillus sp. FSL R5-0378, assembly GCF_038009285.1. Lineage (NCBI taxonomy): Bacteria > Bacillati > Bacillota > Bacilli > Caryophanales > Paenibacillaceae > Paenibacillus > Paenibacillus sp. FSL R5-0378. The sequence goes on from NZ_JBBPAY010000001.1 coordinate 1,443,358, forward strand.
ATGAGGCAAGCGCTGCAGCAGTCTGTAAATGCTCCGGCCGTATGGCTGCTGCAGCAGGTAGGGATTACAAAGGCGATACAATTCGCGGCGAAGCTGGGCATTTCGCTTACCTCTGAGGATGCTAATCTGTCCATTGCGCTTGGCGGCGTTCATTCCGGCGTCTCTCCCTTGAAAATGGCGCAGGCGTACAGCGTGTTTGCCAGCGGAGGGATTTATCGTGATGCGCATCTCGTACGGCAGGTTACGGATTCAAAAGGTCGGGTGCTGTATGCCTACCGTCCGAATGAGCGCCAAGTCATCTCGCACTCGACGGCGGAAAATATGACGAGCATGCTGCGCGGTGTCGTGAACGAGGGCACAGGGATGAAAGCGAGGATGAACCGGCCGGTAGCGGGCAAAACCGGCACGACGCAGCTTGGCCTGCCCGGCGTAAGCAGCAAGGGAAACCGCGATCTTTGGTTCGTCGGCTATACGCCGGAATGGACCGGGGCTGTATGGATGGGGTTTGACAGAACGGATGCGGATCATTACATGACCGCAGGCAGCGGGAAGGCCGCCGCCTTGTTTTCAGCGGTCATGAGGAGGGGGCTTGAGCGTTGATTGAAGGGCTGCAAGGAGCGAGTTATGTCCTTTTGGCGTTCGGAAGCCAGGCATTTTTATCGTAACCCCGCTCTTCCCAATAGCCGACATGGTCGCCTTGAATCAATTCAATCCGGTTTAACCATTTGACGGACTTATAAGTATACATTTGGGGAACGATCAGCCGTACCGGACCGCCGAGATCGCTTGGAATGGGCTTGCCGTCGTGCAGAACGGCTACCATAATGTCATCCATGCGAGCCTGTTCCATCGTTATAGAGTCCGTGTAGACCCCATCGCCCGAATAAAACTTCACAGTTTGTGCCGCTGGCTGAACCCCGGCTTCATCCAACAATTTTTTAAGGGGGATGCCTTCCCAAGTGTTATGGTACACCGACCAGCCGGTGACGCAGTGAAAATCGCTGACCTGGACCACACGCGAAAGCTTAACGAATTGTTCCCAGTTCCACTGCAGCCGTTTATTGACGAGCCCATCTACAGTAAAAGACCAGTTGGTATTATCGAATGAGGGAATGGGGGTTACGGTGTAGATGCGAAAATTTCCTTTAGCGCCTCCACCGACTGGAGTGAGGGATTCTGCCGCAGGTGTGGGTGCCGGGACCAGATGGTTGGCATCCCTTTCGAGCAGCTCCTCCATGTTTTGCTGTGACGAACCGATACTGCTGCCCAGCCATTTGATAAAAGAGGGCCCGAACGCTACCGCCATACCTACCCCGATCGCTGATCGGATGAAAGCTCTGCGCGTGTAGAGCGGCTCGTTTGCAGTATTTGCTGCCGCTGGCCGGTCAGCCCCGGACTTTACCGTCCGCCGGTGAGGCTCTTTGAGCCATTGGGTACGGGTAACCGAGTGGTAGATGATATAAGGCAGACCCACCCAAGTAAAGAGGTCGTGAATCGTCAGAGCGGGGTTGGACCATGCCGGGCCGAATGCTCTGAACTGCCACAATACCACCCCGGAAAGGAACCAGCCGGCCAGCAGGAATAGTACGATGATGACATTCCACTTCTGCTTCGGGCGGTCCTTCAGCAGCTTCCAATGCTTGCCCGCCAGAAAGAGGTAGTAGACGACGGGAAGGAGCAGGGCCAAGCCGACACCGATATGAAGCCATTTCAGCCAGACCCTGCCTCCGCCAAGCACCTCGCGCCAGAACCCAAGGGGAAGAATCACTCCGCTAAATGCCAGAAAAGCAACCATCAATGCGTTCCAGCGGTGAATGGCGGCCAGCTTCTTGCCGATGCCCTTGCGGATCTTGTTTAACCAATCGCTCATTTGTCAGCCTCCTTGTTTAAGAAAACACAAAGTAACGGTACTGCGAGTATGGCTTCTACTTATGATTCTTTTGAGTAGATAAGCACATGGTAAGAACCAATTTCAGCAAGAACAGAATTCTAAGACAGGCGATCAACAGTTAATGCAAAATAGATACGTCAGTGAAGAAGAGAATTGGCTAACAATAAGTAAGTAAATTTTACCACAACATAAATTTAAAAAAACCGTTGCATAATAGGCGGTATCCGTGATATATTATTTCTTGCCGCTAAACAAGGCGGTGATTCAAATCTTCTCAATGCTTGCTAAATAAGTGTTGACACGATATGAATGACATGATACAATATAATCCTGCGTCGGAATTGAAAATAATGTCGAATGCAGCGATCAAGTTCCTTGAAAACTGAACAAATGGATGATGTTTTAAACTGAGATTAAATCAATCTCGTCAGATTCAAAATGAGCTACAAACTTTCTTGGAGAGTTTGATCCTGGCTCAGGACGAACGCTGGCGGCGTGCCTAATACATGCAAGTCGAGCGGACTTGATGGAGAGCTTGCTCTCCTGATAGTTAGCGGCGGACGGGTGAGTAACACGTAGGCAACCTGCCTGCAAGACCGGGATAACCCACGGAAACGTGAGCTAATACCGGATATCTCATTTCCTCTCCTGAGGGGATGATGAAAGACGGAGCAATCTGTCACTTGCGGATGGGCCTGCGGCGCATTAGCTAGTTGGTGAGGTAACGGCTCACCAAGGCGACGATGCGTAGCCGACCTGAGAGGGTGAACGGCCACACTGGGACTGAGACACGGCCCAGACTCCTACGGGAGGCAGCAGTAGGGAATCTTCCGCAATGGGCGAAAGCCTGACGGAGCAACGCCGCGTGAGTGATGAAGGTTTTCGGATCGTAAAGCTCTGTTGCCAGGGAAGAACGTCCGATAGAGTAACTGCTATCGGAGTGACGGTACCTGAGAAGAAAGCCCCGGCTAACTACGTGCCAGCAGCCGCGGTAATACGTAGGGGGCAAGCGTTGTCCGGAATTATTGGGCGTAAAGCGCGCGCAGGCGGTCATTTAAGTCTGGTGTTTAAGGCCAAGGCTCAACCTTGGTTCGCACTGGAAACTGGGTGACTTGAGTGCAGAAGAGGAGAGTGGAATTCCACGTGTAGCGGTGAAATGCGTAGATATGTGGAGGAACACCAGTGGCGAAGGCGACTCTCTGGGCTGTAACTGACGCTGAGGCGCGAAAGCGTGGGGAGCAAACAGGATTAGATACCCTGGTAGTCCACGCCGTAAACGATGAATGCTAGGTGTTAGGGGTTTCGATACCCTTGGTGCCGAAGTTAACACATTAAGCATTCCGCCTGGGGAGTACGGTCGCAAGACTGAAACTCAAAGGAATTGACGGGGACCCGCACAAGCAGTGGAGTATGTGGTTTAATTCGAAGCAACGCGAAGAACCTTACCAGGTCTTGACATCCCTCTGACCGGTCTAGAGATAGACCTTTCCTTCGGGACAGAGGAGACAGGTGGTGCATGGTTGTCGTCAGCTCGTGTCGTGAGATGTTGGGTTAAGTCCCGCAACGAGCGCAACCCTTGATTTTAGTTGCCAGCACTTCGGGTGGGCACTCTAGAATGACTGCCGGTGACAAACCGGAGGAAGGCGGGGATGACGTCAAATCATCATGCCCCTTATGACCTGGGCTACACACGTACTACAATGGCCAGTACAACGGGAAGCGAAGCCGCGAGGTGGAGCCAATCCTATCAAAGCTGGTCTCAGTTCGGATTGCAGGCTGCAACTCGCCTGCATGAAGTCGGAATTGCTAGTAATCGCGGATCAGCATGCCGCGGTGAATACGTTCCCGGGTCTTGTACACACCGCCCGTCACACCACGAGAGTTTACAACACCCGAAGTCGGTGAGGTAACCGCAAGGAGCCAGCCGCCGAAGGTGGGGTAGATGATTGGGGTGAAGTCGTAACAAGGTAGCCGTATCGGAAGGTGCGGCTGGATCACCTCCTTTCTATGGAGAATCGCTTCCTGCGATGGAAGCATTCAAATAACGGTTGACGCAAGTCGCCGTACCCGATTTGCGTAAGCAAAGCAACCAAACATCATTCCATTTGTTCAGTTTTGATGGAATTTGAGGGGCTATAGCTCAGCTGGGAGAGCGCCTGCCTTGCAAGCAGGAGGTCAGCGGTTCGATCCCGCTTAGCTCCACCAATCATCTTTCATCGATTTGATCCTTGAAAACTAGATAACGAAACGAATCTGCGTTTTAGAAATATCCTTTTAGCTGAACTTGTGTCAACAAGTTTAAGTTTTAAAAGTAGCATGGTTAAGCTACTAAGAGCACACGGAGGATGCCTAGGCGCTAGGAGCCGATGAAGGACGTGGCGAACAACGATACTGCCTCGGGGAGCTGTAAGCAAGCTTTGATCCGGGGATGTCCGAATGGGGAAACCCGGCTGATGTAATAGTCAGTCACTCATAACTGAATACATAGGTTATGGTGAGGCATACCAGGGGAACTGAAACATCTAAGTACCCTGAGGAAGAGAAAACAAGAGTGATTCCGTCAGTAGCGGCGAGCGAACGCGGAACAGCCTAAACCGGTCAGCTTGCTGGCCGGGGTTGTGGGACGTCTCACATGGAGTTACAAAGGAATTGGTTAGGCGAAGAGGTCTGGAAAGGCCCGGCATAGAAGGTAAAAGCCCTGTAGCCGAAAGTCAGTTCCCTCCGAGACGGATCCCGAGTAGTGCGGGGCACGTGAAACCCCGTATGAATCTGGCAGGACCATCTGCTAAGGCTAAATACTCCCTAGCGACCGATAGTGAAACAGTACCGTGAGGGAAAGGTGAAAAGCACCCCGGAAGGGGAGTGAAATAGAACCTGAAACCGTGTGCTTACAAGAAGTCAGAGCCCTGTTTATGGGTGATGGCGTGCCTTTTGTAGAATGAACCGGCGAGTTACGTTCCCGTGCAAGGTTAAGGTGAGAAGCCGGAGCCGCAGCGAAAGCGAGTCTGAATAGGGCGATTAAGTACGTGGACGTAGACCCGAAACCGTGTGATCTACCCCTGTCCAGGGTGAAGGTGCGGTAACACGCACTGGAGGCCCGAACCCACGAATGTTGAAAAATTCGGGGATGAGGTGGGGGTAGCGGAGAAATTCCAATCGAACTCGGAGATAGCTGGTTCTCCCCGAAATAGCTTTAGGGCTAGCCTCGGTGAATAGAGTCGTGGAGGTAGAGCACTGATTGGGTGCGGGGCCCGCAAGGGTTACCAAGCTCAGTCAAACTCCGAATGCCATTGACTTGTAACCGGGAGTCAGACAGTGAGTGCTAAGATCCATTGTCAAAAGGGAAACAGCCCAGACCATCAGCTAAGGTCCCCAAGTGTGTGTTAAGTGGGAAAGGATGTGGAGTTGCACAGACAACCAGGATGTTGGCTTAGAAGCAGCCACCATTGAAAGAGTGCGTAATAGCTCACTGGTCGAGTGACTCTGCGCCGAAAATGTAACGGGGCTAAACACACCACCGAAGCTATGGCTTGATGCGTATGCATCAGGGGTAGGGGAGCGTTGTATACAGCGTTGAAGGTATACCGTAAGGAGTGCTGGAGCGTATACAAGTGAGAATGCCGGTATGAGTAACGAAAAGATCAGTGAGAATCTGATCCGCCGAAAGCCCAAGGTTTCCTGAGGAAGGCTCGTCCGCTCAGGGTAAGTCGGGACCTAAGGTGAGGCCGACAGGCGTAATCGAAGGACAACAGGTTGAAATTCCTGTACCACCGTAAACCGTTATGAGTGATGGGGTGACGCAGGAGGGTAGTGACGCGAGCTGATGGATGCTCGTCCAAGCAGTGAGGCTGGTGTGTAGGCAAATCCGCACACTTTAAGGCTGGGCTGTGACGGGGAGGGAAAATTATAGTACCGAAGGTCATGATCTCACACTGCCAAGAAAAGCCTCTAACCAGGTGAAGGTGCCCGTACCGCAAACCGACACAGGTAGGCGAGAAGAGAATTCTAAGGCGCGCGGAAGAACTCTCGTTAAGGAACTCGGCAAAATGACCCCGTAACTTCGGGAGAAGGGGTGCCCCGGTAGTGTGAATAGCACGAGGGGGCCGCAGTGAAAAGGCCCAAGCGACTGTTTAGCAAAAACACAGGTCTGTGCGAAGCCGCAAGGCGAAGTATACGGGCTGACGCCTGCCCGGTGCTGGAAGGTTAAGGGGAGCGGTTAGGGGTTTACCCCGAAGCTGTGAACCGAAGCCCCAGTAAACGGCGGCCGTAACTATAACGGTCCTAAGGTAGCGAAATTCCTTGTCAGGTAAATTCTGACCCGCACGAATGGCGTAACGACTTGGGCGCTGTCTCAACGAGAGATCCGGTGAAATTTTAATACCTGTGAAGATGCAGGTTACCCGCGACAAGACGGAAAGACCCCATGGAGCTTTACTGCAGCTTGATATTGGATTTGGGTACGATCTGTACAGGATAGGTGGGAGCCTTTGAAACCTGAGCGCCAGCTTGGGTGGAGGCGCCGTTGGGATACCACCCTGATCGTATCTAGGTTCTAACCTGGTACCGTGATCCGGTATGGGGACAGTGTCAGGTGGGCAGTTTGACTGGGGCGGTCGCCTCCTAAAGAGTAACGGAGGCGCCCCAAGGTTCCCTCAGAATGGTTGGAAATCATTCGAAGAGTGCAAAGGCAGAAGGGAGCTTGACTGCGAGACCTACAAGTCGAGCAGGGACGAAAGTCGGGCTTAGTGATCCGGTGGTACCGCATGGAAGGGCCATCGCTCAACGGATAAAAGCTACCCTGGGGATAACAGGCTTATCTCCCCCAAGAGTCCACATCGACGGGGAGGTTTGGCACCTCGATGTCGGCTCATCGCATCCTGGGGCTGAAGTAGGTCCCAAGGGTTGGGCTGTTCGCCCATTAAAGCGGTACGCGAGCTGGGTTCAGAACGTCGTGAGACAGTTCGGTCCCTATCTGTCGTGGGCGTAGGAAATTTGAGAGGAGCTGTCCTTAGTACGAGAGGACCGGGATGGACGTACCGCTGGTGCACCAGTTGTTCCGCCAGGAGCATGGCTGGGTAGCTACGTACGGACGGGATAAGCGCTGAAAGCATCTAAGCGTGAAGCCCCCCTCAAGATGAGATTTCCCAGTATGTAAGACCCCTTGTAGACGACGAGGTAGATAGGTTGGAGGTGGAAGTGCAGCAATGCATGGAGCTGACCAATACTAATCGGTCGAGGGCTTATCCTAAAAGCTTTCTGAAAGAAAGCTTGCTACGGAAGCATATGCTTATTAATTCGCAGATTCGTTTCGTATCTAGTTTTCAGGTGATCAAACACTTGAACGTTTGGTGGCGATAGCGGAGGGGTTCCACGCGTACCCATCCCGAACACGACCGTTAAGCCCTCCAGCGCCGATGGTACTTGGACCGAAGGGTCCTGGGAGAGTAGGACGTTGCCAAGCGAAGAACCACTGTTGATAACATCGACAGTGGTTTTTTTGTTCCCCCGCTCCTGTTGATAAGGGGCTTTTTTCATCCACAGGCTCCAATGTTTTTAACATTTCTTCATCTTAATTATGCACAGATAACGTTTTCGACTCCCCGTTTCGCCAAAAAACCATCCACAAATACACAAAATGATCCCCATAACCCACAGATGATCGTGAATAACCACGACAAGATCCTATTCTTTATATAAGTTGTCCCCAGGTAAACAGGATAGATTGCAGGATGGATTGACTTTGCACACAGGTTTTGCCATACTCGTCTTTGAATTCAATGATTGTCAGGACGATGATGGTCAGACTGAATTCGCAGGCACATCCTTAATAGGCGAGGTGGAAGCATGGAAATCCGGAATTTACGGGAAGAAGAATTTGAGCAAAGCACTCGGCTAAGCGAATATGCTTTTCAATACAAGATGACTCCCGATCGGAAGCAGCTGGCCAAAGAACGATTTAAACCTGAGCAGGTGTGGGGCATTTTTGACGAAGATGAGCAACTGGCGGCTAAGCTGGTGTTAATCCCGTTTACGGTATCGGTTCAAGGTGAGACTTTTCCTATGGGCGGGATTGCGAGCGTTTCCACATGGCCGGAGAACCGCCGGCAGGGTTATATTAAGCATCTGTTGACGCACGCGCTGCAGCAGATGAATGAGAACGGGCAGGTCTTTTCCATGCTGCATCCTTTTTCCTACCCGTTTTACCGGAAATACGGCTGGGAAATGTTCAGCGAGTACAAGAAATATGTCATTTCGACCGATAAATTGCCGGCAAAGGTCACCACTGAAGGTGCGGTTCGGCGGGATATCAAAGACGTGGATGTTCTGGATACGGTCTATGCTGCATTTTCCAAACGTTATAATGGATTAATGGTTCGGACGCGGGAATGGTGGACCCGTTCGGTACTGGACGAGGATGGACATACGGCGGTTTATTATTCGGCTTCAGGTGCGCCGGAAGGATATGTTCTTTATAAGGTGGAAAACAAGGAGTTTACCATCGATGAACTCGTTTATGTCACGGATGAGGCACGCCGTGCGCTATGGACATATATCGCCAATCACGATTCAATGGTGACGCTAGTAATCGTCAATTTCATGCCGATGGATGACAGTCTTACATATCATTTGGCCGATCCGCGGATTAACCAGGAGATTATCCCATATGGGATGGCCCGTGTCGTAAATATGAAGAAACTCGTCGAAACGTATCCTTTTACAGCCTCCGGCGAGGGGGGATCCGAGCGTCTAACGATTCAGCTGACGGATATGTATGCACCTTGGAATGAAGGCGTTTGGAGCTGGGCGTTCTCATCGGACGGAACCGCATCGGTCTCTCCCCTGGATTCATCTCAAGAACAGCAGGAAGAGATCCTTAGCTGCGACATCCAGGCACTGACCGTCCTGCTGACGGGGTTCAAACGGCCGGCTGAACTATACCAATCCGGACGAATTGCAGGCAGTGCGAAGGCAGTGAGCATCCTGGAAGCGCGGATCCCCGTCCGACAGACCTTGTTTATGGACTTCTTTTAATTATGGAATAAAATACCTTGCTGTACAATTCTAATGAGCCGGGATCCGGTCAGAATAATAACCCTCTGCATACGTTGCAGGGGGTTATTTCGTATCGGTGCGGTATAAAAAGAAGGAGAACGTCAAAAATGAAGATACACCCTCTTGGCAAAACGTGAGAATATGTTATAATTTAGATCAAAGAAAGTCAAAGTCAACGTAAATTCAAATGTATGTTTGTTTACGGTTGAACTCACAATAGTGAATGCGCAAGGTTTAGATCAGTTATAACATATTCACCGGGTTAAGATCCAGATTCGAGCCCAAGACCATTGGTTAAGTTTAAAGGAGATGGTTTGGGTATGCGAACGGACTAACGAATGACCATGAAGGTCTTGACGTTTTAACGTAATGGAGGATGAACAATGCGTAATATCTCTGATATTATTGAACAATATCTGAAGGGTATTCTGCATGATAGTCCCGAAGGAATGATTGAAATTCAGCGCAACGATCTGGCTGATCAGTTCTCATGCGTTCCATCCCAGATCAACTATGTGATCAGTACACGATTCACGCTGGAAAAAGGTTATCTTGTGGAAAGCAAGCGCGGTGGCGGAGGGTATATCCGGATTCAACGGATTGAACTCCCGCAATACTCGGCGCTTCATACGCATCTCCACCAAACGATTGGGGAACGCATCGATCAGAACGTGGCCGAAGGGCTGATCTATCAGTTGGAGGAGGCACGCATCCTTAGCAAACGCGAAGCGAGCATTATGCGCGCCGCGATATCCAGAGAGTGCCTGATGATCAAGCTTCCTTACCGGGATGAGATACGTGCTCGGCTGATGAAGGCGATGCTGATTTCTTTGTTAGGCAAATAGGCTTACGGAGAAAAAGGAGGTACATCGGTATGCTTTGCCAAGAATGTGGTAAGAGACCGGCGACTCTCCATTTTACCAAGATTGTGAATGGTGAGAAGACGGAGTTTCATTTTTGCGAATCCTGTGCCCGGGAGAAAGGGGAAATGATCCCCGGAACCTCTGGCGGATTTTCTATACACAGCCTGCTGTCTGGTCTCATGGACATTGACATGGCCGGCAAAGGGGCGGCAAGCAGCGCCAAGGCTGCTCAATCGCTGAGATGTGAAGAGTGCGGGATGACGTACTCGCAGTTTAGCAAGATCGGCCGGTTCGGCTGCAGCTCCTGTTATAAGTACTTCGGCAACCGCCTGGACCCTCTGCTCAAAAGAGTTCACGGCAGTACCGTACATGTCGGCAAGCTGCCTAAGAGAGGCGGCAGCAAAATTCAAGCCAAACGGAAAATCGACGGCTTGAAGCTCGAGCTTCAGCAGCGTATTCACGAAGAGGAATTCGAAGAGGCTGCGAAGCTGCGCGACCAGATCCGTAAGCTTGAGAAAGAATTGTCGGAACAGTAAAGTTCACTCGAAGGAGGAGGAATGCGTGATGCCAAATCTCCGGTTTACCGAGAAAGCGCTGAGCGATTGGATGCGCGGCCAAGCCGATGCTTCCGAAATCGTCATCAGCAGCCGGGTTCGGGTTGCGCGCAACCTGCAGCATCTTCCTTTTCCGCTATTGGCCACTCGCCAGCAGGCGGAGGAAGTGCTCAAACGTCTGACGGGTATTCCCAGTGATCACCTTCAGTCTTTTGGAACTTTTTATACCGTGGAGCTCGACCACATCGATCCGCTGGACAAAAGGGTGCTGGTAGAGAAGCATTTGATCAGCCCCAATTTGGCGAATGAATCCCAGAACGGCGCGGTCATCCTCAGTGAGGACGAATCGGTCAGCATTATGATTAACGAAGAGGACCATCTTCGCATTCAATGTCTATACCCCGGTTTTCAAATCCGCCAAGCCTGGGAGAAGGCCTCGAGCATTGACGATAAATTTGAGGAATATATCGATTACGCCTTTGACGATAAGCACGGGTACTTGACCAGCTGTCCAACCAATGTGGGCACAGGCCTGCGGGCTTCGGTCATGATGCACCTCCCGGCGCTGGTGATGACCCAGCAGATCAACCGGATTTTATCCGCTGTTTCACAAGTTGGGCTCACCGTTAGAGGAATTTACGGGGAAGGCAGCGAAGCAATAGGTAACCTGTTCCAAATCTCGAATCAGATTACCTTGGGACAGACCGAGAATGAAATCATCGACAACCTCCACAGCGTTGTGCTGCAGATTATCGAGCATGAGAAAAATGCACGCACGCGGCTTATGAACGATTCCAGACTCCGCATTACCGACCGCATCAAACGGTCCTATGGGATTTTATCCTACGCGGAAGTGATGGATTCGAAAGAGGCAGGGCAGCGTCTCTCCGACGTGCGCCTTGGAGTGGATCTCGGGATTCTTGAGGGACCGTCTATTTCGGTGATGAATGAACTGAATGTGATGACCCAGCCGGGCTTCCTGCAGAAAACTTACGGTCACGAGATGAACACCGAAGAACGCGATATTTACCGGGCGAAGCTCATCCGGGAAACCCTCGGAAAGCGCTGAGCCTTTATGATATACAGCTTTACGATGAAGAACGCAAGTGGAGAAGCGATGATAAAACTCATGGAGGTGCAGGAGATATGATGTTCGGAAGATTTACGGAACGTGCGCAGAAGGTGCTCGCATTGGCACAAGAGGAAGCGGTTCGTTTAGGGCATAACAACATTGGTACGGAGCATATTTTGCTCGGACTGATCCGGGAAGGGGACGGCATAGCCGCTAAAGCTTTAATCGGACTCGGACTTGGCCTTGAAAAAATCCAGGATGAAGTGGAGACGCTCATCGGACGGGGGCAGGAACAGCCGACGAATATCGCTTATACCCCTCGCGCCAAAAAGGTAATTGAACTGTCCATGGACGAAGCGCGCAAATTGGGTCATACGTATGTGGGCACAGAGCACATCCTGCTCGGCCTCATTCGCGAAGGCGAAGGCGTAGCCGCCCGTGTGTTGAATAATCTTGGCATCAGCCTGAATAAGGCACGCCAGCAAGTGCTGCAGCTGCTGGGCAGCAGCGAGGCTGTATCCAGCCATCACGGCAACCAATCCAACGTCAGCACGCCGACGCTCGACAGCCTGGCCCGTGACTTGACTGCGATTGCCAAGGAAGGCAATCTGGATCCGGTTATCGGACGCAGCAACGAAATTGAAAGAGTTATCCAGGTCCTCAGCCGCCGGACCAAAAACAATCCGGTGCTGATCGGTGAGCCGGGGGTCGGTAAAACCGCCATCGCCGAAGGCCTAGCGCAAAAGATCATCAACAACGAAATCCCGGAAACGCTGCGCGACAAACGCGTCATGACGCTGGACATGGGATCGGTTGTAGCCGGTACGAAATACCGCGGCGAGTTCGAGGACCGCTTGAAGAAAATCATGGATGAGATCCGCCAAGCGGGCAACATCATCCTCTTTATCGACGAGCTGCACACGCTGATCGGTGCCGGCGGCGCGGAAGGCGCTATCGACGCATCCAACATTCTGAAGCCGTCGCTTGCCCGCGGCGAGCTGCAGTGCATCGGTGCCACCACGCTGGATGAGTACCGCAAATATATCGAGAAGGACGCCGCTCTGGAGCGCCGTTTCCAACCGATCACGGTGGATCAGCCGTCTCCGGAAGAAGCGATTCAAATTCTGTTCGGCCTGCGCGACCGCTACGAAGCGCATCACCGTGTGAAAATTACGGATGAGGCGATCGTGGAAGCCGTGAAGCTGTCGGACCGCTACATTTCCGACCGGTTCCTGCCGGATAAAGCGATCGACCTGATCGACGAGGCGGGCTCCAAGGTAAGGCTTCACACGTACACCATTCCGCCGAATCTGAAAGAACTGGAAAGCCGGCTTGAAGATATCCGCAAGGAAAAAGATTCGGCCGTGCAAAGCCAGGAATTCGAGAAAGCGGCCGCCCTTCGCGATACGGAGCAGAAGATCCGCGAAGAGCTCGACGTTACGAAGAACCAATGGAAAGAGAAACAGGGCCGTACGGACTCCGAAGTGACGCCTGAGGATATCGCCCAGGTTGTAGCCAGCTGGACCGGTATTCCGGTCAGCAAGCTGAAGGAAGAAGAAACGGAACGCCTGCTGAATATGGAGACCATTCTCCACGAGCGCGTTATCGGCCAGGAAGAAGCCGTCAAGGCGGTCAGCCGCGCGGTAAGACGTTCTCGTGCCGGTCTGAAGGATCCGAAACGTCCGATTGGATCGTTCATCTTCCTTGGACCTACGGGTGTCGGTAAAACCGAGCTGGCCCGTGCGCTGGCCGAAGCGATGTTCGGCGACGAAAATGCGGTAGTCCGCATCGACATGTCCGAGTACATGGAGAAACACTCCACGTCCCGGCTGGTCGGAGCGCCTCCGGGATACGTCGGCTATGACGAAGGCGGCCAGCTGACCGAAAAAGTACGCCGCAAGCCGTACTCGGTCGTTCTGCTGGACGAAATCGAGAAGGCACACCCTGAAGTATTCAACATTCTGCTTCAAGTGCTGGAAGACGGCCGTCTGACCGACTCCAAGGGCCGTGTGGTGGACTTCCGCAACACGCTGATCATTCTGACCTCTAACGTCGGTGCGGAAGCGATCAAGCGGAACTCCACGATGGGCTTCACGGCCGCCGCTGACGCCGGGGCCGATTACAACAACATGAAGGATAAAGTGATGGGAGAGCTGAAGAAGAGCTTCCGTCCGGAGTTCCTGAACCGGATCGACGAAATCATCGTCTTCCACTCGCTCGAAGAGAAGCACATCGCCGAAATCGTGACGACGATGACCGAAGAGCTGCGTAAACGCCTGCGCGAATTCAATGTCGACTTTACCCTGACGGATAAAGCCAAGGCATTCCTCGCCAAAGAAGGCTACGACCCGGCATTCGGTGCCCGTCCGCTTCGCCGGGCGATCCAGAAGCATATTGAGGATCGTCTGTCGGAAGAATTGCTCACGGGCCATGTGTCCAAGGGCGACTCGCTGATTATCGATGAAGAGAACGGCGCGCTGACGGTCAGCAAAAACGAAAATGTATCGGCCAATACACAGTCGTAAATGAGCCGGTGACTTCATACGAAGCCTGAAACAACAAGGGATTGCCCCGCCGGTTTTTATGGACCCGGCGGGTCGGTCCCTTTTCTGTTTGTATCGCAGTGATAAATCAATGTAAAGTTTTTGGATAGACTTTACGATAAATCTTAATAAATGGTAAACTTAAAATAATGCCAAAATTCTGAGGTAACGACATAATTAGACAAATTGGCGGCAGCAAAGGAGAGAGCATGGCCAAATCGAAAACGAAATTTTACTGTACCGAGTGCGGCTATGAAGCTGCCAAGTGGTACGGAAAGTGTCCGGGCTGCCAGGCCTGGAACTCGATGGTAGAAGAAACGGAAAGCATCATCAAGACGCAGGGGATGAATTCCCCGCTTTTTCATAGTAAAGAAAAGCCGCTTTCGATCATAAATATAGAGAGCAGCCAGGAAGCAAGGGTGCTGACCGGGATCGGCGAGCTCAACCGCGTTCTGGGCGGCGGGATCGTTCCCGGATCGCTCATTCTTGTCGGGGGCGACCCCGGCATCGGCAAGTCGACCCTGCTCCTGCAAACGTCGCACGCCCTGACGCAGTCCGGCCTGCGCGTGCTGTACGTGTCCGGTGAGGAATCGGTCCGTCAGACCAGGCTCCGGGCGGATCGCCTCGGTGCCCTGTCGCCGGAACTGTACGTTCTGTGCGAGACGAATATGGATCTGATCGAAGAGGCGATCGAGAGTGTAAAGCCTCAGTTTCTGGTGATCGACTCCATCCAGACGGTCTACATTCCCGAGGTGACCAGCGCGCCGGGAAGCGTGGCGCAGGTCCGGGAATGTACGGCCCGGTTTATGCGGGTAGCCAAGGGGCTCGGCATCGCCACCGTCCTTGTGGGGCATGTTACAAAGGAAGGGGCCATCGCCGGACCGAGGCTGCTGGAGCATATGGTGGACTGTGTGCTTTATTTTGAAGGCGAGCGTCATCATACCTACCGGCTGTTAAGAGCCGTTAAGAACCGCTTTGGATCGACGAATGAGATCGGCATTTTCGAGATGAACGAGGTCGGGCTGGTCGAAGTAGGGAACCCGTCGGAGCTGTTTCTGTCCGAACGTCCTCTCGGCGTGGCGGGATCCACGGTCGTGGCCAGCATGGAGGGCACCAGACCCGTCCTGGTCGAGCTTCAGGCCTTGATCTCTTCCACGCATTTTCCGTCACCCCGGCGCATGTGCACCGGGATCGACCATCACCGGATGGGACTGATCATTGCAGTGCTGGAGAAGCGGATGGGCATGTTCCTGCAGAATCAGGATGCGTACCTGAACGTGGCGGGGGGCGTCAAGCTGGACGAACCGGCAGTCGATCTGGCCATCGCTGTCAGCATCGCCTCCAGCTTTCGGGATATTCCGACAAAGCCGTATGACGTCATGTTCGGCGAAGTCGGCCTGACCGGCGAAGTCCGGGGCGTCTCCCGTGTGGAACAGCGCGTCCGGGAAGCGGAGAAGCTGGGGTTCAAGCGGATTATTTTACCGGAGAAAAGTTTGAAAGGATGGAGGCACCCCAAAGGTATTGAAATCATCGGAGTGAGTACCGTTGCAGATGCACTAGCGGTCGCGTTAGATTAGGGGGCAAATGAAGATGAAAGAACCGAGCCAATTGGAGAAAATGAACGATTTATTGAAGCTCGTGGCACCCGGCACGCCGTTTCGCGACGGCCTGGAAAACGTGCTGCGCGCCAAAACCGGGGGACTGCTGGTGGTCGGCTACAGTCCCGAAGTGATGGAGGTTGTGGACGGAGGCTTCTCCATCAACTGCGATTTCTCGCCCAACTACTTATATGAGCTGGCCAAGATGGACGGGGCCATCATTTTGAGTGAAGACCTGAAGCGGATTCTTTATGCCAACACCCAGCTGATTCCGGACTCGTCCATATCTTCGATCGAAACGGGGATTCGGCACCGGACGGCCGAGCGGGTCGCCAAACAGACCGGCAAGCTGGTCGTGTCGATTTCCCAGCGCCGGAACATCATTACCTTGTACCAAGGGACGCTCCGCTACGCGTTGAAAGAGATCGGCGTCATTCTAACCAAAGCCAACCAGGCGCTTCAGACACTGGAGAAGTACCGGGCGGTGCTGAACCAGTCGCTGACGAATCTGTCGGCTTCCGAATTCGAAGAGCTGGTCACCGTACCCGAAGTGGTCAACGTCATCCAGCGCGTGGAGATGGTTCTGCGCATCAAGATGGAAATCAAGCGCTACATCAACGAGCTGGGGAACGAAGGGCGCCTGATCAGCATGCAGATGGAAGAGCTCGTGAGCAACATGGAGGAAGAAGCCTGGCTCCTGTACAAAGACTATGCCCGTGACGACAACGATGAGAAGATCCGCGAGATGATCGCCGGACTGAAACGGGCGACCGACGACGAGCTGCTCGATATCCACTATGTCGTCCGCCTGCTGGGATATCCGTTGTCGGCGGCAACCTCAGAAGAGTCTGTAGCACCCCGTGGTTACCGGATCCTCAATAAAATTCCACGTCTGCCGAACGTCATCATTCACAACCTGGTGGAACGCTTTGAACGGCTGCCGCATATCATGATGGCTACGATCGAAGAATTGGATGAAGTGGATGGAATTGGCGAAGTCAGAGCCCGCAATATTAAAGAGGGACTGAAACGCTTGCAGGAACAAGTATTCATTGACAGACAAATTTAAATGCCATACAATCAATGGATGACATGGGGGTACTACGATATTTGAGGTGAGAAAATGTTTACGAAATCAATTCCGAACATGTGTACCTTGGGTAACTTGTTTCTCGGAATGGTAGGGATTATGCTGGCCCTCGACAACAAGCTGAGCTTGGCGGCCATCATGATTATCATTGCAATGCTTCTCGACGGATTGGACGGCCGGGTGGCCCGGGCGCTCAATGCACAGAGTGAGTTGGGCAAGGAACTGGACTCCCTCTCGGATGTAATTTCCTTTGGTGTTGCACCCGCTCTTATCATGTACATTTCTTGTTTCCACGATATGCATCATGCGCTGATCTGGACGGTAACCGCCGTATTTCCCATGTGCGGGGCGCTTCGGCTTGCCCGCTTCAACGTCCAATCAGGCAGCCCGGGCTACTTTATAGGTCTGCCTATACCGGCAGCGGGCGGTGTGCTTGCAACATTATCTTTGTTCCGTGATGATATTTCCGCCCCCTATATGATCATCGCCATGCTGCTGCTGTCATACCTGATGGTCAGCACGGTCCGGTATCCGAACTTCAAGAAAATCGGTTTTCCGAAGAAAGCGATGATGTACGCGCCGTTCGTCATCCTTGCCGGAGTTGCGGTCGCCGTTACGTTCCCGGATCAGCTCTCCAAGCTGATTTTCCTGCCGCTGGTGCTGTATGCCGCTTACGGTGTGAAGGAGAACGTGAGAAGGTTGTCGCGGAGACGCCGGCGCCATCGCGAGCAGTCCGATAAAGTGTTCAACGACCACTCCTCATAAACGACGTCCTGTTTAATAGAACGGGATGCAAAAATAAAAAGCATTTATTTCCTGCCCGGAGCAGCGAGATAAATGCTTTTTTTGATGTATAAAAAAATCTTGTCTTCTATGACATGTTAAACAGACCGAGGGTAGAGCATTTTTGCGATTCCTTCCGGACCACTTCATCCATATTGATATCGAGCAGATTGCACAGCGCCGACATATAGAACAGGTTCCGCCCGAGCTCGGTGCTGATCACCTCGCGGCAGTTCTCGCACAGCTCCCCTTGGACATGGGTCCGTACCGTTTCCTTGGCTTCCTCGAGGTTCAGTCCCGGAGCAAAGGTTTGTTTGGTGGCATGAAGTTCAATACAGCCGCAATCGGTAATCGCTTTGGCGACGGACCGGTTCACGGAGGCACTGCTTTGTCCATTCTTTGACAATACATCCAGCAGACTGCGGTGACGGAGCAACAGTTCGGAAACCTGATCTTGAAAGTCTTGTAAACTTGGTGTGCCCATGTAACCTATTCACCTCTAACCTCTAGTTTTTTGAATTGAACTTATTATATTCCAGTCAATTCCCCATTTTCAACCAAAAACGAGACTTCTGTAGGATGGTACAAAAGAAAGGTTCAGCCGTCCAATAAAAATTGGAATATACAGGATTAGGTTGCTGCAAAATGGACCATACTGCTAATGAAATCTGCAACTATTAAAAATATGGATTTAAGGAGGTGAGGGAACTGATGCTGAGGAAATCGATCACGGCATTTGCCGGATTATGCGGGGCATGGATCGGGTACTCGCTGCATCATGCAGCAGGCTGGTCGTTCCCTGGAATTGGAATTGATGATTCGCTGTGGGGCAGCCTGATGTTCGCTGTGGTTGGCGCAATTTTATTTATGTTGATTGGTTCCCTGTGTGCTCAAGCTGTATCGTATCGTCTGCATTCGTTTATCGCTTCGTTCTCGAACACGCCGATGAATGAACTGGCGGCCGGAGCGTCGGGTCTGATCGGAGGACTGCTGCTGGCTCTATTAATCTACCCCAGCCTTGCCTGGATTGGACATGCCGGGGATTTACTGGCTGTCGGCGTGACGTTTGTGTGCGGTTATATGGGACTTCGGATTGGCTTGGAAAAGAAAGAGGAGCTCGCTTCCCTGTGGACTTCCGGTAAATGGAGCCGGGGCGAGCTGCCGGAGGAACGCCGGATTGAGGAGCATAAGATTCTCGATACAAGCGTCATTATCGACGGCCGGATCGCGGACATCTGCAAAACCGGTTTTATCGAAGGAACGATCGTCATTCCCGAATTTGTACTGGAAGAGCTTCAGCATATCGCGGATTCCTCTGACCTCTTGAAGCGGAACCGCGGACGAAGAGGACTCGATATTTTGAACAAGATCCAGAAGGAACTGGACGTCAGGGTGCTGATCTATGAAGGGGATTTCGAAGAAATTTCCGAAGTGGACAGCAAGCTGGTGAAGCTCGCCAAGGTGCTGCAGGGCAAAGTGGTGACCAACGATTTTAACCTGAACAAGGTGTGCGAGCTGCAAGGCGTATCCGTACTGAACATTAACGATTTGGCCAACGCCGTGAAGCCGGTCGTCCTGCCGGGGGAAGAAATTATGGTGCAGGTGATCAAGGACGGCAAAGAGCATGGCCAGGGAGTGGCTTATCTCGACGACGGAACCATGATTGTGGTTGAAGGCGGACGCGACTATATAGGCAATATGATGGAAGTGCTGGTAACGAGCGTGCTGCAGACCTCCGCGGGGCGGATGATCTTCGCCAAACCGAAACTGTTGGAAAAAGCCCAGTAAACGCGGTATGATGGGGGTATACTCTTTTTCGGTCAGTTGTTGAGGAGGCTTTGCATCGACTTGGGCACAGAGAATCAGGTGGGCGTCATTGTGGTATCCGCGGGCCGCGGCTCCCGGATGGGGACGCAGGAAAGCAAGCAGTACCTTATGCTTGAAGACAAGCCCATCATTATGCATACGCTGGACATTTTTGAACAAATGCCGCTGGTGAAAGAAGTGGTCCTGGTCACCGGTGCGGACGATATTCCGCGCTGCGAGCAGTGGATCCGGGATTACGGACTTGGTAAAGTAACCAAGGTCATCGCCGGCGGAAGCGAAAGACAACAATCCGTATACAACGGCTTGATGGAAATCGGCACAGAATGGGTAATGGTTCATGACGGGGTTCGCCCGTTCGTGGAACCTGAACACATTGAGGCCTGCTACCGGAAGGCGCTCCAGGAAGGAGCGGCCGTGCTGGCGGTGCCGGTGAAGGATACCATCAAGCAGGTGAACGATTCGGGGACGATTCTGGCGACCCCTGATCGCCGGAGTCTGTGGGCCATTCACACCCCACAGGCTTTTCGTCTTTCCGATTTGAAAAGAGCTCATGAACGCGCCGCAGCGGACGGCTTCGCCGGCACCGACGACTCCATGCTCGTGGAGCGGCTGGGCATTCCCGTGGCGGTTGTGGAAGGCAGCTATACGAATATCAAAATTACGACGCCGGAAGATTTGGAGTACGCCGCATTTATGCAGAAACGCAAGGGAGAGAAAAAGGGATGATACGTGTAGGACAAGGGTTTGACGTTCACCAGCTGGTGGAGGGCAGGCCGTGCATCATTGGCGGAGTCACGATTCCGTACGAGAAGGGGCTGCTGGGACATTCCGACGCGGACGTGCTGCTGCATGCCGTTGCGGATGCGATTTTGGGTGCGCTTGCGCTGGGGGACATTGGCAAGCATTTTCCCGATACGGATCCGGAATTCAAGGACGCGGACAGTTTGAAGCTGCTGCTGCATGTATGGGACCTCGCCAAGGAGCGGGGGTACCGCCTGGGCAACATCGATTCGACCATTATCGCCCAGCGTCCGAAAATGGCTCCTTATATTCCGCAGATGGCTGAAATCATCGCCAAGGCGCTGGATGCCGACGTGACACAGGTCAATGTGAAGGCAACTACGACGGAGCAGCTCGGATTCACCGGTCGGGGAGAAGGCATTGCGGCCCAATCGGTTGTATGCTTGATCCAAGATGTGCTATCATCTTGAAGGATTTAAGCTGGAATAGGGTAAAGTATTTCTGAACGGACTTTATTGATCAATGATATGACGGAGGGGATCAGGATGAGCAAAGTGCGTGTACGTTATGCACCGAGTCCAACCGGACATTTACATATTGGCAATGCCAGAACGGCGCTGTTTAACTATTTGTATGCCCGTAACCAGGGCGGAGAGTTTATTATCCGAATCGAAGATACGGACGTGAAGCGGAATATCGAAGGCGGCGAAGAAAGCCAGCTGAAGTATTTGAAATGGCTTGGCATGGACTGGGACGAAAGCGTTGATGTGGGCGGGGCGTATGGCCCTTACCGCCAGACCGAACGTCTGGACATTTATAAGAAATACTGGCAGGACCTGCTGGACCGCGGCTTGGCTTACCGCTGCTATTGCACTGAGGAAGAGCTGGAGAAGGAACGGGAAGAGCAGATCGCCCGCGGCGAGACGCCGCGCTATTCCGGCAAGCACCGTGACTTGACGCCTGAGCAGTGCCAGGCATTCGAAGCGGAAGGCCGGGTGGCCAGCATTCGCTTCCGGGTACCGGACAATAAGACGTACACGTTCAACGATATGGTCAAAGGAACGATTTCTTTCAATACCCAGGACACCGGTGACTTTGTCATTGTGAAAAAGGACGGCATTCCGACTTACAACTTCGCGGTGGTGCTCGACGACCATCTGATGGAAATTTCCCACGTCCTGCGCGGGGAAGACCATATTTCCAACACGCCGCGCCAGCTGATGATCTACGAGGCGTTCGGCTGGGAGCCGCCGCAGTTCGGTCATATGACGCTGATCGTGAATGAGAACCACAAGAAGCTCAGTAAACGGGATGAGTCGATCATCCAGTTCATCGAGCAGTACGACCAGCTGGGTTATCTGCCGGAAGCGATGGTGAACTTTATCGCCCTGCTGGGCTGGTCTCCGGAAGGTGAAGAAGAGATTTACAGCAGAGAAGAGCTGATCAAGATCTTCAATCCGGACCGCCTGTCGAAGAGCCCGGCCGTGTTCGATCAGAACAAGCTGGCTCATCTGAACAATACGTACATTAAGAATGCCGATACCGACCGGATTACGGAGCTGGCGATACCGCACTTGCAGCGAGCGAGCCGCCTGCCGGCCGAACTGGATGAGGAGCAGAAGGCATGGACGCGCAAGCTGGTCGCCCTCTATCAGGAACAGATGACAGCCGCATCGGATATTGTCGATCTGTCGGAGGTGTTCTTCCGCACCCATCTGGAAATCGATCAGGAAGCCCTGCCGGTGCTGGCTGAGGAGCAGGTACCTACCGTATTGTCGGCGCTGCTGGCGAAGATCGAAGCTTCGGAGGAGTATACCGCTTCGCATATTGCCGCGCTTATCAAAGAGGTTCAGAAGGAGACCGGCGTGAAAGGCAAGCAGCTCTTTATGCCGATCCGTGTCGCGCTGACCGGCCAGATGCATGGCCGCGATCTGAACGAGACGATCTTCCTGCTGGGCCGCGGACGCGTGATCGAGCGGCTTAAATCGCAAATTAAGGGAGCATAAGTGGATTCTTTCTTGTAATCACAGCATATTCTAACCCATAAGCTCCCTGAAACACTTCTTGTCAGTAAGACGACTTATCGGCTATAATTACAAGCAAAATCAATTCGGCCCCGCTGTTACTGGGAGTGCCGAATGATCCAATGTGCGATCAGCGAAGATCAGGAGAAGTACATTGATCACGCCATTGACAGAGAGGGTGACCGCAAGGGAGGCGCAAGTCTTCCTTTAGGCTGGAAGTTACCTATTGGCCGGCAGTGGAAATGCACCTGTGAGCTGCATGGATGAGCGGAGGAGGATCTCCCCCGTTAGACTGTGCCGGACGTCCGCCGTTATGAGGACAGAAAGTGGGGCTTTTCGTTTGCGATGCAGTCTGCCGGAATTACCGGCGGGCACGTCAGCAGCAAGGCCCAAGCAGAGTGGGACCGCGCGTATAACGTCTCTGCAGCATGATGCTGCAGGGGCGTTTTTTGTTGAAAGAATCTTCGCTGAGCGTGTTGGGACTCGATGAACAAGCGTCGATGAAGAAACGTCGATGAACGCTTTTGTTGTCAGGATGAGAAGGGTGTTGTGCCTCCACGTAACGATGGAGAACAGAAGAAGCAAAGAGGGGAACGGATATGTTCAAGCACATGAAATCGGATATCCAAACCGTATTCGAGAATGATCCGGCGGCCAGAAGTCTGTTCGAGGTCATTTTCACCTATTCCGGACTGCATGCCATCTGGGCTCATCGGGTTGCGCATGCACTGTACAAACGCCGGTGGTATACGCTGGCGCGCGTGATTTCCCAGGTCAGCCGTTTCATGACGGGGATCGAGATTCATCCCGGAGCGAAGATCGGCAAGCGCCTGTTCATCGACCATGGCATGGGTGTGGTCATCGGGGAGACCTGTGAGATCGGGGACGACGTCGTCATTTACCAGGGCGTTACCCTCGGGGGCACCGGGAAGGAAAAAGGCAAACGGCATCCGACCATCGGCAACAATGTCGTCATTGCGTCCGGCGCGAAAGTGCTGGGATCGTTTACGGTCGGCGACCAGTGCAACATCGGAGCCAACTCGGTCGTTCTGAAGGAAGTCCCCTCGAACAGCACGGTGGTGGGCATTCCGGGAAGAATCGTGAAGCAGGACGGGCGCCGGGTGGACCGTCTAAGCCACCAGCTGCCTGACCCGATCGTCGATTCGCTGCGCAGCATGCAGCAGGAGATCGAACAGCTTCGCGGTGAATTGGAAAGACTACAAACGGAAAACAACCGGCTGCAGCAGGAGGAAACCCCGGCTGGAGCACGTTCGAAATAAAGAAGCAGCGAATTTCATGGATGAAAGGAAATGTGGATATGTCCCTTCAAATTTATAATACGATGATCCGGGCGAAAGAAGAGTTTGTGGCGAAGCAGCCGGGAAAAGTGAACATGTACGTGTGCGGTCCGACCGTATACGACTACATTCATATCGGGAATGCGCGTCCGATGATCTTTTTCGACGTCGTTCGCTCGTATCTCGAGCAGATCGGCAACGAAGTCAATTACGTGGTGAACTTCACGGACGTGGACGACAAGCTGATCCGCAAAGCCGAGCAGATGAACAGCACCGTGCCGGTGGTGGCCGATACGTTTATTAAAGCGTACTACGAGGACCTCGACGGGCTGGGCATTCATAAGGCGACGATCAACCCGCGGGTGACGGAGAACATGGATAACATCATCGCCTTTATCAAGGAGCTGGAAGACGAAGGCTTCGCTTATGAAAAAGGGGGCGACGTTTTCTACCGGACCGGCAAATTTGCGGGTTACGGCAAGCTTTCGCATCAGAAGCTGGAGGAGCTGCAGTTCGGCATCCGGATCGGCGTCGACGAGCGGAAGGAAAGCCCGGAAGACTTCGTGCTTTGGAAGGCGGCGAAGCCGGGGGAGATTTACTGGGCAAGCCCTTGGGGCGACGGCCGCCCTGGCTGGCACATCGAATGCTCGGCCATGGCCCGCCGCTACCTTGGCGACACCCTGGATATCCACGGAGGCGGACAGGACCTGCAGTTTCCGCATCACGAGTGCGAAATTGCGCAGTCGGAAGCTTTGACCGGTAAGCCGCTGGCCAACTACTGGATGCATAACGGGTACATCAAGATCAATAACGAGAAAATGTCGAAATCGCTCGGAAACGGCATTTTGGTCAAGGATTTGCGCGCCCAATATAAAAAAGAAGCAATCCGCTACTTCATGCTGTCCACGCATTACCGCAATCCGCTCAACTTCAACAGCGAGACGATGGATCAGGCGATGAACAGCGTGGAGCGGATCGCCAACGCCGTCACGAATATGAAGCACCGCCTGGATACGGTGGCTCCGGACGGAAACGGTCCGGTCCGCGAATCCGTGCAGCAGAAGCTGGATGCGATTCTCGCTTCCTACTATGAAAAAATGAACGATGATTTCAATACGCCGGATGCGATTACCTCCGTATTCGAATGGGTGAGCGAAGCCAATCTGCTGCTTCAGGAGCCTGTGGCGAACCCTGCGGAACTGCAGGCGATGCTGGCGGCTTTTGACGAATTGAACGCGGTGCTGCGGCTCTATTTCGAGGAAAAGGCCGAGCTTCTGGACGAGGAAGTGGAGCAGCTGATCGCCGAGCGTGCCGAAGCCCGGAAGAACAAAAACTGGGGCCGCGCGGATGAAATCCGCGACGAGCTCGCGGCCAAGGGAATTCTGCTGGAGGATACGGCGCAGGGCATGCGCTGGCGCCGCAAATGAGCGGGGCGGACGGCAACGAACTGCTGCCGGAAAGTGCGGGAAGCTGGATGTTCAGCTACCCGCCATCCAAGCCGGCCCGGCTGATTCCGCCAATCGTCTTGGCTTATATTGGCGATGCTATCTATGAGGTGGCCATCCGCCAATATTTGATTTCCAAGACGAACCTGCGGCCCAATCAGCTGCACCGTTCGGCGACCGGACTTGTCTCGGCCAAGGCCCAAAGCCGGATTATCGGCGCGCTGGAGGAGATGCTGACTGAAGAGGAGCGCGACGTAGTCCGCCAAGGCCGCAACGCCAAGTCGGGCACCATTCCGAAAAATGCCGATGTGCTGGAATACCGGCATGCCACCGCGTTCGAGTCCCTGATCGGATACTTGTACTATACCGGGCAGTTCGAGCGCATGCAGGAGTTAATCGACACGGGGATCAAGTTCATAGAGCAGCAGCCCAAGAAGAAATAAGATGGCAGGCCATCACAGGCAATAAGAATCAGGAGGAAAATCGATGGAGGAAGAAATCATTGCCGGGAAGCATTCGGTCACCGAAGCGCTTCGATCCGGGCGGACGATCAATAAAATATGGATTGCGGAAAATGCCCAAAAGCATCTGACGCAGCCGATCATTTTCGAGGCCAAAAAGCTTGGCGTCGTCATTCAGCAGGTGGACAAGCGCAAGCTGGACCAGATGGCGCCGGGTATGCAGCATCAAGGGGTAGTCGCGCAGGCGGCGCCTTACGCCTACGCCGAAGTGGAGGACATCCTGCAGGCCGCGGAAACCAAGGGGGAAGCGCCGTTCATCTTGCTGTTGGATGAAATCGAAGATCCGCACAATCTCGGCTCGATTCTCCGGACCGCAGACTGCACCGGCGTTCATGGGGTAATCGTGCCGAAACGCCGGTCGGCGCAGGTTACCGCGACCGTGTCCAAGACGTCCGCCGGCGCCGCCGAATACGTCCCGGTCGCACGCGTAACGAACCTGGGGCAGACCATTGAGGAGCTGAAAGAGAGAGGGATTTGGGTCGTCGGTACCGACGTGTCGGCTTCCTCCGAGATGTACGACACGAATGTGTTTGACGGCCCCGTCGCCGTAGTCATCGGTAACGAAGGGAAAGGCATGGGCAGACTGATCCGCGAAAAATGCGATGTTTTGGTGAAACTCCCCATGAAAGGTCAAATCAACTCGCTTAACGCTTCCGTGGCCGCGGGAGTCGTGATGTACGAAGTTCTGCGCCGGCGCCGCACCCAAGGTTAGCCGGAATGGCGGCTTTGCGCGATGTGCTTCTGGTCGATGGCTATAACATGATCGGCGGATGGCCGTCCCTTGCAGAGCTGTCGCAGATCAGCATGCAGGAGGCCAGGGACGAGCTGCTGGCCAGGCTGGCCGATTACCAGGCTTTTTCCGGAAGAAAAGTGATCGCGGTATTTGACGCCTACCGGGTGCCGGGTCTGGGCAAATCCTTTTCGCAGAGCAAGGTCCAGGTGTACTTTACGAAGGAGAAGGAGACGGCGGACGAATGCATTGAGCGTCTTGTTGGAGAGCTGACCCGGCGAAGCAGGCAGATTTATGTGGCGACCAGCGATTTGATCGAACAGCATGTCATCTTCGCGCGGGGAGCGCTTCGCTTGTCCGCCCGGGAGCTGCTGATCGAAGTGGAGAACAGCGAGCAGATGATCCAGAAGCGGATCAAGGAAGATCAGGCCAGATCGACGCGCAATACGCTGGACAGCAAGCTGTCGCCGGACATCCGCGAAATCTTCGAACGATGGCGGCGGGAATAGCCAACTTTTGTATGAAATGACAAATTTGCAGCTCTTGACAATTTTGCTATCGCTGTTCTTTTTTGGATAATCCGTGGTTGACGGCTTGGAGAGCATCATTTATACTGTTCGTATATTTCACGAGTAACGGGTACCTTGCGTTGCAGCCGGGGGGTTTCTTGGTGAGCGTCGACCTTAAAGAGTTAATGTTATCTGATTATGATTACAAGACGGATGAGGACGTAGTCGAATATTTCCGCGAAGGTGACAGTGAAGCGCTGGAGTACTTGATTAACAAGTACCGGAATTTCGTGCGGGCCAAAGCCAGATCTTATTTTCTGATCGGCGCCGACCGCGAGGATATCATCCAGGAAGGCATGATCGGTTTATACAAATCGATCCGTGATTTCAGAGGGGACAAGCAGTCCTCGTTCAAGGCTTTTGCCGAGCTGTGCATTACGAGGCAGATCATTACGGCGATCAAGACCGCGACGAGACAGAAGCATATCCCGCTGAATTCTTACGTGTCGTTGGACAAGCCTATCTATGATGAGGACTCCGACCGTACGCTGCTTGACGTGATTTGCGGCTCGCAGGTATGCGATCCGGAAGAGCTGATTATTAACCAGGAAGAGTTCGTCGGACTCGAGGACAAGATGTCCGAGATTCTGAGCGACTTGGAGCGCAAAGTGCTGATGCTGTATTTGGACGGCCGCTCCTATCAGGAAATTGCGGTGGATTTGAAACGGCATGTGAAATCGATCGATAATGCTCTGCAGCGGGTCAAGCGCAAGCTGGAGAGATATTTGGAAGTTCGCGACAATTGAACAGACGCTAAGGTGAAGAAAGGCTCGTAAGGAGTCTTTTTTTATTCACTCGGAAGTGCCGAGGTTTAACCTCTGGACGAATGAATCATACTGGTAAATGAATGCAGGCGGCTTATGATGAGAAAAAAGGCTTGAAACGACAGGGAATCGTGGTTTTTAAACGCGTATTGACAAGGCCATTCTTTCGTTGACATGGTTTGACCCTTGTGATAAAGTGTTTTAGGTAGGCCTAAATTCGCGTGTTTTAATGAATGAGAGAGCAAAGGCTTCGGCACGAGCTTAATCGTTCATTTCGCAGGAACGGTTTTTTTTCTTTTCAGCGATGAAAAGTTTAGGCTGTTTCCTACTAGGGATCAATATTGACTCTTCTGAAATAGAAGGACGTCTTCGGGAGGTGCACAGCATGCGGGTAATTATCACTTTGGCTTGTACGAATTGCAAACAAAGAAACTATACGACTACCAAAAACAAGCGAAATCACCCCGACCGCATGGAGATGAAGAAATTTTGCAAGTTTTGTAACGAGCAAACTCCTCATCGCGAAACCAGATAGTTTTTTGGAGGTGTAGTCGGCGTGAAAGGTTTCAAGTCTCTGTTTTCCTTTTTCTCTGAAAGCTGGGCGGAACTTAAAAAAGTTCGCTGGCCTAATCGTAAAGAGTTGACGAATTACACGCTTATCGTACTTGGCACCATTGCGATCGTCACGATTTATTTTTGGGTTCTAGATATCGGCATTTCCGCTGTGATCGAAGCGATTATTTAAGAAGGGTCCCGGGTGGCTTGATATGGAAAAAAGATGGTACGTAGTTCATACCTACTCTGGGTATGAGAATAAGGTCAAAGCCAATTTGGAAAAACGCGTTGAGTCCATGGGCATGGAAGACAAGATTTTCCGCGTTCTTGTTCCGATGGAAGAAGAAGTGGTAAACAAGGACGGCAAGAAAAAGGTCGTCATGAGAAAGGTTTACCCCGGATATGTCTTGGTGGAAATGATCCAGACTGACGATTCCTGGTACGTTGTACGCAATACGCCAGGGGTTACGGGATTTGTCGGTTCGACGGGTTCGGGTTCCAAGCCGACGCCTTTGCTTCCGGAAGAAGTGGAACAGATTCTGAAGCATATGGGTATGGAAGAGCCGAAGCCGAAGATCGAATTCGATATTAAAGAATCCGTACGTATCAAAGTTGGTCCTTTTGCGAATTTTGTTGGCTCGGTAGAAGAAATTCTCGTCGACAAGAGCAAGCTGAAGGTACACGTCAACATGTTTGGACGGGAAACCCCGCTTGAGCTGGATTATACTCAGGTGGAGAAGATATAAAGTTCTTCAGGTTTCTTGTGGGAGGGCCTCGAGGCCCGCTAACCACTTTTGAAGGAGGTGTCTTACATGGCAAAGAAGGTAATCAAGGTTGTTAAACTGCAAATCCCTGCAGGTAAAGCGAATCCGGCGCCGCCAGTAGGTCCAGCATTGGGTCAAGCAGGTGTCAACATCATGGCATTCTGTAAAGAATTCAACGCTCGTACCGCTGATCAAGCTGGTCTGATCATTCCGGTTGAAATTTCGGTATTTGAGGATCGTTCCTTTACGTTCATTACCAAAACTCCACCGGCTGCAGTTCTGCTTCGCGTAGCTGCCAAAATCGAGAAGGGTTCCGGCGAACCTAACAAGAAGAAAGTCGCTACCGTTAAACGCAGCACTGTCCGTGAAATCGCTGAGCAAAAAATGCCTGACCTGAACGCAGCTTCCGTTGAAGCAGCTATGCGTATGGTTGAAGGTACTGCACGCAGCATGGGTATCACAATCGAAGACTAATCCGGTTTTTCTTGCGACACCCGGCCTATGAGGCCGGCACATGTGGGAGGAATATCCGCTAAAACCACAAAGGAGGAACAAACATGGCTAAACATGGTAAGAAGTATGTTGAAGCTGCCAAGCTGATCGACAGTGAAGCAGTATACGAGCCAGCAGAAGCTGTAGAGCTTGTGAAAAAGGCTGCGACTGCCAAGTTCGACGAAACCGTTGAAGTTGCAGTTCGTTTGGGCGTTGACCCACGTAAACAAGACCAAGCCGTTCGTGGTGTTGTTGTCCTGCCTCATGGCACGGGTAAAACACAACGCGTATTGGTATTTGCGAAAGGTGACAAAGCGAAGGAAGCGGAAGCGGCTGGCGCAGATTTTGTTGGCGATCAAGACATGATCAACAAGATCCAACAAGGCTGGTTCGAATTCGACGTCTGCGTCGCTACACCTGATATGATGAGCGAAGTCGGTAAACTGGGTCGTCTGCTCGGTGGTAAAGGCCTTATGCCTAACCCTAAAGCAGGAACAGTTACGTTCGATGTTGCCAAGGCTGTTCAAGAAATCAAAGCCGGTAAAATCGAATACCGTCTGGACAAAGCAGGTCAAATTCACGCACCGATCGGTAAAGTATCTTTTGATGCGGCCAAACTGAATGAGAACCTCAAATCTCTCATCGACGCACTCAACCGTGCTAAACCAGCTGCTGCAAAAGGTGTTTATCTGAAGGGGATCGCCGTATCCTCGACGATGGGACCAAGCGCACGCGTGAATACAGCAACCTTTAAATAAGTTATCGTTGACTCGTTCTGAGTTATCTGTTACTATATAAAAGTTGTTGTTTAGGTCCTTGTGACCGACCACTAAAGTTGAATATGCTTACCGTAGACAGTAGGTGCCTAAGGGCTTAATTTCCTACCGAGGTGTTGTGATAGAATATATATGATTTTCCTGCGCTTTGCCCGGACAATCATCATTCATCAGGCCTTCGTAAATCTACGGAGGCTTTTTACTTGCCTATGAAATCGGAGAAGCCAAGAGTACTCAGACTCGAAGCGGACTCCGACGTAGATCGAACTGGCGGCCGGCAAGTCCGGCTGGACAGTCATTGAAACTTTCAGGAGGTGTAGACATTGGCAAACGCAAAAGTGATTCAAGCGAAACAAGAAGCTGTAGATGCGGTAACTGCGAAATTGCGCGAAAGTGCAACGACAGTAGTGGCCGACTACCGCGGATTGAACGTTGCCCAAGCTACCGAACTGCGTAAGCAGCTTCGCGAAGCGGGTGTTGAATTCCAAGTGTTGAAGAACACTTTGCTGCGCCGTGCGACTGCCGCTGCTGAGCTGACTGAACTGGACGAAGTATTGACCGGTCCAACAGCTATCGCATTCAGTGCAGAAGACGCCGTAGCACCAGCTAAAATCCTTAACGATTTTGCTAAGAAGAACGAAGCTTTGAAACTGAAAGGTGCCGTGGTTGA
The DNA here is from genome assembly GCF_038009285.1 of Paenibacillus sp. FSL R5-0378. NCBI lineage: Bacteria > Bacillati > Bacillota > Bacilli > Caryophanales > Paenibacillaceae > Paenibacillus > Paenibacillus sp. FSL R5-0378. The sequence goes on from NZ_JBBPAY010000001.1 coordinate 1,473,981, forward strand.
AGGCCGTGTAGTCGGCGTTGACCAAATCAAGGCGTTGGCAGAACTGCCATCCCGCGAAGGTCTCCTTTCCATGCTCCTCAGCGTGCTTCAAGCTCCAGTTCGCAACTTCGCGCTTGCAGTTAAGGCTGTGGCTGAGAAGGAAGAACAAGGAGCGTAAGCTTCCCGTTCTGACAGCTTAAAAGTAAACAAAAAATAATTTTATTATAAAATGGAGGTTCAACCATGAGTAAAGAGCAAATCTTGGAATCAATCAAAGGTATGACTGTTTTGGAACTGAACGACCTGGTTAAAGCAATCGAAGAAGAATTCGGCGTAACTGCTGCAGCTCCAGTAGCTGTAGTTGGCGGCGGCGCTGGCGCAGCTGAAGCTGCTGAGCAAACTGAATTCGACGTAATCCTGGCTAACGCTGGTGCTTCCAAAATCAACGTTATCAAAGCCGTTCGCGAAATCACAGGTCTTGGCTTGAAAGAAGCTAAAGAACTCGTTGACAACGCTCCAAAACCACTGAAAGAAAAAGTGGGTAAAGAAGAAGCTGAATCCGTTAAAGCTAAATTGGAAGAAGCAGGCGCTACTGTAGAAGTGAAGTAATTCCTTCTCAGTTGAAGCACATAGCAAACCCCTTGATCATTCAAGGGGTTTGTTTTTGTAAAACCGCATCCCTTGTGACTAAACGACTAGAACCAGGGGATCCTGTGTAATGAAACCAAGGATTCGGAGGGAAAGCATGTCACAGCATTACTATTCCAACCAGCCCGAAGCCGGACATGACCGGCGGAGTCTGGAAGAGCGACTGCGGGGTGCAGTCTACAAGTTCACGAGCGATGCCGGGGTGTTTTCTAAGAAGGGAATTGATTTTGGCAGCAAGGTACTGATCGAAGCGATGGATATTCCGCAGGGGGCTGAGGTTCTGGATGTGGGCTGCGGGTACGGTCCTATCGGACTGGTGGCGGCAAGACTGGCCGGGGATGGGCATGTGACGATGCTGGATGTGAACAGCCGTGCAGTGGAACTCGCCAAGGAAAACGCCAGGCTGAACGGAATTACGAACGTGACGATTCTGGAGAGCGATCTGCTGCAGCAGGTAGAAGGGAAAGCTTTCGATGTCATCCTGACCAATCCGCCGATTCGTGCGGGCAAGGAAACGGTGCATCGGATTTTCGAGCAAGCGTATGAGCATCTTCATGAAGGTGGAACCTTGTGGATCGTGATTCAGAAGAAGCAGGGGGCACCATCGGCAAAGGCGAAGCTGGAGAGCTTGTTCGCACAGGTGGAGGAAGTCACCAAAGATAAAGGGTACCGGATTTTTAAGGCTACAAAATCTTTTCAATAATATGCAATAGGACTATTGACTTGAAAAATCATGTGTGATATTATTATAAAATGTCAGTATTAGGATAGGCTTCTTGTCTTTAGTTGGCTGAAATGTCAATAGTTTTTATGCGGAGATATGCATAAAATAGGGCATGTCCACGTATAATATGTACATTTTGGGCAAATCTACTGGATATGAAGTCACTTCTATGTTTAGAAGGCAAGACCATGGATAAGTTGCTCTTTGTTCGAAAGCATTCGGGTAAGGGCTTTTCTTTATTTGTGGATGAATCCTCTGCATGAATCCATTATAAGGTTCCAAACAGAGGTTCGCAATCAATTTTTAAAGTGAGTAGACATGAGGGGTGAGTTAAAGTTGGCAGGACATCTTGTTCAGTATGGTCGACGCACTCGGCGAAGTTATGCACGAATTAATGAAGTACTTGAGATTCCGAACCTGATCGAAATCCAACAGAAATCATATGAATGGTTTTTGGAGGAAGGATTGCGCGAAATGTTCCAGGATATCTCGCCAATTCAGGATTTTACGGGCAATTTGGTGCTGGAGTTCATCGACTACAGCCTGGGCGAACCCAAATACACCGTCGATGACGCGAAAGAGCGTGACGTGACGTATGCGGCGCCGCTTCGGGTGAAAGTACGGCTCATCAACAAAGAAACCGGAGAAGTCAAAGAACAGGAAGTATTCATGGGAGATTTCCCGCTGATGACGGAGACCGGTACATTTATTATCAACGGTGCAGAACGGGTCATTGTCAGCCAGTTGGTACGCTCTCCTAGCGTCTATTTCAGCACGAAAGTCGATAAAAACGGTAAGAAAACCTACACTGCAACAGTGATTCCAAACCGTGGTGCCTGGCTTGAACTGGAGACGGATGCAAAGGACATCATGTATGTCCGGATCGACCGTACCCGTAAAATCCCGGTTACCGTTTTGCTGCGGGCGCTTGGTTTCGGCAGCGACGCCGAAATTTTGGACCTGCTCGGCAACGACGAATACATCCGCAACACGCTGGACAAAGACAACACCGATTCCACGGAAAAAGCGCTCATCGAAATTTACGAACGCCTCCGTCCGGGCGAGCCGCCTACCCTCGACAATGCGAAGAGCTTGCTGGTAGCGCGCTTCTTTGATCCAAAGCGTTATGACCTGGCCAATGTCGGCCGCTATAAAATCAATAAAAAGCTGCATATCAAGAACCGTCTGTTCAACCAGCGTCTTGCTGAATCACTGATCGATACCGATACCGGTGAGATCATTGCCGAAGCCGGACAAATGGTGGACCGCCGTCTCCTTGACGAAATCCTGCCGCACCTGGAGAAGAATGTCGGACACAAGACGTACCATGTTGCCAATGGTGTGCTTGATGCCGATGACATTCCGATGCAGAGCATCGACGTATTCTCCCCGATCGAAGACGGCAAGGTCGTTAAAGTGATTGCGAACGGAAATATTGATAAATCGGTTAAACATATTACGCCTGCTGATATTATTTCCTCGATCAGCTACTTTATTAACCTGCTGCATGGCATTGGCGACACGGACGATATCGACCACCTTGGTAACCGTCGTCTGCGTTCGGTCGGTGAACTGCTGCAGAACCAGTTCCGTATCGGTCTGTCCCGTATGGAACGCGTCGTACGCGAAAGAATGTCCATCCAGGATGCGAATGTCATCACGCCGCAAGCCCTGATCAACATTCGACCGGTTATCGCGTCGATCAAAGAGTTCTTCGGAAGCTCCCAGCTGTCCCAGTTTATGGACCAGACCAACCCGCTTGCTGAACTGACGCACAAACGCCGTCTGTCTGCACTCGGACCCGGCGGTTTGACGCGTGAGCGCGCGGGCTTTGAAGTTCGTGACGTCCATCACAGTCACTACGGCCGGATGTGTCCAATCGAGACGCCGGAAGGTCCGAACATCGGCTTGATCAACTCGTTGTCTACGTTCGCACGGATCAACGAATACGGCTTTATCGAAGCTCCGTACCGTTGGGTCGATCCGAAGACGGGTGTTGTAACCGACCAGATCGACTACCTGACAGCTGACGAGGAAGACAACTATGTGGTCGCACAGGCAAACGCGAAGCTGAATGAAGACGGCACGTTCGCGGAGGATATGGTTATCGTCCGTTACAACAAGCAGTCCGACAACATCTTGCCGATGCCGAGCGATCGCGTGGACTACATGGACGTTTCGCCGAAACAGGTCGTATCGGTCGCAACGGCGCTCATTCCGTTCCTCGAGAACGATGACTCCAACCGCGCCCTGATGGGATCGAACATGCAGCGTCAGGCTGTGCCGCTTCTCGTACCTAAAGCTCCGCTGGTTGGTACAGGAATGGAACACAAGTCTGCGAAGGATTCCGGAGTATGTATCGTTTCCAAATATGACGGTGTAGTTGAACGTTCTTCCGCCAACGAAATTTGGGTGCGCCGCATTGAGACCGTGGACGGCAAAGAAGTCAAAGGCGACATCGTTAAACATAAATTACACAAATTTATGCGTTCGAACCAAGGCACATGCATCAACCAGCGTCCAATCGTGAAGAGAGGCGACGTCATTAAGAAGGGCGACATCCTTGCGGACGGACCTTCGACGGAAATGGGCGAGTTGGCTCTTGGACGTAACGTCGTCGTAGCATTCATGACCTGGGAAGGTTATAACTACGAGGATGCCATCCTCCTTAGCGAGAAGCTGGTGAAGGAAGATGTGTACACTTCGATTCACATTGAGGAATACGAATCCGAAGCACGCGACACCAAGCTCGGACCGGAAGAAATTACCCGCGATATTCCGAACGTCGGCGAGGAAGCTCTCAAGAACCTCGACGAGCGCGGAATTATCCGGATCGGTGCCGAAATCAGCGCTGGCGACATTCTCGTCGGCAAAGTTACACCGAAAGGCGTAACGGAGCTGACGGCGGAAGAGCGCTTGCTGCACGCCATCTTCGGTGAGAAGGCGCGTGAAGTGCGCGACACCTCCCTGCGCGTACCGCATGGTAGTGACGGGATTATCGTGGACGTCAAAGTGTTTACCCGTGAGAACGGCGACGAGCTGCCTCCTGGTGTAAACCAACTGGTTCGGGTGTACATCGCTCAGAAGCGTAAGATTTCTGAAGGTGACAAAATGGCCGGACGTCACGGTAACAAAGGGGTCGTGGCCCGCATCCTGCCGGAAGAAGATATGCCGTTCCTGCCGGACGGTACGCCTGTACAGGTCGTACTGAACCCGTTGGGGGTACCTTCCCGGATGAACATCGGGCAGGTTCTGGAAGTCCACTTGGGCTTTGCAGCCATGCGTCTTGGTATTCACGTGGCTACGCCGGTATTCGACGGTGCCAATGAATATGACGTATTTGACACCATGGAAGAAGCCGGCATGCAGCGCAACGGTAAGACGCGTCTGTACGACGGCCGCACGGGCGAGATGTTCGAACGTGAAGTTACCGTCGGCGTCATGCACATGATCAAGCTGGCCCACATGGTTGACGATAAAATCCATGCTCGTTCAACTGGACCATACTCGCTCGTTACGCAGCAGCCTCTGGGTGGTAAAGCCCAGTTCGGCGGACAGCGCTTCGGTGAGATGGAAGTTTGGGCGCTGGAAGCATACGGCGCCGCATATACACTGCAAGAGATCCTGACCGTCAAATCCGACGATGTGGTCGGCCGGGTGAAAACCTACGAGTCCATCGTTAAAGGCGAGAACGTTCCGGAACCGGGTGTTCCTGAATCGTTCAAGGTTCTGATCAAAGAGCTTCAATCCCTCGGTATGGATGTTAAGATCCTGAGCGGTGACGAGCAGGAGATCGAGATGAAAGAGCTCGATGATGAAGACGAGGCAGCCGGCGATAAGCTGAGCCTCAACCTGGAAGGCGAAGAAGTCGGAGTGGAATAAAGACCGTGTGAAGGCGGGCGGGAATACCGTCCGTCCTCATTCACGGTTCAAATCATTAGGACTAGGTTAAGGAGGGTTGCTCCTTGTTGGACGTTAACAATTTCGAATTCATGAAGATCGGGCTTGCATCCCCGGAGAAAATTCGTTCATGGTCCCGCGGAGAAGTGAAAAAGCCGGAAACCATCAATTACCGTACGCTCAAACCGGAGAAAGAAGGCCTGTTCTGCGAACGGATTTTTGGACCGCAAAAAGACTGGGAATGCCATTGCGGCAAATATAAGCGTGTCCGTTACAAAGGCGTAGTCTGCGATCGCTGCGGCGTAGAAGTTACCCGCGCGAAGGTGCGCCGCGAACGGATGGGCCATATTGAGCTGGCAGCTCCTGTATCCCATATCTGGTACTTTAAAGGCATTCCGAGCCGTATGGGTCTCGCTTTGGATATGTCGCCAAGATCTCTGGAAGAGATCATTTACTTTGCATCTTATGTAGTAACCGACCCTGGAGATACGCCTCTGGAGAAGAAACAGCTTCTGTCCGAGAAAGAATACCGCAGCTACCGTGAAAAATACGGCTACGGTTTCCAAGCGGGCATGGGTGCTGAAGCGATCAAGAAGCTGCTGCAGGATCTCGATATCGAAAAGGAACTCGAATTTCTGAAGGAAGAGCTGCGCACGGCTCAAGGCCAACGCCGTAACCGTGCGATCAAGCGTCTGGAAGTCATCGAGGCTTTCCGCAACTCCGGCAACAAGCCAGAGTGGATGATCATGGACGTATTGCCGGTTATCCCTCCGGAACTGCGCCCGATGGTACAGCTGGACGGCGGACGTTTTGCAACGTCTGACCTGAACGACCTGTACCGCCGCGTGATCAACCGGAACAACCGCTTGAAGCGTCTGCTTGACCTGGGAGCTCCGGACATCATCGTTCAGAACGAAAAACGGATGCTGCAGGAAGCGGTTGACGCCCTGATCGACAACGGCCGCCGCGGCCGTCCGGTTACTGGGCCAGGCAACCGTCCGCTGAAATCCCTCAGCCACATGCTGAAAGGTAAGCAAGGACGTTTCCGGCAAAACCTGCTCGGTAAACGTGTTGACTATTCCGGCCGTTCCGTTATCGTCGTTGGTCCGTACCTGAAAATGTATCAGTGCGGTCTGCCGAAGAAAATGGCGCTGGAACTGTTCAAGCCGTTTGTCATGAAAGAACTTGTAAACAAGGGCCTCGCCCATAACATTAAGAGCGCCAAACGTAAGGTTGAGCGCGTGAGTCCGGAAGTCTGGGACGTTCTCGAAGAAGTCATTAAAGAGCATCCGGTTCTGCTGAACCGTGCCCCTACGCTTCACCGTCTCGGTATCCAGGCGTTTGAACCGATCCTGGTGGAAGGTCACGCGATCCGTCTGCATCCGCTCGTATGTACGGCTTACAACGCCGACTTCGACGGTGACCAGATGGCGGTTCACGTTCCGCTGTCCGCTGAGGCACAGGCTGAAGCCCGTATCCTCATGCTGGCCTCCGGCAACATTTTGAACCCTAAAGACGGTAAACCTGTCGTAACTCCTTCGCAGGATATGGTTCTCGGATCTTTCTATCTGACCATGGACAACAAGGAAGAGAAAGGTTCCGGTATGATCCTGAGCTCCGTGAACGAAGCCGTATCGGCTTACCAACGCGGAACCGCAGGTCTGCATGCACGGGTAGCCATTCCGGTAAAAGCGCTTGGTAAAACGAGCTTTACCGACAAGCAGCAGGACGCAATGCTCTTGACGACCGTCGGACGCATCATTTTCAACGAAATTTTTCCGAGCAGCTTCCCGTACATTAACGAAGCAACCCGCGACAATCTGTTCAACGGAACGCCGGAAAAATATTTCGTCTATGAAAAAGGCGCGGACATCCGCGAGCGCATGTACGACCTGCCTATAAGCAGCGCTGTTGGTAAAGAGTATCTGGGTCAAATCATTGCCCGCTGCTTCGAGATTTACCACACGACGGAAACTTCCGTTATTCTGGACAAAATCAAGCAGCTCGGCTTCACGTATTCGACGCGTGCCGGCGTAACCGTTGCGGTATCCGACGTTATCGTTCCTGATGAGAAACAGGCGATCCTGAAGGAATCCGACGAGAAGGTTGCAGTCGTTACAAACCAATACCGCCGCGGCTTGATTACGAACGAAGAACGGTACGACCGCGTTATCGATATTTGGTCCAAGGCGAAGGATGACATTACTGACATCCTGATGAAATCCATGGACCGCTTTAACTCCATCATGCTCATGGTTGATTCCAAAGCACGGGGTAACAAATCGCAGATTACTCAGCTCGGCGGCATGCGGGGTCTGATGGCGAACCCATCCGGCCGGATTATCGAACTCCCGATCAAATCCAACTTCCGTGAAGGCCTGACCGTCCTCGAGTACTTCCTGTCGACGCACGGTGCCCGTAAAGGTCTGGCGGATACCGCGCTGCGTACAGCGGACTCCGGTTACCTGACACGCCGTCTGGTAGACGTTGCCCAGGATGTTATCGTCCGCGAAGAAGACTGCGGTACCGATAAAGGCTTTACCGTCAGCCGGATTCAGGATGGTAAAGAAGTTATCGAGGATCTGTATGACCGTATTGAAGGACGCTACTGCTTCGAGACGGTTCGTCATCCGGAAACCAACGAAATTCTGGTTAACCGCAACGAGCTGATCGATTCGGATAAAGCAAACCTGATCGTCAACTCCGGCGTAACAAAACTGCAAATCCGTTCGGTACTCAGCTGCCGTGCCCGTCACGGCGTATGTAAGAAGTGCTACGGACGCAACCTGGCCACAGGCAAATTCGTGGAAATCGGGGAAGCAGTCGGCATCATCGCCGCGCAATCCATCGGTGAACCAGGAACCCAGCTTACCATGCGTACGTTCCATACCGGTGGTGTCGCAGGGGACGATATTACCCAAGGTCTTCCGCGTATTCAGGAGCTTTTCGAAGCCCGGAATCCGAAAGGTCAAGCAACTATCAGTGAAATCGACGGCGTCGTGAAGGAAATCCGCGAAGCGAAAGACCGTCGTGAAATCGAAGTCCAAGGTGAAGCGGAAACGAAAGTGTACTCCGTTACCTACGGTTCCCGTCTGCGCGTAAGCGAAGGTCAGGAAATCGAAGCCGGCGACGAGCTGACAGACGGTTCCATCGACCCGAAAGAAATGCTGCGCATTAAAGGCATCCGCGGGGTGCAGAACTACATTCTGCAGGAAGTACAGCGCGTATACCGTAACCAGGGCGTAGAAATCAACGATAAGCACGTCGAAGTAATGATCAAGCAGATGCTGCGTAAAATCCGTATCGTCGATGCGGGAGATACACCGCTTCTTCCTGGATCATTCACCGACATTCATGAATATGAAGCAGCGAACAAAGAAGCAATCCTGTCCGGAAAAGAGCCTGCGGTGGCTAAACCGGTTCTGCTCGGTATCACCAAGGCTTCCCTGGAGACCGATTCCTTCTTGTCCGCGGCATCCTTCCAAGAGACGACACGCGTTCTTACCGATGCGGCGATCAAAGGCAAGGTTGACCAGCTGCTCGGCCTGAAAGAAAATGTCATCATCGGTAAATTGATCCCTGCAGGTACCGGTATGAACCGTTACCGCAGCGTCAAGTTCGATGATCCGAACGCCGAAGATCAGGACTCCAAAGAGCTTGAAACGGCAACAGTAGAGTAATAGACTGCTATACAGGCGGTTTTGCGCGGAGGCGGCATGAAAAAGGGCTGCTTCCGCGAAAACTTTCCTGAAACATTCTTGACATCGCCTAATGCAAGTGCTAATATAGCAAAGGTGCGTGAGTAGTTAAGTACCCCTGTGCTTTTGGAGGATATTAAAATGTCTAATGATAAAGGATTACAGGATGCTCATGTCAAGATCGGTGCCAAACAAACGATGAAACTCGTAGAATTGGGCCAAGCCGCCGAAGTGTTTGTGGCGGAAGATGCGGAACACCGGCTCGTTTCAAAGGTTGAAGCTCTTTGCAGTAAGCATGGAGTGAAGATCACCTATGTGGATACTATGCATCATTTGGGTAAAGCATGTGGAATTGAAGTGGGCGCAGCGATGGCTGCCATCGTTAAATCATAGGGTAAGGAACGTTTTTGTTGGGGAAATCAACAGAGTTCTTCCGGCAAAGACTTTTCATTTGTTCTTTTATGAACCGCCTGGGTCTGTGGACTTAAAAAGAGGTTTGTAATGAGGATAAGTATTATGGGAAGGGGGTGGCTAACATGCCAACAATTAACCAGCTAGTTCGCAAAGGACGTCAAGCTAAGATCTACAAGTCGAAGTCCCCTGCATTGCAGAAAGGATACAACGCTCTGAAGCGTGAAGAGACAGGACTTAGCGCTCCTCAAAAACGTGGTGTCTGCACCCGTGTAGGTACAATGACTCCGAAGAAACCGAACTCCGCGCTTCGTAAATATGCCCGTGTTCGCTTGACGAACCGCATCGAGGTGACTGCTTACATTCCGGGGATCGGACACAACCTGCAAGAGCACAGCGTGGTATTGGTTCGCGGTGGACGGGTAAAAGACCTTCCAGGTGTACGTTACCATATCGTTCGCGGTGCGCTTGATACTGCAGGTGTGAACAACCGGATGCAAGCTCGTTCCAAATACGGCGCGAAACGTCCGAAAGCTAAAAAATCGTAATTGATTTCTATAAGAATTCAAAGACTTGAGAAAGGGGGATATCCATGCCACGCAAAGGTCCAGTTAGTAAGAGAGACGTATTGCCGGATCCGGTGTACAACAGCAAACTGGTTACACGCCTTATCAACCGCATCATGCTGGATGGTAAAAGAGGTGTTGCCCAAAGCATCCTTTACAATTCGTTCAACCTGATTCAAGAACGTACGGGTAAAGATCCTATGGAAGTGTTTGAAGCAGCTATCAAAAATATCATGCCAGTACTGGAAGTTAAAGCTCGCCGCGTCGGCGGTGCCAACTACCAGGTGCCGATTGAAGTAAAACCTGAAAGACGTACGTCTTTGGGATTACGTTGGCTCGTGAACTACTCCCGCAACCGCGGTGAGAAGACAATGGAAGAGCGTTTGGCGGCTGAGATCATCGACGCTTCCAACAACACAGGCGCTTCCGTTAAGAAACGCGAGGACACTCACAAAATGGCTGAAGCGAACAAAGCGTTTGCTCACTACCGCTGGTAGGATTCGGCTCAACAAATTACACTTCAATTTTGAAGGGAGACTATTTTCATGGCAAGAGAGTTCTCCTTGAAAAATACACGCAACATCGGGATCATGGCGCATATTGACGCTGGTAAAACGACCACCACAGAGCGGATCTTGTTCTACACAGGCCGTACGCACAAAATCGGTGAAGTTCACGAGGGTGCGGCTACAATGGACTGGATGGAGCAGGAACAGGAGCGCGGGATCACGATTACTTCCGCTGCGACGACCGCTTCGTGGAAAGGTCACCGCGTTAATATCATTGACACCCCAGGGCACGTTGACTTCACGGTTGAAGTTGAACGTTCCCTTCGTGTATTGGATGGGGCAGTAGGTGTTTTCAGTGCGAAAGAGGGCGTTGAGCCTCAGTCTGAAACCGTATGGAGACAGGCTGACCGCTACGGCGTTCCGCGGATCGCATATGTAAACAAAATGGATATTATCGGTGCCGACTATCTGAACGTCGTTAACGACATGCGCGATCGTCTGCAAGCGAACGCAGTAGCGATTCAATTGCCGATCGGTGCGGAGAACGACTTCGTGGGCATCATCGACCTGGTTGAGCAAAAAGCTCATATGTACAAAGACGACCTGGGTCAAAACATTGAGGTGGTCGATGTTCCGGCCGAGTTCCAAGACAAAGTTGAAGAACTTCGCGCTGAACTGATCGAAAAAGTCGCAGAACTCGACGAAGACCTGACAATGAAGTATCTGGAAGGTGAAGAAATCACCATTCCGGAACTGAAAGCAGCCCTCCGCAAAGGGGTTTGCGAAGTTAAGATCTTCCCGGTTATCTGTGGTTCCTCTTACCGCAACAAAGGGGTTCAGCTGATGCTGGACGCTGTTATCGATTATCTGCCAGCTCCAGTTGATGTACCATCGATTCAAGGTCACCTTGAAGACGGTACGGAAGTTGAGCGTCATTCTTCCGATGAAGAACCGTTCGCGGCTCTGGCATTCAAAATCATGACCGACCCTTATGTTGGTAAATTGACGTTCTTCCGCGTATACTCTGGTATCCTTCAATCCGGTTCTTACGTATTGAACGCTACCAAAGGCAAACGCGAACGTATCGGACGTATCCTTCAGATGCACGCGAACAGCCGTCAAGAGATCAGCGAAGTTTACTCCGGTGACATCGCGGCTGCCGTAGGCTTGAAAGATACCGGTACGGGCGACACACTCTGCGACGAGAAAGCTCCGGTTATCCTGGAATCCATGAACTTCCCGGATCCGGTTATCGAAATCGCAGTTGAGCCTAAAACCAAAGCCGACCAAGACAAAATGGGCGTTGCTTTGGGCAAATTGACAGAAGAAGATCCTACGCTGCGTGCTCATACAGATGAAGAGACTGGCCAAACAATCTTGGCTGGTATGGGTGAGCTTCACCTCGACATCATCATTGACCGTATGCGTCGTGAATTCAAGGTAGAAACCAACGTGGGTAAACCACAGGTTGCATACCGTGAAACCTTCCGTCAAGCTGCACGCGTTGAGGGTAAATTCGTTCGTCAGTCCGGTGGTCGTGGTCAATACGGTCACGTCTGGGTTGAGTTCGAACCTCTCGAAGCAGGTACTGGCAGCCAGTTTGACAGCAAGATCGTCGGTGGCTCTGTACCAAGAGAATACATCCAGCCTGCACTGAATGGTATTGAAGAAGCCATGAAGAATGGTGTTCTTGCCGGCTTCCCGCTTGTAGACATCAAAGCTACAATCGTAGACGGTTCCTACCATGATGTCGACTCCAATGAGATGGCGTTTAAGATTGCCGGTTCCATGGCGCTTAAAGCGGCTAAAGACAAGTGTAAACCTGTCCTGCTCGAGCCAATCATGAAAGTCGAAGTTACGGTGCCTGAAGAATACATGGGCGACGTAATGGGTATGCTGAACTCCCGCCGCGGACGTATCGAAGGTATGGATAACCGTTCCGGCGCTCAGATCATCCGTGCGAAAGTGCCTCTTTCCGAAATGTTCGGATACTCGACGACACTTCGTTCCGGTACCCAAGGACGCGGCGTGTTCTCCATGGAACTCTCCCACTACGAAGAAGTTCCTAAGAACATTGCTGAAGAAATTGTTTCGAAGTCCAAAGGATCTGACGAGTAATATCTGCTTTTGAGTTTTAAACCCTGACCGGTACGATTACATCCAGAACTGCTTGCATAAACACCGGTCAGTTCAAACATAAAACCTATATTCAATCCATTTAAGGAGGAATTGTTCAAATGGCAAAGGCTAAGTTTGAACGTACTAAACCGCACGTTAACATCGGTACTATCGGTCACGTCGACCATGGTAAAACAACTCTGACTGCTGCTATCACGACTGTATTGTCCAAAACTTACGGTGGTGCTGCAGTAGCATTCGATCAAATCGACAAAGCTCCAGAAGAGCGCGAACGCGGTATCACAATCTCCACTGCACACGTGGAATACGAAACACCTAACCGTCACTATGCACACGTTGACTGCCCAGGGCACGCCGACTATGTTAAAAACATGATCACTGGTGCTGCTCAAATGGACGGAGCGATCCTGGTTGTATCCGCAGCTGACGGCCCAATGCCGCAAACTCGCGAACACATCCTGCTCTCCCGTCAGGTAGGCGTACCTTACATCGTCGTATTCCTGAACAAATGCGACATGGTTGAAGACGCTGAACTTCTTGAACTGGTTGAAATGGAAGTTCGTGACCTGCTGAACGAATATGAGTTCCCAGGCGACGACACTCCGATCATCCAAGGTTCTGCTCGTGAAGCTCTGCAAAACCCAGACGGCGAGTGGGCACAAAAAATCATCGAAATGTTCAACATCATCGATGAGTACATTCCTCTTCCAGAGCGCGACACTGACAAACCTTTCCTTATGCCAGTCGAGGACGTATTCTCCATCACTGGTCGTGGTACGGTTGCTACAGGCCGTGTAGAACGCGGAACGGTTAAAGTGGGCGACGAAGTTGAAATCGTTGGTATCGCTGAAGAAACTAAGAAATCCGTCGTTACAGGCGTTGAAATGTTCCGTAAATTGCTGGATTCCGCTCAAGCTGGTGACAACATCGGTGCCCTGCTTCGCGGTGTAGACCGTAACCAAATCGAGCGCGGTCAAGTACTTTGCAAACCAGCTTCCGTTAAACCGCATACTGAGTTCACTGCTCAAGTATACGTTTTGACTAAAGAAGAAGGTGGCCGTCACAAGCCTTTCTTCACTGGATACCGTCCACAGTTCTACTTCCGTACAACGGACGTAACTGGTGTGGTTAACCTTCCAGAAGGAACTGAAATGGTTATGCCTGGCGACAACATCACTGTATCCGTTCAACTGATCGCTCCAATCGCGATTGAAGAAGGAACGAAGTTCACGATCCGTGAAGGTGGACGTACAGTAGCTGCTGGTGCCATCGCAACAATCAGCAAATAATTAAAAGGCAAATTGCCTTCTATATAGCAACGATGTGCTGGAACGAGTAACGCTGTGTTGTAAACGCAAGAGATACAGAGGAATCCTCTCCTGGCGGGAGGATTCCTTTCTTTATATATAGGAAGAAAAGAACAACAACACCTTTTCATTAAAAGCTTGCATTATGCCCATTCTTTATATATAATAGTGAATGTTGTTCTGAGACGTTGCGATGATGTGAGAGGTTACTGACACACCCGGCCCCTTTGCCATGGAGCGGTGGGTTAGAAAATTTTCACGGAGTATGTCCGATACCAAATTGGGCGATAGAAGGAGGGACTAAAATGGCAAAGCAAAAAATTCGTATTCGTTTGAAAGCTTACGATCACAGAATTCTTGATCAATCCGCTGAGAAAATCGTTGAAACTGCAAAACGTTCGGGTGCTGGTGTATCTGGACCGATTCCGCTTCCAACTGAGAAACAAATCATTACTATTCTCCGTGCGGTACACAAGTATAAGGATTCTCGGGAGCAATTCGAAATGCGCACACACAAGCGTCTGATCGACATTGTTAACCCAACTCCACAAACTGTGGATGCTCTTATGCGCTTGGACCTGCCGTCCGGTGTAGATATCGAAATCAAATTGTAATTCGAAATGAATTAAGACGGGAAAAGAGGTGTCAACATGAAAGGTATCTTAGGAAAAAAACTCGGAATGACTCAAGTATTTACTCCAGAAGGTAATGTAATTCCTGTGACGGTTATCGAAGCAGGTCCTTGTGTTGTTCTGCAAAAGAAAGATCTTGAGAACGATGGCTACGAAGCTATTCAAATCGGTTTCGCCGATAAGAAGGAGAAGCGTGCAAACAAGCCAGAAGCAGGACATGCTAAAAAAGCTAACACTGCACCTAAGCGCTACGTTCGCGAAATTCGCGGTGTTGACCTCGGAGCTTTCGAGGTTGGCCAAGAACTGAAGGCGGATGTCTTCGCAGAAGGCGAATTTGTTGACGTAACCGGTACTTCCAAAGGTAAAGGCTTCCAAGGCGTTATCAAACGTTGGGGACAAAGCCGCGGACCAATGGCTCACGGCTCGCGTTACCATCGCAGACCGGGTTCCATGGGCTCGATCCAGGCTAACCGTGTTCCTAAAGGAAAGCGTCTGCCAGGTCACATGGGTAATGCTACGGTAACTGTACAAAAACTTGAAGTTGTTAGAGTTGACGTTGAACGCAACGTATTGCTCGTTAAAGGTGCTATTCCTGGACCTAAAAACAGCTTCGTTAAAATTAACGAAACGGTGAAGAAATAATCACCTAAGGAAAGGAGGAACACATAATGCCAAAAGTAACCCTGTTTAATGTCAGCGGTAGCGAAGTAGGAGAATTGGAACTGAACGATGCGGTATTTGGCGTAGAGCCAAACGTACACGTGATGAACCAAGCGGTATTGCTGCAAAGAGCATCTTTGCGTCGTGGTACACACAAAGTGAAGGGCCGTTCTGAAGTACGCGGCGGCGGACGTAAGCCTTGGAAACAAAAAGGAACCGGCCGTGCTCGTCAAGGTTCGATCCGTTCACCACAATGGAAGGGCGGCGGTACTGTATTCGGTCCAACACCACGCAGCTACTCGTTCAAGCTTCCTAAGAAAGTTCGTCGTCTGGCTATTAAATCTGCATTGTCTTCCAAAGTGATCGCTAACAATCTGATCGTTCTGGACCAACTCGCTCTGAACACGCCTAAAACAAAGGAATTCGCAGCGATCCTGAACAATCTGAAAGTAGAACGTAAGGCTCTGATCGTAGCTCCTGGCTATGATGATAATGTGGCTCTTTCCGCACGGAATATTCCTGGCGTGAAATTTGTTGCAGCAGACGGCATTAATGTTCTTGACGTACTTCTGTACGACAAACTGATCATTACGAAAGAAGCAGTTCAGAAGGTAGAGGAGGTGCTCGCGTAATGAAAGATCCTCGTGATATTATCAAACGTCCGGTGATCACTGAACGTACTGCTGAATACATGGGCGACTTGAAGTATGCCTTTGAAGTGGATATCCGTGCGAACAAGACCGAGATCAAACAAGCTGTTGAATCGATCTTTAAAGTGAAAGTAACGAATGTAAATACAATGCGCGTCCCTGCTAAGCCGAAACGTTATGGCCGCTACAACGGTTACACAACCGAGTGGAAAAAAGCCATCGTAACGCTGAGCAAAGACAGCAAAGCGCTCGAGTTTTTTGAATCTGTAGAGTAAGGAGGAAATCACGTGCCTATTAAAAAGTATAAGCCGACATCCCCGGCTAGACGTAACATGTCCGTGTCTACTTTTGAAGAGATCACGACAAATCAGCCGGAGAAATCGTTGCTTGCACCGCTCAGCAAAACAGCTGGCCGCAACAACCAAGGTAAAATTACGGTTCGTCACCACGGCGGCGGACACAAGCGTAAATACCGCATCATCGACTTCAAACGTACGAAAGACGGCATACCAGGTACCGTTGCTACGATCGAGTATGACCCGAACCGTACTTCCAATATTGCTCTGATCCACTACGCAGACGGAGAGAAGCGTTACATCATCGCTCCTAAAGGTCTGAAAGTGGGAGACAAAATTGAATCCGGTCCAAACGCCGACATCAAAATCGGTAACGCACTTCCAATGGAGAACATTCCGGTAGGTACTGTTATCCACAACATCGAACTGCAGCCTGGCAAAGGCGGACAATTGGTTCGCGCAGCCGGTACCGAAGCTCAGCTTCTTGGTAAAGAAGATAAATACGTATCCGTACGTTTGTCTTCGGGCGAAGTTCGCAGACTGCTTAAAGTTTGCCGTGCTACAATCGGTTCCGTTGGTAACGAAGACCACGAGCTGATCAAAATCGGTAAAGCAGGCCGCAGCCGCTGGCTCGGACAACGTCCTGAAGTTCGCGGGGTAGTTATGAACCCTAACGATCACCCTCACGGTGGTGGTGAAGGCCGCGCTCCAATCGGACGTAAATCGCCAATGTCTCCATGGGGCAAACCAACCCTTGGTTACAAAACGCGTAAAAAAGGCAAAGCTTCTGACAAATATATCGTTCGCCGCCGCACAAAATAATGCACGCTGTGCATAACTTTGTGAAGTGCCGAAAGTAACGAGAAGATTGGATGAAGGGAGGATTTTATAGATGAGTCGCAGTTTGAAAAAAGGGCCTTTCATTGACGGGTACCTGCTGAAAAAAGTAGAAGTGATGAACGAATCGAACAAGAAGGCGGTTATCAAAACTTGGTCCCGTCGCTCTACGATTTTCCCACAATTTATCGGTCACACGTTCGGTGTATACGACGGACGCAAGCACGTTCCGGTATACGTAACGGAAGACATGGTAGGACACAAGTTGGGTGAATTCGCTCCAACACGTACCTACAAGGGTCATACGGACGATGACAAGAAAACAAGAAGATAATTTCGAAGCTCTTTGTTTGAGAGGAGGTAAAACAAATGGAAGCAAAAGCACATGCCAGATCTATTCGGATTGCTCCTCGTAAAGTCAAGCTCGTTGTTGACTTGATCCGCGGTAAGCAAGTTGGTGAGGCCATCGCCATTCTCCGCCACACTCCGAAATCGGCTTCCCTGGTTGTGGAGAAGCTGCTGAACTCAGCGATCGCCAATGCTGAGCATAACTACTCGATGGATATTAACAATTTGGTTGTGAGCCAGGTTTTCGTTAACCAAGGCCCAACAATGAAGAGATTCCGTCCACGCGCCATGGGTCGTGCGAGCCGGATCAATAAACGCACCAGCCACATTACTTTGGTGGTATCTGAAAAATAAGGAGGGATAACGTGTGGGCCAAAAGGTAAATCCAGTCGGACTCCGTATCGGGATCATCCGTGATTGGGAATCGAAATGGTATGCTGGCAAAGATTTCGGTAATCTTTTGCTGGAAGATGTCAAAATCCGTGAATACCTGAAAAATAAATTGAAGGATTCTGCTGTTTCTCGCATCGAAATCGAGAGAGCGGCAAATCGTGTGAACGTCACTATCCACACTGCGAAACCAGGCATGGTTATCGGTAAAGGTGGTTCCGAAGTTGAAGTACTTCGCAGCCAAGTTACGAAAATTGCAGGCGGTAAAAAAGTTCACATCAACATCTCTGAAATTAAGCAAGCTGACCTGGACGCAGTCCTGGTTGCAGAAAGCATTGCTCAGCAATTGGAGCGCCGCGTTTCTTTCCGTCGTGCATTGAAACAAGCGATCCAAAGAACGATGCGTGCTGGCGCTAAAGGAATCAAAACTCAAGTGGGCGGACGTCTTGGCGGCGCCGAGATCGCTCGTTCGGAAGGCTACAGTGAAGGAACTGTTCCACTTCATACGCTTCGTGCTGACATCGACTACGGTACGGCTGAGGCACATACAACTTATGGCCGTCTCGGCGTAAAAGTATGGATCTATCGTGGAGAGGTTCTTCCTACGGCTAAGAAACAAGCTGCTCAGGAAGGAGGCAACTAATCATGTTGGTACCAAAACGTGTAAAACACCGCAAGCAACAACGCGGTCACATGAAGGGTATGGCAAAAGGCGGAACTGAACTGAACTTCGGTGAATTCGGTTTGCAAGCTCTGGAGCCAACTTGGATCACGAACCGTCAGATCGAAGCAGCGCGTATTGCGATGACGCGTTACATCAAGCGTGGCGGTAAAGTATGGATTAAGATTTTCCCTGACAAGCCGATCACTCAAAAACCTCTTGAGGTTCGTATGGGTAGCGGTAAAGGTAACGTTGAGAAATGGGTCGCAGTTGTCAAACCAGGCAAGATTATGTTTGAACTTGGAGGCGTGTCTGAGGAAATCGCTCGCGAAGCGATGCGTCTCGCCGCTCACAAGCTGCCGATCAAAACGAAGTTTGTGAAACGTGAAGAATTGGGTGGTGAAGCAAATGAAAGCTAATGATCTGCGTAACTTGACCACTGCAGAAATCGAGCAAAAGATTGCGGGCTTTAAAGAGGAACTCTTTAACCTCCGTTTTCAATTGGCTACCGGACAGCTTGATAACCCAACTCGGATCCGTGATGTACGCAAGGAAATAGCTCGTGCTAAAACCGTCATCCGTGAAAGAGAACTTGGGATTAGTTAATAGATCACAGCCGTGCTCGTCTGTAATCAGGAAGGAGGCTAACTATGAGCGAAGAACGCAATGCTCGTAAAGTGCAAATCGGTAAAGTTGTCAGTGACAAAATGGATAAAACCATTGTTGTAGCCGTTGAAACTTACAAAAAGCATGATCTCTACCACAAGCGCATTAAATACACGAAGAAATTTAAAGCGCATGATGAGAACAACACAGCACAAATCGGAGATACCGTTAAAATCATGGAAACTCGTCCACTCTCTAAAGACAAACGTTGGAGACTGGTAGAAGTCGTTGAAAAAGCGGTTATCATCTAAAGATAGAGTTAGTTTTTCCGAAAGGAGGAAATTTCAATGATTCAACCATTTACACGTCTTCAAGTAGCTGACAACTCTGGTGCGAAGGAACTGATGTGTATCCGCGTGCTGGGTGGTACAGGACGTCGTACAGCAGCCATCGGTGATTTGATCGTTTGCTCCGTCAAACAAGCAACACCAGGCGGCGTTGTCAAAAAAGGTGATGTTGTTAAAGCTGTTGTGGTTCGTACGAAGCGTTCTGTACGCCGCAAAGACGGATCTTACATCTCTTTTGACGAAAACGCAGCGGTTGTTGTTAAAGAAGACAAAAGCCCGCGCGGAACTCGTATTTTCGGACCAGTGGCTCGCGAACTTCGCGACAAAGATTTCATGAAAATCGTTTCCTTGGCACCGGAAGTAATCTAATAGCTGATTCCCGGACAGTGAGCTGTTACGGGATCCCGATAAATCGCTGACATGCAGTCATAGGAGGTGTAACAAAATGCCGAAAGTGAAAAAGGTTCTGGAATCGCACAGCAACAAACTGCACGTGAAGAAAGAAGATACGGTTATGGTCATCAGCGGTAAAGACAAAGGCAAAAAAGGCCGTGTCATCGCAGCGTATCCTCGTGAAAACCGTGTGCTTGTCGAAGGCGTGAACATGGTGAAGAAACACCAAAAGCCGAACCAATCCAACCCTCAAGGCGGAATCATCGAGCAGGAAGCACCGATCCATGTATCCAACGTGATGCATATCGATCCGAAGAGCGGCAAAGTAACCCGTATCGGTTACAAAACGCTGGATAACGGTAAAAAGGTCCGTGTTGCGAAGAAGTCCGGAGAGGTTATCGACTAATCGAATCGTTTAGAAAGGAGGTTCATAATTCATGGCAGCAAGAATGAAAGAACGTTTTTTGAATGAAGTTACTCCTGCTTTGATGCAGAAGTTCAGTTATTCTACGGTAATGCAGGTACCTAAAATCGAGAAGGTTGTCATCAACATGGGTGTGGGTGATGCCGTATCCAACTCGAAAGTACTGGATGCCGCAGTTAATGATATGCAGCTGATTGCTGGTCAAAAGCCGGTAATTACTCGTGCTAAAAAATCCATCGCCGGATTCAAACTGCGTGAGAATATGCCGATCGGTGTGAAGGTAACACTGCGCGGAGAGCGTATGTACTACTTCCTGGACAAATTGTTCAACGTTACCCTTCCACGTGTCCGTGACTTCCACGGCGTGTCTACCAAAGCATTTGATGGACGCGGCAACTACACGCTTGGCCTCAAGGAACAGCTGATCTTCCCTGAGATCGAGTATGATAAAGTTGATAAAGTCCGTGGTATGGATATCGTTATCGTAACGACGGCTAAAACTGACGAAGAGTCCCGCGAGCTGCTCGCTCAATTGGGAATGCCTTTTGCGAAGTAATTCGCAAATCCATTTCTCCGAAAATTTTTAGGAGGTGTCAGGCTAAGTGGCAAAAACTTCGATGAAAGTAAAACAACAACGTACGCCTAAGTTTAAAGTGCGTGCTTATACACGCTGCGAACGTTGCGGTCGTCCACATTCGGTACTGCAAAAGTTCAAAATTTGCAGAATTTGTTTCCGTGAATTAGCTTATAAAGGCCAGATCCCTGGCGTGAAAAAAGCAAGCTGGTAAGAAGTTTACAATCGGGAAGGAGGTTCACACAAAATGACTATGTCTGATCCAATTGCAGATATGCTGACTCGTATTCGTAACGCCAACACTGTGCGTCACGAAACGGTTGAAATGCCTGCTTCGACGATGAAAAAACAAATCGCTGACATTTTGAAGCGTGAAGGTTTCATCCGTGATGCAGAATATATCGATGACAACAAACAAGGGATTATCCGTGTTTTCCTGAAATACGGTGCCAACAATGAACGCGTCATCTCCGGTTTGAAGAGAATCAGTAAACCAGGTCTGCGCGTGTACACGAAGAGCAACGAAATTCCTCGTGTCCTCGGCGGTTTGGGTATTGCGATTATCTCCACATCCAAGGGAGTTATGACCGACAAAGAAGCTCGTCAATCCAAAGCTGGCGGAGAAGTTGTCTGCTACGTTTGGTAATACACGTCACAGAACAAGGAGGTGCAACACATGTCCCGTATTGGTCGCAAACCAATCGCAGTACCAAGCGGTGTGGATATCACACTGAACAATTCCGTTATTACGGTTAAAGGACCGAAAGGATCTTTGACTCGTGAACTTCATAAAGACATGAAGGTAACGGTAGAAAACAACGAAATCGTCGTTGAGCGCCCATCTGACAACAAAGCGCATCGTTCGCTTCACGGCACGACCCGCAGCGTTGTCAACAATATGGTGAGCGGAGTAACTGAAGGCTTTTCGAAATCTCTGGAGTTGGTTGGGGTCGGATATCGTGCAAGCAAGTCTGGAGATAAGATCGTCCTGAACGTTGGTTACTCTCATCCGGTAGAAATCACTCCAGAACCAGGTATCGAGTTCGAAGTACCTGCAAATACGAAAATCATCGTTCGCGGTATCGATAAAGAGCGCGTAGGTGCATACGCCGCTAAAATCCGTTCCGTTCGCGAGCCTGAGCCTTACAAAGGTAAAGGGATTAAGTATGAAGGTGAGCGCATTATCCGTAAGGAAGGTAAAGCAGGTAAGAAGAAATAAGCAGTTATTTCTTAAGCCTTCTTTACCCCGTGCGTCTTAAAGTGAAGCTGTCATGGCAAAACTGAAAGGAGTGAAAGGGAAGACATGATTACAAAAGAGGATAAGAACAAAGCTCGTCTCAAACGTCATCTGCGTGTCCGCAAGAAGATCCAAGGTACTGCTGAACGCCCACGTTTGAACGTATTCCGTTCTTCTAAACATATCTACGCTCAACTGATCGACGACGTAGCTGGCGTAACCATCGTTTCTGCGTCTACAGTTGATAAAGAGCTTAGCGGTTCCGTGAAAAACGGCGGCAGCGTTGAGGCTGCTCGTCAAGTCGGCGAACTCGTTGCTAAGCGTGCAAAAGAAAAAGGTCATACTTCGATCGTATTCGACCGCGGAGGATACCTGTACCATGGACGGATTCAAGCTCTGGCTGACGCAGCTCGCGAAGCAGGCTTGGAATTCTAAGAATTTCTAAAAAGGAGGTAAACGACTTGCGTGTAGATCCTAACACTTTGGAACTGACTGAAAGAGTGGTTAATATTAACCGCGTTGCTAAAGTAGTAAAAGGCGGACGCCGTTTCAGCTTCAGCGCGCTGGTAGTTGTCGGTGACGGCAAAGGCTGGGTTGGTGCTGGTATCGGTAAAGCAGGCGAAGTTCCTGACGCCATCCGCAAAGGCATCGAAGATGCTAAGAAAAATCTGATTCACGTTCCTCTCGTTGGAACATCAATTCCTCACCTGGTCACTGGCCACTTTGGTGCTGGACGCGTTCTTTTGAAACCAGCGTCTGAAGGTACTGGAGTT
Source organism: Paenibacillus sp. FSL R5-0378 (assembly GCF_038009285.1). Taxonomy (NCBI): domain Bacteria; kingdom Bacillati; phylum Bacillota; class Bacilli; order Caryophanales; family Paenibacillaceae; genus Paenibacillus; species Paenibacillus sp. FSL R5-0378. The sequence continues at coordinate 1,496,690 of NZ_JBBPAY010000001.1, forward strand.
ATCGCCGGCGGTCCTGTGCGTGCCGTACTGGAACTGGCAGGTGTAGGTGACATCTTGACAAAATCTTTGGGTTCTTCGAACTCCATGAACATGGTCAACGCGACTTTGGAGGGCTTGTCCCGTCTGAAGCGTGCTGAAGATGTAGCCAAATTGCGTGGCAAATCTGTCGAAGAGCTGCTCGGTTAAGGAGGGAATGTCATGGCTAAACTTCAAATTACCCTCGTCCGCAGTTTGATCGGCCGTCCTGAAACTCAGCGCACGACTGTGAAAACTCTCGGCTTGCGTAAATTAAATTCGACGGTGGTTCATAACGACAATCCTGCAATTCGCGGAATGATCAACAAAGTGAGCCACTTGGTATCTGTTACAGAAATTGAAGGTTAATCTTGCAAAAAGATTAACCTAGAAATATTAAGGAGGTGCAACGAACGATGAAGTTACACGAACTTTCCTCAGCTGCTGGATCCCGCAAAGAACGCAAACGTGTTGGCCGTGGTACAAGTAGCGGTACTGGTAAAACATCTGGCCGTGGTCACAAAGGTCAAAACGCTCGTTCTGGCGGCGGTGTGCGTCCTGGCTTCGAAGGTGGGCAAAACCCATTGTATCGTCGTCTGCCGAAACGTGGATTTGTAAATCCTACGCGGAAAGAGTATGCGATCGTGAACATCGAGGAACTGAACAGCTTTGCAGAGGGTACTGAAGTAACTCCTGAGTTTTTGGTGGAAAGTGGCGTCGTGAAAAACACGAAGAGCGGCATCAAAATTCTTGGTAATGGCGAAGTAACCGTAAAATTGACTGTAAAAGCAAACAAGTTCTCTCAATCTGCGGTAGAGAAAATCGAGGCTGCCGGCGGTAAAACCGAGGTGATCTAATGTTTAAGACCCTGAAGAATATATGGCGGGTTGAGGACCTACGCAAGAGAATCTTGTTCACCTTGTTTGTACTGATCATTTACCGTATCGGTTCATTCGTTCCTGTTCCAGGCGTTGATAAAACGGTCCTGGAGCAAACGAATCAGCAGGGTAGCGAGTTGTTTGGTCTCTTAAACACGTTCTCGGGAGGAGCGCTTCATCAGTTCTCCATCTTTGCCCTCGGGATCGTGCCGTATATTACCTCGTCCATCATCGTGCAGTTGTTGTCGATGGATGTCGTCCCGAAACTTGCCGAATGGGCTAAACAAGGCGAGCACGGGAAGAAGAAATCGGCGCAATTGACACGCTATGGTACGATAGTATTGGGCCTGATTCAGTCGTTTGCGATGGCCATCGGTTTTAACCGGTTGTACGGTACGCAAATGATTCCTAACGCCACCTTCGTGGATTACCTGCTCGTTGCGATCGTATTGACCGCAGGTACGGCATTCCTGATGTGGCTTGGTGAACAAATTACTGAAAAAGGAATCGGTAATGGTATTTCCATTCTGATTTTTGCAGGGATTGTCGCTAACATCCCGATGTATATCCGGAGTACAGCGAGCTCCAACTTTATCCAAGATGGTCAGGTATTTATGAATACACTCAAGACGATCATCATACTTATTGTGATCGTGGCGATTATTGCGGGTGTCATCTACATCCAGCAAGCGATTCGTAAAATTCCTGTGCAGTACGCAAAACGTGTGGTAGGCAACAAAATGTACGGCGGACAGAATACACACATTCCGCTCAAGATCAATGCTGCGGGTGTTATTCCGGTCATCTTCGCTGTCTCCTTGCTGCAGTTCCCTACGATTATTGCGAGCTTCTGGTCAACTCATGCTTGGGCCCAATGGATCCAAACTAACTTGAGATATGACTACCCTCTTGGTATGGTACTGTATGTTCTGATGATCATTGGTTTCACTTTCTTCTACACATTCGTGCAGATGAATCCAAACCAAATGGCTGATAACATGAAGAAAAACGGTGGCTACATTCCTGGCATTCGTCCTGGTAAAGCGACTGAGAAGTACCTGACCCGCGTAATGTCCCGGTTAACGATGACCGGCGCCATCTTCCTGGCCGTTATTTCTCTGCTTCCGATCGGTTTCGGTACGCTTGCCGGTCTGCCGAACTCGGTGAAAATCGGGGGAACTTCACTGCTCATCGTCATCGGTGTGGCACTGGATACAATGAAGACCATCGAAAGTCAATTGATTAAGCGCCATTACAAAGGCTTTATCAATAAATAGTAATAGGTCCCGGTGAAGTCCATTGAACTTCCCGGTGCTTATTGCGTTGTTTCTTGTAACGGTAGTGTTTGGAGGGAGAGAGAAACGTGAACATACTATTCATGGGCCCTCCTGGGGCAGGTAAGGGAACACAGGCGGAAGTCATTGTCAATGAATTCGGCATTCCCCATATTTCGACAGGCGATGCATTTCGTTTGGCGATTAAACAGGGAACTCCCATCGGGAAGAAAGCCAAAGAATACATGGATCAAGGACTCCTGGTACCGGATGATGTAACGATCGGCATTGTTGAAGAACGTCTGCAGCAGTCCGATTGCGAAAAAGGTTTTTTATTGGACGGCTTTCCAAGAACCCTTTCGCAAGCGGAAGCGCTGGATGAAATTCTTAGCAGACTGAACACGAAGCTTGATCATGTCATCAACCTGAAAGTAGACCGCGACAAGCTGATGGCGCGCCTTACGGGACGCCGGATCTGCAAGAACTGCGGTGCAACTTATCATGTGATTTTCAACCCGCCAAAACAGGAAGGTGTATGTGATAAATGCGGAGGCGAACTGTATCAGCGCTCGGATGATAACGAAGAGAGCGTAGGTACCCGCCTGGACGAATATATCAACAAAACAGCACCGCTCCTTACGTTTTATGAGAACAAAGGTCTTTTGCGTCAGATCGATGGGGATCAGGAAATCGGTACGGTATCCGATGAAATCGTATCGGTACTGCGAGGTTAATTGTAATGATCATTTGTAAGTCCGAAACGGAACTTGGCTTTATGAGGGAGGCCGGACGGATCGTTGCGGAAACGCATCGCCTTATGGCCAAACACATCGAACCGGGGATCACTACCGGAGAACTTGATCGGATTGCAGACCACTACATTCGCAGTCAACATGCGCTGCCGTCTTTTAAAGGCTACAATGGTTTTCCTGCCAGCATTTGCGCTTCAGTCAATGATCAATTGGTGCACGGATTTCCCGGCAAACGCAAATTAAACGAAGGCGACATTATTACGCTAGACATCGGTGCGCAGTACCGTGGTTACCATGGAGACTCCGCTTGGACCTATCCTGTAGGGAGCATTTCGGAGGAAGCCCAGCGTCTGCTGGACGTCACCGAAAAGTCTTTATATGCAGGCTTAGAGCTTGTCAAACCTGATGTGCGCCTGTTTACGATCTCGCATGCCATTCAACGCGTGATTGAAGATGCCGGCTTCTCGGTTGTCCGGGAGTATGTCGGGCACGGTGTTGGGGCAGAACTGCATGAAGAACCACAAATTCCGAACTTTGGCACGCCGGACCGAGGGCCTCGGCTTAAACCCGGCATGGTGTTGGCGATCGAACCGATGGTCAATGCCGGATCAAGGTATGTTAAGACGCTGGAAGACAACTGGACGGTCGTTACGGTTGACGGCTCCCTGTGTGCCCATTTCGAGCATACGGTGGCTGTGACGCCGGACGGCATGGAGATTTTCACAAAACTGGATGTGTAGGTGATCGTTCTTGAGCAATCAAAGCAGCCCGCAAATCGGTCAAATTGTGAAGATCCTGAAAGGCAAGGATGCCGGACAGCTCGCCGTGGTCGTATCCATAGCTGACAGCAGATTTGTGTATATAGCTGACGGGGACAAACGAAAGTTTGACCAGTGCAAGAAGAAGAATCTATTGCATCTGGAACCCCAAAAGTTTATCAGCAGTGAGGTTGTTGACAGTTTAAAAGAAAGCGGTCGGGTCACAAACGGAAAGCTGCGTTATGCAGTGATGAAGTTTATGAAGTCCACCGAATCCCAAGCTGAAGAGAAAGGAGACTGACTGTGGCCAAAGAAGATGTTATTGAAGTGGAAGGCACGGTTCTTGAACCATTGCCGAATGCAACGTTCAAGGTCGAACTGGAGAACGGTCATCAGATTCTTGCCCATGTTTCCGGTAAGCTGCGGATGCACTTTATCCGTATTCTGACAGGCGACAAAGTGGTCGTTCAGTTATCGCCTTATGATCTAACCAAAGGTCGTATAACTTATCGTAAATAGCAATTCCGTTTCCTTTAGGGGAAACGTTCAGGATGTTAAACATCCCGTTTGCAGCAATTAACGTAGTGAACATTTTATCCGGACCTGGTCCGGTTGACTCCGAGTCATCCTACGAAGAGAGTTTTGCTTGGCAAAACTTTAGGGAGGTAATGAACATGAAGGTAAGACCTTCTGTAAAGCCTATGTGCGAAAAATGCAAAGTCATTCGTCGCAAAGGTACTGTAATGGTTATCTGTGAAAATCCGAAGCACAAACAAAAACAAGGTTAAGAGAAGGGGGTGTAGCGTAAAATGGCTCGTATAGCTGGTGTGGATTTGCCACGTGACAAACGCGTTGAGATCGCCTTGACTTATATTTTCGGAATCGGTAAAACGACTTCCCAGAAAATTCTGAGCGAAACAGGCATCAATCCGGACACTCGTGTTCGTGATTTGACGGAAGATGAAGTCAGCAAATTGCGTGAAACGATCGACAAAGGGGTTAAGGTTGAAGGTGACCTGCGTCGTGAAATTTCCTTAAATATTAAGCGTCTCGTTGAAATCGGATGCTATCGTGGTGTGCGTCATCGCCGCGGTCTGCCGGTTCGTGGACAACGTACTAAAACCAATGCTCGTACACGGAAAGGCCCTCGTCGTACTGTAGCGAACAAGAAGAAATAATAAGGGGGGATAAAAGACAATGGCTAAACCGAAAAAAGTCGTACGTACTAAACGTCGTGACCGTAAAAATATTGAATCTGGCGTGGCTCATATCCGTTCCACGTTCAACAATACGATCGTAACGATCACGGATCCTCACGGTAACGCAATTTCTTGGGCAAGCTCCGGCGGCCTCGGATTCAAAGGTTCCCGTAAATCCACTCCATTTGCTGCGCAAATGGCTGCTGAAACAGCTGCCAAAGCTGCAATGGAACATGGTATGAAGGCAGTTGAGGTTATGGTTAAAGGTCCAGGTGCAGGCCGTGAAGCAGCGATCCGTTCTTTGCAAGCTGCTGGTCTGGAAGTCAACCTGATCAAAGACGTAACTCCAATTCCTCACAACGGTTGCCGCCCGCCAAAACGTCGTCGTGTCTAATTGATAGTCAACCTGGGAATGTGGTATAAAACCGGCACAATCTGCTAATAATGGTTGTTTAGGCATACTACATGGATACACTTGAACAAGGTGACAGTTTCATATAGGAGCGACGTTTGAAGGAGGGGTACTTGCGTGATTGAAATCGAAAAGCCGAAAATTGAGACCGTAGACGTCAGTGAAGACGGAGCCTATGGAAAATTTGTGGTAGAGCCGCTGGAACGAGGATATGGAACGACTCTGGGGAATTCACTTCGCCGGATTCTGCTCTCCTCGCTGCCTGGCGCGGCCGTTACATCTGTTCAGATTGACGGTGTGCTTCATGAATTCTCAACGGTTCCGGGCGTCATGGAAGACGTAACGGAAATTATTCTGAACCTGAAGGCTCTTTCCCTGAAAATTCATTCGGACGAAGAGAAAGTGTTCGAAATCGATGCTGAAGGCGAAGGAGTCGTGACGGCAGGAGACATCCGGGCGGACAGCGATGTGGAAATTCTTAATCCGGACCTGCATATTGCTACACTGGGTCCTGGATCGAGACTCCATATGCGTATTTTTGCTAACCGCGGTCGTGGCTATGTCCAAGCAGATAAGAATAAACGTGATGATCAACCCATTGGCGTCATCCCGGTCGATTCTATCTATACCCCGATTAGCCGCGTGAATTACGGCGTGGAGAATACGCGGGTTGGTCAAGTGACCAACTACGACAAATTGACGCTTGAAGTATGGACTGATGGCAGCATCAGACCAGAAGAGGCGGTTAGCCTCGGCGCCAAAATTTTGACCGAGCATTTGATGCTGTTCGTGGGTCTCACGGACGAAGCGAAAGATGCGGAAATCATGGTCGAAAAAGAAGAAGACAAAAAAGAAAAAGTGCTTGAGATGACAATCGAAGAGCTTGATCTCTCCGTACGTTCTTACAACTGTCTCAAACGTGCCGGTATTAATACGGTGCAAGAGCTGACCACGAAAACCGAAGAAGATATGATGAAAGTCCGCAACCTGGGCCGCAAATCTTTGGAGGAAGTTCAAGAGAAGCTCGAAGAGCTCGGTTTGGGACTCCGTACAGAAGAATAGCATCTTAGGATTGTTAGCGAAGGAGGGGAAAACATGGCATACCAAAAGTTGGGCCGCGATTCCAGCGCACGTAAAGCTTTGTTCCGTGACCTGGTAACCGACCTGTTCTTATACGAGCGTATCCAAACGACAGAAGCGAAAGCGAAAGAAGTTCGCACGATCGCTGAAAAGCTGATCACGAAAGCAAAGAAGGGTGATCTTCATGCCCGTCGCCAAGTGGCAGCATTCGTTCGTCGTGAAACGGTAGATGGGGAGCAAGACGCAATCCAAAAACTGTTCAGCGAGCTGGCTACACGTTACGCTGAGCGTCCAGGCGGATACACACGTATCCTGAAGCTCGGACCTCGTCGCGGTGATTCCGCGCCTATGGTTTATTTGGAACTGGTTGACCGCGCGTAAACTGATGAGGATGAGGAAAGGGTGGAAGGAATCCATGATTCTGATCAAACCCTTTTTTTCACTTCTAGGGACGTGTCTAAGGGGCTCCTGAAGGGAGCTTCTTTTTCTGAAAAGAAGCAGCCGGTTCATCCGAGCCAGAATACAGGAACGGCTCCGCCGTGATATCGCGGTGGGGCCGTTTTTGTGTAAAAACGTACGAATGGATAGGATTCCCCGTTCATCGGGAAACCATGCGGTATCGGATTCAGGAGGTTTAAGAAATGCGCAACCTATGCATGAAGGTCAGTTATGACGGTACAGATTACTGCGGGTTCCAGACCCAGCCGGACGGCAGCACGGTCCAGGATGCCCTGGAGAAGGCGATCAAGCTGCTGACAGGGGAAGAGGTCAAGATCCATGCTTCCGGGCGAACAGACGCCGGTGTGCATGCTCGCGGCCAGGTGTTTAACTTCATCACCTCTTCCGATATTCCCGTCGAGCGCTGGTGCATCGCCCTCAACTCGAGGCTGCCCCAAGACATTATCGTCTGGGAGGCGGCGGAGGTTCCGCTGGAGTTCCACTCCAGAAGGTCAGCCAAACGGAAGACGTACCGGTATACCATCAATGCCAACCAGTTTCCGGATCTGTTCCAGAGACGAACCCAATTCCATCATCCCGTCAAGCTGGACATTGCGGCCATGGCGGAAGGATTGAAGCATCTGATCGGGACTCATGACTTTACTTCCTTTGCTTCGCGCCATTCTACGAAGCCTTCCCATATCCGGACGCTGTATGAGGCCGAGCTCGTGGTAGATGATTCTATGTGCCGTCCAGGGACTCGGGATCAGGGGCTGATCCATATCTACGTCACAGGGAGCGGCTTTCTTCAGCATATGGTCCGTATTATCGTGGGGACGCTGCTGGAGATCGGGAAAGGCCGCAAGAAGCCCGGAGATATGCCAGCGATCCTCGAAGCCAAAGACCGGTCCAAAGCGGGGCCTACAGCCGTCGCCAAGGGACTGATTTTATGGAATGTCGAGTATGAAGCGGCTGATGAAAATAATTTAAAATCAGCTTGCGATTTGCCCGGGTTTACTGTAAAATAAAAGTTGTGTTTTCTTAATGGCTTTCCCACAGCCCCAGTTAAGAGATTCACATTCCTAACATGAAAATTAACTTTTTAACAATGACAATTGAACGAAGATAAATGATTTTCGGACGAAACCAAGGAGGAACTATTCATGCGTACGACCTATATGGCCAAGCCAAATGAAGTAGAGCGCAAATGGCACATCATTGATGCCGAAGGCAAAACGCTCGGACGTCTGGCGAGCGAAGCTGCGGCCCTGATCCGCGGTAAACATAAGCCTCAATTCACCACTCATGTTGACACAGGTGACTTCGTTGTCATCATCAACGCTGAGAAGGTTCACCTGACAGGCAAGAAGCTTCAAAACAAGAAATACTACCGTCACTCCCTGCATCCAGGTGGTTTGAAAGTGACAAACGCTCAGGATCTGCTGAACAGCAAGCCAGAACGTGTATTGGAATCCGCTGTTCACGGTATGCTTCCTAAAACCCGCATGGGCGAAAAGATGAAGCTGAGACTGAAAGTATACGCAGGTACTGAACATCCGCATGCAGCACAAAACCCAGAAGTTTACGAACTTCGCGGCTAATTAAAAGGAGGACAGTTTCATGGCACAAGTACAATACTATGGGACAGGTCGTCGTAAACATTCGGTAGCTCGTGTTCGCCTTGTACCGGGTGAAGGACGCATTGTCATCAATAAACGTGATATCAACGAATACTTCGGTTTGGAAACCCTCAAACTGATCGTAAAACAACCACTGACTTTGACTGAAACGCTGGGACAATACGACGTGCTCGTTATTGCCAACGGCGGCGGCATTTCCGGCCAAGCCGGAGCCATTCGCCACGGGATCTCCCGCGCTCTGCTGAAAGCAGATCCGGAATACCGTCCAGCTCTGAAAAAAGCAGGCTTCCTGACTCGTGACCCACGGATGAAAGAACGTAAAAAATACGGTCTCAAAGCCGCTCGTCGCGCGCCACAGTTCTCGAAACGTTAATATTTACTTTTATGTACAAATCGCCCTGGCCATTACTGGTCTAGGGCGATTTTTTGTTGTCTTTAACGTAAGGAACATCCTGCTCCGCCTAAAGTACTCTCAGCCGTTTTATTGGCTCAGCACGTTAATCGCGTCGTCCAAATTATGAATATCCCCCACGGCCGACTTGTGAAGTACCTCGTTGTGACAGGTGGCGCATTCCACATGAATGCTGCAGTAGTCCAGGCCATCATCATTTTTCCCATCCGTCCACCATACATTGAACTGATCGGATAGCTGGCTGCAGGTTTCGCAAAACAGCGGTCCGCTCACATTTTTCAGTTGATGCGAAGATACGATCACCAAGAACACCCCTTCCCAATAATCTAGTGTATATAGCCCAATGTTGCTGTGGCCCGATGCCCTCTGTACACAGCGGCGTATACAGCTTGTCAGCCCCAAATCCCTTTACCGGATTAGTATGTCATCCCCAAAAGTACGTTTATGCATAGGGGAATGCGAAGAAATTGCCATACGAGCCCCTTATTCAAAATCTTTATTCCAAAATGAAAAAAAATACGGCGAAAAGGAATTGACAACCAGCGGTTTTACTTTATACTTGTGATTAATCATATTATTTCAGTAGGGATTATAGTGAATTACAAACGATACTTTTATTCAGAATGGAGGCATCTGGTATGAATTTGCTCGAAAAAGAACAATGGATCCAGAAACAAGCCGAAGAAATGGAACATGCTACGGCTGAAGAATTGATCCGACTTGCGGTGGAGACATTCCCGAACATTACGTTTGCCTGCAGCTTTGGTGCTGAAGACGTCGTGCTCGTTGATATTTTGCAAAAGGTAAGCCCATCGACCGACATCTTTTACCTCGATACCGATTTCCACTTTAAAGAGACGTACGAAACCCGGGACCGCCTGGCCGCCAAATATGGCATTGAGTTTGTAAGAGTATCGCCGAAGCTGACACCCGAAGAGCAGGCGGCTGCCCATGGCGAAGAGCTGTGGAAATCTGACCCTAACGCATGCTGTAACATCCGTAAGGTAGAGCCTTTGACCCGGATCTTGTCCCAGTACGACGCTTGGATTACCGGCATCCGCCGCGATCAGGCGCCTACCCGGGCTAACGCCAAGAAGGTGGAATACGACAACAAATTCGGACTTGTTAAATTCAATCCGCTGGCTGACTGGACTTCCGACGACGTATGGCACTACATTCGTGAAAACCAGGTATTCTACAACCCGCTTCACGACATGAACTTCCCGAGTATCGGATGCATGCACTGCACGCGTGCAGTTGCCCCTGGAGAGGATCCTCGTGCAGGACGCTGGGCAAACAGTGACAAAATTGAATGCGGACTTCATAAGTAATAAATAACGGACCAGAAGAAGGGGAGCGAAAAGATGACAGCGATTCAGCCTCACGGAGGTACCTTGATTAACCGTATTGCTGAAGGCCAGGCCAGAGAAGAGCTGCTGCAGGCTGCGGCCGGTTTTAAACAGATTCCTGTGAATACTTGGACGATTTCGGATATCGATCTGATTGGCGTAGGCGCTTTTTCCCCGTTGACGGGTTTTATGAATGAGCAGGATTACCAGTCGGTCGTCGACCGCATGAGGCTGGCGGACGGCACGGTATGGAGCATTCCGATTACGCTGGCTGTGGACGATGAAAAGGCTGCGGAACTCGCTGTAGGCGACAAGGCAGCCCTCGTAGGAGCCGAAGACGGGGTGGTGTATGCCGTCCTTGATATCGAGAGCATTTACAGCGTCGATCAGACCGCTGAAGCGACCAAGGTATTCAAGGCAAGCGATTCCGAGCATCCTGGCGTCAAGAAGCTGTTTGAGCGCCCGTCAAACTATGTGGGCGGAAGCATTCAGGTGCTGAACCGTCCGAAACCGGCCAAGTTTGGCGAGTTTTATTTTGATCCGGCGGAGACGCGCCGTATTTTTGCAGAGAAGGGATGGAAGAAGGTTGTTGGCTTCCAAACCCGCAACCCGGTTCATCGGGCACACGAGTATATCCAGAAGAGTGCGCTTGAGATCGTCGACGCGCTGTTCCTGAACCCGCTCGTTGGTGAAACCAAGTCGGATGACGTTCCGGCCAACGTCCGGATGAAGAGTTATCTGGTCCTGCTCGAAAACTACTACCCGGCCGATCGTACGTTCCTTGGCGTGTTCCCGGCCGCTATGCGTTATGCCGGCCCGAGAGAAGCCATTTTCCATGCGATGGTCCGCAAAAATTACGGCTGCACCCATTTTATCGTCGGCCGCGACCATGCCGGCGTAGGCGACTACTACGGCACCTATGAAGCCCAGGAAATTTTCTCGAATTTCACGGCGGAAGAACTCGGCATTACCCCGCTGTTTTTCGAACACAGCTTCTTCTGCAAAAAGTGCGGCAATATGGCATCCAGCAAAACCTGCCCGCATCCGAAGGAAGATCATTTGACCTTGTCCGGTACGAAGGTACGCGGTCTTCTGCGGGACGGCGTCTGCCCGCCACCGGAATTTACCCGTCCTGAGGTCGCTAAGATTTTGATCGAAGGGATGTCCGCACAAGTATCTTCATAAAGTACTATTTGTCCACCTCGCCCCATATAGATGTGTAGAGTCGATATGGGGAACGGAGGTGGATTTTTTATGTCCAAGCAGGGACGAAAGAAACAGGTGCTGTGGATCCGGGTAAGCACGGTCAAAAAAGCGCTGATCGGCCTCTGCCTGCTGATTGTTTTTATTGCGGTGGCTACATACCAAATACCCGCGGCAAAGACGACGGGTTCCTTGGGTCTGCCCCTGTCGGGGAAAGTAATCGCATTGGATGCCGGTCACGGCGGGCCGGACGGAGGTGCCGTCAGCAAGCAGGGCGTGATCGAAAAAGATATTAACCTGGCGATCGCCTTATATCTGCGCGACTATTTGCAGCAGGCGGGTGCGATCGTCGTGATGACGCGAGAAGGCGACTACGACCTGGCCGGCGATACGAGAGGGTACTCCAAACGCAAGACAGAGGATTTGAAGCAGCGGGCCAAGTTCATTGAGGACAAGCATGCGGATCTGTTTTTGAGCATTCACATGAACAGCTTTCCGTCGAACCGATACCGTGGCGCCCAGACGTTTTATTATCCGAATCATCCGGACAACGCAGGACTGGCTGCATTAATTCAGGATGAGATTAAGCGGAACCTCGAAAATACGGACAGGGTAGCCAAAACGGTGAATACGGTATATCTGCTTCAAGCGCTGAAAATGCCTTCGGCTCTGGTGGAGGTCGGATTCCTGTCCCATCCGCAGGAGTCGGAGCTGCTCAGGGATGAGAGCTACCAGCGCAAGGTCGCCGCATCGGTCTACAAGGGGGTTCTCCGGTATTTGTCCGGCGAGAAGGCGAAAGTGTCGTCAGAAAATCCTTGAGAATGGTATAATAGCACCTGAGGCTTTAGATGGAACTTAAGATGAATACTATAAAGCAGAGGTGCTGCCAGCATGTTATCACGTGAGCAAGTGCAACAGCTATTACAGCCAATCGTCGAGCCTGTCACAGGGAAGAGCCTGATTGAGCTGCAAATGATAAGAGATATCGTTGTGAAGGAAAGCCGGATTTCATTGTCGGTCATCACTTTAGACAAGCGTGAGGATTACGCCAAGGCGCTTGAGAGTGACATCCGGGAACGGCTTGGGGACGCAGAGGGTGCGGAGATTCACATCCGGATGCGTGAAGCTAACGAGCTGGAACGCGAGAAAATATTAGGCGAGTCGGCGCGCATGCGCCAGGAGGACGAGGATAAGCTCGTCAAGGGACATGCCGCCGGGCTGGAACACAACCAGCTGCTGCAGGATCCGAACGTCCATTTTATCGCGGTAGCAAGCGGTAAGGGCGGCGTCGGCAAATCGACGGTGACCGTCAACCTGGCTGCAGCTTTAGCCCGTATGGGCAAGCGCGTAGGGCTTATTGACGCCGACATTTACGGCTTCAGCGTGCCGGATATGATGGGGATTGAAGAGGGGCCGGTGGTAGAGGACAACACGATTATCCCCGTAGAGCGCTTTGGCGTGAAGGTGATGTCGATGGGCTTCTTTATCCGTGAGAACAACCCGGTCATTTGGCGCGGTCCGATGCTCGGCAAAATGCTGCACCAATTTTTCAGCGACGTCGGTTGGGGACAGCTCGATTATATGCTGCTTGACTTGCCGCCGGGAACGGGCGATGTGGCCCTTGACGTTCATCAGATGCTGCCGCAGAGCAAGGAGATCATCGTCACGACACCGCACGCCACTGCTGCTTTCGTAGCCGCTCGTGCCGGAGCGATGGCGCTTCAGACCAATCATGACATTTTGGGCGTCGTCGAAAATATGGCTTATTACGAGTGCTCAGACTGCGGCAAGCGGGATTACGTATTCGGACGGGGCGGTGGCGGACAATTGGCGGAAACGCTTCACACGGAATTGCTGGCGCAGCTGCCGCTTGGAGCGCCGGACAACCATGTCTCCGAACCTGACTTCTCGCCGTCTGTATATAAGGCAGACACGCCGACGGGTCAGATCTACAGTCAATTGGCCGCATCGATTGTTGCCAAGTGCGAGCAATAAGCTACACATTTGCATCATCACACCAAAAAAGCCCCGATCGGGGCTTTTTTTAATGCCGTTAACTTCCTCCACCGCCGCCCTCGCCGTTTTCCTTGCTGCCGCCTTCACTGCTGCCTTGGTCCCCGCCTTCTTGACCTTTACTCCCGCCTTTCTTTTGCGATTTCTCGACTTTAGGCTGGAGTTCTTGAGTCACGACATCCTTCAGCATGTTCATGACTTCTATTCTGAACAACGGGTTCTGCATGGCTTCCTGCATGACGGTCATTGACTGCTTGCGGTATTCAGGGGACTTGGTAATATCCAGGAACATTTTCATGACTTCGGGTGACTTCATAATATCGGCGACGGCTTGCTGATAAGTAGGATCTTTGATCAACTGCATATGCAGCTGCTTGTTCTGCGAGCTGATGGCTTTGGCGAAGTCCCCGGCAAACTGGGGATCCGTCATGATTTTTTCGAACTCTTTCTTGTACTCCGGAGCGGTAATGGTGTCTTTGACGGCCGTCCGGATTTGCTCTCCGGCTTGAAGGGACATCATCTGCATACCGAGCCCCGAACCAGAACCGGAGCCGCTGGTGCCAGAACCGCTGCCGCCGCCCTTCAGGGCATCCTCAACGGCTTTCTTGCCTTCATCGCTCTTCAGGATATCGACAACCATTGTTTTCATCTCTTTATAATCGCTCTGGGGCGGGGCATAGCTCTGTTCCGATCCACAGCCTGTCAGAGCCGCGGAAATACCGAAAAAAAGCGCACATAAACCGATAACCGGCCACTTCATCTGTGTTGTCCTCCTTTGCTTCAGATCCTGTTTGTAGTATGGCATCCGAAAATTCGAAATATGTCGAGGCATGGATGGTTTTTTATTGTGAACGTTGGTAAAATAAAGTCTTGGGGGTGCAGAATATTTGAACTTAAAAAGATGGATGACATTATTTTGGAAAACGCTGCTTGCCGGCTCCATAGCGGCGATTGTGGCCGGGGTGCTGCTGCAGTTTGGAAGCGGTATAATAAAATTTAAGGGGCCAGCGGATTACTTGTTTTATCTGGTCATTTTATTCGGGTACGGCCTGATGGTCAGCGTCTATTCCCAGCTTGGCTTCTTCGCTTATATGATTTTGAATTACACGGCCATCGGGGTGTTCCCCAAAAAAGTATGGCAGTACATACAGCTTGTCCTCGCGGTTCTGGCACTGCTTGAAGTCATGTTTTTCCGCTCATTTGTCGGGAAGGAGAACAGCCAGATATCCGACTTGGTTGTCGGCATATCGATCCTGGTCGTAGCCATTGTTGTAGCTTATTTTAAGGCGAAAGCGACCAATCCGACGGCTTGGATACCGACAATCTTCTTCATGACCGCGATCACGATCGTGGAGCTGGTGGGAGGACTCAAGATTGGCGTAAACAACGCTACCGTCTTTATTCTGGTTCCGCTGATCGTCTGCAATGCTTACCAAATTTTAATCCTTCATAAAGTGTTGAACGCAAAAAAGAGCTAAGATCCTTAGCTCTTTTTTCTCTGCTTATCATTACATGCCGGCTGCGTCATCAATGGCTTGCTGCATCGCCGCCTGGTCGTGAATCTCTTTTCCCTTGGTATCCGCTTGGCTGAGCAGATCGGACACGGTTACGAATTCGTATCCCTGCTTGCGGAGCTCATCAATGATGACCGGGAGCGCTTCATGGGTCTGCTTGACCGAGTCGCTCGCATGGAGAAGCACGATGTCCCCGGGGTGTGCCTTCGACACAACACGGTTAACGATATTTTGCGCACCGATGTTTTTCCAGTCCTGGGAATCGGTATCCCATTGGATGACCTTGTAATTAAGGCTGTCTGCGATCTTCAATACCCGCTTGTCAAAATCCCCGTTGGGGAGGCGGAGGAGATTGGGTTCCTTGCCGGTCAAATCGGTTAATATAGAATTGGCGGTGATCAGCTGCTTGCGAATTTCTTCGTCGCTCAGCGTGCTGTAATTCACGTGCTTGTGGCCGTGGCTTCCGATTTCAAACCCGCTGTTTTTGATGTCATTTACGATATCCGGATGGCTTTTTCCCCAAGGGGAGGATAAAAAGAAAGTAGCCTTCTGCACATTCTTGTCCTTCAGAACCTTCAGAATGGGCTCTGCCCGCTTTTCCCCCCAGCTGATATCAAACGTCAGGGCGATCACTTTCTTCTCGGTAGGGACGCTGTAAATGGCTGCTGGAGCCCCTTCAGAGAATACCGTGATGTTGTCGCTCTCGACATAGATGATACCGATGGCAAATACCGCTGCGGCCAGCACGAGAAATGTGCGTTTTATTTTCCTGCCATTCAGCACATAGAAAAATGAATTCATATGCTCGTAAGCTCCCCTTTCCGTACATCAGCATTTTGCGCTGTCGTCCGTTATAGCAGAGGGTTTTTATAAA
>NZ_JBBPAY010000001.1:7245000-7270836 GCF_038009285.1 Paenibacillus sp. FSL R5-0378
TCGAACAATCCGATGTGCAGCGCGCCCTTCAGATCCAGATCTCCGACAGCCAGGTTGGAGAACGAAGGCAGCCAGTTGGCATGGGACAAGCCGCTGAGGTCCGTCACGCCCATTGGAATGCCGATCAGCGTCGTTACGATAATGCCGATCAGGAGTGCCCCTCTTACTTTCAGCACCATCAGAATGGCGATAATCAAAAGTCCGATCAAAGCAAGCAGCGCATCTTTATGTGTAAAGAAATCGCTTAGTGCCAGGTTGAAGCTTCCGCCGCCGATCGGCTTGCTGATATCGGTACCAGCGTTCACGGTGATCGAGATCAGGTTGGCGAGCTTGAAGCCGATGATGGCGACGAACAGGCCGATCCCCACCGTAATGGCAGTCTTAATGTTTTTCGGAACGGCGACCATCAGCATTTGCCGGACGCGCGTTACCGTCAGAATGATAAAAATAATACCCGAAATAAATACGGCGCCCAAAGCAGCCTGCCAGGTAATTTGACCATTGGATCCAAGCACGACGGTCATAAAATAAGCGTTCAGACCCATACCCGGCGCCAAGGCGATCGGGATATTGACAAACAATCCCATCAGGATGGTAACGAGGCCCGCGCCGACTGCGGTGGCGAAAAACACGCCTTCATGAGGGATACCCGCACCGTCCGGCCCGAGAAACAGATTGTTGACGAACAGGATGTACGCCATCGCCATAAACGTCGTGAGACCGGCGATCATTTCTGTTTTTACATTTGTGCCGCGTTCCTTTAATTTAAAGAACCGTTCCATTTTCAAATAATCCCCCTTAGAAATTTGAGTCAGAACGACAAAAAAGCCCGGCAGACCGCAAAGCGACCACCGGACATTATGAATGAAAGAAAGAGATATCCCGCCAGCATCAGCTTGGACTTACCATGGTCAAGGCAAGCTGCGCTGCGAGTTGGACATCATCTCTTCTAAATTCGTAGCCAGATCATTACGGTGATCTCGTAGAGACTCCCGGGCCAATTCCCGGGATTATACGAAAGAACATATGTCGTTTCTCACATCATTCATTGTATGGAGACAAGCTTCACTTGTCAACAGAAAAAACGAATAATCGAGAGTATGACATGATTCAATGTTCGGAAATTTACATATTTCTCCCATGGAACGATGGCGCCTTATACAGAACATTTTCTCTAACTAGATAGATTGAACTAAAGTTTTGCATTGAACTTCCTGTTATAACGGCCCACTGCAGCCCTGTAACGTTCATTTCTTTAGTTCATTCTATATAGGGCTTAGCTTTTGGAATCGACCCGGAAATTATGTAAAAAACAAAAAAAAGACCCGCACCTGCCTAAGCAGATACGGATCTTGAACCTTGAAAAGGATAACGATTAACCTTACTCCCACTCGATCGTGGCCGGCGGCTTGGAGGTGATATCGTACACGATGCGGTTAACGTTCTCCACCTCGTTGACGATACGCACCGAAATTTTCTCCAATACGTCCCACGGAATGCGGGCCCAGTCGGCGGTCATGCCGTCGATCGAAGTTACCGCGCGGATGCCGACGGTATACGAATACGTACGTGCGTCACCCATGACGCCCACACTCTTCATGTTCGGTAGAGCCGTGAAGTACTGCCAAATTTCCCGGTCAAGCCCGGCTTTGGCGATTTCTTCGCGCAAAATGTAGTCGGAATCCCGAACGATCGTCAGCTTCTCTTCCGTCACTTCGCCCAGCACGCGGATCGCAAGGCCCGGACCCGGGAAAGGCTGGCGATAAACGATTTCATCAGGCAGACCGCATTCCTCGCCGACTTTGCGGACTTCGTCCTTGAAGAGCGTTTTGAGCGGCTCGATCAGTTTAAATTTCATATCCTCCGGAAGGCCGCCCACGTTATGGTGCGACTTGATCGTCTGAGCCGTTGCCGTTCCGCTCTCGACGATATCCGTGTACAGCGTTCCTTGTGCCAGGAAGGCAAAGTCGTCAAAACGCGCAGACTCTTCCTCAAACACGTAAATGAATTCGTTGCCGATGATTTTCCGTTTTTGTTCGGGATCGTCCACGCCGGCCAGCTTGGACAAGAAACGCTCGCGGGCGTCGATTTTGACAACCTTCATATCGAATTTGCCTACAAAGGTATCCATTACGCTCTCGGCTTCGCCCTTGCGCAGCAGGCCGTGGTCGATAAACATACAGGTCAGCTGATCGCCGATCGCCTTGTGAATCAGCATCGCAACGACAGAGGAATCCACGCCGCCGCTCAGCGCGCACAGCACTTTCTGGTCACCGACGGTTTCGCGGATTTCACGAACCTGATCCTCGATAAAGGATTCCATCGTCCAGTTACCCTCACAGCCGCAAACTTCATAAAGGAAGTTGCGGATCATTTCGTTGCCGTTCACGGAGTGACGTACTTCCGGATGGAACTGCACCGCGTACAGCTTCTTCTCGCCATGGCTCATCGCCGCGATCGGAGCCGACTCCGTACCCGCGTCGAGCTGGAAGCCGGACGGAAGCTCAACGACATGGTCCCCGTGGCTCATCCATACGACCTGACGGTTGTCCAATCCTTGGGTAAGCGTCGTGTTCGGTTTAAACTCAAGCTCTGCTTTTCCGTACTCGCGTTTGTGCGCGCGCTCCACTTTGCCGCCGAGCTGCTGCGCCATCATCTGCATGCCGTAGCAAATGCCGAAGATCGGCAGCCCCAAATCGTACACAGCCGGGTCTACATGGGGTGCGTCTTCCGCATACACGCTGAGCGGTCCGCCGGAGAACACGATACCCTTCGGGTTCAGCTCCCGGATCTTCTCGATTGGCGTGTTAAAAGGCAAGAGCTCGCTATATACTCCCAGATCGCGGATGCGTCTTGCGATTAATTGGTTATATTGTCCCCCGAAATCGAGGACAACGATGATTTCATTTGGCTTATTCATTACCGTGCCTCCCTCAATTAATGAAATCAATTATACGCAACGATAATTCATACCGTCAAGGAAGCCGCAGCACCTAAGTTATGCCAGCTTGCCGGCGATCAAAAGGCATCTTCGCAGGAAAGCGCTCCCTTGGCTGCGGCTTACGGGAACCTGACCATAAGCTATCTTTTCCCATTCCGCGGCAAAATCGTACATTTCTTTGCGCATCATTTCATCATCGACCTGTAGGGACTGCACGTATTCCCGAACGGTGGCCCCCGGCGGAGCCGCGCCATAGCGGCGGGTAATGCCCTTCCAGGCCGGAAGCGCCGCCCGGAGCAGCTGCTCCTTGCCCGGAAAGGTCCGCCGCGATAAATACACCAGGCACCACAGCCAAATCAGGCCGCGATACATCCAGGCGCAGCGGACGGCGGCGGCCAGCAGCAGAGCGGTGGCAGCTGCTCCAACCGCGATCCACGCATGCTTGGCTATAAAAGACGTGATCCCGAGCGTGATGTTCTTCAACTGGAGGGCGGCGCGAGCCCAATCCCAGGTCCCCCCTGAATGAACGTCCTGTGCCTGGACCGTTCCGCTGTCAGCAGGCAGCGCGAATCCAGGCGTCGGGTCGAACGGAATCCAGCCGGAGCCGGGGAAATACACCTCGACCCAGGCGTGAGCGTCGCCTTCGCTGATTTGATAGCGTCCCGGGTGGCTGCTGTCCTCTTTTCCCGGGGCAAATCCCCTGACATACCTTGTTGGAATTCCCTCGCTTCGCAGCATTACCGCCATAGCGGTCGAAAAGTGGTTGCAGTATCCTTTCCTTGTCGTAAACAGAAAGTCATCCACAAAATCCTCGCCTTGGGGCGGAACGCGGGTATCCATCGTGTAGGCATAGTAGGTTTTCAAATAGTCCTCTACCGCGACGACCGCGTCATATCGCGTGAGCGACGCCGACGTAATCCGGTCCGCCAGCTGCTTCACGCGTTCGGGCAGCTTGTCCGGCAGCTGAAGGTATTCGTCCTTCACCCGCGCCGGATCCGCGCCCTTCTCTTCCCTCAGCACCTGAGGATCCACGGCGGGAATGTCCGCCTTGATCCGGTAGCCGTTCACCTCCGGCACGCCCGAAATCAGCGGCACCTTGACCGTTCCCGCATCTTCGTCGGCGATCACGGTCAGGGACACCGATTTCCGGCTCGACTCCAGGTCGAGCACTTCGGCGATGGGACCGCCGGCAAAGAGAGGGAAGCTCTCGGTCATGGGCCGGCTGAACATGATTTGCTGGGTAACGGTCCGGTACTCAGCCATCGGAGCGGCCGGCTCCTCTGCTTCCGGGTCTGAGCCTTCAGGCCGGACCGCGCCCGGAATGAACAGGGTGCGGGAATCGGCCTCCTGGCCGGCCCATTTACGGCCGTCATAGAGGCTGAGCGTTTCCCCGCGCCAATATGTAGGGACGGGGCTCTCCGCTTCAAAATAGAGCCTGCCCCCTTGGCTCAGGGGCATTCCCATGTCCTGATCGTCCCCGCTCAGGTTGTAGCCCGTCACGGCTGTGGCTGAGGCGTCGCCGTAATTGTCCCGGATCCAGGATTCCAGTCGGCCGGCCGCCTGCTCCAAGGATAACCTCCCCGGAGGCTTGGCCTCGGCCGCATATCCCAGTCCCCAGCTGCCGCCGAGGACCAGAAGGGACAACAGGCTGAGCGACACGATCCAGGTGCCGTACACCTTGCCGCCAAACCTCCCCGACGTATCGCTCTCGCGCAGTCCGGACAAATGCAGCATCCCTTGAAGCAGCAGCAGCAAACCGCAGGTGCGGATCATATCGGCGTAAATATGGATGCCGAGCAGCGTCTCAAGGCATATCAAGTAGAGCAGGGTGGCCGCGGCGAACAGAAAAATGCTGCGCCGCGATAGGGCGAGCGATTGCACGGAATAAACCAATATGGACCAGCCGACAATCAAAACCAGCGTCCGGGTCTCCGAGCTGGTCTCGGCAAAGTGCCCGGTGGACAGCAGCAGCAGAATATCATCGCGGCATTGCGATATCCAGGAAATCAGCCAGCTAAAGGGCTGACCCTCTCCGGAAACGCTATACCAAGCGGCGCCGACCAGCAGAAAGTACACCGGGAGGGTCAACGTCCACCTCGCCAGCAGGGTTCCCCACAGCAGCAGAAGCGCTGTCAGCCACAACAGCGTCGTCATAAATCCGTCGTCCGCGGAACCCGTCAGCGGCCGGAGCGGAATGAGCCATTCGGCGAACAGCCCCATAAAGGGCAGAGAGATGATGAGTCTGTACAGAAGCGGATCCGTACGCTCCTCCATCTATACCGCCCCCTCTCCGGGGAAGTTCGACTCCACGTGACCGACGCGGGATACGCGGCCGCCGTGCACGATAAATACGCCGGCCCCCAGACGTGAAAGCAGCGCCGCCCGGCGGAACAGGCCGGGATCGTGAACCGCCGCAGCGTACGATGCCGAATCGCTGCTGCCGTTTCTTTCCGAAGCGCCTGCGCAATAGATATCCACATATCCCCCGGAGGAGATGATTCCGGATACGGCGCGGAGCAGCTCGTCGGTCAGATAGCCGGTGACGACGGCCGTTCTTTTGCCTTTCAAGTTCCCGGCGGCTTCCTGAAGCTGTGCAGGCAGCGGCATGCCGCCGGCCAACGTCAGTCCCGACAAGGCTGCGAGCATGCCGGTGATCTCCGGCCCGGTCTCCTGCCTTGACGCAGGGCCGGTTCCTCCGGCTTCTCCCGGCATATCGGCACGAAGCCCGGAGCCGAGCAGCACCGCCTTCTCGCCGGCACGCCCGGCTTCAACGAGCAGCCCTGCCGCCGTCGATACGGCGGTCTCGAACCCCCGCTGCGCGGCCTCGCCGCTGACGTCGCCTGCCCGGGCGCCGTCCGGCATATAGCCGCTGAAGGAGCGGTCGATCATGACCGCGTAAGAGGACTGCTGCGCCTCCTCCGGCAGGCTCGTATGCAGGCGGCCCCACCGGGCAAGGTGCTTCCAATGGATACGGTTCGGCGGATCCCCCGGAACGTATTCCCGCACCTCCATCCCCTTCATGCCGTCCGCAAACCGGGGAGGCCGGAGACTGGCCTCTTCGCTGTAAGACAGCGAAGCCGCCGGCCGGCATTCCTGTCCGACGGGCAGCGGCTCCGGCAGCACGATAAACCGGCCTTCTCCCTTAACGACCTTCCTTCCCTGGAACCAGCCGAACAAGCCGCCCCATTCCAGCGCACAGGCTTCAAACCCGTAATGCCCCCGCGGAAGAGCGGGAATCTCATAGCGATACGTTAAGGAGCGCCGAAATCCCGGAAAGAGCACGCGGCGGAAGCTCCCGCCGGTATAATAATCCTCCACAGCCATCCAGGGGAGGGGCAGCGGTGAGCGGAAATGAATCCGCAGGGTCACGGGCACCGCCTCCCCCGCCGGAATCAGGCTTTGGGGCAAGCTGCGTTCCACAAGAATTTGCCGGGGGCCGAGCAGCTGAACCAGCATGCCGCCAGCCAGCACCAGGCAGGTCACAAACATCATGAACCATAAGGCCTCGCCTCCGTGCAGCCGGTACATGGCCACCAGACCGCCCAGCACGGCCAGCCCGATCCCCCATTCGAGGACCCGCCGCATCATAAGCGGCCTCCTTTGCGGGAGTGAACGGGCAGTACCAGCTGCTGCAGCAGCTCCCGGACCAGCTCCTCGCCGCCGGCCCCCGCAAGAAGCGCGGCATGGTTCAGCATCAGCCGGTGGGCGAGGACCGGCACGGCGGTATCCTTGATGTCATCCGGGATGACATAAGAGCGGCCGGCCATATAGGCCGAGGCCTGGGATGCGTTCATCCAGGCCAGCGTCCCCCGCGGGCTGATGCCGAGCTGGACGTTCGGATGCCGGCGCGAGGCGTCGGCCACCTGGACGAGGGCCAGCTTGATGGACTCGTCTACGAAGACGCCGCGGACGGCGCGCTGCATGTTCGCCATTTCTTCCGCCAGCATGACCGGCTTTATGGCGTCCAGCGGATGCTCCAGCTGCATTCGCGTCAGCAGCTCCACCTCTTGAGCCGGCTCCGGATACCCCAGGCTCAGCCGCATCATGAACCGGTCCATCTGCGCCTCGGGCAGGCGGTAAGTCCCTTCGAAATGCAGCGGGTTTTGCGTCGCCAGCAGCAGGAACGGGCGCGGAAGCGGATAGGTGGTGCCGTCCACGGTCACCTTCCGCTCTTCCATCGCCTCCAGCAGGGCGGATTGGGTCCGGGGCGAAGCCCGGTTGATTTCGTCAGCCAGCACGATATTGGAGAGAACCGGCCCGGGCCGGAACTCGAAGCTGCCGCTGTGCGGATGGTATATCGAAGTGCCCGTTACGTCGCCGGGCATCAGATCGTATGTGAACTGGATCCGGCCGAACGTGCAGCCAAGGCAAGCGGCGATGGCCCGGACCAGCATTGTTTTACCTACCCCTGGAACATCCTCCAGCAGAATGTGGCCGCCGCTAAGCATGGATATTAGGGCCAGGCGTATTTCCTTTTCTTTACCGACGATAACGGATCCGACGCGCGATAAGACGCGGTTCAATAATTCCGGGGCAACATCATCATGAAATACCGATGGAGTCGACATAGTAACAACCTCCGTTTCCAATCATGGCTTGTTCCCGTCAAAACAGGGAATCTATCAATATTCTCTCCATGTAGAAAAGGAAGTAGACCTGCCGCACCGGCTCATTTTTTAAGAGTGACTAAACTCTCTGCAAAAATCGTAGATTCGCTCCATTAGGCACCAAGACCGTTAAAATACTGTGACCCGCCGCTCCTCTTCATTAACCGATGCCGTGATTCCGGCATATCCGGAAGCTTCAAACAAGCTGCGCAGAGGCACCCACAGCGATCCATTGACCGTCAGCACCTGCAGCGTCTCCCTAGAGACCACCTGATTGCCCTCCACCGCCTCCAGCCTGCCCGTGTCCGCATGGATCCGCAGCGAAACCGCGGCGTCCGCCGACAAGGACGCGACCCAGGCCGCCCCGGCCGAATCCCAGACCGTATTGCCCCCAATCCGCTCGGTCAGCGCGCGCAAAGGCACCATGTAATGTCCGTCAACAATGCTGTACTCGCCGGTATCCAGCGTGGTCTCGAGCCCGCCGACATCCAGGCGGAGCGGTTTGCCAGGCTCGAACAATGCGGCATTCTGCGCAATATGCGACTGAATCCAGGCGGCGCTTGGCGCGCTTCGCTTCAGTCCGCGGGCTGTGGCATTCACTTTAAATTGAACCGGCGGGTCTTGCGGTGACAACACACCGAACTGATATCCACGGGCCTTGTACCAGCTAATTATTTGCGGGAGGGCCTTCACGCTTTCCGAATGGCCGGGACCGTCATGCATAAGAAGAACTACCTTGCCTCCCGGGACGTCCGTCGTGGCACCCTTCACGATCTCCGCAGCCGGGACATCACGCCGCTTGGAATCGCCGCTGTCCACGTTCCAATCCGTCACGACGTACCCTGCCTGCTGCAGCAGTTTAAAATACGTGTCGTCAAAATGCCCGGCCGTCCCCCCGGGGGCCCTGACCAGCTGCGGCCTTTCTCCCGTGATCAGGTGTATCTCCTCTTCGGTCTCTTTGATTTGGTCCCAGAACGCAGGAAAAGATTGATAGAGTTCGGTATAATTATGGTCATATGTATGATTGCCAATGGCATGGCCTTCCTCGTAGATCCGCGAAATGAGCTGCGGATATTTCTTTACCTGCTCACCGAGAACAAAGAAGGTTGCGCCAATCTTGTTTTTCTTTAAAATATCCAGCACCTGGCCCGTTAAATCGCTAGGGCCGTCGTCAAAGGTCAGATACACCGTTTTGGGACTGACCGGAGCAGCTTTCTTCGTCGTATTGGAGGCAAGCAGCCCCGCTTGGTCCACATGGACCGGATCGGTTTGCCGTCCGATGACAGCAGAACTCTTTTCCCTTGCAGCTTCAATGCCCGGGGCCGTCTTGACCGCATTCTGAACCAAGGGCGTCATAGGCTGAAGCAAGGTTCGCCCTTCCCAGACGCTTGCGCAGAATAGGAGAGCCATCACCGCCAATACGACCCCGATCGATCCCAGAACAACGCTGAATGTCTTCTTCACCATGTACCTTCTACCTCCACTATTTCTATGAGTTCTGCTTTCTGGTAGATTATATGGTGAGAGAAGTGGAAATAGACTTAAGGAAAGCCGAATCTTTCAAGAGCTTAATCATTCTTGCTTCCGGATGGCATTCCATCGGAGTCCGTTGTAACTCGTTGGAGTCCGGTTGTGTGATCTTTGGGGCCCGACCTGAATTGGAGTGAAAACCTTTTGGAATTGTTAAAATGGATACATTTGATGTTCGAGCAGTACGGCTACCTCGTGCTGTTTCTCGGACTGGCTTTGGAATTTATCGCCCTCCCCTTTCCCGGAGAAACGACGATGGCCTATGCAGGCTTCCTGTCCTACGACGGCATGCTTCATTACGGGTGGCTGCTGATTATTGCGTTTGCCGGAACGACCCTGGGGATGACCATTACATACTTTATCGGCCTCAAGGCAGGCCTCCCTTTTCTCCAGCGCTACGGCAAATGGTTCCTGCTCTCCGAGCATAAACTGGAACGGGCCAGCCGCTGGTTTAACAAATACGGGCAAAGCCTGGTCTTTATCGGATACTTCATCCCCGGCGTCCGCCATTTTACCGGCTACTTCGCCGGCATGATTGCCCTGCCCTTCCGCAAGTTTGCGCTGTTCGCCTACAGCGGAGCGCTGGTTTGGGTCTTGTTGTTTATCAGCATCGGCAAAATATTCGGGCCGCAGTGGAAGTTCGCTTTTCACCTGGTGGAAAAGTACTCCTTCTGGATTGTCGGCGCTGTCATTATCGCTGCTGTCGGGTTTCTTGTCTACCGTTACCGCAAAAAAATGCGCTCGCTGCTGTCCAAACTGCATGTCAGCTGACATGCCGGGCAGTGAACGGCCACGGCAAGGAAGCGATCAGCTCCGTCCCGCGACGTCTTCCTCTCCCGTTCCCACAAATAAAAAAGACGCACGCTGCATGAAATGCAGTGCGCGTCTTTTCTTTTACATCCTAAAAATATAAGTTCATTAACCCTCCGCGTTTGCGGTGCTGACGCTTTGCCCTTGAAGCTCGTTCTTGAGCTCGGTGTGCGGCTTCGTTCTTTTGATGAAGAAAGCGAGAGCCAGCGCGGCGACACTCAGCCAAGTTGCAACAATGAACGCATAGTTAATGCCGTGAACCATCGAATCGGCGGTCAGCTTCGCCATAGCGGCTTTGTCGGCCGGATTGACTGTACCCCCGGCAAGAACGTCCTTGACATGACTCTTCGTTTCATTGGTCATGACCGTCACCAGGATCGCCGTACCGATCGAGCCCGAAATCGTACGCAGCGTGTTGGACATCGCCGTACCGTGGGCGTTCATGTTCCGCGGCAGCTGGTTGAGACCGGCGGTCTGAATCGGCATCATCAGCATCGACATACCGAACATCCGAATCGTGTAAATGACGATCAGATGGGTGTACGATGTTTCAACCGTCAAACGGCTGAATTCATAAGTCATGATCACCGTGATGATCAAGCCGACGACGGCCAGCCATCTTGCGCCGATTTTATCAAAGACCGCGCCGGTAATCGGCGACATGATCCCCATCAGAATCGCGCCGGGCAGCATCATGAGGCCCGATTCGAGCGGCGTGAAGCCGCGGATGTTCTGCAGGAAGATCGGCATCAGGATCATGCCCGCGTACATCGCCATCGTGATAATGACGTTAATGATCGTCGTCAGCGTAAACATATTGTATTTAAAAATCCGGAACTCGAGCATCGGAATCTTGGATACGAGCTGGCGCCATACAAAGAGGATCAGACCTACCGCACCGACAATCAGCGTGGAAATAACGGTCGCGCTTCCCCATCCGTCGGTACCCGCGTCACTGAAGCCATAGAGCAGGCCGCCGAAGCCGATGGTCGACAGAACCACCGACAGGAAATCGAATTTCGGTTTGGTCACACTCGTTACGTTCTTCAAGAAAAATACGCCGATTAACGTGGCGATGATCGCTACCGGCAGGATGATGTAGAACAGAACCCGCCAGGAGTGATGTTCAACGATGTACCCCGACAACGTCGGTCCGATAGCCGGAGCCAGGATCATGGCGATCCCCATCATGCCCATCGCAGAGCCCCGTTTTTCGATCGGGAAAATGTTCAGGAACACGACGGTCATCAGCGGCATCAGAATGCCTGCGCCAGCCGCCTGAATGACGCGGCCCGCCATAAGTATCCCAAAATTGGGTGATATCGCGCATATCAGCGTTCCCAGCGAAAACATCGTCATCGCCGAAATAAACAGCTGGCGGGTTGTAAACCGTGCGATCAAAAATGCCGATACTGGAATCAATACGCCGTTAACCAGCATGAAGCCGGTCGTAAGCCATTGGCCTGTCGTCGGCTGAATGCCCAAATCATCCATAATTTTGGGCAGGGCAATATTCATCAAGGTCTGATTCAAAAATGCCACGAATGCGCCGAGGAGCAGTGCGGCAATGATCGGCCCTTTCCGGATATGCTCCATTGATTGAGCTTGACTGCTATTCATAATTTCTTTCTCTCTCTCCCTTTTGGCTGAAAATCTGAATAATTTGCTGGTGTGTCGCTAGTAAATGGCTTCTGTCCTCCTGTTTGATCTGTAAAAGAGGCAGCAGGCAGCCCATGCTGACTTGCTCGGTCTGCTGTCTAAGTTCATCTCCCTTCTCAGTTATCCGCAGCGCGATCGACCGCCGGTCCGACTGGAGCCGTCTGCGTTCAACGAGCCCGGCCTTGACGAGCCGATGGACAACCCCGCTGGTGGCGCTGTTCCCCATAAGAATTAAATCTGCCAGCTCGGAGAGTCCGATGTCCGGATGCTCGCGGAGCGTGTGCAGGACAAGATATTGAATCCAGGTGGTCTCAAGAGCAGCGGCATGCTTCCAGAAGATTTGGTAAAACGTGAGATTGACCTGGCGAAAAGAGTACAACAGTTCGAGAATTTCTTCTTGAGGACCCAAAATCATTCTTCACCCTGTTTCTATTTCCATCTCTTAATATTTCGCATACGAATTATTTTAAAACCAACATGTTTACGTGTCAATAAAAACATAAGAATAAATTTACATATATTTTTGCATTTCATTTTCAAAAATATCCATGAAATTTACCGGAATCGCTTTCATTAGAAGAGCGGTACCCGGAGCGGCTGCAGACCAAAACTGGGCCCCCGAACCATTCCAGGCAGCCCAGCCCCTATTCAATGCTTTACTTCCTATAGGTATGATCATGCGTTTTAATATTTGTACGGCGAGCTACATAAAATTAAAGGACTGACACGACGTCGCCGGCATGGCCCGCCACCCGGAGCTTCCGCCATTCCTTGATGAGCCTTCCCTCTTCATCGATCAGGAACGTCGAACGGACGACACCCCAGAACTCGCGCCCGTACATTTTCTTCAGCTGCCATACGCCGTACAATTCGCTCACATGATGGTCCTTGTCGGACAGCAAAGGAAACGGCAGGCTGTATTTCTCGGCAAATTTGCCATGGGATTTAAGCTCGTCCGGGCTGATCCCGAGCACGACCGCGCCTTTCGCTTCAATCTGAGGAAGTGCGTCGCGGAAATCGCAGGCTTCCTGCGTGCACGCGGGCGTATTGTCCTTCGGGTAAAAATACAGCACCACCTTGCGTCCCCTAAAGCTGCTGAGGGTTATCTCCTCCCCTGTAGAAGCCGGAAGGGTAAAATCGGGAACCATGTCTCCAACTGCAAATTGTGTCATATGTATCACTTTCTCCTTTCAGAGGCCAAGCACTGCATCTATATAAATTGAACACTTTCGTTCATTTTATCTTGGTGAAATGCTTTCCAGAATGTAAAATTGATTGTATTGTCAAAAAAAATTATAATAAATGAATCCTTACTCTACAAATGTCTGAACATGTCGAAGACAAGCACTCTCCTTCAACAGGATAGCGAAAGGAAGAAAAGGAATGACTCCAAGGAAAAAAACAATATTATGGATTGTAGCCATTATCGTATTAGCCATCATCGGTTATGCGGTCTATTATTTCGCATCGATTTATAATGGCCTGCAGGGATTGCAGAAG
Organism: Paenibacillus sp. FSL R5-0378; assembly: GCF_038009285.1. Taxonomy (NCBI): domain Bacteria; kingdom Bacillati; phylum Bacillota; class Bacilli; order Caryophanales; family Paenibacillaceae; genus Paenibacillus; species Paenibacillus sp. FSL R5-0378. Next base: position 7,258,048 of record NZ_JBBPAY010000001.1, read on the forward strand.
TCCGCTGAAAACTCTCCTTTTAAATCGGTTACCCCCGTCGAAGTCAAAGTTCCCGATCCTCCCAAATGGGAAGGCACCGAACCGGTCAACATCCTGCTGATGGGCGTGGACGCCCGCGGCATCAAGGAAGGTGAGGTTCCCAGGTCTGACAGCATGATGGTCGCCTCCCTGGATCCCGTCAAGAAGCGCATCAATGTCTTTTCGATCCTCCGCGATACGTACACCGACATTCCCGAACACGGCCAAGACCGCATCAATACAGCGATTACCCATGGACCGAATACGGCAATGAAGGCGGTCGGCGATCTGCTTGGCATTCCTATCCAGTATTATGTCTATACGGACTTTCAAGGATTCATCAAGCTGGTGGACGCCGTCGGCGGCGTAGATTTTTACGTGGAGAAGGATATGTATTATCCGAGCAACGCAGACAACCATGAATACGATATCGACCTGAAAAAGGGCCAGCAGCATCTCGACGGCACAACGGCTCTGCAGTACGTCCGTTTCCGTCATGACGCAACATCGGACTTCACGCGGACGGAGCGGCAGCGGGCCTTCCTGAAGGCGGTCGCCCAAAAAATGCAGTCCACGACGTCCATCATGAAGCTGCCGAACATTTTGGAGCAGGTCAGCCCATATATAGATACGAACCTGTCCGTCAATGACATGTGGAAGCTGGCTACGGTCGGTTACCAGAGTCAAATGGCCGGCAGCGAGCAAATTCCGCCGATGAAGCTGCTGAAAGAGGAAAAGATCGGCAGTGCTTCCGTCCTGACCGTTTCCAGCGAAAGCAAGCTGAAGCAGTATATCCAGGACATTATGAACAAGCCGGAGACGGTGCCGGTATCCAGCGAAGGCAAAACAGGCACCCCAACCAATACCAATTCAACAACCTCCGGGGAGACCGGGGAGAACAGCAGTACGGGCAGCAGCAACTAGGCTGCCCGCCTGCTTTTTATTTGAGAAAGGAAGTTATCCGTCATGAATCGAACACGTTCTGAACAATTATATCAAGAAGCACTGCAGCACATCGTCGGCGGCGTCAACAGCCCCTCCCGCTCGTTTAAGGCGGTTGGCGGCGGGGCGCCCGTCTTTATGAAGCGGGCGAACGGAGCTTATTTCTGGGATGAGGACGACAACCGTTATATCGATTACCTCGCCGCTTACGGCCCGATCATTACCGGCCACGCCCACCCGCATATCACGGAAGCCATTACGCGTGCCGCTCAGAACGGCACCTTGTACGGAACGCCGACGCAGCTCGAAATCCAGCTCGCCCGGATGCTGAAGGAAGCGATCCCGTCGATGGACAAGGTCCGCTTCGTCAACTCCGGCACCGAGGCCGTCATGACGACGATCCGCGTCGCGCGTGCCTACACGAAGCGCAACAAGATCATCAAGTTCGCCGGATGCTATCACGGCCATTCGGATCTGGTGCTCGTGGCAGCCGGCTCGGGCCCTTCCACGCTCGGCATTCCGGACAGCGCCGGCATCCCGACGAGCATTGCGCACGAGGTCATTACCGTGCCTTATAATGACCTCGACGCCCTTCAGGCGGCGCTGGCCAAATGGGGTGACGACGTGGCGGCCGTCATGGTCGAGCCGATCGTCGGCAACTTCGGCATGGTTATGCCGAAGGAGGGCTTCCTCGAGGGCCTCTGCCGCATGGCCCATGACAACGGCTCCCTCGTCATCTATGACGAGGTGATCACCGCCTTCCGCTTCCACTACGGCAGCACGCAGACCTTTGCGGGCCTGCAGAACCATGACGCGATCCGGCCGGATCTGACCGCCCTCGGCAAAATCATCGGCGGCGGGCTGCCGATTGGAGCCTACGGCGGGTCCAAGGAAGTGATGGAGCAGGTCGCGCCGCTCGGCCCGGCCTACCAGGCCGGCACGATGGCGGGCAACCCGGCCTCCATCTCGGCGGGCATCGCCTGCCTTGAAGTGCTTCAAGGCGAGGGCGTCTATGAAGAGATGGACCGGCTCGCTGCGAAGCTCGCGGACGGACTGCAGGCATCGGCCGGCCGCTACGGCGTGCCGCTGACGATCAACCGTATCCGCGGCTCGCTGTCCACACATTTCTGCGACCATCCGGTGACCAACTACGACGAAGCGCAGGATACGGACGGCGAAGCTTTCGCCGCCTTCTTCCGCGCCATGCTAAACCGTAATATCAATCTCGCGCCGTCCAAATACGAGGCCTGGTTCCTGACCACGGCCCATACCGAAGCGGATATCGACGCGACGCTGGAAGCAGCAGAAGCCTCCTTCAAGGAGATCAGCAAGTAAAAGAGGATCCGGGGATTATTGGAATCCACCCCGATTATAACGGAAGACCCTGCCTGCGGCTGTTATGCCGTGGACAGGGTCTTTTTTTGTATTTATGATAAGTACCTCTAAGCTAACATCTGGCCACCATTCCGGCCGTCCGCTTCCTTACTGCTGAGGCTTGATCTCATCGAAAAATTTGGTTTGCACCAGTTTGGCCGCGTCGTCCAGCTGCTTCTTGGAGTCCGTGTCTTTCTTCGAGAACAGCTCCTGTACGACGTTGGACATTGCGCCATAGTAATCCTGGGTGCCGTACTGGGCTTCAGGCTTGCCGTCCAGCAGTCCAAACAGGTTCGGATCGTATTTGTACACGTTGTCGTACTTGTCGTAAATCGCGGCCACCTTTTTGCCGTACTCCGAATCGTCCTTGAAGTAGTTCAGCGGTGCCGGCACGAAATATTTATTGTTGGCCTTACGCTCCTGGATGTTACCTTCGAGCGCTTCCAGCCCTTTATCCGTAAAGTAGTCGAACGTGATGTAGCGGAACGCCATTTCCTGCTCATCCTTGGTGGCGTTCGGATTAATGACGAGATAGTTGCCGCCGAGAATACCGTAATGCTTGCCGCCTTTCTCGGCCGCCGGCATCGGATAAGCCAGCACGTTCTCCGGCTTCAGCCCGCCCTGGTTGAGCGCGGCGTCAATGACGTCATACGCGCCTGCGATGACCATCGCCGTCCGTCCCTGCTGGAACGCGTTCAGGGCATCGCTCCAGCCAAGAGCCCAATCCTTCGGAATGGCGTTCGCTTCCCATCTCAGCTTTTTATAGAAATCGAGCGCCTTCACGCCGGCATCCGAATTGAACACCGCCGTATACTTCCCGTTCTCCACCTTCTGAATTTCCCCGCCCGCTTCGAACAGGAAGTTCGTCCAGTTCCATCCGGCTTCATTGCCTTTCCCCATCGGTGCAATGCCGGAGATGCCCTTCTTCACATCAGCCGCGCCTTTGGCCGTGTTGTACATATCGTCCCACGTCCAGTCCAAGGGCGGCACCGGAACCTGCTTGGCGTCTAGCAGCGCTTTGTTGATCATGGTCGACGTGATATATCCGTTCTGGGTAACGCCGTAGACCTTGCCGTCCACCATGAACTGGTTTTGCAGCAGCGGATTCATTTCGTCCTTGTATTCCCACTTGTTGTACAGGTCCGAAATGTCCGCGACCCAGCCGCGTTCCACCAGCATCTGCGCTTCGGTCGCAAACGTGTTGTAGAACGTCGGGGCTTCGTTCGAAGCCATTTTGATGCCGATTTCGTTGACGCTGTACTGCCAGTCGTCCTTCACGATCGTCACGTTCGGGTACTTCTCGGTGAACCGTTTGATCTTGTCGTCTTCCTGCGCCCGCAGATCTTTTTGGTCCGGGAGCGGGTAGTGGATCTTGATCGTGATTTTCTTCTGGGTAATATCGTCCTCCGATTTCCCCGCATCCGTCGTCGCCGTCGTTCCCCCGGATCCGGATCCCTCGGACCCGGCGCCCTGATTGTCGCCGCCGGCCGTTTTGCCGCCGCCGCTGCAAGCCGCAAGCACCGAGGCCGACAGCAGGAGGCACATCAGCACCATGGAAAACTTACGCATTGAAACTCCCCTTTTCGTCAAATGGTATGGTTTACCCTCTCATCATAAGAGAGGATGGTTCATCAATCGATGTGTAATCGTATGCCCTTCATGTGCATGCCTACGATGTTGGCCGGTCAGCCTTTGACCGCCGACAAACTGACGCTCCGCATAATGAACCTCTGGAACACGAGGAACACGAAGATCGGCGGGATCATGACCATGAACAAAATCGTGAATTTGATATTGTTGTCCATGCTCCGCGCGTTGATAACGTATTTGTAGATCGCCGTGGCCAGCGTATACTTCTCCTCGCTGTGCATCACGAGCGACGGCCAGAACCAGTCGTTCCATGCCGTGGAAAAGATAAAGATGGCCAGCGTGGCGAAGATCGGCACGGACAAAGGAACGGCGATCCTGACGTAGCTTGTGAGCTCGGACGCTCCGTCGATACGGGCCGCTTCGAAGATCTCCGGATGAATGCCGTCGAAGAAATTTTTCATCAGCAGAAAATAGTAGGCGCTGGCTCCGGCCGGCAGCCAGAACGCCCAGTACGTATTGAGCAGGCCCAGCTCCTTCAAATTCACGAAGTTCGGAATGATATAGCTCGACGCCGGGATAAACAAGGTCATCAGGATGAAAAAGTAGATTCCCCTGCGGAACGGCACATTCAGCTTCGAGATGCTGAACGAGGCCAGGCCAAGCACCAGCACAGTCATCAGCAGATTGCCGACGAAGATCAAGATCGTATTCTTCAAAAACATCGGCAGGTTGATGTAGTCCCAGCCTTCCGAGAAATTGCCCCAATTCCACGTTTGCGGAAAGAAATGCGGCGGGAACGAGTTCACTTCCTGGTTCGTCTTCAGACCGTTAAACATCGTCATCAGAATCGGGTACAGCATCGTGACGATCATCACCGCGATGCCAAGCACCATGATGCCGTACACCACTTTGTTCAGCGGCTTCCTCAAATCGGAAGAAGAAAGGATTCCTCTGTCATGCTGGCTCATCTAGTAATCCTCCTTGTTCATCTTGAATTGAAGCAGTCCGAGTAGGCTGAGTACGATAAACATCAGCATGCCCAGCGCCGTCGCCGAGCCGTAATCCAGCTGGTTGAACGCGTACTTCACGATAAGCAGCGCATAAGTCAGCGTCGTGTTGTTCGGTCCCCCGTCCAGCAGGGCGAGCTGGGATTGGTAGGCTTGGGACGTCCCGATGATTTGCAGGATAAACATCAGCACGATCAGATTCCGTATGGAAGGGATCGTAATGTAGCGGATCCGGTTCCACACGCCGGCCCCATCGATCTCGGCGGCTTCATACCAGTCTCTCGGAATGCTGAGCACGCCGGCCAAATAGATCAGCATCGCCGATCCGAACTGCTGCCACGTCTCCATGAACACGATCGAGATCATGGACCAGCGCCCGTCGGAGATAAAGGACACCGGTTCCACACCGAAGCTGCTGAGCAGCCCGTTGATCGGACCGACCGGGTCATACATCCACCGCCACATGCCGTACAGTACCACGCCCGGCACGACAAACGGCAGGTAAGCGGCAATCCGGGCAAAGCCCTGAAAAAACCGCAGTTCCGAAATCGCGATCGATGCCACGATCGGCACCCAGAAGCCGATGATGACCGTTAAAAACATGTAATACAGCGTATTTTTAACGGCTGTCCACACATCGGGGTCGTGCAGCACCCTGGCGTAATTATCGAAACCGACAAAGGTGTTGCCTTTAACGAAATCAATCGTAAAGAAGCTGTACACCGCTCCTTTGATAATCGGCACCCACAAAAACAAAATGAAAATGACAATGGCCGGCAGGATGAACAGGTATCCCCAAAGATGCTTTTTCCACCTGCTCGTTCGTCTGCCCGCCGGCTCGCTCTTCGCTTCCGGCTTTAACATAGCTGTAGCGGGTTCCCCCATCTGTCTCCCTCTTTCCTCTAATGTTTCTTAAGGATCATTGTAGAAAATCGGGCTGCCCGCGCACATGTCTAGTTCTATGGAAATGATAGCTGTTCTTACTTCTTCATCTCGCTCGGGCTCACGCCGAAATACTTTTTGAATATTTTGCTGAAATGCTCCGGCGACTCGTACCCCACCCGCTCGGCGATTTCATAGCGGCGCAGGTCCGTGTTCTGAAGCAGGTGGCGGCTCTCCTCCATCCGCAGCTTGATGACGTACTCCCACAGGTTATGCCCGGTAATTTTCTTAAACAGGTAGCTCAAATAGTTCGGACTGACATGGTTCTTCTTCGCCACCTCATGAATGGTCAGCCCCTTCTGGTTGTAGTTCTCTTCGATATAGCGCCTCGTGCTCTCCACAATCCGGTTGCTCTGCGTCGACAGCTCTTCTGCAGACGGATCTTCAGCGTAGTTATGCCAATTGAAGTCCCCGTAATAAAAAACATGGTAGTCCGGGTAGTGCCGGCTCCACAGCATCGCTTTATCGGCCTGGCGGCCGAGTACGGAAAGAAAAGGAATGCCCTTCAGGATCTGGCTGATGGCGACTGTACATTCCAGCTTCAAATATTTGCGGATATGATGGTACACGCTGCGGCCGGCCATTTCGAGCTGGCTGAGCTTGTTCTCGCCGGTTTCGACATTCGCCGCCTCGCTCCACTGGATAATCGCATGGATGTCGTCATCCGGCGAGTAAAACAGAAGCGCATCCCATTCCTGATCGAGCAGCTCCTTCACAATATTGAGCGAGGCATACCGGAGAAGCCGCCGATCCCTGTCGGTATAGGGCGCACTGCCGGGGGAAAGGTCCAGCCTCATTTTCATGACGGCAAAATACGGACCCTTCAGCCCAAGCTCGCCATATTCACCGCCCGTCTCAAGATCCCTGGATTCATGGCCCGCTTCTTCGGACAGCAGCCGGTTCAGAAGCTCGTTCTTGCGGGGCTCGGGCTCCTCCATGCGAAAATCTTCTTGCGTGGCTGTCAAAAGCTCATTCACCTGCGGTATCCGTTTATCCATCTTGAGCAGCACGCTCCCGACGGAGTCCAGAAACTGCTCGCTGTTCAGCGGCTTCAGCAAATAGTCCTTGGCTCCGAGCCGGATCGCGCTTTGCGCGTACTGGAACGTTTCATGCGCTGAAATAATAATCGTCTGAACCCACGGCTTGATGATTTTCGCCTGGTGCATCAGCTCGATTCCGTTCATCTCGCCCATCTGAATGTCCGTGACGAGCAGGTCGACCTCCTCCATCCGGACGATATCGAGCGCCTCATGGCCGCTGCCCGCCGTGTAGACTTGACCGATGTCGAGGCCCGATGCGCTCAGCAGCCCGGCTAATCCCTTGCAGATGAGCGGCTCGTCGTCGACGACCAAAATATTGAACATGGATGCTCCCCCTTGTATGTAGCTTGTTTATCCCTTGTTTGTCATGAACTGCCTGCCGTTTCGGCGGGAAGCGTGATCGTGACCAGCGTCCCCCCGCCTGGGCGAACACTGTAGACAAGGCCGTACTCCTTGCCGTAATGAAGCTGTATCCGCTGATGGATGTTCCGGACCCCGTAACCGGCCGCAGGATCATCTGTTTCACTGCTTAAGTTCCGGTTGATGGCTTCGATGTCCACCGGTTTGTAGCCGTTATCGGAGATGCGGATGCGCAGAGTGCCCCTGGACGCCTCTGCTTCGATGCGGATTTCGCCGTCTTCGCCCATATTTTTAATGCCATGAATGATTCCGTTTTCGATCAAAGGCTGCAGCGTAATTTTCGGAATGCTGAACGGGTGCAGCGATTCCGCGACGTTGATGTCCACCTGGAACACATAATCGTATCGGTTCTGCTGCAGCTTGATATAAGCGGTCGCATGCTCCAGCTCCTCCCCGAGCGTAATCAGCTCCCTCCCGCGGCTCAGGCTGATTTTCATCAGTTTGGACAAGTCCTTGATCATCTCGGCCGACACGTGGTTGCCTTCCATCTTGCTTTTCCAGTAGATGCTCTCCAACGTGTTGTACAACAAATGAGGGTTGATCTGCTGGTATAACAGCGACAGCTGCGCTTCCTTTTGCTTTAAGTCCATGTCGTATTTATAATGAATCAGATCGTTCAGGCGCCGGGCCATTTCGTAAATGGTGGAGATCAGCACGCTGACCTCGTCGTTGCGCTTCCGGTGCGGCGTTTCGGGCACGGCATTCCCCGGCTCATAACGTCGGACGAAAGTGACCAGCTTCTGCAGCGGGGTCATCAAGGACCGCCAGAAATATAAAATGATGATCAGACCGGCGGCGAAATACGCGACCGAGATGATCTGGATGACATGCTTCATTTCGTCCTGCTGCTGCAAAAGCGCTTTGACCGGCACTTTGTACACCAGCTTCTGCTGGAGCACATAGTTATAATCCACAACATAGATAAAATCCTTTGTAATGACGTCCTTGACGCCCATGGGCGAATTCCCCGGCTCTACTTCGGGAGGAAGGCTGAGCACGCCCTCGGCATCCGGCTGGGTAGAGGTCAGAATGTGATTGTTCCAATCGGTAAAATACAGCTCGCCTTCCGGCAGCGACACGGTCTTCAGCGATTCGCCGATCCGCGCGTCGACGTTCGTTACCATCAGCACGCCGATCGTACCGCCCTGATCAATGTTGTTGATTGCGCGGACATAGCCGAGCGTCTTCTGGTCATACTGCCCCTTCGCTGGCGGGGATAAATGATCGGTGAGCCGCAAATAGCCGTTCCCTTTACGGGCTACCGCCTCATCAAACCATTCCGGCTTCTCGGCCTCGTTCGAAAAGAAATAAACCCCGGACTTTTTGGACTCCGGATAATAAGGGGCAAAAAAGTAATGGTTGCCGGGATCGTACACGTACAGCGAATAGTACAGCGGCTCGCGCTCATCGCTCTCCTGCGAGTACGAGCTCAGCATGCGCTCCAGCTTCTCGTAGGTTTTCACCCGCTGCAGCACCGTGTCCTTCCCCGTCGTGTCCAGCTGCTGGACCACCGAATTCTGAAATACCGTCGCCGTCACCTTGTTAACGGTTTCAATATCGCGGCTGATCAGTTTGAAATTTTGCTTGTTCAGCTCTATATAAGCATTGGTTACATGGCGTTTTAAAATCTGGCCCGCCCTGTTGTTGCCGTACCCGTTCAGAATAAACACGGGAATGACGAGAACCAGAAACAGCAGGATCATCTGCTGCCTGACGTTCATTCTCGCCAGCGGATTGCGGATCCCCCGCTTCATCAGTCATAACACCTCCGGCTTTCCTTCAATATACCAACAATAAAAATGGGGAAGTATGTGCGTTTCTACGACAATCATTCGCGATTGTAAGATATGCCCCAGTAGACAGGCCCATGGGCGATTAGTCCTAGTGTAATTTATTTTCGACGGCTTGCCAGTAAAATTTTACGGCAGCGTTATTGGCGGGCCGCGGCGGTGGAATAACGACGGGATGACAACGGAATAGCAAAAGGTTAACCACGGAATCGTGACCGAATAGCACCGGGATTGCAATGAGAGTGCAACGGGATGGGAGCGAAATAACGGCAGATGCCCTCTTTCCTTCCTCGAAAAAATGAGCTACAATAGTGCAAATCCATTTTCACGATGATGAAGAAGAGTACGCGCGAATTGCGGCCTTACAGAGAGCCGGCGGGTGGTGCAAGCCGGTGGGGGCGCGCGCGGAAGTGGGCTTCGGAGTGCCCCGTCTGAACAGGAACGCTTCCCAAAGAAGCGGACAGTAGGATGGGCGGCAGGTCCCCACCGTTAACCGGGGCAGGGTATCGAGGAAGGCATACGCAATTTTCTTTTCGTTTAGCGCCGGAATCCGTACCTGTTGAGCAGGGCTGCATCCCTAGAGGATGGCGGCCAATCAAGGTGGCACCGCGGGCTAGAGCCCCGTCCTTGGATAGATCTCCGTCTGGATATTTTTTAGCATGGAGATCCCAAGGGCGGGGCTTTTTTGGCGTTGATATAAGAACGTACGCCCTTCTGCCCGATCAACGAAAGCAAAACTGTATGACTGAAGGAGGTGATGGCCATGGATGACGGCTGGTGGTGGCGTCCCGGGAAGACCGGGCTACTAGACATGATCGCAAATGAAGTCCCGTATACAAAACAATTTCAATTCAGGAGGAATAACCATGACAATTTCAACAAACTCACAACCCAAGGACATTGTCCTCACCGGAGACCGGACGACCGGCAAGCTGCATCTGGGCCATTACGTCGGCAGCCTGAAGAACCGGGTGCAGCTTCAGCAGCAGTACGAAACCTATATCATGCTGGCGGATGTGCAGGCGCTGACCACCCATTTTCATACGCCGGAAATGCTGGCCGGAAGCGTGCGGCAGGTGGCGCTGGACTATTTGTCGGTAGGCATTGATCCCGACCAGGCGACGTTGTTCGTGCAGTCGATGATCCCCGAGATAGCCGAACTGACGGTGTTTTATTCGATGTTCGTGTCGGTCAGCTCGCTGCGCCACAACCCGACGATCAAGAGCGAAGCGGCCGAGCGCGGATACGAGGATCTGTATTACGGTTTCCTCGGCTACCCGGTCAGCCAGGCGGCGGACATCACCTTCTGCAAAGCCACCCTGGTTCCCGCGGGCGATGACCAGATTCCCCATATCGAACAGGCGCGCAAAATCGTCCGGCGCTTTAACGAGCTGTACGCCCCCGTCCTGGTGGAGCCGCAAATTATCGTGGGTGAGCGGCTGGATGGGCTCGACGGATCGAGTAAAATGAGCAAAAGCCTCGGCAACGCCATCTCCCTCGATTCCACCACGGATGAGGTCCGCAGCCGGATTCGCAAGGCCCCAACCGATCCGGCGCGCGTGCACAAAACCGATCCCGGCCATCCGGAGGTCTGCACGATTTACGGGTATCACCGGATTTTTCGCCCGGAGGACAGCGGCAATATTCATGACATGTGCACCCGGGGTACGCTCGGCTGTGCCGCCTGCAAAGCTAAAATCACCGGTGCGATCGAAGAGGTGCTGGAGCCGATCCGCGAACGCCGCGCCCGGTATGAACAGCGTCCCGGCGACATCGACGACATCCTGATGGCAGGTACCACCAAAGCCCGCGAGGCCGCGCGCCAAACGATGGGCGAAGTGCGGGAGGCTATGGGGATCAACTATTTTGCCCGGAGATAAAATAGCAATAAAAATGGGCTGCCCGGAACCATCCGGTTAGCCCATAGGAGAATATCCGTCCAAGGTGATACGGCAGAAGCCGTTTCTTGGGCGGTTTTTTTGATTGGTAATAGCGAAGCGGCACGCTTTAAAAGCTCTGGACCAGGAAGTCCCGAAATTCGCGCGCAGCTTGGGATAAATAGCGCTCCTTTTGCCATGCGATTTGGTAAGTACGCCGGCAGACCGGTTCCTCGATCCGCAGCACATGAAACGAAAATCCGATCCGATCTACCAGCGTCTCAGGGATAAAGGCGATGCCTACCCCCGCCCGGATAAAATGGCCAACGGCCGAATGCTCATCCACCTCGCACACAATATCCGGCGCAAACCCGGCCTGCCTGCAAAACTGATCCGTCATTTTCCGAAATGGATTGCTGCTCTGGATGCAAATAAAAGCCTCCCCCGCTGCCTCGCTTAACCGGATGCTGCTGCGGCCCGCAAACCGGTGTGACGAAGGCACCGCCAGCAAAATTTCTTCCGTCAAAAAGGAAATTCCCTCGATGCCCGGCTGCTCGATCGGTGGGAACGTGATGCACAGGTCCAGCTCCCCGCTCAACAGCTTATCCCGCTTCTCCTGCTCTCCCGCCTGGGAAATTTGCAGCCGGATTCCCGGATGCATCCCCAGAAAATCTCCGATCCGGTCGGAGAAGCATTTATGCGTGGTCGTCGCCAGATTCACCCTGCCCTTCTCCGCTCCCGCCAGATCTTCGAGTTCCCTTTTCCCGTCTTCCAGGGCGTTTAGCGCGGTCTCCACCCTGCGCAAATATGCCCGGCCAAAGGCGTTCAGCTGGATCTGCCGCCCCTTCCGGTCAAACAGCGGCACGCCCAGGTCCTCTTCCAGCCGTGAAATCGTCTTGCTGAGGGCAGGCTGGGCAATGCGCAGCTCCTCCGCCGCCCGGGTCATGTGCTCAAGTTCGGCAACTTTGCGAAAATATTGAAGCTGCAGCAGTTCCATCGAAATCCCTCCTTATATACCAAAGGTTATTAATAAATAGCATTATATATATTTTTTATTATTTATGATCGATTATAGAATAAATACAGGCCGAAGGCGAGAGAGGCTGCTCAAACTCACCGCAGGAGGCATGAAATCAAAGCTCTGGATATTACTATATTCAATGACCGAAAGGATGATCGATAGCATGACAGAACAACAGACAATGAAAGCGGCGGTGATCCGCGCGTTCGGTCCGCCGGACGTACTGCATACGGCGGATGTGCCGCTCCCCTTACCCGGCCCTGATGAAGTCCGGGTTCGCGTAAAAGCGGCCGGCGTTCAACCGTTCGACCTGGCCGTCCGGGAAAGGGGATGGGTCCCGACTGGTCTAAGCATCCGGTTTCCGCAAATTCTCGGCAATGACTTCGCCGGAACTATCGAGCAGGCTGGAGACCACGTAACGGACTTCGCGGCTGGCGATGACGTAATCGGCTGGGCTCTGCTGGCCAGCTACGCCGAATACGTCGTCGTTCCCGCCAGCCAAATCGTACGTAAGCCGCCGGGCATCCCTTGGACAGAAGCTGGGGCGCTCGCAGCTTCGGGGCAAACCGCCCACACCGCCCTGCAGGAGCTTCGCGTCGGGGAGGGCGATACCGTCCTGATCCATGGCGCCGCCGGCGGGGTCGGCACCATGGCCGTCCAGCTTGCCCGCGCCTTGGGCGCCACGGTTATCGGTACCGCCAGCGAGCGGAACCACGACTACCTGCGCACACTGGGGGCCATCCCCGTCGCCTACGGCCCCGGCCTTGG
>NZ_JBBPAY010000002.1:0-340000 GCF_038009285.1 Paenibacillus sp. FSL R5-0378
TGGTGCCACAAGAGAAGCGGTATCGCTTACCTTACAGGAACTATCCAATGAAGGTATTATCGTGACCAGCCGCAGAATGGTCATGATTCATATCGAAAAAGCGATGAAAGAACTGGCTTAATTTCATGACCTGTATGAATTTTCCTTCGACTGTATGCTTTTGGACGTAATCTAAATTACTGTCGAATTATTCATCTAGCGTTATGATAAATGCCGTAACGGAATCACTGCATATATGAAACATATAGGAGGAGTCAACATGTCCAATCCACAAGTTCAACTGAATATTCGATTCAAAGCTAAACCAGGGAAGAAAGAAGAATTCCGCAAGGAGCTATTTTCTCTAATTGAGGAGATGTCATCCGAAAAGGCATTTATTAGCGCTATTGTTTCGGATAATCTGGATCAACCGGATGAACTGCTCATTTATGAAACATGGAAAGGCACGAGAGATAGCTGGCTTGATGAAGAATTTACTAAACCATACCGCAAGGATTACGAAGTAAGACTGGATGATTTAATTGTGGAAAGAAGCGTTAGCTGGTTGCAACCTAACCGTGAATGGGGAAGTCATATAACGAATGCATATTAATTTTTATAAATGAGAAATAGCATCTACAGCTGTACAAATGGGCGAAGTCACAATAGCTGTCTTCGACGATACATGCGGCAACCTTATTCAGATAATGCAGGAGTAAACTTTATTTATGGTAGAAAAAGTTATGCAATAAAGTGTTTTTATAAACAATTTAACAACAACTTTATGTTGAGACCTACTAGAAGGAGGAAAGCATCATGGCATTTTTCGAAACAAGTGACGGCGTCAAATTGTATTATCAGCAAAAAGGAGAAGGACAACCGATTGTGCTCGTCCATGGCTGGTCATCGGATCATACAGCATTCGATCAACCATTTGAAGAATTGAGCAAAAATTTCAATGTAGTGTCTTTTGATTTGAGAGGACATGGCGCTTCTGATCGCCCGGAGCATGGTTTGACATTGAAGAGATTCGCTTCCGATTTGGAAGAACTAATGGAGCATCTTAACTTGATGAATGTCACATTAGTTGGACACTCGATGGGGGTTTCTACGACATTCGAGTATGTAAAAAACTTCGGTGTATCCAGATTGAAGGCCGTATCGTTGTTCGACATGACACCAAAATTAGTCAATGAAGAGGATTGGAATTTAGGTCTTTATCACGGTAAATATACGCGGGAAGACTCATTGAATGATTTGACAGTGATCAATGATAGCTTGATGGAATTCGCAAAGCCTTTCTTTAAAGTGATCGTCCCATACTTGACTGGTGAAATGATGGAAGAGCAGCTCAATTTAGTAGTCAACGGCAATACCCCTCATGTATTAGCGGCAATGTGGCATGCGATGGCAGTTGGCGATTATCGTGACGTGTTACCACAAATCACTGTACCAACACAAATTGTGTATGGAGAAAAGAGTACACTTTACTCAAAAGAAACAGCTGAATACATGAAGGAACAGATTCCGAATTCTGAAGTGATTCCGTTTGAAAACTGCACGCACTTATTAGTTGCGGAAGATGTAGTAAAAACAGCAAAAGTAATTGAAGAACTTGCAAGTTCTATGGTGAATTCATAAATAATGAAGGGGCAGTCTAAAAAGTCCCTAAGTGGAAAAATTGGTTTTTAGGGATCTACGTGGTAAAGTGCTTTACTTTCTCAGGCAGAGGAGTCTATATAGGCTCTCTGCCTGATTTTCATACTGCGACGGATTTGATTGTATTGCTTTGCCGGATGTATTCAATCAAACGAAGGTAATCAGGATGTGTTTCTTCTACAGGAGAACCCAAACATGAGCTACTCCCATCTTAGCATAATCGAACGAGGACAACTAGAGACGTTACATCGGCTTGGGTGGTCGACGAGAGCCATTGGCCAGCATCTTGGTCGTCAACACTCCTCCATTGCCCGAGAACTCAAGCGAGGCCGAGTAAAGGCGTGCTATGAAGCCGAGGCTGCACAAGGATCGTACCGACAAAGACGAGTGTCCTGCGTTCCATAGTTAAACTCGATTAATTTGTCAGGTGTCGGGGGACAAGAACATTGTCCCATTGGAAGTCGCTATTTTGAAGTGACCCCCAAAAGTTAGACACGCTGATGCTGCTTATAGGAGCATACCTATATAACCATTTTGGGTAATCTTGGTTGACTCTATACTCAAAATAAAAAATACCCTGTCGGCACGTAGCCAAGCAGGGCCTGCATATAGAGAAATCAAATTGATTCACGAGATTGGAAACGATTCAAGACTAAGAAAAGAAGAGACGGATAAATGCACATCCAAATGAAATGTTCTTCCTTGGCTGCGGGCGCCAATACAACGGCGGGCGGATTACTTTATTACGTTGACCTGCTTGAATCTGAAATATGGGAGCGGGCCAGCTATTATCCTCCTCTCATGGACAAGGCTTGCATAACCTTATACACTGGCCCTATAATTGAACTCTGGCATGGTATCGCTTACAACTTCAACATGGTGCAGTCAGCAGCCAGCTTAAGGGAGCGAGCACGATGGGAAACATGAACAAAACATGGAGCCGTTTGAATTCGATCCGCAACAAAATATTTTTCTCCATTCTGGTATTTCTGATTATCCCCGTTCTTTTGACTTTCTACGTTATGGACAAGCCTCTGGAAAAGGTGATTGAGCGCAAGATCGGCCGCTCCGCCCAGGACGCGCTGTATTTGGTGAATTTCAACGTTCAATTATTCCTTGAGGAGATGCTGCAGTCCTCCGTTAATATAACGATTAACCACAGCATTACCAAGCTGCTTAAAGACCCGGATGCCTACAGCAAATACGAAAAGCTCCGCTTGAACGATACTGTCTTTAACCGGCTGTTCAGCTCTTATTTTTCCAATACTTACGTCACCTTGTTTGACCGGCAAGGGAACTGGCTCAGCACGAGCTATATGTTCGATCCGCTGCTGCACGGCTATCTGGATTCGCCATGGTACCAAGATATGATGGGCAAGCCCTACCAGATCAAGTGGATGTTCAACAACAAGGAGCTGATGTACGCCGACCGCAAGCCGCTGATTACGCTCGTCAAGACGATCACCGAGCTGCAGACGAACCAAAATACGGGCATGATCGTGTTCAGCGTGCGCGAAGAGGATATCCGCAAATATTTGACCGGGCTGGAAGGTAACACCTACTTGGTAGACAGCGGCGGTACGGTTGTCTCCAGTGCCGACAAGAATCAAATCGGGGAGAGCCTGCTGAAGGAGAGCTACATGCCGAAGGTGCGGGACTCCGCGCGCGGACAGCAGATTTTTGAAAAGGACGGGCAGAAGTGGATCGCCAATTATGATACGGTTCGCATCAACGGCTGGAAAATCATTCAGATCGTTCCTTATGACACAGTCTTCAAGGAGATTTTCGATATCAGGAAAACGAACCTGCTGATCTTTATCGCGATTTTTGTCGTATTTTCATTCATCACGATCTCCATCGCGTACAGCATATCGAAGCCGCTTAAGCTGCTGCGCAAAAAAATGCGGGAGCTGGAGGACAAAGAGTTTTATTCCAACATCGCCGTGACGGGACCGCAGGAAATATCGTCGCTCATCGAGACCTATAACAAGATGGTGAAGAAAATCCGCGGGCTGCTCGGCAGGGTGAAGGAGGAATACGAGCAAAAGGAGGATATGCGCTTTCGGGCGCTGCAAGCACAGATCAATCCGCATTTTCTGTTGAATACGCTCAATAACATCAAGTGGATGGCCTATATCCGCAACGATAAGGAAGTCGGCGACATGCTGTCCAATCTGGGCGGCATCCTGGAGGGAAGCATTGGTCGCGGTGGCAGCCTCATCACACTCCGGCAGGAGCTGGACTATATCGGCAACTATATGGCGTTGATGAAAATGAGCCATCCTGACGCGATATCGCTCCATATCGACGTTCCGCACGAGCTGATGGATCAGGAAGTCATCAATATCATGCTGCAGCCGATCATCGAAAATTGCCTTGTGCATGGCCTGCAGGATCAGGCGGGCAGCGGTTTGATCACGATTCGGGCTTGGCATGAACGGGACGATTTCGTGCTGCGGGTGACCGATAACGGCAGCGGGATGAGCCGGGACAAGCTGGAAGAAATCCGCGGCAAGCTGGAAGCCGGTACGGCATCCCCGGCGCCAGAGCGAATCGGCGTGCGGAACGTGCATGAACGGATCCGGCTCCAATACGGCGACACTTACGGCTTAACCTTAATCAGCGAAGAAGGCCGGGGCACAAGCGTCGAATACAGGCTGCCGATTAGAAAAGCTCAGAAGGAGGTTGGCGATGAAGCGAAAAGTAATGCTGGTTGATGATGAGCTGCTGGTTCGTTTAGGGATCAAATCGCTGATCGATTGGGAGCAGCATCATTTTGAATTTATCGGAGACGCCCCTGACGGGGAAAAGGCGTTGGAGTTAATGGAGCAAAGCGTTCCGGACATTCTGCTGACGGACATCGTCATGCCGCGCATGAACGGGCTTGAGCTGATCAAGCGGGTGAGGGAACGGTATCCGGCCACGCTGATTATCGTGCTGAGCAGCCACAACGAATTCGATTACGTACGGACCGCGATGAAGCTCGGCGTCGAGGATTACATGCTGAAAACCTCGATGAAGCCTGATGAGCTGCTGAATCTTTTGGTTGAGGCTTCCAAGAAAATCGAGAGCCCCGGAGACCAAGCGAAGTCGGCTGCGACCGGCGCCGGAACGGTCCAGAGCTCACGCAGGGATGAGGTGACGGCGGGTCTTCGCAGCCTGCTGGAGGGCCATCCCGAGGAGCCTGCCCTCCCTGCGACTTTGACGCTGCCTCCCCGCAGCGTGCTGCTGCTGCTGCATGTGCGGCATGCCCGCGAAGGCGGCGCGGAGGCTTCGGCAATGAAGCTGCTGGAGCATCTGGTGGAGACGGAGCTGGAGTCTCTGCTGGACAGCCATCCGGTAGCGGTGGACGGCCGCATCATCGCGGCACTGCTCGCCGTTTCGGATGAGGAGCAGCCTGATTTGGAGCGGCAGGTTGCGGCGCTGGCGGGCTCCGCGCAAGTTCTGCTCGGCATCACGCTGCGCTCGGAAACGGCGGGGCCGCTTGTGCAATGGGAGGACATTCCCGGCGCCTACGCCAAAGCAAAGTCGGCTCTGCTGGATGCCGGGATGCAGCTAACGTCGCGTGAGGACATTAACATGCTGCTATCGTACCTCAAAGAGAACTTGACGAAGGACATTTCGCTGAAGGAAGCGGCAGAGCGCATCAATATCAGCGATACGTACCTGAGTACGATTTTCAAGAAGGAAACGGGTATGGGCTTCACCGATTGGATCAATACGATGCGCATCGAGCAGGCCGCAAGCCTGCTGATGGAAACGAGCCTGCCGAGCTACCTGATCGCCGAGCAGGTGGGCTACGAAAATATTAACTACTTTGGGCGGATCTTCAAAAAATTGAAAGGCGTCAGCCCGCAAAAATACCGCGCACAGTTCCAGAAAACGGAAGTGTAGCGCGCTTACGACCTCCTGCATCCGCAGGAGGATTTGTTTTTTCTTACCCCATCCAAAAATAATGAACATCGCGCTCCAAAATTCGTGAACATGTGCGTCAGCTTGATGTAAAGCGTTTTAAAAATGTTGAACATCAAACCGTGAAATTTGTTCCTGTTTGCGCGTTTAGGGCGGGGCTATACTTTTCCTATAAGTCATTCACTTGTCAAAAATCCTGATAGGTCCATGATTTCACACGCAAGGGAGGAACTACAGCATGATCGTCGGATCGCTAACGCATTGGCCACAGGAGCGGACATACGCGCATCCCGTGATACGCAAAGCCATCGATTTTCTGCAGACCGCCGAATTCAGCCAGCTGGACAATGGCAAGCACCCGATTTGGGGGCAGGACATGTACGCTTTGGTCTCGAGCATCCGGACCAAGCCGGCATCGCAGCAACCGGCGGAGAAGCATGAGGTCTTCCTCGATATCCATTATGTGATCGAAGGGGAAGAGACGATCGGCTGGCAGCTGCAGGACGACCGCGCGAAGCCGTTTGAATGCAGTCCGGAGGAGGATTATTCACTGTTCACGGAGCTGGACGCCGAGTCCATGATCCGGCTTAAACCGGGCATGTATGCCGTCCTGTATCCGGAGGACATCCACCGTCCGGGCTTAACCGAGGCGGAGCCGTCCGATGTCAGAAAGGCCGTCATCAAGATCAACCGTCATCTGTTTTAACCCAGTCTCAAAGAAAGATCTAAGGGGGCATGATTCGATGTTTAAGAAACGGATATTTACGGCAGCTGCCGCGCTCGTCGTCGTGATGGGCATGCTGGCGGGATGCGCAGGCGGAGGCCAGAAAGATGCCGAAAACAGCGGTAGCACGGACACTTCTTCCGGCAAAAAAGACAAGGTGGAGCTTTCCTTATGGCTGACACCGCAGTGGAAAGGTGTCATGGACGCATCTGAGCAAAATGCGGACTATGACAGCTTCTTCAAATACGCCGCAGACAAATTTTCCAAGCAGTACGACAAATACGACGTGAAAGTGAACGTGCAGGTCATCGCGGGCGACCAGCGCGACGAAATGCTGAACGTCAATCTTAACGGAGGCACGCCGCCGGACATTTTCTTTGAGAGCGTGTTCGCCATGGGCGACTATGTGCACCGCGGAGCGCTTGAACCGCTAGACGATATCGTAGACGACGCGGCCAAGAAGGATATCGACCAGAAATATTGGGACAACGTGACCTTCGGCGATAAGGTGTATTTTTATCCGTTCGCCCACAACCCGGGCACGCTCGCTTACAACGCGGACATGTTCAAAAACGCAGGCCTGGATAGCTACGTCGGCGGTGAAAACGAGATCAAGACCTGGACGTTGGACGATTACGACAACATTCTGAAAACGTTGAAGGACAAGCTTCCGAAGGGCTCATACCCGATGGGGCTGTATGCGCTCAACAACCAGGGCGACACCTGGAATCTGGCGTATTTGCGGATGTTCGGCAACAAGTTTTTCGACGATCAGGGCAACATCATCGTCAATGATGAGAACGGTGTCAAAGCAGCCGATTGGCTGAAAAAGATTTACGACGAGGGCTATACGAACCCCGGAGCGGAATCTGTATCCTCGAACGATGCCAATGCGATGTTCCAAAACCAGCAGCTGGCGATCAGCTTTACGAATCCGGTGCTGTTCAACAACTCCAAGGCTGACATGGAAGCCGGCAAAGCGCCGAAGTTCGATATCCGCCTTGCCAATATCCCGTCCGCAAGCGGCAAGCCGCTGTCCTTTACGTACGTCATCGGCGCTTCCGTATTCAAAACGGGCGATGCTGTGAAGACCCAGGTGGCCAAGGACTTCGTGAAGTTCTTCTCCACCGATCCGGAGCTGGTGAAGGCATCCAAGAACAGCGTTCCGGTTCGTAGCTCGGTGGCTGCTGAGTTCAAGGACCAATACCCGCTGTTCGCCGCTTATGACGCGAACGCTTCGAACCTGTTCAACTTTACAGGCAACGTTCCGGGCTACAGCGAGCTGAGACAAGTGCTTTATCCTGAGCTGCAAGCTATGTACATTGGCGAAAAAACGCCGGCACAGGCCGTGAAGGATTACCAGGAGAAAGGCAACGACGTCATCCAGAAGGCGAAGGAAAGCTCGGCTATTTTCAAAAAGTAACCCGCGAAGTCTCCCATATCAATAAGATTCTGACCCCGCCGCAGCCCGACAGTGGTGCGGCAGGGCCATGAATTTGGAAAGGTAACGGATATCCATGAAACTGCGAACCTACCACTGGAAAGAAAACGTGACCGGCTATCTGTTCATTTTGCCACAATTTCTGATGTTCCTCATTTTTATCGTCTATCCGATCATCGAAGGGATCCGGCTCAGCTTGTACAAGGTGCAGTTCAAGCAGGAAACGTTCGTTGGATTTGACAACTACGTCACGCTGTTCCATGATCCCGTCTTTTTCAAGTCGATATACAACACGGTTATTTTTGTTGTCTTCATAGTTCTTCTAACAGTCGCTTTTGCGATATTCGTCGCTTCGTCCGTGTTCGATAAAAACGCGAAATACGTCTCGTTTATCCGGGGCAGCTATTACATTCCGGTCATGGTCTCCATGGTCGTCATGAGCATGGTCTGGGGGTTCCTGCTAAACCCGGCCAACGGCCTTATTTCGTATGCGGCAAGGGAAATGGATTTTTCGATCGTCAATTTGCTTGGAAATAAACATACGGTTCTGCCGGTGATCATCTTCGTGACATTCGCAACCAACGTCGGCCAGGCGATCATTCTATATATTGCGGCGATGATCGGCGTGCCGAAGGATTTGTTCGAAGCGGCCGAGGTGGATGGGGCGAGCCGGGTCCGGATCATTTTCCAGATTCTAATTCCGCTGGTCAAGCCGACCACGATTTACATCACGATCATCAACATTATCGCGGTGCTGAAAATCTTCGTCGTCATCCAGCTGCTGACAGGCGGCGGCCCGAATAACGCTTCCGTCACCATGATGTATTATCTCTACAACAATGCGTTCAAGTATAACCAGCTGGGTATTGCCTCCGCGGTCGGGGTCATCATGTTCATCATTACGATGCTGCTGTCCATACCGCAGCTCAGAGCCATGTTCAAGGAGAAGTGAGGGATAAATCATGCTTCAAACGAAAGAGAAGAACAAGCGAGAGAAGTACGATGTTGTCTCGAATGCCGTCATTATCCTCTTCGCTGTGCTGAATTTGTTTCCATTGTACTGGCTGTTTACCAGCTCGCTCAAAAACAGCTCCGACGTTATCAAAATGCCGCCCGACTGGTGGCCGCGGACGTTTACGTTCAGCAATTATACCGATGTTTTCAACAATCAGCCGGCTTTGCGCTGGACCTTCAACAGCTTGTACGTGGCCGGGGTCAGCACCATTCTGGTCGTGATTGCCAGCTCGATGGCTGCATATGCATTTTCGAAATTGAACTTTTTCGGCAAAAACCTGCTGTTTGTCATCTTCATTTCAAGCCTGATGGTGCCGAAGGAAGTCATGATCGTGCCTTTGTACCGGATCTCCCAGGACCTTGGCATGGTGAACTCCCTATGGGGGATGATTTGGCCGAATGTCGCCACGGCCTTCGGGGTGTTTCTTCTTAAAGGTTTCTTCGACGGCGTGCCGGATGCTCTCCGGGAGGCGGCCCGGATCGATGGTGCCGGTGAAGTGAGGACGTTTCTGCAGATTTTGCTTCCGATCGTCAAGCCTGGGATCGGCGCGCTGTTCATCCTGAACTTCGTGCAGGTATGGAACGACTATCTATGGCAGCTGGTCGTCGGCCAGGACAAAAACGTGAAAACGCTGATGGTCGGCATTGCGACGCTGATGCAGGACTTGAACCCGAATTTTGCCTACAAAATGGCGGGTGCGACCGTGGCGGCCGTGCCGATGCTTCTGATCTTCCTCTTGTTCCAAAGGTACTTTACAAGGGGAATTGCCGGCGGTGCTGTGAAGGAATAACGATACAAGCGAGGTTAAAAGGATGAAGCATGTCATAGGCATTGACGTGGGCGGTACGGAAATCAAGGCGGCGGTATTCGATGTCAACGCGGACATCGTGTTCCATCATAAGGTAGAGACGCCAGCCGGGGATGCTCGTATCCGGATACCCGAGGCGGTGTCGGGTATCCTGAATGGCCTGATCGAAGCCTACGGGAATCTCGTTCGAGGGGTGGGCATCAGCACGGCAGGGGTCGTGGACACCGTCAGCGGGGAGATTCTGTTTGCGGGCGGCACGATCCCTTCGTACAAAGGGACGAACCTGAAAGAGCGGATCGAGGAACGCTATGGGCTACCCGTCGCGATCGACAACGACGTCAACGCTGCGGCCCGTGGTGAGTGGTGGAAAGGAGCTGCCCGTGGCAGCGACCACTTCTTCTGCATGACGCTCGGCACGGGCATCGGCGGCTGCATGTTCAGCGGGGGCGAGCCCGTACGCGGGGCCCACTATCGGGCCGGCGAGATCGGCCATACGCTGTACGACAAGCAGAGCGGCACGACGTACGAGCAGCGGGCGTCCATGTCCGCTTTGATGCAGCGGGCGGCGCTTGAGATCGAAGGGTTTTCCGGAGACGGCTTCGAGCTGTTCGGACGTGCCCGGAATGGTGATCCGGCCTGCCTGCGGCTGATCGACGGTTGGGCGGAGGAAATTGCAAGGGGCATTGCCGAGATGATCCTGTACGCGGATCCGTCCCTGATCGTCATCGGCGGAGGTGTCTCGGAGCAAAAGGGATTTTTGCTGGATCGTATCGCTGCGCATGCGCACGCCTATCTGCCTGCGGGCTTCTCGCAGACGAAGCTTGTCAGCGCAGAGCTCGGCAACAAGGCGGCATTGTATGGCGCGGTATATCCTTACTTTAAATAAAATGGAGTGATATTCATGAAATCAGACATCGTTTCCCGATACCAAGGCATTTATATCGCGATGTATTCGGCTTATGACGAAGCCGGAAACGTGGACCAGGAGCGCGTAAAAAAACTCGCGAGATATTACGTCGGCAAGGGTGTGAAGGGACTTTACGTTGGCGGAAGCTCGGGCGAGGGGATTTTGCAGAACGCCGAGGAGCGCAAGCAGGTGCTGGAAGCGGTGATGGAGGAAGTCCAAGGCGAGCTGACGATTATCGTGCATGTCGGTGCGAACTCGACCCGGGAAAGCGTGGAGCTTGCGAAGCATGCGGAAACGGTCGGCGCCGACGTCATCTCCGCCGTGCCTTCCATTTATTATCGCCTGCCGGAGGCGGCGGTGGAAAACCACTGGCAGCACATGATCGACAGTACCAACCTGCCGTTCATCATTTACAACATACCGCAGACAACAGGCTTCACGCTGAGCACGGGCCTGCTGGCCAAGCTGGCGAAGCAGGATAAGGTCATCGGTGTCAAAATGTCCGGGGAAAGCACGTTTGAGCTCCAGCAGTACAAGGAGACCGGTGGCGAAGGTTTCCTCGTGTTCAATGGTCCGGATGAGCAGTTTCTGGCCGGACGTATCATGGGTGCGGACGGAGGCATTGGCGGTACGTATGGCGTGATGCCGGAGCTGTTCGTCCAGCTGAACCGCCTGTTTATGGACAACCGTATCGAAGAAGCCCAGACGCTGCAGACGAAAGTGAACGGCTTCATAAAAAGGCTGCTGAGCTATCCGTCCCTGTACGGAGCCTGCAAGTACATTCTCAACCTGCAGGGCGTCGCCACGGGGGCGCCGCGACTGCCGCTGCTGCCGGTCCGGCCGGAGCATCATGCATCGCTGGCGGAACTGAACAAGGACATCGAAGCAGCCATTGCTCAATACACAAACGGAGAATAAGGGGGCACCGAAAATGATCGAACAGATTAAAGGCGGACTCGTCGTCTCGTGTCAGGCGTTGGATCATGAGCCGCTGCACAGCTCGTATATTATGGCCAAAATGGCTCTGGCGGCCCTGGAGGGAGGGGCGGTCGGTATCCGGGCAAACAGCCGGGAGGATATCATCGCGATCAGGAAAGAGGTGCCTCTCCCCGTCATCGGCATCGTTAAACGGGATTATCCAGACAGCGAAGTGTTTATTACGGCAACGAAAAGGGAGATCACGGAGCTGCTCGAAAGCGGCTGCGAGATGATCGCGATGGACTGCACGAAGCGCGATCGTCCGAACGGCGAGACGCTGGCGGAGCTCGTCGCTTACTGCCGCTGGCAAAATCCGGCGGTCGAGCTGATGGCTGACATTTCCACGGTGGAGGAAGCGGTCATGGCGCAGGAGCTGGGCTTTGACTGCGTGTCGACGACGCTGCATGGGTATACGTCGTATACGTCGGCGACCAAGCTGTATGACAACGACTTCGAATTTCTGAAGTCGGTGCTGCGTGAGGTCGATATCCCCGTCATTGCGGAAGGCAACGTCATTACGCCGGACATGTTCAGCCGATGTCTCGAACTGGGCGCATACGCGGCCGTCGTAGGCGGTGCCATTACGAGACCAAAGAAAATAACATCGAGATTTGTACAGGCATCCGTTAAATGATCCCATATTGCTCAGTAGCACCAGCAGCCAGGCGGAGATCCGCCTGGCTGCTTTTTTTCTTCTATTGCCGACCGCACGAACATTCGATTATTTCCCGGTCTGGTCTATGGCGACGTTTCTTTTTCACAAAATCAGGATTTTGTACATATGTCCGTGAATCTTATAAATGTCTTATTCTATTAGGATTTTTAAGGGTTTTGTTTGTGTCACGACCACGGTAACCAATTATACAAATTTTGGCTTTTTTCGGCTAACGTTTATGTTTCTCGTCTTTCGACTACTTATCCTTCGGTTCTGACAAGAATATTTATAAAAATAGCCGCAACCATGCCTCTAATAAGTTTGTAAGTTCTTCTTGTTATATAATAGTTGTTCGTTTCAGTCGACTTAGTTCTTTGCGTGCCTGGTCCAGCTCATCTTCGAGCTTTGCCTTTTCACTCGACAGCTCCGCCAGCTTCGACTGCAAATATTGGATTTTATCTTCTGATGATTGATTCTCGATAAACCCAATGAGATCTCCGACATATTCATAAGTGTTTGCGATCCGTCTTGATGCGGATCTGAACGAGATAACCTTGCCGGCATTTTCTAATTCTCGAATCGCCCGTATTGCAGTCATCAAAGCTACTCCGGATTCCTTGGCCACCACGGTCAGCGTCTCCTGGAACCGACGATCGCCGCGGAAAAAAAATCATGATCATTGGTGGGGAACTTATATTACTTGGCTTAGTTTTTAATTTAATTGTAGATTTTAAATTTAGATTTCCAAGCTTAAGCTTCATATTCATTTTGTTAGGGACTTTAACTTGTTTCGTTGGATTATGCAGAAAAGATTAACAAAGCGGAAAAGATTAATTCAAATACAAGTAACTGTTTTCGTGTTGAAAGGTTTATTTTCAACTAGGCTGCTCATTTGAAGTGGAACTAAATTATTCGGAAGGAGACCATGTTATGAAGGAGAATAGAGAGTATAAAGTTCCGAAGGATATTTCTATTAATGCTATCTATGAACCCAATATGGAAAAAATGGTTAAAGCATTAAAAATCGTTCTTGAAAGCCCAATTCACAATCAAAATAAATCAAAGAAAACCAAGAAGGTAGGAAAATAAGTGAATTGGAAATAAGCAGCTATGTAACGTGATTTGTTAATATGATTATAAAAATAGGGGCTCTCAATGAGCTCCTTTATTTCGTTTATATTGGCTTCAGCCATTAAGCTAACAGGCAGGATTATTTAATTTTTAATGTTGACCAAGTACTAACTCTGAATTATATTATAAAAATAGATATGGAACTAATTGAAAAATACAATAAAACTCCTTTAGCCATAATTTAAAAAAGCGATTTTATAATAATAAGAGAGGAGAATAAAATGAAAAAAGTAATTGAGGGCGCTGTATATAACACGCAGACAGCTAAAAAAATCTGCGAACAACGCACGAATGAAGCTAATCATGGAAAGGGAGCTTATGTAGATCAATTAAAACAGCTTTACAAAACAAAGAATGGAAATTTCTTCTTTTTCATCAAGAATAATTTTCCTACTTATGTTGACGTAAACAATGATGACTTGAATCCAAAATTCGAATTAATGGATGTAGTAGAAGAGAAAATCAAACCGGTCACTTATGAACTGGCTGTTCAATTTGCAAGTGAAGTCATTACTTATGATCCAGAATCTAAAAAAGGATTGGGTAAATTTTTCCCCGAACTTATTCAGAATGAAGAAACAGAAAATAAGAAAATCCAAAAAAAAATTTATATCTCAGAAAAATCAAGTTGGTATTTAGAAAAGATGTCAAAAGAAAGCAAAGACACTAACAGCAGCTTCATTGAAAAGCTTATAATTGAGGAATATCGAAGGCTATATAAAAAAGGAATAATGCAAGGGGATCCATTTTTTGAAATGGTTGATGAATAGAAACATAAATGATAAGTAAAGGAATGAATGAGATGAGAAGATGGACGATGAAGGAAACTGTGAAAGAAAAGCCCCTATCTGTAATTATCCTGACTATTATTTTGACAATCGCAATTAATAAACTGGTCAATCGAATATTGACTCAAGAGGTAATTCTTGAGGAAGGTCTGTACAGTTCTCGTACTATTCATTTCTCACTTGGCAGTTATGGTGTGATATTTGCGATCCCCGCTGGATTTATCAGTATCCTAGTTGTAAAGTTTTTCATGAATAAAATAAAAAGGCAGTCTAATTCTTTTGCTAATGAAAAAACCTTCAAATGGTACAGTATTTATGGAACTATATGCGGATACATCATCCTATTTCTTCTGCTTAACTTGACCAATACTTATGCATCTCAAATGATGGTAACTCATGTCTGGGACTCTTTCTTATATCTGGCTGTTTTATTCGTTATTCCAATTGTGTTTGCTGTAATATCTGCAAAGTTGATCAACAAAGTTATGATTCATATGACAAATACAAACCGCAGATTAATTGAAGAAATAGAGACAGGAAGATATGATGGAGAGTTTCAAAGTAATCGAAATAAAACCAGAGTGTTGAAGCTATTGAAAAAAGGTGAAGTATCTACCATCAAGGGAGGTCTATTGCGTCTTAAAATTCTTGATCTCTTACTTATGGTTGGTGGTACTATTATATTCATTCCGTTGTTATTAATAAATAAGTTCACTCCAAAACTTGAAAAACGAAACTATGCTACCGGATGGAATAATGGACTCAGTGAATTACACCAAGAGAGGAAACGATTAAAAAGTCAGGCATATGATACAGCTGAGCAAAAACGGAAACAGGCCAATTTTTCAAAAAGAATGTTTATAAAACAAGCTAATTATAATGCTAGGTATTCAAAAACAGAATGGAATCGAGCGGTTCGAGATGAAAGAGAATATAAGGAAGCCAAACGTGATGCAGATTCTTTATAGTTGGATCGACTTCTAATTTCGACTTCTAATTGAACGAATTTCGATAGAATTATTAATATTCTCATTATTATTCCTCCTTGACTTAACAAAAACGGAAATCTGCTAAATATAGAAAAATAGAATTTTTACTTATAATTGGACGTGAAACCCTTCGTAGAGTCAATGCTTGTATTGAGAAGGGGAGGACTTTTCGATCGAGACGACTTTAGGTGGCAGCAATGCACTGCGGCAAATGGAGAAGGCAAGGCAAGCAAGACTTTCATGTGAATCAATATTATGCAGGTCTGGAAAGCCAGATCGGGTGTACAATCAATCCCTAGCCGTTCGAAATCAGATGATGATTAGCAAGAGGCAGCGTACATACTCCCAAGTTCACCACATAGTTCGGGATATTTCTCCATCAAACGGAAGATAGCGAAATCTTCGGTGGCAAATGCAGTTCGGGCATCCTTCTATTTATACGCGACCAAAACAAATATTTCATTACATGAAGGATTCAAACCCAATATGCAATACATTGCAGCGTCATAACTTAATATGCCTTATTAAGGAGACAAGAAAAAAGTGACCTTTTACAAGAATTTCGAGGATGTGAACGAAGAAGATTTGAAGTTGCTGAAAGAAAATGGAGAAATTGAGGGGTTACAGCTTGAATTTAAAAGGAAGTTCCCACACCTAACTAGCTTGGTTGAAGAAGTTGTTTCGTTTGCAAATACTCAAGGTGGGGATCTATTCATTGGTATAGGTGAGATGAAAGATGGTCCGATCGAGTTGGAAGGGGTAGATGAAGACCCCGATAAGTTGATACTTCGTATTAAACAATCAATTGAAAGCAAAACAGACCCGAGGCTGATTAATATATTGTATCGGTCGATTTCTTTGGAAAATGGGAAGCGTGTAATCCATATTCGTGCTCCTCGCAGCTGGAATGCTCCACATATGGTAAAGGATAATGGTAAATTCATGATTCGGAGCGGTTCGGCGAAGATTATGGCAGGAACTTCTGAAATTAGAAGCATGATGGACAGACAAAATTATTTTCTCTCTAAATATGAACGCTTCCGGGCTAAGAGAGCTGAAAAGTCGCTGCATGTATACAAAGTAAAGCCACCCTTCATCTTGCTTCATTATGTTCCAGTCTCTGCATTCGATATCTCTTCAAATTATCCTGTCATTGACAGAAGGAGATACCTAACTTCTTTTGTTCTTGGTCGATCTCAAGCGGTTCAGAGGATTAATGCAGATGGTTTATTCTGCCATGATTCACAGGGGAATTACTTTAGAGGACATAATCAAATATTTAGGAATGGAATAACTGAACATGTTTCTAACTTTCATTTTTCTGATGAATCTTGGGTGGATGAAAGCAAAAGGCGTCCGACTTTTTATGTACCTGAGTTTGAATTTGAACTGAAGGAATCAATGGAATGGCAGTTCAAGAACTACTCGATTCTTGGAATGCGAGACCCTTTTTACATTTTTATCAGTATTGTTGGCGGAATGGGGGTTCGCACAACCAAAAGTTTGTGGGGTGAAGGCAGTTCCCAAGCGATTGACGAGGATTTTTTGACTTTACCAGAAGTACTCATTGAATCCTCTGATTCAGAAACTGTTGAAAAAACTGCCAATACGATATGCACCTATTTTTGGAACGCTTTTGGCTACCCTAAGCAACCGGAAATCATCTAATAAAATTCTGCAACGTTTATGAGCGGGAATGGCGCATATATGAGGATGAAAAGATCCGGGAATGTGCCCGGCAGGATTACCGCAAGGAAAAGGAGGAGGCAGCGTCCAACCTCAGCCCTCAAGCCGTGGCCAACATCTTATACTATGGTTCCATACTCGTATTCCTCGCCTTATTTGCCTTATTAGACGACCAATGGAAACGATTCGCATTTTTAGACCTGCTGGGGCTTATCGGTGTCGGACTAATTTTTATAATAGTCGCCCATATCTAAAGAAAAAACCGCGCGCAGATGCTTATCAATCAGAAATGGAACAGGATAGGCTCCGACGCGTTGCCGCCAGGAAACATAAATTTTAATCGAGTCGGTTTTAGGCTCTTTTATAGGCCGGTAACCGCTTACACTAGCGTCTTGGTGGAGAGTTGTTCTGTCCTCTTTAGTATTCACTTAATGGCGGAAGCTGGACCCCGCTTCCATTTGATCAATAGGTTAAATTTCAGCCAGGTGATGTGGTAGATGTTCGTGAAGCAGCGAGAGGTGAGTATCCTGCAGGAGCCAAAGAAACTTATACATTTTAACCGGATTATTCTTTAAAAGCTAAAGCCGCATATTGCGGCTTTTTTGCTTAATAGTGATGTACACGAATCGGAGAGTTATAATAGGCAATAACTAGAGTGATTTTTTTCTGAACTGAAATAGTCGTCTATCTTCAGTGGATACTGATCAAAATACGAAATCTGATAATTCTACAAGGGTGGCTCAGTATGGACATAGGGTTATATTTGGGGAAACTTATCAATATCAAGACAATAATAAATAGTGCAGCGGAGCGGGATTCCGAAATTGAGAAATATCGAAAATATGCGGAGAAGGAAACCATAACCTGTCCGTTCTGTATGGCAAACCTGTTGTTACGAGCTGGCGATATCCGGAATATTCATTTTGCTCATACCCGAGGAAAAACCTGTCAACTGGCTCGAGCTTATGATTCTTACCAGGCTCAAGTAAGCAGGGAGAATACGAAGCACTCAGTTATTAAAGAAATCATCTACACGGATCTAAAAGGGCAAGAGCGAATCAAATCTGATTTAAAAGTTGAGTATGGGTACAAAGAGAAGGGGCCGGAGTCATGGAGGTATTATCCGGACATTTATATCAACAACAACGGCAGGGAGTTCGCAGTTTCAATTATTACTAACGTGCATGAAATTGGTGACGATAAAGTTGTTCAGCTTATCAATAGGCGGACGAAGTACTTTAGAGATCGTGGACTTCAGACAATCTGGTTCGTAGAAGACCGGGAGTTGGCTGAGGATATTAATCATAATATGCTCCATCTATGGGAAGCTGAGTATGGACTAACGATGAAAACGACAGAGGATATCAAATGGGACCAGCTGCTTGAAGATTTATCTGAGGAGTTCCCTGACGTGAATATCCCCGCACTGTTTGGTTATCAAGCGCATGTGCCTTTGAACTTTGATGTTCGTAGCTTATACTATGTTCACTCCAAAGAAGACAGCATTACTATTTCAGTACATCGTTTAATTTTGGATCAGAAGAAAACGCCATATCGTGCCTTTTCTTTGACCAGAGGGTATCAGCTCAGTATTTCACATGCCCTCATCGTCCGAGATGAAATACTCCTTAGCGATGTGGAAGAAGAGGATAAGGAACGAACAAAATTCGCTTCTGATCTGATCCTTAAAGTTGAAGAACACCGGCATCGTTTAACATCTATTAATGAGAACTATATGGAACAGCCGAATCCAATAGCTGAGGTTCGGCAACACACATCGGAACGGTCGAGGTTCACCTCTCCAACAACTGATTCTGCAAACGCGGATCCAGACTTTGACTTGACAGGAAGCATTCTAATGCTAAAAAATTGCTCAATTTCGGAAGCAGAAGCGAAGCAACTTTATTATTATGTTCGTTTCAACCGAAGTGATTTAGCCGACTATGGACTAACCTTAAAAGATCTCGATAAAATGATTCAGTTTGCTTTGGGCAGGATTCAAGCCCCTCAAATACGTAAATGGCTTGTAGATATTCAATTTTTATAATCCAAAAAAGTTCATCTTATATATTCTTATACTTTACAAAGGGGAGATAAGTATATGATCCTTGTAAGAAAGATGTTTAAGAATGCCCGATTGACTATTTTATTGACCATAAAGTTATGATCCGTTGAAGTAGTGCTACATGAGACAAATAAAAAATTGGGGTGACGAGTGTTATGTACCAGCGAAAATTCAGGATGGAGCTTAGTAGTTCAACCTTTTCAGATCCTGTTGAAGAATCTCTGACAAACTGTTTCTCGCAATTTATGGATTGTGTCGAGCATTCACTGTGGAAAAAGTATCTTGATAAATATCCTGAAGCTAAAGATATTGATCTTATTAATCATTATCTGGAATTCCACTTGGACTGTGAGGAGTTAAAAGCACTGGATGAAATAGATGTTCCCCCACGAGTTGTTGTGGAGTTACTGGACAATATTCTAACCTCGAAAATCAATGAGTTGTTGCTGGTACCGATTCAGCAGCTAGAAGAAAAACCAGAGTCTGAAATACCGTCAGTTACATTTCAAGAGTATCTAGATACGGTGAAGAAAGTTGATTTAGATTTGTATGTTATCGGGATTTCGCTAGAAACTGAACTTGAGGTACAACCTGAATTTGAAAAAAAGCCACTGTATTTTGTTTTGTATCGATTGCGAAGCAATCTGTTGTACAGCATTGATGATAGAATGTATTCCATGAAATACATAGAGAAGTCGATGGATAATTTCAAAAGGGAATTCGAGAAAATTTTATTAGATCAGGTGCTTTATAATAATATAGCTCTGCTAACCGACGAACATATTCAACACATCTCTATAGATTGTCAAAATACACTTATTCATAGTTTTTCTTCTGAGCTGAGATCAGGGAGAACACTAGAAGCAGGAAATGAGATATATAAAGAGGTTTCACAAAAAATCAGAGAAACTGTTGAACTCGGAAATATAACAGATGAATATCGCAAACGTCTAAAACATCTTATCAAGGAGGGATTGAATGAAACTAAACTCAGAAGCTGGGCCTACTCTTATTGGGTAGATTTTTATGAATATGTTTCAAGCATTGTTAAACCTAACCATGATATTAACCACATTGAAAAACAACTCTTCCAATTCGTTCATCAAGCCATTGTAAGGGCCCTTCTTGAACATGGAAACCATGAGGAGATTCTAAAGACCGCATACAACAATCTTTACGCAGAGCGAACTGAGGATCTCTTTAAATGGATGTCTGAAGAGTGGCTAAAGTTTGTGAACTATACAGTATGCCTGCGTGTGAAAAATCTTACAGCAAGCGAATTTTCACGACTTAGTCTGAAGGATGTTGAATTTAAGTCTCGTGAACTTTTTGAGTCATGGCAATACGAGCTCCCAATCCAAAAAAAACGCGAACGTCCTTTAATTTTGCGGAGTTCTACAGATGAGCAGAATAAAGATGTGTGGGCGCTTGTACATAATGTCCGCGCTGCTGCCAGAGATACAGATATGGCATGTGAAATGGCAATGGAAAAATTGACTAGTTGTCTAAGTCTAATATATTTCTTTTCATCTCGAGATAATGAACAACGTTTCGATATAGCTAATACCTTCGTATCCTATAACCATAAATTTGACTTGTTGAGCACTGGAGTTACAGGTAAGGAGATGTTGAGCGTTCCTAGATCAATCGATGATGTAGATCCTGGATTAATTGATATTTTGGTTCGTTTTCACGATAATGATCAGGGATGGAAAAACAATTTGATGGGAGCAGTAACACATTTCGAAAGTTTTTTCAGGTCATTTGATGTAAATGAACAAATGAGAAGTTTAGAGTCAGTGATCTCAAGTCTTTTTAACAGCAGGGATCACAGACTAATGGCTGCTGCTAGTTCTGTATTTATTGCTGGTGTAAATTACAGAGGTTCAGATGTTACTTTTAGAAATATGCGAGTCTGGCTTTATGAGGACTTCCTAGAGTTTTTCATGCTCTGTGATTACCCTGGGAGAATTGCTTTGAAAGAACGTGTAGTAGAACGATTTAAAGTATTTTGTAAGAATATATTTGTGACCATATTCTTAAATTTTGTTTCTCAAAACTACAAAGGAAATGGGAAAATAGAGGACTTGGTGGGCTGGTTACTATTCGTATACCCGAACGATCGTCCGATAAGGGAGGGGGAACAGGACCAGTGAAAACTTTAGCAATGACGAGAGACATGATTGAAGCAATGAATGGTTTGCAATGCCATATTTTTAATTCTGCCGGCTCCAAACTTCTGGCGCATGGAATCTTTACTGCACGACACAGATATGATTTTTTAAGTAATTTTCAAGGCATTATGCCCACTCCAGAGATGTCGAATAAGGATGATGACGAGTGCCGCCTAGCGCTTAAACAAGTTACCAAAGAACTTGATGACGGAGTCTATAAAGTTTCGGTATTAACGAAATACGAGGGTGCATATGTCATATTAGAATCTCCAGATCTCAACTGGGAGAATAAAAATGGATTCTTAGAATCTAGGGTGTCGTTACAAGCTCTAGGAATCAGAACTATTTCTGAAGAAGAATATATGGAGATTTCCAGTATGACCTATGAATTTGACTGGTCAAAACTTATCATCCCAACAGGTTGTTCGGGTACCGGTCAAGCAGATGCCTTTGAGGATCTCATCAATGAAATAATTCTTTCTGAATCAAATGGAGTAGTAAACTATGGAAGAATAGGTACCGGAGTAGATCGCGCCAGGGATGGACAATTTGAGATTGACATGGCTTCCTGGCTTCCAAAGGTCAATGCAACCACAAGATGGATTCTTCAATGTAAGTATTCCGTTGATAAAAATACCTCCTTGAAAATAGATGAAATCTATAGTGAAATGATCAAGGTTCTCATGCATAAACCTGATTACTATTTACTCGTAACAAATCGGAAGATCACAAGTGATTTTATAGATTGGTTTCAAAGTGATCTAATGAGTAACACAAATTATTATATCCCCTACAAAAAAGTACTGATTCAAAGAGAAGAGTTAGAATCCCTGCTAATGAAACCTGAGTATTCGCATTTAAAGAAAAAGTACTTTGGATGAGTTATTAAGAAATTACCCCGCTTCTATAAATAGGAGCCGGGAGCAGATGTCGGGGGACAAGAACATGGTCCCATAGAAAGTCGCTATAATAGCGGCTTTTTTGTTTTATCGGTACAAGTTCTTGTCCCGAGTCAAAGACAAGAACTTGTACCGATTGCCGTAATGGACAAGAACATGAGCCGATTACCGATTAGAGAAGTATCTAACTATATCACCTACGACAGTACATTCATACGTTTATGTATTTTCTACCCATTTAGCAATTTCCACACAACATTTTCCTCTTTATAGATTCATGCGCAGGGTTAGGTAATTGGCAGCAGCAGAAAATCAACAGCCTATGGAAATATGTAGCTTTACTAAAAAGTAAAGCAGTTTTTATACTAAAGAGCCTACGAAGTCTGATGCTCGCTTGGAGTTGGTGAATTGCACAATAAACTAACCAACCACAGAGCGAAAGACCGTAATGGCAATAAAATGAGGATCATGGTGATAGCAATCGTGATGGCCGTGATCAAGAGGGGGGATTGAGCAGTAACCTGACATCGATCGAGTTTTACGTATGATCTTTACTGTACCAGGCAAAGGAACTAGAGCATGAGCAGGTTTAAAGATGTATAGTCCCATCCTTTGACGAATCAATTTAAAGCGCTTTCAATCATCATAAGAAACGGGGTATTACATTAATGTCAAAAAGGATTGTTTACGCAAAAAGAAGCGCTATATCCATTCTTTCACTCATGTTGGTTATGGTATCGCAATGGTGGCTCGCGGCTCCGGCAGATGCACGAGTGGACAAAGCGTTCGGAGAGCCGGTCTCCATCGGTTCCCCGATTGAGAACGTAGCTGTTTTTGACGCAGCTTTCGGAAACGAAGATGGCCGAGATGTCATGTATACGACGGTAACTGGCAAGCCGGCTATATTCCAGGTGGTAGATCTGGTGAGCAGGGAGGTGCTGCGCAAATTCAGGCTTGAAGGAACCGAAAGCTCCTGGACGCATATCACTCTGCCAGACGGTACGGTCTATATTGGCGGTAACGGTAAGCTGTATACGTATTCGCCTGTAACGAAGGAGCTGCGCGACCTGGGCAGGATTGGAGAAAGTGTCGTATACGGACTGACGTATGACGAACAGGGCCGGGTATATTTTGGTTCTTATCCAAATGCAAAGGTTGGACGCTACGATCCCTCCACCGGCGAGATGAAGGATTACGGCAACGTAATGCCTGGTCAAAGTTATACCCGGGCCACAGCCTATCATAATGGATATCTGTATGCAGGTATCGGTATTCAGGGAAGCCTTGTAAAGGTGAACGTGGACACGGGGGAAAAGGAACAAATTCCGCTGCCGACATATGGTGGTGCGGTGGAGACTGCGCAAGTGTATCAGCTTGATGCAGCAGGTAAGTATATCGTAGCTGGCTTGAGCGGAGGGAATAACGCTCTGCTGTTCTATGACACGGAAGCCGGGGATTGGAGTGATACCTACTTTTTGGACAACAAGGGAATTCGATTATCGTTTGGCGAGCCGGGCAGCAACAAAGTATATTTCGTACAGAACACCCGGTTGATGGAGCTCGATCTTATCACAATGGACGCGGTCGACACCGGAATCGAATATACCACCTACCTTCGCAATACGGCGTGGGTCAAGATGACGAACGATCCGGAGCTCCCGGGAAAATCGCTGGCTACCGTCATGTGGTCGGGAGCGGTGGCTTACATGAATATGGAGACGAAGAAGGTCAAGTCGGTTACCTACCCGTTCTCCGGTAATCCGATTCCGATTCAGATGCTGGAGAAAGGGCCGGACGGCAAGTTGTACATGAGCGGTTATCCGGGTGGGAAAGGGGCTGCATATTCCCCGATTTCCGGTGAAATTGAAACCTTCTCTTTAGGACAGGCGGAAGGCATGGCTGCACTCGGTGACAAAATGTACTTCGGTCTTTATCCGGGAGGTTACATCCGGGAGCTGGATGTGAACCAGCCGATTCAGGATGGAGTCAATCCGAAGGAGATATATAAAATTCCTCACGAGGACAGACCGTTCGCCATGACGTCTGGCGAAGGTAAACTGTTTATTGGCACGATTCCGGACTACGGAGAACTCGGCGGCTCGCTGACCGTATATGATCCGTCACGCGGTCCTGAACAAGGATTTACTGTCTATGAAGACGTTGTACACAACCAGTCGATCGTCGGCCTTGCCGTCCACAACGGAAAGCTTTACGGTTCGACTACCATAGCTGGCGGCCTTGGAATCGATCCGACGGAGACAGCGGCCAAAATATTTGTATGGGATATCGCCAGTGGAAGGAAGCTTCAAGAATTCATTCCCGCCATCCCGGGTGCATCCGTTCAACCTAACATGATTGGTGGACTAAGTATCGGTCCTGACGGATTGCTCTGGGCAGCGGCGGATGGAACGATCTTCGCCATGGATCCGGAGACAATGGATATCGTGAAAAGCGCCAATATTTATCCGTCCGTATCCAATTATGGAAGATGGCGTCCGGTTCACATCCGGTGGAGCGAAGACGGCTACATGTTCACGACGCTTGCGGGCAGGATAACCGTAGTCGATCCAAAAGATCCGGAAGCTGCGGTCACGCTCTCGTCAACGCAATTGATGACACTTGGCGAAGACGGGCATATCTATTATTCAGATGATACATTACTTAAAAAAATCGAAGTGACGAAGGGAAGCGGAGCTGTTCACATCCCGATCGAGCTCCCTCTATTGAACAGAAGCTTTGACCAGCCTCTTGATTCCGGCGTGATCCCGGGCTGGAGCTCCTTGTTTAATATAACGCCAAACGTGTCTTTTGGGCTGAGTGATGAGCAGACCGTAAGCGGGCCGAGTAGCCTGAAGATAACGGATACTTCCACGACGGAAACGGTTGCGGTCGCATCCGATTCCGTTCCCGTGAAACCGGGTACGGCGTATTCGGCGAGATTCCATGTTTACTTGCAGGAAGGACGTACCCTCGCTTCATTGAATTACTATGATGCCAACCATAAGCAAGTCGGCGGGACTTCGCTTCAAATTACCGCAGGAAACGGAAAATGGCAGCAGCTTGAGATAAGCACCGTTGCTCCGGAGAATGCAGCTTACGTCAGGCTGGTCTTTTTCTGTTCCCAGTTATGGATGACGAAGGCGTATTATGATGATGCGTCC
Organism: Paenibacillus sp. FSL R5-0378; assembly: GCF_038009285.1. Lineage (NCBI taxonomy): Bacteria > Bacillati > Bacillota > Bacilli > Caryophanales > Paenibacillaceae > Paenibacillus > Paenibacillus sp. FSL R5-0378. The sequence goes on from NZ_JBBPAY010000002.1 coordinate 24,972, forward strand.
ATAACCTATATGGAGACGGTCACGCCGGATCAACTGCCGGAATTAATCGAATCTCGAATCGATCAAGGTGAGATACAATACCCGCTGTCGAAGCAGCTTTCTAATGCAACCCGTCAAGCACTGTTTCACTATGGAGAGGGCCGCCTCGAACAAGCGGTTCATCAGTTGGAGAATGCACTGAAGCATCTGGATCGTTCGGGGGAAGGAGACATCGAGGAAGGAACCCGGATATACGTTCAAAGCGTAATTCGCGCGTTCATCCAATCCTGGCGTTAAATAGATAAACGGATCAATTATCGTTGATCTAATGAAGAGAGCTGGAATTCACCCTTCCATGCTCTCTTTTTTGTACGAGCTCAGTTGGCACTTAGCTGCTAAGTGTCGGGGGACAAGAACATGGTCCGACGGGCGGCGAACAGGAAAACGGGATGAATTATTACGAAAAAAGGATCTTATCGAGTCGGGCGGTGTGGCGAAATCGGCGATAGCGGATTGGCATACTGAGTTCCATGTATTCCCGACAGTAAAACATGGAGCCGTTACCTTCTATAAGTCGGAAGCGCTGGACGTTCTGAACGCAAATTCGCGAGCTGCTTTCTTGTCGGGGGACAAGAACTTGTACCGATTGCCGAAAAGGACAAGAACATGAACCGATTACCGATTAGATAACCATTTAAATATGTTTCCAATGCAATTTCATTAAGCTAACGGGCAGGATAGTTTAAGATCATTCGGGCCGAACCGTATCATAACTAATGGCAAGTTTTTTGGAGAAAGACTCGCAGGAGCCTGTATTTGCAGCATGCCTACCATGGATAGGGATTGGGTCACATTCCATGTCAAAGGCTGCTTAAATAGGTATCTGCGAGGTTTTTTTGGGTTACAGATCGATGTTGGCCGTTTTGGCGGATGGGGCTAGTTCACCAAGTCACTTGACGAACAGTTTGTCATCAAAGTCCTTGTCCCGCTCATGTACTCCCGTCCTGGAAAAGAAAAACTCCCGAAACGAAATTCGATAGATCAAAAAATATATACTCAAATTTTTAAATTCCTTCATGAAAATACAAAAAGCGGAATGACATTTAAAGCAATTGTAAAGGCGCATAATCCTCTCGCTAAATTATTGATTAACCAAAGCTAACTCCGTTCTACCTCATCATCATATTCCTAAGCGCTAATTTGATTAAATTGACCATCAAATACAGCCGTAGTTTAAGATTTGAATATTGTTGGCTGTTTGCCGAAAAGGTCGTTCAGCGTATTGGAAATATCTAGCGGACTATCTTCGTTAAACTGAGTAATCGCTACTCGCAAAGCAGTAAAGAGCATTGCTGCGCGGATGTGTATAAAATACTCCCAGTTTCTGTCATTAAGACCAACACTTTCTTTAATGAATTTCAATTTTTCACCGATTACAAAGGAAAGCCGTGTTTGAAACTCCCCATATAGATTTGCTTTGACCAATGATAAAAATAGCTCTTTTTGGGAAAGCCAGAGTTCAAATAAAGATGTGACCGCCACATTGGAATCGGTATGGGGCCCTAGGCGTTGGATTAATTCATCGAATACCGATTCCATCTGGTACAATACAACATCCGATTTATCATCAAATAAACGATAAAAGGTAGCTCTTCCCACGCAGGATGCGTTGACTATCTGCGTGACGGAGATTTCGTTATAATCCTGGATTCTCATCAATTGTTCCATGCCTTTGCAGATGAGTTTGGCGGACTTTATTTTACGCTTATCATTGCCGATGCGATACATTACCATCGCTCCTGTTCCACTTCTCGATTTTGTATTGTTTTCACTATAATATATGATACATTTGTATCACAATATAAAGTATTATAGCAAATTGTAACTTTCAAATATGTACCTATCATCGTCAGTGCTTAGAAGAATTAGGGAGGAAAAGATATGCTGTTTACAAGACCCGTTCGAAACACCGATCAACTACTGAAAGATAAATTTAGTATTAAGGAACTCATTGAGTTTGAGCGTTTTTGCAGGGATAACGCGCTATGGGACGAAATGCGCAAATGCTTCGCTCCGGATTCAACTGTGAAAATTTCATGGTTTACAGGAACTGGGGCTGAATTCGTGGATGCGTCCATTAAAATGGATTCCCACGCACCGCATAAGCTTTATAACACGGTGATTCAACTGAACAACGACAGAGCCGTCGCAGCGACGATGGCAACCATACAGACCAGTGCGGATATAGACGGCTGTATAGTCGAGCTTCAGTCTGACTTAAAGCTGTTGTATCGCCTGCAGGTAATAAATGCGAGTTGGCACATCGTTTTCATGGAAGGAATCTATGAGAAGGACGCATTGCTTCCCAGATCCGGCGAGTACTTTTCAATCGCGCGTAATGAACTTGATGAGTATAGACCCAGTTACGCGAATCTTTCCTATCTCCTGAAAATGAGTGGATTTGAAGTAAATATGGATCTTCCGGGTATCGACAGACCGGATTCTGTACAGCAGATTTACAACGAAGCCGAACATTGGCTTTATGAATAACCGGCGACGCATTTCCGCAGATTCCCTTGTTTGTTCATTTGAACGTTTGTATATAAATACTGATAGAGAGAGGGAACACCATGGAGCATAAAACAGAAAGAAAAATTCTAAAAATGATTGGATTTGTGATTTTATCAGTGATTCTTTTCGGCATTGTTCTGGTGTTGATGATCAGCAGTGATGAACGCTGGTATGCGTATCTGATTCTGGCTGCTTGCGCCGGCTCGCTTATTATCCTGAGAAAAACGAAATTTTGGTATGGATGGCGAGTCCCGCTATATTGGATATTAACGCTTGTCATCGCATGGGGCGGTCTGTTTGCCGGCCAGCCTCCGGTGGATATTCAACCTTACACCGCTATGAACCTGGAACAGCCCAGTGCTTCTTATAAGCTTTTGCTGAATAATGTAACTGTTGTGGATACACGCACGGGTAATCTAACTTCTAACGTGAGCCTTCAGTTAGCCAGGGGGAAGATTATAGATATTGCACCGGCTGGAAGGATCAAGGCGGACAAAGGCACGAAGGTTGTGGACGCCACCGGAAAGTATGCGGTTCCCGGGTACCTGGACATGCATATGCACATGATCGGGGAGGCGCATACCTCAGAAGCGATGAGTCTGTTGCTTGCCAATGGCGTGACCGGATTCAGACAGATGAGCGGTTCACCAGAGCTTTTGAAGGAATGGAGATCCGGCGCCTTTACCAGTTCTACGGATCAACCGGCGCTGCTCTCGATGCCTAGTAATGTCTTAACGCCGATGAATGCACCCACGCCCAAGGTTGCCGTGGATTATGTCCGCCAGCAGCAAAAGGAAGGGGCTGACTTTATTAAAGTAGGGGGCGTTCGGCCGGATGTATTTAATGCCGTTCTAGCTGAGGGGAAAAAATTAAATATTCCGGTTGTCGGACATGTGCTTCCTGACGTGGACTTGAAAGTAGCTGCGAAAAAAGGAATCCGCAGCGTCGAACACTTCGGAATCAACCACGGAGCCCTGATTTCCGCCTCAACAGACGAGAAGACCTTAAGAGCAAAGGCGACCGCGATTCCTTCAATCACGGCAAATCCAATCTTCGTGCAACTCATGAAGATCAAGGGGCTTCAAGATTTTGTGAACAAACAAGTGATGAGTGCGGCCATTAAATCTTCAGGAGGAGAAAAAGATCCAGCACAACTACAACAATTAATTGACACTTATAGTGAAGAAAAAGCAATCCAGCTTGCAGATATATTTGTTGACAACAACACATGGCAAACCCCAACTTTAGTGCGTATACATGCCGGTCTGTTATCTAGTGGGAGTGACTCCATTTCGCAGAAACTCTACGATCTTTATTTGCAACTGGTAAAGACCTACGATTCGGAAGGTGTTAAGATGATGGCTGGTACAGATAGCGGCGGCGGAGATATTTGGCGTGACGCAGGTAACTCCATACATCAGGAATTTGACGAACTTGAGAAAGCGGGGATCACACCTCTTCATATTCTCCAGATGACTACCCTTAACGGGGCTGAGTTTCTGGGACGTTTGGATGATATGGGCACCGTAGAAGCAGGTAAGAATGCTGATCTCGTACTTCTGGATGCAAATCCTATAGAGAGTGTACAAAATCTTCATAAGATTCATGCTGTTGTACGTGCCGGTTCCTATCACGATAAGACAGAACTGGATGCTATTAAGGAAGAGATGGGGGTTAAATAAAAGCGGAAAGCAGAGATGTGGATGGTGGTGGTACTCCTCTGCTGAATATTAGCGGTTTGGTTTATCTTGCAATATGCTACTTCCATTGGAGCTTTAATTTCCTCTTCTAAAAAGCGTTGTGAAGTTAGGGGTACAGTTAAAAAGGGGGTACATTCTAGAGATGTAGAAGCACTTGAACAAAAATATCGAGGATAATATTAGTCTGTTAGTACAGATATGCCATAAAGGATAAGCGAACATTCAGCTTTAAGCTAACGGGAGCGTTAGCTCAAGAAAAAGGAGTATTCGCCGGCGCCAGCGGCTCCTTTTTTATAATGCATATTTAAACGTGCAGGCTTCGCGCATGTAGAATTCATCACCGATCTTGACTGCAAAGTCTGTAATTTCAACGATTTTCCCGCTACCGATCATTTCTTGTCCGATAAAGGCGGCCACAGGGATTTGCTCTATCATGGCTGTATGGAAATGGATCGGGGAAGTCAGGGGCTTCATAAATCTTTTGCTATTCATCAAGTTTCACCTCTCCCCAAAATTTTATGTCGAGAAGGTTCTCGACAACTATTTTTCATGTCCATCAAATACAAACGACACCGCGTTAATATTGTGTAGTATTAGAAAATTGGCTGCGGGTTGCTCTCGATTTATCCATGCAAATGGTTGCGGACGAAAATGTCAGTAAATAAACTTAAGATTTAATAAAACTCTTCAACAACGGTATTACTATCTCTGCGAATTGTTCTGGCGACTCGGATCTTCCATCCTGATTCCAGCGGTAGGTGACTCCATAGATGGACCATGTCATCATGATAATCGCTACTTCTCGAGTGCGGGAATCCGATTCTTCACAGCTTTCGTTGATTAATTCAGAAATGAAGTTCTGTAATTGAATTTTGATATTTTTTTCCACTAAAGGTGCTATATCATCATAACCACGTACGCAACGTTTATTAGATGCCTCGTGATATTCACATAACGCAATGACGATGCTTTTAACTGTCCCTTCGTCGAGTGTACTGCTAGGGTTTACTCGTGCCTTAACGAAATCTATAAAAGCATCAGCTAACATGCTATCGATAAGCGCAAATTTATCAGGAAAATGAGCATAAAAAGTAGCTCTATTGATCGTTGCTTTTTTTGTAATATCGCTTATCGTTATAGAATTAAAGTTCTGTTTGCTGAGTAAGAAAACAAAAGCATCCATTATAAGCTGTCTTGTTCTAATAACGCGTGGATCATTGAGATTTAGCGTAGAAGTAATTGACATTATTCCTTAATCTCCTCTCATTTTACTGCGTATACGCCCATACTGTTAACATATACAGTGTTCCCGGCAAGCGTCTTACTTAAAATCGACACATTGAATCATGCATTGCTTAAGCAACAAATCCGCTAAATTATTGGTTGAAGCGAGGTACTCTAAAATATATCATTACACTTGTACCTTGGGCAACACTTGTTGTTTAAATCGAGGTGCATATCTCATTGTTGAAGGGAGTACTCGTTATGACCAATATTATTAAATCGCAAGCTCCTTCCGTATACCATCAGAAAATCGGAGATGTCATCGTTTCGGTTGTATCCGATGGCGGGATGCAGCTTCCATTGTGGCCATATTTTGAACTTGACGAAGAAAAAGGAAAGGAAATCCTGAATGCTAACTTTGAAATGAGCCCGCCGTACCTAAATAACAACTGCTTTGTCATTAATGTTGGAGGGCATCTGACCCTAATTGATGCAGGTGCTGGAATGGGATTTGGTGTTGTGGTGCAAAATATTGAAGCAGCTGGATATGCTATTGAAGATATCGCTACAGTGCTGTTAACCCATCTCCATCCTGATCATTCAAATGGCCTTGTCCAGGCAGATGGCACAAAAACATTTCCAAACGCAGAAATTGTCGTAAGAGACACCGAGTATGAGTACTGGATGGACGACAGGAATATGAAGGACCCTTCTAATGAAATTGAACAAGTCAGTTTTCAGATGGCTCAAACGGCAATGGCGCCTTATGAGGGGCTAATCCGTACTTTTGGGAGGGATGAGAAGGAGCCGGTTTCGGGCATACAAGCCATTGAAGCACCTGGTCATACGCCGGGTCACACGGCTTATTTAATCGAATCTAATGGGGAGAAGCTGCTTATCTGGGGAGACATTGTTCACAATGCAACAATTCAATTGAATAGACCCGATGAGAAGTTAGTTTTGGATGTTAATCCCGAATTGGCCATTGTGACAAGGAAGCGAATTTTAGATTGGGCTGCCGAAGAACGATTGCTTGTCAGCGGGATGCATCTGAGCTTCCCGGGATTGGGTCATGTTCTTAAAGAAGTCAATCATTACATCCATGTTCCGGCGTTTTGGAGTTCTCAACTGTAATAGATGGTTAAACTAATCGGCGATCCATGTTTATAGATTATACAAGAGTTGGTCATCTGGTTGTTTTTATCTCTCGAAGCAAATGGAGAAATGGAGAAAAGGGAGATTTAATTCCAGTGGGGTATCTCTCGCAGAACGTAATGAGCTCGATCTAGGTAAATGATCAACATAAGGCTGTTCCATTACAGCTTCGGCTTTACACAGGGAATGTTAATGTCTTCGCTCATATCAGGTTGATATTCTGAGGAAAATGAATTGGGAATGGATACGGACTTTTAAATAAACTGCCCCTAGACTTGAACGTAACTGTTCGAGCGCTAGGGGTTGTCTATTAGGCGGCTATTCTGAGGGTATCTCAGGAGTCTTTATCACAAGTGGGAAATGAAGCAGATCTGTTCAAATATCGACTCGGGCGAAAGGCTGCGGGCATCTCTTTGGATAGAATAGAAATCACGGCTCAGCAGCATCTGGAGCATATCGGCTTTAAGATTCTTGATAAGGCTTCGCCAACGCATCAGCAGATGACCGACACGGATTCCGTTGAAATGTTCAAGTCGGGGAAGTTGGCGATGATTTTTGACGGCTCGTGGGACAACAGCAACCTGGCCAGCAGCGACATCATTAAGGGCAAGTACAACTGGGCGCCGCTGCCGAAGGGCAAAGCCGGACGGGGCAATATTATCAATGGCCTTGGCAACGTCATGTCGGCGAAGGGGAAGCACAAGGAAGAGTCATGGCAGTTTCTGAAATTCCTCGGCTCGAAGGAAGCCGCAGAGATCACGGCCGAAATAGGTGCGGCGATCCCGGCGTTCAAAGGGACGCAGGATGCCTGGGTGAAGTCCAAACCGGACCTGAACCTGCAGGTGTTCATTGATCAGGCGGCCGACGCGACGCCATATCCAAGCGGTTCGAAGTCGTACCCAGTCTGGTTCGCGAAGGAGAGCGAGATTATGTCCCAGGCATGGGGCGGGGCGATCTCGATCGAGGAAGGCGCCAAGAAGGTGGCGGAAATGATGAATCAGGCGATCGCGGATGCAAAGTAAGCGCCGCATGCCGGGCAAAATCGTCGAAGGCGTTCCGGGATCCGGGACGCCTTCGACAAATATGAGGTGAAGGCAATGAATTCGAAAAGCAGGTACGCATGGGCTTATATAATGATTGCTCCGACGTTGATTGGAACGTTGGTGTTCTGGAGCTGGCCTGCCGTCTACTCCATATATCTGGGCTTTCTGAAGTCCGAAAACTTCGGCCTCGTCAGCCACTGGGTCGGCCTGGCCAACTACGAGAGATTGTTCAAGGACCCGGAGTTCTGGAAAAATTTACGAAATACGATGCTGTATGTCGTGCTGTTTGTGCCCTTGACGATTGTGCTTTCGACCTTTTTCGCCGTGCTGCTGAACGCCAAGATCAAGGGCCAGTCCGTCTATCGGGTCATTTATTTTCTGCCGCAGGTCACGATGGCGGCCGCAGCTGCCATGGTGTGGGTCATTATATTCGCGCAGGATTACGGATTGTTAAATTCCGTGCTTGGCACCCATATCGCGTGGATTTCGGATAAGCGGTTCGCGATGTATGCCCTCGTCATGGTCGGCGTGTGGGGCTCGATCGGTTTTAACATGCTGCTGATCCTTGCCGGTCTTCAAGGGATTCCGCGCCCGCTGTATGAGGCGGCCGAGATCGACGGCGCAGCCGGATTCCGCAAGTTCCGTTCCATCACGCTCCCACTGCTCACGCCAACGCTGTTTTTTACATCCATCGTTCTCGTGATCGGCGCTACACAAATTTTCGATAGCATCTATTTGATTATCGGCAAGACGAACGTTGCGCTGCCCGCCGTTCGCTCTCTCGTCTACGCCTATTATCAAAATTCGTTCATTTATTATGATCAGAACTATGGAGCGGCCATTGTCAACATCCTGCTGATTATTAATTTGATATTGACGGGCATCCAGTTCCTGCTGCAAAAAAAATGGGTGGTTTACGATTGATGCTCACAAAACTTAGCAACGCTTCCGAAGCAAGTTTTGTACGAAATAGCTCAAGAAGTCATGCTCACAAAACTTTTAGGAGGTACAAAAAATGAGCAGCGCCGTGTCTGCCAAGCATAGAAACAAACTTGTCATTCATTTCATTCTGATCGCAGGGGCCCTTGTCATGGTGCTTCCGTTCCTTTGGATGATTCTTACGTCACTCAAAACGACGACGGAGGCGACCCAAATTCCAATCACCGTACTCCCTGCCAAGCCGAACCTGCGGGGTTATGCGGACGCACTGAGGCAGTCACCCTTTCTGCATTACTATGCCAACACACTGATAGCGGCGTTCATGAAAACGACATTTCCCGTCATCTTCAGCGCTATGGCCGCTTTCGCGTTCGCACGCATCCGTTTTCCGGGCAGAGGGCTGTGTTTTTTCCTGATCATTTCGGTCATGATGATCCCAAACCCGGTATTCTATACACCGCAATATTTGATGATGAGCAAGCTTGGTCTGGTGAATACGGTGACCGCGCTCTGGATTACCTCACTCGTCAGCCCATTCGCCACCTTCCTGCTGCGGCAATTTTTTATGGGTATATCTAAAGAATTGGAGGAAGCTGCGGTGCTGGACGGTTGCAATCCGTTTCAGATCTTCAGCCACATTATGCTGCCGCTCGTCAAGTCGGCGCTTGTCGCGGTCGTCATCATTCAATTGCTGTGGTCGTGGAATGAGCTGCAGTGGCCGCTCATCATCAACAGCTCGCCGGAGAAACTGACGCTGTCGGCAGGGCTTGCCACGCTTGTCTCCATGTTCGGCACAGATTATCCGGTACTTATGGCCGGTGCATTCATGGCTGTCATCCCGATGCTCGTCCTGTTCTTCATCTTCCAACGGCGGTTCATCGAGGGCGTCGCCTTTAGTGCCAGCAAGGGCTGATTGGGCGGTGCTGGAGAGGGGGTGAAGTGCAGGGACGGCGGGGAGGATCGCCGCATGCTTCAACAGTCAATCCCATCTGACAGGAGTGAACGATGCAATGTTAAACGCAAGATTGGCAAGGCAGGGATGGAAGTTGTTTGTCTTTGTTCTGCTCGGCTCGATGCTGCTCATGAATTTCAAGCTCTCGTATGCCGACGCCTCCGGCGAATGGCAGCCCCAGACGTACGACCCCAACAAGCCGGGGCTGGAGCTGAATCCGTTGAAAGGTTTTATGCCCTTCTCTAAACAGCCCTCGGACAGCACTGACCCGAACAACAGCTTCCCGCACAGCATGGAATGGTTCTACGTCTCGTTCCGCGATCTGATGACTGACTGGAACACGTACAACTGGGCGCCACTGGACGCCTATCTCAACGATATTGCTAGTCGGGGCAACCAGGCAGCCTTCCGTGTCTACGTCGATTATCCGGGGCGCACGACCGGAATTCCGCAGTTTCTGATCAACGGCGGGCTTCTGACTCGTGATTACGATCAGAACGGCAACCACAATACAGCGACGCACAGCCTGGCCCCCGATTGGAACGACGCTAATCTGAATCAGGCGATGCGCCAGTTCGTCGCCGCGCTCGGCGCACGTTACGACGGCGATCCCCGGATCGGATTTGTAACGGCGGGACTATACGGCTTCTGGGGAGAGTGGCATACATGGCCTTACAATACCGACCCGACGAATTGGGAGATGAACTCAAGCAACCGGGATGCGCTGCTGTCCGCGTTTAAGGATGCGTTCCACAAGACTCATGTACTGGCCCGTTACCCTTACTCCGCGAGCACGGCTGCATTAAAAAGCGCCTTCGGCTACCATGACGATTCCTTCTCCTACGAGACACTGTTCCAGAATGACTGGGACTTCTGGCATCTTGTTACCCAGAACGGCCTGCAAAACATCTGGCAGACGCATCCGATCGGCGGCGAGCTCTATCCTCCGCTCCAGCAGGATTCGAGCTTCTGGCAGCACTGGCCGAACCAGAACGGTCAAGATTTCCAGACTTCGGTCGAGACAACGCACGCCTCGTGGCTGATGTACGATCGAGTGTACAAATCTTCCCTTCCGGACAGCACCGCCACGGCTAACGCGCTGCGGGCTCATAAAATGCTGGGATACACGCTGTACAACTCCTCCGTTCAGCTGGCCGACTCCTCGGCGTCATCGCTGCAGGTGGGCGTCAAGCTACAGAACAAGGGCGTTGCCCCGTTTTATTATAATTGGCCGGTCGAATTCGGCGTACTGAACGCCTCTGATGTCTGGGTCAAGTCACTTGGCACCGCCGACTGGAATCTGACAAGCGTCCTGCCTGGCGGTACGGACTACGCCTTTTCGTTTAGCGCGAACCACAACCTGGCTCCCGGCGACTATAAGCTGGTCATGCGGGTCGTTAACCCGCTCGCTGGAGGCAAGACGCTCCGTTTTGCAAACACGCGGCAGGACGCTAACAAGGATGGCTGGCTGACGCTGTCAGGCTTCCGGGTAACCGCCAGTGCCACGACTTCGACTGTACTGCCCGACCCGCCTGTGACGCCGGGCACACCGACTTCCGGCGCAGTCACTTATGAGGCCGAAGCGCCGGGCAACACGCTTGGTGGCTCTGCGGTCGTTGCGAGCTGCGCGACCTGCTCCGGCGGGAGCAAGGTCGGCTACCTGGGCAACGGCAGCGGCACGCTGCGGTTTAACGGAATTACAGCACCGTCCGCAGGCGATTATACGCTGACGATCCATTATTTGAACGGTGAGGTAAGCCGCTCCGCTGTGCTCAGCGTGAACGGCGGGGCAGGCGCGTCGCTCAGCTTTCCGAGCTCCGGCGGCTGGACGACGGTCGGCACGCTGGAGACGACGGTGCATCTGCAGGCTGGGTCCAATACATTGCTGGTATCCCAGCCGACAGGCTACGCCCCGGATATCGACCGCATTTCTGTGAGTCTAAGTACCGCAGGCACAGGGGTGCGATAAAGATTCACGCCGGCCGATCAATTCCCGGCAGGTTAGAATAGATAAGGCAGACAGTCCTGGATGACTGTCTGCCTTTTTTGACTAACAACAATGTAGGCGAAAGAACGGATCGAAGCTAGTGAGGACTTTCGCTGATATACCGTCTTTGTCATTGGATCACGCCTTGGCGTGATAAGCATCGTTGGGTGGAAAGAACATTACCGATCCGAAATCTCAATGGAGCTTCCAAGATTTATATTTATTGGCGATGATTCTATAAGTGATTTTAGCTGGACGGATTTTGTGATTCCATGCATAATCAGGTGCAAGAAGATAACTTATTACAATTTATTCATCAAGGTGTGATTCTGATTGAGAAAACCACGTTTCTTCGGAAAAAACTTAAGTTTGACGTATATTCTAATTCTCAGCTTTATCTTCATCTCAACAGTCCCTGTCGTATCCACCTCTATCGGAACGTATTTCAAAAGTAAGGATATTATAAATAGTAATACTTCACAGTATATTATCCAGATGCTGAAACAAACCAACGGAGAGATTGACCTAAACCTACAACAGTTTAACAGTGATGCCTCATTTTTGATTAATCCCGTTGTGCAACAACTCCTTAACAAACAATTTCATAGAGATATTTCATACCAGGAGAGGAAAGCGCTATCAAAGGAAGTGGCCCAATATAACGTCGTTTCTCCAAAAATGTCAGACATCAGCGTCTATTCAACTAAAGGGATATTCCTCATTGGTTTGTCAGACAATTACACACCTCTGAGTGGAGAGCTTATAAGTAAAGTGACGAAACTTGATGGACAGATTTATTGGAACTTTGCCGGTTATGACACTTTTCACGAAGCTCATATTCAAGGGGTTCGATTAATCAAAAACATGTTAGGCCCTGAAATCATTCCAATTGGATATTTAACGTTCAAAATGCCTGAAAATATTATTTATGATTCGATTAAGGAACTTCAGCTTGGACAAACAGGACAAGCAATTATTGTAGATACTACGGGTACTGTTCTCTCTGGGCAAAACCGAAACTGGGTGGGTCGCCATCTAGACGGTAATATTTTAAACAAATTGTACGCCAATTCCGAGGGTGCGTTCATTGATAAGATTGATGGTCAGACCTATTTTATGGCATTCCATACCTCAGAAACGACTGGCTGGAAAACGATGGGATTAGTACCGATCGCCGAGATGACCCCAGGACTTCAAGGTGTGTACAAAAGTAACATTCTCTATCTTGGAGGATGGATTTTAATTAGTATTTTGCTTTCTCTTCTTATTACAAGAACTGTTGTCACACCAATTAAGCAATTAATACGGGCAATGCGCAGTGTAGAGAGTGGGGATTTTAGCGTGCAGACTCATTTAACAGGTAATGAGGAGGCTTTAATATTAAGCAGCAATTTTAATAAAATGACCTCAAGGCTCAAAGAACTGATCAGCCGTGTTTATGAAGAGGAACTTAAAGAAAAAAGTGCTCAACTTCGTGCTCTTCAAGCTCAAATCAATCCACATTTTTTATATAACACATTAGATACCATCTATTGGATGCTATATATGCGTGGGCAAGAGAAAATTGGCGATGTTGTTGTTGCCATGTCCAATATGCTAAGGTACAGCATCGGAAAGAACGGCCCAATTGTTACGCTGAAAGATGAGCTTGACAACCTGTCCAACTATATTCATATTCAATCAACCCGCTATCAGGATCGAATAACATTTGAGTATGATATAGACCACTCACTCGAGGATACTCGGGTTCTTAAATTAATGCTGCAGCCTACGATCGAAAATGCTATTACTCACGGTCTTGAGCCCAGTGTTCGGCCAGGGATTATTTGTACACGTATTTATCGTTATGAAAGAGAATGTCGGATTGAAATTTCGGATAACGGGGTTGGCATTTCTGCAGAGAGACTGGCCCAGTTAATGGAGCCAGGACATGTTCGTGATGGACACGGAATTCAAAATGTGGATGAGCGGTTGAGACTAACCTTTGGGGAGGCCTATGGCTTGACAATTACGAGTGTAGAAGGGAGAGGCACAAAGGTGCTTTACAAATTGCCGTTAAATGATAATAACATCTAAGGAGATTAACAATGCCATACAAAATTTTAATTGTTGACGATGAGAGAATGGCGAGGGATGGACTAAGAATGATGGTCAACACCCTGAAAGAGTGGGTTTGGGCTGGGGAGGCTACTAATGGGGTTACTGCATTGGAGAAAATCAAACTTCATAAACCTGACTTGATTTTATTGGATATCCGTATGCCGGAGATGGATGGGTTGTCACTCCTCGGAAAAATTAGAGAAATGGGATTAGATACTTTGGTAGTGTTCCTTACAGGCCATCCAGATTTTGAGTATGCGCAAAAGGCGATACGTTATGGGGCGTTTGATTATTTACTGAAGCCGATGCGAGCACCGGATATCATTGAGATTATTAAAAAGGCGGAAATTCATCTCGATGAGGCGAGTCATGTAAAACAGGAATATGAGGAGTCACTCCGAATGGCCAAAGATTATGAACGGGAGCTGCTTGAAAGAAATATGCGTGAGGTGATCTACGGCGGAAGACTGGATGAGTTATCCATATCTAATTTGTCCATGTTTTCGGATTGTGACCGGTTAGCAGTAGCCAGTATTCTATTAGACTCTTATAATAATTCACTACGTGGACCTTGCGAAAATATCTTAAGGAATGAATTGCAAATGGAGTATGCTTCACCATTCTTAGTATTGCAGGATGGTCTTTCGGAGTGGACGATTTTACTGGGTGAGAGAAGTGTTAGAACACCATCTATTGAGCTAAATCAGCTATTCGACAAAATTGGCCTAGAGCTCTGTGCGGCAGGGATTGTCAATTGGAGAATAGGGATCGGACAAAAAATACAATTTGCACAGGCCAGTAAGTCTTACGAACAGAGTAAATTTGCAGCATATTTTGCCAGCACGGATAAAAAAATTGTTTTCTACGAAAAATTAACGGATACGGATGCAACGTTGCTGCTTATCCCCATCGATCTGGAATATGCGATAATCCAGCATGTTAGAGAGGGGAACCCAGATGAAGCTATACGTGTATTCGATAAGGTTGCAGATCACTATAGTAAAATGACAATTCGGGAGCTAGAAAAGCATGCAGTCCATTTTCTGATACAACTTCAGAATGGAAATGAGCGGCTAGATGACGGGAATACGCTTCTTGATTATGTTGTAGATGGAGATAGCGAAAATATATCAACAATTATTATGAGACTTAGACAGGTAGTTAAGGATTATGCAGAACGGACACGAAGTTATCTGAATATTCAAATGAACCATGTGATTCAGCGGGTCATTAGGATAATTCATGAGAAATATGCCGCAAATATCAAGCTTGGCGAAATTGCAGAGGTGTTGGGGGTGAACCCAAGCTATCTAAGCACGCTATTCAAACAGGAAACAGGGGTGTCTTTTAGCGATTATTTAAGTCGTTACCGGATCGAAAGAGCTAAGTTATTTCTTAAAGAAGCCAACCTTAAGATTTACGAAGTGGCGCAGAGAGTTGGTTACACCGATGGGAGACACTTCAGCCAGATGTTCCGCAGAAGCCAAGGATTGACACCTTTAGAATATCGGAATCGCAATGGGATATTTACTGAACACGACGAGCTGATAAATGAGTAAATCGTAAGACCGCTGCTTCAAGCAGCGGTCTTATATTGTAATATCATCAAACATAATCAAAGAATCGCCTTATTTTTCACTTTGTTATTCGTTGATACAATAGCTCCTGTAAGTGCTTCCAAACCGGGATCTACGTCCCAATGCATTATGGGAGCCTAGACATATCAACGTGTTTGAATAACAAAGGGGGTTGAAATTTGAGTACATGGACACGACGATGGGTCAGAGACAACGCATGGGCGTACCTGTTTATCGCCCCGCAGATTCTTGGATTACTCGTGTTTGTCATTGGTCCGGTCATCTTCGCTTTTGTCATCAGTTTTATGAAATGGGACATTGGATCTACGCCTGAGTGGGTTGGCCTCACCAATTACAGCAAGCAGGTCTCTGATCCGATATTCTGGAAAGTATTAAAAAATACTTCAGTGTTTGCATTGCTGAATATTCCTTTGACGGTTATTGGTGCGTTGGCCCTTGCTCTAATGCTAAACCAAAATTTGAAGGGGAAAACATTGCTGCGGGCTGCTTACTTTATACCTGTCGTGACCTCTTCCGTTGCGGTTGCTCTTGTATGGACCTGGCTCTACAATCCGAGCTACGGGCTCATCAACTCGGTATTAATGTCACTTGGAATTGAAGGACCAGGCTGGTTATCCGATATGAAATGGGCGCTGCCCTCTATTGTCATTATGACGGTATGGCAGGGTGTGGGCTATAACATGATTCTTTTCTTGGCCGGTCTGCAAGGTGTGCCCTCACAGCTTCATGAAGCTGCGAAGATGGACGGGGCTGGAAGCTGGCAGCGATTCTGGAGAATCACCATTCCCATGATTTCTCCAACAACGTTCTTTGTTGTCATTATGCTTCTGATCGGTTCTATGCAGGTATTCTCAGAGCCTTATATGATGACCCGCGGAGGTCCTGCGGATGCCACAAATGTATTGGTACTTCACATTTACAATACAGCATTTCAGTTTTTCCGGATGGGTGAAGCATCAGCGATTTCCTTCATTCTGTTCGTTATTATTCTGATCGTGACGCTGATCCAATTCAAATTCTCAAAGTGGGTGAATTACGATGTCTGACATACAGCCGGCAAAACGTGCGGAGATTTCGGTATGGAACAGTGGAAAAAATAAGTTTCTCGCCAGGCCGCTGCTGTATCTGGTCCTGATCTTCGGAGCGGTCCTTATGGTCACTCCTTTTGTATGGATGGTCTCGACATCACTTAAAGGGGAGGGGGCGGTATTCGAATATCCGCCTAAAGTCATTCCCAACCCTCTTCACTATGATAATTACAAACAGGCTTGGACAACTCTTCCGATCGGGATCGCTTATCTGAACAGCTTGAAAATTGCCGTTATTGTAACGGCAGGTTCGCTGCTGACCTGTTCGATGGCAGGGTACGCATTTGCCAAGATGCAGTTTGTAGGACAGAAATTTCTGTTTATGCTGATGTTGGCAACCATGATGATTCCAGGTCAGGTGACCCTGATTCCGATGTTTATGTGGTTCAGCAAAATTAACTGGGTGAATACGCACTGGCCTCTTATCATTCCCCCGGTACTTAGCAACGCGTTTGGTGTATTTTTACTGCGCCAGTATATGAGCTCTATCCCGAAAGAGTTGGAGGATGCCGGGAGGGTGGATGGACTCAATCCATGGCAAATTTATTGGAAAATCGTGCTCCCCAACTGCAAACCGGCATTGGCTGCACTCGGGATCTTCACCTTTATGGGTAACTGGAACAACTTCCTTACGCCGCTGATTTATTTGGATGATCAGAAGAAATTTACGCTGCCGCTCATCATCGCTTCTTTTCAAGGGCTTTACTCGACGGATTGGCCCCTCTTGATGGCAGCTTCGTGTATTTCCCTGATTCCTGTGCTAATCGTGTATATCTTTGCACAGCGGTACTTTATTGAAGGAATTACACTCAGCGGTATGAAAGGGTAACACAAATTATGTAGAAAAGGAGAGAGTGTTTCTATGAAAAAAATGGTATTCAGGCTTACGTTTATCAGCTGCATCGTTGCTCTTTTTATCTCTGGTTGTTCATCTGGCGGATCATCAAGCGAAGAGGGAACTCCAGCGAAAGAGGAGAAAGTTACTCTCCGGATGTCGATCGTTGCCGGAACGGACGAAATGTCGGCTTGGCAAAGCATTGTGGATGCCTTTAACCAATCTCATCCCAAAACGGAAATTAAACTCGAGCGTCTTCCCGGCGGCTGGAACGAATATATTCAGAAGATGACAGCCCAAATTGCCGCGGGCAACCCGCCGGATATCGGCCGGGTAGGGGCGGCGTATATGCCGATGTTCTCCTCCAAGGGGCAGCTTGAAGACCTGGCACCTTATACAGGGGATTTGAAGATGGAGGATTATTACAGCTCTGCATTTGATCAGTATAAACAGGACGGCAAAATGTACGGTGTGCCTGCTGGCATTTACACTATGGCGATGTACTACAATAAAGATATGTTCGAGAAGGTAGGCATTTCGGAGCCTCCAACCGATTGGAATAAAGCATGGACCTTTGACGATCTGAAGAACGCTGCATCGAAGCTCTCTAGTGGCAAGGGAGCCAGCAAGCAGTACGGCGTCTACGTCAATCTTAATCCGGAGCGGGCAACCCAGTATCTATGGACAAACGGAGGGGACCTGTTTAATGAGGACAAGTCCAAATCGATGATCAATAGCCCGGAATCCAAGGGTGCGCTTTCCTATCTTCAAGGATTGATTAAAGATGGATACTCCCCGACACCTGCCGAGACCCAAACCATGCCACCAGATCAGCTGTTTCTGTCCGGGAAGCTAGGCATGCTGATTGAAGGCCAATGGATGATGCCAGGATTCAGCAAGATCGACAAATTCAAATGGGGCGTAGCACCGATTCCCATGGGCGCAAGCGGAAAGGCGTTTACACCGAACTTTGTGGATACGTATGTGGTTTATAAAGGCTCAAAGCATGTGAAGGAAGCGGCGGAAGCCATTAAATTCTTTATTTCGAAGGAAGCCGAAAATATATTGGTGGACAAGAATGTTGGCGGAATGCCTGTATTGAAGTCTGTTGCGGAATCCCGTAAGGCAGATATGTTCAATCCACTGTCCCCTGAAGAGAAAGAAGTATGGTTCCAGTCTGTTGAATTTTCCCGGGCCATCCCGTTTACAAACAATTGGCAGGAAGTTGTAGATACGATCATGAAGAAGATGGATCTGGTCGGCCTGAATCAATTGGACGCATCCAAAGCTGCAGATGATTTGGCTCCGGAGCTGGACAATTTATTGAAGCAAAAGTGAATTCGGTCAAACATTAGGGGCAGATCTACTTGGGCCTGTCCCTGATGTCATTTTATAATCGAGGTGACTATGGACAGTGACGCGTACAGTGATAAACCGTGAACCGCTGGCAACGACTCCCTACATGGAGCTGCCGCTTGGTTCGATCCAACCTGCAGGCTGGCTGAAAGACCAGCTCGAGATTCAAAGGAACGGTCTAACAGGACATCTTGACGAATTCTGGAGCTATGTAGGTCCGGATAACGGTTGGCTGGGAGGTCGTGGAGACAGCTGGGAAAGAGGACCGTATTATCTAGACGGACTCCTGCCGCTGGCTTATCTTCTCGGCGACGAGGAGCTGATTGAGAAAGTTCAGCCTTGGATCGAATGGACTCTTTCCAGCTCCCGAGCAGATGGACAATTCGGGCCGGAAACCAATGATGATTGGTGGAGCCGCATGATTATGCTTAAAGTTCTGATACAGCATGCGGATTATACAGGGGATCCGCGAGTGGAAACCTTGATGACTGCTTATTTCCGGTACCAACTGCAGGAACTTCCAAAACGGCCTCTTTCCGAATGGGCGAAAGCCAGGGGAGGGGAGAACCTGATCAGTATTCAATGGTTGTACAACCGGACGGGCGAAAACTTTTTGCTGGAATTGATGGAGCTAATCCGGAACCAGACGATGGATTGGTCAGGCTTGTTTAGAAATTACCCTTACTGGAACCGTCAGACTGCTTTCGACCACAGGGTGCATGTGGTGAATGTCGCCATGTCGTTTAAGGAACCGGCTCTTGCCTATCTGTTGACGAAAGATCCTGAAGAGTTAAAATCCGTCTATCAGGGAATTCAAAGCGTGATGACGTATCATGGTCAATTGAGTGGGATGTTCTCCGGCGATGAATGGCTTGCGGGAACCCATCCAAGCCAAGGCACAGAACTCTGTGCCGTCGTTGAATACATGTATACACTTGAGCATCTGATCCGGATTACCGGTGACGGGAGCTTTGGCGATGTGCTGGAGAAGGTCGCTTTTAATGCGCTGCCTGCCGCGATCAGTCCAGATTGGAAAGTTCACCAATATGATCAGCAAGCGAACCAGATCATGTGCACGCATGCGAAGCGCAACTGGACGGAAAATAATAATGAAGCCAACCTGTTTGGTATTGAACCACATTTTGGCTGCTGCACGGCTAATATGCATCAAGGATGGCCGAAATTTGCCGCGAGATTATGGATGGCGACTGAGGATAACGGCCTGGCAGCGGTATCTTATGCGCCCTGCACGGTAACGGCTTTGGTGGCAGACGGCCAGCAGGTTTCGATTCAGGTGACGACGGAGTATCCTTTTAAAGAGAGTATTAAGATGGCCCTTTCTTTGGATCAGGCGTTAGAATTTCCTGTGAAATTAAGAATACCCGGATGGTGCTTGTCACCTGTGGTCAAGATTAACGGCCAGGCGGTAGAATTCAGTGTGGTTCAAGGCTTTGCAGCCATTCACCGATGCTGGAATGACGGCGATTCCATTTCGCTTGAACTTCCGATGAGTGTTAGCACGGTGACCCGCGCAAACGGCGCTGTTGGTCTTCAAAGGGGACCGTTGATGTATGTGATCCCCGTGAAAGAACGCTGGCAGAGGCACCGCATTTATGAACCCTATCATGACTGGGAAATCTACCCTGAATCCCCTTGGAATTATGGCCTGCACCTGAATCTCCGTGATCCCGGAAGCTCGGTACAGGTTAATCTGGGCGAGGTTACCTATCAGCCGTTTATGGCCAAACATGCCCCCGTGCGTCTGAAAGTGTACGGAAGACGCATCCCTGAGTGGACCATGGAAATGAACTCTGCGGGGACCGTTCCGGTTGGACCCGTGCGAAGCAAGGAGCCGGATGAGCAGTTGGAACTCATTCCATATGGATGCGCTAGACTTCGGATCGCCGAATATCCAGTACTTGCTGATTAGTGTTTTCTTAGAGCCACCTAGGAGCTGTGCACATGTTAGGAACTAACAGGCCTTGTTGCTAGTGTTAAAAAGGAACGGTTGAAGCTGATCTCAACTTCAACCGTTCCTTTTGTTTCCACTAGGAATTTACAAATAT
Organism: Paenibacillus sp. FSL R5-0378; assembly: GCF_038009285.1. Taxonomy (NCBI): domain Bacteria; kingdom Bacillati; phylum Bacillota; class Bacilli; order Caryophanales; family Paenibacillaceae; genus Paenibacillus; species Paenibacillus sp. FSL R5-0378. The sequence continues at coordinate 45,565 of NZ_JBBPAY010000002.1, forward strand.
TATGCTAATTCCGAAATGGAGCTAAGATTACTTGATTTCAGTGAGCTGCAAAATGCAAGGCCCGTCATTTGCTTTGGGTACGGTATCTGCAGGAAATTCTGTATCTTACAAAGACGATATTATTTGGCCCGGGGGTTACCGTGATATATCTGATGTTGACCAAGGAAATGTTGCATGCCGTCCTTGAACATTCCATCTTCATTTGTTCCCAAGCTTTGCGGCCCCTTCGGAGCCCGCTCCCATGTGGCCGCCAAAAGAGCTAGAAGAAGCGCAGTATAAGGGCTTCAACCATTTATGAGGAGGGAGGGGGAGTCAGGAGTGATGGTAACCAGGTTGTTGATTCAATCCGAAAGTTGGATGTCCTGCAAAAAGAAGTTGAAGAGCTGCGCGAGGAACTTAACCGACTTGGTAGCGGCTTAAAGCTGGCCAGTTCCAGGTTGTGGGAATTTTTCAAAAGTTGGACGAAAAAAACACAAAATTAATGAGACTTAAAAAGAGCTTTGTAAAAAAATAAATAATCCGGTACCTGGTAGGTACCGGATTATTAAAAGTATAAAGTTTTAGACGCATTACTCTGAAGCTTGGAGAACCTGGGGCTTGTCATGATTGTTGAATAAGGCATTTTTGGATGTCAAAACCCCGTTTTCTTTTTACATATGTCCATTGCAAGGGGTTCTATTTATTGATGCTTTTTTATTTTAACGCTATACTGTCTAGCTTTTCACGCTTTTTGTCGTATAAAATACATCTTTTTATCTAGAATAAGTTCGAATATACCTTAAGAATAGTGGTTTCATGAAAAAGTCAATAACTTGAATTGTAGCTTTAATCTCTGCCGCGACCTTTTCAATAACAGCTGCGGTGGTGAATATTCTTGAGATAATATGTGTACTCTATAATCACTTTGCACAAGCAAAATGTGACATTAATAAACCTGTAATCTCTATACTACAATTAGCTCAGAATATTTAACTTTCAAAACAAAAAAAGGAAGTTATTATGAAATGTGGAAAAAATCTCGCCCCCCAAGAAACTGCACTTGTTTCTAGCAGTTTCCCACCGGAAGGCCTCGGCTCTTTGACCGTCGTCTTTTCTTTTTCCCGGCCACGAAAAAATGCTTAATTTTGCGAATGTGTCCATAAATAACAGCTCATGTGTATCTTATCTAACAGTGGTTTAGCTATACGCAGTTCTGGTATAGAATGGAGAGACAACTCATTTGGGGCAGGTCCCTAAGATAGGGCTTAATTAACCTGTATGTTAAATACAACCATAAATCCTGCTTGCTTCAGAATATGTAAAAGTACAGGACCGCAATTGGGCATACAGGAACTCTCCAAGGCGATACTCGTTTAAGCTAGAGATTCGATTTCAATGCAGTCTTATCAGACTACTGAGAAGTCGGCCTTTGTTTCATAAAGAATGGTAGGTTGTAACGGATACGTTGAAGACATTGAAGGAAATCATAATCAGAAAACTGACGAAACGGAGGCACGGAGCACCGTGCTGATGAGCCATCGCAGGTAAGAGGAAAATTACGGAATGAAATTCAACACTTCTGCTATGAGTTAACAATAGCCGAAGTGCGCTCTATTTTGATGAAACTTAGTATCAACTGCTTACACATACTTGGATGTTGATAATTACGACCCGTTAAGGAAACGGCTGTATAAAGCACTGCATTTGCAAGACAACAACCGATCCCTCTATAAGCAGTTTTGAGCTTGAAAACTGCTTTAAGTGCAGCAGTTAAGGGTGTTTTAATCGTCTTCGACGATAATAAAACTGGTTATCCGGTGGGCTGCAGTTGTGTTGCCAGTGATTACAGCAAAATGATATTGTACTTTGAATGCAACGATTATAAAATTGATGGAAAATGTAAGGGTAATCCGCAAACAATTTTTAATGCTGATCCTGGTTATGGAATGGGGGACTACCAAATAAGCCCTACATTTGCTCTTACGGTTCCTAAAACTGTGACAGTATTAAACTTTAGGGAGAGGGGTCATCATATAAGGTAGGGATACTGAGGGGGCGGTGGGAGGGCGGTCTCTATAAAGATTCACCCAGTCGAATGTCATTCGTTCTTTAATTCAGTTTGATACGACGCTAATTCCCAGAGGATCCAAGGTATTAACTGCTGACTTAAATCTATGGCTGGCCGCTGTTTCTAATGACACCAACATCGGCATCACTTTACATGGAGTAGCCACATCTTGGATGGAATACTCCGCTTCTTGGATGTATGCTGATGCCACTAATCTCTGGACAAAACAAGGTGGTGACTTTAACGCATCTCAAGTTGCTACTACAAACGTAGGACCCTTAACTTCTCTTGCAGCCAATTACAAATGGTCCTTGCCGTCCCCATTTTTATATTGTATCTAATTTATGGGATGCAAGGAAGGGAATCTCCAAAAGGAAATTTACTGCCGCCAGTTATTATCACTTATAAAGACAATAATGTATCACATGTTCTTGAAGTTTTTTCTAAATTGATAATTAACTATCAATTAAATGAACAGGATAATACGATATTTAAAGCAGTTGGTATGGTGAAAGACAAAATTGAAGGGCTATCCATTACAAGTTATTTCCCTGAATTCGAAAAATTTGAGGAAGGCAGGAGTAAAAATGAAGAAAGCTTTGCTCCGTAATACTTTCTTCACTTCTACTACCCACAAAAGTCCATTTCACTCAAATTAGAAGTCCGCATTGCGACTCCCACTTGCCGGAACAATGGCTCAATTCATTGCGAAATACTCACCGAGCTGCAAATGACTTTGAGGTCAATACTGTAGGTATCCATTAAATACGATGCGGTTCCGCTTAAAATACGAAGCATATCGTCCGTAATACCTTGTGAATTGATACCTGGCTGTACAATTTTTATTTCAACTTTTACTGGAAAAACACGTGGCTGGATGCCATTTGAATGAACTGGCGAATCTGATCGTCTTCAAGCGAATAAAACACGAGCTTGCCTTCTTTGCGATATTTCGCTAATCCCAGCTGTTTTAGCGTCCGCAAATGATGGGATGCAGTTGCAAGCGAGGAGCCAATGATGTTGGCCACATCGCAAACGCACAGTCCCTCTTCCTCACAAAGAGCGAAGGCGATTTTCATTCGGGTTTCGTCGGAAAGCACTTTGAACATTTTGGTCATGCCAGATATATTTTGCTGCTTTAAGGATGCCTGGACCTTGCGTACCTTTGGCTCGTCATAACAGTAAATTTCACAGCTATCCTTCATGCCGCGCCCCCTATACTCAAACTTATATTTGATTATTGAGAGAATATCACACTGTAATTATTCAGTCAAACAATCATTTGAATATGATTAGCTTTATACTAACGGATACGTTAGTTCAATGAAACAGCGACAGTCTAGGATTTATTTTCTTGTCCTTGGCTGTCGCTGTTTCAATTTCTCTGGTAGATCTAAAATTTATTTTATGGAGTCTGACGGTATGAGAATTCAAATAGCCGCTTAGAAAAAGAATCCAGTCTAATACTTATTTTCTGCTGACAACTGGACCGTTAAAATATCGTTGAAAATTCATTGTAAAAGAATCACACGTTAAAGATTCATGTTGACAAAAAATGCTCGGTTCACTATACTCATTACATTGTAAAAATTACAATTAAACATCGAACGAATGTCATTTAATTTTTTGAGTTTTAATTGTAATAATTACATATAAAATGCAGTAAATAAACAGGGGAGGTTATCTTGATGCTGAAAAACGGTATCGTCTTCTGGCGATCCATATTCTAATCTTGATATTGGCAGTATCCGCCGGCTGCTCGGTTAATACGCAATCAACATTAAGTAGCCAGTGGAGACTGAAGAAGCAGCAACAGAGGATGCCTCTGTAGAAAGCAATTCCGTTGTTACTATAGAGAATTATAGGCGTGAAGTTACGTTCGAGGGCGTGCCGCAACGATTTATCGTAACGAATGAACATACGACGGAAATCATGCTCGCACTTGGTTTAGAAAAGCATATTGCAGGTGTCATACGTCGGGAGGGCCGCTATGTCTTGCCTGAGTATGAAGCGGCTTTTGACAAGCTTCCCTTATTAGGGAATGAAAACCCGTCACTTGAGCTCGTGTTAAATTTGAATCCAGATTTGATATATGGACGTGAAAGCTCCTTTGCCGGGAATACGCCGATTGAATCTGTTGAGAATTTGGAGAAGTACGGGATTAAAGTGTTTGTCGACACGGATTCCTATAGTGAGAACTCCACAATAGATATGTTGTATCAGGATATTATGAATCTGGGACTTATATTTCAAGTCGAGGAACGGGCAGCAGGGCTAGTTCATGCTTTAAAGGAAAAAGCAGAGATGATTACCTCCGCACTGAATCCAGCAAAAGAGGAGGTTCGTGTTCTGGTATTCGATTCGGGCGGCGACAACGTATTCACAGCAGGGAATTGGGCGTTACAGACACGCTTGATTGAGATGGCAGGAGGAGAAAATATCTTTTCCGACATTGAGAAAAACTGGGCGGATGTCAGTTGGGAGGAGGTTGTGCGGAGGGATCCGCAGGTGATCGTAATCAACAATTACGGTACAAATACAGCTGATGAGAAAATCAAGGAAATAACGAATCGTGCCTCGCTTAAGGACGTATCCGCCGTACAGGACAAACGGTTTGTCATCATCCCGCTCGACAGCGTCTTTGCCGGTGTGCAAAATATGAATGCGTTGGAAGCAATGGCTAAAGCCTTCCATCCAGAGTCATTTAAATAGAGGTTAGAGTTCCCTGATGATAGATATCTTCAGAAAAAGAGTTTATCGAATGTGGAAAAATCGTAATAATTACAATTAAAAGGGTGGAAGAAGTGGAAAAAACAGAAATTCAAAAGACGGACCAATCTACAACGCTGGAATCCTCGCGTAATCCGGCTCTGTTTGCGTTCTGGTTGATGATTTTGGGAGGTGGTCTTGTTGTCTCGATCACGATTGCCGTTATGCTGGGGCCCGTACAGATCGCTCCGGGAACGGTCTGGAAAATAGTTTTGTCCCATTTGCCGGGGTTAAATGGCTTGATCGAGGAAACGTGGACGAAAGGAGACGGGCATATCGTTTGGGATATTCGTTTTCCGAGAGTTCTGCTAGGGGTCGTGGTAGGGGGCGGATTAGCGGTGGCCGGCGTTGCGATTCAAGCCTTAATCCGTAATTCATTGGCCGATCCGTACATACTTGGCGTTTCATCAGGGGCATCCGTAGCCGCGACACTTGTCATTTTGTTCGGTGCTTTCCGCTTTTTTGGTCAGTATGCGCTCGTGTTCTCTGCTTTTCTCGGATCGCTCGCCGCCATGGGGATGGTCTTTGTATTGGCGCGGGTAGGAGGCAGAGTTTCAACAACCAGGCTTTTGTTGTCGGGTATTGCCGTTTCGATGATCATGTCAGCTGCAACAAATTTTATTGTAACCATGGCGCCGCGGGAAGAAGGGATACGGTCAGCGATGTATTGGATGATGGGCAGTCTGACTGGAGCCAAGTGGGAGTACTTGACGATTCCTGCCTTGATTGTCGTGGCGGGTGCTTTAATTCTGCTGTTTCAGTACCGAGCGTTGAATGCTTTGCTGATGGGAGAAGATGCAGCCGTGACGTTAGGGGTGGATATTCAGGCTTTCCGTAAATTTCTGGTTATCGTTGCTGCTTTGTTAACCGGAACGATTGTATCGGTCAGCGGGTCGATCGGCTTTGTAGGGCTGATGATCCCGCATATTGTCAGACTGATGGTCGGCTCCGATCATCGGCGCGTGCTTCCGGTCAGCCTGCTATTGGGAGCGGTCTTTATCGTCTGGTCAGATGTGTTTGCACGTTTGGTCCTGGCGCCTGAAGAATTGCCGATTGGGATTGTCACCGCGTTATGCGGCGGTCCTTTCTTCATCTGGATGCTGCGCCGCAGCAATTATTCGTTTGGAGGTGGAAAATGAACGTAACTGTAAAAGAACTCACCTATCGAATTCAGAACAAGACATTGATTGAGGCCATCGGTATAGAAGTTCGGGAAGGCGAACTGGTCGGCTTGATCGGTCCAAACGGCAGCGGTAAATCGACTTTGCTCAAAAACATGTATCGTGTACTGGAGCCGGACAAAGGTGCAGTGTTTCTGGACCAGCAGGATTTATTCCGGATGTCGTATAAAGAAACCGCCAGACAAGTTGCTGTAGTCAGCCAGGAGACATCGGTATCGTTCGATTTCACGGTGAAGGACATTGTGTTCATGGGCCGCAACCCGCATAAAAAGATGTTTGAACCGGATACCGGACATGACCATGAGATCGTGGAGCAGGCATTATCGCGTGTCGGCTTACTGGACGAGGCGCATAGCAGCTTTTCAACGTTGTCTGGGGGAGAGAAGCAACGCGCCTTGATTGCCCGCTCATTGGTCCAGCAGGCCCGCTTTTTAATTCTGGACGAGCCGACCAATCATCTGGATATCCGCTATCAATTGCAAGTCATGGATTTGGTGAAGGAACTGGGGATTACTTCGCTTGCCGCGCTGCATGATTTGAATATCGCCGCTTTTTATTGCGATCGATTAGTTGTCTTGAAGGCCGGCCGGTTGGTCGCTTCTGGCAGCCCGGAGCAGGTGCTGCGCCCGGAATTGCTGCATGATGTGTTCGGGGTTTCCGCTGAAATTACGTCACACCCATTAACTGGAAAGATATCTATTACCTTTTTGCCGGAGAGTGTTAATCAACTGATAGAAGGGAGGGTGAAACGTTGACATTGACGCAATGCAGTTACTGCAACTTTTCATATGACGAGTGGAGCGGGGATACGAGGAATGGTGTGCCCGTCGGCACATCTATCGAAGATTTGGCCGGTTCGGTCTGTTCTCGCTGTGGGATTCAAGGCGTACGGCATGAGCGGCAGCGCGGTCCCCAATATGCGGGGCAGGAGGCCGATTTCTATGACCAGTTCGCGGGGAAAGCCGGCCTCGCATTCTATAGAAACTGGCTGGAAAGCTTCGATGAATTGCCGAGCGTGCTGGAGCTTGGCGTCGGTACGGGACGGCTTGCCGTCGAATTGGCTGCTTCAACTGCACAATATTGTGGTGTGGATTGGAGCCCTCTGATGCTCAAAACGGCAGACACGAAACGGAAGCGCATATTCCAAGAAGATGTACAACGACTGCAACTGGTGGAGGCGGATGCCCTGACTTTTCAGCCGGAATTGCGTTTCAGTCATGTCCTATGCCCGGATGGTTTTTTGCAGCATTTCACGTATATGGAGGATCATCGTACATTGCTGCGCAATATTAGCAGTTGGTTACAGGATGAAGGTTGGCTTGCCGTCGATCTGCTGCTGCCGCCAGGGGAATCGCAATGGGAGACCTTGCATCGCAAGCGTGTCACACCAAATAAATGGGTGATTCGGAGGATCGAGGGGGAGACATCGCTAACCCGCCAGCTTTATCGGTGCGCGATCCATTACGAAGTATACGTGGAGGGCGTGATGGACTCCCGCTACCGGGTCGAACGTGAATATGCGCTGATGACACCTAAAGAAATGTCATTGCTGCTTGCCTCGGAAGGGTATCAGGTCATGCAAATCGTGGAGAATTACGGCTTATCTACGCCGTGGCAAACAGCACTTCCTGCAAATATGGAAGAACCGGCGCAGAAGCTAGGTGCTACAGAGTCGATGGAGGAGGCGATAGCGGCAGGGAAAACCATTGTCCCTTACCGCCAAGGGGCATGGACGAATGGCGGATACCCGTTCAGTCATACCATGTCAGCCCGAACGCCTGCAGATCCTGCGACCATGACGTTGATCGCGAAAAAAAATCCAATGCGTGATTAGACCAAACATACGGGGAGAATTGGATATGAAAGCATATGCAGTATTGTCAGCTATCCTTTTGGTTATGTTGATTATGGCCGGTTGCGAATTAAACCGGAACGAGGAGAATTTGAATCGGCCCGTTGCGGAGCAGCAGTTAGGCAGCCAGCAGGAGTTCGCGGAGGAATATACCTCGATAACGGTAACCAATCTTGATCACAAGACGACCTATACGGAGAAACCTCAAAGCGTTGTATCTCTGGCGACAGAAACGACTGAAATCTTATTGAAGCTAGGCCTCGGCGACCGCATTGTGGCGGCGATTGGCAAACCGGAAGAAGCTTGCCGGAGTTGAAAGAACAGTTCTCTACACTCAACATCTTGAGCGACGGAGCCCGGTATCCATCGCTTGAAGCCGTTATTGGGGCCGACCCGGATTTTATTTATGCGAGAGCCAGCGCATTTAACGGTACGCCGGTGTCGGATTTGCAGGCGCAATAAGGAATCAAGTCCTATGTTGTGAAGGCGACTTCAGCTCCGCAAGCGACAATGGAGCTGGTTTACGAAGATATCATGAACATCGGGAAAATATTCCAGGTAGAGGATCGCGCTAATGAACTGGTAGCTTCGTTAAAGGAAGATGTTGAATCGATACAAAGTAAGATTGGCCAAGTAGACGAGCCTGTGAAGGTCATGTTTTATGATAGCGGCGACACGACAAGTATGTGGACGGCCGGCAATCAACTGGCTTCCGATTTGCTGGCGAGAGTCGGCGGAATCAATATATTTGGCGATATCCCGAAAAACTGGTCACAAGTGAACTGGGAAGAAGTCGTGAATCGCAATCCCAAAGTCATTATTGTCTTTGATTACGGCAAGGAGAGTGCTCAAAGCAAAATTGACCTGATTAAGAACCAGCCAGCCATGAAAGATGTTGCGGCCGTCGTTAACGATCGATTTGTCATCACCAAACTGGCAAACGTAATGGAAGGCATTCGCATCACTACAGCAATGGAAGACTTCGCAAAAGGCTTATATCCTGACAAGATGAGGGAATAACGCCATATATCTAACGACCGAAGGCTAGAAAATTAAGCGAGGAGAAAACGAAATGAAAAAAAATGTATCCAGTTGGATGCCCATATTGCTTGGAATCGTACTGTTGGTTTTCATGTCTGCTTGCGGCAACAGCCCGCAATCGGCAAATACGCAGGAAGCGACTGCCGAACAGACGCAGGAGCAGCAACAGCCTGAATCTGGATCGGCAACTGACGAGGATGTGTCGGTTGAAATGGAGAGTGAGGACACGCCGGTTGAAATTGAAAATATGGGCGAGAAACTGGTGTTTGCGGAAGCGCCAACGCGGGCAGTTACCTTAAACCAGCATGCAACAGAAGTGATGTTGGCGCTCGGACTGGAAGCGTCGATGGTAGGAACTGCCTATTTGGACGATAGCATTTTGCCTGAATTTAAAGAAGCCTACGACAACATTCCGGTGCTCTCGGATCAATATCCGTCGAAAGAAGTTTTTTTGGCCACCACTCCCGATTTTGCTTATGCGGGTTGGCAAAGTGCTTTCACTGAGAAGTCGCTGGGGATGAGGTCGGATTTGGCCAAGCTGGGCGTGCAAACTTATGTTCAGGAATCGTCCAGTAAGCCTTCGCCAACTTTGGAGGACGTATATCGGGATATTTTGAATATTGGACGTATTTTTCGAGTTGAAGATCGTGCTCAAGCGATTGTAGATAATATCACCACTAGGCTGGAGGAAATTCAAAGCCAGATCGGAACTGTGGACAAACCGCTCAAGGTATTTGTGTACGATAGCGGAGACGACAAGGCACTCACCGCGGCCAACACCTATTTAACTAGCCTGATCAATCAAGTGGGAGGGAAAAATATATTTGACGACATCGATAAGGGATATGCGGAAGTCAGCTGGGAAGAAGTAGTGAACCGCAATCCGGACGTGATCGTTATTGTCGATTATGGGGATACGACCGCGGAGCAAAAGCGGGAGTTACTGCTGAACAAAGCGTCACTCGCAGACATTCATGCTGTCCAAAACGAGCGATTCATTGTGATGCCCCTATCGGCAGCCGCGGAAGGAATTCGTGCCCCGATTGCCTTGCAGACACTTGCCGCCGGATTGTACCCGGATAAAGTCAAGCGATAATGGAGCTTTATCCCTTTTTCACGACATATCTTTGTATATTTCCCTCATGACATGACGGAGCTCTGGAATAATGATTCGTGACATGGCAAGCTTGACGGCACCGCTTGAGCCTGGCATAGAGAAAATAGCTTTATGACCACGGATACCTGCAATAGCCCGGCTCAATATTGCAGCAGCACCGATATCTTCTGTAAAACTTAAGAATCGGAATATTTCACCGAAGCCGTGCATCTCCTTTTCGAGTAAATTGTGCACGGCCTCGTAAGTGACATCGCGTGCGGCAATGCCGGTGCCGCCATTAAGAAGGATGGCCTCGACGGAAGAGTCGGCAACCCCTTTCTTGATAGCAAGTTGGATTTGATCGTAATCATCGTGGGCAATTTGGGCAGCTTCCAATAGACTGCGGATGAGGGCTCCGCTCCGCTTCGATCCGTTTCCGGTGTTCTGCTGTCCGATACGGTAATTATCATGCATCGGACCGAATTAGGACTCTCCATACGATGTTGCTCGACAGAAAACGACATACTGTCATCAGTACCAAGCTTGGGATGGAATCGATCAAAATTCATTGCTGTTCCCTCTCTTTTATGTAATAATTACAATTAACAACCGGTGAAGGGAGGATCTCTTGTTGAATGCTTACGCAAGCAAAGAAATGTTGAATGCGATGACGAGGCAGGGGCTGCGCATCACAGACCAACGCCGAACAATCGCTAAAATCTTTGCCAAACATGATGGTTATTTATCCCCTAAAGATGTCTACGAGCAATTGAGAAAGGTGTACCCTGGCGTCAGTTTCGATACTATCTATCGCAATCTGCGGTTATTAAGCGACGTTGGACTGCTGGCACGATTTTACTTTATGGATGGTGGCCAGAAATTTAAGGCATGCAAATTGGATCATCACCATCATCCTCTTATTTGTGTAAATTGTGAAAAAACGGTTGCTTTTGATTATTGTCCGATGGATCACTTGGGAGACTTACCCGGTCATTATAAAATTGTCAATCATCGATTCGAAATCTATGGCATTTGTGAAGCATGCCAGCAACACGGCAATTATGTTTAAGACCCCGCAGCCCGTTGATAACAGGCTGGAGGTCTTAAACGACTTTTGTGCTTTAGCTGGCAACGCAGGAAGCAAATTGTTGACGGAACCAATCTTCGTCCAAATTGCGACCAATTACAACGAATTCGCTGACAGGTACTTCACTCGGTTTCCAGTCACGATCTGGATAGGAACTGAACAACACGTGTATACCTTGGAAAACGACACGTTTCTTAACACCTTTAATATGTAGGACGCCTTTGTAGCGAAACGTATCCGTACCATGATCCACCAGCCATTCGTTAATGAAGCGTTCCACTTTTTCTAAATCAAGAGGTTTGGTTTCACGGAGGAAGATGGATGCGACCTCATCGTCATGTTCATGAGCTTCTTCTTCGAGAAAGCCGGGTTCAATCTCCAGTTTCTTGTCCAAATCAAAGGCGTTGATGCCTAAAATATGCTGCAGTTCGATTTGGGACTGTTGCGTACGGTATAGCTTTGCCGCTGAATTCATGGAACGAAGACGGCGCTCTAGCTTCTGAACATCTTCATCGGAAACGAGATCGGTTTTATTCAAGAGTAGAACATCAGCAAAGGCAACTTGCTCTTGGGCCTCATGCCCCTCGTCCAGATGTTGGTCGGCATGTTTGGCATCAACGAGGGTAACGATGGTATCCAATTTGAAGCTCTCTGCGATATCCGGATCGACGAAGAAGGTTTGGGCCACCGGCGCGGGATCGGCCAGTCCAGTTGTTTCGATGACGACGCGGTCAAAATCGACCTTGCGATTGCCCCTGCCGAATTTGGCATCCGCCAAATCGCCGAGTATGCGGATGAGGTCCGACCGTACGGTGCAACAAATACAACCATTGTTCATTTCGAAAATTTCCTCGTCCGCACCGACAACCAATTGATTGTCAATGCCGACTTCGCCGAATTCATTCACAATAACCGCAATCTTGTGGCCGTGATTGGCGGTAAGAATATAATTCAGCAAGGTCGTTTTACCAGCACCGAGAAACCCGGTTAACACGCTGACAGGAATACGCGAATCTGTTTGTATAGCAGACATGGAAGTTCATACTCTCTTGTAAATTGTAATAATTACTATTAATATGAGTATAAGGCGCCTACTCGACTTTGTCAAATTACAGAAAGGAGCTTCTTATGACGACATGGAATTTGCAAGAAACCCAATGCCATCTATTGATATGCAATGGGGGCAGTTGCATGAAGAGATTGGCGGATGAGGTTACGCTGGCGATTCGAGATGAAATTACAAGTCTTGGACTGGATCGTCTTATTCATACGACACGCATCCGCTGTAACGGTCGGTGCGCCGATGCTTGTGTGGTTATCGCTTATCCTGAAGGCGTTTGGTACAAGGATATTAAACCGGAAGCGGGCCGATTGTTGGTTCGTAAACATCTCTCCGGGGCGAGGCTGGAAGAGAAGGTTGTGTATGAGTATAATTGTCAATTTGTTGCGACAGGCTGTTCAATAGCTGGTATTCAAAAAGAGTAGGATTAAGGAGTAAACAGAGTATCATATTATTTGAATGGGTTGCAGTATTCCAAGGAAAGGATGTTTATATGATTCTGTCCGATCAAACCATTCGGCAATTTATCCAAAAAAATAAATTGGCTGTTGACCCGTTAACGGACGAACAAATTCAACCAGCCTCCGTCGATTTACGGCTCGGTACACATTATTTGAAAATGAATGAATTTGTAAACGGTGTAATGACGTTGGAGGAGGAGATGGTGTACGAAGAATTCGAGAGCGAGGAAGTTGTGATTCCTCCGCAGTCTTTTTTACTGGCAACAACGATCGAAAAAATTCGCTTGCCGGACGATGTGACTGCATTTGTTGAAGGTCGGAGTTCCATTGGTCGCATGGGTTTGTTTATTCAGAACGCCGGTTGGGTCGATCCAGGATTCGAGGGTCAAATTACGCTAGAATTATTTAATGCCAACCGGTTGCCGATCAGGCTGAAGGCCGGACGCCGAATTTGTCAGTTGGTGTTTGCGCAGATGGATCGGAAAACCGGAAACGTCTATCAAGGAAAATATCAGGGACAGCGGAATGCGGTCGGCAGCCGGATTCATCTTGATAGCGATTTCTGATCACGATAAGATGCGGCATGAACAATATGGAGACAGGTCGCTCAAAATGGTTTACCTTGACACGTTGTGTGGGATAGGAACCAAAGAAGCAACACATCAATGTGTCGCTTCCGTTCTTTTGTCGTAATAAATGGCGGCGACCGCATCGTGCAGATGAATCGATTCCTCATTCCGGCACTCCACCGAAAATGCCAATACTGCATTCATTTCATACAAGTCCGCGGCTACAAGTCTCACCATATCCTCGACAAAGCGGGGATTTTCATAGGCCTGCTCCGTGACTCGTTTTTCGTCTGGACGTTTCAGTATCGGATGGAGTGCGCTACTGGCATTGGACTCCGCCGCTGCTAGAAGTGCCGTCTTCCAATCCTGTACAGGGAGCGCGGCGGGATCAATCTCGGCGGTTATGGCCACGGTTCCACGCTGATTGTGGGCGCTGTATTCGCTAATTTCTTTGGAGCAGGGACATAGGGTCGTTACTGCTACAGACATACCTATCGTGATCTTTGGAGGCTTTTGTATTTCATGAGCGACGCGGATTGAAGCATCTGCGTGATTCAGTCCCGTATGTTCCGTAACCGGCGCAGAACGCTCATAAAACCAAGGGAAGTCGATCCTGATTTCGGCTTTTCGCTGATTCATACGCTCGGCCAACTCCCGAGCAAAATGGCATAGCTCTGGAAGGTCGGTTGTCCATCCCTCCTGACGATACTGCTCCAGTTGCTCGGTAAGCCTGCTCATGTTAATGCCTTTGGAATTTTGCTCCAAGCTTGTTGTAAGAGAGATGGTTGCAATGCTGGTTTGAAGCGTGGGAGCCATCTCTGAACGTATCTGAATGGGGTGTCGAACTCGACAGATGCCCACTCGATCAATAGAAAACAGAAAATCTTTTTGTTGATTCTGAAGATCGACCATTTGTTCCTTTGTCGTTGGTTTGTTGCCTGAAACGGGATCCACGGAACCGAATCGACGATGACGCTCCGGTTTTGCAGGAAGAGCCAGTTGTATCTTGGTAAATTGCATGCTGTACTCCTACTCCTTCTCTTGCAGCGGTATAGCGGTCAGTCGGATCGCTAGTTTGCCTTAGATTTTAAGAAAATTTTACTGAGTTTCGTATTGCTGAAGAACTAGGGCTAATGCTTGCCACCCCATTAAGGCGCAGTTATGACGGCCTCGCAAGGGATGAACACCCGAAAGAGACGAAGCGTCTAGCAAAGACGGATGATCTAAAGCAATCCCGGTTTTGATCATGAGTTCGAATTGGTTAATCATGTTGTGAGCTTCAGCCACTGTTTGGTCTCGGATGGCATCCGTCATCATCGAACAAGAAGCCATGCTGATGGAACAACCTCTGCCTTCGAATTGGATTTCCGAAATAACCCCGTGATCAATGTAAGCATATAAAATCATGGTATCTCCACAAGTGGGGTTTTTATAAGGCAGTCGGATGGCTTCAGGTTGTTCCAATTTACCGTAATATGATCCATCACAATTTGTCGATAAAGTTGATCAAGAAGCATGCGACCCCTCCTTAAAAGTAATAATTACAATTAAAGTGTACTACAAAATAAGAGAGAGGTAAACTGAATTTAATGGCAGGCCTCCCCATGGTTGCTGAGTTTGTTGAATATGAATGTGACAACGCTTGTGTTTTTTTGTTAAACTATAATGAGAGTGGTGGCGAATTGTCGCGTCGTGTAGAAAGCTAAACATTATCGATCTTCAGGAGAGGGTTTGGAGACATGAGTGAAACGTATTATAAGGTAAACGATATGTTAAAGGCGATGTCCAGAAATGGCTGGAGGGTGACCGAGCAACGTAAAACACTGGCGAAAATTTTTGCAGACCATGACGGATATTTGTCTCCCAAAGACGTATATGATTTAATGGCTGTCACATATCCGAGCGTCAGTTTTCACACGATTTATAACAATCTCCGCATGCTAAGCGAAATGGGTGTGTTAGAGGATTTTTATTTTATGGAGGGGGGATTGAAATTTAGAAGAAGTTGTACCTCCCATCATCATCACCATTTGATCTGCGTCAATTGTGAAAAAACAATCCCTTTGGAATTTTGTCCGATGGATCAAGGATTGGAATTGCCGGATAATTATAAAATTTTAAGTCATCGGTTCGAGGTATACGCAATTTGTGATGCTTGTCAAACGTAACGGAGACTTCTAAGCGACAACGCAAATTTGCTTTCTTTTTTGCAGCTTATCCAGTCTGCAAACGTTCCATCCGTTTTCGTGAATTTAGTGGCTACCGTTAGCCTTGGCAGTCAATTTTCGTTTATCCGTATTCCCCTCTTCCGGCTACCTCCACCATTCGAAGGAGCAGTTTTTTCGTCTGCCCCAATCGTTCAACATTGACAAACTTCTAATAGGACATGTAATCTTCGCTGAATACAATATCTTCTATTCGTTCAGCAAGTACAAATTTAAGGTACAGCGTGTTCGTTGACAGAGGAGTAAGTCTGCATTATTATTAAATGTAATTATTACAAATAAAAATCCTTCGGAGGAAGGAATCTAAACGGAAGGAATTACATATAAAATTACATTGATAAGTTAGCAACTCAGATAATCAAGTGTCTAAAATGGAAAGACTGAAAAATGATCATTCTTGAGGAAGGTCAAGGTCGTAGCTGTTCTTGCCTTGAGTACTATTGCTAAGTTTATAACGTGCATTTTAATTGTAATAATTACAATTTAATCGACCGTTATTATTGAAGGGAATGGAAGAAAGTGAGCGACTGGTACGAGACAAGCTTTGGAGACGATTATCTGCGTATTTATAGTCATCGGGATCGGCATGAAGCCGTTCATCAAGTAAAAATAATGATAGATTGGCTAAACCTTCCCAATTGCAGCCGTGTCCTCGATCTATGTTGCGGGGCTGGGAGACACGCTTTGGTTTTAGCAGAGGCGGGGTTTCGGATGACGGGTATTGACCTATCCGAGCGCCTGCTTAACGAAGCGCGAGAGACGGATAAGGAGGGTTTGGTTACTTGGATCGAGAGCGATATGCGACGGTTGCCGGATGAGGTAATGTTGCATGGGAAGTTCGATGCTGTTGTCAATTTGTTTACTTCCTTCGGTTATTTTGAAGAAGACGATGAGCAAATAAAAGTGCTGCGGCAAATTCAAACGGCACTAAAGCCCCAAGGCCGATTTATTATAGATCTTCTTAACGAAGGATACGTCAGGGAACATCTGATGGCTTATTCTGAGCGGGTAGTCGACGGAGTATCCATTCAGGAAACGAGACGTCTAATGAACGGATTTGTCGTAAAGGAAATTCTTATCGAGGAAGCAGGCGCACCTTCCCGTCGATATTGGGAGCGCGTGAAGCTGTACGCACTTCCGGCGATGGAAAACATGCTGAAACGGGCAGGCTTACGCATTGATCAGATTTATGGTGATTACGAAGAGAACATATATGATCCGCGGCAGTCACCAAGAATGATTGTCGTGGGAAGGTTAGAATGAAGTGGGAGGCAGCAGCGAGGATTACTTTTACAGCTTATTGCGGTTATGTCGGCAATCAGTAGTCACTGTATGATGCGACGTATTTACATTGTATAAAAAATAGGTGTGCTCAATATCTTTAATTGTAATTATTACATTTAAATTCAGGAATGGAGTTGTCTGAATTGAACGTTCGGTACATGAAGCCTGCATCTATGTTCTTTCTGTTTTTTCTAATTTCAGTCATGGTGATCGCTTGCAATGGAGGTGGAACAGTCAGCTAGAGCAATGGGAATTCCTCGCCGCAACCCTCAGCACCGCAACAATCTCCGCCACCGGATAATCAGGTTATTCAGTCGCCTGCAGAAGAGACCTCCATTACCTTTACGGATACGGCGGGAACGGAAATCACGCTTGATCTTCCGATTGATAAAGCGATTGTAATCAACCGAAATACGGCGGAAGCTATAAAGTTGTTAGGCGCAGAAGATCGGATCATTGCTACAGGCGATACGACAGTCAAGAACAACCGTTACTTGGGCTTGCAGGATTTGCCGGATATCGGAGAAACCGGTGAAGTGAATCTGGAGACGATTCTCAGCTTGAAGCCGCAGGTCGTTTTTGCCTACACGAACAGACCGGATCAGACGTTGGAGGACAAGCTGGGGCCGGCAGGCATCCAGGTGATTCGGATGAATAACTATTTGCCGGATCAGATGGATGCCGAACTGGAGCTGCTTGGCCGATTGTTTGGCAAGGAAGAACGTGCAGCTGAATTTCTGGAGTGGAAACAAGCAATTGAACAGATTCCAGTTGAACGTTTAAAGGGCCTTGCGGAAGAAGAGAAAAAGAGCGTGCTGGCTTTATCTGCAGGTTTCCTCAATTCCAATGGCGGCTACCGCGTGTTCCCCAGCCAATCTCTCGGAGGAAAGCCGGGCGTTGGCGAAGGTTATGCCACTATAGCGGCAGGCGGGATTGATGCGGCCGATTTGCAGTGGGATCCGACTGAAGCGTCTACGACGATTCTGGTGGATGAGGAATACGTGCTCACACACAATCCACAAGAGATCACTCTGCATGGCACATGGCTCGGCGGATACGGTGTTGCAGAACGTGCTCCATTCGAAGAAGCGTTTGCCAACATCATGGAGATATCGTCGCTGAAGCAATTGGATGCAGGTAAAACTCGTGATGTCTATTTCTTCCACACCAATTTCATCGGTTCCGATAAACGATACATCGGTGTTCTTCAGCTGGCCAAGTGGCTGTACCCTGAACGGTTTGAAGGAGTGGAGGCTGACGACTACGCCAGGCAATATTTTGAGGAATGGCTGGGAGTACCGTATCAAGGAACCTGGTATTATTCCTTCAAGGAGAGTCAATGAAAGTGGAACATTCGGTCATTCATCTTTATCAACGCAGTGTGCGGCGCAGATTGCTGCTTCTAGCATGTATTGCGTTTCTCCTAATCCTCGCTTCGGCGTTCGCGGCATTGAAGGGCTCGGCGAATATACCGTTTCGCGATCTGCGGGCGATGCTGGTTGGCGGCGAAGCGGATGCGATGAATATGTATATTCTTCAGGAGGTCCGCTTGCCAAGAATTGTGATGGCGGTCGTAACCGGTATGGCTCTGGCAGCTGCAGGTGTGATCATGCAGGCGTTGCTCCGAAATCCGCTGGCTGATCCATTTACGCTTGGCGTATCCAGCGGAGCGGCATTTGGAGCAGCGCTTGCCATTGTGGCCGGGGCAAGTGCCTTCGGCGTTAATCTTGTATATAGCGGGCGCTGGCTGATCGCCTTTAATGCTTTTGTGTTCGGTTGTATGGCGGTCTTGTTTGTTTATGGTATCTCGCGGCTAAAGAACAGCTCAGTCACTGTGCTGCTGTTGGCGGGAGTGGCGATTGGTCAATTATTTGCCGCAGGCGTGTCCGTACTCAAATATTTTTCCAATAACGAAGCGCTTAAAGATTTGATTGTTTGGCTAATGGGAGGATTCTGGGGCGCTGATTGGGAGGTGCTGGGCATTCTGCTGCCGCTATTGGCGGTGTCGCTGGCAGTATTGTTGAAATACGCTTGGGATTTGAATGCGCTCAGCTCTGGAGAAGAAGCCGCTCGCACGCTCGGCGTCAAGATACGGAGAATGCGCTGGATCTGTCTAATTTTGTCAACGTTGATCGCTTCCACGACCATCGCATTTACCGGGATTATTGGCTTCGTCGGCCTGGTTGCTCCACATATTAGCCGGATGCTGATTGGTACCGATTATCGATTTCTGCTGCCTTGCTCCTGCTTGATAGGCGCTTTGCTTCTGCTGTTGTCAGACACTGTTGCCCGGCTACTGCTATCGCAAATTGAAATTCCGGTAGGTATCGTGACGGCCTTCTTCGGAGCACCGTTTTTCATTTACCTATTGATTAAAAAGCGTCGGGAATACTGGGCCTAGGGGGGACGATCATGATTAAAGTAACCGGACTCTCCTTCGGATACGAGCGCAATCCAGTGTTAAGCAATATTCGAATGAAACTTGCCAAAGGCGAGGTGGCTAGTATTGTCGGTCCCAATGGAGCAGGCAAAACGACGCTGCTCAAAAGTATGGCAACAATCTTTCCGCCCAAAAAAGGAAAGATATGGTTGGATGGTCAGGATGTGCGTGCCTTGAAGCCGGAAGTGCTGGCGCGGAAGCAAGCCTACGTGCCGCAGCAAGCCTCATTTTATTTTCCGCTTACGGTGATGGAGACGGTGTTGCTTGGACGGAAACCGCATATGCGCTGGCGAGTATCGTCCCATGATCTGCACGTTGTTGAACAGTTGCTGAAGCGGCTGAAGCTTGAAGTGTTTGCTGATCGATACATGGATGAGCTCAGCGGAGGTGAGCGGCAGAAGGTATTGATTGCCAGGGCGCTCGCGCAGGAACCCGAAATTTTGTTGCTTGACGAACCTACGTCTGCACTGGATATTCGTCATCAATTGGAGGTGCTGGAGCTTATTCGCGGCTTTGCCCGTCAAGCGAATATGCTTGTGGTACTTGTTCTCCATGATCTGGAGCTGGCTGCCCGATACTCGGATACGATCCATTTGCTTTACAACGGTAAAATCTATGCTTCCGGTTCGCCGGAAGAGGTATTTGTTGCCGGCAATATGCGGCACGTATACGGTGTTCATATGCTTATCGAGCCGTCTCGGCATGGATTGAAGATGACGGCGTTGGAGTCGGTTCAGCCCGGAGAATGACACATGAAGGCGATTAGGAGAGGGAGTGTTTGTACTTGTACCATGGAGTGCGGTTGAAAGTCGACTACAAGCAGCTTTGGTTGGATGGGATGAAGGATTGGAACGGTGAGCTTCCGGAGCGCATGACGGATGATGAAAAGGAAGAGGCGTTCTGGCATACGTTTCTGCAGGAGAAAAACGGTGGGCCGGATGCATATTCGGCCGGAATCCGTGAGGAGTTGCTTCGGTATATTGCGCCTGGAGACGGTGTGCTGGAAATTGGACCCGGATGGGGAAATTATACGTTCGCCGTGGCTGAGCAGGCATCAGCGATGACTTGCGTGGACAGTTCTCGAAGCGTTTTGGACTTTTTACAGAAGGAAGCGGCCCGAAGAGGTCTTCGCCCAATGGAGATGATCCATGCCAAGTGGGAGCAATATGAACCGGATCGGCAATACGATGTGGTATTCGGCATTAATTGCTTTTATCGAATGGAGGGCATTGAGCAGGCATTGCTCCATATGAATGAAGCGGCCCGAAAATATGCTGTGATCGGATTGACTAGCGGACCGGAAAGACCGCATTTGCTGGATTTTCATAAAGGAGCTTGGGGTCAGGGTGAAATTTCAGCGGCGCGATTATATTCATTTGACCAATTTATTGTATGAGCTTGGTATTGATACGAACTGTACAATTCTTGAATTGGAGCGTAACTATCAATATGCGTCGGAGGAAGAGTTGTTGAGTTCCTGTCTGAGCGACATTATCGATCAGTCGTCTGATCGTAAAGCAGCGGCGGATTTGGTGCTGAGGTATGTGAAGGTAGAGGATGGTGTATTCAACTATAAGAATAAATTCAAGGCCGCGTTGCTGCACTGGAAGCCCGATACCGTGTATAGGCCAGCAGTCCGGCAATAATGGCGGACTGCTGGAACCCTATTTAGAAATGTAGGAGACCGTGGAAGTACATTTGGGGCCGCGCGTTCAAGCTAAATTTGTTTGTAGCAAATTATGTCGAATAGGAAACGATCTTGGCCCATTCGTGATTAACCCGATCACGATCCAAATCGATCCCGATGAGGACCAGGTAAGAGGGGCCCGGATAACCCGTCGGTTGCCAAACGATTCGGTTTCCGGCGAATTGAACAAGCTTGCATGTTTGATCAACTAAGACGAGGTAGCCTTTTGCTGGCAGAAGCGATTTTCCCCACTGCTTGAGGAAGCGATCAATTTGCTTTGCTGTTGTGGAAGCGCCCTCCGCAAAATGTAGGGCTATGGTCTGGACTCTGCTGAAGGATTTATTTTCTAAATGATCGTTCTCATGGTGGGAGTGTTCTCCCTGCGAATTTTGTTGTCTTCGCACGGATTCGATAACTTTGAAGGTTTTCCTCTGGACCGCGGGAACGCTTCGAACGATTGGCCGTAAGTCGGAGAAGATGTGATCCATGTTCATTTCACTGTATAACGTAAAATGGATCGTGGCCACTCCGTTCTGCTTTTCTTGATTGCTTTTTCAATTTTGGACAAATGGGTGAAGGAAACCAGATCGCTTTTGTTTACTAGTACTGTGTCTGCTACTTCCATTTGCCTACGCAGCGTATGGACAAGCTGGCGATCGGTATTAAATATGCTGTTATATTCCAGCACCCATTCTGCGTCAAGTATGGTTATAATATGCTTCAACTCGATATGATTAAGAAGTTGCGGCTCAGTTAAGCAATCGGTGACCTCTTCCGGGTTTGCTACCCCGGTCAATTCGATGAACAAAACATCAGGATTGCGGTCGAGGAGCCGTCGCACGTATTGGGTGACTTCCGACTTTTTACTGCAACAGATGCAACCGTCGAGAAGCCTCTCTACGGAGGCGTCAGGCAAGTCGGATAAAACGAGTCCGCCATCTACGTCAAACTGTCCCAATTCATTCATAAGGACAGCGGTTTTGAGTTGACGCAGTCTTGCCTCTTGAAGAAGTCTTAACAGAAGCGTTGTCTTGCCGCTACCAAGAAAACCGCCTATGATGACGACCGGAACTTTATTCAAAAATCCAATCCTCCTCTTTAAAGATGCCTCATTTGAACCTCTGTTACTTGAACAGGTTTCAAATTACATCTATAATTGTAATTATTACAATTAAATTCAGTATAGACCATAGGACGTGTATCTGTCAAAAAGGTGAAGAGAGCAATCATTGTTTTTAGTTATGAACAAAGAATTCATCTCTGCATCAGTAGAGATGGGAATAGAGCGGGAGGTTTTTATCCATTGATTAAAAAGGTACCAATCCTCATTTTGTCTGGATTTCTGGGAAGCGGGAAAACGACATTGCTTACGAAGATGCTGACTACTTGCGTGGCGAAAGGTATGAGACCTGCGATCATTATGAATGAAGTGGGTGATGTCAACCTGGACGGACAACTCTTGGAAGAGAGTGTCCCCATGCGTGAGATGTTGAGTGGATGCATTTGCTGTACAATTCGTGGCGATCTAGGAATGGAAATTAAACAGCTTGTAGATGATTTGTCACCGGATCTGATTATAATTGAAGCAACGGGTGTGGCAAACCCCATGGAAATTTTCGACGGCGTTACAGAGGCGGCTTTATTGGTCCATGTTGAAATTAAAGCGATGATTACAGTGATTGATGCAGCGCATTTCATGCAATGGCACCGTAAGGGATCCGGGAGAACGTATCATTTAATGCGGGATCAAATCCGATGCGCATCCATGCTCTTAGTTAATAAGTCCGACCTGATAAGCACAACGGAGTTAGATGAAATGAAACAAATCATTCATCTGGTCAATCCGGTAGCTGCTATTTATTCCACGGTCTATTGTGAGTTCGATCAATCTTGGATAGAAGGAGTTCTACAAGCGCATGAGTTTGTTCCTGTTCAAGAAGGTCAGCATCATAATGAAGAAAATGTACAGCATACATGCGAACATCACCACCATGACCATGAGCATGATCACCACCATGACTATGATCATGATGGGAATCACTCGCATTCTTACGATCATGTTATGGTCTATACGCATTATTTTAATCAACCGATTGACAGTGAACGTTTCGAACAGTTCGTAAGCCAATTGCCGGACAAGGTTTATCGGGCAAAAGGTATTTTTACCTCAGCAGAAACCGGGGAACGCATGTTGTTTCAATTTGCATACCGACAATTGGAGTTATTTCGCATTCAGCCGCAAGGGAAGGTGCATGATGTAGCTGTTTTTATGGGGGAACAATTTTCTCAAAATGAGTTGAAACTGGAGCTAGATACAACAATCTAAAAAACGTTTATAAGCCTGAACTGAAGTGGCATTTAAGTTTGTGATCTGGTAGAGGAAGTATGAAAGCGGAGAGGAAAGTAGAAACATTCGCTGGGCATGAGGCAGTCGGTTTCGCCTGATCACTTGCGAAGGGGATCGATTATAGGAATGCTTTCTAGTGCGACGAAGCAACGCGAAGGATTTTTCTGTAATATAACGCTAAGTGCATGCGCCTTCCTTGTGCATAATTGAGGGTGGCTTCTACTTCACTTGGTGCTACAACTTCAAGCAGGGGATATCGTTAAGCCTAATCAATGATTCTCTTGATCCAATCCATTTGATGTTGAAAGTGAATAGCTCAATAACTAAAGTCAACCCATCAGTGATCATAAGCACGATGGGTTGATTCCATTGATCGTATAAAATTTCTTTCCCTCGCTCAAATTATTCGATCCAAGCAAGATTTGCCTTCTGCCACTGGGTCTCTCAAAGTTTGAAAACAGTCCGGTTCCATACATATGTAATCAAATTTTGTAAATCCGTTATGACATACCCTCCTCCAGATGCCGCATGACGATTTTGTGTCATGATTAGTGTCCTTATAATAATTTTAATCTTATAAAGTACCCGATTTGAACTCCAAAATGAAAGGGTTAGTAAAGAAGCCTTGTTTTCATTGGCTCTTTTGCTGTCACAAATCATTTTGAGAGGAGAAAATGTATGATGCCTACCCTGTTTCGTGACTCCGAACATGACTCCTTCTACTATCGAATGTTGGCAGAACGTCAATGCTCGGATAGTTATCACCGTTCATTATTCTAAACGTTAGGAATATCGAAAGATACCCGCGTCCATATTCACGATGTATTCGATTTTTTAAATGGAGGCATTAAACCGGAAACTTCTTGGCAAACCGGAAGCTCTATCCGAACATGCCGATTAGATTGCCCAGAATCTACAAAATAACCTCGATATGTCGCTGCGCTCAATCGAAATGATGATGATTGGGACGATCTCTCGTAATTCGACGCTGACATCATTCGGCGGAATGGAGAATTCGCCCGAATTTATCATCGGCTTGTCCCAGTTGTTGCAATCAATGGTCGATACGAATTTCCTGATCGACTCGATTTACGTTTATCGAGCGGGGGACGGGGCGGTGGTTAGCGACCAGACGAAGCTGAGCATCGATCAATTCGCTGATCGCGCGTATGCTGAAGTCGGCCTGAACGCGCAAAGTCCGTCTGGAGTGCCCCGCGAACTTTTCGGGTCTTTGCTAGCGGAGAACGCAAGGATAACGTCATCTCCATGACCAAGAGCATACCACTCGGTAGCCGAGGTATTGCAATTCTTGTCGTTAACGTCAGCGTAAACAAGATTCAGGACTATCTCGAAAGCTACGGGGAGTCGCAGGTAAGCTACCTGTCAGTCTCGGACCGTAACGGAGGAGCGGTGTTCGGTCAAGCCGCCACCCCGTCCGAGAAGTACCCCGTCCAGTTGACTTCGGCCTACTCTGGACTAACCTATAGCAGCGTGTTGAAGACATCCCTTTCTGGAAATTTATACGAATACATCACGAGCGGCTGGGTGCTGTTTGGCTTGCTCGGGTTGTTAATCGGTATATGGTGGGTCGTCTATATTTCGCGTAAAAATTACAAGCCGATCGAATCGATTCTTTCCCGGATTCAATCGTATAACGAGCAGCACCTGAATTCCTTTCTGCGTGAGCCCATCGGCGACGAGCTACGTTACATCGATTACACGCTTTCCAATATGATCGAAGCGACGCAGGACTATGAACATCGGGATCGGGAGCATGCGAGGCTCCGCCGATTGCGATTGTTTCAGGAATTGTTGGAAGGAAGCGGGATGGTCGATGAAGCGGAGTGGTCCGAGGCGATGCGTGGGCTAGGGATCGGAGCTTTCGCGGGCGCCACGGTTAGCGTGATCGAGATCGACCAATATTCCTCCTTTATTAGCCGTTACTCACACGAGGATCAGGGCTTGTTCAAATATATTTTGAACAAGGTCGTCGAAGAGACGGCAAAGACGCGTTCCCTGCGAATTTGGCAAGAGTGGGCGACGAACCACCGGCTATGCGTTATTGATCTGAGTTCATCCGAGGAAGATCGGATTCAGGCGAGCCGGCGCATCCTTGCTCAAGCCGAGGAGGTCCGAGACTGGCTGCAGAACCATCTGAAGCTGACGATCACGTGGGGCATTGGCTCGTCCGTAGCAGAGGTTAGCGACATCTCCAAATCCTACGAATCAGGTGTTCGAGCACTAGATTATAAATCCGCCCTCGGCAGCAACCGGGTGATCGGACATTGGGAGATCGAGGATCTGGCGAGCGGCGATTTGTTTGTCTATTTGCAGTACGTGCGGACGATCGCCCAAGCATTCCGCGTTGGCAGTGAGGGCTGGCAGGAGCAACTCGAGCTGCTGTTCACCGGGCTTCGGTCGCTGCTGTTGCCAAGGGAAGAGATCGACGGTGTTCTAACCTATATGAACTATTTCTTTTACAGAGAGATGACGGAGCTTCCACCGGAATATCAAGAGATCTGGAACCGCGAATTCCGCGCTAGTTGGGGGGAGCGCATGGATTCTCTCGAGACACTGGATGAACTCGAAGCCTTCTACTCGGATCGTCTGGCGAATTGTTTCCGCAGCATGAAGAGACTCAGAGAAGAGAAAGGCAACCACGTCGTCGTCCGCAAAGTGAGAGACTACATTGAAGAGAATTTTCATAATCCTGACCTCTCCTTGACTTTGCTTGGAGAGAAATTTCAGATGAACACGTCCAGTCTCAGCACACTGTTCAAGGAAGAATTCGGAGAGAAGTTCGTCACATACCTCTGTCAAGTAAGGATGGAGCACGCCAAGGACATGCTGCGCAACGGCAGATTGCCGATCAACGAAATCGCGGTCCGGGTTGGCTACCTGCACCCGATGTCTTTCATCCGCACGTTCAAGAAAACAGTTGGCGTGACACCTGGCGATTACAGGAAGGTTCATCAAACTTGAAACGATAGGGGAGGTTACATGGTCTTTTGGAAGAAGGCGGAAAGCTATCGCCATTTACTCCATCTGGAAGAGACGGACTTAGGCGTGCGGCCCGTCCGGTTTACGGATAAACAATTGTCGTATTTCAGGAGTAATGACTCGTATTTACTTAGGGCCCGTTGTGCGGCAGGCGTCAGCCTAGTTGTGGAAACGGACGCAACTTGGCTGGAGTTGGAGCTCCACGTTGAAGGTGCTGCACGCCAATATTTGCAGGCCACTGCGATCATTCGTAACCGCTGGGCCGATTCAGCCTCGTTCGAACGTATTGGTACGTTACCGCATACCAGTGTGTTGAAGCTTTCGCTGGAGCCGGTGACAAAAGCGGGGGAACTACGTAGGGTTGAAGTGCATTTGCCTCAAGCCGCATGGGTCACTGTTACAGACGTCCGGTTATCTCCTGGCGCCATTGCGGTTCCGGCGCAAGATCGGCCCCTACGAAGACTACTCTGCCTTGGAGACTCGATCACTCAGGGGCTCGAATCCCGTCACCCGTCTGGAACTTATCCGGTTCGGCTAGCTCGTTTAATGAATGCGGAATTGCTCAATCAGGGCGTGGGAGGACATGTGTTCGATCCCGACAGTTTCGATACGGCGCTTCCCTTCGAGCCCGATCTGATCACTGTCGCCTACGGCGTGAACGATTGGATGAGCAACATGCTAGCCTCCGAGATTGAGGTTCGAGCGAAGGGGTATTTGGAGCGAATAAGCGCTAGGTACGCGGGGGTACCGCTTCTGGTCATCACGCCGATTTGGCACCATGCGGAGATGACAAGTAAGGCTGCTGGAACGTTGGCAGACGTTCGCGCTTTGATCGCGCGCGTCGCTTCCGGATTCGGGCAAGCTCGCGTCGTTGACGGCGCATTGCTCGTTCCGGGATTACCGCATCTGTTTGCTGACGGCGTGCATCCGACTGAAGAGGGCTTCGGTCATTATACCTCGGAGCTTTATCCTCATGCCGTTGGGGCGATCGGTCTGTGATCCAATGTGCTCGTTCCCAGGAAGTCGATCTTATAAGAGAGGCTTTAATACGAAAGGTGGGAACTTAACATGGCAGGAGCCGGCTGCACCGGTGCAGGAAGGTTTGACTTCCCGAAATAAATTAAGGAAGAGAATATCCTTGAGGATGTTCTCTTTTTTGCTCTTAGTGCGGATATCAAGCACATTAGCTACGTTCTCCAAAGTGCTGAGTTTTTCAACTTCCCAGGGGTGCATTTATTAAAAAAACTTACAAGTTATTATTTCTTGTTTTAGGAGTGCTCCTCCTATTTATGTTCAATTTACAAATCGTATTACCTGTACTGTATGTATCAACTGGCTTTGTTCTTTACCTCTTTTCTTTTGTTTGGCTAATGCTAAGCAACTGGACAACCACTATGGCGGCTGGGACTATAATACCCAATCTTACTGGGAAAATATATCTGATTGTTTTACTCGAGTGAATCTGAATTAAGCATTGCCTCGAGATTCGATTACCAATATCGCTTTGTGGCCAACATTTATTGGTTAGAAACAACAGTCGGATTGCTTTTTCTCAGTTGAATCAACTTGCGGTAACAGAAGAAGACGGAATCGGGATCTCCCAGACTCCCCTCTGCTTTGATTTCCGAATAATTTAGATTTACATGTAGCCATGGCTGTCCCACCTTGCTTCTTGTATAGTTGCCGATGATAAACTCGCCTATTAACGGGATATTTGCTACTTCCACCGTGGTTGCTGCTTGTTTCCGGTCTTTATTGTTTGTTTTTTGGCGGTTTTTGAAAATATGGTTTCTCAGAAATGTTTGTATTTTTGGAGGGTTTGCTTCATGTTATTATAAATCCGTACTTAAATTGTGGTTTTTAGAAATGAGGGGTCTTCTTGAATAACAAAAAGTGGTATTATCGGCTACTTTTTTCTTATATGCCGGTTCTTCTTGTTGTATCTTGCGCTGTCATTCTGGCAGCGTTAATTGGATTTAGTGAACGGTTTGAAAAAGAAGTTAGGCAAGCAAACGAGACTTATTCACAGGTGATAGTACAGTTCGTGGATTATTCACTAGGGAATATTGATTCTTCAATGATTAAAGAAAGTCAAAGCGATGGACGCTTTCAAGTTTTTTTTGAACCAATTCGTAACCGAATTACTCAAGTGGACGATTTAACCATATCTCATAGACTACAGGAATATATGATCAGCAATCCGCTGATTGATTCCATGTATTTATACAGAATTCAGGACAATCATGTGCTGAGTTCATCCTGGACCGGATCGTTGAACGATTATCCGGATCAGAAGTTCGTCCAGGGTTCTATGAACCAAAAAACCCCTTATCGTTGGACAAGCTTACGCACATTCACTGAGTTTCCCGAAGTAGAATCACCACGGCAAGTCATATCACTTGTACGAAAAGTGAGTGATGAGGGGCTAATCATTGTCAATATTAATCCCAAAAGGCTTCAATCCTTACTTAAAGATAATTTTAAGCATCAGGGAAACGAAAACACTTTTAGCTTGTATGACGAAAATGGGCAGTTGCTGCTTACATTGGAGGATAATGGATCGATTCAAAACCAAGCTAATCTAGATGTGTTGACGGCAGTTCATTCTCAGTATTCAGGCTATGACCTCCAAAGTAGAGTCAAACACATTGCTTTATTAGGCATCATTTCCTCCGTTTCGTGGATTTGGTTGATTCTCATTGTAGCTACTTTATTGGTCGGTGCATTCTGGATTCTTATCATTACACGGAGGAACGTGGAACCGCTTCAATCCATTGTCAAACGAATCGAGGCGTTTGCAAAGCCTAATGATCAAGCACTAGATAATCAATTCCTTGATGAATTTAAATATATTGATTATGCATTAGATGATCTAATGAATACATCCAGCATGCTTCAAAAAGAGCATGAGGAGAATCAGTTATATAAAAGACAGATCTTTTTTGAGGAATTACTTGAAGGAAGCCGGATCATTACTTCAATAGAGTGGGATGAAGAACTTCAGGTATTTGGATTGGATCCGCGATTTGATATGCTGTCTGTCATGATTTTCGAGATTGATCGCTACTCGTTATTCACTAAGCAGTATTCATATCGGGATCAAAACCTATTCAAATTCGTCATTTTGAAAGTACTCCAGGAAATATCGGAGCATCAAGCTATACGACTTTGGGCCGAATGGATAGATGAACCGTATCAATTGACAGCAATATGTCTGGTCGAAGGGGGAGTAGAGGATTGTAAAAATAATCTTATTCGACTTGGGGAGCTGGTACGGGATTGGGTCCAGCATAACTTGCACTTCTCGGTTACAGTTGGACTAGGTGAGATTGTTCATAAACCAGAAGACTTAGCTATCTCCTTCGATAATGCAAGAAAGGCACTGAACTATAAACTTTCTCTTGGATTGAATCGAGTTATACCAGCCTGGGATCTTAACGGAGATACTCCAGATGAGATGTTCAAATATCTCCAAATTATTCGCAATATGATTCAGTCTTATCGGCTTGGAGAGCCCAAATGGGAACAGGAACTCAGCATTTTTTTTGATTTATTGAAAACTAGTAGTATTCGTCGGGATGATATTGTTGGTTTGATCAGCTATTTAATATATAACATGTACCGGAATTTGATGGAATTGTCCAAAGAATATCAGGCGTTATGGCTAGAGCGCACGCTCCCTCGTCTAAATGAGAATTTGAATGACTTTGATGACTTGCAGGAAATTCAAACCAATATTCACACTGTTTTACGGGAAGCTTATGAAGAAATGTTGTTGATTCGGGAAAACAAGAGTCAGTACGGGGTTAGCCGAAAAATCTGTGATTATATTGAAGAACATTATATGGAACCCAATTTGTCATTAAACTATTTAAGTGAAACATTCGAATACCATGCCAACTATTTAAGCAGGTTGTTTAAGGATGAAATTGGTGAACGTTTTGTTGATTATCTGGCCCGAGTTCGAATTTCACATGCAAAGGAATTTCTGAAAACAACATCACTTACAGTGCAGGATGTGGCTGCGCGCGTAGGTTATGAGCATGTATATTCCTTTATGAGGGTGTTTAAAAAGCTTTCCGGGATGACTCCGGGGGAATTCCGGAAACAGGAGAAGACGGAGAATTTACTTGATCAATAAACGGGATAAGCCGAGGAGTTATCTGATTTTGTGAGGGACCTTTGAAATTGTGAGTATCTATTCCTTGAAAGATGTGTCGCTGATTAATAAGTGTGAATTTACTTGATTTCCTGCTGAATCTATATTCGATTCAGTCGATGTTCATCGACAATATCTTAAAATAGGGGGACATGCAAACATGGCATCAACACAAGGGAAGCGGTTTGTTACATTGCTTATTACGCTGGCAATGGTAACAGGCTCGCTCCTTTCTGGCTGTTCAAGCAGCAAGGAAGGAGCAGAGAAGTTGACTGGATCGGGTTCCACAAATGCAGGGAACAAAGGAAAGCCTGAGATAAGCGTTACAATTTACGACCGTGGCAAGGTACCA
This sequence comes from Paenibacillus sp. FSL R5-0378, assembly GCF_038009285.1. NCBI lineage: Bacteria > Bacillati > Bacillota > Bacilli > Caryophanales > Paenibacillaceae > Paenibacillus > Paenibacillus sp. FSL R5-0378. Next base: position 76,222 of record NZ_JBBPAY010000002.1, read on the forward strand.
CCGCAAGAGGGGACATATGAGAATAATCGTTGGACGAAGTGGATCAACGATAATGGGCCAGTAAATGTAAAATTTGTACCGATTCCAAGAAACCAGTCACAGGATAAGCTAAACACCTTAATCGCAGCGGGAGATGCGCCAGATTTGATTTTGGAATACGACGCAAATTTTCGCAACCAGTTATACAATCAGAAACAACTGCTTCCTATTGACGATCTGATTGAAAAGTACAGTACGAACTATAAGGAATTGTTGAATAAATATCCCATTCTAAAAAAACTCGGAACCAAGCCTGATGGTAAAATGTACGAATTCGGAACCACTGAGGCGGAGCTCGGCAGCCAATTCTACTTACTGATTCGAAATGATTGGTTGAAAAAACTAAACCTTCAAATGCCTCAGACAATTGATGATTTGTATAATGTTGCAAAGGCTTTCACCGAAGATGATCCTAATGGAAATCATAAGAAGGATGAGTATGGGATCAATTTAAGCAGCTTTTCCGGAGGTGGAGTCAATCAAATGTTCGGTGCAGTTAACTGGACATTGAAGGACGGACAGATGATCCATGATTGGGATCGCTTTAAAGCGGCTAATGCTTTCAAGAAAAAACTATATGACGCGGGTATTGTCGACAAGGATTATTTGACCGATTCAACAGGGCAAAAGGCTATTCAGGATTGGGTAACCGGAAAACTCGGTATCTGGATCGCCCCATCAGGCACAGCGCTAGATGTCAATAACATGGAAACGTTAATGAAGAACCAACCAGAAGCAGAAGTACTGCCAATGGCACTTCCGAAGACAGAGTACGGCCAATATAATCCGCAGTTAATAGCACCGATTAAAACAACGGCCGTCATTAACGCAGATGCCAAAGATCCGGAAGCCGTCATGAAATATATTGATTTTATGGTTTCCGATCAAGCTGGCAATACGCTTCATTACGGGATAGAAGGACAAAATTACAAAAAAGTGAACGGCTTCCCTGATAAAACGGGCTTTACCGATATTAACAAGAACCAACTGGACTGGAACTTTGATTATTATCAATTACTGTATCCAAGAGTTCGTCAAAAATATATTGATGACAAGATGAAAGACCTGAGTACACCGGCACTGAAAAAAGTCGATGAGCTGAAGAAAGCTGCCAATGTGATTTATCTGTCTCCGGATCGTCCCGTAGCTACCTTTATTCTTCCGGAGTATCTTCCGCAATTGACCAAGGAGTTGAGTTTGATTGATACGACTGTCAGCAAAACGATTGATGATATCTGGTCTAGAGCGGTGATCAGTGGTTCCTCTTATACGATTGATCAGGCAGCTGCAGACGCGCAGTCGACCTGGGAAAAAGCAGGAGGGAAACAACTGGAGGAGTATTATAGAAACTGGTATGACAAGAACAAAGATGAAGCGATTTATTCCAAGGATCTTTATAACATTTTGAAATAACAACTAATGTTCATGGATCCTTTAGAGATTTCTGAAGGATCCATGTTCAGGAATGAAGGTGTACCATGAAGACAAAAAGCAGAATTTTCAGACAGAATATTCCTTTGATTGTGATGTTTGTCCCGGTTGCTCTTTTTTTTATTATATTCAAGTATCTTCCGATGGGTGGATTGATTATTGCATTTAAGGACTACAGCTTTCGTGATGGAATTCTGGGTAGTCCATGGGCTGGTCTTAAAAATTTTGAAGCCTTGTTCTCACAACCGCAGACACTGCAAATTATTCGAAATACGCTTGTGATAAGCATACTAAACATTATTATAGGTTTTCCGTTTCCTATCCTTCTGGCAATCCTGCTTAATGAAGTTCGAAAGTCATGGTTTAAAAGATGGACGCAAACTCTGGTTTATATTCCTCATTTCATGTCCTGGATTGTTGTTGGCGGTATCGTAGTAACGCTATTCGCCCAAGAGCAAGGGATTGTGAATGAGGTGTTGTATAGGCTGTTTGGGTTTAAAGTACCTTTTCTTTACCAGCAGTCCTCATGGTTGGCGGTTTTTCTTGGGTCAGGAATATGGAAAGATGCAGGTTGGAACGCGATCATTTATATGGCTGCTCTGTCGAGTATAGATCCTGCCTTGTATGAGGCTGCAGGCTTGGATGGGGCTGGGAAATTAAAACAAATTTGGAATGTAACGATTCCTGGTATGCTGCCAACAATTATTCTGATGTTGATTTTGTCCATGGGTCATTTCATGGAGGTAGGATTCGATCAAATTTATATTCTTAAAAACCCGGTTGTATCGGACATTTCAGAAGTTATCAGTACGTATATTTACAGACTCGGCATGCAAAATGGCGAGTTCAGTCTTACAACTGCCTTAGGGCTATTCGAATCTGCTATAGCCTTGCTTCTGGTGTTGACAACGAACAAGATTGCCCACAAATTCGGCCAGGGACTATGGTAGGAGGTAGCTAATATGAGAGCGACATTTGGTGAAAAAACATTTTATGCCGTGAATTACTTGGTGTTGACCTGCGCAGCCCTATTGTGCTTATTTCCGCTCATCCATATAGCTGCACTCTCGTTTAGCAATGCATCGTCTGTATTGTCCGGGAATGTTTCTGTTTGGCCCAAAGGCTTTAATTTGCAATCTTATCGGAATTTATTTGAAGGTACGAGAATCGTTCAGGCTTTTCTCAATAGCGTATTAATAACGGCAGTCGGCACCGGATTAAGCATGTTGTTCACCATTTTGGCTGCTTATCCGTTATCAAGAGTTTATTTCTACGGTCGACGATCGATCTCGATGGCCGTTATATTTACGATGCTCTTTACAGGGGGAATGATCCCGACTTATTTGGTCGTGAAATCGTTGGGTCTGTTGAACAACTATGGCTCCCTTTGGTTTCCTGGTCTAGTCAGTGTATACAATATGCTCGTGATGAAGAATTTCTTTGAAGGCATTCCTCAGGAAATGGAGGAGGCAGCCAGAATTGACGGATGTTCCGAGCTGGGGTTGTTGATCCGTATTATGCTTCCTTTATCGCTGCCTGTTATGGCTGCTTTAACGTTATTTTACGGTGTGGGTTATTGGAACTCGTTCATGAGCGTATTGATCTATATCACCGATGCCGACAAGCTTAACCTGGCCGTTATGGTACAACAGATGGTGCAGAATCAATCCATGGTGCAGGAAATGAATCAATTGCGTCCGGAAGATATTCAAATGATGACTCCTGAATCGATGCAGTCGGCAGCTATCATTGTCATGATTGTTCCTATGCTGGCAGCCTATCCGTTCGTACAGCGGTATTTCGTTCAAGGGGTTATGATAGGTGCAGTCAAAGGTTAGACGGACAATGATTTTACTAAGGAAGGTGGTTCAGAAAATTGGCAAGTTCCGATATGACAAGGATACTGCTCAAAGAAGCTAATGTGAGCTTGGCATCGAAGCCTCATGCCGTAGCTACCTGGAGAATACCTGGATTCTACATGGATCAGGAGGGACACTTGGAAGCCAAACGAAAGATGGAGCCGGATGCTCAGGCTGCCTTCTCGACTGCATTGGCCTACAAATATACAGGCAAGACCGTTTATGCGAATAAGGCTCGGGAAATGATTTATGCCTGGGCCAAAATGAACAGGGGGTTTACTGAAAACGACGGCCCTTTGGTCTCTGCCTACCTTGGTGTGGGATTGATTCGGGCGGCAGATATGATTAAAGATTACCATTTCTTTAACAGAGAAGAACAAACTACTTTCAAACGTTGGATGACACAGGTCTGCTTGCCTGCCTGGAAAGGAATTCAGGGGAGAAACAATTGGTGGAGCTGGAGCTTGTATGCTCAGGCGGCCTATTATGCTTATGCGGGGGATAAAGCTGCATTGCAGGTGGTGATTGAGGAACTGAAGGAACATATAGACAAGTCGATATCCTCTCAAGGATTTATAACTGAAGAAACCGAGCGCGGAAAGAACGGGATGTGGTATCACTATTTTGCTCTTGCACCTACGACAGCTGCGGCCGATCTGATCCGGAAAGCAACCCAGGAGGACTTGTTTCACTGGGTCTCTCCTTCGGGTAGAAGCTTGAAGCTGGCATTAGATACTTTGTTTTACTACGTGAATGGACATGTAAACGAATGGCCGTATGCACCGGATCAGAATTTTCCTGAATTGGCGCAAGATACTTGGCCGGTAGAGCTATACGATGCGATGGCCCGTATTTACGGCGACGCGGCATACGAACATTTCGTTGGCCCTTATCGTCCTGTCATCGGGAATCGAAACCAGGAAAGTGGCTATTATCTATCCTACGCATGGGTTTATCCGGAAATGATTATAGATATTAATTGATAGTAAAGGAGGGTTATAAGATGAAGCAGTTTTCCCGAGAAGTGACAACTGTGGATCGGGCTTACTTTGAAAACGAGATTCAATTTGTTTTGAAAAAGCTTGAACAGAGCTTATCCGTATTTAATCAGGATCAATTTCCAGCCGCAACGAGCAAGGGCTTAGTTTATCCGGCGGTTTCCAACACGGATTGGACCTCCGGTTTCTGGACCGGAATACTCTGGCTTGCATATGAATGCACACAGGATGAAAAGTACCGCGAGATTGCGGAATCGGGACTGCCCAGCTTTCAAAGACGGATTGATGAGCGTATTGCTACGAATACACACGACCTAGGTTTTCTGTATAGTCTTTCGGCGATTGCTGCCTATCGACTAACCGGAAACGAGCAAGCCCGAGCGATCGCCGTTAAAGCAGCAGAGTTGCTGGCAGAACGATTTGTTCCAAAGGCGGGAATTATTCAGGCTTGGGGAGACTTAAACGATCCAAAGGAATGTGGAAGAATGATAATGGATTGTTTGATGAACCTCCCTTTATTGTACTGGGCATCCGAGGTGTCTGGCAATTCAAGCTACGCCAAAATGGCTGTCAGCCATGCCAAACAGTCTGCGTCTTACTTGGTACGCCAGGATCATACCAGTTATCATACGTATTATATGGATGTGGTTACAGGTGAGCCTAAGTATGGTAATACCCATCAGGGCTATGCAGACGATTCCTGCTGGGCCAGAGGACAGGCATGGGGAATTTACGGCTTTATGCTTAGCTACCTCTACACTAGAGATCCTTCTTTCATTGAAACCTCTAAAGCATTAACCGAGTATTTCTTGTCTCGTCTCCCCGAGGATGGGGTTGTTTATTGGGACCTGGTATTTACAGATGGTGAGGAACAGGAGAAAGACAGCTCTGCCGCTGCAATTGCGGTTTGCGGTATGCTGGAACTAGCTAGGCACTTGCCTCTGTTAGACTCGGACAAACCTCGTTATGAAAAAGCGGCACTAGCAATATTGGAATCTCTTTCTCAAAGTTATACAACAAAGGATCACCTCTACTCCAACGGTATTCTCAAACATGCCGTCTACAATAAACCACGTGGATGGGGGATTGATGAGTGTAATATATGGGGAGATTACTTTTACTTTGAGGCACTTGTTCGGATTTTGAAGGATTGGCGCCCCTATTGGTAATATTCTGCAGCGCGCAACGGGATGGACTATCCTTTGTAAGCAGATTGGGAATCGTTACACAAGCTTACACAAGGGTCCCGCGATGGAATGCTCGCGACTTATGTAGAGCATGCATTAATCGCCAGCGCCAGGATGGAGGCAGTTGATATTCAAAATTAGAGTCACCTATTCTATTCATACAGTCATAATTTCATTTTTGGCTGAGATTGGTTATTCCGAGAGTACCATGTGATGAAAAATGAATGAACTCGACTTGATAATGAAAATAGAGAAATTGCGGCGCGAACTGAACGTGCTGGTACTTGAGAAGGGTATGATGGCCGAAGCTGTGCTGGAAAAGTCAAAAGAACTAGATGAAGTTTTGAATCTGTTCAACCAAAACTAACAACAGAAATTGATGAAACATGATTCACTTTTCTTGATTGATTTGTCATTACACCCGTTGAATATTGAAGTGCACCCCCTAGATTAGGGGGTGTATTTTTAATTGCAATTAAAGTTCAAAAGCTGTGAAATTTCGCTTAAGCAGATTATCAGCCACACGCCCGGCAGCCTGGTATGTCATATTCCGACGTTTCCGGCGAATGCTGGCTTAAAGACCGAGCTTTTGCATTAGCGCAGTATCTTCTTGTGATTCATCCATACACCTTCGTTAGTTATGTGCTATCATTTTAAAACGTATATCATTCGGACTGCACATCGGAAGCGTGAAAAAGCCTGCATATTGGTTCTCTTGCCGCTTATGGCTATCTGAAAGACCCGGAGGACAAAAACGAGCTTATCATCAATGAGGAAGCCGCAGAAAATGTCAAAAGCATCTATGCTTGGTTCTTAGAGGGCATGAGCATTGAACGAAAGTGGTATATTATGTCCGTCAGCGTATAAGAAAAGCAAGGGGATGAAATACAAGAATCCCAACAGCGAGGGCAGCAATCCTTAATGGTGTGCCATGACGGTCACCAATATGTTGAAAAACCACATTTATGTTGGGGATATGGTGCAAGGGCGCTATCGCATTAAGAGTTATAAAATCCATGTGCAGGAAACGGTTCCCGAGGATGAATGGTTCATTGTCGAAAATACGCATGAGCCGATCATCAGCCGTGAAGATTACAGAAGCTTTTGAAAAAGGATACTCGTACCGCGCCGATGCAAAAAACGTTGTATTTGTTCAGTCGCTTCCTACGCTGCGCAGATTGCGGCAAGGCCATGACACGAAGCACCGTTAAAGGAAACGTGTATTACTACTGCCGCACGCACGTACAGAGACCAATCCAAAGCGGCTTGTACGAAACACACGATGAAGCACTACCATTTGGAACAATCGGTTTTGTATGCGATCAAGCAACAGGTATACATTGCGGTTTCTCTTTCAGAAATGGTTCCACGGATTAACAAGGATCCGCTCCAGAAAGGCCAGTCTATCCGGCTTAATGAACGAATAACGGCAAAGGAAAAAGAGCTTTCCAAGATTTCACGCTATAGGCAAGGCATTTATCAAGACTGGAAAGACGGCGAAATTACCCATAAGGATTATCGCCAGATGAAAGAAGACTATGAGCGGCAGATCGAAGCCATTAACCGAGGTTATAGGCAATCTGCAAGAGGAAAAGGAGGAGCTTGAAAATGGCATTGACACATAGAATCCGTTTTTAGCAACTTTTCGGAAGTACGAAAACATCAACAAACTGACAAGGGATATTCTGATTGAGCTTGTCGACACCATCAAGGTATACGAAAATGGCAATATTAGCGTGAAGCTGAAATTTGCCAGTGAGTACCGCAGAGTTGCGGAATACATTGAGGTCAACACCTCTGAAGACGCGGTTTAGAGAACCGCATTTTTAACGGCAGTTTGTTTTCCTAATGTAAATGTTCCGGTGACCATTACATATAAAAACAGATTGACTTACACCCGTAGTACCGGAATTTAATCCTTATAATGACTGTCTATCTGGTTACTATTGTCGTATTGATCGGCACGGTATCTTTTCGAAGGCCCGGAAAAATGCTTAAAGACGACGGTTTTATTGTCATTGCCCATAGGTTTGTATTGATTGGGTTGGCGGTTAGTTTGTACTTGGTGAGCTGAATGGAAGTAGGTTATATCCGAAGTTATGGAGAACAAATCCGAGCAAAAGGTAAGATTAGCGCATGGAAGGCATCCAATCCAAGACTAGCAGTAAAGATTATGAGCAGCTAATGATCGAAGTCATGATACCCTGCGGCAACAGCCGGTTGATGAAGAGGTGCTAGATAATAATGAATATAGGTGACTGGGTAATTGTTCAAATCGGTCTACCGGGGAATCCTTATGGTGGATATGCCGGCAGAGTGGTGGCGATCTACTGCCATCATGCCAAAATCCAATTCGTTTTACGTCCAACGGGGTTCCTAGATCAATCATTTGAGCGGTGGATTCCCCTCCGGGACATTCGGTTGGTTACTACTGAGGAATATTTTACTTGGCTCAGGTATGCATCATCAGTTCAACGAGCTTATAATACATAAAATCTAGTGACATCAGCATTACAAGGAATATAAAGGGGCGAAGAGATGATATCTTCGGCCTTTTTATTTTAGTACGATCTATCGATGATTGAACTAATGTTGAAAGATGATTGGAGAGTATTCGAAGCATGCGGAAATGGAGTGGTTCAAGAATTACTAATCGCAACCCAAGCAACCGAAAAGCACCGGAAATTATTTTGTTTCAAAAGAGATGAGCGCAGGGTTCCATTATTCTGCTCGTCCGGCTGGTATCCGTGGAGCCTGCGGAAGTGATCTTGCGTCTGTCGAACCTACCTGCGACCGATGTGGCGGTTGCGGATGTTAGGACCGAACTAGGGATGGATGAGCCTCTTTAAGTTCAATAGTGGCTACGGCTTTCTAGGACGATACAATTTGATTCCGGGTTTTCCTACGTGAGCAAATTGGCAATCTCGTCCGAGATTGCCTCCAAATTTCCGGCAACCCTCCAACTGCCCTGTAAACTTTCCTGTTAATCGTCTTGATCGGCATCCCGTTAGGTATTTTATCTTCGCAATTTCATAACCACTGGCTAGATCGGGTCACAGCGGTTTCCATGTATATAACAGCGGCGATGCCTCGCTTTTGGTTCGGTGTTTTACTTCTTTATGTCTTTTCGCTTAGGCTTGATTGGTTTCCGTCCCAGAGCAAAGCAGGCATAGCTCATCTTATTCTAACGTCATTTACGCTGGCATTGCACCAGATTGCCATGGTGGCTCGGCTTTTGCGAAGTCAAATGCTTGAGCGGATGGGGGAAACCTTTGTACTCTATAGCAGAGTCAGGGGGCTTGGCGAGGGGTTTATTTTGGTCCGTCATGTGCTGCGGAACTCACTGGCACCGATTGTAACTATTCTGGGGCTTGGCATAGGGAATATGTTGGGTGGAACGGTAATCGTCGAGCAAGTAATTGGTTGGCCTGGCATGGGCCGGTATTTGATGGAATCGATTCTGAATCGTGACTATCCGGTAATTCAATGCTATGTATGGCTGATGGCTGTAGTGTATGTAACCGGTGAATCTGATTTCGGACGGATTACAACGTAAGCTCGATCCTAGAGGGGACGATGGGGAGGGGCGTACATGAGTCTGAATCCGACAGATATGAATACTTCGTCTTTCGTGACTCGATGGATCCATGGTAGAGATACGCGTCTTGCAAAAGCTGAGCTTGTCTTCTTGCTTCTGCTTGGCGTAGCCGGGGTGCTCGTTCCATGGATTGTGCCGAACGATCCAAACTTGGTCAATCTGGACTCCAAGTTGAGTCCGTCTTCCTGGCAATATCCCTTTGGAACGGACCATCTAGGCAGGTGCATCTTATCCAGGCTCTTGATGGCCATTCGTTATTCCATAGGAGGAGCGGTCGTCGTTATGGTGTGCAGCGTTGTCATGGGCACAGTGATGGGCGCATTTTTTGCTTGGAAAGGTGGCCTGCTGGATCGTTTTTTATGCGCTAATGCGAATTGCTCCTCGCGTTTCCAACCCTTGTTCTAGCGTTTGCGCTTGTTGGAGTCATGGGACCTGGATTTGCAAATTTATTGTTGGCTCTTATTTTTTCGCAATGGATTGCTTATGCCAGATTTGTCCGTAGTCTCGTGTTGTCTTTGAAAATCAGCGATTATGTGCGGGGGTCGATCGTATCGGGAACGTCAGGTTGGAATTTGATACGGAAGCATCTTATACCTCAAGTGGCATACCTGTAGCTGTGCTTGCATTCTTGGAAACGGGAAGCGTAGTGTTGGATATGACGGGTCTCACGTTCCTCGGGCTGGGGTACAGGCACCTGAAGCCGAGTGGGGGATGATGCTCAACGAAAGCAAGTCTTATATATGGCAATTCCCTTGGCTTATGGTGTATCCCGGAATAGCCACTTTACTTACGGTTATTGCCTTTAATCTGATAGGGAGGGGCTTCGTGCTCAGTTTGACCCCAGGGAACGGTGAGAATGCGTTCTGAAGATTTAAGTAAATCTGCGTTGTTGGACATTCAGCATGTAACTGTCAGTCATGAGCGGGAACCATATCCTGTGCTGGAAGATATCTCTATCTCTCCATAAAAAGATTGTTGGTGTTGTAGGTAAGAGTGGGCTCCGGCAAAACGATGTTATGCCAGGCCGTAATGGGCTTGCTTCCGTCCGAATTTCGGATAGCAGAAGGCCAGATCCGGTTCAGAGGAACTTTACTTGAAGGATTATCTCCAGACAGTTCCGTGCACTCCGAGGGAGCAAAATGGCGATGATTATGCAAAATCCGATGACATGGTTCAATCCTCTCCGTACGATAGGAGCTCATTTCACAGAAACGTTTTGCATTCATCTTGGCCTAAACAAGAAGGCGGCGATTGACTTGGGGGTAGAGTCCATGAGCAGAGTCCAGTTTCCGCGTCCGCTCAACTTGATTAAGCATTATCCCTTTCAGTTAAGTGGTGGCATGCTGCAACGGGTGATGATCGGAATGGCTCTCGCCGTGAATCCGGATTTAATTACTGCAGATGAACCGACCACCGCGCTGGATGCCTATCATCGGAAGTCCGTTTTACGGGAGTTGAAAAAGGTGCAGCAGGAAACCGGAGCTGCAGTTTTGCTTGTCACGCATGACCTTGACGTTATCGCAGAGATGGCGGAAACGGTCGCTGTAATGCGATACGGCAGGGTGGTGGAAAAGGCGCCGTGCATCCAGTTGTTTAATGCTCCTGAGCATCCATACACTCGCTGTCTATTGAACACCCGCTTTAGCCTTCCATTGAATTCGGACACTCAGTTCTCTACCTTAGGAGATGTTGCGCATGGTTGGATGAAGTGATTAAAGCCTTTCCGGTTGAAACCAGAGGCTGGCGAGGAAGAAAAAAGCACTATCGTGCGCTTGAGCGGGTTTCATTCAGATCGGAGAAGGGGAATGCGTTGCTCTAGTGGGGGAGTCGGGAGCTAGGAAAAAGCATCCCGGGTAAACATATGTACGCGGTATTCCAGTACAGTTCGGCTGCCCTTAACCCCGGAATGAAGGCTGGGGATATCATACTCGAGCCGCTGGACAACTACAAGAAAATGAGGAGACAGGTGCGTAGGAAATATGCCAGCGAGCTACTAGAGAGGGTAGAACTTGATCCTTCAGTCCTGGACCGTTACCCGCATCAGTTTAGCGGAGGGCAGCAGCAGCGGCTGTCGTTCGCAAGGGCCATTGCTATGCGGCCAAAGTTGATTGTATTGAATGAAGCGACAAGACGTTTTAGAGGCAATCATTCAATTCGAAATCCTCGCATTATTGAAGGAATTGCAACGTACCTTGAATATATCCTATTTGTATATTACTCATGATATCAAGGCTGCATGTGCTTTCGCCGACCGGTTGCTGGTTATGGATGCAGGTCGATTGTTGATGAGTCAGCCGGTGACATCGTCCAGAACCTCTCGCATCCCGTCTCAATGAAATTGTTGAATTCCATGCTCATAACGCATCCCAGTCAAAGGGAGTGGCCTTCAAATTAGGAAACTCAAATCTGCACGAAAGAGCTCGCTTTATTATCTTAACGAACACATGGTATACAATCCATGTTGATTGACAGGAGAGAGTGGACAGAGTAAAATGATTAAATCGTAAACATTACGAATAAGAAAAGGAGATGTTTAAACATGAGAGTAGTTATTACCTTGGCATGCACCGAAACAGGAGATCGAAATTACACGACCACCAAAAATAAGAAGATGCATCCCGGACGCATGGAATTGCGCAAATATAGTCCGCGTCTTAAAAAATACACACTGCATCGCGAAACGCGTTAATGGATGGGAGGAGATCAGGTATGTTAACGCATCAGACATCGAAGAGAATACCCATTACGGTTTTGAGCGGTTACTTGGGATCCGGTAAAACAACCTTGTTAAATCATGTTTTGCATAACAAGGATGGCTTAAAGGTAGCAGTTATTGTCAATGACATGAGTGAGGTGAACGTAGATGCCAATCTCGTAAAATCGGGGAACGCGTTGTCAAGAACGGAAGAAAAGCTGGTGGAAATGTCCAATGGCTGTATCTGCTGTACGCTTCGGGATGATTTGCTGCGCGAGGTACAGAAACTTGCCGGTGAGGGGCGTTTTGACTATATCTTAATTGAATCCTCAGGAATCAGTGAGCCTGTCCCTGTAGCACAAACCTTTACTTATGCCAATCCGGATCTGGATATCGACTTAACTTCTCTAGCTCGATTGGATACGATGGTCACTGTCGTTGATGCCAACCGCTTTTGGCACGATTTTGCCTCGGGAGAAAGCTTACTTGACCGGAATCAGGCGGTAGGCGAAAACGACTACAGAGATATTGTGGATCTTCTAATCGATCAGATTGAAACTTGTGATGTTTTACTGCTGAACAAGTGTGATTTAGTTGAGGAGAAGGAACTGGTTAAGCTGGAGGCCGTATTGAGGAAACTTCAACCGACGGCTAGAATCATTCGTACCATACATGGAGTCGTGGACCCCAAGGAGATTTTGAATACGGGATTGTTTGATTTTGAAAAGACGAGTATGTCCTCAGGCTGGATTTCGGAGCTAATGAATAAAGAACACACTCCCGAAACGGAGGAGTATGGAATAGGATCTTTTGTATATCGCAGCAAAATTCCGTTCCATCCTCAGCGTCTCAGCTATTTTTTTAGCAATTGGCCCGAAGAAGTAGTTCGTGCTAAAGGACTTGTATGGATTGCAGCGCGTGGCGACATGGCGGCACAGTTAAGTCAGGCAGGTCCTTCCATTCAGTTTGGTCCTGCAGGATATTGGTTAGCAGCTTTGCCGGAAGATCAGCAGCGAGAAGTATTGGAGAGTGAACCCGAAGTTCTGGATCGCTGGGATGATACCTGGGGAGATCGAATGACAGAACTGGTCTTTATCGGTATGGACATGAATCAAAAAGATATTGAGAAAAGGTTGTCGCGTTGTCTATTAAATGAAGAAGAAATGAAGCAGGATTGGAGTCAATTCAACAATCCGTTACCATGGGCTATTCAGGATTAAGCTGAGCTGGCGAACGTTTAACCCGGTTCTGGTTTAGTTCAGCGAATCCTCGCTTTGGAGACTCGAGTCCCAAAAGTGTCTAGACGTTAGAAAGACATTGGAAAGCATGTTAAAGACAACCTTGCTATGAAACTGCTAGTGAATAGGAATTTGAAATATCTAAGGTTAAAGGCGGAGCCTGGATGCCGGGCTTTTACATGGGCGAAGTAGTTATTATCAGTATATAAAATCTGCTACGCAACTATGAGGTCATCCATTTGAACAAAAGTCTCTCCGGGAATACCTTCAGTTTTGAGAATAGGGTAAGTATTGATCCTAAAAAACGGGCGGCTGTTTGCCGTCGTTTTAAGTCTCAGCAAAGGAATACATTTAATCGTAAGATTTCCGCTTGTTCTTGATAACTACTTATCCTATTCATTCCTTGACTGCTGCTTAATTGGGATTACATAGGAATTGCTTAAACCGTGAATGTAACGGAGTCACATTCATTACAATTTGGATACCGGTGAAGATCCACTTTTCTCCTATGACGACTCTTTTGACGGGGAATATCTTTTGGGGCTCTATTACCTGCCAAGTCTCTATGATCTAGAGCATTTGACGCCAAAAAGGGTTTACAAATCAGAATTATTACGATAATATGTAATCCGTTAAATGCGTAATGATTACGATTAAGAAAAGAGAGATGGATATGATGGTATCGTCCATGCGCGATGTTGTGTTTGGTTACGGTAATGAACCGGTTATCGAAAACTTGTCTCTGGACATTCATGCCGGACAATTTATAGGGATTGCGGGAGCGAACGGTGCAGCAAAATCCACTTTATTGAAACTTATGATGGGCTTGATCAAGCCTTGGAGCGGTTCTGTCTGGTTAAACCGGGCCAATAAGGACGGTTCAAAGGTAGAAGTGGGGTATGTACCCCAGCAAGTGTCTTCCTTTAATGCCGGTTTTCCTAGCAAGGTTATTGAGTTGGTTCGGTCAGGGATGTATTCCCGCATGGGGCTATTTGGTCGTTTTAGGAAAGAGCATCAGCAGGTAGTTGAGCGAAGTTTGAAACAGGTAGGCATGTGGGAGTTTCGCGATCGAAGAATTGGAGAACTGTCGGGTGGTCAAAAGCAACGTGTATGTATTGCTCGTGCCCTAGCCCAGGAGCCGCAAGTGCTTGTTTTGGATGAGCCTATGACGGGCATGGATAAGGCAAGCCGGATAAAACTTTACGAGTTGTTAAGAGATAGCGTTACGCGGCATGGCCAAACGGTTATTATGGTGACCCATGAGCTCGATGAAGCGATGCCCTATCTCGATACATTGGTTAAATTAGAGCGGAAGGAGGATGAAAGTTGGCATTGTTCGGTTTCGAATTTATGCAGCGTGCCTTTTGGGCGGGAGGCTTAATAGGGATTATCGCTCCGTTGCTCGGCGTTTACCTCATGCTTCGCCGTCAGGTATTAATGGCGGATACGTTGTCTCATGTCTCCCTTGCTGGGGTAGCTTTGGGATCCGTCATGCATCTGAATCCTTCCCTCAGCGCTTTTGTTTTGGCTATAGCCGCAGGCCTTGTGATCGAGCAACTTCGACGTTCCTACCGCACTTACAGCGAACTGCCTGTTGCCATCATCATGACATCGGGTCTGGCGCTTGCTGTCGTGCTGATGAATCTAAAGCAAAATTGGAGCAAGAGCTTCAGCTCTTATCTGTTCGGTTCCATCGTGGCAGTGAGCGATACTCAACTGCTTCTCATTGCCGTCGTGGCGCTGGTCGGCTTGCTCTATTTTATTATTCTGCGCCGTCCTCTTTACAATTTTACTTTTGACGAAGAAACCGCTGCGATCTCAGGCGCACGGGTAAAGCTGTTGTCGTTTTCTTTTGCGGTTTTGACCGGGATGATCGTTGCTTCAGCTATGCCCGTTGTAGGGGTTCTTCTGGTTTCCGCGTTGATTGTACTGCCGGCTTCATTGGCTTTGCGATTAGCATCAGGCTTTATTGCAGCGATTCTGATTTCTGTGGGGACGGGGCTGGTTGGCGTTTTTTCGGGTCTGAGTCTGTCTTATTATATCGATACCCCGCCAGGCGGGACGATTGCACTGATTTTACTTGTTGTCCTGCTGGCAACCATGATGATGCAAAAGCTGCAACATGTTTATGGGCGGCGCAGTTCCAAAAAAATAAATAAAAAGAAGGAGTTTACGAAAAATGAGAGTTTTGAGTCGTAGTTTAGCCGTTTTATCCTTGTCGGTGATGCTGGTTGCATCCGGGTGTGGGTCAAAAGCGAATACAGCGGACAATACTGCTGAAAATAACGGATCAGCTGCTGCACCTGAGTCCACTGAAAAAACGCAAGTAACGGAAAAATTGGATATCAAGACGAGTTTTTATCCGATGTATGAATTTACGAAACATGTGGCTGGTGATCTGGCGGATGTGGAAAATCTTGTTCCTCCAGGCATGGAACCGCATGATTGGGAGCCGACAGCGAAGGATATGGCTGCCATTTCGGAGGCTGATGTGCTCGTATACAACGGGGCAGGTTTGGAAGGCTGGGTGGAACAAGTACTTGATAGTGCGGGTAAGGGACTTAAAAGCGTTGAAGCCAGCAAGGGTATCGAAATAATGGAAGGCTCAGAAGAGCATGAACATGGTGAAGAGGCTGAACATGCACACACTGAAGAAGAACAGGGCCACGACGAAAGTGATCACGATCATGACCACGGTGGTTTGGATCCGCATGTGTGGTTGTCTCCGAAACTGGCAATTCAAGAGGTTCATAACATTGAGAAGGGCTTGTCTGAAGCGGCACCGGAGTACGCCGATCAGTTTAAATCCAACGCTGATGCTTATATAACGAAGCTGGAAGCGCTAGACAAGGAGTATGCCGATGCTTTGAAAGACACCAAGCGTAAGGATTTCATCACTCAGCATGCTGCCTTTGGTTACTTAGCGAAGCAGTATGGGCTAACTCAAGTTCCAATCGCAGGACTCTCACCTGAACAAGAGCCATCTGCTGCCCAAATGGCTGAAATTGTTAAGTTCTCGCAAGAACACAACGTGAAAACGATCTTTTTTGAAACACTGGTGTCTTCCAAGATAGCGGATACGATTGCAAAAGAAATCGGAGCCAAGTCTGATGTTCTGAATCCAATTGAAGGTTTGACGGAAGAAGAGATGGCTGACGGCCTTGATTACATTGCGGTAATGCAACAAAATTTAAAAGCCTTGAAGACAGCGCTGAACGAGTAATATCAACAGACGGATAGACGAATTAATTATACAGATATGAAAACCGGGGGGAAGAGAAGGTAGAGAACATGTCGAATCGCTTGATTCAAGCTATGAAGTCCAAAGGCCTGCGCATAACCTCGCAGCGAAGATGGATAGCAGAGTTGTTCTCTGCCTCCAACGGGTTCGTGTTACCGCGTCAGGTTCACTCTTATATTGCCCAGCATCTTCCGGGAGTCAGTTATGATACGGTGTATCGTAACCTCCGCTTGCTGGCGGATCTCAACCTGATTGAACAGTTCGATTTTCCAGAGGGGGTCCGGTTCAAGCTTAGATGTGGTCCGGACCGTCATCACCACCATTTGATATGCATTCAATGCCAGCAAACGATCCCAATCGATTTTTGCCCGCTGGAGAAAGACTTGAATTTACCGACAGAATTCCAGGTTGTTTCGCACAAATTTGAAGTTTACGGTCTATGCGGTTCTTGTGCCGCAAGTTAAAAGGAGGGATCAAGGATGGCTAAGACATCGAAGATTGTTAAAGAACAGAAAAGGCAGGCTCTAGTTCAAAAATATGCTGAGAAGCGCAGAGAATTGAAGAAAAAAGGGGATTATGAGGCCTTGCAAATGCTGCCCCGTGATTCATCACCCACTCGCCTGCATAATCGCTGTTCTGTGACTGGCCGGCCTAGGGGATATATTAGCAAATTCAAAGTATCCCGCATCGTATTTCGCGAACTGGCCCATCGCGGACAGATTCCCGGGGTGAAAAAGGCAAGCTGGTAAGTGCAGGCATGAACGATTTATTCATAGCGCCATTTTATGGCGCTGTTTTTGCAAGAAGCCGACAAAACTTGCGGCTTAGTTATTTATTGTTATCGCAAGTATAGGGTGCTCTGCTGCCTTATCGTAATTTTTACACTTAACATCAAATCATAAAAATTACTGTGAAATGGAGGTGATGGTCTTGGCTCGAATCCATTACGCCTCATCCGGGTTTCGAGTTGCAGTTGGAAGAGGTTGAATTGGATCTAATGTATCTGTTGGATGTCTGAGGTGGAGAGTCAAATCGTTACGAAGTAATTAAAGGAGTTCGTCTAAAATGAGTAAAAAGAACACTAATTTACATCTTCCCAAATCCAAGGGTACAGATATGGCGACCTATTATGCGCCAAAAGAATGCAAAAAAAAGTAAAGCGTATCGTGCTTACATCAATCAATCAGAAAATCGTTGAGGAGTTTATTACCATCCTGGGGATGAAAGAGAAATTCGAACATTTTGAAGTTCCGATTCCCAATAAAATTGTGATGTTCGGACCACCGGGCACCGGCAAAACGCTAACTGCTTTTTATATTGCTGCCCAATTAGAGCTCCCGTTAATTTTAGTACGGTTAGATGCGGTGATCCACAGCCATTTGGGAGAGACGGGAAGCAATATCCGCAAAATTTTTGAGTATGCCAAAACTACTCCTTGTGTCTTGTTCCTGGATGAATTCGATGCAGTTGCCAGAACGCGTGATAACAATGACGAAGTCAAAGAAATGGCGAGAGTCGTGAATACCTTGCTGCAATGCCTGGATGAATTTGAAGGGGATAGCGTATTCATTGCGGCGACCAACCTTGAGGTGGAATTAGATCAGGCAATCTGGCGTCGGTTTGATACGAAAATGACTTACAACATGCCGGATGATAAGGACAGGAACCAATTTATTCGCCTGCAGCTGGACGATTTTGAACATGAGGAGACAATTACCAAGGAGGTGCCCAGATTGTTAACAGGCTGCAGTTTTGCCGATATGGAACAAATTATTCTCAAGGCAAAACGAAAGGCTATTATTGAAGACAGTCTGCTTCGTATGGCACATCTTGAAAATGCTTTTTTGGAATACAAGCCTAAAGTGTTTCAACGATAAAGTCTTTGAGCGATCCACTGCCCAAGTTTTAGGGATTTGTTTAACGAATGGGGGGAGATTGTTGGCATACTGGAGCACGATGAAAGAAGGGGAAAAGGTAATCAGCATCCATTCCCAAGAACGTTGGCAACGAAGAGACTTGGAGCTTACAAACTGGGTAGAATGTGTCAAACCTAGAAGACGGACTAAACAAACGGCATGGCTCGGTAACATTGAGGTGGATACGGAGATATTTGGTGCGCTTGTTAGCCTGAAGCGATTGGGGCTTCAAACCGAATTTTCCTGCGCAGGTGTGAGTCCGCTGGATGAGCCGGTAGATCATTCAATGTATGCTTACATAACTTTGTTCGCGTCTGAGAAAGCCCACCGATTCGTGCAATTTGCCATAAGAATGATGAAACATCGTTTACTCGTAACGTTCGAGCCACTACGGGACCGATATGATCTCTCTTCATTTTTTATCGGACATAACCGCTCCTTCTGTATATTGTTGCATCATTGCGCCGAAAGCTTTGTCCAATGGGAGATGGACAGGAATGCTGATATGAATTAGCAGAACAACAGGGAACTTCGCTTGTAAACTGTAATAATTACGATATAGGAGGCTTGAATCTATGCTTTCAATCAAGAAATCTACACTCATTTTATTAGGAAGTCTGCTGCTTGTTGGCGTCGCTGGCTGTGCGTCATCCCCGGTGGCTAACAATACGGCAACGGAGTCGGTAAACGATTCCCAAGCTTCAAACGTCAAGTCACTCGAGTCTTCAACTTCTATTGAAGGGGGCCAGGTGCAGCCGTTTCTCAAGTTTACGGATGATATCAATCGTGAAGTGACGCTCTCATCGCAGCCCAAAAGAATTATCGTGCTTTCCCCGCAATTGCTGGATTTATTGTACGAGGTTGATGGAAGCGCCATTGCCAAGGCCACTTCGACGGGGGGGACTGTGCCGGAAAAGGCGAAAGGAATTGAGAATGTTGGCGGCATAACAACGGTTAACACGGAAAAACTGCTTTCCTTAAAACCGGATCTGGTGATCGGTTCTACCTCGTTTCATCGCGATCTGGCAAGCGTTCTTGACGCAAGCCATGTTCCGTTTGCTCTCTTTACACTTAGTAGCTACTCTGACCTGAAGGAAAAAGCCCAACTGTTCGGCAAGTTAGCTGGTACGGAGGCGAAAGCAACGGAGGCATTGACCAAGCTGGATCAACAAATCAATGATCTGACAGCCAAGGTACCGACTGTCCAAGCCCCTACTTTTATCATGCTGAACATCACGCCGAGCAGTATTTCCGTGCAGCGAGAAAATACGGTAGGCATTGAAGTTGCAGAAATGCTACATATGAAAAATGTGGCGGCAACGCTAGCTGGTTCACAGAAGAGCCCATCCACAGCCCCCTTCAGCCTGGAAAAAATCGTGGAGCTGAATCCGGATTATGTCTTTATTCTTATCCACGGAGCACGTGAGGACGGTGAGGAAAAAATCAAGTCAGATCTGGCAAGTCAACCGGCATGGTCCTCGCTTCGCGCAGTGAAGGAAAAACGAATGGCGATTTTGCCCTCGGATCTGCTGCTGTCGAACCCAGGTTTTCGGTTAAACGAGTCGGTCGAATATTTAGCAAAGCTCGTTTATCCCGACGTATACGGCAATGAAGACTAATATCCAAAAACGAATATCAGTTCCCAGAGCCGTCCTTGTACTTGCAGCGATGCTGATTGTAGCACTTGCCGGCATCGCGTTCAGCATTGGTACCGGGGCGGTCTCGATTACACTGGGTGATATTTGGCGATATCTATTTCATGGATTTGATGGTCCGATGAGAGAAGTGATCTGGAACATTCGTCTGCCGCGCACGTTGGTTGCGGCCTTGGTGGGAATAAATTTGGCTTTATCGGGGGCCATTCTGCAGGGAGTCATGCGTAATCCGCTAGCTGACCCGCATATCATCGGAGTCTCCTCTGGAGCTGGTTTACTAGGTATCATCATTCTTATTTTGTTTCCTCACGCGTGGTCTCTGCTTACACCCGTAGCTTTTATCGGGGCTTCCGGTGCAGCCGCCATCATTTATGTGCTGGCCTGGAAACAGGGTGTCCAGCCCGTTCGCATCATTCTCGCAGGCGTGGCCGTATCTGCTTTTCTCGGTTCCGGCATTTCAGCGATGCTCACCTTCTATAGTGATCGGGTCAATGGTGCACTGGTGTTTCTTGTTGGCGGGTTGGCTGCTAAAAGCTGGCCGGAGCTGAACATGATGCTCCCGTATTCCATTGCAGGCCTGTGTTTGGCGTTCTTCGCGGCTGTTCACCTCAACCTGCTTACGCTGGGGGATTCAAACGCACGTGGTCTTGGTCTAAGAGTAGAGGCGACACGCTTTGTATTAACGGCCATCGCTACGTTGCTGGCCGCCAGCGCAGTGAGTGTCGTTGGCCTGCTCGGCTTTGTAGGTCTGATTGTTCCTCACTCTGCCCGCATGCTCATCGGAAGCGATTATCGGGTACTGCTGCCCGCTTCCGCTTTGCTCGGCGCGGCAGTGGTAACCATCTGTGACACGCTGGCTCGCCTGATGTTCGCGCCGATCGAGCTACCCGTCGGCATTATATTGGGTGTCCTTGGTGCTCCATTTTTCCTGTATCTGCTAAGGAGGGAAAGAGAATGACGGCGCTGCGACTGGATAATGTGTCTGTTACATACAACAACCACCAGGTGATCGAGCGTTTAAACTGGCATGCCGAGGAAGGAAAGATTTATAGCATTATTGGTCCGAACGGTTGCGGCAAAAGTACCCTACTTAAGGCCATTGCCGGACAGTTAAAGCCGGTCGTGGGTTCGATTCTCCTTAACGGCCGGTCCATTAGCAGCTTTACGAGACGTGAATTGGCCAGACAATTGTCTATGTTGCAGCAAAGCCAAGATAAATTGCCGGATATGACGGTTCGCACCTTAGTCGGCTATGGCCGATTCCCTCACAAACCAGCCTGGACGGCGATGAGTCAAGAGGATGAAGATATCGTGGATTGGGCTTTATTACAAACGGGGACGCTTCCGTTTGCACAGCGGAAACTATCCGCTTTATCTGGTGGAGAACGCCAGCGGGTCTGGATTGCGTTGGCGTTGGCACAGAAACCGCGTCTATTGCTGCTCGATGAACCGACTACCTATCTGGATGTCAGCCACCAATGGGAGATCATGGAGTTGATATCCGAAATTAACCAAAAGTTCGGCATGACGATTATCATGGTATTGCACGATATGAACCATGCTGCCGGCTATTCAGACGAAATTATGGTGATGAACAAGGGCGAAGTATATGCAAGCGGTAAGCCGGAGGACACCATTACCGAGCAAACACTTGGAGAAGTATTCGGCGTAAACGGGCGTATTGAACGCGATCCGGATAACGCACGGCTAACCTGTTTGGTGACCGGCTTGCTCCCAGCGGAGCGAAGATAGAAAGTGTTCTTGTATTTAACCATGAAGTCCACACTTCAATAAAAATAGGGGTAAGGAGGATAACGATGGATGTAAAACCGGATGTGTTTCCATTTACGGCGATCGTCGGACAAGACACGATGAAGAAGGGGTTGCTCTTAAATCTCGTGGATCCGCGGCTTGGAGGGGTCTTGATTCGCGGGGAAAAAGGGACTGCCAAATCCACGGCGGTACGCGCTCTTGCCGATCTGATGCCCGGTCTGCAGGTCGTTAACCTGCCGGTTAGCGCCACCGAAGACCGGGTAGTTGGTACGTTAGATATCGAGCATGCGATCCGAGAAGGGCAAAAACGATTCGAACCGGGATTACTGGCTGCGGCCCACGGAAATATTCTGTATGTGGATGAGATTAATTTGCTGGATGACGCGATCGTGGATGCGTTGCTTGATGCCGCCGCCATGGGCGTGAATACAGTCGAGCGGGAGGGAGTATCGCATTCACATCCTGCCCGGTTCATTCTGATCGGTACGATGAATCCGGAAGAAGGGGAACTGCGACCGCAGCTGCTGGATCGATTTGCCCTTTCCGTGGAGGTCGCAGGCGAACGCGATGTGGCTTGCCGGATGGAAGTCGTCAAGCGTCGCCTGGCTTTTGACAAGGATCCCGAAGAATTCAGACGTCGTTTCTATCAGGAACAGTTTACGCTCCTCGAACGAATTCTGCAGGCACGTGAGCGGCTTGCCCAGCTCGAACCTTCCGAACAGCTGTTAGAATGGATCGCAAAAGTCGGAATTCGCTTGGAAGTGGACGGTCATCGAGCGGACATCACCCTGATGAAGACATCGATGGCGCTCGCCGCATTGAATGAGAGAACCCAAGTTCTGCCGCAAGATTTGGTGGAGGCAGCCTTAATGGTCATGCCGCATCGGATGCGCAAAAAACCGTTCGAGGACAATGAATTAGGAGTAGAGAGGATAAGGGAAATGCTTGGTGATCTACTGCAAGAGGCCTCCAATGCATTCTAAAGATTATGCTTACCCCTTCTGCGCTGTTGTTGGGCAGGAGCGCGCAAAAAGGGCGTTAATGCTGTATGCCGTAAATCCGTCTTTAAATGGAGTGCTGCTGGCCGGGGAGACGGGGACAGCAAAGTCGTTACTTGTGCGTGGCTTTGCCACCCTGCTTCCAGAACGCCGGCAAATTTACATTCCGCTTCATGTCGACGATGACCGGTTGTTTGGAGGGATGGATACGGCTGACGCTGTCCACCTTGGAGAGAAAAGATTTTCTCCCGGATTGCTTGCCTCGGCTGATGGACAAATGATGGCCATTGACGATGTGAACCTGATGAGCGAAAGGATGCTTAAGGCGATTTTGAGTACGACGGAAAATGGAGGCTTCGAAACGGAACGCGAAGGGATATCCGTTTGGCAGTCCACTTCCTTCCTGCTGCTTGGAACAATGAATCCAGAGGATGTTAAGTTGAATCCCGCTCTGCTTGACCGTTGGGGACTATATGTGCGCGTAGAAAATTCGGCCAATCCATCTGAGCGAATGGAGATTATGCGCCGCAGGCTGGCTTTTGAACGGAATTCGGACGAGTTTGTACTCTCCTTCGAAACCGAGACCGCAGCGTTACGCAAGAAGATTACTCAGGCTCAGCAGCGTCTATGCACTGTGCGGATTGGCGAGCCGATGCTGCGGTTGGCTGTTGAAATTGTCAAGGAATCCGGCTGCACAGGACATCGCGCAGATATTCTGCTAGCGGAGTTGGCGCGAACTTTAGCCGCCTGGGAAGGTCAGCCGGAGATTAGCAGCGAGCATGTACGAGAAGCAGCAGGGTTTGTTTTGCCGCACCGGATGCTTGCTGGTGATGCGAACGGTGCATCGGGAGAAACATCGGAAAGAGAAACGGAGCGCGAACAGACGGAGAGCGATAGTAATTCCATTCAACAGCCAAAGGCCCCGGAACAAGGTATTCATAGCCAGCAAGAGGAGCAGCAGCCTGGTGGCGAATTAACAGATGACGTCGGAGAGGAATCCGCGGCGGCACCTGATCCCAATGCTTCAGGCGAATCCGGAGGATCTTCCCGTTCCGACGAAGTAAGTACTACAGCGCAAGTCGTCGTTGAGGCCGTGGGCCGCGGCTTCGATGTTCGCCGTATTGCCTTTGCCCCGCCGAATAAACGGTTCCAGGGGAAAGCGGGTAAACGCAATCATACCAGCGAAGGCGGGCGAAACGGGCGCTATGTCCGAGCGGAGCCACCGCGTAGAACCCTATCTGATTTGGCCTTGGATGCGACGCTTCGGGCGGCAGCACCTTACCAACAACTTCGGGCTCAGCGTCAAGTAGAGGACGACGGTGGCCGATCACGTCCCCATGTGCTCGTCGAGCGGAGCGATTTGCGGGTAAAGGTGCGGGAGAGCCGGACGGGAACTGCATTGTTGTTCGTCGTAGACGCCAGCGGGTCGATGAACGCGTCCAAACGGATGAAGGCGGTCAAGGGGGCGATACTGTCATTGCTGCGTGACGCCTACCGGCAGCGAGACAGCGTCGGCTTGGTCGCTTTCCGGGACCGTGGAGCAGAACTGCTGCTGGACATCACGCGCAGTGTCGAACTGGCCGAACGCAAGTTGAGATCGATGCCCGTCGGCGGAAGGACGCCGCTGTTGGCCGGACTGGAGAAAGGCGCGGAGACGATTCATACCTTGATGCGAAAAGGCAGCGGACTGATCCCCGCAATGATCGTCATCACCGATGGCAAAGCAAACACGGGGACGGCTTCGGGACATGACCAATGGCAAGAGATCCGTAACGTTGGACGCCGGATTTCAGCCGCAGGCATACAAGCATTGGTCATTGACACGGAACAGGGTTTCGTACGGCTCGGATATGCACGTCAATTGGCAGACTGCTTGCATGCCCAATACTACCAGTTGGAGGAACTGGATGCCAGGCGGATCGAGCGCGCCGTAAGGGGCTTGGTGCAAAGGTAGGTTAGTTGACGAAATGACTGGTTAGGGTCTGTCGAGCTGGTGTATATGGCATTTTTCAGGACTGTAACCGTTTGAATGAGTCGGACAACGCCGACGCTTACAAAAACATGTGGGGAGATGAGAGGTTGAAGATCATTGTACTGACGAACAGCGAGACCGCGCAAACCCATTTATCGGCGGCTTACCGCATGCTGGATGAAGGACAGAGACATCAGCTTCAGCTTGCTGTTGTAGACCCGGGCGGCAGTGAGGCGGTCGAGTCGCCGCCCCAGCTGGAAGCGCAGCTTTTGTCCTCCGCTGTTGATCTTGTTGTGTTGGATGCTCATGGCGTCCGCAAAGAGATCGTCCAGCAGATCAAGGGAATCCTGAGCCAAGGATCGGCGCAGATCGTTCCTGTTGGTGGAGACTCCGACGATACCCGCTCGCTGCTTCGGATTGGTGGGATGACATCCGACTATTTACCAGGGCATCACACAAACGAGGAAGAAGCATTGCCAGACGACCTGCGAAAGGATTATGACAACTATGTGAACATGACGGAATATTGGCGAGGCGGCGGAACGAAAAATATGTTTGCCTTGCTTTGTCTGTTGGGCCGGGAATATGGGGGCTGCGACCAGCTGCCTGTTCCTGAAGAGCCGGTTTTCATCCAGGAGTTATGCATTTTTGATCCTGCCAGTCAAACTCACTTTGCTTCCTTATCCGCATATCGGGAAAGTCGGGGATACACGGGTCAGCGGCCGACGGTTGCATTATTGTTTCTCGTCAACGGCAATCCGATGGACCTCGCAGAATGCGTTCAGGGAATCATGGACAAAATCGAGGTATTTGCCGATGTTTTGCCCATCGCCTTTCCCTCGGTGATGAATATTTCATTGGATCATCTGCGCCAATTACTGGTTGGAGAGGATCGAACGGTCGATTTAATTGTTAACCTGCTTCCTTTTCGTCTCGGAATTGGCCCGGGTGGAGCTAGGCCGGCAGCTGCAGTCGAAGATGCAGCGGAATTACTCGACGCACTGGGAGCCCCTGTCCTGCATCCGTTTTTTCTGTCTGGTACGACAAAAGACGAATGGAAGGAATCCGTTAGGGGCGTCAATGCTTCACAGCTCATGGTTCAAGTCGTACTGCCTGAGCTGGACGGCAGCATTGAAATGTTTCCAATCGCGGCCTTGAACCGTGATGGAGTCGATCCATCCCTGAATATTGCTTTAAACAAGCTGGAGCTCCTTCCAGAAAGGACCGATCGGGTAGTTGGCCGCATTCGGCGCTGGCTTGAACTGAAAAGGAAATCGAACAGCGATAAGAAACTGGCGCTGATTTGCTATAATTACCCTCCCGGAGAAGCCAACGTGTTCGGGGGCACGTTTCTCGATACTTTTGAATCCGTATCGCGGCTGCTGACCCGACTGAAACATGAAGGGTATCATGTCGAGGAAATGACCGCTGATGAACTTCGATCCCGATTTGTGGAAGGTGGGCTTGTCAATTCCGGAAATTGGGCGGGTGAGCAGGCAGCAGATGGTATGATCCGCTACGTTGATCCAGATTTTGCGAACAAGCTGTCCGCTCGTTCGTGGGGGAAGGAGGCAGAGGCACGTTGGGGGCAACCACCTGGTGAAATCATGACAGA
Organism: Paenibacillus sp. FSL R5-0378; assembly: GCF_038009285.1. NCBI lineage: Bacteria > Bacillati > Bacillota > Bacilli > Caryophanales > Paenibacillaceae > Paenibacillus > Paenibacillus sp. FSL R5-0378. Next base: position 102,437 of record NZ_JBBPAY010000002.1, read on the forward strand.
GCGTGATTCTTTCCTAATTCCCGGCTTGATAAACGGTCATATTTTTATCGGCCTGCAGCCTTCGCGAGGCATTCACGAGGACCCGGAGAAATCCGTTCATGATCGCTTCTTGCTCCCGACACACCAGTACACAGCATTTTACCAATGGGTTCGGGAACAGTGGGAAGCGGATGCAGTCGTACATATTGGCACTCACGGGACGCTGGAGTTTCAACGAGGCAAGGAATGCGGCATGTCTGGCGATTGCGTTCCTGACGACTTTATCGGTGAGCTACCCCATTTGTATTATTATTACGTCGGGAACCCTTCAGAAGCGATGATTGCCAAACGCCGCAGTCATGCCGTATTGGTTGGATACCAGGCTCCTCCATTCATAGAGGCGGACTTATATGGCGAATGGGCAGGTCTTGATGCGATGCTGCATGAATATCGTGAGGCGCAGCAGCTTGATCCCGAACGTTGCGGTGATATCCTCTGCAAGATGCAAACGACAGCTGAGGCACTGAACTTTTCAGCGAAGTCCCCAGAAGAAATGGAAGAAGAACTTTACCGGATGCAGCGGTCGCTCATCCCAAGCGGACTGCATGTGCTTGGCGAGGGTTATTCCCGGGAAGCGGCAGCAGCATACATGCGGTTCATGCTTCGTCACGAGCGGGGAACCATTCGTTCCTTGCGTGGACTGTTGGCGGAGCGGAAGGGGAAGGGGGCGGAAGACCTGGTCGCTGCGGGGAGAACAGACGAACTTCGAAGTCTTGACCTTGAAGCGAAAGAACTGATTGACAGCTACCTTGAAAATGGGGCGCTCCCGCCTTTCTGCATGGGGGAGCCCCCAGAATGGCAGAACGCCCTGCGGAACACGTTGGAATATGGATACCGCGCCTATGAAAGCTCTATGAATAACGAAGAGATGGAAGGCCTGCTGAAGGCACTGGAAGGCCGCTACATCCGTGCCAAATTGGCTGGGGACGCCATGCGTTCCCCTGAAGTGCTGCCTTCCGGACGCAATCTCTATCAATTCGATCCGCGCGCTGTGCCAAGCCTTACCGCGGTGGAACGAGGGGCGCGTACAGCTGAAAATTCGATTCGTCAGTATTACGAACTTCATGGTGAATACCCGGGAACCACGGCGATCGTATTATGGGGATTGGAGACATCCCGGACTCAAGGAGAGACCATCGGCCAAATTCTTCATTATTTGGGCGTACGCGTGGGCAGAGGAATCGGGACATTTCGAAGCGAATACGAAATCATCCCGTTATCCGATCTGGCCCGTCCGCGTTTGAATGTTGTGGTGCATATGACCGGATTGTTCCGCGACATGTTTCCAAATCTGTTGGATGATTTGAACCGGATTTTCCGGCGTATCTCTAGGCTCGATGAGCCTGATGAAATGAATATGTTCAAGGCCCATACCCGAAAAACGGAGGAGGGCCTGCTGAAGGCTGGTCAAAAGTCAGAGCGCGCCTGGGATTTAGCAAACGCTAGGATATTTGGCCCGGCCGAAGGCCAATACGGGACAACCATGACCAAATTGGTCGAGACAAAGCAATGGAGTGCAGAGGCAGAGCTAGGTCAGGCTTATGCGGATAGCCAACAATATGTATATAGTCTGGGGGAGCGCGGGAGTGCGGAACCAGAGTTGTTTCGAACCAATTTATTGGCAGTAGATGTCGTCTCTCAAATTCGCAGCAGCCACGAATGGGAAGTCACGGATTCAGACCATTATTACGAGTATTTCGGAGGCTTGTCCAAGTCGGTAGAGATGGTAAAAGGAACCCCGGTGGAGATCCATATTACAGATACAACGGGCGAGCAACCTCAGACCGAATCGGCAAGGCATGCCATTGCACGAGGTGTACGCACTCGGCTGACTAATCCGAAATGGATCGACGCGCTCCTGGATCACCCTTATCATGGCGCTGCACAAATCGCCCAGCGGTTTGAGTACGTGCTGGGACTGGCTGCTACCACTGGAATGGTAGACACTTGGGTGTTCGACCAGATGCATGAAGTATATGTGGCAAATGCAGAGCGGAGCCGGCAAATGCAGGAGAACAATCCCTGGGCTTATCACGCTTTGATGGAAACGTTGCTAGAGAGCCATCAACGAGGATATTGGCAACCTGCCCCAGAGAAGTTGGACCAGCTTCGGGAAAAGTATGTCGAAGTGGAAGGAGACTTGGAGGTCATCAACTGAGGAAGCGGCGACGTCAACGCGTCGCCGCTTCCTTTCTTTTATCGTACGTGATTACAGCATAAGCATCATGCATATGAATGGATTCCTCGTTTCGACATTCCACAGTGAAGGCTTGAACTGCGTCTATTTCATATAAATCTGCGGAGATAAGCCGCACCATATCTTCCACAAAACGCGGGTTTTCATAAGCCTGTTCCGTGACCTTTTTCTCGTCCGGACGTTTCAGAATCGGGTGAAGTGAACTGCTTGCGTTAGATTCGGCAGCCTCCAATAAGATGGCTTTCCAATCACATCCCGAGTCTAATAAGGGATTGATCTCGATAGTCATCGTGACCGTCCCTCGCTGATTATGGGCACTGTATTCACTAATTTCTTTGGAGCAAGGACACAAGGTGGTGACGGCAACGCGAAGGCTGACTTCCGCAGTAAAATCCCTCCCTTTTTCGTATCCAGTCTTGATCGACACTTCCGCATGACTTAGCCCGGATTTCCCGGTAACCGGGGCTGCTCGTTCGTAAAACCAAGGAAACGTCATCGTCATTTCGGCTTTATCCTGTTCCATCCGTTTGGCAAGCTCATGGACAAAGTTACACAGATCGGCAAGATTGCTTGTCCAGTCCTTTTGGCGATAAAGTTCCAATTGTTCCGTCAACCGGCTCATATTAATGCCTTTGGACTCGCGAGGCAAGCTCGTAGTCAGCGTCATCGTTGCAATGCTGCTTTGGATCCTCGGTTCCAATTCGGAACAAACCAGAACAGGGTGTTTAACCCGGCAAATGCCGACATGATCAATGGGGAACAGGTAGTCTTGTCGGAAATTTTGCAGGTCGGTCATGTGTTCCTTGACCGTAGGTTTGTTACCAGGAATAGGGTCTGTTGAACCAAAACGGCGGAGCCGTTCTGCCTTCGGGGGAAAAATCCTTTGGTTACTGGTCGATTTCATCGTTTCCACCTCATGCTGTAGTGTGTTTTTTATAAATGGTCCCTGACGGATTATTGGTGACTAACATTCTCCTAAGGGGCCGAACATGATTTTTAATCGTAAATATTACAAATAAGTGTAATACAAAATGTGTCCCAGGTAAATATTCCGTTTGATCATATGACAACATTCCCCTATTTTTGATAAAATAAATAAGACAGAGTTCTTTCTGATGAAGCTTCCGTCAGGTGGGATGCATTGTACATTGATGAAGGGAACGTGTGATGTTATGAAAGACAGCCATTCCAAAGTTAGAGAGATGCTGGATACGATGGCACGAAACGGATGGAGAGTAACCGAACAGCGAAGAATGCTTGCGCAAATTTTTGCCGATCATGAAGGATATCTGTCGCCCAAAGATGTTTACGATCAAATGTCGATTCGTTATCCGAGCGTAAGCTTGGATACGGTGTACCGTAATCTCCGGATGTTAAGTGAGATGGGAGTATTGGAGCATTTCTACTTTATGGATGGCGGCCTAAAATTTAGGGATAATTGTTCTGCACACCATCACCATCACTTGATTTGCGTTAATTGTGAAAAAACACTCCCTTTTGATTATTGTCCAATGGACCATCGTTTTGATTTGCCGGGGAATTACAAGGTGTTACGACATCGGTTTGAGGTATACGGGATTTGTGAGGAATGCCAGATGCTGCAAAACGAAGAACCAATAGATGAATAGTCAGGATGCCTGCAACGTATCCTTTCATTCGTAAGCATGCGATCTTTTCAAGAGAGCATGCTTTTTTGTGAAGTCCATAAACGATGTTGATAATCGTAAAAATTACGATTAAAATAATGATGGAAGCAAATTCTTAAGGAGGACGCAAAGAAGGGGTGGGAAAAAGGGTGTAACATGCCTTTCATTAATCGTAATTATTACGAATTAATAAGACCAATGACTCGAGATGGCTTTGTATGCAAGGAATAAAAAGGTGGCCCATTCATTGATGGGTGTACCTTAGCTGCTGGCAGTCGCAGAGGACGTACAAGCATAAGACATGTTCTGTAACCTGACAATTAAAACTGTAGACGGACGGCTGCCCAAGTGAATTCGGTGCAGACGATTTCGCGGTGGAGAACTACCGATAAGGAGGATGACTATATGACCACATGGAATTTGCAAGATACATCTTGTCATTTACTGATCTGCAATGGTGGGAACTGCATGAAACATCAGGCAGAGGAAGTAACGCTGGCGATCAGGGACGAAATCAACCAGCTCGAAGCAAATCGTCAAATACATACGACACGTACGCGCTGTAATGGACGATGCGACGATGCCTGTGTAGTGATCGCTTATCCAGAAGGGGTCTGGTACAAGGAAATGACACCTGAACTGGGCAGAGAATTGGTACGCAGACATGCCGCTGGAAGTCGTTTGGTGGAACAAATGGTCTATACGTTTAATCAGCGTTTCATGCCTACCGGACGATCTGTGAAAGGTCAAGAAAAGCCATCGGCAAAAGTAAATCGCAGTAAAAAGGAGAGTTCAAATGAAATCCGTTCCGATTCTGATTTTGTCGGGGTTCTTGGGCAGCGGAAAGACGACCTTGCTGACCCGAATGCTGAATGACGATTTACGAAAAGGGATCAAGCCGGCAGTCATTATGAATGAAATAGGGGATGTCAATCTGGACGGTCAACTGGTGGGTATGGGGGTACCGATGTCCGAAATGCTCAGCGGCTGCATCTGTTGTACGATTCGTGGTGATCTGGCTATGGAAATCAGGAGGTTGATTGATGAAGCAAATCCGGATCATATTCTTATTGAAGCATCTGGTGTTGCAAATCCGATCGAAATCTTAGATGCGGTCACGGAAGCTGCCTTTTTCAATCCGATCGAGATCCAGGCAATGATTACTGTTGTTGACGCAGCGCATTTTTTGGATCGCTCCCGTATTGGAAAGGGGAGAACCTACCGCTTGATGAAGGACCAAATACGATGTTCATCAATCCTTGTCCTAAATAAAAGCGATCTGGTATACACGGAAGATTTGGAAGAGATTCAAAAGAACATGATGGGGTTGAACCCGTTCGCTCCGATCATACCTACAGCTCATTGCGACATGGACGAAGTAGTCTGGCTTCAGAGCCTCTCGTCAAAAGTCGAATTGGACGCCATAGATCGCTTACGTACGGAACATCAAGAGCGGTTCGACTATAATGATTCAATAGATCATCTGCATACACAAGAGCACGAACATCATGAACACAATCACGGTATTTCAGGGCACCATCATTCTTATGATCATGTAATGGCATATTCACACTATTTCCCGGAACCGTTAGAGGATAACGAACTGGAGCGAGTTTTGAATGATTTGCCTGATGGGGTTTACCGAGCAAAGGGTATTTTTACGTCTAAGAAAAACGGAAAACGGGTAATGTTTCAATTTGCCTACAGGCAATTGGAGCTGATTACGATTCAACCGGAAAGTAAAATTCAGGATGCCGCTGTTTTTATTGGGGAGCATTTTTCAAAAGAGTCTTTACTTAAGAAGCTGGAGGAAATCGCTAGACCTGCATGAGCCAGTCATTGAAAAGAAGCGCACATTCAGATGTGCGCTTCTAACCTAATATCAAATTTGGTTTAATCAGCTACGCATGCTGCAAATTGCTTGCGGAACCATTCCTCGTCCAAATTTCGTCCGATCACAACAAATTCGCTTGTAGGCACCTCATTCGGTTTCCAGTCCCTATCCGGATACGCACCAAACAGCATGTGAATGCCTTGGAATACCACTCTTTTTTTGCTGCCTTTAATGTTCAAAACCCCTTTGTAGCGGAATGTGTCCACACCATGTTCGATAAGCCATTCGTTAATGAAGCGTTCCAGCTTTTTTAAATCGAGAGGGCGGGTTTCACGGAAAAACACAGAGAAAACTTCATCATCATGATCGTGATGCTCTTCTTCTAAAAATCCAGGTTCAATCTCCAGTTTCTTATCCAAATCGAAAGCGTTAATGCCCAGAATGCGGTTGATTTCGATTTCTGATTGCTGTGTACGATAAATCTTGGCAGCCTGGTTCATCGCATGCAAACGCTCTTCCAACTGCGTGAGTTCTTCTTCGGACACAAGGTCCGTTTTGTTCAACAGAAGTACATCGGCAAAGGCGACTTGTTCCTGGGCTTCATGTCCTTCATCCAGATGTTGTCCTGCGTGCTTGGCGTCTACCACCGTGACGATCGCGTCGAGATTATAGAAGTTTGCAACTTCATCGTCGACGAAAAAGGTTTGGGCCACCGGCGCCGGATCTGCCAAACCTGTGGTTTCGATCAAGACACGGTCAAAATCGGCTGCTCGGCGACCACTTTTCCCAAGCTTGGCATCCTTCAAATCAGCAAGAATACGGATTAGATCGCCTCTCACTGTACAGCAGATACAACCGTTATTCATTTCAAAGATTTCTTCGTCCGCGCCGACGACCAATTGGTTGTCGATCCCAACTTCACCGAATTCATTAACGATAACCGCGATTTTCTGACCATGGTCGGCGGTTAATACATGATTTAGCAAGGTCGTTTTTCCTGCTCCGAGAAAACCTGTTAAAACAGTAACTGGAATGCGTGGATCATTTAAGGTTGACATCTAATTCACTCCTTCGCTTTAAATGAGCTTAATCGTAATAATTACTATTAAATTATAGGAGTTGGTGATTGGATTGTCAATTTCTGAGTTTCAAACCAATACTTACTTTTTAATGACGATACAGATAAATGCTATGATCCAATCTTAACCGGGTTTGTCGAGACATGACCTCAGACGTGAAATACATCTGCGCAACGACGATCCAGAAGTGGTATTGCGGCAGAAGAAGGGGGGGAGATGCTATTCATGTTGACTTCAACATGGAAAGTTAATAAAATAATAATCGTAATAATTACGATTAATGTGATAATCAGTTCCACGCCTATAAGATACAAACCGAAAATAAGGGGTTGTTATTGATGAGTGAAATTGCTGTATTAGCTAGTGTAAAAACCAGTGATCATAACAAATGCATAGGAGAAACTCATTAATCATGGATGAAAGCAGGCATAGAATTTTTTCCTTTGACTATATTAGAAGGGTCCCATTTCATCCGGATAGGTTCCTGAAATGGATTAACAATAATTCAAGTTGTAGGCTCTGCTCCAAAGGAACAATCTGGTTGGCAACTCGAAATCACTTGGCCATTTCGTTTTCTTTATGTGGGGAGAAGTGGAGTATATCCCCGGAAGGCCTTTGGCATGCTGCGATTGCTGATGAAGGTCAGTACAGTAATGACATTCTTAAATCGATCCAAGATCACGATTGGGATGAGCAATGGGGAGATCGGCTTACTTCACTTAAAGTTTTTTGTTCTCCTTATGATAAAGAAAAAGTTATAAATACGCTGGACTCTGCTTTGTTGAATGTCGATGAAATAACAAGTAATTGGATGTTCTTTAATGACCCATTGCCTAAATTTGATTGGCTAAGTATTTTACAGAAGCAAGTTATTTTTTTGAAAAATGATCGTAATTATTACGATTAACAAACGAGCTGATATATATAAATTCTTGAAAGGGGAAAGCGTATGTATCATGGAGTCAGGCTTTCTTTGGACAGCAAAAGGCTGTGGTTGGACGGGATGAAAGATTGGAATGGAAAATTACCCGAAAGAATGACGAATGACGAACAAGAAGAAGCGTTTTGGCAGAATATGATTTCGAAAAAGGCAACTGCAACTGATGGTTATGATGACTATACAACAAAGATTAGGCCTGAAATTCTTAACCTGCTAGGAGAAACAGACACGGTTTTGGAAATTGGGCCGGGATGGGGGAACTATACCTTTGAAGTAGCCAATAAAGTATCTTCTCTTACTTGTGTTGACAGCTCTCAAAGTGCACTGGATTTTCTGAAGAAGCAAGCAGAACTTAAAGGTATACGTTCCATGCGATTTTTACACGAAAAATGGGAGAACTTTAATCCAAAAGAGAAATTTGATGTTGTTTTCGGAGTAAATTGTTACTATCGCATGCAAGATATTGAACAAGCATTGATAAACATGAACAACACGGCACGCCGTTTAGCAATTGTAGGTGTGACGAGTGGCCCTGAAAAGCCTCACTTATGGGACTTACATCACGAGTTGGGGTATAAGGTAAAGTTCGGACGTCGAGATTATATTTACTTGTTAAACCTACTGTATGAGATGGGGATTGACGCAAACTGTAGGATCATCAATTTACAGCGAATGAACCGTTATAGCTCTGAGGAACAACTGATAAACCAAAATCTCGATGTTATATTAAATGACGAGTTCGACAAGCAGGCCGCAAAGGATATTCTGTTTCGCTATGTGAAGAAAGAAAATGAAGAATTTGTATACCCGCATCATTTCAAAGCCGCACTTCTTTACTGGAAACCCGAGTCCATAGAAAAATGGGGTTATAAAAAATGAAGAAAATTAATAACAACGTGGCGATGTTGGAATTAAACAGAGAAACATTTATCCTTGCTTTGTCCATGATGATGCTCAGAGTGTTTTGATAGACGCGGGGTTCCCCAGTTTAATTGAGTTACTGAGAAAAGAAATGGCAGCTGCTGTTCAACTTTATAATTACGTAAAAAAATTGAAAGTTGTCCGATAGCAAACTTTACAAAACAAATAAGAATAGAAAGTAGAATATGCCGGAATGGGATTTTAGTTATGCAGACGGTTACACCAGCAATTTTAAGCAAGAGAGTAAAACGCATGGAAGGTCACCTATTAAGCTATTGATGACACGACAGCTCAATAAAGAATTTTGAAGGCAGAGGGCTTTTTAGTTCGCCTTTTTCTCAATAAACGGGGAAGTTGTGTTCAAAAAGTTGGTGTATAATTATGATGTAACTATGATAAAACGAGGCGTGGATTATTGCCAGGGTCCATATTATTGGAGGAGCGGAAGTGATAGGTCATACATAGCAGAGTTGTTGAATTAAACACTCAATATTTACATTAAAGAAGATATATTTTGTGGTGATGAAAAAGGTTATGGGGAGAAAGTTAGTTTAGGAGCGACTGAGTGTTCGTTTTTCGGTTTCAACGGCCTAGAACTGGGCTTTCTAGAAATAACATAGCCATCACAAGATAGGGAAGCTATGTTATTTCTTTCAATTTTGTTTGTGTGAAGTGATCAATAACAATCTCGGTTGTTTCTTGAGCGTGCAAAGCAGGCTCTGTATCGGTCTGTATTGCACCTTCTTCTAGCAGAATTAAAGCGTTGGCAATTCTTCGGAATTCGATGAGAGACTTTGAATCAGTAAGAGAAGCGATATAATATCGCATAAAAGTCTTATACTGATGAGCAACCTTATAGTGCGTCGGGGATGATCCGTAAATTTCGAGGCGGTCTTAATGTATGTGAGGAAATTAAATTCTGGTTCCTCGTTTATCAACAGAATATTTAACGATTTTTTCCGTTCGCCATCCTGTCTCATTAGATATTCGAGTACGAGATCATTGTTTGATTGAAAGTGAATTTAAAGTGTCATCTTGGCAACATTGGATTCTGAAACGACCTAGTCTAAACCAGGTGACTTAATTCCTTGTTTGTTAATAAGTCAAAAGCGCCCTTTAGAGTATGGTTTTTTACTTATATTAGCCCCCTTACTCCCTCCTTTTCGCAAGAACCTTTATACAGATATCAGTCTCATTATTATAAATCGTTCTGAAACCATTGGTAATTCGAAAGAGTTTTAAAAGTTGGTTGCATCGGCATTGCGGCAATCGAGATCCCATCCTAGGCAAACTTGATCAGAGATCGCTTCCTGTGCATCTCACAACCATTGCTGACCGCGGTATTACTCACCAATCCTTGCCTAAGCTAAGGCTAGATTCGCAAACTGATCTTCTGACTGGAGGTACGTAACTTCTCAGCATACTCTTTCACCGTTTGATCATCTAAGCGGAGCGAAGGACCGGAGATGCTCATGGCCCCGAGCAGGGAGCCATCACGTTTAAAAACGGGCACCCCGACGCATTTAATCCCGAATTCATGCTCCATATTGTCAATACTGTAACCTCTTTTGCGGGTGAGCTCCAACTCATCGAGCAGAATATCCTTTTCGGTGATCGTATTCGGAGTATACACGGCCATGCTCTGGCCGGCGATCGCCTTGACAGCGCGATCTGGTGGTAAGTTCGCAAGAATAGCTTTTCCCAGTGATGTGCAGTACATTTCAGCCGTTTCGCCAACCATAGAGCGAGAACTATATGAGGAACTTGGATAGACGCCCTCAAGGTAAATGATGAGAGGTTCCTTGGGAAGCGCGAAATAGACCACTTCATTTATTTCAGTGGATAGTGCGCGCATGGGTGGATAGATAAGATTGTGAAGCCCCAGGTTGGAGTTGATGATATAGGCAAGCTCGAGAACCTTCATCCCTAGGCGATATTTCCCGTTATCAGGATTTTTTTCCATATATCCGAATTGCTCAAAAGTAGAAACTAAGTTGTGAACGTTGCTCTTGTACAGTCCGAGCTTTTCGCTGATTTCAGAAATACCAAGTTCCGTTACGGATGCGGAGAAACAGCCCAGAACATCTAGAGCTTTTTTGAGTGTTTTGACTTTTACTTCTTCGGTCATAAGAATTGTTCCTTTCGTCATCCCTGGGGGTGGTCGTAAAGCATCTGGTATTATGTGACTAGACTTCCGGTGTGAATCTTCGTTCCAAAAAACATAACTACTTTCTATTATCGGTCATAATGAAGTGATTGTAAATAATTCGCAACTCATTATAAAAATCAAGGTGTTAGAAATAGATCATGTAAAATGACTATCAAAAACGCATTTACAGTAACAATTTGACGTGCTATGATGATTCTTGATCGAGAGTAGGAAGTTAAAAACTTCCTTTTTTTTCGAGATAATATAGAACGATGTTCTATATTATAGAACATTAAGGGGGCGATATGATGCATAGCATCAGTAGTGGAGTTTGGCCGACCATGGTGACTCCTTACAACAAGGACAATGAAATCGACTTTTCAGCAGTAGAAAGACTGTTGGAATTCTATCGGCAGCGTGGTGTCACAGGCGTTTTTGCCGTGTGTCAATCTAGCGAAATGTTCCAGCTCAGCCGGGAGGAGAAGAGCCAGTTGATCAGACATATCGTCAGCCATGCGGGGGATCTGCAGGTGATAGTGTCTGGACATACTGCGAGCAGCCTCGATGAGCAGATCAGCGAAGCAATGGAGTTAACAGTCGAGGGCGTCTCTGCTTACGTCATTTTACCTAACAGATTTGCGGATGCTGATGAATCTGACGATCAACTTATTGCAAAAATGAAAGCGTTCTTATCTGAGGTTCCTTCCATTCCGCTAGGCATTTACGAATGTCCCTATCCGTACAAGCGGCTGCTCACACCAAAGGTGTTATATAGCTGTGTGGAGTCAGACCGCTTCTTGTTTATCAAAGATACCTGTTGCAGGGTGGAGCAGATCGCCGAAAAATTGAAAATCATCGCTGGAACCGGTATTAAGCTGTTTAATGCTAACAGCGCAACCTTGCTGGAAAGCCTCCGAATGGGGGCGGATGGCTATAGTGGGGTCATGGCCAATTTCCATCCGGAATTTTATAGTTGGCTCTGCCACTCTTATCAGACAGATCTACAGCTTGCAGAGCAGGTCCAACAGTTTTTGGGTGTATGTTCAATGGCAGAATACCAGTCTTATCCCGTCAATGCTAAATTCGCTTTATCCCTTCAGGGGGTTTCTATGGAGATCTTCAGCCGCATGTTCGACGCTGACCTGTTTACCGAATCGCAAAGGCTAGAAATCCAGCAGCTTGTTCAATTATCTTCATTGGCTCATGATTTCTTCCAAATCACGAGCCATTAAAGAACCTGGACGATCTATAAAGGAGGTTTATGAATGAAGAGAAAAATATACAAGTCTATTGTCACCTTGGGGTTGCTGCTCGGTCTGACAGTCGGATTGCTTGCGGGCTGTAACGAGAGTTCGGAATCTTCGGCAGGGAAGAGCTCTGCATTAACGCAAGAAGTCAACGGGAAAGCTGACGGCGGTGTAACAAATCTGGAGGGATACCCGATTACGACGAAGCCAATAACGATCAAAGCGGCGGTTATGTACAATTCGCTGCGACCAGACATGGATAAATCGGTAATCTGGAAGTATGTATCGGAGAAGACGAACATTAATCTGGAAATCGAGGTAGTGAAGGATCAGGACAAAGCGGATCTAATGTTCGCGAGTGGTGATTTTCCCGACCTGTTGATGGGGGTAAATATCAATGCAAACCAGATGACAAATTCCGTGGACGGCGGCTATTTCGTCGAGATAGAACCACTGCTAGAGAAGTATGCACCGACTTGGAATCGCTTCATGAAGGAGAACCGGTTGGTATACAACGCTTCTCTTGCGACTAATGGGAAGCTTTATGGTCTGCCCTATATCGATTTTGCGCCCTATGACCGCAACATTCGGGATCAATGGATCATCATGAAATCTTGGTTGAGTGAGTTGAATTTGGAGATTCCCAAGACCACGGCAGATTTTAAGAAGGCTCTTGAAGCGATCAAGGCCAATGCTGGCAAAGGAACGATTCCTGCCGACGTGATACCATATTATTTTCTCTATGACAGTTATGTCGGCGGGCAGTTTGACATTTACGGGAGCTTTGGTGTTTATATCACAAGCGGTGATTATGTCGTCGTAGAGGATGGCAAGGTAAAGGACCAGTCTACCAATCCGGCAATCAAGGAGCCGCTGAAGTACCTACGTGATCTCTATGCGGAGGGGTTAATTCCACCCGAGATATTTACCGACGACTGGAACACGTATGCCTCAAAGATTGGGTCGGATCCACCCATTGTCGGCTCATACCACTCATATGCTAACCGTCAACTTGACGTGGGCAGTGCGATGGGACCGCTGGACAGCGGAAATGGGACAAAGCCCTTACTCCGTAGCCAGGCATATGTGCCCGGCCCCGCTAATGCGGCGATCATAACTAAAACTAACAAATATCCCGTTGCAACTGTAAGACTGCTGGAAGCTATTGCTAGCGATACGGATATGCTGCTGAATGTCAGTCGGGGAGCTAAAGGTATCGTCTGGGATTATGACAATGAAGGCAAGGCCTACCAACTGTTCTGGGAAGAATCTCCAGAGAAAATGGCAGCGAATTCAAAGTATCTCGGGATGCATAACTCATTTGTAGCGCTGAAGGATCAGACTTTTTACGATAAGGTCTGGAAAGAAATCACATATGATCAGGTCAATTCTCGTGGCTGGGCTTATCAGCATGTTTACAAGGATGCGGTGATGCCAAATGACATGATTTACGTTGAAGGAGCACTGAGCCAGGATGATAACAATTTACTAAACCAATATCGAACTGATCTAGGCAATTATCGTAAAGCGATGTTCGCGGATTTCATCACTGGCAAGCGCGACATTGATAGTAACTGGGATGCCTATGTCAAGCAAATGCATAAGTTGGGTCTGGAATCCTTCATTCAACTGAAGCAAAAAGCATACGACATGATGGTTAAGTAATTTGATGAACAATGGAGGGGAATCGATAATGGTGGGTTCATCTGGACCAAATATACGGGGGAAGAATGAGAAACCCCTGAGCATCCGAATATTACAAAGCTACCAACTGTACCTGTTTCTCTTTCCTGCTGTTTTGCTCTTAATTATTTTCAATTATTTGCCTATGTACGGCATAATAATTGCATTTAAGGATTTCAAACCCCAGCTCGGTATTCTTGGCAGTCCATGGGCGGGATTTAAATATTTCGATCGCTTTTTCTCGATGCCGATGTTTGGTGTAGTGCTCAGGAATACCCTGGTCCTCAGTTTTTATGAGTTGATAGCGGGTTTTCCCTTACCGATCCTTCTGGCCTTGGCCCTGAACAGTTCGTCCAGATCCAAACTAAAGAAACTTGTGCAGACGGTGACCTACGCGCCTCATTTTATTTCCATTGTCATCATAGTCGGGATGATCAATATCTTCTTCTCCCCCTCGATGGGAATTGTCCGCAATTTACTTCATAGCGCTGGAATTCTGGAGGGCAATGTTGATGTGCTAATGAAAGCGACCAGTTTTCCACACCTATACGTCTGGAGCGGAATCTGGCAGAGTATCGGATGGAACAGCATCATCTATCTCGGTGCCTTGTCCGCAGTGGACCCATCGCTGCATGAAGCCGCGATCGTCGATGGAGCATCCAAATTTAAACGTATAATTCATGTCGACCTGCCCGCGATTCTGCCTACCATCGTGATTTTGCTTATCCTGAACTCTGGGTCCATCATGAGTGTTGGCTTTGAAAAGACTTTTCTAATGCAAAATGCCTTCAATTTAAGCATGAGTGAAGTCATCAATACTTACGTGTACAAAATCGGGATTAAAGAAGCCCAGTACAGTCTATCCTCTGCCATCGGACTGTTTAATTCCGGCGTCAACTTTATAATGATCATTCTGGTCAACCAAATCAGCAAACGGCTTGGACAGGAATCGCTGTGGTAAGGAGGGAACACAAATGCATCAAACCATAAAAAAAACTCGTTCAGACACAATTTTTGAATATGTCAATACCATACTCTTGGTAGTATTGTTGCTGATCATCGCTTATCCGCTGTATTTTGTAATCATCGCCTCAATCAGCGATCCGAAACTGGTGACCAGCGGACGGATTCTGTTTTTTCCTCAAAGCTTCAATCTGAAGGGGTACGCAGAAGTGCTGCATTATTCACCCATTTGGACTGGATACCGCAATACATTGATCTATACGTCTCTATATACCTTTCTCTCCGTGATGATCAGCTTGATGGCGGGCTATGCGCTCTCACGTAAGAGCTTTCCGGGTAAACATATTGTTTCGTCATTCATGATCTTTACCATGTTTTTTAACGGTGGTTTGATACCGACTTATTTGTTAATGAAGCAAATCGGATTATATGGTAGCCCGGCGATCATCGTCCTTATGGGAGCGGTTAATGTAACAAATATCATCATTTGCCGCACTTTTACAAAGTCGACAATCCCCGAGGAACTTTTCGAAGCCGCAAGTATTGATGGTTGTACGCATATTTCCTTCTTTTTCCGGGTTGTGTTTCCAGTTTCCAAGGCACTTATCGCTGTAATGGTGCTCTTTGCAGCAGTAAGTCAGTGGAATTCATGGTTCAATGCAATGATTTATCTGAGACGAGAGGACCAGATGCCCCTGCAGATGGTACTGCGTGATTTGATCGTCAGCCAATCCGCTCTCAGTCAAGCCAGTGATTCCGCTGCCATAGGAGGGGACGCAGCCGCACAGATCTATCTCGTGGAGTCCATGCGCTATGCAGTTATCATCGTATCTACTTTGCCGATTATGTGCATATACCCATTTGTACAAAAGTACTTTGTCAAAGGTGTCATGATCGGCTCGATCAAAGGCTAGGAGGTTTTTTACATGAGAGGATATTCAGTTTGGAACTATAGTCCGTACCGTCCGTTGAATCAGATAGAGCAGACCACTTTGCCCTATATCTGTCGGTTGGCACCTAAAGAAACCACTGTTGAATTGGAATGGTTGGACTGTGGGTGTGTGGGAAGGCATTATGTAAACTACCGTGTTTATAGTTCCAGCGAGAACTTTACTCGGTTAGAACTGACTGACAGGATAGCCACTATAGAAGGGCTTGTTCCTGAAAGTGACTACGAGCTATATGTGGAACGCGAAGACGGAAGTGGTAGGAGTGATACGAGGTTGTTTCGAACCGGAGCAGCTGTTGGAACGGTGGTAAATTACCTTCATCCAGAGGATGAAAGCTATTCTTTCTCCGGGCGGTACCTGTGTAGCCCTTCCCTAGTCATGCTGCCTTCGGGTGGGCTTCTCGCCGCGATGGATGTGTTCGCGGGTCAGTCGCCGCAAAATTTGACATTGCTCTTCCGTTCAGACGATGGCGGCTTGCATTGGCGATATGTCACGGAACTGTTTCCTTGTTTTTGGGGTAAGCTATTCTGTCACAGAGGGGAACTGTATATGCTTGCCACCTCGACAGAATACGGTAGCCTGATCATCGGCAAATCGCAGGACGAAGGTCAGACATGGTCCGCTCCGATGACGATTCTGCCCGGCGGTGGCTGCACAGGACAGGGACCCCACAAGGCCCCCATGCCGGTGATTGAGGCAAACGGCCGACTGTACACCGCTATTGACTATGGCTCGTGGAAATCAGGTGGGCATGCCAACGGGTTACTCTCGATCGCAACCGAAGCCGATCTGCTAGTGACTGACAATTGGCTCTGCACCAGCTTTCTCCCCTTCGATGAGAACTGGGAGGGTGCGGCCATAGGAAAAGGTGGAGGACTAGAAGGAAACGCTGTCGTGGGGCCTGACGGGGAAATCTATAATGTACTGCGTTACCAAATGGCCAACTGTGTACCGGCCTACGGCAAAGCAGTCGTGTTAAAAGGTGATCGTACCAATCCAGAAGCCCCTTTAACCTTTCAATGGTTCGCAGAATTCAACGGTGGCAGCAATTCTAAGTTCGACTTGCTGTATGACAAGCGGTCGGCAGTCTATTGGGCCATTGTCAGCGAGGTTGTGGACGAGACCAAACCTACTCAGCGTAATGTTCTGTCATTAGCGATGTCACGAG
Organism: Paenibacillus sp. FSL R5-0378; assembly: GCF_038009285.1. Classification (NCBI taxonomy): domain Bacteria; kingdom Bacillati; phylum Bacillota; class Bacilli; order Caryophanales; family Paenibacillaceae; genus Paenibacillus; species Paenibacillus sp. FSL R5-0378. The sequence continues at coordinate 119,253 of NZ_JBBPAY010000002.1, forward strand.
ATTTAAGGACATTTTCCATCGTCAAACGATTGTTAGACTATCGCCATGAAGATGCCGATGCGGTGGGATTCCAGTATGTCAGCTTCTTGATCGACGGCGATGATATTTTGTATTTGTCACGCACCGCAATTAATCAGGCGCACAATATGCATGATTCCAACTACATCACTTTTCACCGCATTGAGCGTTTCCGACAGTACCTGGATTCGTAATCGAAGCCTCTGGCGGTATCGACGGAAGGAATGCCGGTGACGATCGCCAGAATCAACCAGGTGGAAGGGGGCGGACCCGTGCTGCATTTAGTGGAAGGATACATGGTTGAACTGCCTGATGAGGTCCATGATGTGTTGGATCAGCGGAGCGATCCGACATGGCCGACTACATGGTTTGTGCCGAATCTGACGGGCGAAGAGCTCTTTAAGGATGTATATTCGGTTATGAGCAACTTGGGCTCCAATCATGCCGCCATGAGCTATGGGCATGCCGGCGGCAATTTGATTACACTGGCTTCGATGCTGTGGATTCCGGTATGGATGCATAATGTACCAGATGAAAGGGTTTTCAGGCCGACCGCCTGGACGGCATTCGGAGGACTGGAACCGGTTGAGCAGATTACCGGGCTCGCACCGCATACGGTCCGTTGTATAAATAGGAGGAGGTCAAATGAAGCGGCGATATGCGATTGGTATCGATTACGGCACCGAATCTGGAAGAGTCCTGCTCGTAGATCTGTCTACGGGCGAAGAGGTGGCCACCCATGTTACAACTTATTCACATGGTGTCATTGACGAAAAATTGCCGGAAACAAGTGAGAAGCTTGGGCATGATTGGGCGCTGCAGCATCCGGGAGACTACATTGACGTATTGCGGCAATCGATTCCGGAGGTACTCTCGCAATCGGGGGTGCAGCCCGAGCAGGTGATCGGCCTCGGGATCGATTTTACAGCCTGTACGATGATGCCGCTCGATAGCAAGGGGACGCCTTTATGTTTGCTTGCGGAATGGAAGGATAATCCTCATAGCTGGGTGAAGCTCTGGAAGCATCATGCCGCACAGGATGAGGCCAACCGGATCAATGAAGCGGCAGCGCAGAGGAAGGAGAAGTTCCTTCTGCGTTATGGCGGCAAACTCTCCTCGGAGTGGATGCTGGCCAAGGCATGGCAGATTCTGAATGAAGCGCCAGATGTATATGAACATGCGGATTTATTGATGGAGGCTGCAGATTGGGTCGTCATGCAGTTGACTGGGGAACTGGTGCGAAACAGCTGCACCGCGGGCTATAAGTCCGTATGGCATAAGCGTGACGGCTTCCCGTCGAGGGATTTTCTTAGATCGCTTGATCCGGGATTGGAGCAGCTCGCGGACACCAAGCTGAGAGGGCCGATCAAGAAACTGGGCACAAGAGCCGGAGGGCTGACGGACGAAATGGCCTCCTTGACAGGGCTTATTCCCGGTACAGCAGTCGCTGTCGGCAATATCGACGCCCACGCGATGGTGCCTGCCGTCAGCGTCGTCACGCCAGGGAAATTAGTTCTGACCATGGGCACATCGACCTGTCATTTGATTCTAAGCGACAATGAAGTTCATGCCGAAGGCATTGCCGGCGTTGTGGAGGACGGAATTATTCCCGGTTACTATGGTTATGAAGCCGGGCAATCCGCTGTAGGAGACATCTTCGCCTGGTATGTTAATGAAGCAGCACCGATTGATGTAAAGCGCCAGGCTTCAGAAACGGGCATGAGCATCCATGAATGGCTGGAGCGCGAGGCCGCCAAGCTGAGTCCGGGCGCAAGCGGACTACTGGCCCTCGATTGGTGGAATGGCAGCCGGTCCGTACTAATGGATGCCGACCTCAGCGGAGTGATCGTTGGGTTGACGCTTCAGACGAGGCCGGAGGAAATTTACAGAGCGCTTCTCGAAGCGACTGCCTATGGAACCCGGGCAATCATCGATACTTTTACCCAGGGTGGCGTTGAAGTCAATGAACTGTACGCTTGCGGAGGACTGCCGCAGCGCAACCGGCTGCTGATGCAGATCTACGCCGATGTGACCGGAAAGGAGATCAAGATTGCCGACACGGCCCAGACCGGGGCCTTCGGGGCGGCCATGTTCGGAGCTGTGGCGGCGGGCACGGAGAAGGGCGGCTTCGGTAGCATTGTGGAAGCTGCGGAAAAAATAGCGCGTGTTCGTGAGGAGACGTTCAAGCCAATTGAAGCCAATGTTCGTATCTACGACAGGCTGTATAGCGATTATAAAGAACTGCATGATTACTTCGGAAGAGGCGGCAGCGATGTAATGAAACGATTGAAGGCCATGAAGACAAACAACTCCCGCTGAAGTTTTCGCTAATATTTTTCATTAGACTGCAATCGATTCTTTAATGGATTTTTACTGAATCGATAAAAATTACGATACCAGATTGAACAGCTTTGAAAACAGCAATGGACTAAAGGGAGGAGCAGCAAGAGCCAATAGAGGGGTCAAAGGAAATGCATCTGAACGGGTTGGGGTCTGTGAAACCAAAGTATTGATGGATGAGGTTGGAGCGGGCGTCATTCATCGGATATGGACGATGAGTAGCGATCGATCTGCCTCATATCGATATGTAATGGGACGGTGCATATAAGCCTACCGTATCGGCACTGCTGGTGATTCCTTCTGTGCGGGGCTAGGTATTGCCATGCCTTTCAAGAATGACGCATTCTATTTTCACGCCTTCTGGAACCGGGAGAACGGTACCGTAATTGGCATAAACATGGGGGATACTCTACGGGCTCCCGTTACTCGGGAAGCTGGTGGGGTGAAGGAAAAGTGGAGGTGTTCCTTGACGGTAACAACGAACATCCGACACTGGTCGGAAATGACACTGAGGTATAACGGTACCATCTGGGGCCAAGGAATATAACATTTACTCATCGATATCAAGGTTGTCGTTGAGGAATTGCTTAAACGTATTCCCTCAGACCATTTAGGTGTAAGTGTCCGAGATGTCGGGCGAGCGAAGGAACTTCAAAAACGAGGTATTCGCGTTAGGCGGGGGGATTATACGGATCCTGGTAGTCTTCTTCACGCTTTTGAGGGAGCGACGCAGGTTCTCATCGTTTCCAGCAATGTCTTGGGAGATGAGGCTGTTCGTCAGCATTGTACGGCAATCGACATGGCTAAAGAGGCAGGCGCCGACCGAATCCTCTACACAAGCCATATGAGCTCGTCGCCAACATCGCATTTCCCTCCTGCAGTTGACCACGCCGCCACTGAGGAAGCGTTGAAAGCTTCGGGGGTGCCATTCACGTCCATGAGAAACGGGTACTATACAGCGTCCTTACCCTGGTTTCTCCGCGACGCCCTTAAGACCGGGGAGTTGGTTGCGCCAGAGGACGGGCTGGTTGCTTGGACTACCCACGCTGATCTGGCCGCAGCAACTGCAACGGTATTGAGCGAGCAGAATCTGAGCGGATTAACACCAAGTCTCACGGCTACGGAAGCTTTAGACCTAGAAGAAATTGCGGCTATCCTCATGGAGTTGACTGGCCGGTTAATTCGCCGTGTCGTCGTGTCGGATGATGAGTTTCGCGCCCAATTAATATACCAAGGCTTACAAGACCGTGTGGCCGATATGTTTATGACGTTCTTCCTGGCAAGCCGAGCAGGCGAGTTTGCCCCTGCCGATCCAACGCTTGTAAGTCTGGTTGGACGACCGTCCATCACCGTGTGAGAAATCTTAACGAGCTCACTCCACCTAATCTGAAGGCATTGAAGCTAGGTCATTTAGACATTGTCCCTTGTTTTCACTGGTGGGATGTATATATTTATGCTAAGAATAGACCTACGTCTCTATTGAAGTGCACCCCTTAGAATAGACATTGGAAAAACCCCTTGGTTTAACCGATGAATTTCTAGGGGGTGCATTTTTAATGGCTATTAAAGGTCAAAAGTTTAAGACGTATTCTGAGGAACTCAAGATGGAGGCAGTCCGCTTGCACGTAGAGGAAAAGTGGACATATCGGCAGATCAACGATCATTTGGGAATCCAAGATCAGGGTCGGATGAAGCGTTGGATGCGAAAATACCGTGAAAAAGGTGAGTTTGGTCTACTGGATCAACGAGGAAGGCGGAAGGAATATTTAGATCAGGAGCGATATGTTCAGCAGTTGAAACGGGAGAATACGATGCTAAAAAAGTGTTTGGAAATCTGGATACAGGAGGGAAAGAACAGTGCTTCAAGCTCATTGAACAAGCAGCGGACATCGGCCAAGTAGCTGAATACTGCCAACTCCTTGGCGTTTCTAGAAGTGGTTACTACGCATATTTGAAGCGGAAGAACAACGACCGAGACGCCGAGGCTAAACGACTCGTCCGCACGGTGTATAAACGCTACGAAGGAAGGTATGGCTACCGGCAGATCCAGTTGTTCTTGTGGCAGGATGAAGGTGTATGGATGAATCACAAGAAGGTACTGCGCCTTATGCAAAAGCTCGGTCTTCAAGCCAGCATTCGTCGGAAACGTCGATTTAATATGACATACCAGGCTGCCGAGCGTGTAGCTGATAATCTGCTTAAGCGAAATTTCACAGCCGAAAAACCAAGCCAGAAATGGGTGACGGATGTGACTCAATACCGGGTAGGCGAGCGCTGGTTGTATCTCTCGGCAGTGAAGGACCTATTCAATAACGAGATTGTGGCCTACCAACTTAGCGAACGTAACGACAATGAGCTGGTCCTCCAGACCTTTGCCAAGGCATTTGCAAAGCAAAAAGACGTGACCGGATTGGTCGTTCACAGCGACCAAGGGTTCCAGTACACGTCTCATGCTTACCACGACATGCTGCCAAAGGTTGGCGCCCAAATCAGCATGTCTCGTCGGGGCAATTGCCTAGACAACGCCTCCATGGAGAGTTTCTTCTCGCATCTCAAAACGGAAGGACTCTATCCCTATGATATACGAAATCTGGCAGAGGCACAAAGACAAATTGAGAAATACATACGTTTTTACAACCGAAGACGACCACAACGTAAATTAAATAAACTGACGCCGGTAGAGTACCGGCGCCAGTTTCTAGCTTAGGTGTTTTTTCGATGCGATTCCCCCGCTGTTAATACCTTCGCCAGGTAATTCTTCCTCGTATAATGGTATTTGTAAGATCATTTTGTACTTTTTTCAGCTCATCGCATCGATCATTTTACGAAATCGGCTACCTTTTTAAAGACGAGGTTCGATCATGCGAGCATTTTTTATTTTCACAGAAATAATAAAGTCGATTGTGTATGTAAGATACACAATCGACTATTAAATTGTTCTATTCCTATACTCTGATGACATATCATACCGCAGGTGATTCCGTCACTGAAGAAAAGAGCTGTCCTGCTTCATTTTGCAAACACTCAATTCGCGGTTGCTACTTTAGTGTATCCGATATAGTCCAGTTGGAATTCGGGGGTCCAGTTCGAGTCGTTAGGGATCTGAGGGAAACTGACACCTCGGAAGGAGATTTCGATCTTGGTCACCTGATTGCGAAGCGCCCAGTCTGCTATCCGGATGTCGATCCGATTCCACTGGTCCGCCGACATCAGCGAAGTGGACGTAATACTCTCTGTGCCGCTGTACAAGGTTACCTTCGACTCGTATGTCGCTCCTGACAAGCCGCCGTACGAATTGATATGATAGAAGAAATCTTCCGCACCGCTAAGATCGATTGGCTTGTCGGGCGTTACGGACAGAGTTCTCCATGTCGTTCCAGGTACATCATCTGATTTTGCGTTAAGCGCATAAGAACCTAATCTCGGCTTTGTCGGCCCATTCGGGAACCACTCAACCACAGATACGCTGGATACGTTTCCGCCGGCCTGCCATCTCTGCGTAGAACCTTCGAAGTTGTAGAGCAGCTCTTCGTTCGCCGGAAGATTGTCTTCGTTAGTGTTAGTAACGGTAGCCAATATTTTTGAGAACGTCCGCTCTTGATAGGTGAAGCTTGCCTTGACCGCTCCTGCGGACGGAGATGTATAAGCGCTTACGGTGAGAATGAACGTCTTGCTCTCACCAGTCTTGATGCCGCCTGTTTTAAGAGTGGACCGGCCGAAAACGATGCTTCCATCACCCGAAACCGTAATTTCCCCATTCATCGTCTTCTCGTCATGATTGGTGACCTTTACTTCGATTTGCGCGCCTGGTTCCAGCTTCGGGGAAAGCAGCTTCGTTTCGAGGTCGAAATTTCTGTAGCCACCGACCGGCGCAACCGTTTTATGGAATCCAACATCATCGACCAGGAACGATCCCTTCCAACCTGTTGGGGACGTCGACCTTACCCAAACTTTGATCCGGTCGATGGCGCCTGCGCCGCTCCAATCTTTCAAATTCAAGGAGACGTGATTCCAGTTCAGGGGATCAAGAACCGCAGTGCCTTCCGTAATCTTATCCCCACTGTATACCTTCACTTTGGCATAGTATGCTTTGTTCGCATTGGCATCCGGAATCTTGATGGCCATCGTCAGATTCGGCGCGCTTTTTACATTGAGCGGGTGCTGGAATCTCACATCCGCTCCCTTCCAATTCAGCGCGGAGTAATCGTTGAACTTCACCTGGAGCGAATGGGTGCCCGAGTAGGCGTACTGATCAGTGGTCTCGATCGACTGCGCATTGTCTGCGGCCTGCCAGCCGCCTGTTCCTTTCTCAAAGCCCTCCAGCTGCAGGGGGGTGTTGCCCTTCTTCACAAAGGAGACGCCGTTTACGGCCGGAATGGTCCTGTCAGCCAGCTTCGAAGGGTCGAACCCGGGAATAACACTCTCCCAGTCCGCAACCCCGATGACAGACTTGGCAAAGTCAGTCATCGCAAGCGATTGGTTGGTATCGATATATTTGAATACATCGTACATCTTTTTATGCTCGAGCGGGTTATTGGCGCTGCCCGGCAAAACCTTCCACAGCCCCAGCTTCAATCCGAACTCTCCCTCATGATCGACATGCCGGTGCAGAATGAATGAGTCAATGCCGTCCAGAAACTTGATTTTATAATATGCGTACGCATAGGCGGCAGCTTGTACGAGCTGATCTTCCTCTGTATTGGCCATGCTGTTGAAGCCCTGCTCGGATAGGATGATCCGGCGGATTTGACCGTTGTTCAGGAATTCCTGCTGCTTTAAGTAATCCACGAGCACTTGCAGGTTTTTAATCGTAATCCGCTTGGTGTTGAAGTCGTTCGTAGTCGTTGTGTCGTTCCAGAACCGCGGATTGGCTAAGTCTTCCGGATACGGATGGAAGGCGATATTCCAAGAAAAATTTCCTTCATTATGCGACATCTCGTTAATCATATTGACGATGACTTTATTGTCGTATTTCCAGAGTGAATCTGAAGATAAATCTTCGTACCAGAAATGGTCAAGCGAGACATATGAGCGTGCGTTTGCATAATGGCTCCTCACGATCGTGTCAATCAGGCGCAACGTTTGCACGTATTCACGCACATAGTTGTCGACCGTCTTCGGCCCCATGTTGTTCCAAATCTGGTTCTGGCCGACCTCGTTGCCGACGATGAAATTGACCGCTTTGCCATAAGCTTCATCGGGCCGTGAATACCTCTCTGCCAGAAACTCGGTAACGGCTTTGACGTATTTGACACCGATCTCGTTCTGCGTGTTCAAGGCGTACACGAGCCCCCCCGGTTGGGAATCCGGATGGATGAGATACTTGTTCGGCGTATCCGCACGCAAGTCGCGGTTCATAATCAGGATCAGGCTAATGATCGTGCCGTTATCGGACAAGCTCTTGATTTGTGAGTCTAGGCTGAGGACCGTACTCTTCTTGAAAAAGAACGTTTCTCCATCTACCACATAACGAATCGTGTTGTCTGGATTGCTGTTCGCCAAGTACAGCATGGTGTCATACCGCACGTTGATCGCCGCATGACTGACGCCGAGATCCTCCGCATCGTCCGTCATCTGCACCTGAAGCCCCTTGATACTCTTCGCTTTCGGGAACGGCTCTTGGTTGGGCGCCAGCTTCTCGGCGTTCGTGATGTAATGCGGCGCATCCGCAAGCGTCAGTCCGCCTGCGTTGTTCCGGAACGCAACGGCGAATTTGGAATACAGGCGATTATGGTCGCCGTCCTTAAGACTGATATCGAACGAGAACTTCGCCGCCATATCCTGCTCGTCCAGTGGAGTCAGACCCGACAAGTTGGCGGGATCCGCGTAGGTGGGAAGCTCGAAGAGCACGAGGTCGTCGTTCGCATGCTGCTTCACGTATTCCGCATTCACTATACCAGCGATCGTAATGCCAAGGCTGTCATTGATAGCAGATGTCGTTATTTTCCCGCTATATATCGGCGGGAATTTCTTAAAGCGAATGTCGTCGATCGCAAACGATCCGCTCTCAGCCGGAGCGAAAATCCGGAACTGTTTGATCGTACCCGACCAACCTGCCATATCCGACATATTGATATCGATCGACTGGGAGGTGCCGTTTGGCACAACATTGAATTCCTTGGATTTGACATCGTTCCATGACGTGTCCGACTCTGTAATCCAGGCTACTTTCAGCTTGGAAGCAGAAGTCAGATTATCCATGCTAACCTTCAGGCCGTTCATGCTGCTTGCATCGATCATCAGATCCGGCGATGCGATGTAAGCGCCCGCGCCCTCGATCGCGAAATTCGCTTTCCCGCCGGCAACGGCGAGCGAGCCTTGATGAGCCGTGAAGCCCTCCGAGTCTCCGTCACGGGAGAACCTCATATCCAGCGTGTTGGTCGCAATGATGTAGTCCAACTGGAAGCGCCCGTCCCAATAATTGTAGCCGGGAGCACCCGGAGCAACGCCCTCCAGATCGAAGTTTTGCATGAAAGAAATTTCCATCTTGGTGATGGCGCCGCGCTTCTCCCAGGAGGAAATATCGATGAATATGTGGTTCCATCGGTCGTAGGTAATTTTCGCGACCGATTCGAACACGCTCGCTCCGCTGTGCAGACGAATCTTCATGAAATAGCCGTCAGGCTGCCAGCCCCAGGAGTTAGCTGCAAAAGCGAGATAATGCTGGCCGGATAAATCAAGCGGTTCAGTGAAGTCTCGCGAGATCGTTCTCCACTCGTATACCTTGACATTCTCCGGCACCTGCTCCAAGCATCCGGCGCCTTCGAAAGGAATTAGAGGCGCGTTTGCGATGGTAGCGGCATAGTTGACCGATTTTGAATTGACGCCCGCCTGCCATGTCGCCACATCCGCCGGTGTGTTGAAATCATTAATCACTTTAATCGGATAAAATTCCTGTCCAGAGGATACATGGCTTGACTGCTGCAACTCAGACTCATAAAACCCAGCGAAAGCGGTTGCAAAAGTTAAGAATAGTTGAAGCAAAAGTGCGGCAGCAATTGCCGCCGAGGCAAACTTGATGCGTTTTCTCATTCTTGACTAACCTCCATTTTAAGAATTTGAAATCATAGATATGTAGATTATACTTTTTATCACCTCCAAATGACCGATAATTCAACATTAACGATATATAAGAATTATAGGATGTGGGAAATGGGGCTTGCTAGTGGAGGTTCTTTACATTGCGTATCTTCTGTTTACTTTACGTTGAGTACATACAGGTAGGAGCGTTACCGTGGCTGCGGGGTAACCGTGGCGAACTGCTGTAAAGCGTACGGAAAGGCAGGTACAAACCGAACTCTGTACGGTGCAAGGAAACCCCAAAACCCGGAGGCAGCGCACGGCTCTTGGGCATCCCGACTGTGATGGAACGATTCCTACAGTGAATCCTTTTGATGGGAATCCCACTCGACCGATAGGTAAATAAAAGATACGAAAAGTAAAGAACCTCCACTAGCAGGTTCTATTTTCCGCGTCCTATAATTTTCATACGTCCCGCACGAACTACGTTGGCGCAGTTCCCCAATCGCAGCCTGAGGTGAAATCTAATGATCAGCGTAACCATCTAGAATGAGTTCCTGCACGAGAAGGAGCCCGGCATCGTCGCCGAGGCCATCGCCGCAGGGATAGCCGGCGAGGATTTCAAAATCCGCACCGCCACCATGGACCAACCCGAGCACGGGCTCACTGAGGAAGTGCTAAAAGGCACCGACGTGCTGCTTTGGTGGGCGCATATGGGTTATGACAACGTGTCCGATGAGATCGTAAACCGCGTGCATGAGCGCGTCCTGAAGGGGATGGGGCTGATCGTCCTCTACTTCGGCCACTTCTCCGAGATCTTTAAGAAGCTGATGGGAACCTCCTGCGAACTTCGCTGGCGCGAGTTCGGCGAGGTGTTCTGCAGCGGCTGCATCTGCCACCGCGGCCAGGGCAAGGTGTTCTATTTCCGCCCCGGCCACGAAGCTTATCCGCGTATTAACGACGAGAATGTCCTGCGCGTGCTGTCCAACACCATCCGCTGGTACCAAGGAACTGCGCTGAACGAACATGCCGTTCAGAAACTATCATTTTGAAGGAGTAAGGAGGTCTGGGAATTGAGTGCAAATACAAAAGCGAGCTCGTTCCGGAAAAATCGCCAGCTGCATCTCATGCTGATCCCTGGTCTTATATTGATCTTGGTTTTCAATTATGTGCCGATCGCTGGTCTTATCATTGCGTTTCAGGATTTTAAACCGATCATCGGTTTCTCACAAATGCGATGGAACGGTCTCGATAATTTCCGCTATGTCTTTTCGCTCCCCGACTTTACGGTGGCTTTGCGAAATACCGTCATAATCTCTATCATGAAGATCGTCGCCGGATTGATAGTGCCGGTACTGGCTGCGTTGCTACTCAATGAAGCTCGTAACGTCCTGTTCAAGCGTTCGGTTCAAACCATCATCTATATGCCCCATTTCTTTTCCTGGGTTATTCTTGGCGGCATTATCATTGATGTTCTTTCACCAAGCCAAGGGATCGTTAATAAAGCCCTGGGCGCATTCGGAGTGGAGCCGATCTCATTCCTCACCAGCAACGATTGGTTCCGATATGTTATGGTCATTACCGATCAATGGAAAGAATTCGGTTTTGGCACGATCATCTATTTGGCCGCCTTAACGTCGATCGATCCCGGCCTCTATGAAGCAGCCATTATGGACGGGGCCGGACGATGGCGCCAGACTTGGAATGTGACGTTGCCGGGGATTTCTCCGATCGTCATACTGATGGCCATTCTCAGTCTTGGAAACATCCTGAACGGCGGTTTCGATCAGATCTTTAACCTTTACAATCCTCTTGTTTATGATACCGGAGATATTCTGGACACGTTGTTGTTCCGGATCGGTATCGAACAAGCCCAATACTCCGTTGCGACAGCCATCGGCCTGATGAAATCTATTGTTTCGTGCACCCTTATCGGTCTTGGATACTATCTGGCGTACAAAATAGCTAATTATCGAATATTTTAACGGTCATACGGTCGGGTTCAGCTTGTCCACATTCCGAATTCATGCCTAATAGAGGAGTGGTATACTCATGCATTTTATTTCTCGTCCGTATCGGATATTTCTGGTGTTCAATACGATTGTTCTTACCTTCCTTGCGCTGCTATGCTTGTTTCCGATTGTAAATGTGCTGGCGGTCTCCTTCAGTTCAAGCTCTGCGGCGGATGCCGGTGAAGTGGTGTTCTGGCCGGTCGATTTCACCCTGAAGTCTTATGAATTCGTTCTGCAAGGCGGAAAATTCAATACCGCTTTCTTGAACAGTCTGCTTCGTGTAGGATTGGGTGTGCCGATCGGCGCGATCATCACCATGTTGATCGCGTATCCGTTGTCAAAAGAAAGTCAGGTGTTCCCTCAGCGCACGTTATATGTGTGGATTTTTGTATTCACCATGCTGTTTAACGGAGGGCTGATCCCCACTTTTCTCGTTATAAAAGAGGTGCATCTGCTTAACACGATATGGGCCTTAGTATTGCCTGGTGCTGTTTCCGTATTTAACGTTTTGCTCATGTTGAATTTCTTCCGGGGCCTTCCGAAAGAATTGGAGGATGCCAGCCTGATTGACGGCGCCAGCCACTTCCGAACATTGTGGAGCGTTTACTTGCCGATCTCGCTGCCGAGCCTCGCGACCATTCTTCTGTTCACGTTGGTCGGGCATTGGAATTCCTGGTTTGACGGCATGATCTACATGAATCAAGTCGAGAAATATCCGCTCGCAACCTATTTGCAATCGATTCTGAACCTTACAACTCTTCCGCAAACGAACCTGACGCTAGAACAAGCAATCCTGCTTAAAAGTGTATCGAGTCGTACTGCACGAGCTGCGCAAATCTTCGTGGCTGCGTTCCCGATTCTAGTGGTCTACCCCTTCTTGCAGAAATATTTCGTTAAGGGACTAGTACTGGGAAGCGTTAAAGGGTAAAATTGGTGCGGGTGATGCCTGTGAGATTCAAATGGAATTCTATGATCATTAAGGTCATAATTTCGATTTTTCTAGTTATTTTGCCATTATACGGAATAAGCGTTTCCCTAACTTTCAATAGTTCGGACCAAATGCGCGAATCGATTGAGCGCACGAACGAATCTGTTCTAAGCTTTCAATTTTCAAGCTTGCAATTTGAATTGAACCGTATGAAAGATCTGGTGGGACAATTTTCGCAGGATGACGACCTTTCCGAGTTCAGTGCGCTGCTTCCAATCATGAACAAATATGATATCAGCCAACGATTAAACAGAATATTAATCAAGCTGGAGCAGATGAAATCCAGCAGCCCGTATATCAAGGATGTCTACTACTACTTGCCATCGCTGGGAAAAGTTGTTTCCGCTGCGAATCATATTTCTGACGATCCGGACGAGGCATGGAAAGGTCTCATTAAGAACAGGGGAGAGTTGAAGGGAGCTGTTTCCGAAAATAAGGGGGACCTATTCCTTTCTGCTGTCTCCCCTATTATGATTGGCCCTTCCTCGGAGCCGAATTTCGTATTGGCGATTCAGATCTCCATTGAGGAACTGAACAGGCAGCTTGGAAGTCTGCAAGAGGAGAATATCAGCGGGGCGTTTATAGTCTTCGGAAGCGGCAATCATGTGTTCATTTCAGACCGGGATATGCTGGAGAAATGGTCCGCACTGAAGGAACAAGAGAAAACAGGCTCTCCGAGGCAGCTTGTTCGAACGGTTACCGAAAAAGAACATTATTATTCCTTGAGGGATTCATTCTTCCAATTTGAAATTGTTAGCTTCGTATCCAATGATGTTCTTTATCAATCGATCCGTCGATACTCCGCATGGATGTGGATCCTTTCCATTGCCTCTTGCTTAATTGTAATCGTCTTCTCCTTCTGGATTTACCGTTTGATTCACATGCCTTTGGTCAAGCTGATCAGAGGGTTCAAAATGCTTGAAAAAGGAAACACGACCCAAAAAATCAGTCATAGAAGAGGGGATGAATTTGGCTATCTGTACAGCCAATTCAACAAAACGATTAATCGTCTTCACATCCTGATTGAAGATAATTATGTACAGAGGATACGGACCCAGGATGCGGAATTGAAGCATTTGCAATCTCAAATCAAACCGCATTTTCTGTACAACAGCCTGTTTACGATCAAGCAGATGGCGGAATTGGAGAACACGGAAGGCATCAAGGTCTTTTCCGATTACCTTGGACAGTATTTTCGTTTTGTCACGAGGGATTCGGCACGCGAAGTGACGCTGAAGCAAGAAATGGAGCATTCCCTAATCTATTTGCAAATTCAGCTAACCCGCTTCTCGATCCGGATAAAAGCAGAGTTCGAGCCATTGCCAAAGGAATTCGATTCCGTTCTGGTTCCTCGCATTATTCTCCAACCAATCTTTGAAAACGTATTTGAGCATGGCCACAAACATACGGGATCAGGAGGAATACTGCGGATGACGCATCGAACGGATGGCAACGTTCTCGTGATCGATGTGGAAGATAATGGACGAAGCCTTACCGATGAGAAATTGTCCGAATTAAAGAGCCGACTGGCCGTTCCTGCATCGCTTTGGAAGGATCGGGAGACGACCGGTTTGTTCAACGTCCATCAACGCCTTCGCATCCATTTTGGCGACGAATACGGACTGCGTTTGGAGAGGAGTCCGCTTGGTGGATTGAAGGTGGCTGCGCATATCCCTATCACTCGGAAAGGATAGATCGCCATGTATCGAATGTTGATCGTTGACGACGAGCCGATTATTGTAAACGGGTTGAACGAATATTTTACCAAAAAGGCATTACAGGATGTGGAAATCGTTCTAGCTTATTCTGCTCTTGAAGCGATCTCCCAGCTGGATTCATTGAAAATCGATGTTGTGCTCAGCGATATCTGCATGCCTGAGATGGACGGAATGGAGCTGCTCGACAATATTGAAGCCAGGTGGCCGCGGTGCAAAGTGATTTTGTTGACCGGACACGACGAATTTGATTACGCGCACAAAGCTCTGCGCAGCTCTTACATTGTGGATTATATCCTGAAAACCGAAGGCATGGAAAAAATAGGAGTAGCTGTGAATCGAGCGCTCGCCATGGTGAAAGATGAATTGTCGGTCTATCATCAGAAAGAGTGGCTGCAGATTGAGCTTCCCAAAGTGATGCCGCAGCTGCAGTGCCAGCTCTTGCTCGATTTGCTCCGGCGCACGGACATTGAGCTTTCTCGCGGCTTGCAAAGCGAATTCGAAGCGCTGAAGCTTCCGTTCAAGGCGGACAAAGCCGTCATGATCATCTTGTTCAGCGTTGAGAGCTGGGGGAAATATGAGACGGCTCAAGAGCGAAATCTCATGCTGTTTGCCATCGGCAACGCCGCCGAAGAATTGCTCGGCGCCAAAACCAATGTCAAATTCGTCGCTTATGACCATTCTTCGCTAATCGGATTCGTTCAAAGTCCCGACCCCTTATTCGAGAACGCCCAAAAGCTCGCGGAGAAGACGGCAAAATTCACACACGGAATGCTGGAAACGGTGCAGCAGGTTTGCAGGGATTTATTCGAGACCCCTTTATCCGCGGCTGCAAGTATGCTCATGCACCCTTTTACAGAGGTAAAACGTGAGGTGCAAAATCTGCGTTTGGCAATCTTGAACGGGCAAGCCAAGGGCGTTGAAAGGCTATCAATCGTGAGCTCACAGGAACATAACCCGAAGGAAAGTTCAGACCAATACAGCCGGCTGACCGGACAGTATTTACTGGGTCAAATCAAGCAATCCCTGC
Organism: Paenibacillus sp. FSL R5-0378; assembly: GCF_038009285.1. Taxonomy (NCBI): domain Bacteria; kingdom Bacillati; phylum Bacillota; class Bacilli; order Caryophanales; family Paenibacillaceae; genus Paenibacillus; species Paenibacillus sp. FSL R5-0378. The sequence goes on from NZ_JBBPAY010000002.1 coordinate 134,376, forward strand.
TTGATGAAAGTAGCAAGGAATGGCCACAACATTTCGAGAAATTTAGGGGATTGTTTCCACCGGACGGGCCGAGCGATCCCTTCGACCGAATGATAATCCTTCATTATTTTGCAGAAACCTGTCTCACCTGTTTGGAGGAGTTGGGTCTGAAGGATCAGGCGGTCTCGCAGACCGATCTGCCGCGCATCCTGGAGTTCAACAATTCGGTGCCATGGGAACAAACCTTGGCATTCTATCAAGTTATTTTCGAGTGGATGCAACATAGGCGAAGGGAGTACTTAAGTCGGGAAGAGTCTCATCTGATCGGAAGGATCGCCTATTTCATCCAAAATCACCTGGATTCAGATTTGTCATTGTCCCGCATCGCCCGGGAAGTATCCTTGAATCCTTCCTACTTGTCCAGATGGTATAAGCAAACCACGGGAAAAGGGATATCCGATTATATCCAGGAAGTGAAGATTGAGAAGAGCAAGGAGCTTCTGCAAAAGACATGCTATAAGGTACACGAGATTTCCGAGAAACTCGGCTTTACCGATCCGCACTATTTCTTTCGATTTTTCAAGAAAGCCACGGGCTGCACGCCGCAGGAATTCCGCAATCGCACGAGTGCGGCAAAAGAGTAGTAAATAAAAGATACTGAAAGTAAAAAGCGTCCACTACATGCCTCTCTCGTCGGAAATTATAATGAAGCCGTAACCAATAAACTAAGGGGGAATTCGAAACAATGAAGCGCTTTATTCAGATCTCATTTTTAGCTTTATGCGTGCTGGCGATTGCGGTGACAACGGCATGCAGCAACAACGGAGCTTCATACGCGAATAAGCAGAACGACAATTCGCCTAATTCGGGAAACGCTTCCACTGAGCCGCAGGGAAATGACGGGCCTTTTGGCAAATACGAACCGCCGATTACAATGCGCACGACTATGATGGATACGGAGTTTCTGAATGAAGGCGATACGATGAATGATAACGTATGGACTCGCGGTTTTGCGGACGAGCTGGGGATTAAGGTCAAATACGACTGGGTCGTGGACGGAGCGAACTACTGGGACAAGATGAACATTACGCTTACCGGGGGCAATTTGCCCGACATGCTGTTCGTCAACAGCCCCCAATTCAAACAGCTGCTTGAAGCCGGCCAATTGGAGGACCTCAGTGAGGTATACGAAAAGTATGCTTCTCCTCTGGTGAAAGAGTTTTACTCATCGGGCGGGGACGGACTGCTTGCTACGAAAAATGACGGCAAGCTTTATGGCCTGACCGAATACGGCGGTTCTTATGATACATCTCCAATGCTGTGGATCCGGACAGATTGGATGAAGAATCTTAATCTGAATCCTCCGACCACCATGGATGAAGTCATCAGCATGATAGAGGCCTTCACGAAACAGGATCCTGATAAGAACGGGAAAAACGATACGTACGGCCTTCAGTTGAACAAGGATCTGTTTTTCGGAGGAGATTTCAATCCTGTCGGATTCGCAAACGGTTATCATGTCTATCCTGCTCATTGGTTCAAGGATAACTCCGGCAAAATGGTTTACGGAAGCGTTCTTCCTGAAATGAAAACGGTATTGAGCAAGCTTCAAGAGATGTACAAAGCCGGTTATATCGATCCTGAGTTCGGCACGAAGGATGTGGCCAAAGCCGGTGAAACAGTCATGTCAAACAAAGTGGGATTATTCTTCGGGTACATGACTTCGCCATTTTCCGTATCTGGCATGATCAAGGATGGCAGCACCGCCGATTGGCAGCCTTATCCGATTCCTTCCGCGGACGGCAAGCCTGCGCTGGTTCAAAACAGAATGAATTTTGGCAACATATATGCGATTCGCAAGGGTTATGAACATCCTGAAGCTCTCATCAAAATGCTGAATTTTGCCGTTGAGAAAATGTTTGGCGAATCTGCCAAGACAGAAGTTGCGAAATACACGGGTACATCGGGTCAAGGCTTTCATGTTTCACCTGTAAAACTTTTGAAACCGAACAAAAACGTTTATATTTACCATAATGTAGTCGCTGCGCTCGAAGCTAATGATCCAAGCAAATTGAATAATGAAGAAAAAGGCTATTTTGACGGGATCAAGAAATATCGCAGCGGCGACAAATCACAATGGTGGTTCGAGCGGATCTTCGGTCCGAATAGCTCGCAGAAGGTCATACAGCATTATATCGACAACAAATCCATGTTTATGAATGAATGGGTATACCCGCCGACCGACACTATGGTCTCGAAGGGATCGACGCTCGATAAACTAGAATTGGAAACGTTTGTAAAAATAATCTATGGTCAAACATCAGTTGATAATTTCGATAATTTTGTAGAAAACTGGAAGAAACTTGGCGGCGACAAAATAATCGAAGAGGTTAACCAAGCCATGCAATAGGGAGGGAAAGGTTCATGGAGGATGAGCATTATCCTTAATAGGGATAATCTAGGAGAGGCCCATACAATCGCGCATGGGCCTATAGTTACTGGTCTGATTGACTTCTAGCTGTAACAAATAAAATATCAGTAAGCGCAACGGAAGAAGGATTAGTGGCGGGTGAACAGCGAATTTACAATTGCAGTTCATAGCTTGGTTTTCTTGGCTTACCAACCGGACAGCATGGCGACGAGCGAGGAGATCGCTTGCAGTGTCAACCCCCACCCGTCGCGGGTGTACAAGGTGATGGAGCCATCTGCGCAGAGGCGGCTACGTGACGACCAAGGAAGGGTTGGGTGGTTGTTATCTGCTGAATGCAGCCCCGACGAAGTGACCTTGGCAGAGATTTACACCGGGTTGCGGTGATGATGGTTTCACGCTTGCCGTAAACGTCAAACCTAACCCACCTGTAACACTGCCGAAATCCATGAGAAAATGAGTCCAATCTTGTGAAATTGGAGGTTGCCTCATGATCAAGAAAGAACAACGGCGCCGGGGCTCCTCCCCCATGCTGAGCCTCTCGGGCTCTCAGCGCATTAATTTGGCCCGGGCCTCGGATTTGCGATAGTCCATCGACGGGTTGGCCGCCTTCGTCTAAAAGCGCATGGGCCCGAATCCGTTTACGGCACATTCTCTTTTTCTGCAATCGCGACCGCATAAACACAAACAGGAAGCCGGACTCCTCTAGCTTATGGATATGCTTGGTGGTAATCTCGGGAGGATAGGCTTAATTCGCTGGCGAGTTCTTTAATATTCATCAGTCTAACGTTCAGCAATCCAATGATTCGCAATCGGGTCCCCGAAGTAAGGCATTCGAAATACGATACGTTGCTGGGCTGTACTTGAATAACAACGGTTATTATCAAATTATATAACTTACAAGTTAATCAAACAATTCGATATTGACGTTAAATTAGCCGTAATAAAAAAATGTTGACTTGAATGTGGTAACGATTATGTTATTTGAATAATTTATCTACTAATCATTGGGAGGTTTTGAAATGAAAGAGCAACTTCGGAAAGAACACCCTCGTCCACAGTTCGAGCGTCAAGATTGGATCAATCTGAACGGCGAATGGGAATTCGAATTCGATGACAGCAAGACCGGCGAACGGGAGAAATGGCACACTGGGGAGAAAAAGTTGTCGCGCCGCATTCAAGTCCCTTTCGCCTTTCAAAGCCGGTTGAGCGGTATTGGAGACCCTGCCTTTCATGATACGGTTTGGTACAGAACGACGTTCGATACGCCGAGTATGAGTGCAGGGAAACAGACGATCCTTCATTTCGGGGCGGTCGATTATGAAGCAACAGTGTGGGTAAACGGTGAGCTTGCGGCCAAGCACGAGGGCGGGCATACGCCGTTCAGCGCAGACATTACCAATCTACTGAAGCTAAATGGAAGCAACTCGATCGTCGTAAAAGCGGTCGACTTTAGTCAAGATTTGTCTTTACCTCGGGGCAAGCAATACTGGCTGGAAAAATCAGAAGCCATCTTCTACACCCGGACGACCGGCATCTGGCAGACGGTGTGGCTAGAAGCGGTCGGCCAAATCTATTTGGAAAAAGTGAGAATGACGCCGGATATCGATCGGAACGACATTGAGATCCGCATGTTCTTCAAGGGTTTGACGGAAGTGAAGGATACATTGAGCTTAAAAATCGATATTTCTTATCAAGGAAACAGAGTATGCAGCGATGTGATTCAGGTGAACAAAGCGGAAGAGACGAGAATCGTGCGGCTTGCGGATTCAAGTAGGCCTGCCGAAGAACGTTGGTGGTTCCCGGAGAATCCAAATTTGTACGACGTACGCTTCACGTTGCTGGAAGCTGATGCCGCTATCGACGAGACGAAGAGCTATTTTGGAATGCGTAAGGTGTCTATCGAAAACGGAAAGCTGTGCTTGAATAATCGCCCCTACTTTCAGAAGCTGGTGCTCGATCAGGGCTATTTCCCGGACGGCATTTTAACCCCGCCGAGTGATGATGGGATTAAGCGGGACGTCGAATTGACGAAAGCTATGGGTTTTAATGGGGTCCGGAAGCATCAGAAGTTGGAGGATCCGCGTTTCCTGTTTTGGTGCGACAAGCTCGGCTTGCTGGTATGGAGCGAGGCGGCGAATGCTTACAACTATAATGAAGCTTACGTTCGCCGATTTTTGAATGAGTGGCAGGAGTCCATCGAGCGCGATTACAATCATCCTTGCATCGTCGCCTGGGTTCCGCTTAATGAGAGCTGGGGCGTTCCGAATATCCAGATCGACAAGTTTCAGCAGCATCACGCTTTGACGATGTATCACCTGACGAAGTCACTGGATGTGATGCGTCCGGTCGTCTCCAACGACGGATGGGAATATACTTTAACGGATTTATTTAATATCCACGATTATGAGTGGCGCCGCGAGGTGCTGGAGGAACGTTATAGCTCCGTGGAGAAGACGTTACATAACATGCCAGCAGGACGGAGGCTGACCGTCGAAGGCTTCCCCTACGCTGGACAACCCATTCTTGTGACGGAATTCGGAGGTGTCGGATATAAGAAAAGCGAGTGGGAAGGATGGGGCTACTCCGGTGCGGAAAATGATGAGGATTTTGCCGCACGATTGCGAGCGGTTATCCATCCCTTGCTCGAATCAAGTATCATTCAAGGTTATTGCTATACGCAGTTGACCGATGTAGAGCAGGAAATTAATGGATTACTGACGTACGATCGTGTGCCGAAGCTGCCAGTTGAAGTGGTCAAGACGATTAACGAGGGAAAATAAAGATTGGGAAGGGATATCTGTTGGGCCTTTCGGTCTGAAGATATCTCTTTTTGCATTTCACAGGTAAACACAAGATACACAAGGTAAGGAGCATAATTGTTGAACATCTTGTGATCGTCATGGAGTTATCCAAGTAAAGCCCCATTGAGCGTTAACAATAAGTAGAAGGAGAACTTCATTCCATGTCTATGTCTTATCCCCGATGATCACAAGGAAAGTAGTCAGTGGATCAAAACCGCAGTTCACAGCTTCGACGGATGTATAAAGGCAAAGGCTTTTCATGTCAATGCATATAACTTTGTGGTGAGGGAACTTCGAATAAACCAGCGCATTAAGGTTCCGCATTATCATGCCGTTTTTCTTTCGCAGTTTTTAAAATCGATTCCACCAGCAGCTCTGCTTTTTTACTCATGACGACACTTCCTTTCTTAATACCATTATGGTCCGCTTAAAAAGGAAGCATACCCTATGATTTAATAAGTCTGCGACAAAATGATATTGATATTTTGGGCTTAATAAAAATCACATTTTTATCGGTCGGTCCTAAAACAAACCGTTTCGCCAGAAAATGGAGGATTTGAAGCGGCTCCATATGAAATATTTTGGCTTTGAATGTGATCGATTATCCGAACTTGCCTTTGCATTAGATTGTTCCGTCTAAAATTGCTGGCTTATACCGCCATACAAAAGAAAAATATATTGTATCACGGGGAATTAATCAGCAACTGGGATCCCTAAACGTATTCAGCCATTGCAAGAATTGTGCCGGCACCTGGATCTTTAAACAACGAAAAAGTCAATAAGACTTTGATGAGAGGAACTTGTTGTTAAACAACCAAAGCAAGCAGTAGAAAATAAAAATACTAAAAACTAACTTGGCGGCGAATTATCGTTGGGGTGCCAAATTCCTTTATTGTTGTTAAATCGAATAATGAACGGATAATACGGAACCACTTTGCAGAATTTTTAGAAAGACTTCCGAATACATAGGCCGGCTTCGTATAATCACTATTGAGATTCAAGGGATTTTCAGTTTCCCGGCATTATTCAGCTTAAGCGAAACTCTAATCTTTTGAAGAGATTCCTTGGTAAGCCTGAAGTCCCTTTCGGCATAGATGTTTTTCCACTCTTTATTTTGCTTGCGATACAGCGTATGTTCCAATTGCAAAAGATCGGATTGGAACTCAAGCCCTTTTTCGAACGTTTGTTGGATTTCTTTCCGGATTTGTTCGGCGCCCTGTTCCTCCATAAGCCGTTCAGACATCGGTTGGATGACCTCGCTAACATTTCCGGTAAGCATGATGTCGACGGTGTAGGTAACGTCCTTTCCTTTGACGTTCGGAATGACTTGGATTTTTGGATTTTCGAGGGATAACGACACCTGGGGTTTACCGTCTTTACGTAGGATCAGCGGACTGCGTTGGGTTTGGGGCTCTACCCAACGAAGTCCGGGAATGCTCTGCTCACTAAGCCATCCCTGGTATTTCCCATCTTGAAAAACGTATAATCCATCCATTTTCAGCATGGGGTGGGGCTGGCCGCCTTTTTCCCAGTTTCGATTCGAAATGGACAGTGACGGCAGAAGGGTTGCCTTTCCCGGTTCCTGTATATCAGACTGGAATTCCCTGGAGGTGATCGGGGTGATATCGGATTCTTGTCTGTAACTCTCCTGGGGTTGTTGAAGTAATGACATGAGCGGCGATAGATTAAAAAAGGGAGTTACCGTAAACACCTTGTCCAAAGGCTCTTTGGTAGCAAAGATCCATGGCGTGTATCGCATTTCATAATATCGGTGCTGAAGTTCATCGAAATCGTGAATGCCCTTTTTTAATACGTTATCACTGACAACGACCGAAATAATTTGTCCATAAAAATTACGCATCTGCGAAGTGCGGTACAGTTCATTGACGGCGCTGATCGGAGTATCGCCCTTGCCATTCCCGACCCAGACGGGAATGGGTTGAAGAGGCTTTCCCGATTCCATTTTGGCAACATCCGTGAAGTCCAGCATTTGCGCATAAACGATGTATTGATCATCAGCATAATCGAAGCCTATGCTCGTTAAATAATTGACGTCTTGTACATCCTTAATATCCCAACAACCAGTCAAAAGAAGAGGGAACATCAAACATATTGACATCAGTTTCTTCCCCTTGGACATCAGGAATCACCTTTCCTCGTAGAGTCTTGCGTATGCAGTATTTCAGGTCGGCGATCTGTTGTATTCCATGGTTTCCGGATGATTGCCGAAATAAAGTCTTTCCAAGTGATAGGGGATAAGGGGGCCAGATAGGGGACGCCGAAGGATTCCAAACGCGAAAGATATAAAATAACCGCGATCGTGGATAGTATAAATCCATACATCCCCAGCACCGATGAACACATCAATACAAAAAGCCGGACGATGCTCACCGAGCCAACAAGCGATTGGTTGACCAGCGTAAAACTCGAAACGGCGGTGACGGCGGATACGACCAGCAACGTCGTAGAAGCAAGGCCGGCGCGGATCGCCGCATCCCCGACCACGATGCCCCCAACGACAGCTACCGTTTGGCCGACCGCTTTAGGCAGCCTCTCGCCGGCTTCCCGGAATAACTCGAACATAGCAATCATTAAAATAGCCTCGATTGGTCCTGGCATAGGCAGTCCTATTCTTGACATCGAGATCGTAGCTAATAGCGGATACGGGATTTGTTCCACATTGTAGGAGGAGAGTGCGATCCAAAAACCAGGAAGAAGCAAAGACGTCACCAGGCCAAATAAGCGCAAAATCATCCCTAATGCCGAATAATAAAACGGAAAATAGGCATCTTCAGGCGATTTTAACAGGAGCGTCAAATTGGCCGGTCCGATAATGGCATTTGGGGCTCCATCGACAATGACGGCGAATCGCCCGTGGACGAGACAATCTGCCACATAATCGGGACGGCCGGAATAATCCAATAGAGGAAACAGGGTGAAGGAATAATCGGAGATGATTTTTTCCAATTGACTGCTTCCCATGATATTATCCATGTTAATATGCTTCAACCGTTTTTTGGCCTCTTTCACAATTTCAGGTTGAATGATGTCTTCGATGTAGAGCAAAGCGACTTTGCTGTTGCTCCTCTTTCCAACGGTAAATTGTTCGTAGCAAAGGGAATTGGTGCGGAGGCGCTTCCGTATCAAGGCCACGTTTGTTGGTAATTCCTCCACGAACCCATCCTTCGGTCCTTTTATGGATATTTCCGTATTGGATTCCGAAGGGCTGCGATGAGGGGGGGAAGCAATATCCAATCCGTACACAGCATTCAGCTTAGAAAAATAAATAAGGAGTTTTCCCGAAAATACGCTAGTGATGATGTCATCAGTCTGGTCGATCGGGGTTAATTCCAGTTTTTTATCCAATCCCATGCCGGATTTTGAGTGATTCAGCATGCTTTCCAATCGGGGAAGCACGTATTCGTTGATTTGCTGAATATCCGCCAAACCTTCGCAATAGATAAGGAGAACTGACTGTGAAGATTCAGTATCACCAAATTCATACGAATCCATCTTGACATCCGCGCAGTTATGAAATAAGGAATGAAGCTCTTCAGATGACCATTGGTGTTCGTGGGACACGTCGACAGGAGGTTCTACAGAGGGCGTGCTCTTTGTTGGTCCATGATCCAGAAGGGTTTTCCATAACCGGCGAAATTTCATTTGCGACTCACCCCATTCCTATTTTTCACGAGTACTGCGATAAACAATAACAATGACACGCCTACAACCAATCCTAAGGACAAAGGTAAATAGATATGCTTCAAGAAGCCGGCATACTGCATATCGTTGATGGGTAATTCGACAAGGACAATCATAGCGATACCGAGCATGGTCAGCCAAACATGTCTGATGTTCTTATGCTTATTGGCCGGCAAGAGTTCGACGAGAAGGAAGAGAGACATGGAAATCCGCACAAAGGCTCCCGACAGCCACTGGTAAATGGATAAGAAATCCACGTGCCGGATGTATTTCCCGACCTGGACGAGCCGCCATTCTTCATAAGCCGGGTACCGCAGTTTGGCTGCTTCAAAGGGTCCGAATTCGGCTATTGCTCCCGTAACAGGTCCAAACACCAGAATGACCAAGAAGACGGCCAATAAACACAGCGACCAAGGACGAATAGTCGTTTTCACTCGATGCTGAAAAAGCAGAATGATAATCAGCTCTACAAGCCCCCCACCAACATACATGCATCCTTTGAGGATCGGTTCGACTCCATGTTCCATCACTGGGGTCAATAAGGAGTAATTTTTTTTAGGGAGATTGACACTCATGACGAAATCCCCAAATACGATGACGAAAGGCAGTAAAATGCCCGATGTAATGGCGATCGCACGTAATCCGGCTTGAGCAGCGAAACAACATAAGAGAACTAGTGAAGCAGACAAAACGAGTTGCGGTGTTCTTGGCAAGTAAGAGGCGTGCGTCCATATGATCGTATCCTTTACCGTCAGAACCATAAGCAAAAAAAGATAGGCAATGAAAAAGGCACGAAACGCGACGCTTATTGCCGTTCCGTAATTTTCACGAAGCCAAGTCGTAATCTTTTGCTGTTTGGTTTGCTTCATGATGTAGTAAAGAAGCAGCGTCCAAATTGTGTATGGTAAAATAACAGTAAGTGTACTCAACCACGCGTCTCTTTTTGCTTCTTGCAATAAGGAGGGAATGACCATAACATGGTTCATTAACCCTACCGCTAAAGCAATAATGGAGAATGAGGGAATGATTCCGATCGCAATATCTGTTTTATTAACCATATAGTCCCCTCGTCAATAGAATTGTTCTTCTGCTTCAGTTTTTTATCCAACAAAGGAAGAAACCATACAACATTAATTCCCATAATTTCTTAAAATAATTCCAAAATCAAAAAACTTATCAGTGACGCCTTTTTTTACGTCAACACAAGTTTGGGCGAATTGGTTTATGGAAGGGGAGACCTTCTATTATGAAGAGCGTATTTAACTTAAGCTCAGGCTGGCGGGGTTTGTTCCTGGAAAGGCTAAGGAGGATGATCCGACCAAAAATATATCTGTCTTTTAGCAAGCTGATATAAAAGTAAAGGGGAATCACTATGGAAATACTGGAAATTGTAATTCCAAAGGAAATTCGGCATACTTTTTGGGATTAATGAAGGGGATCCGCTTAAATTTTTTGAAGATCCTGAGGGCAAACTGTGATTCGTAAACTCAAATCCGGTTGTCTTTTTTGCTAATCCTATTGAAGCGATTATTTCAAAGGGCAGCTTATCTGTGAACCTTGTCTCCGGGGATTAAAAGGCCCTTAGACGCAGGAGGCTGGACTAAAAGTGCCGTTACTTTGGAAATCGTCATTGGATATCCAAGAGAAGAATAGTACAAGAGGTAAGCTAGAGGAGGCCTTGCAGCGCCTGAGTGAGGTCATGAGAAAACATCCCATCGTTTTTTAGGCGAGTGGGCCAGAATACTCGGTATTTCCCAGCCATACACAAGCAAACTCGTTGGGAAAATGAGTATAAAATAGCCGATTTAACTGAATGGGCTGTTTCATTTGTAATCCACCGTATTTTGATAGTGCCCTTTAGAGTCATGAATATCACATAAAATATAATCTAAAACAGAAATTATTTACATATATACCTATACACCGTGTTCTGTTCGTCCCTGAAGGAAAAGTGGAGGCCATCCCGGTAGACAGATGGGCAGGGCTCATTGATGACTGGTACCGGTTGTCTTCCGGTCAGTGACGTGTACAGCCCTGCAAACGTCTGATTTCGTCTTTACGGATCTCCATGATCTGAGTGCGTTCCTCTTCGCTCGGCGCTGCACCCTCCAGACGTTCGTAACAGGCGACGGCGGCGTACTCGCCGTTGATGGCTTTTTCCAGATCGGCGATGGATGTAACCGGAGCCTGGTTGTCCCACGTATAGTAATACATCCTTGGTGTATCTCCCTTCGTAAATGTAGGTTTTACTTCACTCTATTCAGCATCTTGGGCAAATGTCATTCATTTAGCCAAAATAATTAGGAGGGGGAACGGGGGGAAGCCGCCGCCTGAAATATGAATCTATTATAAATATTGAAATATACGCTGACACTCCAAACTAAAGCGATAGCTGAAGAAGACATCGGTTGAACAGAAATGAAATGGCTATTTGAATAAAAGTGCACGTGACTGTGATGTAAGCGAATTGAAAAACTAAAGGAAAAGACTGAAAAGTTTCTATTTTGCAGAAGCAAAAAAGTCTGGTTAGCGATCATCGAGTGGGTACACATGTACATCATAGTTAAACGCGCTCGAACCGAACGGTGTGGTCAACCTGGTTTAGGTGTGGGTGATGATAGTACAGACAAATCTGACTTTTAATGCTTGCCTGTTTGTTAAATCAATGTAAATAAGCCACCAGGCGGTTATACCTAAATGGCCATTTACGAAGTACCTTTATCTACCCCATGGTGTCCAGTCTATCCATTATGGAAGAAACATGTTGTTGAGTATCGATTGTTCCAAGATCATATATCATTTGATAAATTTGTTTCAGATAATAATCGTAGCTGTCATTTGGATGGTCATGGTGATATGGGATTCCGGGTGTAGGAGTACGAATCATTGAGTCGATATCGCATTCCTCCATTTTATCAAATAGATTTCTCAACTTAATAACTTGTTGTTCTGTTGCTTCAATTTCTAGCTCATAGGGAGCCTCTCCCTGCTGCTGGAAAATACTTTTTGACTGGACAGAAATATAATACTTTTTCTTATTCATCTTGGCTCATTCTCCCCTGACCATATTGTAATATATGCCCAAAAGAAATGCTCCGACGACCATCACAAAAGGTGTTAACCAGTAAAGAATAATAATTGGATTGGATCGCATTGGATGATTTAAAACATTTTCACTTGCATCCTTGTTATACACCTTGTTCTGTTGCTTGCGCATGATAATCATGGACAGCACTCCCCCAACAATAAGGGCTGCAACGCCCAACAATAACAATAAGCCCAACATTTTCCCTCACACTCCTCGTTTGTTGTTGGTTTTATTTTTTCAAAATTAATGGGTAATTATTCTATGCGATTGGAATTATGTTGTACTGTGTCAACCAAAGTCAAGCATCAGGGATTGTCTTTTAATAAATACATGAAGTGGGCGGTTTTCGCTTAGCCGCAGTTCTTCTGAGTGCGAAGTTTCTTGAGTTTAGGAAATGTAAGCGAGTTAAATGAGGTAAGTAAAGCTATTTTACAACTGACGATGAAAAAGAGATGTGAAACAATTAGCTCAGGGTAGTTTAGGGTTAGAGGTGGTCGAAGTCCTGCTATATTATAAGGTCAGAGTTACTCTGTGATGTTGATAGCAATGGAAAATACAATGCTGGATGTAATAATACGTACGGTATGATGGGAAGAATTTCAGGTTCCTTGAATGGCCGCCGGCTACGCCGAAAAGGAACATCAAAACCGAGAGGAAAGGACTGGCACATGTGGCATTACGTGATGCGGATTACGCCTGAAGGTATACGTTTTTATTTTAGTCGGGACGTGCATTACAAACTACGCAGAACACTTGGCAATTCAAATCTATAAGCTGCACAAAATCGACCCTAAGAAGCTAGTATGGATCGAGCATTATCCTGCTTCGGGTGATTTTCCAGAAACGTACAGCAATGTAAAATTTCACGCTCAAGAGCAATGGAGACCTAATCAATCCGCAATGGACGCAGTTTTAGATAACAGCTAGTAGAAGCGTCCAGTCCAGCGAATAAACGGTCACCATATTCAATTATACAAGGCTTAGAAAAAAGAGCCAGCCGCCAATACATGTCGAGTGACAAGATTATGGTTCCATTGAAAGTCGCTATTTTAGCGGCTTTTTTGTTTTATTGGTACAAGTTCTTGTCCCGAGTCGAGGACAAGAACATAATCCGATTACCGATTAGATAAGCATCAAACTAAATTTCACTGCACTAGTTCATTAAGCTAACGGGCAGTTTCACGCAAAATGAGGGTTTCGTCTTTTTTATTAATCTTCATCAACTAATGTATCAGGGAAAGCCTTATAAAACTTTTTCAACAAAGGTTTCTCAGCCAATTGCTTAACAGTACCGTAAAGGTTTTATGAAACTCTTTTTCCTGTATCTCCCTTGTCTTTAATTCAATTAATTCCACAAGTAACTTCCTTTGTTGTTTAATGGATTCGGCATCTTTAAATAGTTCCATTTGAACGAGCATTTAATTAACTCCTCCATTCATTGGTCTCCATACCGGTGGCCTGTGATGTGTCATGTATTCGATCGAACTAAGCAGTAATGTCTTCCACCCAATGAGCTAGTCCTTTCGAAATCAATTCCTCGCATAAGGACTCCAACTGAACTCTCTCTTGTTTATATGGTTAATCACTAATCTTCTCGAAGTTAGATTTGTAATCCAACAATCTGTAACAAAAATCATCTAACACATAATAGTTCCGATTTTCATCTAGGCCGACTATTGAGTATACATCACCAAAGGTGAAATGAACCTTATTTTTACCAATATACCTTGCTGTGAACAATACATCTTGTTTCATTTAATACAACCCCAATCACGATTAAGTAGGTAGATACACTGCTTATGTTTAAATGATCTTAAATTACGTTACCACTTACTATTCTCCAGGCTCGACAAGGTCAATTCAGCATACTTGGCGACATGCCCACATTCGTTGTCCCAAACATGTACGTTATAAAACTGATAAACATCGTAGGCCATAGCATGGGGGGGAATATCAGTGATGTATATTCGAGGATACATACGAATCAGATTTCCCGAGAGTGGATAAATTAATTACGCTTGATTCGCCGATCGATGCCAACAAGGACCTGGCCATTGGTAGTAAAGCCATAAAACAACTTTCTGATAATAAAGAATTGTTTGGTCCTCAGACAAAAGTCGTGTCCTATGCCGCAACAAGGACGATAATTGGCTTTTCTTTAATATTGGAGATGTAGTTAGCACGGATAGTGCCTTCAAGCTAAAAGACATTGCCCAAGGACCAGTGACAAGAATAGAGGTTCCTTATTCTCACATTGGAGAAACAGGCATCATTAATCCCGAAGCCATGAAAGATGTTGCAAAATATCTTTGGGGAGACTCTGAAATAAAAGATCAAAAAATTAACTTTCAAAAGTAATAACACTTTTGTATAAAGGAATTGGTACCAATGTATTGTGGATGAACAAGAACATAATGCTATTGAAAGTCGCTATTTTAGCGGCTTCGAATTCAGAGGTCACCTACTTGCTGGTTAGGCTTATGGCTGTTTCTTTTAAACCGTCCACAATCCGGGTCACAGTTCAGGAAGCTCGAGCTAAGGCTGTTTAATGTTATTATTTATTTCCACTGTTAATCCTTCACATATCATTGCCGTCTCAACAGATCCAAGCCAAAAGACACGTTGTCAGGGGTTTGCGGATTTTATTGAAAAAGCCCATTAGTTTCCAACGAATTAAATCTGGGCGGGACTTTCGGAGATGATTTTGCGGTGACAGGGGCGGTTCGGCTGCTCCGGCCATTCGTTGCCGAAACAATGCGATGGTTCCATATTTGCGAAATAGCGCCCGAACTGACCTGTTCCATAATCGATGCATATAGGCGAATAAATATGCAAATTCAGTTTTGCGGGAACGGCGCGATTCGGCGGTTGTTTCTTTCGAGGCTCTGAGGGGCGGAGGTATGATGCAACAGCTTGATTCGGATCTGATCTCTGGATGGGTTGAAAGGTGGAAGCTCGGTACCTATCCCTTTAATAAATATAAGTCCTCATCAATTGAGAAGGTGAAGACGCATTTATATTTGAACGTTCAAGAAACAGAGGATTATCTGAATGCGATTCGCCTTGGAGAAATACGCGCCAATAGTGTCATCTGGGCACGTGAACTGACCAACGAGCCGTCAAACGGTCTGCGTCCCCGCATGTTGGCGGAGAGAGTCGCGGAGAGATTTACCGAGACGGAAGTGCAAATCAAGTTTTTCGAGGGAGTGGAGCTGGAGGAGCGCCGATTTGCGGGGCTGGCGGCTGTAGGGAGAGGCAGTTCACATTCTCCTGCATTCATTGAACTTCGGTAATGCACAGCCCCTTCGCTTCCGCTTACCGCGCTGATCGGGCGTTACATTCGATAAGGGTGGTGTCAGCCTTAAGCGAGATTATGACATGAGCGAAATGCGGATGGACGTGGCGGAAGCAACTGCTGTTCTTGGTGCGCTGGATATACTGGTGAGTAGCGGCGCCCCCGCCAACATAGCGGTGTTGATTCCGGCAACCGAGAATGGCCCGTTTGAAAATGCTCTTCTACCTGGAGAAACGATTCGCTATGCCAACGGAATTACCGTCCAGGTATGTAATAAGGCTGCGGAAGGCCGGTTGATCCTTGCAGATGCATTGATCCATGCAGACGCCATCGGTGCAGATGAGTCACGCCTCGCCGAGACAAGCGAATCGGTGATTACACGCAACTGCTGGTGATGAACCTGGAGCGCAGGCTCCGTGTTCTTTTTGCCTTATCTTCACGTTGCTGTCTCGCCGTCGCATCGTCCAGAATTTTCTGAAGAACCATTCAGCAACCCCTATTTAAGCCAAGTCACTTTCCCTGAGGCCAGGTGATACTCACCTCCGATTATTTTCAAATCTCCATTCGCCAACTTCTCGTTTAGTGCTGAATGTTGTAATTCGCCAATTTGATATTTTCAATGACAGCTCGATCAATAATCATGTCTTCTTCGGCTATTCCAGCGGATATCGCCTTTTCAGCCGCTGGTTCAATTTTATTGACAATGGATTGTAAATAAGCTGGATGCTTCCTTCTTTTTAATGCTTCAATAACAGCACCGCAGTTCTCATGCCCTAAAACTAACACCAGTGGAACGTTAAAATGATCCACTGCATATTGGAAACTTCCTATGACATCATCATTCACGATATTTCCTGCAACCCGAATCACAAAGAGATCTCCCAGTGATTGATCAAACACAATCTCTGGTGCTGCCCGTGAATCGGAGCAGCTAATGATGACAGCAATTGGTTTTTGTTCGGAGATGAGCTGATTCCGATTTTGAATCACATCTATTTCTGCTAAATGCCCCGTAACAAATCGATGATTTCCTTCTTCCAAAAGACGTATTGCTTGTGCAGGGTTCATTTCCTGCTTTATCTCTTCGCTGAAAGTAGGCTGATTCAATGGGTGACATCCTGTGCCCGGCAGCATACTCATCCATACGATCAAACAGAGCAGGTTGCGGGACTTTTTCAGGGACACAACAACGGCCTCCAATTTATATTTGAATATTTTTAAATTATTTGTTCCCTCCTTACACATGATGTATACCCGCTAAAAAAGAAAGAGGCACCTTCAAGAGGTGCCGTGGCTACATATAATCGTTATTTATAATGGGAGAGGTTCGTTAACGAGAGGATCAAGCTGTAACCTTACGAGAACTCCCGCATGCACGAGCCCACCCCCAAACCCGTACAGTAAGGCTTGATTTCCCGCAAGGATTTTCCCATTCCGAATCCCTAGATCGAGTGAAAGGGGGATCGTTGACGACGATGTATTACCGAAGCGAGTTAGACTATGTAACGTACGTTCTAAAGGGAACTCAAGTTTCTCACAAAGCGGCTCAATCAGTCGCATATTCGCGCTATGGGGAATAAACCAGTCCACATCATTTATAGTCTGACTACTTTTGTTAATCAATTGATGAATCGAATCGGGAATGGTTCGCATCACCCAACGGAATACTTCCCTTCCGTTTTGGACAATGCAATTGTTGTTGCACAACATCTGCTCGCCAAGTCTATTGGCAAGCCCTGTCCGATAAATATGGGCGCCCCCTTTGCCATCGGAGCCAACATGATGACTGACGAATCCCTCAAACTGGTCATCTCGTTCCAACAAAACGGCACCGGCGGCATCGCCGAACAAGACGCAGGTTGTACGATCCGAATAATCTGTAATTTTGGACAGCGTTTCACCGGCAATGACCAGAACCTTCCTATGCAGTCCAGAAGCAATCAAGCCATGAGCCATGATGAGTCCATAAGAAAATCCAGCGCAAGCGGCACTAATATCAATTGCACCAGCGTTTTGAATATGAAAATGGACTTGAATTAAGCAGGATACTGTAGGAAAAGGAAAATCTGGTGTTGTGGTACAAACAATAATAAAATCAACATCCTCGATCGTTTTGTTATACCGAAAGATAAGATTCCTAACCGCGCTTATACAGAGATCGCTGGTAAATTCGTCTCGCTCAGCAATACGTCGTTCATAAATGCCTGTCCGCTGTACGATCCATTCATGACTGGTATCCACCATATTTTCCAAATCATCATTTGTCAGTTTTCGTTGGGGTATATACGTTCCAGTGGCTGTAATACGCGAATGAAACACCAATAATCCCGCTCTTCATCCTTATTGAAATCCCTACGAAATCGGAAATTTTTGTCGATATTCATGTAGTTCTTTTTGAAAACGATGAAAAGGACTTGATAACATTTTTATATTCCGTTTTATTTTGGTTTTCTTTTTCCAATTATGCTGGCAGTCATCGAGTTGATCAATCTGTTTATCGATTTTCTCACGTAGGGTTAGGATAAACCCGATCGCAATGTGAGATTTAGCCAATTCATGAAGATCGGTAGCAAGAGCCTCACTCAAATTACGAAGATCCGGAAGGTGTAACGACTTTGTCACATAAAAGACCTCTGGCGTAAAGTCCTCACGGTAATCTTGTCCCGGGACTTGCTCCCAAAAGTCATTCCATTCGCGTAGTAGGCCGGTTTCATACAAAAAGTACTTTAAAAACCCGCATAACCATGCTGTACAACTTGTATTTCGTTTTTGGCATCCAATATCTTTGACAAGATATCGACACCCTTGACAACAGGAACCTCCATTGGCGATACAAACGTTACAAATGGAATTGGACCCGATCTCATGTAACGAATGAATCCCCATTGTTATGACGATTTGTCTGCTTACCTGCATGAAAGGTGTAGTCGATTCGTGAGAGGATGACGAATCTTGATGTGATGAGTCATTACTCGTAGAGCCCGGCATTCGCACCCACTCCTTATATTCTTTTTGGAGAATCAAATAATCAGATATTTGAATATGGTGGGTATTATACAGGAGTTGCAACCAAATCACAATCCATGCGCCGGTATGCCCTTCTTTCCAGAATTTTTTTGGGTGAATTTGGGTGAAGTTGTGTTATAATATTCATATATTCAAAAGTATAATGATTAAGGAGGCGTTAGCCGTGAATCAAAATATCCAACAGTTTAAAGCCGATTTTTTTAAGGCGCTGGCGCATCCAATGCGGATTCGAATCCTGGAGGTTCTGAGTGAAGGAGATAAAAACGTAAATGAAATACAGAGTATTTTAGGCTCAGAAGGTTCAGCCGTTTCTCAGCAGTTGGCGGTATTGCGAAATAAAAATGTGGTGACGGGCTTAAAAGATGGCACATCTGTCATTTATTCGTTACGTGACCCGCTGATTAAAGACCTGCTCGCAGTCACAAAGCAGATCTTCGATAATCATCTCGTTGATGCCATTTCATTACTTGAGGTCATTCGAAATGAATCATAAACGAAAAAACAAGGGCATCCGTGTAACCACAGGAATCACCTTGTTTTTTTCGTTTTTCAATCGGAAACATGCTGAACGATGTTGGATTTTCACGATTGACATTGTTAGATGACGGGAGTAACATTTCACATATATTCAAATAATCAAATATATGAAGAAGAGAGGGCAGTTCAGATGAAATGGACGGGAAGATTTGAAGGATACCATGCAGCCGCATTCCGCAAGGATCTCATTTCAGGCCTCATTGTTGGTATTATCGCCATTCCATTAGGGATGGCGTTTGCTATTGCTGCTGGTGTAAAACCGGAATATGGTATTTATACCACCATCGTTGCCGGTATCTGTATTTCCTTGTTCGGAGGTTCTAAATTTCAAATTGGCGGCCCGACCGGTGCATTTATTCCGATCCTTTTCGCGATTGTCATGGAATATGGATACGAAAATTTATTGCTTGCGGGATTTTTGGCGGGAATTATTCTTGTTCTCATGGGACTATTTAAACTCGGTGCGTTGATAAAGTTTATTCCTCGCCCTGTAACCATCGGATTTACCGCTGGAATTGCCGTCATAATCTTCAGCGGACAGATTGCCAACTTTTTAGGTTTGAGCGGTATTGAGAAACATGAGAATTTTCTACCCAATATGAAGGAAATTGTGATGCATCTCACAACTACAAATTTATACAGTGTTATCACAGCGGTCGTCTGTTTGGCAGTTATCCTCCTAACACCGAAGTTTTTACCGAAGGTCCCTGGTTCCTTGGTAGGGCTTGTCGTATCCACTATAGTGGCGACCGTATTCTTTAAAGGGGAAGTAGCAACGATTGGATCGTCATTTGGAGCTATTCCAAGCACACTACCCCATTTTCATTTTCCTGATCTAACCTGGGATCGCATTGGAAATTTGATTCGCCCCGCCTTTATTATTGCCATGTTGGGCGGCATCGAATCTTTATTATCGGCGGTTGTTGCCGACGGCATGACCGGCAGTCGTCACAACAGCAATCGGGAACTGATTGGGCAAGGCGTCGCCAATATGGTGACCCCTCTTTTTGGAGGCATACCAGCGACAGGAGCCATTGCACGAACAGCAACCAATATCAAAAACGGTGCGGTCTCACCTCTGTCGGGTATTATACATGGCATTGTTGTGTTGCTGGTGCTGATTTTGTTTGCAGCTTACGCATCGGAGATCCCACTTGCTAGTATGGCACCAATTCTGATGCTGGTTGCTTGGAACATGAGCGAACTAAAAGAATTCGCTCACATCTTGAAAACCAAAACGAGCGATTCCGTTGTCCTCCTTCTCACCTTTTTGCTAACGGTCTTCACGAATTTGACGACTGCCGTTGAAGTCGGATTAATTTTGGCTGTTCTGCTGTTTGTGAAACGCATGAGTGACGAGTTACTGGTATCCAAGGTCTTGCCTGACCCAACAGCTAAACATGAAAAACTGAAGGCTCATATGGTAACCGAAGGCCACGATTGTCCACAAATCGGGATCTATACCATCGAAGGCCCCCTCTTTTTCGGCGCCGCGAACATGTTTGAAAAGTCCATTATGGATACGATTCATCTAAGGCCGAAAGTGTTACTGCTGCGCATGGGAAAAGTACCTTTTATGGATACGACGGGTGAATCAAATCTGTCCAGTTTTGTGAAACATTTCGAGAAATTTGGCGGGATTATTCTTGTATCCGGAATTCAATCTCAGCCTTTGGATGTATTGAAGAGAACAGGATTGTATACGCTGATTGGGACTGAACACTTTTTTGGACATACCGGTGAGGCACTTAACTTCGCGTTATTACAACTGGATTTGAATAAATGTCTAGGTTGTAAACATTTCGCTTTCCGTGAATGCGCGGCGTTATCAAACAAGGAGTCTCAAAAAGAAGTGATCACCAGCTTAAAGCCAGATCCAGCAAGGACATAGCCTATCTCACTCGAAATCGCCCCAAAGACGAAATGAGGTATGGCTATGCAACTTGCGCTTCAGCAATACAGAGTGAATGTTTTTAAGATCATGGCACATCCGCTGCGATTGCAGATTTTGGAGTTACTTTGTGAAGGACCGAAAGGTGCCAATGAGCTTCAATCGCGTTTACAAAGCCAAGGTTCAACAGTATCCCAACATTTGGGTGTTTTAAAAGCAAAGCATCTCGAAATGTGAATGAAAGCTGGAATTTGCGTCGTTTATTCAGTGCAAGATCCTCTTTTATGTGATCTGCTTTTTATGACCAAAAACATGTTTAACAACCAGTTAATGAGCGTGATCAACATACTCGATACGGAGACTCATGAACAGCAAGAGTCAGATAGGAAGTGTAAGAAACGAGTCAAATTCATATTCAACAAAAGGGTGAGGGGTTCTCGATCATTTATTTGAAGCAAACGATAGGCATTCATCAAGAATTTGGATCCTGTACGGGTTATTGCGAGAGCGTCGTATTTGCTTTAGAAAAGGCGCGACAATACACATTCCAGAACAAAACAATTTATATCATGGGAGAAGAATTGTTTTTTTTTCATATTTTGCATATAGAGATCCTCTTTAAAATGAAACAAGGAGCTGCTATGGTTACCCGTTCGTTTCAATCTTACAGGATTATATGGTGGAGGTTTCGACCTTACTAGAAAACAACCTTTCGGCTGCCTTCTTGGAAAAAACGATAACGGCAAGTACCTAACAACCCTTAGCAAGAGCGACAAGCATGATACGAGAGACAGATTTCCTGTTTAGCATCGGTTAGTTTGAATTAGTGGTTTTGGATACAAGCAATGTCGGAAAGCAGCAGCTTCGCGAATCCGCTATCGATGTGCTTGCCGGATTACGCGCGTGTTTCGTTCTCAATTGTCGTTCGTATTGAACACTTTAAATTCCCAGATGCTAGGTCCCGACGTGCCGATGATAGACGTAATATAGAATCGGACTTTACTGCCTGTCACGGGAGCGAAGGTAGCGGTCTCTGGGGTATAATTGCTTGCATTCGTAGGATTCGTATACCCTGCGTTCGCTTTCCGCCGGTATACGCATCGAGCCACTGGGAACCGTCCCAATACTGGATTTTATAACTTCCAATACGCTGCGCGAACTGTGTGAACTCGAATTTGTTGAATGTCATTTCGGATCCCAGGTCGATATCCGGTGTAGCCGAAGTGACCATGCCGCCATCATATGTAGCCCAGCGCGACGATATCTGCAGTTGGCTTATCTAGGTCTGTTTAATGACGAAGCGTTTCCAGCCAATGTTGTCAGTCCACCCAAAACCACCGGTCCGCAAAGCCTGGATCCATTTTCCAGAATACGCTATTTTCTTCTTTGAAGAGTACCGCCATTTGCGGAACCCTTAATTATTACATCTTACTATGCTGACCTTTATGGTTCTGGTTCAATAAGATTCATCGTTGGAAGCATGCTTTTATTATTCGGAGGAAAAAATTAAGAAGTATAATTAATCTATTTACGGGGTTTCCGCCAAGACGATCTGCGAAATGTTAACATCAACGAAGGGGCCGATACCGCACACTGAGCTCATGAGTCTCCGTGATTATTCATTTGCGATTAGGACTCTGGACAACCGGACAAATACCAAAAATCTTTATATTGCCACAGCGCCACCCGCACTTGAATGCCCGCAGTATATGATAGCGGGCCAACCGCCTCGGACATCACAAAACCACTTAATATCTCTGCTGACGTTAAAGGCGTTTTATAATTGAGAATTGAAATGAAGGTTGATGGTGATGGCTTCTACCTTGATGAAACTCGCCTTGGTCTTCTCGATGCTAAACTGATCAACTAACAAAAGAGGTGCCCTCTCCTAAAGGGCACCTCTTTCTTTTACATTATCTAAGCATTGTATACTTTAATATTGAGACGATATTTCGCTGGATCGGCGTCGTTCATTTCCAGCAATGTCAAGATTGAGGCAAGGCGGTACGGCTGATTAGCGTTGCACTGGGTTGAGATACCGATTAAAGTTCATTTAGATAAAACTAGGAATTAAGATTTCTTTACCACCATTCATCGCAGACTCGTGAGCACAAATACCGGCTGCGGTCCAATTCGCGGCCTTAATAGTATCGATCCATGGTTTGCGTTTTTCGACAATGCTTCGTACAAATTCATGTACCAAATGTGGATGCGAACCATGATGACCGTTTCCTTGAAGTACAGATTGATGAGGATTGTTAGGGTCCAGATCAGCCTGATGCGTGATATAATACGCCAATTCCGGCGGAAGTAAATCCGGTCTTAAAGGGAGTGACACGTTCAGAAGTGATATGTCGCCCCCTCTTCTCTTCTAATGGTCCCATTCGGAATAAAACTTGCGGTTCATCCTCCATGTGCCATTCCATCGATGCTTTTTCTCCATAAATATTAAAGCTTTCCATATACCCTCTCGCAGTGTGGAACAAGGAACGGGTTACCTCAGCACACAAATTATCTTGATTTAATTGGAAAATAGCAGTTTCCACCGGATATGGATTGCTATATTGTTCGTGCAACTTCTCTCTCATCCGTCCAGATCCGAAGCAATGCACCTTGATCGCACTGGAATTACTGATTTCAAGCAGTGGGGCAATCGCATGGGTTGCATAATGCATAGGAGGAAGACCCATCCAATAAGTCGGCCAGTTCTCCATATCCTGATAATGAGCTCCTCGCAAGAATTGAATACGGCCAAAGTCGCCACGAGCTTGCATTTCTTTTGGCAAATAAAAATTGATACGTATACACAGCGGTTTCCATCATCATGTAGTTCTTATCATTACGCTTTTGGGCTTCTACAATGGCTTTCAGTTCCTCGAGGGTGGTAGCCATCGGAACGGTACATGCACAATGTTTGCCTGAATCAAGTACTTGAATCGTCTGCTTAGCGTGCATATGAATTGGAGAAACAAGGTGAACGGCATCATATTCGTCGGAAGTTAGAACGTCTTCAAGAGAAACATATCTTCGATCAAAACCGAACTTATCTCCATACTGATGGAGCAGCTGTTCATCGGAATCACATATTGCCACGTGTTCCACATCAGGATGGGCATGATAAATCGGAGCAAACGCGCCCCCGAACCGCAAACCGACAACGACAATACGGATTTTTTGATGTTGTTGTTTCATTTATATCATAGACTCCTTTCAGAACTGTGATTACCACGCTTTCTATTATTAAAATTAATAAATAATAAGTGAATAAAGGTATTTGTAGAAAAGTTGTAATTTGTTCAGATTTGAAAGGTGAGAACAGGAATCCAATTACACATAACTTTCTTTAACGGTGCATCAAGATGAACAGCGTCCATATAACCGATTGATGGATGCATTTTGGTTCTGTATGCCCCCTTTTATAATGAAAGCGTATTCTAAAAATTAATCATAAAGGGTACTAGGAATGAGAATGAAACAGCATACGATTGTGTTATCGGTATGTATGGTGATGGCTCTTCTTTTGGCAGCATGCAACGGCACAGGATCAAAAAAAGGTATTCAAAGTGATGGCGCGTCGCTGTGACGCATGCCAGTGTGCAGCAGCAGCCATCATTACACCAATCATCTGAAATCGTACACCTTACTTACTCGACTTGGGGCTCTCCGAATGAGAAAAAAGCACACCAGGCGGCAGTGGATGCGTTCAACGCCAAGTACCCGAACATTCAGGTAAAATACATTCATATTCCTGCAGATTATGAGACGAAATTATCAATCATGATCGCATCGAAACAAGCTCCCGACGTTTTCTTATTGTCGAAGACAACGGCACAAAATTGGGCGGAGGAGAAAAAACTATATAATTTGAAGGGGTTCCTTGATAGCGATAGCGAAATCTCGGAAGACGAATTAATTCCAAATGCGGTTTTGTACCAAGGTCCGGATCAAGTGACTGGGGTAAAAGCGACCGAAGAGTCGTTCGGTATTTTTTATAACAAAGATATGTTTGCGAAGGCGGGGGTAGCTGAGCCTCCGGCAAATCCAGAAAGTGCTTGGACATGGGATCAATTCGTGGAAGCTGCAAAAAAGCTGATAAAGGCAGAAATGCACTTGATCCGAGCTTTGATTCAAAGAATATCAAGCAAAATGGTGTTCGGTTCAACAGATCGGCCTGGTTTCAATTGTTTGGAACTAACGAAACAAGACTTGTATCGAAGGATGGCAGTAAGCTGCAATTGACCGATCCCGCGATCGCGGATAGCATCCAGAAACTGGCCGATTTGATCAATGTCTATCATGTTGCTCCGAATGTAACCAAGAGAGAAGTATGCCCGCTCCTGCTGTCGCGTTGCAATCGAAGAAAGTCGCTATGGATCTTGGATGGACAGTGGGTTCAGGTTGACCTCGGAGCATCCAAATTAAATTGGGATGTTGGAGCCATGCCAATATTGAAAGTGCCTTCCACGCTTCTTTTTGGTGAGCCGTTCGTCATGTCCGCTGACACAAAACATCCGGAAGAAGCATGGTTGTTCTACAAATGGATGATCAATCCTAACAGTGTATTGGGCCTGTATTCCAGTGGATTGTGGATCGTTAAGGAGTGGTACGAGAAGCCTGAATTGATTGCCAAATGGGCAGGAGTGAAGCCGGCGGATGCCCTTCAAAATGACCTACAAGCGGGAGGGTTCAAAGTGAAATCAATGTCTGTGTTGCGTAGAAGAGAGAATCAGTTGGGGTGGCTGTTCGCAGCCCCTGCCATTATCGGTTTCCTCGTGTTTCGTACTCGGTCCCATGGTAGCGAGTTTCTATTATAATCTGACGGATTACCAGATCGCGGGAAGTCCTCACTTTATCGGTGTTAAGAATTACGTTAGTTTATTTGTTGGCACAGACCCGTATTTCTACAAATCGATCGGCGTTACATTCTATTACGTTATTCTAAGTTTCCCGCTCCAAATCGTTACATCATTCTTTCTTGCGCTTCTACTTAACCGGAATATCCGGGGGAGGTCATTCTTTCGCATTGTCTTTTATTTGCCGACTGTTATGCCTATTATCGCTTCCTCGATGGTATGGATCTGGATGTTCGACCCGGATCTCGGTCTCTTAAACGAAGCGCTTCGTCATTTACACCTTCCGACCAGTCAGTGGATATACAGTTCTATCGGTTATTCCGACCCTCGCTCCGATGAGTTTGTGGACCGTTGGTGGAACGATGATTATCTTCCTTGCAGCCTTGAATGACATCCCTAAACAGTATTATGAAGCGATCGAAATTGATAGGGGAAACGCACTTCACCGGTTATGGAATATTACGATTCCATTGTCCAGTCCATCAATATTCTTCAATACCATTATGGGTATTATCGGGGGCTTTCAGGTTTTTGTGCAGCCTTATACCCTGACAGCAGGGGGGCCTAATGATTCAAGCTTATTCTATGTCTTCTATTTGTACCGTGAAGCGTTTACATTCGTACCATGGGTCATGCAAGTGCCATTGCGTGGGTTCTTTTTATGATCATCATGTCACTTACGGTCATCGTATTCAAAACGTCTAATAAATGGGTTTACTATGAAGGCGGGGAGGTCTGACGGATGCGGAAAACACCAAACACCTATAGGTTTAAATATCGTTTTGTATTTGTTACTCATCTTAGGTGCGGTGTCTTGTATGTTACCTTTTGTATGGTTGCTTCGCAGTTCGATTATGAGTCTCAGTCAGATTTTCATAGTCCCGCCTGAATGGATTCCTAAACCGTTTGTTTGGGACAATTATGTGCTCCCGTTCAAAGAGCTGTCTTTCGGCAGATATTTCACGAATACTACATTAATCGTTATAATGACTTTGATAGGCGTGCTTACCTCCAGCACCATCTCAGCATACAGCTTTGCCCGCTTGCGATGGATAGGACGTGACAAAATGTTTGCACTCATCATGAGCAGCATGATGCTTCCCTTCGCTGTTACGCTTATTCCAACCTTTGTCGGCTGGCAAAAGCTTGGTCTGGTGAATTCGTATATACCGCTTATATTGCCAGCATATTTTGGAGGAGGGGCTTTTGCTTAGGCAATTTTTTAGAACCATTCCCAAGGATCTCGAAGAAGCCGTATTTGTCGATGGTGGATCTCACTTTACTATATTTACGAAGGTCATTCTTCTCTTATCTAGGTTTGCCGTTCTTGTCATTGGTATATTCTCATTCTTAGGTACATGGAATGATTTCCTAGGGCCACTCGTTTATTTAAACGATGAGGTCAAGTTCACGCTTGCTCTTGGAAATTCAGGGGGATGTATAATGCCGAGTGGGGGGGACTAATGGCTGCTTCGGTTATAGTTACTTTGCCTGCGATCATTGTATTTGCGGTCGGACAGAAATACTTCATGGAGGATATTGCCTTGACAGGGATAAAGGGATAGCGGTAAATTTCGAAGTATCGAAAAAGAATCTCTTTTGCAGAAGGATGGTGCTAATGAACCACGTTACTTTGTCGGGGGGGCATTATCCACTCGTGCATGATATGGGCTTTACGAAAGTGGGGGAGAACTGGTACCATCCGGATCGTGTACTGGACTATAATGTGTTCATTTACAGTTACGAAGGATACGTCCAAGTATTGGAACATGATGTGGAATACCTCATTAAGCCAGGAGATTTCCTGTTTCTTTAAGCAGGGTTTACACCATTATGGGTCTAAGCCGACTATGTCGTCCGTAAAACAGTTTTGGGTTCATTTCTACGACGGTCGCATTTCGAAGAGTAACGAAAAGGGTTCTGTTTACGATGTCAAGTCGAGCATCCACAAAGTCGAGGATTACGATCTAACGATCCCTCTTCCTAAACAATTCAATTTGCTAAATCGGAATTTTATTGAAGGAAAAATTAAAGAGTTGTTCGGGATATATACATCTAAAATGACGTACAGGCAGTTATCGGTTAGTTTAGTGACGAATGAGCTGTTCCTGGCGATATACCGAGAATGCCAGAAGAAAGAGCAAGGTGGAAAAGCTCATGGGACCGTCCAGAGAATCGTAGATTATCTAGAATGCAATCCTTACCGGACATTAAATACACAGGAACTTGCCAATTACATGGGTTTGAATTATAACTATATGAGCACACTTTTTCGCAAGCAAACCGGATATAGTATCAGAGAGTATTTTGAACGGGTTCGAGTATTCAAGGCAACGGAGCTCATGAGGAGCACAACGATGAATATTTCGGAGATCAGTATGAAGGTAGGATATGAAGATGCTCTTTATTTCAGTAGAGTTTTTAAAAAAGTCATCGGTAAATCACCGTCAGCTTATATATCCCAGATATATAGGAACTCGTAGCTTGAATAGCACGGCCGGGAAGAGGAGAGAAAGCTGCAGCTTGTAGGAGTTCACCTATATAAACATTTTAGGTAATTCTAGTTGATTCTATACCTCAGAATAAAAGAAGACCCTGCCAGCAAGTACCCAGCAGGGTCTTCGTCATTCTTGAATGTTGTCCTTGTTATTATCAATTTAACCTTTGCCCGCCTCAGGCTTGCTCACGAATCCCGAGGACAACGAGTATACCTTAAACGGAATTGCGGGGCTGAAGTACACTTCTTGTCATGATCTTTATGCGAAGTATGTTCAAGTAATCGGCTTTACAAACAGGGACGGGATGTATGTTCCAATATAGGATTTTGTACACATGTCTAAGTTCCTAAGCTATTAATGAGCTGATCGACTTTCTTCTGCTAGCAGCCGGCGATGTGCTTTAAGCATCATTTCCTCGATCTTTTCTGCAGGAGCCTCCATCATTTTATTCTTAAACGGCCGGTAAACAATACACTATGTGTGGATATAACGAGAAAGGAGTGGCTGGCGGGCTTTTTCTATCCCGGATAGGCTGAGGAGGATGATCCGATCGGAAATATATCTGGCTTTTAGCAAGCCGAAATAAAAGTAAGTGGGGATCACTATGAAAAATACTGGAATGGTCCGGCCTTTAGTTGAGCTTGGGCGAAAGTCAAAACCCCTCACCATTTTCTGCCGGGTCCATGTTGGTTCAGTTCTTGGTCTACTGTTATTTGCCGACGGTTCCTCGTCTCTTACAACCAAGAAGCGTTCTTAGCAGATCCAGCAAGTTTCCTGAGTCGGCGAAGCGGTCATTCAGGAGTACATCCGTTTTATAATGTTGAACGGTTGCATGCAAAATTAAACGGACTGTTATCCGTGATATTGATATTCATGGATAAATCCGTCTAATTCACAACATATTCAACCCAAATGTCAATAAAATAGTTTTACGAAGCAACCAGCGTCCTCCGATTAATAGGCAGCGCCGTTGCCCGTGACCAGGTGTCTGCGTATGTGAGCACGTGACGCCTCGCCTTCCCCGACAGCGTAGCGAGTTCTCCCGATTCCCGCAGCAGCATAGGTGCAAAATCCAAGATGTATCACAAAAAAAGTCGCCCCAATCCAGGTGCTGAACTGTGACCCATAAGAAGGACACTTTAAAAAAAGTGACCCTCTTGTGGGTCATTTGTGTTTTAATCAAGGTAAGAAATTAAGGAGCGGAGAAAAAATGGGAAAGTTGAAACGAATGGTTTTTACAGAAGAGCAGATAAGGATGTTAGAGGTAAACCCCAATGTACTGCGCGCGACCGAGTCGGCCATCACATATACGCCTGCATTCAAGCTAGCAGCAATTCAAGCCTACATGCAAGGCCAGACGCCTTCCGAGATCTTTATTCAGGCTGGCTTTAACCTGGATGTCATCGGTCATCAGAAGCCCAAACACAGCTTAAAGCGCTGGCGCGACATCTTTAATCAATATGGCGAGAAAGGACTCACGACGGAGCGACGAGGCAAGGGCAGCACTGGCCGAAAAGCAGCAGGTGAGTTGTCGGCAGAAGATGAATTGAAACGGGCGATGGCCAAAATCAAACTGCTTGAAGCGCAGGTGGACCTGCTAAAAAAGCTAGACGCGCTCGAGCGGCAGAAGAAACGCTAACACTCTCCGAGCGCTACGAAATCATCTATCGCACCATCCGCGCATATGGACTAAAACGCATGACGCGCTATCTGTGCGAGCTCGCGGTCGTAAGTCCAAGTGGCTACTACAGATGGCTTGCAGCTGAAGAGACTCGACAGCTTCGTGAAGCTGTCGACGAGCAAGACATCCAACTGATCAAGCAGCACTTTCTCGCGCTGAGCGGAAAAGCAGGCGCTCTGGTCATTAAAATGCGTCTTGAGCAGATCAGCGGTGTTGTCATGAACCATAAAAAGATTCGTCGCCTCATGCGCAAGGCCGGCTTTGTTGCAGTGATACGTCAAGCGAATCCGTATCGCAAAATGGCAAAGGCAACTCACGAACACCGAGCCTGTCCTAACCTGCTACAGCGGCAGTTTGACCAGAGAGAGCCTGAGAAGGTGTTTCTCACCGACATTACTTATGTGCGTTATGGCAGCGGACGATGGGCGTACCTTTCCTGTGTAAAAGACGGAGCGACAAGACAGATCCTTGCCGCATGCGTGGCAAGTACGCTTGAGCTTACTCTCGTGGAACGGACGCTCCATCATCTCGCACCCCAAAACGCGTCTGCTTATCACCAAGGCCGGCTTCAAGCAGTCCATGTCACGAAGGGGCAAGGGGCAACTGCTGGGACAACGCCCCCATGGAATCATTCTTTGGTCATATGAAAGATGATGTTGATTTTATGGATTGCCAAACCATTGATGAAGTAAGGGAACGTGTTGCCGATTACATAAGCTACTACAACTCTGAGCGATATCAGTGGACATTAAAAAAGATGACCCCCGACGAATTCAGAGGTCACCTGCTTGCTGGTTAGGCTTAGGGCTGTTTCTTTTAAACCGTCCACAATCCGGGTCACAGTTCATGCGAATTCCTGAATGGAAGCGGTTTTCTATCTTTTATTCCCCAACAAACTGCAAAGTCACTCTCGTGCCTCGACCTAACGTACTCTCGATGAGGATTGAACCTCCATAACGCTCCATGATTGCTTTGGCGATGGCAAGTCCTAGACCCGATCCTCCCTTAGTCCGGTTCCGCGAATCCTCCACGCGATAGAATCGCTCAAAGATATGCGGTAGCTGATCTGAGGATATCCCAATCCCTGTATCGTCCACGGTCACGATCACCTGCCCCTCCTTCATGGCATGTCTGATGTTAACCGTACCACCTTCGGGTGTATATTTTACCGCGTTCTCTACAACATTGCGCAACACCTGATAACTGGCGCTCCTCGGCATCCGAATCAGCACAGCTTCGACGTCCGGGTTCTCGTGATAATACAGCTTCACTGCGGCATTGACATATACCGTCTGGGGGATTAGCTCCCTCAAGGTATCATGAAGGTCACTCGTTTCACCGCCACTGTCTTGGAACGGTTCTTCCGCTTCGGCAAGTAGTAGTAATTGAGCGATCAATTCCTTCATTCTTTGGGTTTCATCGACCATGAATGCGAGCGACTCATCCAACACTTCCGGCGACTTCTTGCCCCAGCGCTGAATCATACGCGTATGTCCCTCGATGATAGCAATCGGCGTCTTCAGTTCATGCGAGGCATCCGAGACGAACCGACGCCGCTGTTCGAAAGACATATCCAGCTTATGAAGGAAACTATTGAGGGTATCGCCCAATTGGTAGAGTTCATCCCTGGCTGCAGGTAACTGTAGCCGCTCGGACAGGTTGTTGGCCCCAATGTTCCGTACTTCCCCAATCATGCTACGAATGGGCTTTAATGCCGAACGGGTTACAACCCATCCCGCAATGACAGATATTCCAGCTGCCATTAATAGGCCAAGCAGAAGTAATCTGCCTATTTCCCGTTCTGCCGTTGCTCTTATTGAATGCCCACTATCGGTAAGCTGTAATTGGACGGATCCGAATTCGGGTATATGAAAGCCTCTTTCCGCCTTATACTTGATCTCATTGTCTGCCTGATGTGCCTGATCTCCTGCGCCTACCTCGGCCAATACCTGGTCCCGTGAATCTAGCATTTGAAGGCGCTGCCCCTCATCAAGATCGGATAAAAACTGGGAAAGATCGGGCTTAAACTCAGCTAACCCTTCGCCTTCCTCGGGCCCCGGTTTAAGCAAGAAAGGGAGAAACTCAACTTCACTGATCTGGAGCTCGAATTGCCTAAGCTTCGCATCCAGCAAATCGACCTCCTGGCGTTCTGTCCAGTGCTTGAACGTGACATATTCGAATCCGCTAACAACCATCACGACAACTAGAGACGTGAGCGCAATGGTTGCGCTAACTTTACGAGAGAACGTCCAAGCCTTCATTCCCCTCACTCTCATTCCCTTAAAATATAGCCACTACCGCGGACCGTATGAATCAGCTTCCCGCCAAACCCCTCATCCACTTTCATGCGCAGATACCTTATATAAACATCTACCACGTTGGTTTCACCCTCATAGGAGTAACCCCACACGAGATTAAGCAACGCTTCGCGGTTCATTAATCGATTCTTATTGATGAGCAGACAGTGAAGAAGCTCAAATTCTCGTTGCGACAATTCAATCTCTTGCCCCGCACGACTGACGCAATGGGACGCCAGGTTCAGCATCAAATCTTTAGCGTACAGCACATCCTCCGCTTCCTTGTATTGAAACCTACGCTGTAAGGAACGCATACGGGCAAGCAGTTCCTCAATCGCAAACGGCTTAGACACATAATCATCCGCACCCATATCCAGCCCTCGCACTCGGTCACTTATCGTATTCCTGGCTGTGAGCATAATAATCGGCGTTTGCTTCACCGCACGCACTCTCTTGCAGACTTCTATTCCGTTGATTCCAGGCAAATTCAAATCTAGCAGAATCATGTCAAAATGCTCATGAAGGGCCATCTCTGCACCAACTAGCCCATCACTCGCTACCCTGATCTCATAGCCCTCATAGGAGAGCTCCAACTCTAGGAGTCGTATCATTGCGATTTCATCTTCAATGATTAAGATCCGCTCTTTCAATTCCCGACTCACCTCTTTGCAGTTAAGCTAGTTTTTCATTAAGGATAATAATCCGGCCTCAGAAGACGCGCGTATGTGATAGGAGCCGCTACCGATTTTCCCGGTGACGCTGCCATCTTTAACTGTCAAGGGAAAATCCGTCTTTATTTCTCCGAAGGACGTTGTACCATTGACCTGTACTCCTGCTTTCTCCGGCCAAGCAAGAGCTACATCCCCTTCAGTTGAAGACACATCCCAATCTCCGCCAACTTTGCTGCTTTTAATAGTGATAAAGCCTGATATAGTAGCAGCTTTAATGGATGAGAGGGCATCTTTCGAAGTTAAGTCACCATTCATCGTCTCCATATGCAATGCTCCTGAAATGCGATTTGCTTCAATATCTCCGTTGGTAACCGTGGCGGTCACACTTTTCTTCGCATCCGAGACGTAGACAATGCCATCTATTGTGTGCAGAGAAATATCGTTACCTATCTCTTTTGCTGTGATATTACCATTCTGTGATCCTATTTTAATTTTACCTGTACCCGTAACTTTTGACAAAGAGATATTGCCATTCTTTATCTCTGCATGCAAATCTGAATTTACTTTTCGAGGTAATGTAATCGTCAAATGAACGCTCGGGGAAGATGCATTCCCCTTTCCATAAGAGACGCTATAAACCCCGATGTCCAAAGTCTTCCCCTCTTTTACCTGCAATTTGGTCTTACTTGCGACCACCTTTGCTTCTTGCTTCGTCGCATGATTCACTTCCACTTTCATATGAACTGCAATATCCTTGACATCACCCTGCTTGAAATCAATCGTACCGTTTCGGTTCGCTACAGAAATCGTTTTGATCTTGTTCCCTAGATTCAAGTTGGTGGTGCCTTTATCGAAGGAGAACCCCGTACTTGTAGTACCTACTTGTTGATAGAGAGAATCTGCGGATAACGTTCCCGCTTTTCCTCCGCCCGTGTTGAATAGAGTTACCGCAGATACGCCCATGATCAGCATAAGCTTCATTACATTTTTCATATTCGTCCCTCCAGGTTCATTGTGATTACTCTCTTATATTAAAACATAAGGAATGAGAGAGACTTTAGAGCTACATTAGAGTTTGATGAGAGTTACAGTAAGGTGAAAGAACGGAATTATGGACATTGCAGATGGGGGAAATGGCGTTCACGGGCAGATTTATAGCTTCTTTCAATGGAGAAATGGATAGTGTTCTAGCTCTATACAAAGCTACGAGAGGGGGAAGATGGTGAACTGATCGTTATGTTAGAGGAAGAAGGAAAACGTTCTAGCGTTATACTTCTGAGCGATTTCTATTTTATCAGTAAATGTGGGTTTGTTTTTTAGAAGTTCTTTGAGAACGAGGGCTTGCTCGGCGTGGAGCTTTCTTAAGCTTTTCGTATTCTTTTTAAGCTGTGCATAATCTTCAGCTGTTGGAATGAACTTCGCTTGCTTGATGCTTGTTCCGCTTACTGATCGAGATCCTTTCGATTCAGTTCTCTGGCCCACCTAAGAACCCAGATCATGCTGCCTTGCTACGGCGGTCATGTAGAAGGACTGATGAAGCGCCAGCCAACTATTTTGACAAAGTGAATAAGCCGGTCATCCGATCGGACTAGGCTTTACAGATGGCGGCAAAACTGGGGAGCGCTTGTCGTAATCTCCCGGTCTCTGATAATTAATGAGCAGCTCATCTTTTGACGTACGATCAAGCGGATGAATCGGAGACATGTGTCGGACCAATGCCGGTCCTGTATAATGGTAGGAATATCAAACATCTCAACAAAGCGAACACACGTGGAGGTCACCCATCGCTCTCTCCTCTGTCAGCGACTCCCGGAACTTGGCAGTTCTCGGATAGAGGAACCCCCTCACTTTATCGCCAGAATCGAGTGGGACTCGGTAGATGGACACATGCAAGGATTCCGAATCGGTCCGGATTACCACAAATTCTTTGCGTTGGTTAAACCCTTCTTCATTGCGATCTTAGAGATGAAACATTAAAGCATGATTGACAGGGAGGCTTGAACAATGAACATTGGTGTAATTGGGGCTGGGAATGTGGGAAGAGCATTAGGTCATGCATTGCATGATGCAGGACTCTACATAGTTCACGGCGTAACGTGACCCTGAAAGTAGCCGCTATCAAGATTTATGCGAATCAGGAAAATCATCTCTTACCACCATAGTTAAAACAGTAAACGACTCCACGGTGATCCTGTTAGCCTTCCCTTGGCAGGCAGCAAAGGAAACTGTGGAATCGGTCCATAACTGGGATGGGAAAATTTTGATCGACTGTACAAATCCCATCAAACAAGATTTTAGTGGACTAGATTTTGAACAGGGACTTTCGGGAGCCGAACAAATCGCTCTGTGGGCGAATGGCGCGCGTGTCGTAAAATGTTTTAACCAAACCAGTGCAAACAATATCCTCAATATCAGAGCTCAAAAACGCTGATGTTTGCTGGATCATTTGTGTATCCCGATACGCTATGAATTTTTTTTGAAATTTTACGAGAAATAAATGAACCCTAATCCGGTTCTTTACACCTATCTATATGGAGACAAATGTGAGAGGAGAGACATCATGGAAGTGGAGAACGAACAACGGTTAATGGATGAGATTAGGCGGGGGAATAAAGACGCTTTCAGAACGTTGGTGAAACCGCTGATTCCGAAGGATTACCGGACCGCATATATGATGCTGCAATCCAAGCCATTGGCGGAGGAAGCGGTACAGAACGCACTAATTGAATTGTATTCGACGATCGTGAGCGGCAAAGAAATTAAAAGACTTCATGGTTGGTTCAGTCGGTTGCTAGCTAACCGGGCGGTTGATATCGCGAGGAAAGAGCAGGGTAATAAAATTACCGTCGATATCAATGCATGGAGATTCAGCACGCAGCCTTACACGAATGGATGCAACGCACTGCCTACTCATACTTTGTTCACCCAGTGTGGATTGACCAGTGCGCTCGTACCGATTGCTACAAGATTTGCATGATCATTCTCTAAGAGGTATTCCGCTTTTTCCAACAGGTATCGGTTATACCCTTTTGACCGAATCAGTAATTGATGAGAAAGGCGTACGATTAAGAGCGTATCCGGTCCAGGCGTTCGCAGCCTTCGTTGATTGTGTCAAAGGGGTGGGGATTTAAAGGAGAGGTGTGTGTTTCGTGGATAAAAACCTTGTCTCGAGCGTAAAGAACTGCCGTCGATGTTTTTGAGAGTTTGAAATGTGTTATAATTGTAATAGCCTTTCACCAGACAAAATCACAAAGAAAGGAGCGATTTTCATGACTGAATTATCAGATCAGTTGATTAAATTATCAGATCATCAGTTCACATTAATTTCACGCGCTCTTGCCGAGCCGAGACGATACCAGATGCTTAAAGAAATAGGCGCTTCCAAAGACCCCCTTGCCTGCAGCACCCTTCAAAATAACCATAATGTAAGCGCCCCGACCATGTCTCACCACATTAAAGAGTTGGAGACGGCAGGATTAATCCATGTCATACGCGAAGGCAAGTTTAAAAATCTCGTTCTGCAATCCGACACTCTTCGTGCCTATCTGGATAGGCTCTCGGAAATCGATGCGAATTGAATGAAGCACGCCGATTGAATTTCGATTTGAATATTCATCTGGACCCCCTCATTTTTCCATGAGGGGGTTTATGCGTTCCTTTGAGGACGTCTGCAACATTAGAGCGTAGCAATACATTGATAATCAAATTAAATTTTATAGAACAACTTGACAAAAATAAATATTAATGAGACACTTTTACAAGTGTCTAACCGTTATGGGATCGTAGGAGTAAGTTTAAGCTGCTCTGAAATGATCTCGAAAAGGGAGGAATTGAAATGTCAGAGCAACAAATTACGGCAGCCGCTTCCGGCAGCATAAAAATAGGAAAGGATCTTCAGGTCAATCGGTTAGGCTACGGGACCATGCAATTGACAGGCCCTGGCGTATGGGGAGATCCCGCCGATCGGGAGGGAGCCCTGCGTATTCTGCAGCGAGCGGTAGAGCTTGGCGTCACATTCATCGATACCGCCGATTCCTATGGACCCTTCGTCTCCGAACGATTGATCAAACAGGCTCTTCATCCATACAACGAAGATCTCGTGATCACCACAAAAACGGGTCTCACGCGTCCCGGCCCGGACGAATGGCTCCCGGTTGGACGTCCCGAATATATACGTCAACAGGTCGAACTAAGCCTGCGTCATCTCGGTCTCGAGCGAATCGACCTCATGCAGCTGCATCGAATCGATCCTAAAGTACCGCTCGAAGAACAGCTTGGCGAGCTGGCACTTCTGAAGGAAGAAGGGAAAATTCGGCATATCGGTCTCAGCGAAGTCACAGTGGACCAATTGAGAGCAGCGGAGAAAATCACACCGATCGCTTCCGTGCAAAACTTGTATAACCTGGTGAAACGTGATTCGGAGCCGGTGCTCGAATATGCAGAAAAGAACGGCATCGCCTTCATTCCCTGGTTTCCGCTGGCGACGGGCGCGCTTGCGCGTGCAGGAAGTCCACTTGATGAAATGGCCGCACGACTGAACGCGAAGCCCGCTCAACTTGCGCTTGCCTGGCTGTTAAAACGTTCACCGGTGATGCTGCCCATTCCGGGGACTTCGACCCTCGCGCATTTGGAGGAAAATATTGCGGCAGCCAATATTACGCTCAGTGACGAAGATTTCAATACCCTTGCACGATTAAAATAAAGGATTCACCGAAAAAAGGAGTGTGTTGTTCATGCTATTACCTACAGAAGTAGAAACAGAAAAGGTCTTCGCCAAGCGGGATACCGCTGATGGCTCTCCTGCAGAGCTTCCTTTGTTCATCGTCAGACCCAAAGGAGTTTCCCAATTGAATCTCCCTGTCATTCTATTAATTCAAGAGGCATTTGGCGTGAACAGCCACATTCAGGATGTTTGCCGTCGTTTTGCTGCACAAGGCTATGTCGTCGTGTCACCTGATTTGTATTATCGTACGGGATTGTGGCAAACCTTCGGCTACACGGAATATCCGGCAACCGCCCAGGCCCGGGAGCCGCTGACAGAGGGGAGAACGATGGGTGACCTCCAAGCTGTCCTCGACTATATTCTCAATTTGGAAGGTGCGGACGAAACAAGGGTCGGTGTCATCGGTTACTGTATGGGAGGCATGCTCTCCTATCTAACGGCAAGCCATTTCTCCGACAGAATCAAAACGTCTGTTGTCTATTACGGTGGAGGACTGACGGCTCAAACTTCTCAATTTCCGGTTGCGCCTGTGAACAGAACGAATCAGATTAAAGTGCCT
The DNA here is from genome assembly GCF_038009285.1 of Paenibacillus sp. FSL R5-0378. Lineage (NCBI taxonomy): Bacteria > Bacillati > Bacillota > Bacilli > Caryophanales > Paenibacillaceae > Paenibacillus > Paenibacillus sp. FSL R5-0378. The sequence continues at coordinate 172,409 of NZ_JBBPAY010000002.1, forward strand.
GTACTAGGCTTCTTTGGAGGAATGGATCGAGGGATTTCCAAGGAAGTCGTCGAGCAAGTGGATCAAGCATTGGATGCAGCTAACAACGAGCATACCATTTACTATTATCCGGAAGCCGATCACGGTTTCTTCTGCAATGAACGGCAAAGCTATCATCCCTTAGCCGCTCAAGATGCATGGCATCGCACATTAACCTGGTTTGCCGAAAAGCTGGATGCATCCGATTCGAATCGTCCAGAGAAGCCATAAGCGGTTTAAGCAAGACCTTCGTTTAAAAAAAAGTATTCAGGAGGAAGAAATGAACACAAATGCAAATGCCGCCAATCGTCTTCCATTAGCGGGACTGCTCGCTTTGGCAATGACGGGTTTTCTCGCGTTGCTATCAGAGATACTGCCAGCCGGTTTGCTGCCCCAACTAAGCCAAGGGCTCGGTGTTTCACAAAGTATGGCTGGTCAATTGACCACTTTTTATGCGATCGGTTCGGTCGTGGGGGCTGTCCCCATCATCACAGCGACTCGAAATTGGGGACGTCGGTCGCTTTTATTACTGACCGTTTGCACGTTCTTGGTTTTTAACACGATCACGGCCATATCCTCTATCTTTATATTAACTCTGGTTGCCCGCCTTTTTGCAGGCGTAGCTGCAGGCGTTGTATGGGGAATGCTTACGGGATATGCCAGACGTATGGTACCAGAGAAACTGAAAGGCCGTGCCGTGTCGATCGCGATGATGGGTATCCCCATTGCATTGACCTTTGGTTTGCCTCTCGGAACATTTCTTAGTTCTTTTATTGGTTGGCGCAGTTTATTTGGAGTGGTGTCCTTGGTCGCTGCTGTTCTAATAGGATGGATTTTATGGAAATTGCCTGATTTTCCAGGACAGTCTGATAAAAGTTCAGTTTCGGTTTGGAGTGTTTTCAGAACACCTGGAGTACGTTCCGTATTATTTGTTGTTTTGACTTGGATGACGGCTCACAATATACTCTATACCTATATTTCTCCATTACTCGCTTCGGTTGGCTTCAATCAAATCGAATTCATATTGCTCGTATACGGTATTGCTTCGATCGTGAGTACCTTTTTAATAGGCAGGTTAATCGATCGTCACTTACGTCCCTTAGTCCTTGGGAGTTTAATCGCTTTTATTTTAGTTACCTTTTTATTTGGGTTCAGCAGCAACTTACCGGTTGGCATCTATGTTGCTATCATTCTGTGGGGATTTGTATTCGGTGGTGCAGCATCCCTGTTACAGACTGCAGTTGCCGAAGCCGTGGATGAACAGGCCGTAGATATCGCACTGTCGTTAAGCTCAACGACATGGAATTTTGCTATTGCTTGCGGTGGTGCCGTAGGCGGAATATTGTTGAATTCGGCAGGGGTGGTTTCATTCCCGTGGGTAGGATTTGTTTTGTTGATTTTGGCTCTGCTCGTCGCATGGAACGCGAAAAAATACGGGTTTAAATCTAAACGATGAAGGGTTATACTGCCGACTCCGGATTGTTACGTCTCGCGTTCTCTTCGAGATTAACCATAATGAGAAAGTGATTTGCACACCAGCTATCGATTCTCATGAATTCGCAGGATTTCACCCTGTAGTAGTTTGAAAGAAAAGAGTACAAGGAGGAGCTGGTAGCTGGTGACCGTAGAAAGAGGTATCCGGGAACAAAGGCGCAGTGTCAACATCCAATTCCATATTGCGCATGTCTCCACGTAACCTAGTGCATTCTCGAATCTTCGAGGTCCCCAATCAATGTGGGATCGGCACGATGCCGCGAAGTCCTTGCGAACATGCGTTCCTAAGATTTATATATAATTACATCAAATCAAAATTTTACGTAATTATAAAATACGCGGCCCATAAATCTCAGGAAATTCCTCGTCATCATGGATTTGTTGCTCACGTGGAACCATCTCCTTTACTGCAATCAGCTGAAAGATGGAGCTTTGTTCTTAATTCCATATCGACCTTGAAAATTTGACCTAGTACCAGAGGCTTCGAGCTTCATTTCATCGGGCTCACCCCAATTGATTTGCATGTACTCAGCAGCTTTTAAATTCATTATGCGAGCTCCTCTCGATATAAATAACTAAAAATCTACCATTGATAGATTTTAGGATGTTTTGATGATAATCTATCATTGATAGATTTGTCAATATGATATACTAGATCATTGATAGGTTTTAATACGAAAAAAAGGAGAACTTCTGAATATGGCAAAGATAAAACGTGAAGATGTTATAGAGAAGGCGCTTGAACTTCTTAAGGAGAGTGGATTAGAGGCGATTACAACAAGGCGTTTGGCTCAGAGATTGGGAGTTGAATCAGCATCACTTTATTGGCATGTAAAAGATAAAGCAACGCTGCTTGGAGAGATGGCTTCTAGAATAATCGCCAGATATCATACCATTCAGACGCCGCATGATCCGAAAGATTGGGAGAAATGGTTCATAGATCATGCTTACAGCTTTAGAAATGCTTTATTAGCTTATCCGGATGGAGCGATGCTTCATGCCGGCTCAATTCCCACTTTTAATGACCTTGCTCAACTAGAGCTTAAAGTTGAATATTTAGTACGAGCAGGTTTTTCTCAGAAAGAAGCTCAAATGGCTATGCTTACCATGGGGCAATTTGTTTTGGGATCTGTAATGGAAGAACAAACACGAAAAAAAAGGAGAATATTAACACCATCCCAAATGGAGAAGGTTAAAGAGTCTCAACCCAATGCAGATATGGATACATTAACTTCTGATGTAATGAATACGATTGAGAACGAGGCAGAAATGGCTTTTGAGTTTGGAATACAACTTATTGTTAAGGGATTGAAAAAATAGAGCGGCCGAAGGGAACCGTTTCGGATGTTCGCAGTGAACATTCATCGTCGTAATTTTAGATAACGGGATTCGCTTCCCCAAATTTAGAATCACTGATTTTACTTTTACTTTTTTCTAGTAGCGATGTAGGTTCTTTCTTAGCCATAAGAATCGCCTCCCCGAACAAACGTTTGATATTAGCATATCAAACGTTTGTTCCTCATTGTAGGCGGAAAATGAATTTGGCCTGTATAATTTCTCTTGACTTGGAGTATACTCCAAGTCGTAAACTCAGGTATGTCAGTAAAGTCAAACCAATTTTATAGTGAAAAGAGGTTAAACCATGCATCATGTAAAAACCGTTCTGATTACCGGAGCTAACAAAGGTATTGGATACGAAACGGCAAGACAATTGGGAGCTATGGGGTTTACAATCCTGCTTGGAACGCGAAACGAGGAGAAAGGAAAGGAAGCAGCAGCTGGGTTAGTAAATGAAGGGGTAAATGCTCACCATATTCTGTTAGACGTTACAAACCAACATACAATTGAAGCTGCATTCAAGAATATTGAAGAAGAATTTGGGTCGCTGGACGTTTTGATAAATAACGCTGGAGTATCATTGGAAAGAGGCATTTCCCCCAGTCAACTGGAGTTGTCTGTTTTAAAAGAAACCTTTGAGACTAACTTTTTCGGCATGTTTGCAGTGACGAGAGCAATGCTTCCCTTACTAAAAAAGTCTCCATGCGGTAGAATTATCAACCTATCAAGCGGCCTCGGTTCATTAACAATAAATAGTGATCCCGAATCCGAATTCGCACGTTTCAATTTGCTAGCTTACAGTAGCTCCAAAACGGCTGTTAACGCTTTAACCGTAATGCTTGCCAAAGAATTTAAAAATACGCCACTAAAAATCAATTCTGCTGATCCTGGTTATACGGCCACGGATTTAAATCGACATTCGGGCTATCGTTCGGTCGAGCAAGCCGCCGGGATTGTAGTTCGCCTTGCAACACTTCCGGAAGATGGGCCAACAGGTGGTTTCTTTGATGAAAATGGCGAAGTTCCTTGGTAACTATAATTAAGGAGACGGTCCTATGCAAGAAATTCCGGAGATTGTAACCTCCATAAAGCAAGCTGCAGAATTAACAGGTTTAACGGAAGATACAATTCGATATTATGAGAAAATTGGACTGCTGCCTTATGCAGACCGAAAACGAAACGGGCATCGGGTTTATAGTAGAGAACAGATCCAAAGTATCATATTTTTAACCCGATTGAAGGCAACAGGGATGACGTTAGAAGAAATGAAAAGTTATCGAGAACTTTCAAGTCTTGATAACGATACGGTACCTTTAAGACTCTCTATATTGGAAAATCACCATCATAAGATTCAAAATGAAATCTCTAGATTGTTTGAAATCCAAAAAATCATTGAATATAAAATTGATCACTATCGTGAGATCACCCAAAATCCAGATCTTAACGATACTAATTGTACTTCTACTATTAAGAAAGACCTGTAGACTGTATAGCGAACGTTAGTGGCGTGAGCGTTTTAAGCTATTTATTTGCTTTTATTTAATCAGGGGTTGTCCCATAGTCCTCTTGGATGATGGGACTACCCCTGGAAAATTTATCTGTGAACCTGAGGTAACTGGATAATCAATTAATAATTTTATTCTTGGTCTCTTGAGACTGGCCGGCTGAGTCAATATAAATTTATGAAAGCAGTATCCAAAAAATCAATGAATTGAACCACTCCTAATTCCCTTTTTTTTAATGGATCTTTGGATTCCCCTTGCATATTTCAACAGTTCATTATCCTCATAAGCAACATAAAGCGTCAGGTGGAAGAGGAGGATCAAAGGATTTAAATCCAAGAGAAGCGACTTTTTCTATATAAACCTTTTCAATCTCCGACTCTAATTCCCCCATCTTCATTGGATTGTCTAAACCTTTGACCAGAAATGATCCTATTTCTTTTCCATGCTCAGATAACTTAGAGAACTCAATATATAACCATTTTTCATATGGAGCATATTTTTTACTTATTAAGAAACCAGATTTCATGGCATATTCTGCAAATCGCCCCCCAATTGAGCCTAGCCGAGGTAACATCACCCCGTACCACAGCTCTTTTAATATACTTGACGCTCCATAACCAAAGATTTGATAAGGTTTCTGACAACCTTATTTTCCATGAATAAGCCACGGTTCCGTGCGACAAGAATGTCGTAAAAAAGCCGTTAACAGCGGCTTTTATCTATTACCGATATATGTTCTTGTATCGTTAGCCGAAATGGGCCGTTGAAATATCTCAAATCAAGCTAATAAAAATCAGAAATAAAATTGTCATTTCTGGTAAAGCATAACGGGAGAGTGTTACGCATGGCGATCCATGAGAAATTGACCCCACAGGTGAGGGAAGGTGGTTCCTCAAATGAAAAAACGGTCTTTGCTCCATTCAAAACCAACTGGCGAAAAGCCTCCGCCCTATGGTACGGCGCTTGTTCCATCGCTGGACCGGAATGTTGAAACGCTGAAAGGCATTCTCGGGGATGCCGACGATGTCGTCTTTCGCTCCTTCCGGGTAGGCATGGAGCTCGATGCTCAGCTGGTTTATATTCCGGACATGTCGGACAGACTGGAGATCGATAACAACGTTTTGAGACCGCTCATGATGATGGCAGAAGGCCAGCCCAAGGATTTTTCCTCCATCAAAAACTTGGCTTTACCCGTCGGATCGATCGAGGAATCCGTTAATGCTTATGAGTGCATCAAACAACTGATTAAAGGGTATCCTTTGTTGCTGATCGAGAATTGCGACCGGGCTCTGGTGCTGAAGATCGCGAAATGGGATAAACGGTCGGTGGAGGAGCCGGAGACCGAGACATCACTACGGGGGCCACGTGAAGGATTTACCGAATCGATCTCGACGAACTTGTCGCTCATGCGACGGAAGATCCAGAATGTCAACTTGAAATTAAAATCGCTTCGGCTTGGACGTTATACGGAAACCGAAATTTATATCGCTTACATAGAGGGCATTGCCAAGCCGGCCTTGATCCAGGAGGTAGAGAAGCGCCTGAGCCGTATCGATGTGGATAGTGTCCTGGAAACCGGTTATATTGAAGAGCTTACGGAGGACGATCCTTATTCCCCGTTTCCTCAACAACAGTTCACAGAAAGGGTGGATATCGCGGCGGCCGGGTTGCTTGAGGGTCGAGTCGTTATTCTTGTCGACGGTACGCCTGACGTGCTGATTGTTCCCGTGACGCTCGCAACTTTGCTGCAGGCGGCAGATGACTATTACAACCGCTCCTTATACTCCAGCTTGCTGCGCATGCTTCGTTACTTCGCACTGTTCATTTCGCTGATGCTTCCTGCGACGTATATCGCCCTTCTAACCTTTCATCAAGAAATGATTCCGAACAAACTTTTGATGAGTATCGCTTCCTCGCGGGAGGAAATCCCGTTTCCAACGATCGTGGAGGTGTTGATGATGCAGATGGCATTCGAGGTACTGAGGGAAGCGGGACTTCGTCTTCCCCGGCAAATCGGTTCTGCTGTAACAATCGTCGGAGCGCTCGTTGTGGGCGAAGCCGCTGTATCCGCCGGCCTCGTATCGGCACCGATCGTGATTATTATAGCTTTTACGGGCATCGCTGGATTTACGGCTCCACATTATTCATTGGAATTCTCGGTCCGCCTGCTGCGTCTGCTGCTTATTCTGGCCGGAGGTCTGCTCGGTATTCTAGGCGTCATGTATGGACTGATTGCCATTGCGATCCATTTGTGCACATTGCGTTCTTTCGGAGTGCCCTATTTGTCCCCGATCGCGCCCTTTGCGGCTAACGATATGAAGGATGCGGTAGTCCGAGCTCCTTGGTGGACTATGATCACTCGTCCGGGCTACTCGAGAAAAAGCAACCGCCGGCGACTTGCATCGGGGCAGCGGCCAAATTCGGGGAAAGGGGGCAAACGTTGAGTAGATATGCGAAAAAACAAGTCTATAACTGTCCTGATTCAGCTGGGCAAACGGCTTCTGCCATTAGCGGCCTTATTGTTATTAACCGGCTGTTGGGACAGTGATGAAGTGAACAGCTTGGCGATCGTCACAAGTGCGGGAGTTGACCGGACGAAGGATGGGGCCATCGAACTAATATTGGAAATCGTCGCTCCACAGCAGCTGAGCGGAACAGGGCAAAGCAGTGGCCTGAAGGGCGGGAAAGGTACAACGATCGTACGGTACGCAATCGGTGACACGGCGGCTGATGCAAAAGGACGGCTGCAATGGAAGTTGTCGAGAACGATTTATTGGGGGCAGCTGCAGGTGCTCATTGTCGGTGAAGCGCTCGCGAGGGACGGGTTTCTCGAACAGTTGGATTACCTCGTACGTGTCAATGAAATTCGTCTGAGGGTGATGCCTTTTGTGGCCAGAGGAAAAGTCAGGGATTTTTTTGATTCCCCTTTTTTGCTGGAACAGACAAAAGCAGGTTTCTTGCAGAGCGAAGCTGCCCGTGTGTTTCATAAGCCGTTGACGATAAGCCGGCTGATTCAGCGTATGAGCAGCGACGAAGATGCAGCGATCCTTCCATTCATCAATGTCCGGGAGGGAAGAGCGAACAAAGGCGGGGAGCCTTACATCAAAGGTTATGCGGTCTTTAACCGGGGGAGGATGGTTGGGACGCTGACGGGGAACTCGTTCCTCGCCGCAAAGTGGGTAACGAATCAATTGAAGAACGATGTCGAAACTGTCAACGTAGGGAATGAGTCTCCCGCCCAGGTGACCTATACGACCCTTTCTGCAAAGTCGCGTTTGATTCCAATCCGTAAGAATGGGGAGTGGCAAATGAATATCCGAATCGAATCGGAGATCAACATGATCCAAAATACATCTCGTCTCCCTATGGCTGATCCCCAAAATGCCCGTTTGCTTGAAGCAGCGGCGGCAGAACATATTCGTGAGGTCGTAACACAGACCGTCCGTGATACCCAGCATATGCACGCTGATATTTTTGCTTTCGGTGAAGCCATCAAACGCCGAAATCCACATGAGTGGAGTCGCCTAGAACCGCAATGGAACCGTTTCTATCCAGAGATGGATTTCAGGGTAGAAGCCAGCGTGAAGCTGCGGCGCATCGGTATGAACAGCATTCCACTGGGACGACAGCACAAGGAGCATACCAAGCCATGATTTGGATGAAAGTGGCGGGAATAACGGTGGTCGTCGTCATCATCGTGAGTTTCGAGTGGGTTCGCTTGGACAATGTCCGTGTCCGGGAACGTGTTGTGCTTGCCTCAATTGCCGGCTTGAGCTGGATATCCGCCCTGGTGGCCGTTTTATTTCCGGAAATGCCAGGGCCTATCCGATGGGTGGAGTGGCTCTACAGACCACTTTCCGGCTTATTAAGTTGATGAGGTGTTACAGATGGTGGATAAAGGAAAAGTATTCCAGGGACAATTGGCGTTTATGCTTTATTCCCTGATGGCCTATGACGGGCTGCTGCTGATTCCCAAAATTGCGGGTGAGAAGGCGGGGCGGGACTTGTGGTTGTCACCCGTATGGTCACATTTGACCGGCATTATGATGGTGCTGGCCATGCTGCGACTCAGTCGGATGTTCCCGGAAGAATCCATTATCGTTTACAGCAAACGTATTTTGGGAAAATGGCTGGGTATAGTGGCAGGGTTTATCGTCGTGTTTTATGCGGTCTACCTGACCAGCGTGATCTTGCGGATATACAGCAACTTCATTACTTCCGTATTTTTAGAAAATACCCCCTCGGTAGTTGTCTCCGGCGGGATTATGTTCCTTGTAGCCTATACGGCCCGGGGCGGCGTCGAGGTTCTTGGTCGGTTGGCACAGTTGTTTATACCGGCTACGGTCGGTTTGTTTGTCATACTGAGCATCCTTACGATCCCCGAGTGGGAGGTATCGAATGCATTGCCGATCATGGGAAAAGGCCCTGTACCTTCGCTTAAAGGAGCCACCGTTCCGTTTACCTGGTTTGCCGGGTATCTTTTGCTTGGGCTGTATTATCCATTATTATCGAATAAGCGGAAGATAGCGCTGTTCGTTATGGCTGCCTGGTTTGGAGAAATGATTACTCTGGCAGCTTCCGGACTTGTATCCGTTTTTCTTTTTGGCGAATATACGGATACTTTGAACTACCCATTTATCGAAGTCGTCCGTTATATAGTTCTTGGTGAATTCTTTCAGCACATAGATGCCCTGCTACTTGCTGTATGGCTGCCCGGCACGTTTATTGAACTGGCAACCTATCATTACGCGGCGGTAGTGGGATTGAGCGAATGGGTTGGTCTCAAAGATTATAAGGCGCTCGCTTTTCCGCTTGGTTTTCTGGCTTTGGTTGTAAGTTCTTGGGGCATTTCCAGCGATATTGATTTTGAACGTTATTTAGCGACAAGTCACATCTGGTTCGACTTCTCAGTGCTTGTGTTCGGTCTGCTTCTCTTTCTTGTGGCATGGATCCGTAGAAAGCTGGGGGCTTTGAAAGCGAAATAAAGCTTATTTCAAGAAAATTCTCGCTAGGCTTTGTGAAAATCGAAACGAGACTCCAAACAAATCGGCCGTGGTGTCAGTACAAGTGTTACATATAACAGGATTTTATCATATTCGATCTCATGTAAATCAGGTGGATTCGGACAGCGGCGGATATGGAGGCGGAATTCCAGGTACGACCATGATTTTCGATGAACGTGGAGATGGATCCGTTCGAGCGAATGCCTAGACATTTCACAATCAAGCCGTACCTCATTTCGTTATGAAACACGCAAGAAGGTTTTCATTTCCGGAGCTAGAGATAACGGTGCCTGTCGATCAATAACGAAGTTATACAATTCATTCACTGCTTTCTCATTCAAAACATCTACCAATATTCAAAAAAGTAATATATTAAGTGTTCAAGAAGGGATTTACATATCAAAAGCCAAAAGCTGGTGATCGGGGAAGATAAGGCATTTGTATACCAGAAACCAATGATTCGCTGCCAGGTTAAAATTAGTAACTGGTACAAATCGGGGCTCCTCGCGATCCAGTCTGCACCCAGTTTATAGTTTAGCCAAGCACCGCAACCACCGCTCGGAGCTGGGACGCCTGATGAGTCCGGACCGGAACTTACTGCCCTCGTTCGGGATTTTTACGCCACACTCGAACATGCACTTCGCACTGTGTGACGCGCGCCGGCCATGGCAATAAGGTAACGGAGAATGTGCCTACTTATCCTGTGTAAGAGATGGTGCAAGTAAAGAGACTGATTGCCCATTATGGACAGGATTAGCGAATAATTTTCAGGAAAAATCAATCTAAAATATCCAAAATTAAACATATAATAATCAGCGTTGCCGGATTAATGGCAGCGCTTATTTGCGGTGGTCTATTTTTTTCATGTATCTCGGCTGTTCCCTATGTTTTGTTGGAAAATGCTGATCAAGTCTGTTGTTACCTTAGATTATCCATTTAATTACATTAGCCTGTACTTGGTGACAGCGACGCTGGTATTATCCCTAGTAGGCCAGAGCTTGGGAGCAAATCGTCGAGCAGATGCCTACTGATATGGTTTGTTGACGACAGGTATCGCAGTTATTTTTATGTCCCTCATCGGTGTGCTGTTGTTTATATTTTCACCTTTAGCCGCGACATGGTTCACTGGTCAAGTTGATATCATCGACATGGTAACGACTGCGCTTGAGATCGATGCCTTTGCGCAACCGTTTTTAGCTGTAGTCTTGGTTCTGACAGGTGCTTTGCACGGTGCTGGGGATACCAAAAGCCCAATGTACAGCACAACCATTGGTATGTGGCTGTTTCGTGTCGTAGGAGTTTATGTATATATTGAGGAATGGGTATTGCAGGAGTATGGCTTTGGACGGCTATTGATCTTCTGATACGTGCCGTTTGTTTACTTTTCAGGTTTAAACGAATGGTAGGAAAAGGCGTTTTTTGCAGTGGATATCGATATCTGAACAAGGGGCAATTCCTGAAACACCTGCCCCGGGATATACGTGGGAGCAGATCCATCAACTCAATGAAGAGTCTTATCAACAGTATAAAGATGTTAAATATCAATATGCTCTTCGACAATTTCGAAAGTCTTACTTAGACATAATTAATTACATAAACAAACTTGATGAGGAAGAGCTAAACAATCCGAAGTTGCATCCCTTCACTAATAGGCAACCTATATGGGTGGACATTTAGTGGGATTAAATTACTATATGGCTATCGAGGGCCAGATTGAAAAAGAAATTATGGTGATTTTAGGTACGAGACCCGAGGCGATAAAAATGTGCTTAGTGGTACTAAAACTAAAAACATCCAGAATGGTTCGAGACTAAAGTTGTAGTAACAGGAGCTTTTACGGCAGCCTTTTAAGCCTGATAATAAACCGGGCTTTTGTCTGCTTATTTTATTCTGTGGATTTTTATTAGCGAACCCCCGTTCCTTTGATGAAATCATTTCACCGTGCAAATCTTCCTTTTTAAGATTCTTAGATAAGGCTGGCAGTGTCGCAGCTGTGGACTTTTCCTACCGCAGCTGTCCGGAGTTCTAGAATTTGCTGATTCGTCGGCAGCTACCAGATGGAATAATATGAAGAGACTACCGACTAGTTGATTTCGACAGCCACTTCATATTACCTATTGAACTTACGTTTCCCGTTTGGTTCAGACACTCATGTGGTGAGCGCCCAACTGATTTCAAACATGAGTGGTATCAGAAAACGCAGCACATTAATCCAACTGTCCGCAAACGCGTCCCGGCTCGCGCTGGTCAGCGATCGGACCGGAACGCCACACGTCGGCCAAAACCAACCGCGATTAGTGCTATAACTGAGAGAAGGATCATCCCCAAGGGGAGTGTCCATGCCCCAATGCCTTCAACGAGGACCGCGCCTAGTGCACTTCCTGCGAAAATCGCTAGGTTGAAGGATGTGGTGACCAAGGATATGGCCGCGTCGGCATTCTCGCCTGCGGTATTTCCCGTGGCGGTTTGGAGCTGTGTCGCCGAGCCGCCGAAGGCGAGGCCCCACAAGATGATGGCGAGGACAGCGAACGGCATGGACTCCTGTGTGGCAATAAGGATCGCACCGACGACGATGAACAGACTTACGCTGGCCAGAGTAAGGCGGCGAAGCATGCGGTCGACCAGCATGCCAGTAATCCAGATACCACCAATCGCAGCGATACCGAAGACGACAAGCGCAATATCGGGCCTTAGATCTAGGTGCGCTTGCTGCAGGTATGAGGCGATGTAGGTGTAGAGCAGGTTGTGCGCGAGCATCCATACGAAGACGACCGCGAGGATGGTCGCCAGGCCTGGAATACGCAGCACTTTCAGGAACGAGATACGTTTCTGTGCCTGCTGACCTGGAGCGTCGGGGACAAGGATCAGTGCACAGACGAGAATGACAGCGATAAACAGGGACATCGCGGCGAACGTCCATCGCCATCCGACCATCGTACCGATCCAGGTGCCCAGAGGAGTTCCTGCAGCAAGCGCGACAGGAGTACCGGACATGGCGATGGCCAGTGCGCGTCCGGCACGTTCCGGTGCCGTGATGCGCATTGCGTATCCTGCGAGCATGCCCCACAGCAAACCGGAGAATGCTCCCGCGATAAACCGGACGACGAGGGCGACGGCGAGATTGGGCGCAAGCGCGGTGACCGTGTTCGCGACGAGGAACCCGAGCAACCCGATGCACAGCAGCGGCTTCCGTCGAGCTCCGCGGGTCAGCATGATGGCAGGAATCGCCGCGAGAACCGTTCCGATGGCATAAGCGCTGACAAGCTGGCCTGCCGAGCCTTCAGATACGCCGATCCCGCGAGCGATTTGTGGGAGAAGTCCGGCCGGCATCGTCTCGGTCATGATCACGATGAAAACGGTGCAGGCCATTATGATCAGTGCCGGGAGAGGGAGCCGTGCGGCTGTTCGAGTGGGCGCTGGGGTGGCGATATTAGTAGTCATAGGGGATGCCTCCTTAAATTATAGAACGATCAAACCAATAGGTTTTTTTTATTAAAAGGAAAAGATTACGGTATAGTCCGCAAGCTTTTTCTTCTTTGCGGATGACCTCCTGATTGAATCGACAGCACGAACAGAATAACCTGCAGTTCAGTAGTATACCTTCTATCTGAATTTCATCGGCATGATCAAACCATCCTTTCCAAATCATAGTGTTGTTGTTGCCACTAAATAATATGGTGTATACTGAGATTTGAAAAGTACGCATAATTTTAATATATAGTATTAAAAATTATACTATTGGAGGTGTAGCTGCTTTGGGAAATCGAAGGAACAAGAACTGCACGACTCCGAGCGTGGAAGGGTGTCCTGTAGAAACAACTTTGGATGTCATAGGAGGAAAGTGGAAAGGAATCATTCTTTATCATCTGATCGAAGGTCCGAAAAGATTTAACGAATTCCGCCGCCTTTATCCGCATATAACGCAATTTATGCTTACACTGCAGCTCCGTGAGCTTGAACGTGACGGCATTATTCACCGAGAAGTTTATAAACAGGTTCCACCTAAGGTGGAATATTCACTAACAGAATTTGGAAGAACGTTGGAACAGATTATTTTGTCCATGAGGGATTGGGGAGATACTTATAGAGAAAGGCTTGATGATGTTCGAGTAATATCACAGCAAGAGGAAGAGATTTGAAGTAATCTGATGGCCACTCTTTTTTAAGAGTGGCCTAGATTTGTTGTAAACTGCATGTCGTATGCGAAAGAGAAAACAGCATAGTAGCTACTGTATCGGGAGAAGAAGACGTAATTGGACGTGAGGGGGACAGAACCGAAAGAAGAAAAAAGGAGATATTTAAACTGGTACCCATAGATTGGACATTTTGAAAAAAAGGTGTCTGGACTAAGGGTACTTTTTGTATACTGGAAGATACATCGGAGGGGATGACATGAGCAAAAAACAAGCCAATAGAGCAAGTAATATTTATGTGAGTTAATTGTAAAAAAAGGTTCCCGTTAAGTGAACTTAGCAGTTGTCGAGAGACAACTGCTCCTTTTTAACTTACTTATTTGACATAACCATTCCTGCTTGGTAACGTTCTGATATTTTTCCCACTACACTATAACTACTCAGTATGGTGAGAATAATTTCCGCTAATGCTAAGCGTATAAAACATGTTGCCCTTGCCACTGATAAATAAATGAAAAGCTCATGTTAGATTTCAGAAATAGAGATATTATTCATCGTTTGATGACGACAATTTGTACATTCGTATAGTGGAAGTCTGCGTGTTTTGATCTCATTAGCCTTGTGATGCTGACATTTGGGACAGTGAAACCCTTCTCTTGGCGATTCGTGGCACGGCTATACATTGGGTTTACGCTCACCCCACAGCGGGTCGCTTTTGACGTCATCGTCACCAGATTTGGTTTATCAAAAACAGTTGACAAAAGATTTCCCGGATGATATTAATTATATTATCCTTTTGTATATTCGCTATACTGTAAAGCAACTAAACTAGATGAGGGGGTAATCGAAATAAACGATTATACGAAGTTTATCACACTTTTCGAACGGGTGATTAGTAAATACAACCGGATGGATAATAAGCAGCGCTCCTATGGGACAGACGCCTTATTGTCCAGAGCGGAAATTCATACAATTGCAGCTGTGGGGGATAAACCGGGAATCAATATTACTGCACTGGCTGATATTTTAGGCATTACCAAAGGTGCTGCTTCACAAATGATTTACAAACTGGTGGAAAAGGGTACGGTTGAAAAAAAAGTATCTCCCGATTCAGACACGGAGGTCGTTTTGAACCTTACGGATGAGGGGCAGAAAAATTACGTTGGGCACATTGAATACCATAAACAAGCGATTGATGGATCGTTAAAGGCGCTAAGGGATATGCCAGAATCCTCCTACACAGACATGATTGAGTTTTTTTCTGAAATGGAAAAGATAATAGATAAAAAACTGAAAGAAACATGAGTCTTTTTTAACGAAAAGAGCTGTCTTTACGACAGCATTTTATTTGATCTTTTTGTTTAGTTTCTATACAGTATTGCAACTAATATAATAAGGAGGATTTATTATGAGTAAGAAGGAACAAGCCGCGGCACTTGAGCCGATTCCCAAAAGTATCATGAATGTTGCTTGGATTTTAGTGCTTGGAGCAATTATGCCGCTGCTTGACTCAACAATGGTCAACATCGCCATCCAGGATTTAAGTGTCGATTTCAATGTCGGACTTGACTTCATTCAATGGGCAATTACGGGTTTCGCGTTAGCTATGGCGATTTCAGTACCGCTTGTCGGTTGGATGGTTCAGCGTTTCAACGGCAAATGGTTAATGATTGGCGCAAATATTTTATTCTTAGCGGCTTCGATTGCTTTGGGATTCAGCGGAAGTATTTATGGATTGATTATTTTTCGGATATTTCAAGGTGTAGGCGCCGGATTTATCATGACATTGCTGACTACCTTGGTTGTTGAATTCGCCGGAAGGGAACGAATGGGACGTATAATGTCCACCGTTGCTACCCCAATGGTCTTGGGTCCAATCCTTGGTCCAGTTATCGGGGCTGTGATTGTTGAGTTCTTATCGTGGCGTTACATTTTCTTTGTCAACATTCCCGTTGGCCTTCTTGCCATCACTTTAATGATTATGAAGCTGCCCAATTTCACGCCGGTTAATCGTAAAGCCAAGTTCGACTTTATTGGGATTGCTTTATTGGGCGCCGCCTCAGCCTCGTTGATTTACGGGATTGCTGCGTCTAACAACCGTACGACTATTGGGTTTGTTGTTGCCGGAGCCGCGATGTTAAGCATTTACATGATTTATGCCGCAATCAAAAAGGAACAAACGATTCTCCCGTTGCATTTGTTCAAGTCGAAAAATTTCAGCGCCGCCATGGTTGGTTTGTTCCTTGCGGGAATTGCCACAAATGGCCCTATGTTGTTATTACCTTTGTTTTTCCAAAATGTCAAAGGCTTCTCGGTTTTGAGTGCCGGATTGATTTTGATTCCGCAAGGTATAGGTACATTAGTTGCGCGCCCGTTGATTGGCAGGCTGACCGATAAATTGGGTGCGCGTATTGTTGTCTTAGTATGCTTGGCGCTCGCCATTGTTGGTACGATTCCTTTTGTCTTTTTCAATGAGGAATCTTCACTCATTGTTATGAGTGTCGTCTTGTTTGTACGCGGTATAGGTATCAGCGGCGCCACCATTCCCATGATGACTGACTCATACACCGGTATGGTTAAGCAAGAAATTGCACAAGCTAGTGTCGGAACACGCCTTGTTCAAAATATTGGCGCCGCATTTGGTTCGGCAGTACTTGCAACGGTTGTCAGTCTTTCACTTGCAGGCAACACGCCAACGGTTCCCATTATGACCACTGCTTACCACGATGGTTTCCTGCTAGCCTTAGTCCTTAGCTTGGTAATGCTCGTTCCTGCTTTGTTTTTAACAAACAAAAAATCTGCGAAATAGAGTATTCAATTGAATACAGTTAATAAAATTGGAAGCTAAAACATTGCAATTACAATAAAAGGGCGGGAAACGCCCTAATTTTTGCCGATAAATCCGCTTATGCTTCAACTCGAAACCCAAATAACTGAAACATAGGTAGTCTGGGTGTTGGTGTTATGTTCTGGACTACCTATGTTTTGCTTTTACGTAGCTACGATTTAGAAAATAGTAATCGGCTACCGGGTTAAGAGGAACTTCTTGGAAAGTTGTGTAAACTAAAGGCCATACTGTCGAAGAAACATTAAACAACTCAGCTTTATACTCTAATAAACGGTAGACCGTCATCGAACCTCGCTGTTATAACAGATAGGTTTATGGCTGCCATCCATTTTACGATGGCCATTCGTAAAGCTTTGTCAGCCTGCTAATAGATCGTGGCTGCAGATAAATATATTTTCGTCTCTAATTTGTTGTTAATAATGATAGGCTTCTTATCTTGCTTGTAAAAACTTTTTCACAAAATTAGGATTTTGTACATATGTCCGTGAATCGCAACCAACCGAAGCGGATACCTGTAGAGGAAACAGATACAACTCGGGCGTTTTTCGCCTTCTTCAAGGCGGGCCATAGCATTAACGTCAACTGAAAGTGCCCCAAATGATTAGTTGCAAATTGGGATTCGTAGCCCCGTGCGTCACGCACTAGAGGCGGAGCCATGATACCGGCATTATTGATCAGGATATCCAGCTGTCGTCCAGAGTCCAGAAACCTTTGTGCAAATGCCTCAATTGAAGCAGGTTTGATTAGATCCAACTCTTCTAACTCAACTCTAGGGATGCCTGCAACCGATGTGAGAGCTTTCTCAGGTGTACGAGCAGGGACAATGACGGTCGCTCCAGCCTCGGCTAAGGCGCGGGTTGTTTCCAATCCGACCCCTGAATATCCCCCAGTTACAATGACGATTTTTCCATTCAGGTCAAAGCCTTCGAGTACTTCCCGTGCAGTTGTTTGCGACCCAAAGCCCGAATGGATTGGTTTTTGAAGTGTAACTTGATAGTTATTATCTTCTTTCATCTTCATTCTTCTCCTAGTCCTGATTTTTTCATTAGATCTTTAAAATGATCCAGTTTATAATTCACTAATTCCAGTGTTGCCTTTATTTCCACCATTTGCGATTCAATCTCGTGTTTATGCTTATAAAGTAAATCATAACAACTCTCATAATTTTGGGCAGATGCCATCGTCATGTAACGTTTAATTTCCCTGAGCGGCATGCCGGTACGTTTGAGATGTGAAATAAAGATTAGTCGTTCGAGATGGATTGTGCCATATTCCCTCTGTCCGTTTTCCTTACGCTTCGTCGGCGGCAGGAGGCCAATCTTCACATAATACCGTATCGTATCGTAACTAAGTCCTGACTTTTCCGAAATCTCTGCGATGGAAAATGTAGAATCCATCTTATCCCTCCCTTCTAATCTCAGTTAAGCTGTTTCGGATCAACCGCACCTGTATCTTAAAATATGGAGTTTACTCCATGTCAAGAGACTCAACTGCCGTAAAATTAATGGCGAATCATCTATGATCAAGTTCTTGTTCCATTGACGTTTAAATCCTTACTGATGGGTCAATAATTAGAACACCATTCATAGTCAATGGAGGACAAATCCATGCAAGCTACGGAAAAAATAACAGGGAACCAACTTAGCTTTTTATTATTTACGTTTATTATCTCTACGAACTTATTAAGTGTTCCTTCCTTTATGTTCATGTTTGCGAAGCAAGACGCGTGGTTGTCCGCCCTGCTCGCGTCTGTCACAGGTATCATCAGTATTTGGGTGATGATCGAACTTGCGAAACGATATCCAGGAGAGACCATTACTCAGTACAGTTCGAAAATCCTCGGTAAAGGCCTGGGAAAATTAGTGGTCGCCAACTACGTATATTATTGGTTTATTTCTATCTCAACCATTACGATGCAGCATACAGGTTTTATCAGCACGTTACTGCTCCCAAGGAGCCCTGCCCTCATCATTAGTCTGACATTTCTTATCCTATGCGGACTGGCTGCTCATCTGGGTATTGAGGTGATTGCCAGAAGTAACGAGTTTCTTACCGTACTTTTGCTCGTTTTAATAATTCCGCTCTTAATCTTGACTATTTTGGAAGCCAATTACAACGAGATTAAACCGATATTAAACGGCGGGATATATCCTGTTATTCAAGGAGCTATCAGCCCGGCAGGAGGGTTTATGAGTCAGCTCTTTATTTTGGGATGGCTCCTCCCGTATTTAAAGCAACCTAAGATAGCACACAAAGTTTCGTTTATTGCTCTGTCAGGCATTACTTTACTCACGGTAAGTATTGTGATGCTAACGATCATGATCTTTGGTCCATTAACAAGCAAACTGACCTTTTCTTTTTTGAGTGTTGTCCAATACATCGGAATAGAGGGCTCATTCGAGCGGCTGGAGGCTATTGCGGTATCGACGTGGGTAATAGGCTGTTTTGTAAAAGTTGCGGTGTCCATCTTTATTATAGGTCTTTGTGTGAGTCATCTTTTTGAGCTGCGAAATGACCGAAGCTTGATATATCCGCTTACACTGTTATCTCTAATTGGCTCCGTATGGATTTTTAAGAATAGTGCCGAGCTACTCAATTATCTTATCTTCACGTTTCCATTATTGGGTTTCATTAATCAAAGTCTGATCCCTTTATTGCTGCTGATAATCGACTCGATTAGAAGAAAAATGAAGCGATCATTGTTTCAATAAATACTTCCCGATCGGTTCGAGCGGGAATTGACAAGCTAGAATAAAACTCGGCAAGTCAACATGCGCAATCAGCAAGGAACCTATTAGCAAAGAGACGCCTAAAATTCCTCCAAACACCACCATTTCCTTTGTGTCTTTATTTCTCCGCATAGGTTTTATCCGGTAAAAAAACCAAATTACCACAATTAGCACGTAACCAACGATATAAGCAATCAATTGATGATCTCCTTCTCATTTAATTGCAACGGAGGCCCAGCCATTCCAGCACCGCTAATTGACAGTTTCACGTCAACGGTGACGTCCGCTTCAGAAAATTTGCGGTCCCACTGCGCTTGGATGGTTTTCCATTCGTTTGGCTTATTCCTGTAAAGTTCTCGTCCTAAACCAATGGCGTCCGCATCAAATCGCTTTTGAAGCTTAACAATGGCATCTTTGACTTGTCTCTCCGCAGCTCTTTCTAACGACTGTTGTATCAGTGCGATATTTTGTGGCCGATTAACATTGAGAGCCGAATTGTTCTCGAAGAGAGTGCCATTCGCTTTTAATATGATCTTAAATTTAATACGGTCTCCGTTAAAATCGGAAGTGATGGTACGATTAGCATGAGTGACCACCATTCCCACGCTCCCTTTCTCATTTGGTAACTCTGTATTGATTCTGCCATCCTTCATATGATTTCTCGCCCAGTTTAATCCGTTAGTCTCATAACTGTTTAACAGACCGACTAGTTTCAAATTTTTGAACACAGCAGCTCCGGATAGCTTGAATACCGGGATGCTTTGGTTGGCTCCTTCCGTTTCCGCTTCTATAACTCCCATAATTGGATTAATCCCTTGGCTGGATGCTGCTATGAAGAAATCCCGCAAGGTTACGGCAATTTCACTTTGTTGAGTCTCCAACTCTTTGACCGCTTCCATCGGTACTTGGTCAAAGGGGTATTGCGCCTCCAGTACTTTTTTTGCTTCTGCCCCTTTTACAACCATAATATAAGTTTTTAAACGTTGACGCGGATCGTGAGCGAAAACGTCAAGCACATCGTTAATCCCCTTCCGTCCCAGCGATTCGCCGATGAAAATCACGCTGCGATGAGACGTGAATAGTCTACGGGAGCTCTTTTTCTGTATTTTTTCGAATGCATCGCTTACATTCTTGCCGGTGGCAGACAAGACAAAGAACTTATTTGACTTTCCGTCCTTTCCCCCCTCCTGTGAAGAAGTAGGAATGGCTAGTTGCAAGGTCAACAGACTCTCCCCCTTCTCGGTCAAATCGAAGGCCGATCCCGTGATAAAAGCAAGGTCGTTTATTTCTGTTCGATCCCAGCAACCACTAGTAAATAAGATGAGAAGAAGTAGGCAAATTAGCAGCGATGGTTTCATTTTCGTTCCTTTCTCTTTGTCAACGACTTGCGATTAACTAATCGCGCTTACTACGATAGGGAGAAGGTTTTTGTCCAGTCGGCTCACGAATCGGATCATTTATCCCAGTGGCGTGAGGTCTGAACCTCCTCGCCCAGATCGGCGCTCGGATGAGGATATCCTTCAAATTGGTCACTGTAATCGGGCCAAGTGGTGTCAAATAAGGAACACCAAACGAGCGTAATGAAGCGACATGCAGCACGATACATAAAAATCCGAGAACAACCCCATAGAGTCCTAGCGTTCCCGCTAAGAACAGGATCGGAAAGCGCAGCAGCCGTATACCGCTTGCGAAATTAAAACGTGGAATGGCAAAGGTAGCAATCCCCGTTATGGATACGATTATAACGATCGGAGCAGATACAATCCCAGCTTCCACTGCCGCCTGCCCGATCACTAATGCCCCTACGATGCTGATGGCTTGCCCAATTTGCTTCGGCAAACGAATACCGGCTTCCCGAAGCGCTTCAAAGACGATCTCCATCGAGAGTGCTTCAAACATTGCGGGGAAGGGCACTGCTTCTCGAGAAGATGCAATACTCAACACCAAATTTGTAGGAATCATTTCTTGATGGAATGTTGTGATAGCCACGTATAAGGAAGGTGCAAAGATCGCGATAAAAATGAACAAGAAACGAATCCAACGTACAAAAGTGGCTATAGGCCAACGTATGTAATAATCCTCGCTTGCTTGAAGTCCTGTCCAGAACGTCATAGGAACGATTAGTACAAATGGGGTGTTATCAACAAGGATCGCTGCTTTCCCTTCCAAGAGTTCGGCAACAACCACATCAGGGCGTTCCGTACTATGCACTTGAGGAAAAGGTGAGTATGGCAAATCTTCGATAAATTCCTCGATATAACCGGAATCAAGGACACCATCAATTTGAATCCGGCTTACCCTCTTACGGACTTCTTCAATTAAAGAATCCTCGGCAATTCCAACAATATAAGTCATGACGACTTGTGTCTGCGTCAAATCACCGATAATGACGGACTCCATCTTCAACTTTACTGTTTTGAGTCTGCCGCGGATCAAGCCCATGTTCGTTGATATATTTTCAATAAATCCATCCCTGGGTCCCCGAATTACCTGCTCTGAGGAAGGCTCCTCAAGACTTCGATACTTAGCACCATTCGCCCTGACCAGTAATGCCTGGCTGTCTGTATCTGTTAAGACGGCAGCATAACCATCCAAAACATTATGAACGATTTCCTGAACCTGAGATGACAGCTTTGTCGACCCAGCAGATATGATGGATTTCCCAAGAGACGCAGCTCTGGAAAACTTAGACTCAGCCTCTTGTTTATTATCGCTCTCGAACAATGGTTTCAGAATATGATCGTCAATGACCTGCTCGTCTGAGAGACTGGCAAGATATACAACCAGTGACTCTTGTTCTGCATAACTTACTTTTCGGAAGACAATGTCGGAGCAGTTCTTGAATATGTCTTGGAACATCGCCTCATTTTTGTCTAGTGCTGAGGAAAGATCAACACTCTCGAGATCCTCCGGAGACACTTCAGCTATGGGTGGGTGATTCGTTTTTGTTCCTATCCATTTATTGAACCGTTTCACGTCAAATCCCCCCTTAACAAAATCTTGGTATGGGTATATCTTCCCATTTATGGCTTTTTATTATTCGGCCAAAAGAACAAGAAACCATTAGTGGGTAGTTTGTTTCGATTAGAGGGGTGTCGCAATAAACTATTCCTACGAAAAAATAGGGCTGTCTCTCTTTGAGACAGCCCGCCATTTTATGAAGTCATAAAGAGTTTCTCAAAATCTTTTTGACATCTTTATGTGTAAGAGGTACATAGTTGCCTATTCGATCGGCTAGCATAGCTCTTTCCGTCATCAGCTCAATTTCCTTGTCGTCAATTCCATATTGCGATAGCTTTGTAGGCGCACCAATAGATGCCCAAAATTCCCTGAGACATTGGATCGCTTCCGATGCTAATTGAGCATCTGTTTTTCCTGTCGGATCCAGATCGAAGACACGAACACCCAGCTGTGCAACTTTTTCAGGGCGTACGGCCGCGACATGTTCCATCCAATGCGGGGCAATTATCGCGATTCCCCCGCCATGCGGAATATCATGGACAGCGGATACCGCATGTTCGATAAGATGCGTCGACCAATCTGGATTAACGCCCATTCCAGTTAGTCCGTTTAGGGCCAATGTTCCATTTAATAACATGATTTCGCGATATTTGTAATTGTTCAAATCTTCTACGAGCTTAGGCGCTGTCTCGATAACGCTGCGAAGAATCGCTTCACCAATTCTCTCTTGAAGAGGTGCATTGCTCGAAGCATGAAAATACTGTTCGAAGACATGGGCCATAATATCAACGCTGCCGTATATCGTTTGTTCCCGGGGTACAGACAAAGTAAGCTCGGGATCCAGAATACTGAATCTTGGAAGCACATGATTGGAGTTAAAAAACGCTTTCGTTTTCGTTTCCCAATTCGTAATGACGGAATTCCCGTTCATCTCTGATCCTGTTCCCGCGATAGTTATAATTGTGCCAATCGGTACAGAATTAGATGGGGCTTTCGCCTTGTTAGTCACGATATCCCATAAGTCGCCATGGTATGGTACACCTGCGGCAATTGCTTTAGCACAATCAAGAACGCTGCCGCCACCGACTGCAAGAATAAAATCAAGCTGATGATCTCTGATGAGGTTAATCCCTTTATTAACGGTCGTTAGTCGCGGATTCGGTTCAACACCTCCTAACTCAACGATGTAAGCGTCGATTTCTTCCAGTTCTCGAATAACTTTATCGTAAAGGCCAATTTTTTTTATGCTGCCGCCTCCGTACACTAACAGAATACGTTTACCGTAAGCGGTAATTTCTTTTTTTAAATTGCTAATTTGACCTTTTCCAAACAAAATTTTAGTCGGATTATGAAATTCAAAGTTTTCCATATTCGTTTTTACCTCTCTCGAATGAAAGTATACTTCTGAAAGACACGCCTTAAATCCACATAGAAACTGCAGGATTTCTTCAAATCTTATTCGCTTACTTTCTTGCCTTCTTATAATAACTTTCTGTATATAAAAATCTATATATTGCAATGTGTCGATATGTTTGACTGAAATAATGCACTTTTTTCAAATTTTAAGATTTGGGCAGAAAAAATTGATTTTTTCATTTCCCTTCCTGTCTTGCTCTCGCCTGGAATCACTCTTCAGTTGCCTTCTTTGCAGCCACTTTCCCGCGGTACTCCAATACCGGAAGTCCACCCCAACCCCAGTTATCAGTGTCAACTTCTTCAATAATGACGAATGTCGACTCCAGCGGCTTTTTCAGTACGTTAAGCAGCAATTCGCTAACGCCCTTGATGAGTGCTGCTTTCTCTTCGGCTGTCACCGAATCACGGTCAGGCGTTGTGCCCTCTCGTGTGACTTGAATATTTACGATTGGCATGAATAATATTCTCCTTTCGTTTGCGATCAGGTTTTATTGCGGCAACTTCCGGCATAAATTAGCAGCCGGCGCTTTGGCCGCCGTCCACGTGAAGAATTTCGCCCGTTACGAATTTAGCCGACTCCAAGTAAAGCACGGCTTCGACGACTTCTTGTTCCTCACCCATTCGTCCCATCGGATGAAGTTTTGACAAAAATTCATGCGTTTCTGGCGCATGCATCGGCGTTTTGATAACGCCAGGCGACACGGCATTCACACGGATGCCACGTTTCGCATACTCGATTGCTAGTGCTTTCGTTGTGGAGTTCAAGCCGCCCTTTGTCAAGTTTGCAAGCGCGGAAGGAACTTGCTCCGTCGGTGAATCCGTCAGGCTTGTCGTGATGTTGACGACATGGCCCGTACCTTGTTTCAGCATTTGCACAAGCACGCGTTGCGTCAGATGGAAGAAACCGACCACGTTTGTGCCCATGTATCTTGTGAATTCATCTTCAGTGTACTCTGTGAACGGCTTTGCGATGAAGATGCCCGCGTTGTTGATCAAGGTGTCGACGCGGCCGAATTTCTCTAACGCTTCGTCGACGATTTGCTGAGCAACTTTAGTTTCCACGACATCGCCAGCTACGATATGCACGTGCTTGCCTGTCGGGTCGATGTCCTTTGCAGCATCCACTAGCGCTTGTTCACGGCGTCCGTTGATGACGACATTTGCTTCGCGCTTGACTAGTTCTACTGCCATTGCTTTACCAAGCCCACTGCTACCACCAGTAATAATATATACTTTTCCTTGATTGCTCATTATAATCGCTCCAAACTTTTACGTGTATTGTAAAGTCAAGTCTATGTCGGTGCGAACCGCAAACTGAAAGATGATGCGGTGGAAGCCAGCATGCCTTAATTGAATATTTCAGAAAGCTGCGTGAATTCGGCAAGTATTTACCGGATCCATATGGTAAGCGGACATGGGTGTTATGCCTCCGTCATTGGTTTAACCGACATAATATGCTCGACGTATGCATTACTGCTTTGCGCCAAACGCTCCGGCGTCACGTCGGACGTGTCGTTCACTGTGAAGTGTGGCAGGTACACAGCGCTGATGAAACGCGCGCTTGCTTGAATCGGCGCCAAAATTTGCTCGAGCGTTAAACGGTTGGAACCCGAAGGCTGGTAGGATTCCGCTGTGCCGTAAGTCGAAATAGCTACCCCTATTTCTTTGCCGGTTGTCGCTGTCGCTTCCGGACCGTATGCCCAGTTGTATAGCAATACGGCATCGAACCATTTTTTAAGAAGTGGAGGCATGTTGTACCAGTATAGCGGATATTGGAAGATGATACGGTCATGCGCTTCGATGAGCTGCTGTTCGCGCTGAACGTCAATCTTCTCGCTTGGATATTCCTTGTACAGTTCGTGGATTGTGATATCGCCGTTTTTCTTCAGTTCTTCAACCCATGCTTTGTTCCAATTGGATGATTCCAGGCTCGGGTGTGCTACGATTACGAGTATTTTCATTTTATTCTCTCCATTCGATAAGTTGGTTTAGTTTTTTTGAAGAATGATGCATTGTGCATGAAGAAACTTTCCTGTTTCTGAGTTAAAGGACCATTTAGCTCAGAAAGTCGCTTCACTTCGATCCATTCGGGATCGGAGCGGAAACGTTCGTAGTTCACATTGCGCGATTCCATGTCGGGATGCTCGACGACATAATATAGGCGGTTGTTTGCATCATCCGCATCAACCCAAAAATGCTTGATCAACATCCCATGTTTCTCAAACAAGGCAACTACATGCTTGTCGAAACGTTCAATTATTGCCTCCATCTTACCGGGACAAACATCATAAACCCGCATTTCATACAACATCTCATCGCCTCCAATTAAATTCAAACTTTATTGTTAGTTAGTCTACTGCCGACACGTTGTTTTCTATCTATTAAAAGGTAGATAATTATAAAGGAATTTCACCTCCTCCTGTTAGTAAACATAAAACCTTCGGTGATTATATGGCCATTTATTTATTTATCTATCTACTAAAAGATAGATTTAGCTTAAAAATCCCGCTCCACTTTTTAAATAAGAGCGGATATGACGCTTTCGGCGATCATGTTGAACCGACTTGCATCCTTGAAAGTTCTGGCAAGCAGCTGCGCCCCTTGAAGGGAAGCTAAGATTCTATGCGCTTGCTCTTCCGCATTTCCTTCAAAACGAAGATGTCCCTCACTTCTTCCTTGCTCGAGCACCTTCGCTACCCATGCCAAGTTTGCGGTGAAAAACGCACTAAGCTTCTCACGAATCTTCTCCGATAAGGTAGCCAGGTCCGAAGAAAACATTACGCTCAGGCAGGTGCAATACGTATTTACAGGAATGCTGAAGATCATGACATATTTGCGTATTTTCTCTAAGTTGTTCTGCGTCTCGGCGTCGATCTGAGCAATGGCTGCGACGAACTCACTGTGGTACCTGGTTATTAACGCTTCACCTAGATCCTCCTTATTCGGAAAATGGTAGTGAATGCTCGCCGTGCGTATGCCGACCCTTTCTGCAATATGCGCATAGCTGAAGCCATTGAAGCCGAACTCCTGAACTAGCTCTTGAGCAGTATCAAGAATCAACTTAGCGGTGTTTTTGTTGTTGTTCATGAAGCGAATTCTACCCTTTAGTAGGTAGAAAGTCAACATAGCTTTTTGCTCCAAAATTTGGATACTAATTAATATAATACGCTCTTTTCGCATTAATTGTTGCTAAGTATGGGCATCCTGTATATCAGATAGAAAATTTATACAGGGGGCGATAAATAAATGGATTGGCTAAATGTTTACGAAGCTTTCAAGACTTGCCGCAAAGTGAGAAAATGCGGCTGTTTGATGCGATAAAGGATTCCATCTTCCCCGCATGGAAACCCAGTTATAATACTTATCTAATCGGTAATCGGATTATGTTCTTGTCCTTTACAGCAATCGGTACAAGTTCTTGTCTTTTCTTCGGGACAAGAACCTGTACCGATAAACAAAAAAACCGCTAAAATAGCGGCTTCCATTGGGACCATGTTCTATATTTTCATTCGATGTTTATGGAATTACAATGAAAAAAAGCCGCGTCTTTGCGGCTTTTTCAAATGTACTCTTAATACTCTTTTTTTATGACAAAAAACGAGCCCCGGATCGTTCCAGCCAATTTAGACTTCTGCCGGGCAAACTTGAATTTCCCTTCCAGCTCCTTCGGCTCCTCCATCCCGTCCGAAAGCTTAAAACCAACAGCCCGCTTCTTCGGGTCATCCACCGTATACATCACATTGAGCCCCAGACCATCTTCATAAAAGACGTAGGTGAATTGAATATTTTCAACTTGAAATTGCGACGATTCCAATGGCTTGGCTGCAAACTCGAGGTCACGTTCTTCTTTCAAAATCCGGTTTACATAATCAAGAGTCTCCTGACTTTCACTGGCGGGTACGACCCTAAATTCGTGCTTATACTTGTTCATGAAATAACGGGCTTCATTTGCCCGCAGACCAGCAAGCGCAACTGCAACTGGAGAAGACTCAACACCCACGGTAGACACATCTTTAAAATCAACTATATACGACATTTCTATCCCTCCTAAAAGTTTGCGAGCACTACACCTTAGAACCAGCATCGGGCAAACTCGCCTCGGTTATGTCACGTTCTACTTACTTTTTAACTACAGGAATCCACATTTCGCCAAATACGACGCCGTCCCGCTGCCCCATCTCAACCGTTGCATTCGGCCCACCAACATAAGCAAAATCTTTCGCTTCCGGCAGCACTTGACCAAAGGCAACGCCAGCAAGCTGATTGCCCAGTTCATCGGACGTCGCCGCTTCCCCTTTAACTACGAGGTATTCCCCCTGAGGGAATTGGATCATTCTCGTCGCCTCTGGCAGCGATGCATCCGTCATGACGCCGGCATAGTACATCATCTTGTTGTTCACCGCTTCGTTCACGGCAAAAATGTAATCATTGGCGGCGATGGATTTTAACGTGTCAAGTCTTCCATCTTCTTCGACGATCGACCAGAAGTCTGCCTTTTCCTTGTTCATGCCGGCGAAGTCTGTGTAATCGCTCTTCAGTTCCGTTCCAATCCCCAATACGATAAAGCTCTCTTTTTCTTCCAACGTAAATTGTTTCATATTTGATTACCTTCCTTTTTTAAAATTTTGTTCGAATGATTTGTGTTTTCACTTGATGGGTTTATAATAACTTTAAAACGTGTCAAAAAGTGATACTGTTTATAAGACGGCGAAGGATAGTTCAATCTCCAGCTTATACTAGGTTGCCGAAAGGGGATTGGCAGCTTAGTTCGTCTTTGATCATTAACGTAAACAACCGATACGAGAATTATGGGGTTTACTTAGATCATCTAATCGGTAATCGGACTATGTTCTTGTCCATTCCGGCAATCGGTACAAGTTCTTGTCCTCTACTCGAGACAAGAACTTGTACCGATAAAACAAAAAAGCCGCTAAAATAGCGACTTCAAATGGGACTATGTTCTTGTCCCCCGACAAAACTAATTTCGCCTATATTCTATCTCTTATCTCACGAAGAGTTTCTTCAATTCTCTCCATCTTCCTTAACATGAATATTGATTCCCAATAATACCAGCCAGTCAAATTACTAATACAATTATTATTAAGAGAACCATTCTTACCCTCCCATATTTGGATTACTTTCCCTAGACCAATTGTAACATTTACCAAATTATCCTGCTCGTTAGCTTAATGAAAATTGCATGGGAAACATATTTAAATGGTTATCTAATCGGTAATCGGCTCATGTTCTTGTCCTTTTCGGCAATCGGTACAAGTTCTTGTCCTCGACTCGGGACAAGAACTTGTACCGATAAAACAAAAAAGCCGCTATAATAGCGACTTTCAATGGGACTTTGTTCTTGTCCCCCGACAAGAGTTCTTCTTGTTATATGAATCAACATTTTATTTTCCTGCATCATTTGTATCGCGCCAATTCTTTTCATGGCCAAAATGCTGCTTGCTGTTCGGAATCTCCTTCAGGAGTCATACGCTCCAGAAGATACTCGTCAGATTCGTGGACAATCTCAGCTTGCAGAAGTTTGAGACTAACCCAGTTAGAAGATACTTATCTAATCGGTAATCGGACTATGTTCTTGTCCATTACGGCAATCGGTACAAGTTATTGTCCTCGGCTCAGGACAATAACTTGTACCGATAAAACAAAAAAGCCGGTGTGCAATTGTGAAAAAATGGCTCTTTTCGACTTATTTGTTCACCTGCCGGCAGATTCGTATCCATTTACATTTTACCCACGTACTCATATCTTTTGAACGATAGTTCAGTAACACCCTCCAAACACTTTATTCATCGCTCATTCCAATTTACTGAAATATTAGATTCCTTACCCACTATATCATCCGAAGATCCAAAATCCCCTTCATGCGTAAAGTACGCTCATCTGCTAAACGAGAAGGGTTTTGACAGGCAGCCATTCTGGCCGTGGAGAATACTTGCATAGTGTCATTCTTTCCTCATACTTTCCTTCGCCCATTTATTTCCTACTCTAGTCTATCATTACAGGAAGGGATCTTTTAGAGCTATTGTTTCTGGCATCGTATCGCCTGCTTAATCTGTGACTGTAAAAACTACTGTTACGTCCGATCCACTCTGTAGTGTCAGCGGAATGTAGGTGTTCCTGTCATCGTGAATCGCTTCGATTGTAATCCCGTCAACGGTCGCTTTGTTCCATGAAATCCCCGCCATTAAATGAAGCGAGTTGTCGTCTTCCAAAGAACGTAGCGTGACGGTTACGTGTTTGGTGTTCCGATCCCATGCAAGATGCTTGACTTCGACCCGGGTTCTGGCCATTAAGCCCTTGATAGTACCTTTCGACCAGTCGGAGGGCAAAGCTGGAAGTACTTCGATCATGCCGGTATTAGAGAAAAGTAACGCCTCATTCACTGCCGCTACCGTACCAAATAGCGTATCAGTACAGTAAGTATGGCATCTTCTGTTTGTGTCGTGATCGGTCATCAAGGACTCGTAGTAACCATCATTCGTCATCATCGGCAGCAGGGAAGCAACAACGCCATCCCCATTTTTCAATCTGGCCATTACTAAGGCCTTGTGCATCCAGCCGTGTCCCGCTGTGTCATCTTCCGTATTGTACTTATTTCGGTTCTCCAATGCGATCGAGGCGGCTTTGGCTAAATCCGGTTCTGTTTGTGTTTCGTACGCCGGCCAGGCTGGATAGAGGTGGCTTAGGTGGCGGTGATTATTATTTTCCGTGTATTCCTTCATTGCCCACTCCCGCAAGGCGCCGTCCGAATCAAGCTGATATTCCGGCAGCAGCTTTAGCAGCGATTCCCATTTGGCCACTGCCGCTTCGTATCCGTCGCGCTTGAGTGCTTTTTCCAACGCGATGACCATGTGAAGACCGTCGCGAGCAGCTGAGATATCCATCGTCGCATTGGCGGTGATCGTACTATTGTATCCGATCGGGTGGTTCTCTGGTGAATAGGTCGGGATGAGGATGTACTTTTCTCCAGCATTAAGCGTCGTTTTGCCGCTTTGATAGCAAGCGTTGCCGTCAGCATCCGTGTAATATTCTGGCGTACAGATTTGTTCCCAGAAGTTCGCTTGCTTGGTCAGAAGCGGAAGCAAGATATCTCTTTCAAGATCCAAATATCCTCTAAGGAGCACGTCTGCAAATTCCTCGTCGGTCAGCCCTCCATCCTTTATTCCAAGGATCGGCTGGAGATCCTGGATTCTCATGCTCTCGTGAATTGGAATTTGTCGATTGCCATAACACTGCCAGTATTCAAATATCGGCAAAAGACACCAACTCGCACCCGCATTCCAGTACTCGAATGGATAATCATTGTCGTATTCCACATGCATGCCGCGATCGCCGTCCGAGTTGACGGACACTTGCAAGGCGTCGTGCATTCCGTAGGACATCCGTGCGTTATATTCAAAATCCGGCGCGTTTCTTAAGAAAAAGTTGATATAGCCGAGCGCCATTTGTTCGAGATGCCCCGTGTTCATTGCGGCAACCTGCAAGTTCACATTAGCGTCGAGAGTATAAATCCCGCGCCAACCGGGGTTCCATTCCCCGGTCCACATCCCATACAAGCGCGGCGCGCTCGAACCGCCGCAACAGATCATGGCGTAACGCCCTTGATCGTACACCCGTTCCATAAAAGCATGATTGACTCTCCCGTTCTCTACTCTCTGTGCCTGGACGAGAGAACGGTTGTCCGCTGATTTTTCCTCCTCATCACCTTGAATAGCGAGACTAACCGCACTGAACTCCTCGGAATGCTTCGTTGCATGAGACGCTAGGGCAGATTCATAATCGAAAGAACCGCTGCGATCCCTATATTTAATGGCTGCTTCATTTGTTTCTGCGTACAATTCGTCAATGATGCGATATGTCGATAACCCCGCAAAGATGTCGAGCTTGCCCATATCGTCCTTTCTTTTTGACCGGGTAATGAGGTAGACAGCTTCAGCGTTGTTGATTTGGATTGCTGGGTTTTTTTCTGTGCCCACGTTCATCGGCTCGTCTGATTTTTCGAGTAACACTTTCTTTTTCGCACCGCCCACGACAATGACCTGCGTAAGACCTGCATAACCGCCATCGAACAATTCGCTACCCGGATAGGAGGGGTAGTGAACTACCTGTGCGATATATTCGGCGTTTTCATCCACAATCTTTTTGTATTGAAGTGCAGACACTTCGGATACTCCGTCGTACGATCTGGCCATCTTGGATATATCGTCGATGGAGATAATCATATTGATCTTGGAGCCGGTAGAGGATTGGGCGACTCTCGTTATGGAGACGTTATCCGTGCGGGACGTAAACGAAGTACGCTCCCACTGGCCATGCTCGTCTGTATAACGCACGCCGATCTCCGCCGTTTCATGGTTCGTCCACCGCTCATACCCAGATACGTCCCCCGTCTTCATGACATTCAACCGAAGCTGGTGGCCCGGATGGAAACTATACAAAAAGGTTCGGATTCTCGTTGAGCCCTTCGCGTCCGTAATCTTCCATTGATCATTCAAGAGATAAACATTCCTTCTGGCATCGTCTAGCTGTCCTGTCAACTCTCCCGGAATTTCTCTAGGTGCGCTGGAGGGAAAGTTGAACCACATATTTTGAAAAATAAAGCAGTCCCGATACGGCGAGCCGGACGTTATGTAACCGTTCTCGCCATTGCCGCTTACCATACCGTCCCTCCACTCATCGCCCGGATTTAAGATAGGGATCTCTGTATACGTCAGGGAAAAGTTCCCTTTCTTAAACATTTGTCGCTGTTCTGTCGACTCTGTCATCTGAATAACCTCCTCAAGACCGTATAATATTTAACTAATACGAATGTTCTTTCTGCAGTTTCTAACTCGTTCCGCTATAATGATCTCGATATGAGAGCATACGATGTTTCATTTTCGAGCGATCGTGATAGCCATCCCGACTGGCCGTACGTTGTACGACAGCTTCCGAAGCCGATTGAATGGGTAATTAACATTCCTCGTCCTTGCCGTTAGACTCACGATACTCTCCGGGCGTCTGCCCGACGTGTTCACGGAACACCTTATAGAACGTCCGGCTGTTTTCGTACCCAACACAACAAGCGATGTGGTCCATCGACATCTCTCTCATGTCGAGAAGCAGCGCCTTGGCCTTTTCCATTCGGACGCTTCGCAGGTAAGAGATAAAAGTTGTCCCTGTTTCCTTCTTGAAGAGCTGCCCTGCATAGGCAGGATTCAGATTGAGCCAAGTAGCCGCATCTGCAATAGAGATATCCCTTCCATAATTGGCGTGGACGTAATCGGCAAGCATCCGCATTTTTTCGTTCGAATACCAGGCGGAACCTTTGTCCGATTCTTCCTCTCGCTCCTTATTCTTGTCGGTGACGATGTCCGTCGCCATTCTTTTCAGCAGACTGCCCAGCTCGGTTTGATTGATCGGCTTTAACAAATATTCAACGACCCTCAGCCGCAGCGCCTCGCGAGCGTATTCAAACTTATCGTGGCCCGTTAGGATGATAAAATGCCGAACGTTTTTCTTTTGTGCTTCCCGAATGAAGGTAAGCCCGTCCATTTCCGGCATATGAATATCCGTAATTACAAGATCGGGTCGGAAGTAGGCCATTTGCTCCAATGCTTCAACACCGTCGAAAGCAACTGAGATTCTAGTAAAAGGGGTCTTTTCCTGCTCCACCATATCCCGGATGCCTGCCAGTATAATTGGTTCATCATCAATGATCATCAAGTTTAGCATGATCTCGCTCCTCCAGATATAGCTTTAGCGTACAGACGGTCCCTTCTCCGAGTTTGCTCTCTAAGGCCAAACTTGATTGAGGACCGAAGTAAGCCTTGACGCGTTGAAGGACATTGCTGAGTCCAATTCCTTCGGTTTCCGAGATCCCCCCTTCGTCATACCCATTGTTATCCCGCAGCTTTTGTTGCAGCAACCTCATTCGGTCATCCGAGACGCCTGTTCCGTTGTCCGCCACAATGATAATTACGAATTCTCCTTGAACTGCCATACGGATTGAGACAAGCTTCCCCCCTCTCCGTTTGGAAAACCCGTGCAGAATACTATTCTCAACGAGCGGCTGCAGAATGAACCGTGGGCAGGGAATGGAGGTTGCCGCTTCATCCTTTTCCCATTCGATTTGCAGGTCGGGCATTCGAATCTTATGAATAGCTAAATATTGACGAAGGTACTCCCATTCTTCACCGATTGTCGTGTTATCTTTCCGGGACAAGCTGTATCGCATAAGACTGCCGAGAGAGTAAGCCATCTCCGAAACGGTTGAATCGTCGTTGGCTCGGGCCAACATTCGCATCGTCTCCAGCGTATTATAGAGAAAGTGAGGCTGAATTTGTGCCTGAAGCATCTTGAATTCCGCATCTTTTTTCAGTATTTCGACCTTCTGAACTCGATTGACAAGCTCATCTATCCGTGCGATCATCGCGTTGTAATTCGAAATCAGGTATCCGAATTCATCCTTCCCTACAGGTCCCGTATACGAATGTCCAAGCCAATCGGGACCAACCCGCCTCATATGTCTGGATAGAAGCAGCATTCGTTTGGTCAAGGACGACAAAATGGCGTAATAAAGGGTTGATAGCAGGAGCAATAGACCCCCCCCTCCCAAGAGCCACCATTGCTTCACCCTAATCAAGTGAACAAGTGATTCTCGCGGGTTGATCTCAATCACTGTCCATCCAAGCTGTTTTATTGGCGCAGAATTAACAATAAACCGCGCGTTGACATGCTCCTTTTCACCCGCATGAACCCTGCGAGCCGCATCATCTAATGTTTTGAAATTGTTCTCGTTGTCGATGCTGCGGTATATCGTCTGTCCATTTGCGTCGGTAAGAAGAACTGTGTTCCCGGAATGCATGCTTCGGAGAGACTGCACAAAGTCTTCCACAAGGGAGGAATGGACTGAAATCGCGAGAATTCCCAAGTCGTTGCTATACAAATCGTTGTAAATTTTATGATAAAAAACGAGGGACAGCGTTCCGCCGGTTTCTGCTCTCTTCCATAAGCCTGACTTTGGGCTCAATGCACTAAGTTCGGCATCTGTCAGCTCTTTGCGCCCTTCCTCATATGGCTTGAATCCGCTTACGGTTAACATTTTGCGTTGAGTCTTGGGATACACGGTTAGATTATCGACTTGAGCCTCCGCGAGTGACGCGAACGATAAGGCCGGCGAGATATCCTTCAAATAGGAATAAATTAAATCCCTATCGTTCAGCTCATTTCCTCGCAAATAATCGATCAAAGCCGAGTTGTTTTGGTAGATAGAATACAGTGATTCAATTTTCAAGAAGCTGGCGTCCAGGTTCACCGCGAGCTGCTCGATATTCTGTTGATTGGCAAGTTGGTACTGCGTCGTTAACTTCTCGTTCAACTGGGCGTAGACGAAAATAGCGAAAAAAAGAAACGGAATGATGATTAGAAGAATATAACCGACTATCATCTTCGTGCCGATTCGCAAGGTAGAACAACCCCGTTCTCTAAAAACAAATGATCTCATATAGAGCAGGCCATTGTGTGGCCTCGCTCTATATGAGCCCTCTCTTCTTCAACTCCCTTATATGTCATTTCATTATTTCTTCAAACTGTCGTACTTCTCCTTCAAAGGGCCATACTGAGCTGTGGCCCAAGCCTCCAGCTTAGCCATGCCTATTTTTTCGGCCTTCTTGATCAGTTCATCGTAAGCCTTTTGCGCTTCCACCGCCGAAGGAGCAAGATATACCTTCGTTACCTCTGTCTTCACCATATTGTCAATATTCGTCTGAATAATTTGCTCTGGCGAATCGGTATCCGGACTGATCATGCCAATGGCCGGATTGAACGAGATGATCTTATCGTATGCTTCACCTTGACGGGTCGTCTCGGAACCTTCTTTGTAAGAACCGAGAGCCATGCCGACACCGGTCTCGGTGGGCACTCCCCACCAATAGACACCCTTCTGCTTAAGGACGGTCAAGTCCTGCGGATCGTAGTTAAACACAGGATAACCGGCATCGTTCCAAGTCCAATCCTTGCCTTCTATGCCCCATTCCGCCAACCTCCAGCCATCCTCCGAGAACAGATACTTCAGGAAGCGGACCGATGCTTCTAGGTTCTTGTTGTCCTTCGTCACATAGATTCCCAAACCACCGGTGCCCGTGCTGACAATGGAAGCTTTCGGACTGAGCGGTTCAGCCAATTGGACAAACTTGAGTTTTCCCTTTGAATCCGCTGTCAGACGATCCGCCCCCGAATAGGTCCATGTATAGGCAAATCCTTTGCCTGATAACATCATCTGCTCGGTCTCCGATTCGTTCTTATATGCGAAGTTCTCCGATGTGACAAATCCGTTGCGGTACAGACTGTTCATATACAGCATCGAATCGCGCACGCTATCCTGACGAAGGTAATATTCAATCTTGCCCCCGTTGTCGACGAGTCCTCCCTGAGCACCGAACTGTACGTCAAAGTAAGGGCGCTGCCAGTTTGGATTCAGTATGAGCGGTGCTATTTCCGGGTGCTTCTTCTTCACCTCGGTGAAGACGTTATCGAGATCCTGCAGCGTTTTTATAGGAGGATTACCGATCTCCTCCAGAATATCCTTGCGCATGGCGAGTCCTGCGGTCATCATATGTGCATATGGATTAGCCTTCCATTCGGACTCTGGAGAAAAATCATTGCGGATGGCATAATAATTCCCGTCACTCACCGTGTTGACCAGTACTTTCACCGGATCGAAGGTAACGTCAGGTGCATATTTGGGGAAGAGCTCGTTGTAAGGAAGACTCAGTTTGCTGTCGGACATCAGCTTGAAGTTAAAGGAAACTACAAGATCCGGAAGATCGCCAGAAGCGACCATTAAGGCCAATTGTTTGTCATCAGTAGCAATGGTTACCTTCGGCTTCACACAAGTTGCCTTTGTAATCATGTCGGGAATTTCTCCTGCCCAATCCTGGAACGGGTACCAGGTCGCATCGACGAACATCGTCAATTCCACCGGCTTTGTGCACGGCTGGGCACCGTCTCCAGAGGAGGATTCCGATGCAGTATCCGCTGGCTCGTTACTGGATGCAGTTTCATTGGTAGATTTGCTACATGCAGATAACAACCCCCCTGCCAACAACAGAATTGCCATCAGCAGGATTAATAACGACTTGTACCGATGAATCATGGTCATTCCCCCATCATTATTTTTTATATTTCAAAACAGAAGGACACGCACCAAAGCCGACTAGCCTTTTACGGAACCGAGCATCATTCCTGAGACGAAGTACTTTTGCAGGAACGGGTATACACCGAGTATTGGCACGATGGAGACGACCATCGCCGTTGCCTGAACGGAGAACGGCGTGACGCTCGTCCTGGACATGGCGGCAGCTTGGGTGTCGCCGGAGGGCACCATGGTTTGATTGATAACCTGCATCATGCGGTAAGTAAGCGTACGTAACCCCTCGTCCTGTACAAAATAGGCTGAATCGAGCCAAGAGTTCCATTGGCCGGACCCAATGAACAAACTCATCGTCGCGAGCAATGGCATCGATACCGGGAGAATGATTCGTGCAAATATTCGGAGCTCCGAAGCCCCGTCGATCCGCGCCGATTCCCCCAATTCGTCCGGAATTTCCCGAAAAAAGGAGATGGCGATCAGCAGAAAAAAGAGGTTAAGCATTCCCGGAACGACGTAAACCGCAAAGTTGTTGATAAGCCCAAGGCTTCTCAGCACAATGTAGAACGCAATCAGACCTCCGGAAAAGTTCATCGCGATCACGACGGTCAGAAAATATCCCGATCGGAAAACCAAATCCTGCTTAGACAATCCGTAGGCTACAAGACTGGTGAACAGAATGCCGAGCGCTGTCCCGATGACCGTGCGGAGCACCGAGATACCAAACGCTTCGACCCATTTCGGATCCTGAAGAAAATAAGTGTAGTTACTAAAGGTAAATTGTCTAGGCCACAAGTATACGCCCCCGGCAGCTGTATCCGTACCTTCGTTAAGCGTAATCAGGAGAATATAATAGAAAGGATATAAAGTAACGAAGACCACAACTACGAGTATAGCGGTAATAACTGTATCCAGTACTCGGTCCTCCATTGACTTTTTTCTTGGCACTACTTTTCACCTCGCATGGGATTGATTTTTGACTCGATCAGAACAATCCCGTCCCGGATAGTCTTTTGGCAATGGTATTGCTCCCCAAGATTAGCAACACTGAAATAACGGATTGCATCAAGTCGATGGCCGTGGCGAACGAAAATCGCCCTTGAGCGAGACCGATGGAAAATGCATAGGTCTGAATGATCTGGGATTTGTCGCTGTTGAGTGAGTTGCCTAATAACATCGCTTGTTCGAAGTTGGAGCCGACAAGTCCGCCTCCCAGCATACTGCCGATCGTCAGGATGAGAATGACGATACTGGCGCTCTTTAAGCCCGGCAAGGTAATGTACAAGATCCGCTTCAATCGACCCGCACCGTCGATCTCCGCCGCTTCATACAGAGAAGGATCAATGCCGGCCAGTGCGGCCAGAAAAATAATCGTCCACCACCCCGCTTCCTTCCAGATCGCCGTCGAGACAGCCAACCCCCAGAAGGAATCTGGATTCGTGAGCACCTCAAGCGGTTTTCTTATGATATGAAGGTTAAGCAGTAGGTCGTTTACTACTCCGTAGCCGCTCGATAGGAAAGCGTATGCAATACCTGTAACGACAACCCATGATATGAAATGCGGCAAATAACTTACGGTTTGAACGAACCTCTTCAAAAATACGTGACGTACTTCGCTGAGCAAGATGGCGAACAAAATCGGAACCGGATAGGAGAAAATAATTTTCAGAACGCTAATCACCAGCGTGTTGCGGACGAGCATTGGAAAATTATAGTCGTCGATCAGCTCACGAAAATGGGACAAACCCGACCACGGGCTCGTGAAAATACCCTCAATGCCGCTGGAAATCTTGTAATCTTTGAATGCAATAATAATCCCGAACATCGGAATGTAGCTGAAGACGAGCAGGTACGCTAATCCGACCCACACGAATACTTGAAACGGCAACTGTCTTTGCAAGCGCTTAATAATTGACACTTGATTCACCTCCTCATTGGTCGCTTCAATACAACTGGTATGTGAATTAATTATAGATTCTCGAAAGAGATGTTGAATACGGTTCATAATTCGAATTGTACTGATCATTTTTTACAAAAACAGAAAACGCTTTCAATATAATGCAGCATTTCTTCTCGGTCATTTTCCGAACCGAAGAGTTCATGAAGAAAAGTTAACCCTCATACTTATCGTACTCGGTTCTTCTTTCGACCCTGCTCAGCCACGTATTATAAAATGTTAAAACTACATGTAATGAGAACCATTATCAATCACGGTTAACCATAGCCGCAGCTACGCGGCTATGAAGCGTGTATGTTCTTGTCCGTCTTACAGCCATTTGCTCCAGACTCGTCATCGTATTTTTGTTTTTTTATGCAAGCCCTTGGATTTAACGATTTGCTCCAATTTCCTTTTTGTACCGTCCCGGCATCTGGTCGTGGTACGATTGGGCATGTCATCTCATCCAGAGTAACTTATCCATAGCAATATCCCCTCTCATCTATCTTCCAATCGATGGAGAATAGCCTTGACTATGTGCTAAACTGTTTAGTATGCGCTTCAGCTCGCCCCTATTAGTTAATTCTGAAATAACGGCGTAGTTATGTGTTTTATGTGGCTATTATCTGCACTGATCGCCTTCCACCTCTATGTCCGTGAACCAGAACGTATTACTGGTTTCGTATTTGCATCCGATTAGTTTTCCAAATATCATCGACCAAAATATCAAAAGGCAGCCGGCCATTTTGGTCGGCTGCCTTCAGCTGTCTTCATTGAGATATCGCTTCACGTTAGCCTAAATGAATTATCGAACTCTTTAGTAAGGAGAGAACAAATTATCAGTAAATAAAGAGCCCAGTTTAGAAGTACAAATTTAATTTATCGAACCATTTCGGTTTAAATCGTTTTAATCATATTTCCATCAATAACATAATCCGCTCCGGTAATCATTGAAGCTCGCTCCGAAGCAAGGAAAACTACAAGGTTCGCAATGTCTTCGGCTTCTGCAAATTTCCCCAATGTTATACCAGCCATTTTAGGTAGCTCTTCGAAAACTTTTTCGGAATCCATCGCTGCAACTGAACCGATCGTTTTGGCCATTCCGTTTTCAGGGTCTTGCCACAAAGGTGTTACTACCGGTCCAGGTGAGATCGAGTTCACTCTAATATGATGAGGTCCAAACTCACCAGCCAGCATTTTCGTCAAATTATTAAGTGCCGCTTTGGTGGTGCCATAAATAGGCAATAACAACTCGGGCATCCGTGCATTTACTGAAGAGATATTTACAATGGCACCCTCATTGTTCTCTAGGATATGCGGTAATGCTGCTTGAGTAAAACGAACAACGCTAAACAGGTTTAAATCATAAAGTTGTTCCCATTCCTCATTTGGCGTAGCCAAAAAACCTTCTCCTCTTCTCTTGTCAACCGCCCCGATACTATTGATTAAAATGTCGACTCTGCCGAACACTCCACCGAGTTTTTTAGAAAGTTCAACGGTATTGCGTTCCATATTGACATCAATAGGTAGATGTTTGACTGATTTTTTTTCAACAAGATCAGCCAATTCCTCTGTTAATGTCCGACTTACCGCGACGACACTTGCCCCTTCCTCGATAAATTTTCGAACGATTGCAAGTCCAATTCCTTTACTTGCTCCGGTAACGACAGCTACTTTGTTGGCTAATTTAAGATCCATGTTTACCTCCGAAAGCTAACGCTTTTAAAATTTAAATTCCTTTAGGCGATCCTTATTTTTACGCAATGGGCGTACCATTAGGCATTTCGGTACCCGGCTTTAATAGAATAACATCTCCTTTTTCCGGGACTCCTCCCAACACTAATACCTCCGATTTGAATCCCGCAATACGCCGAGGAGGAAAATTGACGATTCCTATAATTTGCTTCCCTACAATTTCCTCAACCTTGTAACGCTTAGTGATTTGTGCACTTGAGGATTTCATCCCGATCTCCGGTCCAAAATCAATCTTAAGCTTTATCGCAGGAACCTTTGCTTCTTCAAAAAACTCCGCTTCCTTAATCGTTCCGACACGAATATCTAGTGCTGTAAAATCATCGATCGTTGCCAACGTTTCGCCTCCTCCACTAGAGTCCTTAACCCCTCGGCGGTGCTCTTACTGCGCTGGGCGAAAGGGCTGCAGGAGTCGAATCCCTTCCTCAATGGATCCCTCCATCAACTCTAAGAGCTGGGGTACCAGTTCCTTCATTCGGGGGGCGTTCAGGTGCCGATCAAGGGCATCCCGGTTTTCCCAGCGCTCGTAGATGATGAATGTGCCAGGCTGGCCTTCTACTTCGTGAGCCTCGTAGTCAATGTTACCCAGGTCGTTGCGCGACGGGGTGACAGCAGCAGTCATGAATGCCTTCATCTCGGCTTCTCTCCCTGCTTTAGCTCTCGCCTCCCAGAGTACAGTAACGTAACGGTTCTTTGTATCGTTCATGCTAATTCCTCCTATTTTATAAATACTTCGTATTTTTTGCTTAACCGTTTTCTCTAATGGGCAAATTCCCCGATTATGCTTGAAATTCCAGTGTATCAATGGCTTATTTTCATGCTGTTATAGGCGTCCAAAAGAACGATTAAAGCCTTGGCCCGCTAGAACATCTTGACGAACCACATCTAAACGGCGTGTTTGGTATTTACTCAAAGCTTTTGTTATCGAATTAGGATACTGTTTAAGAGAGTCCATAATGGCAACCGTATCATCAAGTGAGTCATTAAATCCTGCACCCGTCATTGGTGACATGGTATGAGCTGCATCGCCGATCATGGCTATTCTTCCTTTTGACAATATATTTGGAATGTACTCATTAACAGGTGCCCCAATTAAGCTGCGGTCCTTAATCGCGATTTGCAAAATGGTATCATCTTCTTTGCTCCAATGGGCTTGGCTGGTTTGTGATAGTTCTTCCAGCAGCGAATCCGGGATAGCTTCACCGTATAAGGAATGCTGGGCAATCCCGTCCTTTAACACCCCTAATTCAGACAGCAATGGATTATGCGAATGATCAAACCAGCAAAAACCTATCCATCGCTGGCCAGGATGGGTCCCCCCCTCTTTCCCTGGCATCACCGCAGTTGTCAATTTACCGGCAGCACTATCGTTGAAATAAGCGCTCGAAAGCTGCCGTTTTTTCCAGTCTTTCTTGGGCAGCAAATGTTCATCCACTTTCCCTACCCAAGCCAGATAGCCAGCATAATCTGCAAATGGTTTGTCAGGGCTTAAATAACGACGGACAATACTGCGATATCCATCTGCGCCAATTAAAAAGTCTCCTTTAAACGTCTGCTCCTCTTCACTGGTAGCCCAAGCAGATGATTCATTTTGCCCAACACTAACAATTCGTGTATGGTGCTGAAGGGTAATGCCAGGTTCTTTAGCGACCGCGTTGCGCAAACGTTCTTGAATGGC
This sequence comes from Paenibacillus sp. FSL R5-0378, assembly GCF_038009285.1. Taxonomy (NCBI): domain Bacteria; kingdom Bacillati; phylum Bacillota; class Bacilli; order Caryophanales; family Paenibacillaceae; genus Paenibacillus; species Paenibacillus sp. FSL R5-0378. Next base: position 214,367 of record NZ_JBBPAY010000002.1, read on the forward strand.
TGACCAGGCTTCAACATTGTTGTTACCATTGGATGCCAAGTGTCTTAATTCACGTTCAATTTCACTGTTACGATAAGGCTTTGTGTGTAAGCGAATAAAAGCACCATTTCTTAATGATGAATCTGCTCGTTCAAGAATAGTCACTGTATAACCAGAAAGGGATAACGCAAGCCCCATCATTAGACCACCTAAAGATCCACCTACAATAATGGCATGTTCAATCTGTTGTTGTGACATCATTCATTCTCCTGTTTTGTAATGGGGCATTCGTAAAAATATCCGTTACTGCAGCTTCATCTGGCTGCGGAGCATCCGATCGAGGAGTTTGTCCGGGAGAATTCGGACTAGTCGGGTCAGCAGCGCGGAATCGCGACCGACCGTATAGCGGGTGCGCGGCTTACTTACGTGGATGGCTCGTGAAACCACCGCCGCCACTTTCTCGGGGCGGATGCCGTCCGTTGCCCACGTTTCAGCCTGAGCCTTCACGGCATCAAAAAGACGATCATGGCGCCGGTGCTGATCCGGCGTCATCAATTTGGCCAGCCGCTCCGCTGTCGTAATCCCTTGCTCCGACAGACCCGTACTGACGCCACCCGGAGTGATCATGATGACCTTGAGGCCAAACGAGGACATCTCCCTGCGGAGACTGTCATTGATCGCTTCCATAGCATACTTAGCAGCCGAATAAATTCCGAACCCGGGCATGGAAACCTTGCCCCCAAGCGAACCGATATTGACCACGCGCCCGCCGCTGTTCAGCAAGGCCGGGGTAAGCGTCTGAATAACCGCGACCTGTCCGATCACGCTGACTTCGATCTGGCGGCGAAATTCATCCAGCGGAACCATCTCGAGAGGGGCATTAACGGCGATGCCGGCATTGTTGACCACGGCCCGCAAAGAGCGACCAAGCGGATCTTGCTCCACCCGTTCGGCCAGCGCCTTTAGGGTGTTGATATTGGTAACATCGACGATCACCGGTTCGATATTTTTGCGTTTGATTTTGTCGGCGTCTTCCTGACGACGAACCCCCGCCAAAACATGAAATCCTTCAGCGGCGAGCTGCTCCGCAGTAGCCCTGCCGATGCCGCTGGACGTACCTGTGACGACGACCAGCTCTTGAGTTTTAGATGGCATAGTAACCTCCTAGGTTTGATAAAATGTGGATCACGGTATAGCACTGTTATACGGGTATTATAGCACCGCTATACGAAGCTGTCTATAGCGGTGCTATATTTTTTTGAAGTGTTGTTCTGTGGTCTGAACATTACTTTGACGGGCACTGCGTGATGCACTCGGCGTGCCCTTCACCTGTCACACAACAGGAATCCAAGAGAACGAATGCTCGCATCCTCCAAACATAAAAAAAGATCGCCATCCTCCTGGAGGTCCAGGTTGGATAGGCGATCTTTTTTTATGCGTCTCTAAATTAGGGCTTTGCCTGGGGTCGCCAGGCTCTGTCATCGAATTCCTCATTTTGAATCGGCTTCCGGCCTTTGGATCAAAATGATCTGCATTACGCTTTCCCGAATGAGATCAACGACGTCTGGCTGGGGTGGGGGTGTCTTACGAACCTGGGCCGTCACATACAGCCAAGAGGCCGTATTCGCAGAAGCCCAGACCAGATCTGCCGCCGCCTGGACTGACACTGCCAGTTTACCTTCGTCGGCGACTCTCTGAACATTTTGCACCAATGCTTGGTACGACTGATCTGCCGCCTCGATATGGGCTCCCTCGAGCAACCGCCCCATCATCGCCGCATAAATCCGAGGACGGGCTGCCGCGAAGCGGACATAGTCATCCCATCCTTGACGAAGAGCCATCTCTGGAATGGTGGACTCCACAGCGGCAATCTTGCTTTTAAACAACTGTTTGAACGCTTCCACTATAGCTGCACTCAGGAGTCCATCGGCACTGCCGAAATGATGGTAGAGCGTAGGAGCCGTAACCTGTGCGATCGCAGTTACGGCTCGCGTCGAAAATTGGGCTCCGCCCTCCTCTTCGAGTACCTTAAGAGCAGCTGCTAATATTTTGTCATATGTGTTCATACGCCTATTATAGCAGTGCTATATACAAATGTCCATTAGGAAGGTTGTACACCTGTGATCATAATTCCTGTATTGGTAACCAGATATTCAAATCTATGTTAGGCTAACCTACGCGTAGTTCATTCAGAAATTTCAGGTTTGCAATGCCAACCCTGGTAGTGAAATCTCATATGGTTCACCTTACTTGTGATACGGTTCTCCGTGGTGTCTGTAACAGCAAGTAATTTTAAAAAAACAACTGAGAGGATACTATTTTGTATATCTCGGCTCTAAATCAATGACAGATAAACAACGATGCATCAAGGCCACCTGTACCTTAACCACCCTATAAACGTAGCCCAAGCCTCGACTAAAATCGTCCAAAACTTAAAGCAAGCCCCCTCAGTTAATGGAGCCCGCTTTGTAACCTATTTCATTTGCTTTTTAAATACTACGTTCAGCGTCATGGATTGAGAGCAGGCCGGTTATACAAGCGTACGAATAACATCGACCGTTGCCTTATGTTCTGGTCCGATCACCGTTCTCCAGCATATCAAGCAGAAGGCTGGCAAGCGGAGCCGGGAATTGTTCGCATCGCGCCGCCAACAGCAAGAGGCTGACACGATATGGTTGACTTCTCGGCAATCATTTTTCCATAGCTTTGATAAATTGGGGCGGTAAACAGTGTGCTGGTAAGCATATTGACCGCTGCTTTGGGATCAACTCCGCCGCTCTCAGCTATTCCTAGTGCTTCTTCCAGTGAACGTGCGGCGGAGACAATCAGGAAGTTACCGATTAGTTTGACGAGTACAGCCGAACCGGCTTCCTCGCCAAAGTCAAAGATCCCTTTAGCTCCCATCGCTTCCAGCAGCGGCCGCACCCGTTCCTTTGCTTCCTTGGGACCCGCTATTGGAGTCCACAATTGCCTGGCAGCGGCTGCCTCCGGCCGTCCAAAGATAGGCGCCTCAACATAGACGGAACCGTGCCGCGCGTGCAGCTCCGACAGCTTTCTGCCCGTATCCGGCGACACCGTACTCATTGATACATGAATACCGCCTATGCCCAGGCCTTCTAGGAAATCTTCGCTTTTGACGACGTCTTCCAATGCATCATCGTCCCAAACCAAGGTGACGACGATGCCAACGGTTGTCACGGTGTCAGCTGGACGGACTGCCTGCAGTGCACCTTGGGCCACGAGCGGCTCCGCTTTTTCTGGGGTGCGGTTGTATACGGTCAATGCATATCCTGCTTGGAGCAGATTGGCAGCGACTGGCATACCAAGCAGTCCGAGTCCGATAAATCCAATGTTTTCTCTCATGAATTTAACCTCCTTAGGATTCTAAACATTACGTTAACGTAATGTTTAGGGAAAAAATTAATCGCTATCATTGGCCTCGAGCCATCGCTCGAAACGTTCTATATGTGACTGCAAATCGCTGCGGAACTGCCCGAGCGCTTCAAGCTTCTGGTCCGTGTCGGCCAGATGCTCGCGCAGTATGCCGAGGACCTTCCGTTTCGGCAGCACCCCGCTCGTATCCGTAAAATAAAGCTCTATTACGTCCCGAATTTCCTCCAAACTTAGGCCAATCTTTTTCAACTGATCGATCATATGCAGACGAGCAACCGTTTCTTCCGTGTAGTAATGATGACCATTACCTTCGCGCTCGCCAGATGGAAGCAATCCAATGCTCTCGTAATAGCGAACCGTGCGCTTGGTTACCCCTGCTCGTTCTGTCAAATCTCCAATGCGCATGCGGTTCATGATGAACCCTCCTTTAAAGATATAATATGACGTTAACGTCATGTTTGCATGATAGCATTGAGATAAAAAAATAAATACCCTGAAGTTAGCCCTACTTATGATACGGTTCACCGCGAACAATCTTAAACTATACTGCTCGTTAGCTTAATAAAACTGCCGATCTGCGCTGGCAGCTTCTTCAAATGTCCGTTTATTCAACTATCGTTTCCCGTTAGTTGAATGACTCGGGTGCCCACGTGGAGATTCCATCTCCAGGAGTAGCAACTACAAGCCACTTATTTCCAGAGTATTCTGAGCCATCTCCTGCTTGCCAGCACTCATATTTTTCATGGTGCCCATTAACAAAAAGCGTCTGCCCTGACTCAAACTTAATATATAGGTGAGGGACAAGCTTTCCAAGCTTTATATTTGTCACTTTCTCTCTGCGTAATTCAAAAATCATTTTATACTGATCTTCTTCTGAAAGCTCCCTCATTTCGCCATCAGAATCAGGAAAGTCATTGGTGTGTTTGGGGTATAGATCCCATTTCGACTCAATATTAAGCCAAAGTTGATCCGGAGAATTGTCCTCGTAGTGTTCAAAGCGTATTAAAAGCGCAGCGGGACTTAGACCGAACTTAACACCATCCAATTGACTTCCAATAAATAAATGAGTTAAAACTTTTTCTGCGTACTCTCTATGTTCAACTTTCAATAGAATCACCTCTACCGATAATAACTCAATTTTACTTAATATCCGCAACCATTCCTCACTTAACCTGCCCGTTCACGTAATGAAGCTGCCTAACAGCATCGGCAGCTTCTTCCTGGTCGTTTATTCAGCTATCGTTTCCCGTTAGCTCAATCAGTCATTCGATCTCACCCATACACGAAGCGGTCCTACAGTTGTCCATCCCGATTTAAGTGCTGCGGTAAGATCAGTACCACTTTCGTATCCCACCATGGGTAACCCTGGAAAATCTAATGGGACTATATTATGAATATCAGACCACGTATTCCCGATGTTAGCACTCGAAAATACGTTGGATATCCCTATGACATTTGCGCCTAGATTAGCGATAAATCCTGACACTTCATCCTTTTTCTTATTTAAATAAATTTTCACATCACGTCGGTCTAAAAGTTCAGGTTTAATCACATTTTCTAACCCAATGGCGGAAGTCCAATCTGCTAACTCATTTTCTGTTGTGACATGGCACCATCCCGGTTGAATGGACTCCAAGTTAACCACCGGTGCATGATAAATCCAGTCTGCTGTAAATAACATTTCAAAATCAAAAGGCGACAAATCAAGATTAGCAAAACTATCTTTGATGCCGGTTATTTCTTTATTATCAATGATGTCAATTACCTCATCAACAGTTACATACCTGCTTGATGTAATCATGTCCGGGTAATACGGCGGAGATTTCGATGTTGTCCTCCAAATATGTTTTCTTGAAGTTGCAGTAATACCGTGCGTCTCACATACGATTCCACACCAAACGATATTATTTATTACAGCTGCATCAACCTCTTCACTCATGATTGCTTCCCCCTACCTTCCTGATATTCGCAACATTCACACAACAATATTCTTATACCTGATATGATGCTTTCCTGCCCGTTTATTGAGAAAACGGCAGCCACTCCACTAGCTGCCGTCTCTTTGGTTTTATTAAGCTATCGTTCCCCGTAAGCTTAATAAATTGCTACAGTCTTTTAAGCCATTCGTGCCCATTAACGTATTCCTTTTTGAGGGATTGGCCTAGCCATTGTTTTTGCTCGTCATCAAGAAACGGCAAAGAAACCTCGAAATCTTGATAATGATCAAGTGTATCAGGACTGTATTCTAGGTATCTTGATTTATAAAACAAAACAACTTCTGGAGCTAAGTGAGGTACTCCATTTGATTTTAATAAAGCCTTATTTAGTTTTCTTTTAAGGTTTGCATTTCCTGGCAAGTAAAAGTATTCGTCACCCCTCTGGTTGAAAAGAAATTCTATGTAGGTAAAATCCTTTTGCTCCTTCTTTTCAAAACCAAAGCGATACCTATCATCCCCAATTGGTTCTAATTTACAACGATTCTCATTTAATGTAAAACAAAATAGATTTCGTTTTTCAGGGCTTTGTTGCACTTCGAATAATTCGTGGATTATACCCCCACCACAGGCTTCAAATACCCTCCAGCCCTCAGCTAACATTAAAGTAATGACAGAATTTCTATCTTCCCAAAACACTGCAATATCCAAGTCTTTATGAATCCTTGTTTGCTTACCAAGAAACGCATCAATTGCGCCTCCGCCACAAACATACCAATCGAAGCCTTGGTTAGCTAAAAATAAAAGAGCATGTGAAATAATTGATTCCACCAATAACAACTCCCCACTACTTCCCTTTATTGTTAATCACAATTTTACAAGATATGGGTAAAATGAGCTATAATAATGATTTATCTTCATGCTATCCTGCCCGTTCGTATTATGAGGTGACCAGAACTTACTGGTCGACCTCATTTTTGTGTGGTCATAAGATTGAGGTAGCCGGGGATCGAACGTTTCTGCCCGTGGGACTCAGATCCCGAAAGCTATTCTGTTCATCCCCCCTACTTGTTAAACCATGATTAGGCTAGTTGGGGCTTTGACCCCGAATCACATGCGATAATATGGACGACAAGAAGGTTAGGGGCTGCCGGCGAATATAGACTAGGAGTGATTGAATGAATCCCGTCATCGGGTTGGATATTTCCAAAGGAGAAAGTCATGCACAAGCTTTTTCAAATCGAGGAATGCCTCACGGCAAAATCTTCCGTTTTGGGCATGATCTCGAGGGGCTAATGTCTTTTCTGCGATACGCACAGGAGCTTGAGTTCTTTACAGGTCTGCGTCCTGCCGTCGTGTTAGAAGCAACCGGGCATTACCATAGCCCTGTCGTTCAGTTTCTAGATGAGCATCAGTACTTGTACATCGTTATTAATCCATTGATTTCACATCAGGCCAAAAAAACCAACTTACGTAAGGTGAAAACGGATATTGCTGACGCGTACCAACTGGGGGAATTGTTTTACAAAGAAGAGTTGGAACCTTATAAAAAGCGCGGCCAATATCTGATGAATTTGCGCTATCTGACACGGCAGCATGAGTCTTTAACGGATATGTATGTGCAAGCGAAGCTACAGTTTCAGGCGGTTCTTGATCAGGTCTTTCCGGAATATCATGGTGTGTTTGGTGACCTGTATTCGAAGGTGTCACTTCGTTTTCTGACTCTTCACTCTACGTCTCAATCAGTGTTGGTCAGATCCCTGAAAGATATCACGGCAACGATCCAGTGCCTTGCTGGGCGTTCTTCCACTTGGGCGCTTGAACGTGCCCAGAAACTAATGGCTGCCGCGGAGCGCAATCCTTTCAAGGAGACAGCTTTTCCAAGCCATCTTATCTCACTGGAGTTGCTTATTAACCTACTTCTTCAGTACCAGGAGCATCTAGCCAACCTTGACCAGTCGATAGATGCTCTAGCTGAAGAATTACAGGAATATGATTTGATCCAATCGATACCTGGCATTGGCACCAAAATTGCTGCAACAATTCTGGCTGAAATCGGGGAAATCGATCGATTTGATCATGCAAAAAAGCTGGTTGCATTTGCCGGTATCGATCCAAGCGTGTTCTCTTCCGGCAAGTTTACAGCGACCCGAAACACGATTACTAAACGCGGTTCCAGAAGACTCCGAACGGCCTTATACCAAGCCGTACGCTGTGGTCTGCGTAGCTCTCGCAACCAAAAGCTCCGAGCTTATTACGAGAAAAAGCGTGCTGAAGGCAAACCGTTTAAAGTGGCCGTAATTGCCTGTGTAAACAAGCTGATCCATTGGGTTTATGCGATTCTAACCAAAAAAGAAGCATTTCGACTGAGCTAAACAAGAAAGGCTCACCTTCTGAGGAAAACCTTCCCAAATCCTGTGGGACGGTTATTTGTTATGCTTTCTTTTAAGTATAGCACCTTTGACTTTAACCATTAAGAATTAAATATTGACAAGCTATTAGCTAGAATAGCTTAACGAAGCTGCCGATCAGCACTGGCAGCTTCTTCATGTTTATTCAACTATCGTTTCTTTCTATCAGTTCAATGTTCAACTTATGATACAATGAAGCGGGTGAGAATCCTTATCGACTAATGATATATGATCTTATCGTCTGGTTTTGACAAGAATATATATCGTGAAAACACAAAAAGTCGCAGCTACGCATTTTGGCTGTAGTTCTTGTCGTCTTACATTTATTAATATATAAACGGAATCAATTTTTTTGTCTTCTTCTCATAGACCTCAAAGGCCAAACCGTATTTTTTTCTCAAGTATTGGTCATGAATAGGAATATTCTGAAAAACAAACATCAACAACAGAAGAATTGGTACCAAACCGGACCATATATTTCTCGTGAGCATCGCAAAACCGCAGACCCAGATCACATCACCAAAATAATTGATATGAATTGCATATCTGAACAAGCCTCCTGTATAAAGTTTTCCTTGATTATGTTCCTTCTTCTTCCACCTGTCTCGTAACCATTCAGATAAAGAATTGATCAGAGAACCAGTGAAAAAGAGAAATAGGGCGATTCCATCCACTCCATCCAGCGGATCATCATGAATACTTCCTAACACTGGGAAACCAATATAGTATACAGCGAAAGCAAGTAAAACACCTCCTACTTCGCTCCAGGATATCCCCCTTCTCAACAAATAAATCGTCATCCAGCTCATTCGAAAAAAAGTAACTAAACAACAAACAAATAATATCAAGTTTCGCTGCACGTTGCCCACGGGCAAATAGGCCTTATTTCCATTTATAAATAAAAACCAGTATACAAATATAAGAAACAGGCACTCACCAGCAATGATCGTTACTCTTTGTGGCCAAGATTTTTTCTCACCACCGTACATACGAATCCCTCCTTTAATATTACGGATGCATATTGTTTCCGGTTAAACCTATGACAGGACTGACTCAGTGATCTGCTTACGTAAATGTACACTCTTTTGTCCGGATTCCGTGGTGGAGGTCCAAAGTTGCTTTTACCGGGAATGACCGCTTAACGATGGCATAAGGAGGAAAAGTAATGTCCAAGTTGGCCCAAGCTTTTAGTCAAAAATTTTACATTCGGAATCAATTGCCTGTTCATCGCTTTGGCGATTGTTTACATTTGGATTAGATGAATGAAATTTACGGATTACGAGGTAAACGGGATCGTGCGACTTGTCAGCAACAGCCGCCTCTGAGTTGGCTTTTACGATGTGATGCCAGTCCATGCGTTCTCTTCTCTCCTGCATTTTCGAGATTCTCATCGGTCTTCTCTCGCTAGGCCGTTTCGTTTCCACAAGGCTGGCGGCTCTCGGCGCAGCACTGTCTTGCATCATATTTCTGACCACGATCAGCTTCATGTTTTCTACACCGGGCGTGATTGAACTGAGCCTTGGTTTCCCGCTCTCTCTGAGTTTCCAGGACTCTAGATCTTGTCCTACTGAAGACGGCTCGCAGCGAAACAAATCAATGATTCCGGACCCCTACAGCAAACGGGAGAAGTAAGGATTCTATCGGTCTTCCACAGCCTTGAATTGGAGGGGATTGCGGCGTTCGCTGCTTTACCAAATCGGCAAGGCGGCGGGCATTTTTTTCATATAGTTTTGTTAATATGCTCAAAAAGAAAGATGGTAAGTAAAAGGTCGGTTTTATATCAACCTTTTGAGCAGATAAGAAGATCATTTAATTATGTATTGCAAGTGACAGCTGGTCTTAGACCTAAATTTCATCCCCAAAATTTTTTATAACCACTCCTTCCAAGTTCAAGTACCTCATTTTGTGTTTTTCAAGATACTCTTTCCACCCTCTCGAAGGTATTCCACATTGCACCAGCACATCTTTTATATCCAGTTCTATCTTCCCGATATTACTTTTAGACGAAATCTTAGTATCACATTTTTTCCAGTCATCCATAGAATAACTCCCCACTCCTTATTTTGAAAATCACTACCTTCACTACGTAACAGCATCAATCCACGAGAATCAGATTAGTCATTTGGTGGAGTCCTTTGATAAGAAAAACGTCTATCGACGAACTTTCACAGAAAACAGACCGCGTTTAGCGGAAGTCATTTTTGTGGTATCAGGAAGCTGACTCCTTCTGTTATCTTAAAAAAGGGTTCTATTTTTATCGAAGAGCATCGAGATAGCTTCCGAATATTGAATCATAATATAAATATGCATACATGTATGTATTTATTTAGGAATTTGAGATGCACTGTCCTATAAGTTTGTCCCATCAAGCCGGCTTCAACGTAGAAGCTTCACCATGGCAGCGGCCAGTTTTGCACCATCCAACGCTTCACCGTATAGATTATGGTGGGTAATGTAACCATCCAAAATTGCAAAAATTTGCTTATGCGCTTCTAGAGGAATTAGTCCTTTACGGTATAGCCAATCCAAGTTTCCTTTCGTCCCGCAGTCCAGCTTTCATAATAAGACTTAAAAATTTTTCGGACAAACTCCTTATCCTCCTTTTGCATAAAGTAGTCGATATAGACAAAGATCCATTCGGGGACTTTGTAATATACGCCACTAATTCCTCTGCCAAGTAAGATACAGCTTCCTGCAATCGCGCTCCGGAGTCAAACAATCGTTCCAAATGTTCATGGGTATCCGCTCTCATTTCGCGACGATAATCGATTAATTTGCGAGAAAAATCCTCTTTACTTTCAAACTGAACGTAAAAAGCGCCTCTGGTATATCCGGCCTTGCTGGAGATATCATCAATCGTGGTGCTTGAAAATCCTTTCTCACAAAAAACTTCCAATCCGGCTGTCATAAGCTTTCATAGGTAGCCTCTTTTTTTAATTGAAATTTATTTTTTCTCATCTCGTAAGCCTCACAGTTTAGTTTTAAATATATAACTTGAAAGTGGCAACAGCCGGTAATGGGCTAAATCGGTAGATTCGTTAGCCACCACATTTTCGCTAGTTGCTGCTTCTACAGGCAATACCAGTGTGATCAATTTTTGAGGCGCTTTGTTGTGCAAAGGGTTTCTCTCCGCTTTTTTAATTTATCCCTGCAACGTATATTGGAAAATAACGGAGGTATTTTATTCTCCCTCCTCTGTTTATCTGGAGCTGAGCTCCGCTTTTTGGGTATCTTCTGCGAAGCTTTTGTCCTTGCATTGTGCCAATCGTAACGAAATAAGCCAGCATCTAGCTAATTCGTTTGCAGTGCTAAGCCTTGGAAGCAGATGCTGACAGCAGCAAATAATGGGCCTTCACGGGCATCCGAATCTCATAGCCGCGGAACGCTTAAGAAGGACATAAATAATAAGCGAACCTATGACAGTAAAAACAAACCCAAGATGAAGAGGGTTCCGGAATATATCTTGGGCAGCCATAGGATTTGTCCAGCATCGCTGACTGCGCCATTACTGCAGAACCTGAAGGTATCTTTGAGTGGATAGGCCATAAGATAACCGGCAATACAGACCATAATTCTCCTGCCGCTACTCCGGCCAGAAAGGTTGCAATTCACACCGGCCAAACAAAGCCGACACCGATTCTTACTGCGACAATCACTGCCCATGTCTTCTTCATTCTCAGCGTTAATCCTCCCCAGTCAGTATCCTTTATCCTCAATCTCTTTCGTTCTATCGCATGGGATCATATGGAAATGCTTGCAGTTCTCCAAACTAAGAAGGTTTACACGTTTCACGATGTGGCAGATCTGATATTACAAGGTAGTAAAGTAGCCTTTTTGGCAAACGGGGAGGATTCTGTTACTCTTGCGGATGTGACCGGATTTGATAAGAGACCGTTGAAGAACCTTCTATGGAAGCAGCGATTCGGGGATAACGGGAGAGCTTCACCGAAACTCTGCGGACAACCACAACCTTGATCCGCCGAATTATTGTCACACCAAACCTGAAAGTCGGCAAGCTGACCCAAACCGAGGTCGTTCTTGCCTATATCGAGGGCATTGCTTCCACATCAATGCTGGACGAGATTCGCTCAAGGGTCGAGCAGATCGATCTTCAAGGCGTGTTGGAATCGGGGTACATCGAGGAATCCATTGAGGACACTCACTTTTCTCCTTTTCCACAAATGCAAAGCACCGAGCGGCCCGATGTCGTTTCGGCAGGATTGATGGAGGGACGGGTAGCGGTTTTGGTTAATGGATCACCGATCAACCTGATCGTACCGATGACTTTCTGGGACGGCCTGCAGGCACCCGACGATTATTACGAGCGGTTTATGTATGTAACTTTGAACCGATGGATCCGCTTAATTATTTGCCCTTGTTTGCCCTTACGTTCCCTTCGGTATACATTGAGCTGACTACCTATCATCCGGAAATGGTTTCCCCAAAGCTGATGCTGAGCATCACATCCCTCAGGGAACAGGCTCCATTACCAACGGTCATCGAAGTATTTATTATGGAATTTATGTTTGAGGGATTACAGGGAAGCGGGGATTCGGTTACCCCAGCAAATCGGTCCACTCGTCAGCATCGTAAGGGCTTTGGTTATTGGACAGGCTGCAGTACTATTGTCATCGTGCAGGCAGCACCCAAGGATATGGAAAACACTCAAGCCACATTGGCATGAAACCTTTCCCGAACTGCCGATCACCGTAGCGGTCCATCTTCGGTACAGGGACCCGGGTCAAACCAATTCTTCACTGTAGACCACCAGAAACCAGGGGAGCCATATCCCCGAAAGGAGGAGAAGCTATGAAGCTGACCGGATCGCAAATATTTTGGACTATAAGCACCGTAGAAATCATCATGGCTGTCTGGTTAAGAGTGTCGCCTACCATCGAAACGGCCAAGCAGGATGCCTGGAAATCCGTTTAATCGGTTTGTCATACGTATTTGGTCACGCATGTCAGCCTTCTCCATCCTGGTGAAACTTTGAGGCAATTTAACCGAAAGCTGTTTGGCGGCTGGATCGGAAGAATCATCACCCTCCCATATTTTGTGGCATGGCTCTTATTATCCGGGAATGTGCTCCGCTCCTTTGCGGATTTTATCCATTTAACCATCTTGGACCGGACCCCGAGCTGGGTTCTTATGGTTATGATGCTGAATTTGGCCATTTATCTGACTGGCATCAGTGGGATTACCGGTATCGGACGATTTTGCGAAATGGCCGGACCCGTGACCATCATTATGATGATCCTCAGCTTCCTGCTGAATGCCACGAACACAAAACTGCTTCAAATCCTGCCGGTCTTCGGCGATTCAAGCTGGCAGCAGATTTTCAGGGCATCACTGCCGCCCGCTTCATTTTTTGGGGAATCGTTCATGCTGCTGGTCCTTCTCTCGTTTATATCCAGCAATAAAAAAGTATTTGACAAAGCCCTGTCCAGTGTCGCATTCACTGCCATCATGGTACTGCTGGCCACGGTCATGGTGTTGCTCGTGTTCGGCCCCTACGTAGGGAAAGAGCTGAGGTTCTCTTACTAAGCTAGGTAACTAAAACAAGGTTTACCTTCACTTTATAACCTATAAGCTGAACTGCATTACCGAAAACTCTCGGTTATCTGAATCCCCTATAAAAGCTGGATTCCTAAAAAGAAGACAGGCGTACTATTACAGCTGACCGAGACCAAAGGCGGATTAATGACTTAATGAGAAACTCGGAAATGTTATGTTCCAAATATAACTACCCAGTGGAAGTACATTAAAAGAGGGAAATGAAGACGGATATTACGCCATTTTGTCCATCGAGCATGTGTGGGGGGAAAGGTCGGATGCAGCAATATGAGGTTACAAGTGAGCGAGTAGGGAAATTCCATTTCTCCACATATGATCTTCAGGCTTTATATTCTTACTAGCAACTGACCATCATAAAACTAAAACTACCACACAAAAACTATTCAGTTTTATTGTTCATTTAACAAGAATATTTTTCAGTATAATAGTGTTAAAAAAATGATTAAACAGGTGTCTGGCATTGTATGTTTTATGTTTATAAAACAGATTGTCATAAAAGCGAGCCAATTAAAGTGATATAAATCTTGATTTCTACAACCAAATTTAGATATTGTTCATATAAGATAATTTTGATAGGAGGCAATGCTTAGTGACCGAGCAAAAACCCATATGTAAAGTATGTAACGGCAGCTCATTTATCCAAGCTACCGATTTTGTGAATCTCATACCGCTTAATAAAAAAATGGCTATTGGTTCTGAGAAAAGTTTATACCGTTTGTTTAGACTGTGGAGATGTTGCTTCCATAAGAATTAGTAATCCAAAAAAGATAAAATAAACTACAAGTCGATCTAGGGCAGCGGAGGTAGCAAATAGGATTCAACCTAGTCTTGAACTTGAAAATTTAGTAGGCTTGAACAATGTGGTATCGGCGGGATCCCTATTCATGATTCAACCCACGGAATCAGGTTCGGAGTTTCATCCAAAATCGATTGATACTGCTCCTTCCAACCATATTTGGCATCTGGATCAAGCAGCAAGTATCTTCTATACTTATCGAGTCGGTGTTCAGGTTTGGCCCAACCGAAGTGCTTCAAACGGAGATCGTTCAAACGGTGGGGAAGCTCAAATATATTATCCGGAAACCTCCCGCAGTGCTGTGGAGTCTCTTTCCATTTATATTTAAAATCCTCGCGGTATCTAATAAGAAATGGCCTATACGTTAAGTGAGAACGCCAATATTGATCCTCCCTGTATTGAGTATCGTTCCAAAAATCGTATAAACGAAAGCAGTAAACGTCGACATCGGTATCCCTTATCAGATTTTCCACTTCAGTGGCAAAACGAATTTCAAACATTTCATCTGCATCGAGATTTAAAATCCAATCAGGATTGGTTTGTAATGTCTCCTCCCATTGCTGCTTTCGCAAATCAATTTCGTTATTAAATTTCGAGGTTTTATTTTTTATCAAACGAATAGGTATCCCTTGAAGCGCCTCGAGGCAAATGCTCACTGTATGATCCGTGCTCCCGTCATCGATTATTACGGCCTCATCGATATATTTGCGATGTTCCATTAGGACTCGCTTTAAATAGCGATTTCCCTCATTCTTCACAACCATCGTAAGTGTCAATTTGGTGTCTTGTGCTTCTGTAGCCAAGAGGCCTGTTTCTTTATCCGTGCAATGAGGGATAAATTCCGTTTCTAATGTAGTGATTTCGACTCTACTCATTTGATTAAAACGTTCCGCACCATCCAAGTCCGACTCCCTGTATATATGATAAGCAGGAACGTAGGTATCCACGTATAACGGTATCCCAATCGCGGCAGCCCGAACACAGAAATGGCGATCCTCACCCCAAAAAGAAAGGTTTTTAATGGGTTCAAAATTGACCCCTGCAAGCATTGCGTAACGGCTAATCAGCGTACAGGCTCCTAGTCCTCCTACTTCATACAACCCTGGAAGTTTCAACATCGCTATAAATTGAGCAGTCCGGTGAGCAATTTCTTCCTTGTCTAACTCCTCACCTCGTTGTTGTTTCCAGAGCGTATACTCATCGCAAAGCCAAACTTGAGGCAGCGGAGCAGCATTCGGCTGCCAAGAAGTCCAAAAAATCTCGGATACGATATCTTTACCTGAGGAGACTAGCTGCTCTACCGTCCGGGGATGCAGCAGCACATCAGAATCGACTAAAAACAAATAATCATATTTTTCATTTAAAGCCCGTCGCAACATAACATTTTTAAATTCTGCAACTTTCCAAATCAAATCCTCATTCCAATGATGCGTGACTTCATTACGAACATACATGTCCTCTTGCCTAGATGTCTCGAGCGTAACATTACCTACATGCTTAGCAAAGTCTCTAAGCATGGCGCTAGCCAGTTCTTCCAGGTTATCGTCAATAAAAAAGTATCCGAATTCTAGATGATGATGTCTTAAGTTTTGCAAGGAAATTAAAAACTCTCGGAGAACGGCCGGTTTTTGATGAACGGGACTTCCGATAAGCACCCGCTTTTTAGGTTTATTTTTGACGGTCATCGCAAGTGTTCACCTCTTCATCCACGCCTAAAACGGATTCCAAATACTTTTTATTTCGTAAAACTTTAGAATCTGCAGGCCGATAGCTACGGGCAATCTCATTATGGTGGTAGGCGGCTTTGTAGTCTCCGATCTTATCGTAACAAACGCAGAGCTGGAGGTGGGGCAGCCACGTTGAACATACGGGATTAAAAAAACCCCAGTTGTCTTTTGGCCTTTCCAGTTGGGTAGCTAGCGAATACCAGAAAATAGCTGCCCGGATTTCCTCTTGCTGTAAGAAATAATATCCGATCCGACAGCAATATTCGGCACGAGGGCTGTCGTATTGGAGCGAACGTAATGATGATTTAAATTCAAGTTCATGATTACCCAGAGCATGGTAGCAATCCGCTAACTTCCCACAAGACGCAATATTGTCTTCGACCCAACCTTTCTCAGTTGAAAGAAACTTTTCATAATAATAAATCGCCTGTTCATACATTTGGTGGTCCACAAGTTCATTGGCAAAATAATATAAATCTCGAGGAGAGAATTCTTCCCCGTGTAGCAAACGTTCTTGGTAGATCCTTAGATTTCTTTCGCTGTCATGACGTAAGCTGCTATGGGTTACCGCTATGTCACTGTTAACAATGTTTCCCCATACTTCGAGGTATTCGTGAACGGCGCCCTTCCATAAAAAGTTGTTCTCTCTCTTTACCAGACGATTACGTCTAACAGATGAGGTCACGTTCCCAAACTCATCGAATGCCAAATGATAATCCATCGTAATGGAATCCACAGTTAAATCCATATTTTCTTTTAATACAGTTAACTTTTTACGATCCTCTTCCTTTAGAACATCGTCTGCATCCAACCATAGGATAAAGTCCTTTTTAGCGAGGCTGAAAGCAAAATTGCGGGCGGATGCCAAAGTCATTTTTCCATTCAAAGTGGAAGATCTGATCTGTGTACATGCGGGCGATTTTTTCAGTATGGTCACTCGAACCCGTGTCTACAATTATTATTTCGTCAACGATGTCCTGCACACAGGCTAAGCAACGAGCAATACAATCCTCCTCATTTTTTACAATCATACAGAGACTGATGGAAATCAAATGACTCACCTCGCTTCAAGATATTCAACAATGAATGTGCGTGTGAGTGTAAATCTTCATCATTATAAAAAACCAAAATAAGGAGGTAACGTCTGCTCCACCAGGGGAAGACTTTTCTCCTAAGAAGTTAATAATGCCCCTGTGAGAGTTATTGCCCCAACAGCATTTGCTGTTCCGACCGTAGTTGTTGCAACTAACGAATACGTTACATTACCGGTCCCTGGTGTCAAGTCTACGTGGTCAGCACTAATGGCTCCAAATATGTTGGTTGCTGTTGCATGCTGATTAATGCTGAAAATAATAGTAGCTCCTCGAAGAATTTGTAATTGAAGTACGGTGTTACCAGCGGTAGACTGCCACCCGACTATTCCTGTTAGCCAAATCCTTGCTCCAGATGAAACACCTGTAATTGTAATTGTTTTTAAGGTAGTTGCGGCAGCACTTATCGCGATCGCTGAACTTCCTGTCGTATTTGGTGTATTCTGCGATACCTGAAACTGTTGTGAAGGTCCCGTTGCCCCGGTAGATCCGGTCGCTCCTGTGACTCCAGTTGCTCCTGTTGCTCCTGTTGACCCTGTTGTTCCTGTTGACCCAGTGACTCCAGTCGCTCCTGTTTCCCCAGTTGCTCCGGTTGCTCCTGTTGTTCCTGTTGCTCCTGTGACTCCGGTTGACCCTGTGACTCCAGTTGACCCTGTTGCTCCGGTTGACCCTGTGACTCCTGTTGACCCTGTTGCTCCGGTTGACCCAGTGACTCCAGTTGACCCTGTTGCTCCTGTTGACCCAGTGACTCCTGTCGCACCGGTGGCTCCTGTCGTTCCTGTTGCTCCGGTTGCCCCTGTGACTCCTGTAGCTCCTGTTTCCCCTGTGGCTCCAGTGACTCCAGTCGTTCCTGTTGCTCCGGTGGCCCCTGTGACTCCGGTCACCCCAGTGACTCCTGTCGCCCCTGTTTCCCCTGTGGCTCCAGTCGTTCCTGTTGCTCCGGTCACTCCAGTGACTCCAGTTGCTCCAGTGACTCCTGTCGCGCCTGTTTCCCCTGTGGCTCCAGTCGTTCCTGTTGTTCCAGTTGCTCCTGTGATTCCGGTTGACCCTGTTGCTCCGGTTGGCCCAGTGACTCCCGTTGCTCCTAAGGCTCCGGTCGCTCCGGTGGCTCCAGTAGCTCCTGTTGCTCCCGTCGTTCCCGTTCCTCCGGTCACTCCAGTGACTCCTGTCGCTCCTGTTTCCCCTGTGGCTCCAGTCGTTCCTGTTGTTCCAGTTGCTCCAGTGACTCCGGTTGACCCTGTTGCTCCGGTTGGCCCAGTGACTCCCGTTGCTCCTAAGGCTCCGGTCGCTCCGGTGGCTCCAGTAGCTCCTGTTGCTCCCGTCGTTCCCGTTCCTCCGGTCACTCCAGTGACTCCTGTCGCACCGGTGGCTCCTGTCGCACCGGTGGCTCCTGTCGTTCCTGTTGATCCGGTGGCTCCTGTCGTTCCTGTTGATCCGGTGGCTCCTGTTTCTCCTATCGTTCCCGTTCCTCCGGTCACTCCAGTGACTCCAGTGACTCCTGTCGCTCCTGTTGCTCCCTTCGTTCCCGTTCCTCCGGTCACTCCAGTTATTCCAGTGACTCCAGTCGCTCCTGTTTCCCCACTTGCTCCTGTGGCTCCTGTTGACCCTGTTGCTCCTGTTGACCCGGTGACTCCAGTCGTTCCTGTTGCTCCGGTCACTCCAGTGACTCCAGTCGCTCCGATTGCTCCTGTCGTTCCCGTTCCTCCGGTCACTCCATTGACCCCAGTGACCCCAGTGACTCCTGTCGTTCCTGTTGCTCCGGTGGCTCCGGTGGCTCCTGTTTCACCAGTAGACCAGGTGCCTCCGGTTACTCCGGTAACCCCTGTTACCCCAGTGACTCCGGTTGCTCCGGTGGCTCCAGTCTCCCCAGTTGCTCCTGTTGCTCCTGTTAACCCTGTCGTTCCTGTCGCACCGGTGGCTCCAGTTTCCCCAGTGGCTCCGGTTACTCCATTTTCTCCTGTTCCAGTTGACCCAATTGCTCCAGTGTCGCTATTCTCCCCAGTTGCCCCTTTGGCTCCGGTTACTCCTGTGACTCCAGTAGCTCCCGTTACATAGCTGAATCCGGTCACCCCATTAAATATGTTTAATTCTTTAGTTTCCTTTTTGAGTTTGTTGATAGATCTTAAAGTTTCAAAAAGATAAAACAGAGACTCTCCAACTTCCTTCTTTGCACGAATTGATTTTTTTTGCTTTACAAAGCCTCTGGCTTTTTGTAACTGCCTTATTGCCGAACTTACTTTTCCTACACTCCTTCTTCTCAGCCGCTCTTGTCTATTCATTACCAGCCTTCCCTTGTTTTTTGGGATGCATTTTTTCTGGAACCCCTGTTCCCAAAGGAATTATTTAGCATTATTATGGCGGTAATAATTTCATCTTCAGCGCGTTCTAGTTCCGGTTCCACTCGTTTTAAAAAACGGTTTGCTCTTTTTAACCTGACTGTAGCCAAATTTAATATTCTTATTCGCTTCCGTCGAAATGACATGTTTCCTCCCCCTTCGGAAGTAGCAGGTAATTTATCTAAGCCAGTGTATGCTTTTTCCGGGATCTTTTGGGTATAACAACAGCATACGGGGAATATTCGATTTTCAACACGGCATTGGCCCATATTTGTGCTTTTCTACAGACCTAAATCCCGTTCAGCGGGAAGTTATACTAGTAGGGGAATATTAGAAAATATTTTCGAACAGTAGCCCTTTTTGCTATACTTAAAAACAATAAATACTTACAAAGAGATTGTGCCTATAAGGAGGAATTGTATGTATTTCTGCATTAGATGCAATGAAAATCATTCATCTTCACCGGAAATAGTCTTTGTTAGTGGTTTTAAAAGTTTTGAGGATCAGATAATTCCTGTAGGATACTGCTCAAATTTACAACAAGAACACTCCAACAAAATAGAATTGACCAACAATTAACGAATATAATATTTGGGGGTTATCGTTCTCTTCCTTAGCTGCGTAATCCCTCAGCCTAATAGATCCCCTTTGAGGTTATAATCCGTCACTAATTCGACTCAATCCACTAATCGTCATCTTTCACTGTACAGATATCAGGTGATAATCTATTAATATGTAACCTCTATTTCACTGGTTAATAGGCCCTCATTTCCCAATTATTAATGACCTTCTTACAATCAGTTATTAGCTATAATTATCTGAGAATCAATACAGATTAAGTCAACAACAGTTCATACTAGCAACTTAGATGTAGAAAGCAGGAATAAAGTTTTGAATGCACGCGAAAAGGCTGAAATATTACGGTTTTATGAGAATTACTGTTACCAAATTTCTATGTACCTGTTAGGTAATGAAGAACTGGCTTGTGAGTCTATTAAAAAGACGTTTCTACTACTTGCTATTGACCCGCTCTTTTTCAATGAGCCCCACGTAGCTCAGAAGGCTCAAGCAAAACGTTATATAATTAATACTTCACTTCAATTACTTAATAAGTGACATTATAATACATAAGGGACAATCTTCAACTAAACGTCCTGGGATATGTCGTTGTGCCGCTTGTGAAAATATTACAAATATCCTCATCACAAATAACACCCAGAAACATCGGACGATCAGGGTTAAACTCGAGCAGCATCACATGTTGGGGAAGCACTCCTGGAGGGCGGCAATGAAAGGAAAGTGCCGCTACCGATGATCGGTGGTGAGGTAAGGTATACGTATATTTTTCCGATACCTAAAAGGATTCACTTAAATAATATCTATTGACATAACAAACAAGCCGACATTCCATGTCCGCTGAATTTTCTAATCGGCTGGGGGTGGTATTACAACTGAATAAGTCACTTGTTATTGGAGTTATCAGCTATAGCATGTGAAATTATAACCGCACCTAACATATTAATTATAGACAGACAGATAAACTCCAGCCTACCTGTAATCGCAAAGATATATGCAGCAATTACAGCTATAACCCAACAACCACTTTTATAGATCAATAACCATTTTTTGATCACAATCTCATCCCCTACTCAAAGTTTGTTAATAGTATTATCGCTTTTTTCTAAACTCTATTGTTTAAGGTGAAAATACAGACAAAATTACGGATACGGGCTCATACCTAAGCATCAGCCGATCATAGCTCTGTTTATCCCATCATCAAGATTACGCCACAAATGGACAATGAGAACTAACATACAACCTCAAAAAACTACTCTGATAGGGGGTGGCCATATGTTTTTGCTGCCGACTCTTCATTACTGAGGTGACGCGTTACTGCAATGTTAAAAGTACGTGAGTTTTTTTTGTGATTTCTTTATAAATTGCTTATTTGACATATTACTTTTATCTCAAATGCTTATGAATCCTCCTCACAGTCCATCGAACCAATGAGAAAACGAGAACAAACCTAATGAAACTATATGTGTGGCTCCAGGGCTTTGAATATCTATACATGTTAAAAACGATAAAAAGGGGCTCGCATATGTACGAAAAGACGGCAGCTATGATAACAGAAGAAATCACAAAAGTCTTCCAGCTCTTGCATAACTGACACATAAACATAAAAACCACTGGGAATACCGAACAATTCCCGGAAAAAAAGTTTACAGTTAGGGGGAGCAGTTTAATGTTATACCCCCAAAAGTTAAAGAATGTTCCTAGGTTGTCCAAAATAAGAGCCATTAAGCTAAAAACAACACCATACGTAAGTAGCTCTCTACCCCGATCTTTATCAACAAACCTCCACCAGATGAGCCAAGGAACAATACTCGCTACAAGAAGCGTCCACCACTGCCAACTCCCCAACGAATATGCCAACCATGCCTTCACACTGATCTGCTCTAGAATTTGTTGAACATCCTCTACATCTTGGTATGACAATGTTGGATCCCCCTACGTCTTTAACTTTCCAATACCCAAAGCATGGTGATGCCAACAAATATCCTCCAATCCACTTTCTTGAGAATCATCGCAGCGAATCATGATGAACAACTCAGCTTGCCCTTTGGTTCCTCCCAAAGCATATCCTTTTCGTTTTAGCCAAACCCATTTGAGGACATACCCTAAGCCTCCTCCTGCAACCAGCCCAATAAGCCCCCAAATGATGGGCCCCAGAGGAAGCACAAATCCATAGATAGATCCCAAGAGCATAAAGACGGTCCCTAATACCATTGCCAAATCAACCAGGCTGTGCCCATCCGAATAATGCATCGTATCAATAAGCATTAATTGTTCATCCTTACGATCCAAAGGAATGGCCAATATATTGTCCGGGGAAATCCCAAACCTCTCGATTTCTGAAACAACTAATTCTGCGTGTAGAGAGTGACTGTAGGCTGCAACGATATACATAAATTGCCTCCTATATAGGCTTTTTAAAGACAGGGGATTGATAGTTTTCTTTAAAAAACTTAGCCTGAGAAATCTTAAAGGCCTTGTTTTCTTTAATCGTGTCGTGGTATCCGTAATACATTGAGAAAAGGATAATGGAGGGGATAAAGAGCAGCCACTGTGGTTCCAGAATAACTTTAGCGTGTTCAAAGTCGCCGATCGCAGTGTAATAAATGCCTTCAAACCAATGTGAATTGATAACCGTCACTCCCCACCAGCTGAGTGCAAAGATAAAAGCTGGGATACGTGTTACCAAGACAGCACCCGTGCCAGGGGTAATAAAGGACCAAAATAAGCTCAAGCCTGGACTGGATAGATCAACGAAGTTCCGACCCCAACTTGATATTTTAGAAGTCGCTCCACTATTCATCGTTCGGTAAGATAACAAATAAATCTTGTTTAACTCCACAGTCCTCCGGTAGCCGTCATACATCGAAAAGACAAAAATGCCCATGTAACCAAAGAACCACTTCTTTTCAAGTACTTCCTTCGCTCCATGAAAATCCCCAATCATACTCAGAAAAATCGCATCATTAATATTAGCCATGTTATTAACTATGAGCTCAAATACAATCAAAATATATGCGGTTAGCTTGATACCAAGCAGCAGATGGCCTGCCCCAGGAAAAGCTGCCGACCACCAGACTATAATCCAAGGATTAATATGGGACAGAATATTAGTCGAGCTACTGTCCAACTGTATGTAATCAGAATGCCTGTTATTTGCTTGGTTTTGTTCCATATGTCACCACGATTTGAGTTTGAATTTTTCCATAGTATGGATCAATAAGTGCTTAGATATTCGCTTTACTGAAGACCAATCTATTCACGAAAAAGTAATTCACTCTTAATAAACTGCGGATCAATCCCTGGTTGTGCTCTTAATCACGATTAAACTTCTACAACATTGGAAACAAATATATTTGAGGTGGTAATTTAATGGCACGCAAAATTAATTGGTCCACAAAAGATGATAATATCTTAGCTGAAACCGTATTGAACTGTATTCAAAATGGAAAGACGCAACTCATTGCATTTGAGGAAGCGGCTGAGAAGCTTAACCGAACTGCAGCTGCTTGTGGGTTTCGGTGGAATAGCACAGTCAGAAAAACAATGAAGAACAACTGAAAAAATACAAAAAAAATCGCAAGATTACATCGAGTATAGTCCAAATGCATGATCAAGTGGATGGTATAAAAAGTCCATTAGTTGATGTGTTTAACTATATTAAAGAACTGGAGCAGAAGGTTGAACATCAGCAAAAAGAAATTGGGGAATTAAATGAGCAAATTAATAAATATAAGGAAAGAGCTATTCCTAATGACGAGCTGCAAACTCTCTTAAAAATTCTCTCTGACGCTAGACACAAGGGTTTCCTAAACAGGGCAAACTAAGCCTTCAATAAGTCTCACATGGCACAGCAAAGTTAACTATATAATTAAAGAGCAGCTCCCCGTTTTGGCCAGCTGCTCCAATCCATATGCCTATTTGATTAATCGTCCCTCCTTTTTCATTAACCGGATTAATTGACTCACCCGACTTTGCTGAATGCCAATTAATCTTGCCCATTGGGCCTGAGATGCCTCAGGATAAGAATTCATCACATTAACTAGAAGCTCCCAAGTCTCTTCCCTTTTCATTCTTTTCCTCAGATTTGCTTGACCTTTTGGTAATATATAATGCTTCGATTCCAAAGTAGCAGATTCTCGTGGGGATACTAACAGCCCCGATTCATATAGAGTTTTAAACTCTTTCAAACAGGAAGAACATACAAACCGTTCCCGAAAGTATGTTAAATCCTCTACCGATTGGCAGTAAATACACTCCTGTGTCCTGTATTTACGGAGCATAATCTGCTTGTCGTCGTCATCAACAAAGACCTCAACTGCTTCTCCCTCAATCAAATCCATCACACGGCGCAGTTCAATCGGGAGAACAATCCGACCAAGCTCATCCACCTTTCGAGTAATGCCAGTTGTATTCACTACGACTCCCCCAGTTACATTCCCCATTTTTGGATATTATAGCATAAAGATGAGTCTAAAATTTATAATGAATTACCAAAATTGATCTTAACTGATCGTATGCTATGTGAGACATATGGTAATAATTCATAAAAACCTAAAAAGTAAGGACTTTTTAGCCAATGGATACCGTAAACCTAACCAATCAAGAAGTGTGTATTATGTACCGAGAAATTTTGCAAGGAAAACGACGTCGTTTTCCTAATCATTATTTCGTTGGTGCGATGGGAAAGAAACGTCTACTTTGGTTAACCCGTTATGTCATTGAAATTTATCTGAACATTTCCGTACAAGATATCCCTAATCGGATCAATGCTGAAACCCTTTGGCAATATCGATTAAAGGCGCCGGTTGCTACTCAAGGATTAAGTTTTACCGAGCTCATTGAGCTCACTTACCCCAATCAGTTCTATTCTTGGGACTTCAAGCAAGTGTCCAGAGGATATTGGAGAGGCGAAAAAGGACAGCAAAGAGCCATCCAAGCTGTGAAATATGTTATTGAGGAAATTAAAAAAATCCCACTTGATAACATTCCTAAGCATATAAATACTGAATTTTTCAAACAAAACAGATTGGTCGGCATTTTGGAGTCGTTTGATAAATCTCCTTATAAAGTGATGGAGGCTATATACCCCGGTCGGTTTCGTCCCTGGGAATTCGCACATGCGCCGCTAAACTGTTGGAGCAACGAGGGGTACATCAAGGAATGTATGGATCAACTTCTGTTTGAAGACTTGAACTTTCAAAGCTATGAAGAGGCTCTCATTAATTTAAAGAAAAGCCATTTCTTCCAACACCAAAAAACAGGCCTGTTTGCCCGTGCATTTAATGCCAGACTATGTATGGTAAAGGAATGGATTACTCAGCAAATTGCCTCTGCTTTGGAGACTACATAACAGATGTTTAATAATTAATGACCTTTACAATTACTAATGAAAAAAACTCAACACATCTAACTCAGCGTGTTTTTGAAACCCAATAATGGGGAACAAGGATAATTAGAGGTTACATACTGGGGACAGTCAGGGGGCACAACACAAATGGAAACAAGGGAGAGTCTTATATGGGAGATCCGTGGCAAACTCCAATCAATCGAAGATATGGTGTTTCAGCCATTTAATATTCATGGCTGCTCCATCCTCCTTCTTTACATTCGTTCCATAGTCGATAAGCGGATTCTTCGGGAGCAGATTATCTCGCCAATTCTTAAAGTAGGTCAATCAGAAGGTGTTGGAGTTTCTTTCTTGGAGCAGATCGAAAACGGCTCATTGTTCGCCATGCCATTTAAAAAAGAACGTGAAGTAGATAATATCGTGGATGCTATCGTTACCGGAAGTGCTGTACTTTACATACCTGGGCTAACATATATGTGTGCCTTTGCTATTGATGATTTTGCGAAACGGGCCATTTCGGATTCGACGAATGAAGTGGTTCTATATGGTCCGCAAGTTGCTTTTATTGAAAATATTGATGACAACCTATCTTTGCTTCGACAGAAAATTAAGCACCCTGATCTAAAAACCGAGCAGATGACCATTGGTAAATACACCAAGACGATAGTCTGTATAAGCTACATTGAGGGTATATGCAAAACAGAAGTATTAAACGAGGTCAGAATGAAATTGTCTGAAATCAACATCGATGGTTCTCTGGGTGTTACTTATTTGACCGAGTTTATCGAACCTCGACCTTTTGCAATGTTTCCGCAGATCCAATATACAGAGCGTCCGGACACGGTAGCTGCAGCCCTGTTAGAGGGCAGGATTGCTGTGCTGCAGGATGGGACTCCTTACACCCTGATCCTACCGGTTACATATTTCTCTTTGATGCAATCAGCAGAGGATTATTATCAGCGATTCTATACCTCATCCTTTACTCGGCTCATTCGCCTAATGTTTGTCTTTGTAGCTACGATGTTGCCGTCATTATATGTAGCAGTCACAACCTTTCACCCGGAGATAATCCCTACAAGTCTGCTGATTACCATCGCTGCCGCAAGGGAAAACATCCCATTCCCTGCACTTATTGAGGCTTTTATGATGGAGCTCTTTTTTGAGGGGCTCAGGGAGGCTGGAATTCGAATCCCCCGGCCGCTCGGGCAAACAGTATCGATCATCGGGGCAATCGTGATTGGACAGGCTGCCGTTCAAGCAGGCATCGTCTCTGCCCCAATGGTCATTGTTGTCTCTATTACCGGGATCGCATCGTTTATCATCCCACACTTTGAATTGGGTCAATCTTTTAGGTTACTTCGGTTTGCCATACTGCTATTGGGAGGTACGCTTGGCATGTTAGGCATCGTTATTTCCATGTATTTACTTTATTTGCAAATGGTCAGTATCAAATCATACGGTGTCCCTTACCTCCGCCCTTTTGCGCCGGTAAACTATAGTGAAATGAAGGATGCTTTTCTACGAGTACCGCGTTTCTTACAAAAACAAAGGCCTGAATCTTTTGCCGGAAGAAATAAACGGAGGGGTCAATCGTAATGAGAACGGATCAATGGGTATGGAAAGGATCCTGTTCGCTGATCATATGCTTAGTTCTCCTTACCGGGTGCTGGTCCAAGAAGGAAATTAATACCCGTTCATTTGTGACAAGCCTTTATATTGATAAATCAGATCGTCCTGGTGAGGTAGAGGTGACTATCAGCACGCCATTGCCAAATCGACTTATTTCCGGAGAATCTTCTGGGGCAGGAAATAACACTGGGAATCCGTATGCTGTGTTATCAAAATCGGGAAAAACGATTCCGGATGCCATCAACGCAATACAGCTCGATTTAACCCGCGAAATTTCTTGGGGACATACACGTGTCGTGGTAATCGGGCACGACTACGCGGAACAAGGTATTATCGATTTGCTCGCTTGGGCTGCCCGAGAGCCCTTGTTTCATTTAAGCTCTAAAATCATGGTTGCCTCAGGCAAAGCAAAAGACTTAACAACACTGACGGCAGTAACTGAAAAATCACCATCAGAAGTGCTTAAACAGTTATCCAGCCAGGGCAAACTGATGGACACTGATTTTAAAACCTTTATCATGTCTGTTCTTGATCAGCAGGATGACGCCGTCCCCCAATTAGTGATGGGAAAAGAATCTTTAATCAGTGAAAAGGGAAAACAGGGAAATTGGGCTGGGATTCGAGAGGCGGCCATTTTTTCGAACCGAAAAATGGTAGGATCACTAAGTTTGGATCAGGCTCGAGCAGTCGCTTGGGCTGCGAGTAAATTGCGCCAAGCCGATTTTTCCGTTAAAAAAAACCACGATAAGGTTAGCGCGACAATCCGCAAATTGGAATCAAAAATTACTCCAAAGCTTACGCGGCGGGGGTTGGTGTTCAATATAACCCTAAAAGGAAACGGGGAAATCAATTTAATTTCCCCTGTTTCAAAAGTCTATGACCCGAAAAAGACTCAGGACATTGTTAATGCTATAGAAAACAGAATCAAGGATGATTTAACCGAAGCTATTGAATTATCCATGGATAAGCAAGCCGATATTTTGCATTTGGGTAGTTACCTGGAATGGAGATACCCGCAGTTGTGGAGCCAGTTAAAACCCAATTGGAGAGAATATTATCATACGCGTCTGAAGTATCAAATTAAAACGGATATAAAAATGAATTACTTTGGATCGGAAATCGGCGGTCCATCATAATTTCTATCCAAATAAGGCGGTAGATCACATGCTTTTGTTTATTATCGTGTTTAGTTGCATATCCGTATTTGAGTATTTCTGGGCAACTAAAAAAAACACCAAGGAAAAGTGGGCTCTACTACTGCTCATAATTGGAATATCCCTATGGAATCTTTTGGCTTATTGTTTCAAAGGGTGGCCAAACCCCAATAATTTGATTATATATGCCTATGGTTGGGTCGACACTCTGTTGAAACCGGTATAAATCATTTAGGAGGCCATATCTGATGAAATTCACGGCAGCTCAAATTTCTCGGTTTGCTTTTGTATTTATGGTATCCGAACCGTTGGTCTTCTATATCGGTCGATTGATGAAGCTCAGCTATTATCAAGGCTGGATCACACTGATTGGAGCCTGTCTTCTAAGTTTGATAATTCTATACTTCACCATTAAGTTAGGGCAGTTCAAACCGGACTCCTCGTGGGTGAAATTTGGCAGCCAAATTATGGGGAAGCCAATTCATAATGTATTTCTAATACTCGTCATTTTACTAGGTCTCTATCTCATCTCCCTGGATATGATGAACTTTGCAACCTATATGGGATCCATGTATTTAATTGAAACGCCAATATGGGTTATTATAACGCTTTCGATCCTTTGTATTTCATTAAGCGCGCGCACCGGCCTGGAATCCATTATATATATGGGAGAAGGGATCTTCCTCGTCACCCTTGCCAGCTCCCTGTTCAGTGCCCCGATGATGACGCCCTCAAGTAATTTAGGTATGATGATCGCATTTTTGACACATCATGACCTTAAAAAGGGAATCCTCGATGCCTTTACGGCATTTGCATGGTTCTCAGACTGGATTTTTTTCCTCTTCACAGCACCATTCGTCCGATTTGATGGAAAATTATTAAAGAAACTAGCGTTATCTTTGATTTTGACCATTTTTTTTATTATGTTGTACTGGTTAATCTGCATGCTTAATTTCGGTCCACACCTGGGTCAACAGCTCCGTTATCCTATCCTCGAGTTAGTTCGAATCGCAAGGTATGGTGATTTTTTGGACAATCTTGATCCGTTTCTAATTGGATTCTGGTCATCTACTACGTTTATCCGAAGTTCTTTTCTGTTATACGTTGCTTCAGTATGTTTGTCAGAAATAGCTGGTCTAAAGGACCGACGTAGCGTCGTGTTTCTAATGGGAAGTATGTCGGGAACCTTCGCATTGCAGTATGCTGAACACACCACGGCTTATGAAGCCGTCATAAGAACATACGCAATTCTTGCATTTGTGCTTTCGATCCAACTAACACCGGTCTACTATTTCTTGGTTTCCAAGTTTCGATCTAAAAAGAGAAACAGGAACTCGGCATGACCTACAAAAGGGATGAATTTAAGCAGCTGGATTAGGATTATGGCTGACTTCGTTTCTACTGAAAGATCTCTGGCACAATTGGTACATTTTCCGGTAATCCTCAGTTCTAACTTGAATAATATCAAAAATGAATCAGCAATTAGAATCAAAGGGGTAAATGCCAAAATGGAAGTTAAAATTAAACGTTTTTTATTAAAATGGAACATCGTGTTTCATTGGATATTCATCCTATGGACAGCGTGTCGCTTTGCCTTAACAGGTAATCCTTATTTTCAATTCGGGTACGGCCATCAACTCAATTGCTTGGCTCTGATTATTCCGGCGTCAGTAAATCTCGTCATGATGTACAGACTAAAAGCTAATTCAATTAATAGTGAATAATTTTATTTTGTTTTACTTTCTTCCCCCTCTCTCCTACTCTAAATTCCCTCTCCCGACATTCAGTTATCCCTGCAACAACATTGATACATTGCAGCTTTATTAATTTTTATAATGGGGTAGGGAGGCTTTCTAAAAACATTTCAAGTTAAACAGAGTTTAGAACCGTATTGTTTATGAATAAAAAAGTAGTGCGGCTACAAAATCTAAAAGTAAGGATGCAATAACTTCCATACCATTAATAAAGGAGTTATAACATTGAAAAAGTATTGTCGCTTTGCGGTCTGTATTTTGATAATAATCCTACTTCCAGGTTGTTGGAACTCTAAGGATATTCAAAATATGGCTTACGTAACTGCCATAGGACTCGATTACGAAAACGGAAAATACATAAGCTATATCCAAGTTCTCAACTTTTCGAATATTGCCGTTACTGAAGGCAGAGAGGTCGGAAAAGTTCTCCCCGTTTGGATCGGAAATGGGGAGGGACAGACCATTTCAGAGTCACTCTCTTCTATATACACCACTTCAGAAAGAAGGGTATTTTGGGGGCACATGAAGTCGATTGTCTGTACGGATAGATTACTTCGTCACAATATCAACGAGGTGTTTGACTTGTTGAACCGTCACCGTGAAAACCGTTATAATGTCCTCTTATATGGTACAAAAAATCCGATTCATGAAATACTAACGGAGAAGTCCATTTTAAATTTTTCACCTTTGGAAACCGTCCTGGAATCTCCTCAGCAAATATTCACTCAGCGATCATTTATTCTGCCTACTTATGAATTTAAGGTCCTCTCTCAGCTGAATGAATCCAGTGGTACAGCCATTCTACCTTCAATTACGATTGATCACAACGATTGGTATGAAGATAAGAAAGACAAGCCCATGCTCCGGATAGATGGTGCATTTTTCTTTGTTAATCGAAAGCTTAGTGGATGGTTGTCGGAAGAAGACTTAAAAGGTACCAGATGGATCCAACGTCGGATGGAGGTCTCCCCGATTAATGTCCCTGACAACTCGGATCCGATCGCAAACTTGAGTCTGAGAAAACCACATTTCGTTGTTGAACCTGTTCTTGAGAAAGAGAAGATCTATTTTAACATCCGGGTCGGTCTAAAGGGATCGGTTGCACTACTTATCAAGGATATTGATGAGGTTTCTCTCGAAAAACAGGCAGCGGATGTAGTTAAACAAGAGATCATTCACAGCTTCAGAAAGGGTATTTCGATCAAATCCGATGTGTTCATGTTAGAAGATAAACTTTATAGGAAACACCCCCAAAAATGGGAAGAACTGAGAAAAAAACAGACTTTATTTTAACCGAGGACTCCCTCAAAAATGTAGATGTCACCATCTCAATCGTAAATT
The DNA here is from genome assembly GCF_038009285.1 of Paenibacillus sp. FSL R5-0378. Taxonomy (NCBI): domain Bacteria; kingdom Bacillati; phylum Bacillota; class Bacilli; order Caryophanales; family Paenibacillaceae; genus Paenibacillus; species Paenibacillus sp. FSL R5-0378. Next base: position 245,412 of record NZ_JBBPAY010000002.1, read on the forward strand.
CAGGTAAATACAAGCAGAGAATCCATTAGCCTCGTTATGATAGTTATCCCCATTCCTTATTAAGGATAAAGTTAAGAGACGATTGAGACAGGGATCTTCACAGTAGACATAGCCTGTTTCTTCTGCTCATCATTAACATGGGTATATATCATGGTTGTTTCAATCGAAGCATGGCCAAGCAGCTCTTTTACAACCCGAATATCCACCCCATTCTTAAGCATCATAGTTGCGAACGAATGCCGGAGCTTATGGCAAGAAAGCTTCATGTCAGATAAATTGGGATTACTCTCTTTGAAGGCTTTGAATGTCACTGAAGCGACTTTTTGAATCTGCCTTATAGAGAGCCGCATACCTTTTTGAGAAATAAAAAAGGCATCTTCCTTCTTACTATGCGGGTTGATCCTTTCCTGCTCCACTTCACTCAAATATTTAACCAGGAGCTCCGGAACCGGTATCTCATTCCACTTCCTACCTTTTCCCAGCACCTCGATGGTTCCCTTCTCCTTTTTGAAATTATTAAGATTTAAACGATGTACTTCCCCTACACGTAAGCCACAGTACCCCATGAGGAGAAAGATCGCTATATTTCGATTCCTGTAACGCCCATTAATATATTGAAGTGAATCAATTAACTCATTCTCTTCTAGATATACCGGCTTCTTATTCTTCTCCGTTTTGGCTTTTTTGACCTCTGCTGCAGGATTCCGGGAAGACATTTCAAAATCGATCAATGCTTTATAGAATGTTCGTACAGCTGATAGTGTTCGGTTCTTTGCGAGATCGCTGGCATTTCTTTTAGAAAACAACAATTCAATCACATTCAATTTACTTGCTTCTGCTGGTGAAAGACCATTAAGTGACTTGAGATAGTCCGTAGCTTCCCTCATGTATTCTTTTTGGGTTGTTCCAGTATAACCCGCCAACTGCATCCACATTTTGAAAGCACGTAGCTGTTCCTCATACAATTCCTCAATTTCATAATTGCGCGGCAAACATACTCACCTCACTTATCTTCTAAATTAAATAGAAATAACGTATTTATTTTAATAAATCTATTATTAAGCTCCGAAAACCACACACTTTTTAATATACACAATGCCTTAAAACAAAACAAAAAATCGATCTATTATAAAAGTACGCAAAACTCTTGTTTTGTGTACTTATTTCAGCACATATGTTCCAATTTGTGGGTTGAAATAAATAGAGGCAGCATGAAAGATAGCACCTCTCTTAAACTGCAAAAAAATGTAGGATGCAAATGCACCAGGTAACAAGGGATAATGAGCTTAGGAAGAAACTGTACACCCTTTCTTATGGAACAATCGATGAAAAAGGATCCACCCGTTAGCTTAATGATCCTACTTCTTCCTTCAGCTTAACGGGTCTAAGGGCGAATTTTAAAGGTACCCAATGAATTAAATGACAATTTAAGCAACTCAAAAACCGGGACTCGCCAGATAAGGCGTCCCGGTTTTTAACATTCTATGTTGGGTTAATCATCTCAGATAGCAGAGAATATCCTTCTCTCCCTGATCCATTATTGAAATCCATCTTTCAGCCAAGCGCTGGCTAATGCAGTCGCACCGCGGGCGGCCAACGTATCCGCCAAAGCATTCAACATGACGAAATCATGAATGATTCCTTGATAACGCACCGTTGTGACCTCCACACCAGCCTCCCGAAGCTTATTCCCATAGGCCTCGCCTTCATCTCGAAGAACGTCGGCTTCCGCCGTAATGATGAGAGCTGGAGGAAGATCACGAAGCTGGTCGATGGAAGCTCTCAGAGGAGAAGTATAGATTTCATTTAACTCTTCCGGTTTGTTGATATACTGTTCCCAGAACCAAGCCATCCCGTCACGGCGAAGGAAGTATCCTTCGGCGAATTCATGATACGAGTCCGTATCCATTCCCCCATCCGTAACCGGATAGAACAGCAGCTGTCGTTTAATCGTAGGTCCCTTTCTTTCCTTAGCCATCAACGTGATTGCCGCAGTCATGTTGCCGCCAACGCTATCGCCACCGATGGAGATATGATCCGCATCCAGGCCATGAGCCTTGCCGGAGGAAGCGATCCATTGCAGCGTAGCATAGATCTCTTCAAGAGCTGTCGGGTATTTGACTTCGGGAGACAAGCTGTAATTAGGAAATACGATAGCGGATCCGCTTCTGACCGCTAGCTCCCGAATCAAACGGTCGTGGGTATGGGCATTACCGAACACCCATCCTGCACCATGGATGTACAAAACCGTTTTAAGAAGTTGGCCAGCCGAGTTCTTCGGACGCAGGATCCGAACGGACACTTGACCGCTTGGTCCGCCTGGGATGCCCAGATCCTCAATGTCTACATCTTTTTTCTTGGTATCTCCCGATTGAACTTCGTCTACTGTAGCTCTCCCCTGCTCAGGTTCCAGATGGAATAAGTAGGGCGGATTCGCAGTAGCCTCAACAAATTGTTGTGCGGCGGACTCAAGAATAATTTTTTTGGTCATTTTCAACATTCTCCTCATGTTATATTAGTTTTTGAAAATTAAATTTTGCACAATCATTACAGGTAAAAAAATTCGATTCTATTATTGTGACAGCCAAGAATTGGCCAACAGCATTGCTCCGCGTGCAGCATTTGTATCCTTTAATGCATTCAACATCACAAAGTCATGAATAATGCCTTGAAAGCGTACGGCTGTTACAGGGACACCTGCTTCTCTGAGCTTGTTAGCATAGGCTTCGCCTTCATCTCGCAGGACATCCGCCTCACCAGTGATTACAAGCGCTTCCGGCAATCCCTTTAACTGATCAATCGTTGCACGAAGCGGTGAAGCATAGACTTCGTTCCTTTGTTTCGGATCTGTCGTATACTGATCCCAGAACCACTGCATACCATCACGACGCAGGAAATAGCCCGTAGCGAACTGTTGATAGGAGGCCGTATCGAATTTGGCATCCGTAACGGGGTAGAAAAGAAGCTGCTTGCTAATTTTCGGGCCTTTACGGTCTTTAGCCATCAATGTAACAGCCGCCGTCATATTGCCCCCCACACTATCTCCAGCTACTGTGATTTTCTGTGAATTCAGTCTATTATTACTTCCATCTTTGGCCACCCATAGTAGCGCTGTGTAAATCTCCTCGATAGCAACCGGATATTTTGCTTCCGGCGAGAGATCGTAATTCGTAAAGACTACAGCTGAATTGGAACCGACGGCTAGCTCACGAATGAGACGCGAATGTGTCAGCTCGTCTCCAAATACCCAACCTGCTCCGTGGGTGTACAATATAACCGGCAGGTCTTTCGTTACTCCCTTCGGACGAACAATAGTAAGTGACACGCTGCCTTTTGGTCCGCCTGGAATCTTCAAATGCTGAAGATCAACTTCTGGCATTTTCACGTCACCTGATTGTACTTGATCCACGGCTTTTCTTCCCTCTACTGGGCCGAGATCGAACAAATAAGGAGGTTTGGCAGTATCCTCGACAAACTTCTGAGCTGCCGGTTCAAGCACGACTTTATTATTAGAAGTGGTGGTGTTATTTTCCGACACCGTGGAACCGATCGAAATCTGCTTGTTCTGAGCGTCGTAGACGGTCGAAACGTGTAGAGCATCCGCTAGGGTGCGAACCGGAAGATAAGTCGAGTCCTTATAGCTGATCGGCAAAACCTTGTTGCCGCTCGCATCCTTAGGAACATATTCCGCGCCATTGACCTTAAACTTGATATCACTGTTTAAATATGCCGTGATCTTCTCTTGATTGTTTCCTGCATATACGCCGGCCGCGCCGGTAATGGTCATGCCGAGCGCCATCATGGCCGCAACGGATGTTTTGAATTTGTTCTTCATTTTCGGGTTCTCTCCTCTGTTATTCCATTCATTGATAATCATAAATTACCATCAATTTCAGGCCTTTGCCGTCCAATGTGGTTATGCCTATTCCTAGTTGTTAAAAATTTAATTTTGCACAACCATTATGGGTAAAAAAAAGATTACAACTTTCGCAGCTCCCAGAGAATATCCTCCGGTTCCATTCTCTTGGTAAAGTCGGGATTCACAATGCGGAACGGATAACGGAGTATTCGTCAATCATGAACGTTTCCGTCACCGGAAGCAGCCAATGATCTGTCCCATTGTACTCGTGAAGATCTATATTATGGCTCAAGTACATGCCCCTCAGATAGTCAAGCACTCCATACAATAGTTTATATTTGGCGGCAACGATTCCCTTTTTCCCAAGTAAATCTAACAGTCCAAAGTCCTTGGCTTTCGTCCCAACTGGTAGGCCTGTGGCGTTGCCTCCTTCTTGAAGCTGCTGGATGACACGTTGGTGTATCGCCTGCACTTCAAAAGGGCTTGCTGCCGTAATCTTCTCTAACACTGAAGTTAAGGTCGTTGTTGACATGGTCATACCTTGAATAGATTATTTCCCGCTAGTCTGAACGACTTTCTCCACTAACTCTTTGATCGTTTTGTTTAATTCCGAGACATCTTCGATTGACATTCCGCTGGCTGAGAGGAGTGCGGATGGAATACAATCGGCTTCCCCCTTAAGGGCCAACCCTTTCTCTGTGAGCAGGACCAAGACGACCCTCTCATCTTCCGTCGATCGTACTCTCCTAATCAGTTCGTTCGTCTCCATCCGTTTCAGCAGCGGCGTCAAGGTGCCTGAATCGAGGTCTAATTGTTCTCCCAGTTCTTTCACCGTCCGCCCGTCACTTTCCCAGAGGGATAGCAACACGAGATACTGAGGATAGGTAATTCCCATCTCCTCTAATAGCGGTCGATACAACCGAGAAATAGCTCGGGAGCAAGCATATAAGGAAAAGCAAAGGTGTTCGTTAAGTTGCAGCATGTGAGGTCAACCTCTCTATAATATTGTGCACAATTTAACTATACACAATGATAAATGGATGTCAACTCCTTCTTCTGGTAGGTGATCGCTTACTCCGCTAGCTCCCGCAAGGCAGTCAGGGCGGCATCATAATTCGGATGATCCGTTAGCTCGCTCAAATATTCAACGTAGTGGATGGTATCATCGGTGTCGACGATAAAGATTGCGCGTTGATCAAGTTGCAGCTCTTTTATCAACACGCCATAGGCTTCGCCGAAGTTACGGTGTTTATAGTCCGACAGGGTGACGACTCGCTCGATGCCGGCTGTCGCGCAAAACCGGCTCTGCGCGAAGGGCAAGTCAACCGAGATCGTCAATACTACCACGCTATCACCTAGCTTCGACGCCTCTTGATTGAATCGGCGCGTTTGCGCATCGCATACGTCGGTGTCCAGCGAAGGTACGACGGAAATGAGCTTGATTTGGCCCGCATAGTCGGAGAGGCTTGCCTCGGTCATCAGATCTTTATTAATGGTGAATGCGGGAGCCTTATCCCCGACTTTCAGCTCCGGCCCTACCAAGGTGAGCGGTTGTCCACCTATTGTTGCTTTGCCTATACGTTCTTGAGTCAAAATAATAACCTCCATTAGATGATTTAGTTTTACTGTTATGTTGTGAATGCGAATTACTGCTGTTCGAACAAAAAGCTTTCACAATCCAACGCCGCTTTGCAGCCGCTGCCTGCTGACGTGATCGCCTGACGGTAAATCGGATCCATGACGTCTCCGCAAGCAAATACGCCAGGAACATTCGTGCGGGAAGTTCCCGGAAAGACCTCCACATAACCCTGCTCGTCGGTTTGGATCTGGCCCGCCTAGGAATCCGGTATTCGGATGATGGCCGATAGCAAGAAAGACTCCATCCGTTTCCAGTATCCGGTCACACCTTTGTTACCAAACATCACTTCCAGCGGGGTTGCGTTAAGGCTCCACTCGATTTTCTCGTTTCTACGCGCACGTTCCTGCATGATTTGGGAGGCTCAAAGTTCCTCCCTGCGATGCACGACGCGGACTTCGGAAGCGAATCGCGTTAAGAACTGTGCCTCCTCCATTGCGGTGTCACCGCCGCCAAAGACAGTGATGTTCTTGATGCGGAAAAAGAATCCATCGCAGGTTGCACATGTGCTGACCCCGTGGCCGATATTTTCGACCTCACCGGGAATACCAATCATTTTCGCGGAAGTGCCGGTCGAAAAGATCACGGCATCCGCCGTTAATTCAGCTCCCCCTTCCAAATACAATGTGAACGGCGTTTCGATACTTCCATGCAGGTCACTAAGCCGGATTGAATTCGTGCATCGAATCGCTTGGCTTGCTTACGCATATTATCCATGAGCTCCGGCCCTGTGATCCCCTCCTTCTCGACTTCTGTCGTTGTCGTCAGCTGTCCGCCTTTGCTGTTAATCCCACAGGACCGTTTCCGATAATAACGGTTTGATGATGTGACATGTATTCCACCTCACTTAGTTGTATACAAATTAATTGTTCGCAATCTTTATAAGGGAATGATACCTTCTCTTAATTAGTTTGTCAACAACTTAATTTTACACAATTTAAATTTAGGGAATTTCGTCGAGCAAGTTTTTACGATAGACACTAGGGATGTCCACTCAATAGTATTCTAATAACAACCCCTAGCATTTGAACACGCACGTTCAATCATTAATTCCTTTCTAAAGACAGGTTAGTTACTTCCTCTTGTACAAGTACCTCGCGGATCTCAGACGGTTTTGTAGGTACATCATTTTTCTGCACAATCTCAAACTGGCCTAATGCCAAAAACATCTCCATATTTTTCTTATAAGAACAACGTGCAGGGAAGCGAGGTGAGCTTCCGGAGTCATACTTAGACAATTCAACGTTGTCATAGAAGTCGTTATTTGGCTTTTGTAATTTATCACAAATCCCTAAACTATCCTGCCCATTCGTATTATGAGGTGACCAGAACTTACTGGTCGACCTCATTTTTGTGTGGTCATAAGATTGAGGTAGCCGGGGATCGAACGTTTCTGCCCGTGGGACTCAGATCCCGAAAGCTATTCTGTTCATCCCCCCTACTTGTTAAACCATGATTAGGCTAGTTGGGGCTTTGACCCCGAATCACATGCGATAATATGGACGACAAGAAGGTTAGGGGCTGCCGGCGAATATAGACTAGGAGTGATTGAATGAATCCCGTCATCGGGTTGGATATTTCCAAAGGAGAAAGTCATGCACAAGCTTTTTCAAATCGAGGAATGCCTCACGGCAAAATCTTCCGTTTTGGGCATGATCTCGAGGGGCTAATGTCTTTTCTGCGATACGCACAGGAGCTTGAGTTCTTTACAGGTCTGCGTCCTGCCGTCGTGTTAGAAGCAACCGGGCATTACCATAGCCCTGTCGTTCAGTTTCTAGATGAGCATCAGTACTTGTACATCGTTATTAATCCATTGATTTCACATCAGGCCAAAAAAACCAACTTACGTAAGGTGAAAACGGATATTGCTGACGCGTACCAACTGGGGGAATTGTTTTACAAAGAAGAGTTGGAACCTTATAAAAAGCGCGGCCAATATCTGATGAATTTGCGCTATCTGACACGGCAGCATGAGTCTTTAACGGATATGTATGTGCAAGCGAAGCTACAGTTTCAGGCGGTTCTTGATCAGGTCTTTCCGGAATATCATGGTGTGTTTGGTGACCTGTATTCGAAGGTGTCACTTCGTTTTCTGACTCTTCACTCTACGTCTCAATCAGTGTTGGTCAGATCCCTGAAAGATATCACGGCAACGATCCAGTGCCTTGCTGGGCGTTCTTCCACTTGGGCGCTTGAACGTGCCCAGAAACTAATGGCTGCCGCGGAGCGCAATCCTTTCAAGGAGACAGCTTTTCCAAGCCATCTTATCTCACTGGAGTTGCTTATTAACCTACTTCTTCAGTACCAGGAGCATCTAGCCAACCTTGACCAGTCGATAGATGCTCTAGCTGAAGAATTACAGGAATATGATTTGATCCAATCGATACCTGGCATTGGCACCAAAATTGCTGCAACAATTCTGGCTGAAATCGGGGAAATCGATCGATTTGATCATGCAAAAAAGCTGGTTGCATTTGCCGGTATCGATCCAAGCGTGTTCTCTTCCGGCAAGTTTACAGCGACCCGAAACACGATTACTAAACGCGGTTCCAGAAGACTCCGAACGGCCTTATACCAAGCCGTACGCTGTGGTCTGCGTAGCTCTCGCAACCAAAAGCTCCGAGCTTATTACGAGAAAAAGCGTGCTGAAGGCAAACCGTTTAAAGTGGCCGTAATTGCCTGTGTAAACAAGCTGATCCATTGGGTTTATGCGATTCTAACCAAAAAAGAAGCATTTCGACTGAGCTAAACAAGAAAGGCTCACCTTCTGAGGAAAACCTTCCCAAATCCTGTGGGACGGTTATTTGTTATGCTTTCTTTTAAGTATAGCACCTTTGACTTTAACCATTAAGAATTAAATATTGACAAGCTATTAGCTAGAATAGCTTAATGAAGCTGCCGATCAGCACCGGCAGCTTCATCCTTGTTGGTTATTCAACTATCGTTCTCGTTAAAATTCCTGTAAAATGAATAATTTGCTCTTTGCACAAAAACGAGCGCCTCGGTACGATGGGTTCAGTTGGTCCATGACTTCTTTCACTGGAATGCCATCCAGCCTCATTTTAGTAGCTTTCTTTTTCACTTCTACTGGATGGCTGACTCTTGTTGCCAACGCAAAAAACACCTCCAAAGTTGTCTCAGATTTTACGACATGATTGCATTCTTTTAGTTGCTGGATCTATCTGAACCAAGCCCTTTATATTCTTAATAAGATTTATCCACATGATGAGTGCCATAAGCGAACATTCGTTAGAAAACTACATTGTACGAGGGAGCATAATGACTGTTTCACATTTCTTATACCGTCCTTTAACAATAAACGAGATATGCTTCCCACCACTTATCTTTGTTACTTTCAAGTTCCTCTAATTCACCGGTTACAGGACTCTGGCGGTGATTTAACCGCGGTTTACTTTATAAATTTCAATGATATTATTATCCGGGTCATAAAAATGGGCAACTCGCGAACCCCAATCATTTCGATCATGAGGTTTATTTATAAATTCGATACCCTTATTTTTCAAGAGATCATAATACTCGTCAACATCCTTCACTTCAAACTGAATGATAAATTTTGCTTGCTGATTTATTAATTCTGTTGGTTGATATTCTGCAAATATGGCTGTTAACATTTTCTTTTGTGAAAATAGAGCGATGTTTATATCCTCAAAATATGCATATTGCTGTTCATTATCATGCCACCCATGAAAACCAAGAATGTCTCTGTAAAACGTTAGACTTTTCTGGAAATCAACAACACATAATCTTATTGCATGAAATTCCATATTTTATCCCCCAAAAAATAAAATTGGATCATATATTTCATCCTTACTCTTATGCGTCACTATTTAGGAAAGGAATACTCAATTATCATATAACGGGAGAAGCCTTTTATGCACTACTATGCTTATCAACTATTTCATTATTTAATTTATGACGGGCTGGAACAGTGTCATTACGGGCGCCTGGAAAGATATCCTCATAAAGTTCAGAACCGTTTTTTCTCATACATCGTTTCTCCCTATAACTTAGTTTGATCTAAGTTCCCAGCGCGCGGTATGGCGTTGCATGACGGCTGTCCACCACAAAATCACTCTTTTGATATCTCTCCCCATCTTATGAGCTAATTTTGTTTTATCAAAGAAAGAGATTAGAATTATTTTTTTGATCAATCAGTCCGAATTATATTGACTGATCGGTCCGGAAAGTGATATAGTGAGTCTAGGCCTTCCACCAATTGGCTAAAAACCCATTCTCTCAAGAAAGTGAGGCAACTGAAATGAGTACTTTGTCACACGAGCAAGCTGAGCAGCTCATTCAACTTTTCGCAGACCGTTATATTCGTAAGGATTATGCTGCATTTATCGATTTGTTTGCTGAAGATATCGTCTTCGAATTTCCTTATGCACAGGAACCTAATCCTAAACGTCTGGAGGGAAAGGCTGCACTAAAGGAGTATTTGGAGAAGTTAGGAAAGGTGCTTGAGATCACCTCATTCACTGCACCGATCATTCATGTTGCGGCCGGCGCCCCGGTGTTCTTCGCTCAGTTCGGAGCGAGCGGCAAAAACCTGGTCTCAGGCAGACCTTATGAGCAAAGCTATATATCCGTAGTCGAAGTTCAAGATGGAAGGATTGTCCGCTATCAGGATTACTGGAATCCCTTAGCGTAACTGATATAGGACAACAATTAGAACTGAAGGAGATATCCGTATGCATAATAAATCATTCACCCGTATTCTACTAACGGGAGGAGAGGGCAAAACCTCCTCACGCATTGCACAGCTGCTCGACAGTCAAGGTTACCTGATTCGAAGAGCCGGACGCAGTATACCTAAGCCCGGGGATAAAAAAATTGGTGAACACGCCCTGTTCGACTGGTTCGATGACTCTAACCACGATGAGCTCCTAAAGGACGTTCATGCTGTGTATCTGGTTGCACCTGCAAGTATGAATCCTGAAGAGGTCATGATTCCTTTTATCCGCAGAGCACTAGACGCCTCGATTAAGCGCTTCGTCCTATTATCCAGTGCCTCAATTCCGGAAAATGGACCTGTCTTTGGAGCCGTTCACCATTATCTTCGTCAGCACGCCCCCGAATGGGCCGTACTGCGCCCTTCCTACTTCATGCAGAACTTCACAAATGCCGGACACGGGCATGGGTATTCTTTGCGCCATAGCGGGCTTATCTATACTGCAGCCGGAGACGGCCGGGTAGGCTTCGTCGACGCCGATGATATTGCAGCTGTAGGCTTCCATGCCCTAACCGACAAGGAGCCCCATAACCGGGAGCTTATCATTACTGGCCCAGAATCCCTCACTTATGACGATGTGGCCAAAGTGATTCGCAGCGTTACCGGCCTGAACGCCAAGCATATCCGTATCACACCAGAGCAACTTACAGAGCGGCATAAGGCCTCCGGCTTGCCGGAAAGCTATGCCGAATACCTGGCCGGTATGGATGTCAGCATCCGCCTCGAAGGAATGGAGGATCACGTTACGGACACGGTACTTCGTGTAACCGGACGAGAGCCGCGTTCCCTTGAACAATTCATTTCGCTAAACAAGACTTGGTTTTCAATGGATAACCAAAAGGCACTGTGAGAAAAAGGCTCTCCTGTCATCATCTCTTAAGATGACCACAGGAGAGCCTTTTGGGTTCAGGGATTCACTTGTATAAGAGACTTACCGCTTAGCCGCCTTGCATCGTCCGGAAGACGGACAGTACCATTTGCATGATGCCACGCAGCTTCGGCTCATCCATTCCGAGCTTGGCTGACGTTATCAGAGCGATCCGCTCATGTACAAGGAAACAGGCAAGTTCTCGGATGTTCACCTCTGTGCTTATTTCCCCTTCTGTCACCGCATGTTTCAGCATCGTGTAAAAGATCTGCTCCGACAGTTCGGTATTCGCCTGCAAATAAGCAGCCAGCTCCTCATGATGAGGGGCCTGCTCGATCGCGCTGCTAATAATGAAGCATTGCAGGCGCTGTTCGGGGTCCATTAGGACCTTAATGATGGTAGTAAAGACGAGTTCCACCTTGTTAACGACCGTTCCAGGCCCTTCACAATGCTTCTTCAACTCCTGATTCTTCTGATCCATATAGTGCTTAACTGCTGCGAAAAACAACTCCCATTTCGTTCCATACGTATCGTATATACTTTGACGGGCAATGCCCAGCCCGGTGATTAAATCCGGTAACGAGGTGCCTTCATAGCCGCGATTCCCAAAGATGTTCATAGCCTTATGCAGGACCTCATTCGTGTCAAAAGCTTTCGTTCTTGCCACCTGTCGCCCCCCCTTTCTCCAGTTATTCGTATAAGTTATTATACTATAATTGTGGGGAACTCACTTTTTCAACTACCCTTTTGCAGTGAAGATTACTCTGATCCGACAAAACTTGCTAATTAATCTATTTTAGATTAAGGCTATGTTAAATCCTGATGTTGATTTTTACGATAAGAACACCGCCTCGTTGAAGAGGCGGCTTATTGAGCTATCATACTTCCGTTAGTTCAATCATTTAGCGTAATTAAAACATCAAAAATATTTAGTGTATGCACCTATGGGAAGTTCAACTTCTACCTTTTAATCCAGTTTCTTCAAACACCTCACGGAATACTATTTCTACCAAGATTCATCTAGTTCCATTACTCCTCTTGCCAGGTAATGTCGTTTGACAAGAGCATTATCTCATTAGAAGACGATGATTATGTCCACGGTTGAATTGCCAAACTGCAATAAGGAATAGAATCCCTCCAGCCAGCCAAAAGGGTTCCCAAAGCATAAGATACCAATGAACGGCATCCGAGCCAATCGCACTAGGAATACTGACGATACCAGCTTTCATGAGTCCAACCTTAATCAAACCTGCCCCTCCATACAAGACCATACCTAAACCAACACCAATAGAAGAGACGCATAGCATCCACCGAGTTATTGAGCGACCCCATCGCCGAAGTAGTACAAGTGCAAGCAGTCCTAGGAGGAATTTTAGAGCGGCGGTAATCCACAAAATCATTACGAAACCGGGTTCGCGAGCCAGAGCCATTTCTTTGATCCCGTTCCCAAGAGTATCCACACCCAAGGTTCCACCAGCTGCCCAGTAGAAACTCATAGCTGCAAACGTGAAAGCCCAAATACTAGCAGCATATATAGCCCATTCTTTTGATCGTGACTGTGTGGTGGAAATTAGTCGAACGATCTTATTTTGAGAGTTCACCTAAAAACACATCCTTTTCATATCAAGATGGGTGACCCTTCCTGTTTATTCCTTCTAAGGGTGCTATACCTCACCACACTCTACTGCCCGTTCGTTTAACAAGTATAAGCAGAAAGCCGAAGTTTGTCATTCGTGTCGGTCACAGAAAACAGGCATGGTTTCACCAACATATTTTTCTTATTCGATGCTGTATTCTCATATTCCTTGCTACTGTGTAAAGTACCGAAACCAAGCCAAATAATGTTGCAAATATTTAGTTGCAATGCCGTTAAAGCGATCCATCCACTTTTTTAAGCGGCTGTGGTAGCTGTTTACGTTTTGGATATGGTACACGCCCTTTACACGTTGCTTTCCGTCGGACTAAATCGGTAATGAGCCAAGCCCTTTGAATTCGCATAGGAACTGAATGCTCTCCACGAATCAGTGCAAAGCACGTTTGAGGCAGATATATGACCTCCAATCGCTTCATCCAATTTTGTAGTCCGAATACGTCCACGCCCAAGTACGACAGAGTAAGTCGTTTTCTGACGGTCACGGGCAACGAGTACACATACTTGGTCATTACTAATACCACGATATTTGGCTTTTCCGCCGCGTTTACGTGGCTTACGATCGGCAATATTCCGTTGCCCTTTTCGGAGAATAAGAAATACGTTTCGTCCATTTCAACGATTCCTTGGAACGCTTCAGTTGGAATCTGCTTTAGAGCGGCAAGAATCTTATGTCGCCAGTAAAACAAGGTGACGTGCGTGACTTCACCATTTAACTGCTCTGAACATTTTCTCAGTGAATAACCCTCAATCATACATTCAATAAAGCGAATCCAATTATGAGGTCTCCTCGTTCGTTTCAGAGGGGTATTTGTAAGGTCATTGAACGTATGACGACAGGACTTACAACGGTAACGTTGACGTTTAACCTCTCCAGTACGGGTTTTTACAGCGTACTTCCCAAATCGCACAACAGAATGGTTTTTGCAATGCGGGCAGACGAGTCCCTCTTTATGCTTCTGCTCTTAAATTTCATCAATCGCTCGAACTGGAACCGCCACACCTTGGTTCGGGACTGCAAAAAGTAGATAAGCTCTCGCTTACCATTATCGTCCAATGTATCAGCAAGTCTCTTCAGTTCCTTTAAATCCATGGGTAAATCAACTCCGAACAGTGATATTACCCTAATTATAGAACATTAGTTCGTATGCATCGAATATCAACAACAAGGTTTAACAGAGCCTAGATTAAAGGTTTTTCAATAGCTCCCTCGCTTTAGTCTTTATGGCTGCTGTCACGCTCGGATGACTTGAGTCAATTGCTGCTTTAAGCATCTCCTTTTCCCACTTATTAGAGAAAATGATAGTTGTGTAGTTTATTCTGGTGACCTGTGCACCAATTGACGACGCTTTTGGATTTGAAATCAATAACTTCTGGGCTAGTTGTTCCTTGTTCGAAGCAGTAGGCTGATCAAAATATTTACGATAATCCTCGTAGTATAAAACAAAATTAGATAAGCCCACTGAAGCTTTTGCCCGATCAAAATTCACCATATCTGTCCTCCATCCATTTTTATTTTTATTTTTATCATCAGTCAATATTAGTTTCGGAGAATCTTAGATGTAAACCCCAAGTGAATAATAGAAAACTCAGTGATATTTTGAATTATAATATTTTCAATGAAATGATCTTGATCTAGGAGGTTTAAATGTCAATGTCCAATAAAGATAAAATACTTTCTTCAATAACACATGCAACGTTATGTGATGATTGCTTATCAAACTCTGCTAATGTTAAGCCAAGACAAACAGTTTACTCTATTTGCCGCTCTCCTGGTGAAGCTTCAATAATCAAACGATATGAGGGAGTATGCGAGCATTGCCATAAATCTAAAATAATAAATCAATTCCTTAACGAAGTAAAAACATCTGGCGAAAAACTGGACTCACTGCGGTCAGTAAAACTAAACAGCGAAAACACCCCGTGGTACTGGGAAGGCAATGTGCAAAGTAAAGTTGTAAGGTACCTTGTATTAAATGGATACACAATTCACAGTGTCGCGGATACAATATCCCGTTCATCAGGAAAAGATATCATTGCTTCAAAAAGTGGTAGCGAACTATGGATAAGTGTAAAGGGCTACCCACAAAAAAGCCAGCATATTCAGGCTCGTCACTGGTTTTCAAATGCAATCTTTGATCTCCTCCTCTACCACGACGAAAATCCTGAGGCTCAGCTAGGCATTGCTTTACCTGTTGGTTTTACTACTTACAAAAACTTGATACCCCGAATTAATTGGCTGAAAAACTCCATGCCATTTCAATTTTTTTGGGTAGATGAATTCGGTAACGTACAAGTGGAGTAAACTTAAAGGCCTTGTGTAATAGACCGGGGAGTTTTGTTATTGTTTTAAGTAGAGCAATAAATACCAAACGAGATATAATACAGTAATAGAAACGGTGCAATGTAGGGTATCATTATATATTAATAATGGTTCTCCATCTTTTATGAAATTTCGTCATTTATGATAAAGTTCTCGTGATGTCTAGGTTTAAAAAAGCCATCCTTTACGGGATGGCCGGAACAATAACAAATATGGTTTCTAGATAAATTTTTAAAAATACAGCCTACAATCGATGGGTTATCCCCTGATATCTGCTTTATAATTCCTTGTGGTGTCAATAAATCACGATATCCGTAAGCTTTTTATCGTGTAAAACTCAATAAGGTCACACCTTCAGCTATGAAACACGCCAACCAAATAGTGTATGCTCACTTCAAACGCTTCATCAATAAGTATTTTCCAATTCGCTTTAGCATCAACTTTAAGAAAGTAAGTATTGTCCTTATCCAAGTCAATTAAGGTTCTGTACACACGATTGTTCTCTCCATCAAATGATATCGATTCACAATCCTTTAGGTGAATACAATTTCACGTAGAAATACCCTGATTCTTTTGGCGTTATCTCGAACTTATAAACTCCACTCAGAAGTACAAATTGTTCGGTTATATCTAAGCCCTTCTCCCCTTCGAACTCAATTGGCAAATCCGTTGGTGGTCTCATCATGCTATTTACCCGCTTAAATTGATTCTTAATTTCCAAATATCGATAGATCTCTTTATCTAATCTATCTATTTGTTTTTGTATAGTACTAATATTTTGATTTAGAAATTTTTCGACATCAGCATTATATTGCATATTTTTCACAAGAATACCTTGAAAGTGTTTATTAACGCTTTTTATATTGAAACTATGGATTTAGCCTGAGTATCGCCAACCGGAAATTTAAAATGAAAGTTTAGCGCTCTAGCATTAAATGAAATGAATTTTGTTCCTGCGAACCATATTGTGTTCAGCGCCGCTCCAACACAAGCGCAAGTAGTTATTTTATTCTTCTTGATTAAAAATGAATCGTACAAAGGTCATCCCTACGTTAGAATTATTAGTAGCTCTAAGGCGATCCAGAAGATCAACTTGATATTAAAACAATATGCTGTTGGCCCGCCACACCCGATGCTGAAACGGAAAAACAAAAACTTCTGGTTTATAACAACCACAACCTCATTTCTGTAGTCAATGATATGTGTTCGTTAAACGGCGGTGCTCATGACTGCAATGGACAGATACATTTAACTATGATGTATTAACCGGAAAGCGAATTTATTTAAAGGATGTACTCGCTACACCAACACAATAATACCCCGCGAAAAAGTACATCTCTTACACCATTTCGGAGGAAATTAGAACGGGAAGCACGGCGATCTTCGTTGATAGCGTGAACGATTTCCATTTGATTGATTATTGAAGACCAGGTTGACAAGGTTAAAGTCGAAAGGCTGAAGTAAGCATCAGACTTTTACATGCTGTTCGTTTAACAAAGGTCTTTGAATAAAAAAAAACCTCGCAGCAGTTAGCTAGGGTTTATTGCATTGCCTGTTCTCTTGTATTTCCTAAAAGTCGCTCTTCTAAGCGCGTCAAACCAGCCTGTAGCTTCATCTTCAGATATCCGATTTCTGTTCGAATTCATCCTCATCCTCCTCCACCGGAAATAATTATGTTCTTTTTTCTACCCATGAGTGCTGCTACCTAGTGCTCCATAAATGAGTTTTGTTCCGTACACAAGTTCATGGCTGCATAAACTTCAAATATTGTCCGAGTATACACATTATTTATAGGAAGCATGCGTACATTATATCTCTTGTACATGTACTCTCTAGCCGTCTTCATGCAGGAAATCTCCTCAATCCCTTGCTTCCAAAGTCTCAGAGCCAGCGTTGCCTGGGTTTTCTGTATTGCTCTGTGATCAGTACCAATTCGTTGAGCTAGGTTCTTTGATCTCCCCACATAAACTGGCATCTCATCGTCAATTTGACTTATTAAATACACACCTGGCACAGCTGATTTAGTCCCCAATATTCTTTCGATCTTTCCTCTCGTAAGTTCACTTAGGAGATACTTATCAGCTCCTAATAGCTTCTCAAGGAGTAAAGGAAGCTGTTCATGTACGTCAGAATAAGGAATGATATCAGTGCTTATTGTATTCATTTAACTTCTCCTTATCATAATTGTTCAGCTGACCCTGTTATTCCACGGCTTATGTGACACCTTCCAATGAGTTATACTTATAATGTTGAAATATGAACAAGGAGCCCTTGCTTATGCCTGACTACCAATACGGTAACACTACAATTGAATACACCCTAGAATATAAACCTGACGCTAAAGATATCATTATCTCTGTAGACTGGATAGATGGAGTCAAAGTCATAATCCCTCCTTCAGTGGACGATATAAAGCTTCAGGAAGTGTTACATAAAAAATCACCTTGGATCATGAGTAAGTGGTATGAATTTGAGGAGATCGATTTACCGCCCAATCCCAAGGAATACGTAAGCGGAGAGAAGTTCCTCTATCTCGGCAGAGCGTATCGCTTAAAGGTGCAAAAGGAAGCTACGGCAGCCAAGTCCTCATTGCTGTTTCAAAAGGGCCGCTTTATAGGTACAGTTCCAATGAACACTACACAGGGTGAGGTTGCTGAACAACTTCGTTCACTCCTCGTCAATTGGTACATGCTGCATGGGCAAGCTAAACTTCTTGAGCGGCTTAAAATATACGGCCCCAAGATGGGAGTATCTCCATCCAAATTACAATTGAAGGATCAGAAAATGCGCTGGGGATCCTGTGCGGCAGATCAGTCCATTTATATCAATTGGCGAATCATGATGGCTCCCATGAAAGTTATTGACTACGTACTCGTTCATGAAATGGGCCATTTAAAGTATCCGAACCATTCATCGGACTTCTGGCAGTTCGTGCGTTCCATATTGCCTGATTACGATGAACGGAAAGATTGGCTGCGGATCCATGGCCCAATACTCACACTCTAAATAAGATGCTATTTCTTATAATGCACCTCAGCCAGCGCCATCAACTTCTGGGTTAACTCCTCAATCTGATCTTTAGGGCATTTCGTAACACGGAGCTGCCGTTTAACCTTTTGGCGCATTTCTCTTTTCACGTCTTCTTTGCTGGTCCACTCTACAACGGATTGTTCAACGATGATCTCCGTAATGATATGCGTCAATTCTTTTAATGCTTCCTTGTCATCTTCGACTGGAAGCTGTTTTTCTAACATCTGATAAAATGGATACTGCTCCCTTGTTAAACCATTAATCTGACTCTTTGTGGAATTGTCTCTCATGTCGTTGATCATGCCACGAAGCTGCTCTACTAAATCCACAATGTCCATCTGATGTTGTTTCCGTGCCTCAATCAGTTTCTCCAACTTCTCTTTTAATGAAGTATAGAAGACGGGGTTTTCTTGAATCTTGACCCTGATCTCATGACGAATTGCATGCTCCATCTCGGAAGCCTTTGCTTCACTACCATTGAGCTCATCAACCTTCTTCTCAAACTTGCTGGAAAGAATATCAATCGGGTCGTGCAAAATCTCAACAGCAGATGCCCGCATGTGCTCGGCAATGAGATGCTTTACTTTTTCACCACAATCTGAAATATCCATGGCTTCATCACGGTATCGGGATTTAGCAAGCTGCCTAACCTTTCCCAAGAATTGTAGATCAGCAACATATGGCTGTGCCTTTGGATTAGGCATAATCATATCCATGCTTGATGCAAAACGTTTAAATGCTAGGTCAAACTGCTGCCGCACATCCTCAGGCTCAAGAAGCTGAATGCATGACTCTACGTCATCCTTTCGCGTATAGTCAAAAAATTTCATTGCTGCTCTATGCCTTGTTTGAAGACGAGGAAGTTCACTTTCTACTGGCATAAGAGCACCTTGAATGTCTTGCTTAGAGAAGATGGCCAGTGCTTTCTCAAGGAAGCGGGATACACCAAAGTAGTCTACAATTAGGCCGTAGTCCTTTTTTTCATAAGTACGATTTGTTCTCGCTATTGCTTGGAGCAGATTATGTTCTTTAAGAGGCTTATCCAAGTACATAACCTGTTCAATTGGTGCGTCAAATCCTGTAAGAAGCTTGTCACAAACGATAATGAAAGCGAGTTTGTCCTCGGACAATGGCTTCTTAAAGCGGGCTATAATGGACTTCTCTTCATCTTTGCTTATGTGGTGTTTTTTTAAGTTTTCCTTATCGTCGTTCCCACCAGAAAACACGACAGCAGATTCTAGATCGCTAAGTTCATCTAATTTATCTTTGTACATAACTGCCGCTTCACGTGAGACTGCAACAATTTGAGCTTTAAATCCATTTGGCATGATATGGGTTTCATAATGCTTGATAATATCCAATACAATTTGTTGAACTCGCTTGGGTGATGCGACAATGGCCTCTTCCGTGGCGTACTTTTTCATGATTCGCTCACGCGTTTTCTCGTCATACTCGCGGAACTTGCGATCAAACAGCTGATCCAATGTTTCACCCTCTACATGAAGCTGGGTTAATCTGGCTTCATAGAAGATGGGGACAGTAGCTCCGTCATCTACTGCTTGCTCAATCGTATACTTGTCAATGTACGGGCCAAATGTACGCGTAGTACTCTTGTCTTCCTTATCGATCGGTGTCCCTGTAAAGCCTAGATAACAGGCATTTGGCAGCGCCGTTCGCATGTTCATAGCTAAACCTTTATATTGTGATCGATGGCTCTCATCGACCATGACGATTATGTTTTCTGCGTCTGAAAGCTCAGGGAATTGGGCTTCTTCATTACTCGTTTGGAACTTCTGAACAAGGGTCATTACAGTTGAGCCTGGGCCTTGTTTTAATAGTTCTTTTAGCTGAGCTACACTTGATGCTTGCTGTGGATTAGCAAAACCACATCGGCGGAATGTGTTCGTAATCTGATCATCCAGATCCGATCGATCTGTTACGATAACGATGCTTGGATTTTTTAGAGCCTCAATGCGACGTAGCTTCACGGCTAAATAGAGCATGGTTAAGGATTTACCGCTGCCTTGCGTATGCCACACGACCCCACCGCGTTCACGAGGGGATTTTGCCGTCATGAGGCGGTTAACAGCTTTGTTGACCGCGCGGAACTGCTGGTAACGAGCCAGTTTCTTAATCATGCGTCCGTTGTCAGGTTCAAAGACTATGAAGTTTTGAACGAGATCTAATAGATTAGCTTTGGATAGCATTCCCGCAACCAGAATGTCTTGAGGAGTCGGATTAACACCTACTTCAGGTGACGTAAATGGATATGGGTCTTTCCACTCACCGAAGTGCTTGAGCTGAGCACCTATTGTTCCCACTTTAGCACGGTCATTGCTCGTCGCGACCATGAACTGGTTGTAATGGAATAAGTGCTCACACTGATTCTGGTATCTTCTGAGCTGTTTAACGGCTTTGCCGATCTGCTCATCTATAGCGACCATCGGGCTCTTACATTCAATCACTACAAGGGGAATGCCATTCACATAGACGATGAGATCAGGTCTAATTGTGCCACTAGCATCACTAATGCTGAATTGGTCGACAATGAGGAACTCATTGTTTAGCGGGTTATCAAAGTCGATGATTTTTACTGTTTGATTTTTCTTGCCTTTACCCATGTCCTGTTGAATGGATGTATAGTTAACCAGCATGTTGTGGAATACCTCGTTGGCTTCCATAGGACTACTTGCATCAATGTGGATAATGCCCCGTACTATCTTGTTCAAGTTTGCCGCGTTGATCCATGGGTTCAAACGCTTGATTGCGTTAATGAGACGATCCTGCAGGATAACAACACGTGTTGAATCACGCTCCTTATCTAAAGAGGGGCCATGAATATGCTCATAGCCCATTTCTTTGAGTTGCTCGATTAGTCTGTTCTCAACAAGATACTTCTCGTTCCAATCGCTTGTTGAGGTCATGTGGTCACCGCCTCATGATCGTCGATTTTGACACGGACTTTACCTGTTAGAAGGACTTGCATGAGCCCTTTTTTAAGAACGTGAAGATGGTTTAACTTTGTATATTCTGATTGCATTTTATTAAAAACTGAGTTAAATATATCGACTATTTTATTTTGTTCCTCTATTGGAGGTATAGAGAATCTTAATTTTGCAAACTCACTGGTTTTGATAAAGGGTTGGTCTGAGCCAACAAATGTTGCGCTTAATTGCTCTAAAAATTTTTCACTTTGAAGATAGTAATAAATATAATCTTGGTTATATTTTGAATTATCCATTAACAACTTACCTAACCGCTGGTACAGAATTGCAGGGAGCTGCTGTTTAGATATCTTCGCTATTTTCAAGCGTTTTTGTGTGATGGGTCTATTCAAAGCTAGTATCAAATCATTTTCGTTTAATACGAATTGATGATAGCTTTCAAGGTACGTCTCTGGTAGAAATTTGATATCATCAAAGTCCAGTTCACCATGTTTCACGTTATTTATTCTGATTAGTGGAACGCCTTCATCTGCATACTCGCTTAAATTAAATCCATATCCTGACTTGATTTTGATAAAGTCTGATTCTACTCTCCACTCTTCAGGAATTTCACCAACCTCAGTCTGCTTGAACTTCGTATGTCCAATCCCCTTGGTAAGAAGTTTTTGCATGAGCCCCTTCTTAACCTTCCCCGTTTGTTCAATGATGGCTTGAGTTTTGGAGATGGCATTATCGACGGAGGTGAGGATATCTGCAATTTTTTGCTGTTCAGATAAGGAGGGTATCAATATGTCATATTCAGATATATCTTTCCATGAAGTTCTTGGCATTTTCGTACCGAATGATTTTTGATCTAAGTAGTCTATAAATTTATCTTGCTGAAAAATGTAATACAAGAATTTTCGATCGGTACCATTCTTTGCAACAACAGGGAGAATTTCAGTTGCGCAAACTCCATCAAACTCTGCAAACCAATATTTCCTTAGGTAGGGGCGCAGCTTACCAAACAGAACGTCTTCGGCTTTAAAAATTGCTTTTATACTTGTTGTTTCCTTGGAGTCTCCAACCCCAAGGAGTCTGCCAGTCTGTTGATGTATATGTTCCAAAGCAATGTACTTCTGACTTGGTTCCTTTTTGGGATCGATCTTGCCTTTCCTAGGCTCACAAATATCGCCAACTTTCCCACATCTCCATGAGCTATTGATTTCATTCATTGTACCCAAGCTCCTTCAGGTATTCATACATGGAGGCCTCAATCTGTGTCCGTTCTTCTTCCAATTGACGAAGCTCTGCCAGTGCATCTGCCACATCAATCTGATCTTCTTCCTCAGCCGAATCAATGAAACGAGCTATATTTAGGTTAAAGTCATTCTCACGGATCTCCTTAATATCCACCACTCGGCAAAACTTCTCTTGATCTTCCCATCTGTCATATGCTGATACGATTTTCTCAATATCTTGATCCCGAAGGGTGTTCTGGTTTTTCCCCTCCTGGTAGTCATTTGCACCATTGATAAACAGCACTTGCCCTTTCCTGTGTTCCTCTTTGTTGCGATTAAAGACAATAATGCTCGCTGGAATACCAGTACCGTAAAAAAGATTAGAGGGCAGCCCAATAATTGCTTCAATAAGATCCTCTTCTATTAATCTCTTGCGGATAGCTGCTTCAGCACCCCCACGGAACAGGATACCGTGCGGCATAACAACTCCAGCTTTCCCTTCATGATTCAGAGTCGACATCATATGCTGTACAAACGCCAAGTCCCCTTTATCTTTTGGAGGAAGACCAAAACGGAATCGCCCTAATGTATCTGCCTCTGCTTCTTCGCGTCCCCAGTTGCTTAAGCTAAACGGAGGATTTGCAATTACGCGGTCATAGAGGATAAGCTCTCCATCCTCAAGCAGCTTAGGATCACGAATGGTATCACCTTTAGCAATCCAATGATCGCTTAGTCCATGCAGGAGTAAATTCATTTTGCAGATAGCCCAGGTATTAAGGTTACGCTCTTGACCATGAAGGGTCAGGTTACGCGGATTACCGCCTTTGGACTTAATATAATCGACAGACTGAATAAGCATTCCACCAGATCCTGCCGTAGGATCACAGATGCGCATGCCCTCTTCTGGTTTAATAAGCTTAACGATCAACTCAACAACCTTGCTTGGCGTATAGAACTCCCCGCCCTTTTTCCCTGCATCATCAGCAAACATTTTAATTAGGTATTCATAAGCACGGCCGAGCATGTCTGGTTCAGACAGGTTACCATTAGAAAGTTCTATAGCAGTAAAATGTTGAATAAGACGCTGAAGGAGTTTATCAGGCAGCTTTTCCTTGTCATTAAAGTCAATGGTAGCTAGTACCCCTTGCAGAGATGCATTTTCTTCCTCAAGCACTTCGAAAGCTTTGTTAATTGCGTCTCCAATATCTTGAGCCAGCGTCTGTATATGCTCCCACCGTGCACGTTCAGGAACGAAGAACTGATGCTCATCACGATCATACCAACCGTAGTCGTCGCCTTCTTCTTTCTCTATACGTTTCGCAGTTTCGACAAATACGTCGTTCAGACGTTTCAAAAAGAGCATTCCAAAAATATAGTTCTTGTAGTCTGAGGAGTCGATACTGCCGCGCAGAATATTAGCCGATTCCCACAAATGTGATTCTAATTGTTGAAGTGTAAGTTTGCTCATACTGCCTCCAGTTTGCATAGAACTTTAGTACTAATTACACTAATTTTAACACATGCTCCTAGTAAATAAAGAACAAACACTGAGACAATTTAATATATGATTCACCCCAGCCATGAAAACAGCTTATTACCAGCATGTAAATGATCTTCATGTTTATAAACAGTAAAAAAGGCCGCAAACCGGCCTCTAGTTATCTTCCCTTGTATTCTTCACCCGATTCGATGTAAAATTTTACGAAGGTAAATGCTTCATCGAGTGTATGGATATCCCAATTCTCTTTTCTTATCCGGCGATTTCCTGGAACATGGTGATGGTGGTGAGGTTCTGTCTCGATTATGAATTCTGGAGGTGTACCGGGCGAATTGTGGGGATCGTTCCCCCAAGATGAAATGTGGTTTAATTGTACACCCTGTCTTGGTACAATGATCTTCCAACTGTAACTATACCTACATACATAACCGTCATCATCATATTTCTCTATGGCATGTAAGCCCGTTTTTCCATGAATCGGGTGCTCTTTTAACGGAAACAAAACATCCAAGCACTTAAGAGTCCTTCGATAGCTTCCATAAATTGAATCGCGGTCTGGTAACTCCTTATATACTTGCAATAAGTGTCCAAACTTTTCAAGAATGTCGTTTAGGTCTGCAGGATAAAGCTTTTTTGCTGCAAGCTGATCGATCTTATTCTCCGCCATGAGTCCCCCCGCTTAGTTTCAAAATCTCCGCTAGTTCTTCTTCGAGACTCTGCCAGCGGTAATAATCAGTAGGATCATCCATTTCATCACCATCATACATTGCAAATGCCTCTTGATACGTTTTACTCTTATATTTCAGTTGAAGAGCACCAATTTCATCATGAATTTCTTCGAAACGTTCCTGAGGAGTTTGCTTCCATTTCTTCTTCTCTTGGGCTAGTATCTGCATGCGGATCCCATAAATCGGATCCTTCAGTAGCTCTACAGCATATTTGGGGATTTTTCGGTGCTTACCACTATTATCGACGCATTCCAACCCTTGTTTTATATATTTATTGAGCGTCACTTTTGAAACTCCAAGTGCTTCAGCTGCCTCTTGAGGTGTCAAGAGAAAACCGTCATTAAAGGTGAATTCAATATTTTCACCGCCTAGTTGAAGATACCACTGCTCAAAATCAATTTTTAGTTTGCCAAATTCCAAGTCAGATGCCGGAAGATCCATCGATTCCAAACGGCTTAACCATTTAGTTAGGTTGTTTTTATGTTCTGGAGAAAAGAGGTATGCAGGGGTGAGATCCAACATGTTTTTATCAATCTTAATCCCTACGACTTTGTCTTGAAAAGCGGCTAGAAAGGTTTTAAAGATCAAGCTAAAAATAAACTCTGTCTCCTTCTGTAAGATCCCTTCGTTTTGCTCATCATAACCAATGTTTATATTCTTGCGGGTAAGATCGATAAGAGCTTTACTCATGAGTTTCATCTCCTTTATACCTCCATCATATCTAATGGTTAATGATTTTGCAATATCGTTAATTTACATTATATGTTTATCATTAACCATTTATACATTCCTTGAATGAAATAATTCTATTGTCTAGAAGGAGTAACCAATGAAAGACCCGACCATCGATTGGCCGGGTTTTTCGCTTACAACACTTGTATATATTTTTACTTTACAGTCATATTATTTCATTAAAATTTCCCTTCCCGACATGCTAAGCTGCCGGCCAAAGTATGTCAGATGTATGTACATCCCTACACTTCGTAATAGGGCTTGATTATTAATATGTCAGTTATTTTTTCCTTAATGATCCGGATAAGCCCAATTCCTTTTTGCTTTGCTTCATGATTTTAACCAATATGCTCGCCTCAGACTTAGTAGTAGTACTCAATCTCTTCATTAATAACTCACCCTTACTCCTCTTTATTATTTTATCTCTATTATTTCCTTCTCCCATAATTTTAAACTCGTCATAATGGGAAACTCTGATTCATAAACTTATCTCAACAAATGGTTGTCCTTTTGGAGGAAATTCACTAATGAAAAAATATGAGCTAATTCATTCTGAACTTCTAACAATGCAAAATAAAAATAGTATAAAGGGATTACTGAGTTCAATCTTTCCGAAACTGTCACGTTCAGCATATGTATTTATACAGGTTGATTTACCCGAGTATGAAGTCCTTCGAGCACAAGTATTTCTGGACGAATTGGCAGATAAACTCGATGAAGAAACCCAGCTAACGATCATCGATTTAATTGCCCTTCTTCTAAAGGATTTCTTGTATGTTGCTTCCACGAATACCAAATTAGAAATTCTAAAGAATTCCCTTCTAAATAAAAAGAAGCAGTACCTTTCTAAAACCGAACGGGTCGAAGAGTATGTAGAGGTCTCACCAGGACACACATCGCTACAAATTCGGAATAGACCGAGAAAAATTCATTTTTATACCTTGGAATTAACCATACCAAGAAAAACCGCATTACGTCTTGAAATTGTTCTATACGATTTAGAGCAGATGTTCACATCATTTAAAATGGGTTTAGATGAGTTGATCTCCATAGTGTTTTTAGAATTTGTCCATCATCTCAAAATCGGAGAAGAAAAAAATATGATAAAGCGTTTTATCCAATGTTTTGGATAAATCACCTGGTCTATTGTATAGAAGCCTTCATTGGTGAATGACAGGCCCATCGCTTTTTTCATTGTCTGATGGCCTTGTTCCACATAATACAGACAGGGGCCTTTGGTGTATATTAATGATCAACAAGTCGTTCGACATAATCAATGTCTTTATGTATTACCCACACAGTTCCTTGAGATGTCAATATTTTCGTACGATCAGTAAAGCAAGAAATAAGTGCCTTGCCTATTACCTCTTGTCGGTCTTTTAGCTTCACAAGTACAGATTGCCCATAAGCAGCAGCTAACAGTAACTCATCTATCATAGAAAGACTTGTCCTCCAATTTACAATTATTAAAATTGAATTAAACCTGGAGGTTTAATATCTAAAAATATTTCTCCATATTATTAAGTATACTTGTTATTTGGGAGAAGTGTTAATATATAAAGTTCTTAAACTTCAAGTTGAATTTGGAAATTTCTTCGTTTCTCATCCGGTATTTCAATATAACAATTTAAGGTCGAGTTATTGTCGTTCATTTTACAATCTCCTTAAATGTGCCCAAATGAAATTAATCTTTAACCACCAACGTGAATAGCCGACAGCTGATCAACAGGACCAGACTGTCGGTTTATTACAGGAATATCTTCTATATAGTTAAATTTATCCACCAAGTCAGTACTTACTTGAGATGGTAGTCATTTGATCAATTGATTGATAATTGACTAAAACGCCCAACTCTCTAGACGTTTGAGTAAGGTCTTTTATCGTTGCAGTTCAAAAAGTGTCCATTGATATTGATCTGTCATTCCTCGGGCTGCGCTCTATCTAATCTTCCTGGCACCTGTATACTACTTAGCACTTGCTCACCAAAACGATCTCCCAATAGTTTGTAACCATCTGCATTCGGATGCAGGCCATCGTATAGAAGTGCCTCGTCGGCCGGGCCAAACCAGTCGCGGCCATCCCTGTAATAAAGATTTAGGTCCCCCCGTTGCTGGAGCATCTCGACTGCAACGGCCACTTCCCTTCGAATGGAGCTGACCGTCATCCCCAGCTTATTTTCTCTGCTTTCCCGTTCGGCGGCAAAAATGGGAGAAACGATCACCAAAGGTGTATCCGTGTGCTTCTCACGGAGAATTTCCAGCATACCAATCACAGCGGGGCGAAACGTCCGCAAGTTCATCGTCTCGGCACCATACACGTTGATGCCGAGGCAGAGCGTGATCAGATCTGCGGGGAGATCGCGAATCATCCGGGCGACCATAGGCTCTAGGTGGCAGTTTCCGGAAAACCCTAAACAAGTTAAGTTCAGACCCAATGTTCTTGAAGCTATGGAAGGCCACGTATAGGATGGGCTCTCGGCACCCACACACTGTGTAATCGAACTGCCGTAGGCAATCCACCTGGGACGAGGATCAGTCTCAGCCTCCGCTTCAGCATCCTGGTCTACCTCTAATGATAAGATGGTCATCCCCATATTTTGAGGTAGCCATAGATCGATGCATTTGGAACGTAACGGTAGGTCCCTCCATGCTGCTTTCGAAGTCCCGGCCTCGAGTCGGATACTTGTTAAAAGCATTCCATCCACCAAACAATCAATAGATGCAGCTTCTTGAATTGGTTCAAATGCCAGTACCACTTCTGTTGTATTGCTTTGGAATCTTAAACGAATTCCTGCACAGATCGCCGCCTTCCCTTCTATACCTTCTGGAGGAAACAGCTCAAAATCGGGATATGGAATTCGCCACGGCTTGATTCCAGCCCCCGTCCACTCATACGATACCGCACCTTGAAGCCATTCCTCCGTCAAATGAACGCGTCTCATCCTTGAACAACCCCTTCACCAAGCCATGCCCCGCGATCTAGCAGCCGCTTCTGCAGCTCCGGTACAGATACCTCACGCGAGGTAAGACTATGACATGCTGCCATTGCGGCAGCGGTACCGGCTGCTTGGCCCATGGCAAAGCAGTTTGGCATTACCCGCAGAGACCCCTGTACTGCACGGTCCGAGGAGGCTGCTCGCCCTGGCACCCACAGGTTGTCTATCCCTACCGGAAGCAGCACGCGGTACGGCACCCCATGTGACTGACCCGGAGGCAGATGGTTAATGGTCATCTCACTTTTGCTGTTCGCCAAATGAATATCGATATAATAAGCATTTCGCGCGATATCATCCTCAAAAGTGCGTGCCTGCATAAAGTCTTCTGCCGTCAGAACGTAATCCCCTTGGATACGCCTTGTTTCGCGAATGCCGATCTGCTCACCGCTCGCGACCAGATGGGCCTGCTCAAAGCCTGGCACATACTTGCGGAAAAATCGGATTTGCCTTTCCACAAGCCGCCTTCCCTCAATCGCTCCACGCGTTAAATCCTCTGCTTTGGTTCCGTCAATGCCGAAAACATGGCCAAAATTGACCCCAACCAGTGTATCGCTGATCCAGGCAAGACCGGAGATGGACTTTCTGCCTTCGGGAAGAGCTCCCTCAGCGATTCCTCGCTCCACGGTACGGTGCAGTTGCACTGTGTCCTGGGTATCTTTTAAAAACTGCTGAAAGCAATAACGATCTACGTTGCTGAGCAGGTAGCACATGCTGCCCGGCTGAAGCTCCCCTTCGCTCCCCCCTTTCTGAAAAGGAACACCAGCCTTGGCAGCGATATCAGCATCTCCAGTAGCGTCAATAATATATTTGCAACGGACCAGCGAAAGCCCACTTTTGTTCACGATGAGAATACCCTCGATTTGTCGCTTGGATGCGGATAAAACGACGTCGTAAACAAAGGTATGATAGAGCGGGTGTACCCCTTTTTCAAGGACAGCGTCATCGTAAACTCGCTTCAGTGCCTCGGCATCAATCGGTACCCAGTCGAGCCATTCCTCATATTCCTGTTGGAAAGCCTCCCCCGCCTCGCTTTTCATCCGTTCTAGAAGTTCCAGCCCTATTCCGCGGATAATTGGCTTTTCCTTATCGGTAAACGGACAGAATGCAGGAACCAGGGACACAGTCCCCATCCCTCCCAAAAACCCCCGCTGCTCGATGAGGAGCGTTCTAGCCCCATTTTCCGCGCTACTTATTGCCGAGGCGATGCCCGCCGGCCCTCCGCCTATGACAACAACATCAGCTTCGGCGCTCACCGGCACCCTCGTTTCCGGCAGTGTTGTATACTGTACTTCGGTCATCTACACCATCTCCCATTTCAAAAGTATCCGATTCTACTTCTTAAGCATTATGCTCCAGACACAACCGCAACAGATCGTTGACATCAGCAGTAGCGAGGCATTCCACCGTATCAGCTGCACCATAGTAAATTTTCAGTTCGCCTGATGGTTCCATGATCAAGCCCCCTGGGAATATAACGTCATTGCGGAATCCATCAGACACCTCATATGTAGCCTCTGGTGCTAGAAGTGGCAATTTTGACATCCCAAGAACGCGGCTCGGGTCGTCTTTATCAAGCAGCATGACTCCGGCTGTGTACCGTTTCTGCCAGCGTTCTTCCCAGCCGTTCTTACCTCGGTTGTGGTCAATGTCGACCGCATGGAAAACGGTTAGCCAACCTTTGTCTGTCTTGACCGGGGGAGCGCCCGGGCCAATTTTATCATTGGCGAATGGCACATGCTCCACCCCGAGTACTAACCTGGAATCGCCCCAATACCTTAAATCTGGAGACTCACTGAGCCAGAGATCGAAGCGGTCCACCCCGCCTCGGCTGTAAACGGGCATTGGACGCTCCAACCGAACGTAGCGTCCACCGACCCGTTCAGGAAATAACACCATGTTCCGGTTGTCCGGAAGCGACAAACTGAGGACTTTGAAGTTGTAAAAATCCTCCGTAACCGCTATGCCTCCCCGCAGACCGTGGCGCGTATCCACGGCAAAGCACATGTAACATCGATCCTCGATAACCGTCAGACGAGGATCATAGACACGGATCACCTCTTCGTCATTCCACTGCCAGCACGGAGTAGGCTGCACCTCCCACTTGATCCCGTCATCACTGAAGGCAAGCCCAAGATTGGTCGTACTAAAATGCTCCACAGTGCCTGAGTCTTCATCCCCATAGTCATTGCGGAATACCATCACGTATTTCCCCTGGAACTTAGTTACACCGGCGTTAAATACCATAGCTGGCCCATATGGAACATCCTTCGGTGACAGAATCGGATTAAGTGGGTACCGAGAAATCACCTCACTCGACTTCAATTTTCCTATCGTAAATCCATCCATATTAGTTCCTCCTCATCTATTTCTAGCTTTGCCTAGAGGATAATCCCCCAGCTTATCGTTATCCTTTCAGTGATCCAGCCGTCATTTGCATAAACGATTTATTAGCTAATATATAAACCACGAGCATCGGTAGCACCGAAAGACAGGCACCGGCCAGCATGAGATGCGTCTGCATTGCGGCTGATGAGCCATATCGAAGATTGGCAAGCCCTACAGTCAGGGTCTGAAGATTCGGATTAGTCATCGTAAAGACGAGGGGTAAAATGTATTCGTTCCACGCATGCCGGAAGGCAAACAGCCCTGATACCCCAAGTCCTGGCGTTAACAGCGGCAGAATTATCGAGAAAAAGTTACGTGTAAAGCCCGCCCCGTCAATCATCGCAGCTTCATCAACTTCTCGCGGAATAGACTTGAAAAATCCATTTAAAATGAAAAAAGTCGTCGCATGGGCGCTGATCAGGATAAGTGCTACGCCCCATAGCGAATTGTTCAGATGCAGCTTAACCATCAGATCATATTGTGGCCGAAGGACAACCGCTCCTACAGAAACAAACATGGTCGATGATTGAATACCGACATACAGCTTTTTCCCCGGAAAATTACGCCGATTTACCACATATGCAGCCATAGATGCTACAAGTAGCGTGCCTGCTGTAGAAACAACCGAAAGAAAGAGGCTATTCCAGGTAAACCGTGCAAAGTTCGTCTGTTCCCAGGCATCCTTAAAATTTGCAAATTGCCATGTTTGCGGCAGAATGTGGCTGCCGCTCATTAGTTCTGCGTTGGTTTTGAGTGATCCGGTGATCATCATGATCAGAGGAAACACGGTGACAAGTGTTGTTGTGATCAAAAAGATCCAGATGAGGACCCGGCCTGCAATTTTTGCGAGCGGCTGCCCCGCCATGGCCGGTTTTGCCGTTTGTACCGCCAGCTCATTCATGGTTCACAACCTCCTAGAAGATTTCATTCATTTTTCTGCTAAAGTAGTAATATAAGGCCGTAATTGCCCCTACGATGACAGCAGTCGCAAAACCGACCGCACTGCCGTAACCAATTTGTTGCTCTACTGGAGATCCGGTCGATATCGGGAACAGCAGCTTATACAGATACAGATACATTACTTCTGTTTTCCCGATGGGACCGCCTTCGGTCATGACCATAATGCTTTCATAGCCTTTCAGTGAAGCAATGATAGCCAGCATGATCACAACCTGCATGACAGGCCCAAGCATAGGAATGGTGATGCTTTTAAAGCGCTGTACGGCATTTGCGCCATCGATTTCGGCGCTTTCATATAGGTCCCTAGGAATGCCCTGCAGCCCGGCTAGAAAAAGCAGCATATAGTTACCGACGGCTCCCCAGGCTGCTACAATAATGACCGTCATCATGGCGTGCTGCGGACCAAACCAGTTAAACGGTTCGCCGATGATGTGGTACCGAAGCAAAAGCTGGTTTACCATGCCGTTATAAGAATTAAAAATGATATAGAATACGACTGAGATGACAGCTGTGCTAATTACCGTTGGCATAAAAAAGATCGCCCGAAGGAAGTTCCGCCCACGGAGCTTGGTATTCAGTAGAACTGCCAGCAATAAAGCTAGCGGCACGGTAATCAGCAGTTTCCCACCAGCAAAAACAAGCGTATTTACAACAGAGCTCCAAAACTCGCCATCCCGCAGAAGCCTGCGGAAGTTATCCAGTCCTACAAACAGTTCGTTACCGTAACCAGCGTAATCGTAGAACATATACCGCAGCACCCAAAGCAGCGGATAGATCCCCAGAGCCAGTGTCAATACAACGCTTGGGAGCAAGAAGAGGGAGTTCTCCTGCAGCCTTTTCATTTTGTACACCTTTTTCTCCTCCTAAAAAGAAAATCGCCGGCACCACTCCATCCGGCCAGCGATCTCAAAATCAGTTTCACAGGGTTGTAGGCTACTTACTGTACTTGTTTCAGTTTGGATGGGTCAAAAGAAGGATCCGGTTTAACGGTGACGTCACCTTTTTCAGTGGCTTTATCGAGTGCCGTATTATAACGGGTATTCAGATCCTGCACCACCTGCCTCAGGTCCCCACCGTTCAGCATATATTTGAAGAACGCGTCGCCGTAGTTGGCGCCTTCAGGTGTAATGCTTGGCGAAACCGGCCACATAGAATCGTATTCCCCGACTAGGAAGCCTTCCATTCCTGGGATTTCAGGCTGCTTAGCTTTTTCTGCAATCCTCGGTACGACGGCAATGCCGAAACCCTTCTCATGATAGGTCGTCATTATATCGTCGCCGTACATATACTGCATGAACTTCCAAGCTGCATCCTTGTGCTTGGAAGTTTCACTGATTCCTAACCAAGTTCCGGCAGAGACAATTTCAGATGTTCCAACGCGTTCACCTGTGATCGTAGGAGCAAGCGCTCCGCCCCACTTAATATTTGTTGGGAATTGATCTTGATAAACGCCTGGCTCGGTAGAAAAGGACAGATACATACCAATCTTACCCGCGGCAAATTGTGCTCGCAGCGGATCGATATCAAGCGTTTCTGCACCTGGTAAAATGCTTCCCTCATCCCACATTTGCTTTAAGTAGTCGATAACTTGACCATAAGGTGTAAAATCGAACCTTCCTGTCTTAATATCAAAACCAAGTCCCTGGTAACCGCTCAGGGACAAAATTTCGCGAACGGATCGGTCAAAAGCACCTTTCGGATTTTTGAAATTCAGAGCAAACCCGTAAGCTCCTCCTTTTTTACCAATATCCGTGATCTTTTTGGCGTCCTCCACCATTTCCTTCAGGGATACCGGAGGATGATCGATTCCCGCCTTATCGAACAGCTCCTGATTGTACACTAGCCGAAGCGTGTTCCCTGTATTCGGCAAGGAGTAAAGCTTCCCGTCAAAGCGGTTAACGCCATCAATGATTAATGATGAAAACTTGTTATTCATCTCATCAGTCATGTACTCATCAATAGGTGCGAGATAACCCTTTTTGACGAAGGTTTCGGTGTTTGCGCTTTTCAAGCGGAGCAAATCAGGAGCCTGATTGCCGGAAAAGGCGATATCCACGCTTTGGTTGAAATTCTCGGATAACACGGTCATTTCAACCTCGATATTCGGATTTGCCTCATTAAACTTGGAGATCAACTCCTTCAAATATTCCTGGTCATGACGGTCATCCGTCCAATAGGTCAGCGTTACTTTTTCCTCCGACCCTGTGCCGCCTGCGCTGCTTCCGCTAGCAGATGTTCCACCTGTGCTTTGTTTATCTCCGTTGCCACCGCAAGCGGTTAAAGCACTGATCATCACAACTGATAGGAGAAGTCCAAACATTTTTTTTCGCATAGATGATGCCCCTTCTACATTAAATTAATGTTTTATACAATTAAATTATAAGAAAGCGCTTATAAAAATGGAGGGCGGCAAAGCCACTCTCCATGTGTGGTAAGTATACGATTATGTGCTTTTTATATACGATCACGAAACTCCGAGGGCGTCATGCCCGTGACCCGTTTGAACATATCACTGAAATAACGGCGTTCCTCGTACCCAACCGCAGCAGCTATTTCCTGGACGGGAACGCCTTCAATCAGCATAGCCTTGGCTTTGCGGATCCGTTCCGAGCTCACGTACTGCGTAAGGGTCTGGCCAGTCACCTTCTTAAATAAACTTGAAAAATAGCTGACACTAAGATGCACATGGGCTGCGCATTCTGCTACGGTCACTTCCTTGTCCAGTCGACTGTTCAAGTAATCTAGTGCTTTATAGATCATGGCCTGGCCTTCGGATAACGTATTCTGCTGGATTAGCTCTGCACCTTTACGGCAAAGCTGATTCAGCTGCAGTTGAAGCCCCTGCAGGGTCGGGACCGCTGTCTGGCGTATGGCCTTAAAACGATCTGCTAAGGGCTGAATATCTGGCTGAGGAACTCGCTCATACAACGTCCGCATGACCGATGCAGCAAGTTCCTCATAGAGACTGATTAAATAATCGGGATGAGGCCGATCATTGCTTTCCTTCAGCACCACAGCTATTTCTTCCAGCACTTCCGCGACCCTGTTTCCGTTTCCGGACTGTAGGGCGAGCAGAAGTTCATCCCTTTGTTGAAGCATCTGAGGCACGGGCATGCCCGTGTGTGAAATTTCATGATAGCTAATTACGCTAGCGCCTTCAGTATATAGATGGTGTTGCATGGCCCATTCAGCTTGGCTGCAAGATTGCGGCAGAAGCATGAGCCGCTCTGCTACCCCACCAATACCGATAGAAACGGTAAATTTCGTGAATTCCCTAATATTACGGCAGCAGAGGTCGGCCCACCTAGCAACATCCTCAACGTCAGTAGTGTTGACAACCGCAAGAAACCGATTTGTCCGAAGCCTAAAAACAATGCATTTTGTTTCAGCACGAAGCGTCTCCTCGACCACATTTTGCAACGTAAAACGGATCAGCTCAATTTCGTGGACTGACATTTCTTCACTGTGCTCTTCAAATCCATCAATTTCTATCTGAAGGACGACTAAATTTTCGGGGCTTAAGTCCATTTCAAGAAACACCCATCGGCTCGCAGCCCGTTCCCAGGAAGTTGGGTGAGTAACCAACAGCGCCAAGTATTCCTGACGTAGCAGCGGGATACTCTCGCGGAGCTTCCGCTCCATGGCTTCTGTGTTTAGGAGCCGGGAACGCTCTTGCAAGACCTGCTCTCTGGCTCTGTTAACAACGTTCAGTACTTCTTCTTCAGTAAATGGCTTTACCACAAAATCGAATGCGCCCAGTTGAACTGCCTGTTTGGCATAATCAAAATCGGCATACCCACTGATTAAGATGACGCGGCAAATATGATTCAGATCTAGAATTGCTCTAAGCATCTCTAGACCGGTCATTTTGGGCATACGGATGTCGGTCAGTATAACGTCGGGTTTTAGCGTTCTTACAAGCTCAAGTCCTTCTTCACCATTGGCTGCGCTCCCTGCAAGAGTAACACCTTGCTCCTCCCAATTTAGGGATGACAAACCATCGACTACACTTTTAATGTCGTCGATAATGCAGAGGCTGACCCATTCTGTATCATTCATCGAATATTCCCCCTTTACACGGAATCCATATGCAAACCGTGAGACCCACACCTAATTCGCTTTCGATTGCCAATTTGGCAGTGTTGCCGTAATAAAGCTGCAACCGGCTTACCAAATTGCGGACCGCATACCCCTGTTCCGAATTTTTTAAAGTAAGTGCTTCAGCTACTTCCTGTGTCATCCCTTTGCCGTTATCCCTGACCGTTATTAAGCAGCTTTCCAGTTCTGGATCCTTGTCCACTTCAATACAAATTCGCCCGCCGCTTTCCATACTTTCAAACCCGTGCAGGATGCTATTTTCTACCAGGGGCTGCAGCAACACTCTGGGAACCTCAATCTCTCGAAAAGAGGGGTCTGATACCTTGATTTCGTATTCAAATAGATTCTCATAACAGTATTTCTGCAACTCCAGGTACTGCTCGACATGCTGTAGATCTTTATCCAGCGTCGTAAACTCTTGTCCCTTATTTAGACCAATCTGGAACAACCGTGACAGTGAAACGACCATATGCTGGGACTCTTTGACCTGGTTTAACTTCAATTTCCAGTAAATTGTATTTAAAGTATTATACAGAAAGTGGGGATCCATTTGAGCTGATAAGGCTTTCATTTCTGCGGTCCTTTTACTTTGCTCCGCATGCTTGACCTCGCCTATAAGACTAACAATTTGTTCCAGCATCCGATTGAAGCGCTGCCCGATCTGTGCTAGTTCTTCCCCTGTCTCCATCTCGAAACGAGCCGTCAGGTCATTGCTTTCAACCCGTTTCATTACCTTCTGAAGTCCTTGAAGCGGCTTCAACAGATAGCGGATCAGAAAACTTGATATGAGGGTCGCAACTAGAAAACAACCAACTGCGATAACTAACATCATCCATTTCACATAACTCAGATCCTCTAGTACACTAGCCTTGGATTGAATAGACACTATCTTCCAATCATTGAGACCCATAGCGGCATAATTAAAAAAGTAATCACGTCCGTCCAGCTTCTCCGATGCGTAGCCTGAATTGCCCCCAACTATCATTTCACGAAGCTGCCCGCTATCCACGACTTCATGGACGAGTTTATTACTATGGGCCGTAACTAGTTGCCCGTCCCCGTTCACAAGGAACTGAGTCGAATCACCCTGATGGCTGGATGCGAATAAGCGCTGCAGCCCACTTTCACGAATATTGACGATGACATATACATCATGAACCGCAAATACCGTCGAATCCGTAATCGGCTGCAGAATGAGCGAAATAACCCTCTGCTTGCCTGTAAACAAGGTATCCTCATGTCCCTCCACCCAAATGTTTTTTTTCTCCTTTTCAACACGTTGATACATGGGGGTCTGCTGGAATGTCATATTATGATTTCGGTTTACAGATAACGGGTAGAAATCACCCATCGGAGTGGAAACATAAATCGATTGGATAAGAGGCTCCGCGATCCGAGCCTGTGAGAACACATTGTCCAGGCTATTGAGATATTTATAATAGTCGCCATAATCCCCAGCAGATACACTTTCGAGCATGTCTTTAAACGATTGGTTAATCATAAACGTCATCATGACCAACATCAGTTTGTTCAGTTTTTCATCCAGAATCTGTGCGGACTTATCCACTGAATCCTGAGTGAGCCGCATCGCCTTATTCTCGAGGACTCCGGCGGAGATATAATATGACAACCCTCCTGTAACCAAGACCGCTAGTACAGTAACACATAGGAAGGCATATTTAAGCTGGTTTCGGAGAGACTTGCTACGAAGGTTAATCAACGGGTCCACCTCCTTTACGCTTAGAACAAACAACTAAAGAATTATTAATCCAATACTACCACACCTAAAGTCCTACGTTTCATCGGTGTTATTTTTAATCTTTATCAATTATCCAACTCCTTTGGGACCTATAGGATAGTGGATAACGGCAAAAGGAATTTTATGACGGAAAAGTCTTCAAAATTCAAGCAACAATCGTTGGAGTGTATCCATAAACAAAGGAGGACGAGATATAGATCTCGCCCCCTTTTTTCCTTATATCTATTAACTACCGTTATCAAGGCATGCACATGTTCTAGCGGAAATGGAGAAGTTCGGAAATTTACCCTTATCCTCTACCCACTATATCAATATGATGCGCACAAATAAACCAACAGCTATCAATCAATTACAATATTACAATATTCATATATATCATAAGATTTAAGATCCAGAACCGAAGGACGGAAAAGGCCCCGCACAGCTACAAATCATTTCGAACGTGTCGGTGCTGGTTGCACGCTCTATTGGAGCACAGGTAAAGTAGGAAGCCGCTTTGTGCCGCGCATATTACAGAGCGGACATTTTCTGGGGTTTAAGCTAAGCCTTACTCGCAGAGGCTTCCGTTATTTGTGATACGGGTTAACGTTTCAGCTAATGAGCGAAATCGAAGGCATTAGACACATCGAACCG
This sequence comes from Paenibacillus sp. FSL R5-0378, assembly GCF_038009285.1. Classification (NCBI taxonomy): domain Bacteria; kingdom Bacillati; phylum Bacillota; class Bacilli; order Caryophanales; family Paenibacillaceae; genus Paenibacillus; species Paenibacillus sp. FSL R5-0378. Next base: position 283,485 of record NZ_JBBPAY010000002.1, read on the forward strand.
CTCTGTTGAATACCTTTACGAGTTCAGCACTGTAGCTTTGCGAATCAACGTAGCCTTTTAGCTTTCCATTCAAGGTGTACTCGTCAATTGCACCTCGAATTGCAGCAGTCATAATCCTAACGTCGAAATCGCCAAATTCCTTTTGCTTCTGCCCCAGCAGCAAAATTCGTTGCAGCTCGCTCTCCAAGGGATCCTCTTCGTCATCGTTCATCTTGTAATAAGGCACGTTGTCCGCCGTTCGGGCATGGAAGACAATCTCAACTAACGCAATATGGCAGGAAGGATTATCAGATTGATAAGCGATACTCCCTTCAATGTAAGCCCGTAACTTATCGCTGGGACCTAATGCCGCCTTTGTTCTATCTAACACATAATTGGACATATCGGTTACCAACTTCATCAACGTATAATCCATCAGATCGTTTTTGTCCCTGAAATGATATGAAATTAATGCGGTGCTGATTTCGGCCCTTTTGGCAATTTGGGCCATACTCGTGTGGATATATCCGATCTCATCCAACGTCATAATTGCCGCATTGACGATTTGCGTACGCCTAGCCTCGGTAATAAAAGTCTGCTTCTCATCCATATTCTTATCCATCCTTCAAGTCATTCTTTACGATCTTGTGTACGTTCCTTAAGTACTAAAATTGAAATTCACCTTTATTACGCACTGACACACCAAATTTCTCAGCTTCTCATTGAATTAGCCTTAAATGGGTTCCCTTCGGATGACCAGGGATAACCATGACTGACGAATGTATCGGCAATATGAGCGGGCGTCGATTCATAGGATTCACGTGCCAGCTCCGAGCCGGTGTGTCCAACCAGAATCAGTTGCTTGCCCTCAAGAAAAACCGAAGCGATATCCGATTTGAGAAAGCGCCGATCGGTCTTCTTTATGTTTAATATTACTTCATCGTCAGATATCTTCAGAACGAGGCTGTCTTTGATAGCCTCTGCACTTAGCCAAACGCCTGCCATTAGACCCAGAAAAGCTGTTACCATGACAGCCCACTTCTCATTAATGGAAGCAACCAGTTCCAAGGGGCCCTGTAAAGGGAACCAAGGAAGCGATGCGGCCCAATCCGCGATATTGGGGATAAAATATCCCAGAATAAGACCCAGCACAGGAGGAGTAACCAGCACCAATGTGCGTTCGATCCGCGTTAATTGAATAATCGTAAATTCCTTATTCTGTTGTGGCTTTCTCATCAGTTGTTTTAACCCCCCTTGCCTACTATTCTGCAATTCGGTGTGATTGGCGTACGGCGAGCAGGAGCAGAATGACTCCGGATATAGCAAAAACCGAATTACCCACTCGATCAATTGCCGCTGTGTTACCCACTAATGTTGAACATAAGAAGCCTCCCCAAACGTACGTTAGAAGCAACCCTCCGGTCAAGGCGACTTGATGCCTCAGCCTCCAACCGGAGCGCTTGGACCAATTAATGACCAGACCAATCATTAAACCGAGCAGTAAGATCTTTACGACAACGCTCCACCAGCTCTCGCCGAGGACGAAAAACAGGCTGGATATAGCGAATGACGTTGCTCCGACCAACCATTTATTTGGCGCCTGAAGATTCGTTCGGATAAGTTGCTTTCTCCGTACGGCGAAGGCTGCTACGATGAACCCAAGTACCACGATAGCAGAGACTACGAGCTGCATCGTCGAGGGCAGGAAATGTTCAGTCTTCACATGATCCTGGAAAATCATGTAGACACCCGCCATAAACAACGCGCAAGTAACGAATAAACCAAAAGGGCCCACCCATGGCATCATTCGACGATTGGGAGCAAGCGACTCGATGATGGCAATAGGAACGCTTATGCTCCAAACGGCATGACCGACACAAAATGCAATTGTATTGGAGACACTAATGCCGAATAGTGGAATATATGTGGCATCCTGAAAGTCCCGACCGTCAAACGACATATTAAACAGCGATCTATCGAACAATGCCGGCTCCGCAATTCCGTAAGCTAAAGCAAGCAGTGCCATGGTCGGCCAACCGCGGCCCGTTTGCCGCGCAGCTTCCCGAATCAGCAAGGCACCGCCGCCATACATAGGCGCCAATACGATCAGTCCCGCGATATGCCGTATCGAAATATTGCCGAGTAAATATTCCCCCAGCAATGGCGCAAGGAAGAACAGTCCAAGTGCGGACAACATACGGCCTCCTGAATGGATTTTTATTGTCAACCCAAATCACATCCGTAAACAATTTGATCAACTAATCAGTTATTTGATCTCTTGATCAAATTATAATGTTGATACTCTCTACTGTCAATCTGTTTTAGCACCTAAATCTTATATGAGCATCCGCTTCAATTAAAAAGCAAAAAGGTCGAGTAGGTTCCCGGTCTCATAACGCTACATCCATACCCTGTTCTGTCATACTGACGAATCGCTGTTCGCCACAATGATATGATCCAAGACTTCAATCCTCATAACTGCCCCAACCTCAACAAGACGCCGTGGTAACGAAAGGTCTTCCTGATCCTGAGATTGGGTCTGGGGTAGGGTCGATTATGAAAGCAAATAATCGATGCCGCGTTATTAAGAATCGCTACTATAAACACTTCCCGCGGGTGGACCACGGCAGCATTCAAACTCCTTACAGACAACACTTGTACTCAATAACTGAATGCAATTCATATGAGGGTAAGAACCAGCCGATGAACCGGTTCTTATTCATTGACATGCGTTTTTTCCTTTTGCCTTCCGTTTATACTGTATTGCAACAGAGCATTTACAGAATTACTTGGCACGTTGGACAGCAAAAAGTATGAGAATAATACCTCTTCGTACAATAGATTGTTAAGATAAAAAGAACAGGAGTATAATATAATTACTCTTACAAAGTGTAAAGGAGTTGGTATAGATGTGGGATAAACTAAAAGATGGACTTACATCTAGGCATTTAACATGTACAAGCTGTAACAGCAAAATCAAAGAAGGTGAAAGATTTACAGCTAATATTACGATGCCTTCTGAAAGGGATATGTTAATATCAAGATTAGATAACGCAATTGCAAGAACCGCTAACAGTGTACTTTGTGAGAAATGTCAGTAAAATTTTTACCATATATTAAATAAACGGGTAACGTCAGCTCCAATGAACCGCCTTTTAACACAAGGTGGTTTTCTTATGGTCAATTATCAACATTAGATGTTAAAAAGAAGCCAAAAGGCGGTTTCTACTGAAGCTTATCGCAGGAGGGAAGCTCGGATTGAATTACAATCAAAGCTATTAATTGCCGAGAAACAGTTTGCAGATGGGGAAGAGCTACTTGATACCGGGTGATTTCAATAATCAGGAGGGAAATTGATACCGCCGAATAAGGACTAAATATACATATACTCCGACTGGAGTTGATAATATGGATGGGATTTTCCGGCCACGATGACGGGGAGGATTAAATTTGGCAATATCACATTCACATAAAGCAAAAGACTTCCGTTTTAATCGGAAGTCTTTTTTCTAAAGTCAGATATACTCTGAAATTGCGGATTTAACGACCTGAAGCCAAGGGTTATTTTCCACACTTTAGGCGGTTATTAAACTCCATTTTCCTGCATTTTTTAACAGGTGGGTAAAGAGGAGAGTTTTGCTAATCTAAGTACCTGTGGAGTGGTATCAATATGCATGGCGGTGCAGGTGGTAAGTGACAGTTTCTACACAAAGCGGACATCTCGCTAAAGTCTCGGTAAAAGCATGGGGTAGACAGACTCGAGAAGTTTGCTGGTACCTGGACTCAACCCAAGAGAATTCAGCCCCTCATTCTTTCGTTCAAGGTAACATCTACCTGTGTTTAGCTAAATGGCCATATGATAAGCTAAATATTGTAATATCTTGGCATCGTTTTTAGCTTATCGCCGCGTATAATCACCAGATTGTCAGACGGGCTTTTTTGGTGTAAAAGCGACCCTCTTTCTGAACATAAGGATTTTGAACCGGGTCACCTGCATATATAGGCTTGTTAACATAGTGCGTTTTCCTTGGCGGAAATAAATATAAAAAGAGAACCGGCCAAGGACCGGTTTTCTTTCTTACCATTAGGGCTAATTATATTTCGCGATCCACTGTCACTAATCCTTAGTCATATCACGAATAAATAAGGTGCTATACAAGTTCGCGAGATACTGCGGATCCAACTTTCCATCATGAACATAAAGGGCATAGCGAAGCCGAAGAAGCTCCCTGGCATTCAGCACGAGCGGGGCCTCTTGCAAGAATGCCGCCTGTAAAAACTGCATGTCCTTATAATCGTAGGTCAGCATCGGCGAAGGATGCCGCAAATTCAACGGATGGCTCATGATGCAAACCCCCGCATAGGGTCTTTCAACAAAGCCGTCGATTCTGCCGGTATAATCGCACCAGCTAAAGGCACGATTGTGTGCCTCCTCCGCAGTTGTCTCGCCTTGATCCGTCGTAATAACGGGTCCCAGGAACGTACGGGGAAGTCGGCAGGATAGTCCGGCATATCCTCCCCATGGCGTTTCGATGCCAACTTCAGTTCGGTCCAGGATGACTTTATCGCCTTCCGTAGAGAAGTCTCCCTCCCAATGGATCACATATCCATTGTGGTTTAGTGATTCAATGGCAACCCGCCGTTCCTCGTGGAGCAGAATGTCTCCCGCATGCGTTACGTAATCAATATGCTGCTTGAACCCCTTCCTTCCGCTAGTCTCCTCTGTGAATGCCCGGGTAACGGCCACGTTACGCTTGCCATGATACATAGACTCCCAGAAGTTAAGCCCGTTCAAATATTTCCAGGAAAAGAACAAGCCGGTGTGCCAAGGATGATCCCACGGCCGATACAGCGCAATGTCATGCCCTGCCGCCGTGCGCGCAATTCGGAACGAAGGATTGGGATCATCTTCTTCCCCGTATACATATTCCAGCAAGGTTCTTCCACCAGATATGACGGTCCACATCGCTTTATTTTGATCATGAGTAGTAATGAGTTCCATGTCAAATCACTCCTTCGGACTTGGAGGCGCTCTCAACCTTAACCGGCTTGCCCGTCCGACCGGACTCGTACATCTTTTCTGTCAGATGAATCGTCTTCAAAATTTCCCGCCCATCCGTATCTGGCCTCTGCCCATTCTTCACACAGTCCAGAAAGTGCCGCATTTGATTGGTCTGCGCATGCCCTGCCATGCCGGGGACATATTGTTTCATATCCACGAGCTGGTAACCGGCCTTGCTGTCCTCCGAACGGGCCGCAGACCGAATCCAAAGGCCGGTTCCTCCCTGGTGGGGGCCATAGAACATCGTCCCACGCTCCCCGTAGACGTAGAGCATCCCGTTGTCAGGTGGATAGAATGGAGTGTATCCGGTAAAGAGATGCCCTATCGCCCCGTTTGCAAATGTAAATTGGGACATCGCCCAATTTTCAGCCCCCTCCGAAGACCAGTCATCCGTAAACAGCTGATTTGTATATACCTCTTCAATCTCTCCAATCAAGTAACGAAGAGCATCCACGTTATGAATGGCTAGTGAGACGATGGCGCCGCCACCTGCCAGCTCCCCGTTATAAATCCAACTTCCCTTTGGAAACGAGGCCCGGAAATCAAGAAGCCACTCCGTTCGCACCGCTTGAACCGCTCCCAATTCACCACTGTCGATTACCGCTTTGGCTGCAACGCACCAGGGGGTATAGCGCCAGTTGTGGGCTACCATCAGCATTTTGCCTGTCCTGTTCGATGCTTCAATCATTTGACGGCATTCTTCAACCGAACGGGCCATCGGCTTCTCAATCAAGACATGCTTCCCGGCTTCCAGCGCGCGGATCGCTAAGTTGGCATGAAGGTGATGTGGAACGGCTAGCACGACAGCCTCCGTATCGGACGTATCAAAAAAGTGGTCGATATTAGGGTAAACATCACATTTTCCTACGAATGCACTCCGTTTGGAGGCATCTAAGTCACACACAGCGGTTAAGACGGCGTCGTCCCACTCTTGGATCGCTCGAATATGCTGCTGGCCGGGCCAGCCGAGTCCAATAACACCGATTTTCATGACAAGCCCTCCTTAGTAGATATGAATTATGATTAACCCTTTAATGAACTTTGCGAGATAAAGTATCCAAACTCGACGGTTCAGCCTTACGGTTGCGGCACGACGCCCTGATCCATAAGTGCGATGAATGCAAGCAGCCCACCCCAATGATAATAACGGTCACTGTTTTGTACGTCGCACCCTTCCCCCGTGCTCCCGTTATAATTCTCATGTACATGACCGTGCTCCACCCATTCTTTAAGGATCAGCGAAGCAGATTTCTCTGCAACTCGGCTGGCTGCCTCTGCCTTCCCCTGCTTCACCAAACCCAAATAAACCAACAGATTCATAGGAGCCCAAATCCGGCCGCGCCAGTAATCCTGATCCCCATACGCAGGATCGTTCCTCGAAATGGACGGCAAAATCCATTCGCCCCAAAACTCATCGGGATTATACAGATGTTCATTAATCATTCGCTCCACTTGTTTTTCTGTCACATAGGGCGTAAGCATCGGATAAAACAGAGTCGGGGATAACCGCTCGCTGAAAGAATCCGAATCAGTCCGCAAATTGCGAAAAATACCGGATTCCTCGTCCCATAGTTGCTGAAGGCCCTTTCCAAAGCGGTCGGCTCGATTCCGGAGATCTGATGCTCGGTCTGCTGCACCAAGAATGTCGGCGATATCGGCCAGTGCAAGACAGTCCATGATATAGAGCCCCATCAAGCCTGCATCAGCAAGTTCCAGTACATTCTTCTCCTTGTTAAACGGAATAAGATCGTACATTGGGGAATTGTCGAGACCAGACTCCAGTGCGGCTCCGAACGTATCGTTAACACCGTCGGTCTCCCACCGGTTTCCTGTTACGGGCTCCATGGGATTAGAGCCCCAAGCCAGCAACCCGTCTTGAATCTGCCTGTTACTCTTCCACCAATCGTTCCAGGCACAAAGCTTCTCAAATACTTCTTCCAGCAGCCAGCGCTCGCCGTATTTCCGGTACAATTGCAGGATAATGAAAGCTCCGACGGGAGGCTGGGAGCGGTCAAGCGAAACGTTCATACCCGACCAATCATAATTCGGTACGAACCCCGCTTTCACGGCCGAGCGAGTCATTTCGATGGCGTTCGCATACGCAAGCGCCCGTTGATCCTCCATACACATGTAGGCCGCGAAATAGGTGTCCCAACAAAACAACTTGTAACCTTGATCATTCCAAATTCGACTGACAGGGGTAATGACCCGCTTATTTTTCGGATCATAAATCGTATCCCAGGCAAGACAGGTTTGCATTGCATTGTAGATGTCTACGGATTTTCCATATTTAGAACGGCTATCCTGAAGGCCTTTTTTATTGCGTGACACGATGGCCTTGATCTCATCTAATGTGCGCGGAGATCCTGCCGATAAGCCAACAGCGCCGGTCAGCCGCTGGGCAAGATAAGGGCTATTGGCTGAAAGATGGCATTCCTCAACGATAGGTGACGTTGGGTAAATCCGGATCTCACCGTGACCGCAATCCGCCTCAACTCTGTCGCTACCCACGCCATGTTTGGTGATTCCCCGCCGGTTCCAGAGGAAGCCGCATTCCGCAACTAAAAGGGCTGGAACGGGCTGGTTCCGGAGTGGGGTTATGAGAAGCACAAGATCCTCTCCATCTGCAGCACTTTGAATTTGAAGCTCGATATCCTGCCAGATTACCAACAGTTCCGTATAATTGCCGTCATAGCTACGAATGCCAGGCCGTACAACCTCAACCCCTTGGCCCTGGCGGCCGATCAAACACTCCCGCAGATAGCGGCCTTCCCGATACTCCTTGATACCAAGCTGTATGGCTAACCCGTGCGGAAGGAGTACATGGGTAAGCACGCTCCGTGTATGCCAGGTATTCCAGCCAGATGCTAGCGATTGCTGTAATTCCAAATAAGCAGACATATAGAGTACCTCCTTCTTCAATGTACGCGCGTTCATTTTATTCTCTAGTAATTCCCTGGGGCACTCACTTCACTCGTTTGGAGTGGCAAACGTCACTTGATACCGGTTAGAGTGATTCCATCGACAATCTGGCGCTGGCCGAAGAAAAACACGATCAGGCAAGGAACTAGAGATACGACGGAGAAGGCCATCATGTAATGCCACTGCACATTGTACTGCGTCCGCAAAAACTGTATTCCGAGCTGGAGCGTTGCCTTTTCAGGATCTGACAGGAAAATCAACGGTCCCAAAAAGTCGTTCCAGGTATTAAAAAAGGAGAAGATCGATACCACGACAAGAGCCGGCTTCAAATTTGGTACGACGACATTCCAAAGCACGCGCGGCAGACCAGCACCATCGATGCGGGCTGCCTCTTCCAGCTCCTTCGGAATTCCCATCATGAACTGGCGAAGCAGGAAAATGGAAAATGCATCTCCGAAAAATGAGGGTACCCATAGGGGGAGAAACGTATTGTACCAGCCGATTTCCTTAAAGAGGATAAACAGCGGAACCATCGTTACGGCCCAAGGAACCATCATCGTTGAGAGCAGGATGACGAACAGCACATTCTTGCCGCGGGCGCGATACTTGGCGAAACCGTAGGCAACGAGCGTACACGAGACCAGCTTTCCGATAATGTTCAGCGCCGTGACATAAATCGTATTCCACATAAAATGAAAAACCGGGTACTGCTGAAAAAGCTCCACGTAGTTATTCCATTGGATAACTTTTGGCAACAGCTTCAAGTCGAGACTCATGACCTCATAAGGTGCTTTTAGTGAGGTGGATAGCATCCACAACAACGGAAAAATAAGCAGCACGGAGCAAAGACATAGCAGAATAAAAACAATAATTTGAAGTGGTCTAACCCGCTCTCTTCTGCGTTTTGAAGCGGTTTCAGATTTGCGTACAGGATTAGCCAGGGCTGTCATGAAGCATCTCCTCCTTCGTAGTACACCCATTTTCGGGAAGACCGGAACGTGTACAAGGCGCATAGAAGAGTCAATGTGAACAGCACCCACGATAATGCACTGGCGTAGCCGAACCGGGAATACGCAAACGCGTTCTGGTAGAGGTACAGGTTGAAGAACATGGTGGAATTGACCGGTCCTCCATTGGTAATAATGAGCGCCTCCGTAAATGCCTGAAAAGATGAGATCAAAAGCATGATAACGTTAAACAAAATGGTCGGAGTCAGTTGGGGAATCGTAATGGTGAAAAACTGCTGCAGCTTCGATGCCCCATCAAGCTCCGCCGCTTCGTACAAGCTTTCTGGAACATTTTTAAGCCCGGCTAAAAAGATGATGGCCGTACTGCCGACCGAATACAGAGAAGTCAGGATCATCGTTGGAAGGGCCCAGCCCGTACTCGTGAACCAACCAGGACCCGGGATGCCGAAAAAACCGAGAACCCCGTTCGCTAATCCGAAATTCGGATTGAATACCCATATCCAGAGCATGGACACCGCTACGCCACTCACCACGCTTGGCAGATAAAAAATGGTGCGAAAGATGCCGATGCCCGGCACCTTTTGGTTCATCATCAGTGCGAGTAGCAGAGCGGTTATGAGCGCAAGCGGAACACGAAACAGTACATAAATGACGGTTACTTTGAGCGACTGCCAAAAGAGAGGATCGACCGTCAACATCTCCCGAAAATTCCGCAGCCCGACAAATTTCGCCGGAGAGATCAAATCCCATTGATAAAAACTGAGAATAAGAGAGCCCAATATTGGACCCAAGGTGAATACAACAAGCCCGATGAGCCATGGTGAGATCAACAAGTAGAAGGTAAAGGAGTCCTTCCATTTTGTGTTTAGGTTGGATGGTCGGATCATGGGAACGCCTGCCTTTCCTTTAAAATGATCGTGGGAATGGTCCGCTTCTCACCCTCCTTCCTTATTCTGCTGCCTGTTTAAGTTCCGAATCGATCTGTGTTGCCAGTGAAGTCAACTTTGCCTTGATATCGGCATCTTTCTGAAGAAGGATATCCTGAATCGCTGGTGTAAGCAGCTTGTCACCTACAGCCCCCCAGTATCCATTCGCGAAATATCCACTGACAATGGCGTTATCCAACTGCTTGACGAACACGCCGAGATACGGGTCTTCGCTTTGTTTGCTGGATTCGGCCAGCTTTTGGGATACCGCAAGATTTGATTTAGCCCATTGTTTACCGATTTCCGAATCCGGTGACGTAATTTCCATCAGCAGGTCGAACGCTTCCTTCTGATGCTTAGATTTCTGAGCAATGCCTAATCCAGAAGTGTACAACAACGACGTTTGTTTGCCCGTCGACATGGTGGGGAGTGGCACGACACCAAAGTCAATGTCCGGATTATTTCTCAAATCTCCTTGAGCCCATGATCCATTAACGTTCATTGCTACTTGACCCGTGGCAAACAAATCAATGCCCTTCAGCGCGATCAGTTCTGCAGGGTTCGGCGCTACTTTGTCGACATTGTACAGATCAGATATCTTTTGGAATGCATTTACGGTTGCATCGCTGTTCAGATATCCGACGGCCGTGGAACCATCCTCGGACAAATAGCTTCCGCCGTTGCTGACGACGAAAGGTTCGAGCCAGTCTTTGCCCAGATTTAGATTCGCGCCGTATTGTTTAATTTTGGAGCCTTCCCGAATCGTCAACTTGTTGGCGATATCGCGGAATTCTTCCCAAGTCCACCCTTCCTTCGGGTACGGAATGCCGGCTGCATCAAACAACTTTTTGTTATAATAAACGCCAATGGTAGCACCACCGACGGACATGACCGGAAGCTTGCCGTCGATTGTCATCAACTTCTTTACATTAGGTATAATGTCGCTTAAATCATATTTCCCTTGGGCGAGCGGAGTTAGATCCGTCACGATGTTTTTTTGAATGTACCGAGTGAAGTTCTGCTCCCCGACTTGCATCAGGTCAGGCGGATTTCCTGCACCCAGCTCGGTCTGCAGTTTGGTCATGTAATTTTCATAAGGTGCGGCTTCAATTTTTACGGTCACGCCTGGATGTGATTCCTCGAACTTTTTCTTGGCATCGTTCAGGATCGCCGTGGTGGTCTCATCCGTTTGCCAGGTAGCAACCCTCAGCTCATACGACTTACCACTTAACCCGCCGGACGCCGTTTCTCCTTCGCCCGAACCCCCGCATGCTGACAAGAATGCGCTTGCAAGCAGCGGTAAGCAAAGCACGGCTCCCCATTTATTAAATCGTTTCATGTTAGCCCCCCTATCGTAGGTTTTGTTTGGAGTTGCTATTTTATTGTAACGGTGAAAAACAAACCGTCACAACGAGGTGGTTTTCTGGTTTGGTGCGTTTTCTTAGGCTCCTATGATTAACACAGTGGCGGTCTTCAGCGAATGTGGTACGATACAAATAAACCATTTTCCCTGAAAGGAAGATCGCAAGCATGTCATGGTTCAAACGAATCAGCATCAAGAAGAAACTTCTCGTTGCGTACCTTCCGCTCATTATACTGCCTGTTGTCGTGATCTCGATTGCTTCTTACGCCCTGTTCACTTATAAGATGGCCGAAGCATCTCAATTACTGGCTGAGCAGAACGCAAAAGAGATTAATCGTCATCTTGAAACCTACCTTGACGAGTTGGAACGTCTCAGCCTCTTCCCCTATTTCCACAGTAACGTTATGGATGTGCTCCGACGAAGCGGCCAGTCGGATTCACCCGAACAAATGTATCAAGAATATAAGATGTTTGACGACATGTTTGGCAACATCATGTTGAACCCTCGTCAGGATCTTTTGAACGTCTTTCTCTACCGGTCCGATGGGACCCGGTATTTCAATTCGCGCGTAAACGTTACACTAAATGGTGATTACGACTGGAAAGCATCAGAATGGTACAAGCGTACTACCGAAGCTAACGGATCGGTCGTTTACACCCCAAATGCCGGCCGTGATGGAAGGTTCATCAAGCTTCCTTATGATATTTTCTCTATTTCCAGGCAGATTAAAACCGAGAGCGGAAAGGCCGTCGGAACCATCCTTATTGATGCCAACTTTCAGGGCGTAGAAGATGTGCTTCGAGATATTGGGTTAGGCCCAAACTCTAATGTCGTACTAAAAAACTCCCAAGGCACCATTTTATACGCCCAGAACAAGCTGTTTCTTAACCTGCTCAGTCCGCAGAAAAAAGGTGAGGGCACCAAAATAAACGCAAATGGAAAAACGTTGTTTATTGGGAGTGATATCTCCCATAAAACCGGATGGACAACGGACGTCGTGATTCCATCCGCAAGTATTTATCAAACATTCATTTCCATCCGTCAAGTGATCCTTTGGCTGTCAGCTATTTTCTGCACCATTGCAGTGGTCGTAACCTATCTATTATCGGGAAGTATTACCCGACCTATCCGTGAGATGCACCGAATGATGAAGAAGGTGGTCAGTGGGAACTATGATGTTGAGCTGAAGCTGACCAGTCAGGATGAAATCGGAAGTCTTGGAAACGCTTTTATGAAAATGACTTCGCAGATTAGAGAACTTATTCATGAGGTTTACGAATTCGATATCCGACAAAAGGAGGCAGAACTCAATAATTTAAAAATGCAGATTCGGCCACATTTCTTGTACAACACACTGGAGGCGATCCGATCCCTCGCCGATTTAAATGACAATCACGAAGTGGCCCGAATGACCAGTAGCCTCGGCTCGATCCTTCGCTACAGCATCAAGACACATCAGAAGCTGGTGCCGCTAGACACGGAGGTCGAATATATCCGCCAATACTTAAACATTCATCAAATTATGAACGGCGACGCTGTTCATTTCGAGTTTGACATCGATTCGGGAATTTTACGATATTATTCGCTCCCCCTATTGTTCCAGCCTCTTATAGAAAATGCGCTTCAGCATGGGCTCTATGGAACGCGAAGCGGTGGCCACCTACGCATAAGCGGACAACGCGATGGGGATGATTTGCATTTTATGATTGTCGACAACGGTACGGGCATTCCATCATCAAGACTCGAGGAAATGAACCAAAAGCTAACTGAACCTGGAGTCCCCGCCGTCGAACAGGACGGACAAGGTATTGGACTTTGCAATGTAAACCGCCGGGTCAAAATCATTTTTGGGGAAAATTATGGCGTTACGATTAGTGTCAATCCGATTGGTGGAACGATCGTGCACGTGCGCATTCCGATCGTTTCCGTCCATCAAGAATCTCTAAAAATGCATGAATGAGGAGGCACACTTATGCCAAAATATTTGATTGTAGACGACGAGCCGCTAATTCGCAAAGGCTTAATCAAATTGATCACAAGAGTAGCACCGGGATGGAGTTTGTGCGGGGAAGCCTGGGATGGCCTTGAAGGTGTTCAGCTTGCTCAGAGCCTGCGTCCCGATTTGATCCTAACCGATATCCGCATGCCTAAGATGAGCGGTTTGGAGATGTCGGGAAAACTGATCGAGCTGGCGATTCCTATTCCCGTTGTCTTTTTCACAGGGCATGACGAATTCACCTATATACAAACGGCAATGAAAAACAAGGCCTTTGATTATCTCCTCAAACCCGTTAAGGAAAACGATGTTATGCAGCTATTTGATCGGTACGCACGTGAGATTGGGCCCGCCAAAGAAATCCGTCGGGAGGACCTCTCCCTGGTAAAGCAATACGAATTCCATCTGCAAAGCGTGCTCGAGTCTGGGAACGTTAGCCAGCTGGAACAGCTGGAATCCTGGTACGATAAACTTCAGGAGTTCATGAGTCTGCGCAACTTTGTCGAATTGACAACCCGTACGCTTCATTCACACCTTCTCCGGCACGATGTGATCGGCATGGAGTTTAAACCCGTGATTAATGATACAAACGCAACCAATGTAATTTGCAGCCTGCAAGCATTCTGTATAACGCAGCTGGAAGAAGTGCAGAACAATCAATCAAATCTGCTCATCCAACAGGTCAAAGACTGGCTGGAGCTGCATTTGGATGCAAATCCTTCGCTTACGGAAGCTGCCGAGCTTATACATTTAAGCCCGACATACTTCAGCGAATATTTTAAAAAGCACGTGGGAGAAACGTTTCTGAATTACATGGTTCGCCTTAAAATCCAGCGATCCAAGCAGCTGCTGGGTGACCATTCTCTGCGAATCTATGACGTGGCTTCTCGAGTAGGTTATACCGATCATCGGCACTTTAGCAGGGTCTTTCAATCCAAAGTCGGGCTAACCCCGACGGAGTACCGGAATCGGATCTTGGGTATCCACGAAGTCAGTAAAGAATTCGATTAATCATAAATGCCCGGCTTCACGCGTAGCCGGGCAGCTGATAAATTATTTATTTTTGGGGCTCGCTACTCCGCGCCCAGTGGTTCTAGGTAGACATAGCTGTCCAGCACCGCTTGATCACCAGCGATCTCAAGCGTCGTATGCCCGTCAAAACCATTTTCGACGAGAATACGGTAAACGTCCGAGATGTCAACGGCTCCTGTGCCAATGGCAATCGTGCTTATGCCGTAACCGGACCGCTTGCCACGCTCACTTTCCAGCTCATGTGTGGGTCTTTCCAATGGACTTCGTCTGCACTTGCTATGTATGTTTGACAAGAGATGATAAGCACACAGGTAAACACAAAAGAAAATAAATATCTAGTTGCTCTCACCATTTATATACAACCTTCTAAAATATGGTATTAGATGAAAATATACGGCACACCTCCTCACATGTTTGGAACATTTTCCTTGAAGTTCTCAAAATATATTATTACAACCTAACCAATAGGAATATAGCCCTATACCTTTGAATATATAAGGATATTGATCTACATTTAATATCTATCTCACCATGTTTTTATATTACTTAATTTCTTCATAAAATAACCGGTTTATTGAAAACTTGAGCGATTATCCATTCCGCTAAATTAAATCCTAAGTATAGAAAATGGCTATTAATTTTATGTTTCGCAATTGACGCAATCTAGTTTCCTTTCAGCGCAGACTTCTGCTGCAACCATAAAAGTCATTCTCATGCGACTAGATTCTGAAAACGGTGCATTGAACGAAAATCAGTTCCAAGTACGGAATTTGTCCTTTTATGAGTTTTTCATATAATGAATTTTTTTCATACCACAAATAAGGTAAGCCCATCAGCGGGGTTTGAGTGAGCTCAAGAGTTGAATTCCAAACTCTTTCTAACTGGGTTAGAATATAATTAAAAAGTGAGCTGGAAAGCTTTTAGGAAACAATGAAGTTTTTCGAGAGCTAAATATCACTGAAATTTATTCTCATCGAACAAACCAGTAAAAGTAAGTACAGTATAATGATTTCTAAAACAAAAGGAGTATATATGAATTATCCTGATCCGGATTATAATTCAATACCAACCGACTTTATTCCAAGATTTCGAAAATTAAAAAAACAGTGGTTTGTCTGGTCTAGTAGATGCTGAACAATTCTTAGAAGAAAGCAAATAAAGAGAAAATGCCCTTAAAATTTCTGATTCTTTAAACATGTATACTTTAGATAGGAAACAAGGATTAGCCTTCCCTGGTGGCTGATCCACAATAAATTGTGACTTTGGTTCAGGATCAAGTGGAATTGCTTTGTTTTTAAATCGACTTATAAAAAGAGAAAATAACTTTAATTTTTATATTGATGAATTATTATTTTAATGCAATAAATCACTTCTATACGGGGAATGGAGATGGAAGTAATCAAGGGGCTATAGGAACTTGAAGAAAGGTTGAAGCCGAAAAGAGATAGAAAAATGTTCGAGCGCTACCAAAATATTCGGTAGAAAGATCTTTATTTAATGAAGATTTGGAGGGGAAATATAATATGAAATACTTAGATATATTTGCTGAAATTGTAACTATTATGCATCAGGATTATGCAGGATATGAAGAGAAAAAGGGCTGGGATCATCCTGATTATTTTACAAAAAAAATAGAGTACCTCGAAACAAATGAATTAATTACGCCGCAACTGTTTGCTGAAATTGTGAATGAATACCTTATTAGTTTCCAAGATCGTCATATGTATTTTAACTTACATAATTCAGAAAGGGTAGAAGTTAAAACATGTGGTTTTACTGTAAGGAATTACGAAGACACCTTATACGTAACTGAGGTTAATGAAGAAAATAGATTTGGAAAAGGCGCAAAAATTGTTTCCATCGACGGACAACCCATTTCTTCGATAAGAAAACTGAACCGAAGAATGCTTAAGGAATCTCATCCTGAGAGAGAAGAGTGGGATGAAATCCTAAGCAAAGCTACGTATTTTGAGCTTATTAACGAGAATGAGGATTTATTAAAATTGGACTTAATATTGTATAGACGAACTCCTAAAAAGTCAACTTATGCTATTGATTTTATCAATGAAAACACTTTATTATTAACCTTTTCTGATTTTGGAGATACCAATAGCATAGTTAGTTTAATTGAAGAACATAAGCATGACTTGCTTGAAAGTAAAAATGTAATTGTTGATGTCCGGCGTAATAGTGGAGGGAATGCTCATGCTTTTTCTTCTCTGTTGAAATATATCTTTAAAAAAGGAGAAAAACCAAGTTCTGAACTTAAAGTACGAGAATTTAATTGTTCTGACCGTAATGTGAAATTATTTTTAGAACAGGCAAAGAAAGTTCGAAGTTCAACAGATAATGAAGAAACTCTTAAAATGGTAGAGTTTGCTGAACATCAATTTAAAACATATCGAAATCAAGGTTTTGTCGCTTTTGACTTTTCGGAGTTTATTGCAGAATTAGAAAACAATTTCGAGGGGGAGAATAACCCGGAAAATGTAATTATCTTATCTGACTGTTATTGTGCAAGTGCCGGAGAGGAATTTGTGGAGACAAGTAAAGAATCATCCAAAGTAACAATAGTAGGACGTGCCACCATGGGAATAAATGATTATAGTGACATCGTTTGTCTCAGTTGGGACAAACAGTTTTCTCTATGTTATCCAATATCAAGACTTGAACAAAAAACAGAAATAGACCCGATACACGGAAAAGGAATCCAGCCCCATATATATATAAAATGGACACCTAAACATATTGAAGAAGATATAGATTTACAGCAAGCATTGAAATTAATTAATAAAAGAGACAACTGAATAATAAGATGGTTTTTTATAATTATAAGAAAAAGGAGGGTTTTTTCTGTTTTTTGCTTCTTCTCTGCTGCTGGATTTCCTCAGTTGGTTAAGCCCTCCCCCGCATTGCTAAGATCGATTCCTACCTTGCAAGCTACCCATACGCTCCGCCAGCCGGACCTTGGGATCGTTTAACCGAATCTGAGCTGACTCAGTACTATGCCATTATGAATGATTGGCAAGAGCTCTGGCAACGTGCACTGAAACTCCGTGACCAAATTTCGGCTCGTAGGAAATTATCCGATTCCTCATTCGATTCGGCCGAAAAAAATTACGAGAACGGAGAGACGATAGGCGAGGGGTGAATTCTCCCCCTCCTCTCCTCATTATAAACGTTCACATCCTTTTGCGGTCACCAACAAATTAACAAACCTACCTGACATAATATCACTCATTCGCAATCAACTAATTGCTCCAGGAGGTACATCAGGAAGGTTTAGAACATCCCCCAAGCTTTCATACACTTCATCAATCAGCTCTATAATCAAATATAGGGCAGAGAAAGGATCCTGTAGATGGTTTTTTGGGTTGTTCCTCCCATGGTCGGAAATGCAACTAAACAACCTTCTAATGCTTTCGCTTCACACCGCAACATTTGTATGAACAACTCATCTCCAATTAAAATTCCGTTTTTCCATGTTATTTCTATACCTCTGCCATGATACTTTCCTTTTATCGTAAACAAGATCACACCTCTAATTTTTATAATAGGCACCTTTTTATTTGATTCTAATTCTTTTGCATAACCTCTGACTTTTTATCAACAATGCTTTTGTTGACATGCATACATTACTTTATTCTGTTTTAATGCTAATTGAAATAAAACTTCCGAAAATAAGTAACTCCACTTCAGTTTGCACCAGTCATCAACAAGGCTAAGAGTCCCGAGCTGTCGAAATTGAAATCATTGAGACACTTGGACAATGCCTGATTGTCGCGGAACTTCCCACCAACAAGGTGGATGGGGCTTTCTCTTTGTCTAGGTACAAGAACCCCTAATCCTTCAAAATCAGAGCTAGGCGCATCTTCTCCTTTTTCAAAGCGAGGTAACCCCAGAAGCGAAATCTCTGTCAGTACCGAGACGTTCTGACACCTTTCTCTCCGCCGTGCGGTGCATTTTAAGGTCTCAATGATTCACATATAGTTCTACAAATTAAACGATTTATGTTTCCTTTCTCACTTTTCCCTATTCTAACCTACACAGATATTTTTCAATCCCTTCTTCCGCAAAGGATTCCTCTTGAAGCTCTGCTCAAAGCCGTTATTCTCGAAGCAAAAACAGCTAATGATGTTCTTTAGAATAAAGGCTTTTCAATAGTTCCCTCGCTTTAGTCTTTATGGCTGCTGTCATGCTCGGATGGCTTGAGTTAATTGCTGATTTAAGCATCTCCATTTCCCACTTATTAGAGAAAATGATAGTTGTGTAGTTTATTCTGGTGACCTGTGCATCAATTGACGACGCTTTGGGATTTGAAATCAGCAACTTCCGGGCAAGCTGTTCCTTGTTCGAAGCAGTAGGCTGATCAAAATATCTACGATAATCCTCGTAATATAAAACAAAATTAGATAAACCCACTGAAGCTCTGGCCCGATTAAAATTCACCATATCTACCCTCACACCCACTTTCAAACACTATTTATCATTAATTCTAAAGAAACATAACTACGTATCTTAGATGTAATCCCATTAAGGATAACTCAGAGATATTTTAGAGTATAATATTTCCAATAGGGGAAACAGTTCTCCAAACGAATATTCTTAAAGGCCATCCTTTACGGGATGGCCTTTTCTTTATCCAGATCATAAAAATGGAACCAAGATACAACAGCTCCCCACGACTTCCCTTTAGTGTTAATCACAATTTTACAAGATATGGTTGAAGTGAGCAATATAATGATTTATCCTCATGCTATTCTGCCAGTTAGTTTAACAAAGGCAGCCGTTCCATTTATGAAAAAAGAGCCAAGCCATATGGCCAGCTCTGTCACATTTTCGAAAATTGATTTAATAGAATGAATTAATATAAACCACGAAGAAACTCGGTAAAGCTGTCAGCAATCTTCTCCTTCGTATTCGTTTCATGCTCCCAGAACACGATGCTTTCATCGGTCACCTGATAACAGATATAGTTACCCGCTGGATCAGAAGCGAATGGAATAAGCTTGTCGTCTTCTGGCTTCAATACATCATAGGCTTTATAGATCGTTTCAAGATCTCCTTCATTAAAAGAGAGCAAGGTTTTCAGCACGCGATCCTTTTTCACCGAAGTATTAAACCCTTTTTTATCAGGCCGACCACCATTGTACTGCTTGAAAACTGCAACGAGATCCAGAGGTAGCTTCACATTATAGCTTGATTCAAATTGCTCAATCGCCAGCTCAGTGCCTAATGGCTTAACATACTTCCATGTTAGTTGATTCATCATTTATCCCTCACTTATCGATTATCTTTACCGCCACCCCAGAATACTTTTCCGCCAGTATGCCCAGTTTTCGCATGAATCTCACTATCTAATAACTGCATCTTTCCTTTTTCTGCATCATGATGCCATGTATAGCCGTCTGGAGTCTCGCCATCCATAAGCTGCTCTAACTGTTCATCGGTAAATTGTGCTGCAAGTTCAGGCTCATTCTCAACTGCTTCTATTAGTTGACGATTACACTCAGCAAATTGATCCTTATCTGAAGCCTCGAGCAGTTCATCTGGAAGCTGCACATCCTGCTTACTTTCAAACTCAGGAACAACTACCTCCACTTGTTCACCATTATTCAGAGTGATAACCTTCGCTTCAAATGGGACCCCTGTCTCTGGATGAACCGATCCCTCTAAATGCTGATTACGAGTTGGAACTTGTCTTATCCCATCCTCTGGATAGCTCTCCGTGCTCACTCCCTCAGTTAGATTCATAGCTAGAGGCTTATCAAATTCCGACATCGGTTTATCGGAGGTGTATCGCTCAGCAAGCTTGCCAAGTGGACAATTTTTAAACCGCTCGGTAGGAACTTCCTTCACTTCGCTTATCATCGCTAAATTCATAGCTGTCCCCTGCTTTCTTCCATAATGGACTCAACCCACTGCATATAGATTCGTTCACGTACTTCCCGATCTTCCTGCCTCCTGCTCATGTCCTTCATGAAACATTGACTTAATGTAATGAGCACCTCGTAGGAGGCATCCTCAAACAGCTGACGACCAAGACGTATTAGGCGATCGGTAAGGTCCTCATGATCCGCAGTTGAGAGAACAAGCTTCTCAACACGCTCACGAACACCTAATATCGTTGTAACATGGCGAGCAAGTCGCTGGAGTTGATCATCTCGCCATAGCTCCAAGCGATGATTCTCCCTATAATCTAGGAGCTGTTCTTCGATAAACTCACGACTATCTACCGTTAAGTTCAACGTGTGCAGGCCACGTTCAATCTCATCTACATCAAAATCCAATCTTTCATTCACTCTACCTTGAAGCAGTAGATGGACCAGCAATTCAGTAATCTTTTTACGATTTAGACTCTTCTCTTGAGCATAATAATGATAAGGCTTCTCCTGCAACTCACATTTACTAATTTTAACAAGTACAGGATCTACCCAATCATTTTGATGGATTGCAGCCACCCCTTGTTCAAGCTTAGCGAGTTCCTTTACTTGATCGTCATCGAGCGTTGCCGAATAGCCTACTAGCTCACGATCACTAAGCTCAGGAAGTCGCAAAATAATTTTCGTATTCGTATTGCGGATGACGGATAGATCCAATAATCCTGGTGATTGGTCGACAATAATAAAGCCCTCACCATAGGTCCTCATCTCAGCAATCGAATTTGAAAGCATCTCTACTGACTTTCCTAATAGATTCGCCCCGTCGGAACTCTGCTCTGTCGACGTACGCTTTAGGAGATGATGTGCCTCCTCTAGCACTGTAATATGCCGAAGCACGCTATTACTATGACTTGATGACATCCGATATTCATTGAGCTTCATCACGAGCAAGCCCATGATAAGTGCCTTCGTTTCAACCGAACCGATTCGACTTAGATCGACGACGACATTCCGATCAAACAACTCCTCGTCTGTTAGATCATCATGGCAGAAGATTAAGCCATTCAAGCCATTCGTTAACGAGCGAATACGTGTGATAAGTGCGCCCGAATAATCTCCCTTGCTATCTGCAGAATATTTTGATTCGTTAATAACCGTCTCAATCTGCTCTAATAAATCGACGAAGTTCGGATAAAGCCTCCCCTTCGTATTCTCTGAGGTTTCAAGATCCCAGCCAGCGATCATATACGCTCGCTCCATCGCATCTTTAAGAATAGCAGGCATTGCCGCATACATCGGCCAACATACATTGAACAGTTCTACAAGACGGTCCAGATGTTCTAGCACATGTACCTCTGCCGGGAAGCAGAACGGATTAATTTTTAGTAGATTTGCAAGCTTCGGATTCGTCCCATAAACCGTTACATCAGGAGCATGACCGAATACATTTTTGTATTCACCTTTAGCTGGTTCAATAACTAAAAACGGCACGTTGTATACATTTTTGAGCTGATACAAAATCTCATATGTCGCATTACTTTTACCTGAACCGGTCGAGCCCGTAATTAAAGTATGCATCGTCATAGAATCACGACTAAGCCGAACCTTCGTTGAACTTTCCTTCCCCATCGTAAACATACTACCGATAATGAATTCGTTATCGCTGCTTTTATTGCTGTACTTCACAACCTCACTACCGAACTCAGCATGCTCAATCACTGGAAAGCCTCCGACGGATTTACGAGGTAAGCCCATCTGAATCGCAAGCTCGTTACTGCTTACTAGCGATGAAGCCGTAACTGGAAAGATTGCAGAAGGTGAATGATAGATGAATTCAGGATGAATAAAATTCGTCACGTACTCTCGGATCAGTGGAAGCT
Source organism: Paenibacillus sp. FSL R5-0378 (assembly GCF_038009285.1). Taxonomy (NCBI): domain Bacteria; kingdom Bacillati; phylum Bacillota; class Bacilli; order Caryophanales; family Paenibacillaceae; genus Paenibacillus; species Paenibacillus sp. FSL R5-0378. The sequence continues at coordinate 305,496 of NZ_JBBPAY010000002.1, forward strand.
TTGCTCCAGATTGACGTCCCCAATAGTTGATTGCGGATGTTTCCACACCTGATTTGGTACCCTTCATTAACGCCTTATACAAGCTTGCCGCCATCTCAGCCGTTTCTTGAGTGTCCGATAAGAAATATGTAGCACATTCCCACATTCCTAAGCTTTCAAACTCATCCATTCGCTTCAGCTGAAGCCCGATTCGATCAAGCGTATCTATAATTGTTTTATTTTGCATCGTAAGCTGCATCGTATCAGTGGTTCCGTTCGTCAGGCCCTTCGTCTGCGTATAGTTTTCCGAAGTCCCGCTACCACTTGTATACGTCTCACCACGTGTCTCCGAAGTGTTTTCTGTATAATTTTCAGTGATTGAGGTGCCTTTCGTTTTCGTTTTCGGTTGAATCGCATTAACAGCCAAGCTACCAGTCATAATGGCTCCTGCCGCAACTAAGCTCCCCCCACCTGTTAATGGAGCTGTAACGAGGCTCGCAACCCCGAGCAGAGAGGTCGCTACACCCTTTCCGATCATTCCTAAACGATCCGTTTGCGTCTCAGATTGATTGCTGGACGTTCCCTTCGTATCGCTCGTCCCCTTCTGCAAAGAGGTATTCGTAGCATTAGATGTGCTTGTGGACGTTCCCTTCGAAAAGGCATCTGAAATGTTCATCGCCATCTGTGTTCCATAGCTTAGCTGCATGTTCGCAAATGGTGAAATTTGCGTATAAATCGCTTCATAGGCACGACGAGTATCCAATAGCTGTGCACTGGATGCTCCCTTAGCCAAAACGACCGCCGTATAGCGTTGCCCCTGCATAGCCAGAGTAAGCTTTTCCAGTCCTTGTATAAAGCTATTATTATCATTGAACTCCTCATCCTTATTCTGGGCAACGCAGGACACAGCAGAAATATGCTTAGAGGGCATGTTTTTCAGAAATTCTTGTGCTTCGTCATCCAGCAAATCCGTCGTTTTCACGCCAGGGAAATGCCCACTTAGCGTATTTTTCAACGTATCCTTCAAAGACTTTGTTGTACGTTCATCATCTAACGAGCGAACGCCCATATAGAAGTTTGTCTTTTTTCCATCGCTATCTACAATAAGGAAGACACCGCAATTTAAGTTCTGAACCGAATTGAAAACCGAGGCAAATTTATAGGTCGAGTACTCATCTTTTTGATACACCATCTCATTGATTTTGAAAAAGCGAATATCACTGATCCGCTTTAGCTCTTCTGGTAACGGAACAACATCAAGATCAGATAGCTTTGTCAAATAATTTTTCAGAACTAAGTCGTCAATAAGCAACGTCGCTTCATCCAGCTGAATCTTCAACATGTCATAGCTTGGCATATTGCTATTTCTCATTGCTACTAATTCAGCATCACTTGGTGCAATATCCCCTTCCTTATTTCCTGACAATTCTACGAAGTTACCCATCCTATCGACCGCCTTTTGTCGCAAAAGTGGAGATCCCTACCCCTACACCAACACCTACAGCTACCCCTAATAGAATGGATGAGCTTCCAACGACGACTCCACCAACTACAGCGCCTGCAACTGCAGAGGTGGCAATTTTCATCTGACGAATTCGTCCCTTCCTTTGGTCTATTCGCTTCTGCTCTTGATAGCTACGAGACGAGCTGCCTCGTAAGCCCGACGAATTCCCATATGTAATATTTGAAGGTCTACCTCCCCCATACGGAGTCCGGCTAGATCCCTCACTTCGCAGCACTGTATGAGCCGTTGCAGGACGTAAATAGCTTACAACATCTTTCAGATGAGCTAATCGCTCACGTGAAAAGTTGCTCATTACCTGCACCATTAGTTTATTCATATATTCATCGTTCCACGATACCTTCGGTGCAGGAACTGCTCCATCATGCGAATCATACAGCCCGGGCATATTATGAGTCAGACTTACCATCTCATCGAACTCTCGGAATGTTGGATCAGCGAGCAGGCTATTTTTCATCATAATTTGAATGGCTGTAACATCTCCACTTGCTTTCGCTTTCTCTATCGATTCATAAACTCCCATAGTACCCTCCTAGATTTCGAGAATAGATTCGACTTCTCGTTTAATTTGCTCAAGCCAAGCTAGCTTCGCTTCAGACTCTTGAATACGTTCTTGAATACGCTTTTCATCCATAGCTGCATACTTTAAATCCTCAAGTTTAGCGTTCAAGATCCCATCTAAGCGCTTAAACTCAGCCATAAAGTTTGCCTCGATTACCTTCGACTGCTGGATTGCATATTTCTGAGCTGCCTTTCCATTCTTATATAGCCCTTCTTCAATTGGACTTAAGAAGTCACGGGCTAAATCGCTGCCAGTAATATAACGAATTGTTTTATAAGTCGTACGATAATAGCCCGATTCCTGGCGCCACGTCCACGGTTTATACCAGCGCTTGCTTGTATTCTCTACCCACTCTTCCCCATCTTCAACTTCTTTTTCCTTGATAAATTGAGTGATCTCGAACTCACTCTTATGTAAGCTTCCGCTCATCAGCTTTATCGGATCAATCGAGATATGACCGACATTCAAGTCCTCATTCAATTGTGCAAGCTTACTTCTATATTCTTCTAGCAGCGCAACACATACATTAATCAAGTTCTGGCGTACGAGCTCATCTAAATCAGCTTCAAATTCTGGCTCCAACATCTTCGCAAATTTCTTCAGCAGCTCCACCTCATATTCGGCATCATCAACCGAAAACTCTTCATCCCTTATCGAATCAATCTTATTCGTTAACAATGCTTGATACTTACCAATGATCTCATTGATCACCTGCTGCGAGCTACTTCTAATCGATTCACTAGCACCTAAGATCTTATCAGAGAATTTTTTTGCCTCTTTGCCGCTAGCAATTTTCTGCTCGATCGAGTTGATGACTTGAATAATACGCTCATGCTCGTCCTTATTCACTGCGATCTCACGCTTTGTCGCCTCGAAGCTCCCAACCTCATCAAGCTTATGAATAAACGTATCTACAATATTTTTGATCTTCGATGTCTTCGCATATTTCTGCACATATTGCCTTATTGCTGACTCAATTGCAACCACGCCTGTATGTATCAATGCCTCATCAGGGTTTTCTACTGGTTTTTCAGTCCAGCTGTTACGTGCCGCTGCTAGCTGATCATTAATTTGACCACGAATACTTGGTGGCAGCTCAACGAATTTCTCAAAGTGCATCTCCTCATTACGATTTAATTTTTTAATAGTCACTTCCGTTTCATCAATCGTATCCTCATCCTGCTCCTCACCCGTTGCAATCAGTCGAATATTTAAGGCAGGTAATGCAGCCGCTGGGAATAGTTTCGGATTCTCAATGCCATGTGTTTTAAGATAGGAGCGTATACGATTCAACGTATGTGTAATATCACCATCTTCCTTCTTCCGGCCATCCAACTTATTCACAACAAAAATGAATCGATCTTTAGACTGCTTACCACCCACGCTCATACTATCTGCCACACGTTTCAGAAGCGCATTATCATCATCGGTCCCAAACTCACCTGTCATAATGTATAGTACCAGTGATTTAGAAGACTTTCCTAGAAATTCACTTTGTACCTTGCGATGCATCGGATCACGCGAGTTGTTAGGCCCTGGCGTATCAACAAGCACAAGTGATACATCATCTGAGGCAACGAACGGTATATTTCCGAATACATCAATTTCAGAAACATTAGGATCTGAGTTCAAGCGCTCCATTGTTGTATATTTCATCTCTTGATGTGTCTCAATTAGACGTCTATCCCGATCATGTACCTCCGCCATAAAAGGAATGGCCTCTTGTGAGCAATCTTTAATCCGCGTGATGATCGCCGTACAAGCTTCCTGCTTCGACGGCATTAGCTTCGTTCTCAGCATAGAGTTAATGAGCGTTGATTTACCTGCACTCATCGTCGCAACGACGCATACCTCAAAGTCACTGCTTTTTGCGTGCTTAAATGCCGTGGATACCTCGGTGGCTCTCAGCTCCTCAAATGGACCCTGCTGGATTTTTTCGAAGATACAATCAATCAATACTTCCTTATCCGTTGTTTCTTTTGCTGGAATTCGATCAAACTGTACTGTCAACTCACCACGCTCATTCGCCTGTGTAAAAACATCTACCAGATCCTCATAGTCCATTACGGTACCATGAAATTCAATATGAAACTGATTATCGTTGTACTCATCTATTAGGAAGCGCGGCAGATCCTCAATCCACTCCTGCATACGAGAGCCGTCGTTGATCCGATCGCCCAGCATACTATTCCCTGCCAATTTCTTCCCCTCGATTTGTATTTCGGTTTCAAGCTTATAGGGATTGTACTTTATATAAACCTTTTTCATTTCAATTCTCCTCCATACAGCACTTTTTCGAAGTTTAACATGCCTGACCGGTACGAGTTCTGCAAAAAAGGCACCTCGTCAATTCGCTTATCCTGAAAAGAAGCAGAGCCATAATAATTTGAGAGATGAAATTCCTCCTTAGCAAATTTATTTACCAATCTCTCATAATCATCTAGCTCGTCCTCCGTTAGATCCTCACCTTGCTGCTTTAACTTCAGTAGGAGGGAGAAATAAGCTGAGATGGGACAGATGATTGGATTATGATAGCCGAGCTCCTGTAAGTCCTCCCGCACGCGCAAAATGCTTTCAGCAATTGAATCTTCTTTAGCTCTAAAGCTATCAAGCTTATTAAGTACAAAAATCGTCTTCTCCTCAGGAACGTTATTGGCCACATATCTTAGATGTCGCATATCTTCATCTGTACCTAGTTGACTCGCATTCAATACATAAATGAGCTTGTCATACTTTTCATGTATCAGCGCATTCCGAGTTAGCTTCGCATGCTCAGGATTCATTGCTGAATTCACCCCTGGCGTATCGATCACGCAAAGTCGATGTTGAGTCTGAATCATCATTGTGAAATAAGTCGCCACATGCTGTCCGCTCGTTGCCTCCGCTTTATTTACATCGTCAAAGGACGCATCGAGCTTGAGTGTAGTGTTACTTATATGAACACGGCCATCCTCAAAGGACTTGCTGTAAAAATAGTTCAAGTGAGCCGTACATGCCTCCTGTGACGTTCGAGCAACAGGTTTTCCGATCAACGCATTTACTAACGTTGATTTGCCTGCGCTCATATTCGCCGTAATAAGAATGCGTAACTCTGGCAGCTTGGCGTGATCTGCATTAGTTTTATATTGCTGAATGATCGGCTCTAGATAGCTCCATTTATTATCTATCCGACCCTTCATGAAAAGTAGCTCAGTAACTTTTACTAGCTCTTCAAACTGCCTTGTTGAAAGATAGGCTTCTAGCCCTTTTTTCGCCTGCTTAATAGCTGTCTCATTACATAGAATGAGTGCAGTATCAACAATTAAGAAATAACGATATCGTTTACGCCAAGGTCGCAAACGATCATTAATCATTAAGCGAAGGTTTTTCTGAGCCTCCTGCTCAGATAAAGAACTCGGCGAAGAACCTGCACACAATAACGTCCGATATTGCTCAAGGCGAGCCTCCGCAAACATTGAGTTCGTAGTATATCTTCTTACCAGCGATTCTAATGCTACATAATAACTTTCTTTAATTTCTTGCTTTACCCGCCCCAATGGATGATCCGCCAATTGAAGTGACGTCGTATATTGAATCGTTTGTTGTTTTTCGCCTGTCAATTGCCCACCCTCTGCTTTCTAAATTGTTATCAATCCTGAATCTTCAAATACTTTTGCAACGAGATCTCGCATCCTCTGCTTTAATTCCTCAGGTCCAAGTACCTTTACTTGATCGCCTTGACCTAACAGCCACATGCTGCATCCCTTCGTACCGAATACTTCTGCCTCAATCGTGGTCCATTCATCCGTATTCTCTACTAGATTAGCTGTCGGTAGCCTGTCCATCACAGCCTCAAGTGCAGCCATTTTACACATTAACCGAACCGTAATTAGCGGCCCACCATACATGAATTGCACCCTTTTCTTAAGCTCGCCGTCCTCAAAGCGTGTATAGCGATACCTTCTTCCTAGCATCGTTAATGCTTCCATTCGGTCAACTCGATAAAACGTAGGGGTCTCATGCTCACGATCCTCAATCTTCGCGATTAAATAGAAATAAAATTCTGAAAACACTATTGCTAGTGGATGCACGACACGCTTCGCTGTAGTACCGTCCATCCTCGTATAACTTATCTCGATTACCACTTGCTTCTTAATACATTGACCAAGATCCCAGATCGTATCAAGAATCGGCTTCCCATGCCGAATCGGCTGATAATGAAACTTTTCATTACGAACAAGCTCATGAAAAGCCTGCTCTTCACTCTTAGAGATCGTAGCGCATAGCGTTGAATAAAGCTTGTTGAGCTCCTCATTGTTGAATGCCCTAGAATCTAACAAAATTTTCACTAGTACGAATACATCAACCGCCGATATCGTATGATCGCTATCACTCTCAACTTCAAACACCTTGTTTCTACGATTGTATACGACTTCCTTACCTGTATAATGGTCCGCATAGTAGTTTCTCACTTCATCAATATCTCGCTGAATTGTTTTTGCTGTTACTTGAAAGCGATCGACTAGTTCTTCCTTATTTAGCGACAAGCCCTTCTGCAATCGATCATAAATATAGAGGATACGCCCAGCCTTACCGTCATCCGACATCATTCTACCCCTTTTTCTAAAACTAGGTATATTATACCATGTCACCCCTCATAACAACCCCATATCCTTTGGTTTATTGAATAATATTCCTGTATAAGTCCTAGACTAAAAATACTAAAGCGTATTTGAGTGTAATCCAATAGTTCTACCAATTCTTTCCAATGCCTAGGCCTCATCTTAATTATAAGAAGACATAGGGACATATGTTGTCCTTGTATTTAGATGGGAGACGAAAAACAAAAGAAACCTGCTCCGCTAAGCTTGTTCAATTGATTCTCCAAAATCTTGAGAAACTGTACGAGGAGTTTAGTTTGATAACATGGGTAATGGGACTCGTGTGGAAATATTGTCACCATGTAAGTTAGAAAACCCAAATCGGTAAATCCCTTTGATGCTGCCGAGTTAAAGATATGCATTTGTTAGACTACACCGAGAATTACCTATACCGAATGGCTCTACATAACCATGAAGAAACAGTTAGCATGCGCCAATTTTATGAACCCAAAAAAAAGACCTGCCAGCACTATAGCCAGCAGGAATTTCATTACTTTTGTCTTTTGGCAAAGAAGCCTTTTCTTAGGCGGTTTAATGATAATGACAATAGCCCATTACTTCAAGGGTACCGTGAGCCTGGTCGGGTGCCATCAAAACAGTCATTATCCGTTACTTTCCCCCAATCCTTAGCTTTCCAAGGGCATACTTTAGGCCGCCACCATGTTAACCTCCTCATCCAAATTTCCAGATCCGTCGTATTTATACTGATTCCACCCATTCATGACGCTAATGTTTTTTCAGCGTACTAAGGTAAATTGCCCTTGGCGGAATAGTCCTTCATTATATTAAATATTCAACCTAGCCTTGGTGAGATCTCTTGCTTCGGAGATGGTATCACTAGTGAACAATGTATCTAGAATGCACCATACTCTCCCAGAAGGATATATGCTGCCGGTCTTAACCTCCTTAGTTGGAGAAAAAGCTGGCCCCAAATGATAAACAAAACTTGGTCCCCATTCCTCATCCTTTGCCTCAGGAAAGATTTTGCTCATATTTGTGACAATCTCATAATTATCGATGTGATGTATGGATTGTAATTTCCCCTCATATCGAAAGGCTATATAATTTGGAGGTTCTTTAGGCCAGCCGTTTCCCCCTACAGGATGAAAATACCGCAGCTTTGTATTAACAATCTCTTTCCATGAAAGATCCCACCCTAAGGGGGATCCGTTTGCAAGTGATACCACATAAACCAAATTTGAATCCTGTTTTTGCATGGTCATCAAACTCCCTAAGTAGTAATTCAATTCTTGAAGTAACCGCTTTTCCGCATGATTACTATGGTTATGCGATTCTGTAGCATATTGATATACATCTCTCCATGATATAACCTCGACAGGAAAACCATTGACATCATCCGGAAGGCGACTGACCGCGTATTCTTTACTGCATTCGCTTAAAACCAATAATCTTTTAGTTTGGCAAGCACTTTGTAAAAATGATGCCCTAGTCGCATATTTATAAAGCTGTGTATAATCGGGAAGATTCCAGCCTCTTTTAGCTTCTATAATCAAATGAAAATGTGGAGCCATTTCAATTTCAATATCCGTATAGCCTTTTCCTTGATCGTACTGCTGCATTCGTATTTCGACGTCTGCAACCTCCCCCTGCCAATTCAGGACTTCTTCCAAAAAGACTTTCAGGAAAGAAGAGCACTGCGATAATCCCCAAGCTACGCTATAACTAATATCGTTCTCATGGTCGCCCAACAACTGAAAAACACTTCTTACTTCCTTACTTCGTAGCATTAATTTTGTCATATTTGACCCCTTTAATCTTTGAATTCATTGATTCCCTGTTGAAATAAGAGTTGATCGACTATTCGTAGAACTGGCATCTTTGTACTCCGAGCTATGTCAAAAATAACCTGTGCCTCTGGTTCGTTCTCTAAGTAATCCTGCAATGAAAAAATGTAAGCATGATATTTATAGTAATCCTCCACCAAGGAGTTACCATATAACGCTTTGCACACGTTTTTATCGAATATGGGGAGTAGCTCAGGAAACATAAAATGTAGCAGCTTTGTTGTTGTTGGTAAATTCAGTCTATTCTCACCAAAATTCAGAACTGAATTCGCTAGTTGGATGAGTTCTTTAATTAACAGTGGCGGTCTTCCAAAACCAGTACCAAATATCCGTTCGCCATGATGAATGCCGTTTATCGGGTCATTTAGTCCACCCAGATAAGACTCAGTACCAATTTCCCATAATCTGCAGGATTGGAATATGCCTTCCAATTCAGCCAGAGCACGAATTGAATTTTCATCCAACCTCACTACAGGAATACGGGGAATCCAAGAAAATACATAAGCTGTTCGCTCAACCCAAGCCGACAAATCATGATTATTAGACCTGGTCTCGGTAAAACGCTTGAGAAAAACTGGGTATGATTTGCTATACCAATAACCCCGATCATCTTTGTCCTTAGGAGTTTTCTGATCATAAAATATATGGGAGTTACTGATTCGATCATGTGTTAATATTTCCTTAAGCGACGCCAAAGCTTGATCGTAAGGATTCTTCTTCATTTCAGTCCTCCATTATTTAATTGAATGAATCAATCTGAATTATCCTTCTAGAATTCTCCATCGTTTCCCCTAATCAAAGCATAGCCTTATCCCTATAATGTTCTGACATATTTCTTATAGATTCCTGGATCTCCCCTCTTAATTGGCTTGGACTTAGTACCTCTACGTTTTCTGCTTGGCTCAGTAACCACATTTTTATCCCTCTACCAAATACCTTTGCTTCTACTAAATAAGAGCCTTCTTCCTCCTTAGTAACATTAGCATTGGGCAACCGGTCAACTACGGCTTCAATGGATTGACCGTAATATCGGAACTGCACTCTTAAAAGTCTTCCCGTCTGCATAAACTGAACTTGTTTACGGAACTCACCTTCTTGAAACCGCAATCTTTCATCCCTACGGAAATGTGATTCTACTAGGGAATAATCAATAATTCGGTCTAGCCGGTAAATAGCCGGATACTCTAGTTCTGCACCGCTTATGTTTGCTATTAAGTAAAAGTAATATTCAGAAAACATAATGCCAAGTGGTTCTACTATGCGCGAAACAGAGTCTTGCTCTCCTGCGCGTATGTATAAATACTTCATTTCTGATTTGGGAAAGGCTCTGCTTTCAAGGAGTATCATGGTTAAGAGCATAGTCTCTTCCACAGATAGTCTAGTTGAATTAGGGATACTTAATGAATAACCCTTACCTTTTTGGTATTTAATGCAAACATCTTCCCCGGGAGGATACATCTCAGATAAATAGTCTCTAAGCAAGTCAAGATCTCGCTGAATTGCCTTCTCGCTAACCTTAAATTCTTCTGATAAGTGTCGTTTTAAAACAAAAACTGCTGCTCTTTAAACGTTCAAATAGTTTGAGGATACGTTTTGTTTTTAATTCACCATCGAACGGTTTCAGCACTATGTATATTCCCCCGTTTCATTATCTTTTTCCACTTTATGTTGAATTCGCTTTCCTTCTGTTTCCACTAGAAGATGATCAAGATGCTGCTGAAATATGTACAAGGATATTCCCATTCGCTTTAATATGGGTAAAATATCTAGAGAAATCTTAGGCATGTTTATCCTCCGTGGTCTATGTATAAATTGATTAACTATAAAATAACTCTGGAGGATAGACGTTTATTGTCCACTTATGGGTGACAATCAAATTTTAACAGATCTGCATTAAATATGAGCCCGTCGTATAATGTAAAAACTATACTGAAGAGGCAGCTATCTACAGGTAGCGACCGTTTTCTTCCCATGCTTCAGCTGTGGATCCAACAGATTTTTTATTCGAAATATGCGTTGAAATAATACGCCTATTGCGGAGCTATGGAACACGTCAACAAAATAATTGTATGCTACACTTCAAACGCCTCATCAATAAGTATTTTCCAATTCGCTTTAGCATCAACTTTAAGAATGAAAGTATTGTCCTTATCCAAGTCAATTAAGGTTCTGTACGCACGATTATTCTCTCCATCAAATGATATCGATTCACAACGTCCTTTAGGTGAATACATTTTCATGTAGAAATACCCTGATTCTTTTGGCGTTATCTCGAACTTATAAACACCACTCAGAAGTACAAATTGTTCGGTTATATCTAAGCCCTTCTCCCCTTCGAACTCAATTGGCAAATCCGTAGGCGGTCTCATCATGCTATTTACCCGCTTAAATTGATTCTTAATTTCCAAATATCGATAAATCTCTTTATCTAATCTATCTATTTGTTTGCGTATAGTATTAATATTTTGATTTAGAAGTTTTTCAACATCACTTAAATCGTCCTCTACAACTTGCAGATCTCTCTCACCTTGTAAATAACTCACAGAACATCCGTATAATTTCGCTAATTTATTTATTAGCTGTTCATCAGGTTCTAACTCACCATTTTCTATCTTTTTTATGGCAGATTGTTTTATATCTAGAATCTCTGCAACAACCGAAATTGTAAACTTCTTCTCCTCTCGACGTTCTTTAATGTTCTTCCCTAAGCTTGATGCCTCGTTGCTCATCCTGATTTCCCCTACTTTCTATTTTCGTTGTATCTCGTTTATCGGCATTATATTGCCTATTTTTCATAAGAATGCCTTGGAAGGCTTTTTATATTGAAATTCTCTGAATTTAGCCAGTGTACCGCCAACCTGAAAAGTCAAATGGAGCTTCAGGCGCTCCAGCATTGACCATCGATCCTAGCAATCTTACTTCTACTGCCCTCATTCCAACACAAACGCACGCAGCCATTTCATCCCTCACGATTAAAAATGAATCGTACAAGGTCAGCCCACCTTAGAATTACTCCAAGGCGATCCAGATGATCAACCTGGTATTAAAACAATATGCTGTTGGCGCCGTTACACTAGATGCTAAAACGAAAAAAAAACAAAAACCACTGGTTTAAGTCGACATCTATAATTAATGTATAACAACCACAACCTCATTTCTGTAGTCAATGAAGTGAGTTCGTTAACGCCGGTGCTCATTATCTGCAATGGACAGTATACAACTATGATGTATTATCTGGAAAGCGAATTTACTTAAAAGACGTTTATGGTTAACGTGCAGTCCTTCACGTTGCAAGCCACTGTCATTCGCAAGTAGCCAAATTACTACGGATGAAGTCCATGTATCGCTATGATGTGGTCTTCTAGCAGTTTCTCTTGCTAAACACGAGAGTTCGGATTGGCTACCGTTTTGAACCATTTGTAATAGGCAGCTCGCGAGACTTCAGCCAGTTTTAAGAGCCGGATACTTCCTCCTCATCTCCTCAATAATTTCACATCTACTTGATTTACTCGTCACCCCCTGTGTAGATTTGGATATCGCTATTTTAAGTACTCAATCTCCGCCTTCAGATACACCGCTTTTTCTTCTACACTGGAGAACTTTGTCTTCGGTCGTCCTTTATGAAAAGCTTCTTACTCAAATGGCTGTCATCCTGATAACGCTTCACCCACACCTGGATTTGGGTCTTATTTCGAATCCCAAGTTGTGAGGCTAAATCTCGATAAGAAACATTACCTTCAGTTACCAGTTTTACGGCCAGCATTTCAATTCTTCAGGATAGCTGTTGTTAGTACAGCCAATTTTCCCCACAAAAAAATCCCCACAGTATCCAACGTTTAAGTTCATCTTACCAGATGTCTTTTTTTCGTCGTCTACCATGAGGGGAAATTACCATTAAGGTGACTTTTCTTTATCAATCTGTTGTATAGCACTTGCAACCGCATGAGTTGAAAATAATTGATATAAGTTATATACAAATGACTTCATTTCTATTAAAGCATTTAGAATAAATACTATATATAAACTCACTAGTACTGAGTAGAAAGTATCATTTGTTTTTTTATCTAGAAACGAAAGACTCCATTTATCGGGGATATTATTCAAAAAAATGCTTGTTATAAAATTAATAATAATAATGAATAAATACAGTAATGAAATAGAAAAGAAAAAATAATTATACTCTTGAAACTTACTCATTTTCTCTCTATTTACTTTAAGCATAGCTATTAAGGTTTTGCCATTTGTTAAAGCTTGAAATATCGCATAACCAGTTATAACAACTGAAAATAAGGAGACTATTATTGACTGTGCATTACCAACAATATCTTTAGTGGATTTTATAGCATCAATATGTTTATTAAAAACAAGCATATACAAAACAAATAGTAGAACCCAAAGTAAAACTAACCCCAATTTTCTCCTGCGAGAGAGCTTTAACATAGCTATACTATTGAAAAGTAGTTTATTGAAGCTATTATCACCAAGAATGTTTTTAATTGATTCCTTTATATTATCATTCATTTTTCCTCCAATTTTCTCTTAAAAATATGTTCGAGTTTTGAAAAGTATCTTTGGTAGATACTGGCGTTTTCTTCAGAAGTCTCATTGTATTGTGGCTGGTTTATAACTTTGCCGGAGATCTCATTCATATTATCATGGAAGGGAGCAGCATCATCCAGGTCAATTTTTGTACTTTCGCTAAAATCATTTTCGCGTAATGTCCTTTTAGAACCATTTCCATAAATAACCCTCAAGGTGGGTCTAACAGTTCCTTTCGTATCTTTTAATATCTCTGTTATTTTTCTATGATTTTGTGGATTATTGAATTGAGTACTCCCAGTCTTACTATCAACTTCATCTAACATTTCTCTCAATTCATTAAACAATTCATTTGTAGAGATGTCTCCATTCAGAGGATAAAACCTAAGTACGGCACTTTCAATTTTCTTGATTTTTTTCAATTCTTCTTCAATTTTTCCTGAATGAGGAACCGTTACGACATTAAGATTTGGTTTTGGCAATTTACTTTCACTTACGGAGTTATTATATTCCCTAACATATGTAGATAGAATATGAGAAGCTAACTTATCAAAATCACTCACCGTTGGACTTCCCTTTTGATTTTTAACCAACGCCATCCTATGATTCTGAAGATTGATAATAAAGTAAGAAAAGGGGTCAGACGGTACTAAATCGTTTGTTGTGATTAACTCCCCACTGTCATTATATCTTGTTTTAATTTCAAGATGTGTTCGTTTAACAATTAATCCTACTAATACAAAGATTCCATTTTTCAAACTCAATTCAACATCCTCAAACAAAAATTCGTTACCTGTCTTTGAATTTTTATAAATAATTCCTTGCGTAAACGCAGGCAAAAGTATCTTCTCAAAGTTGCTAAGCAGAGGTTCATTTTTCTTGTCTTTACTAAAAGTGCAATTAAAATTAGCAATATAAAGATTTTTCTTTTCAATCACCTATTACATCCCCTTATTCGACTTTTCCCTCATCATCCCATGTCTAACTCACTATTTCCATAAGATTTTTTGTCATAATTTGTCGTTCGTGAAGAAAAAGTAAGAACTTTGTCGTAAACCCACAGACATAACCCTTGTCTGTTTAAGTAATCTCCTAGGCAAATCGAGTCTTGCGTGCTGCACTTCTCGGGCTTACGGAAACCCGAAAGCATACACCGATCACGACCATTATGGATGAGCTCGATGATTATATCGTGGATAATTACCTACTTTGATTCTACGTTATCGAAGATTTTACTTTACGCGGCTGTCTTGAAGACACTGCTTTATTAAATTTGTATCGCTGAGCATGAAGTAACTAAATAATTGATGGAGTAATAAAATAAAGATGGTAGCTCCTTTGGGCTGCGTCTTTATTTTACACTTCTGCTTTGCTGTTCTTAGGCATCCTTACATTCAGCTATGAGCAATCCAAACGTAATACACCATCATCATACTGTTTATGTAGAATATTGTTATAACAAACATAATTGACCACTTCTATCCAGATCGGGGGTAATGTCACCATAAGGCGGTGATAATTCTTGGTGGATGCTGACGTTTTTACACGTTTTCTGGCGCCGTCCACCCCGCCGGATCGCTCCCCAGGAGGATCGGCATCGTTTCCTCGTCCGGCAGGAGAATCCAGTTTTGTCGCACGGCTTCCCAAGCCTCCTGGTAGTCCATTCCCTGCTGTATCATTCCTATCATCACGTCTTTGGTCATCTCCTGGGCTGCGTACAGCGCTTGCTCCAGTTTTCCCTGCATCAGAAGCTCCCGGTACATCTTCGGCCGGTGCTCCCTCCAATGCTTCTGGCCATCTCTCCCCAATTTGTCAGTCTGCTGTACACCTGCTTCTTTTCTCGGACCAATCGAACCTATCCGGACAAAACAAAAGGTTTGATTGTCACATTCCGAAAACCTTCGACCATGGAGCAGAATGTAAAGGACGCCACAAAATTGTATTCACAAGAGCAAGAGGAATCTAAGCTTGTTTATCCCACCTATAATGAATCGAAGAGACGTTTCCAAAAGGCTCACAAGACGCTAACAAAATTAGTTCCTAATCCAAATGTCATAAACGAACATTCATCTCTAGAAACTCGGATTGAGTTTGTGAAGGCGTTCCAGGAGTTAAACAATGCCTTTGAAGCTCTGGTTACGTACGATGACTACAACGACGAAATGGAGAAGTCAACGGCACTTAAAGAACAGGCGGAGACTTTAGAGAAGTATATTGGCGTTTACAACACAGTTAAAGGGTCATTAATGCTTAGGGCCGCCGGCGACGGCGAAGGCGACGGCGAAGGCGACGGCGAAGGGCCAGGACCGAATTTCTCGGACATTGAATTTTATGGAGAGAGTTCAATTAAGATCTATGATATTGACTCAACCTATATTGATCGATTATTGGAAGCATACGCAGCCAATAACCAGAATATCCGTGAGGAGATCGAAAAAGCTCTTCAAAAACTGAAGAAGTCAGAAGTTGTTAAAGACGTGTACCGTGCAATTTTAAATGCGATCGACACCAATGAAATAGATACAGAAGAAGATATTCTCGTAGTGAAACGGCGATTCTTCAAGAACTCACGCGACAAAGCGATTCAGGATTTTGCGAACACTTGGTTTGTGGAAGAAAGTGAGCTTTATCTATCTGCGGTACAATATGTAATAGGTATGGATCCCATCCCTAATATTAGGAGAATCATTGATAGCAAGCAGTTTGATAAGTACAAAGCCATACATCCAGATGCAAAGCCATTGAAATACGCACCAGAGATGAAGCGGCAATGGAAAAATACACTAGATGAATTCATTGTGCCATTGGATGATGAGTTGCGCTAAATGTCATAGGGCAACACTATGAATCCAAAGAACCTAAAAAGGCTTCCCATGAACAGATAGCCGTAAAAAGGAGCCAGGATGGTCGCATCCTTGGCTCTTTTTTATACCCTCAAATTCTACCTACTATGCTTTCTAACCAGTCGACTTACCATCCCTTGAGAAATATCTAGTTCCCGTGCCGGGATCCGGAACTATCTCCTGGGGTATAATCTAATCCTACCCTAGGATAATGTGGTTTAACGTCCTTCACTCTTGCAAGCTCGTTCGGGACGGTGATAATGTCCAGACTGCTCATAATGTTAGCCGTAAAACAATATTGCTCCTCCTTCCTATCCAATCCGTACTCTGTTTTTTGGCCGCTTTACGGACCTACATACGGAACTGGGTTCACTTGTCTTCCATTGACGATCATTTCAAAGTGCAGGTGGTTCCCCGTGCTGCTGCCGGTCGAGCCACATCCACCGATAATCGTCCCTGCATCAACCTCCTGACCAACATTCACAGAGATCGAGGACAGATGCCCATATGTCGTTTGGTACCCGCCGCCGTGATCGATCCGCACATATTGCCCGTACCCGGTTTCATGGTTGTGGATGTTTTGCCAACCGGCGATTATCACCCTTCCGCCTTTGGATACTGGAATCGGATCTTTCTTTTTACAGGCATAGTCAACTCCCTCATGCAGCTTCTTCTCGCCTGTAATCGGGTAAATCCGGTATCCAAACGGAGAGGTAATGACACCGGAAACGGGCCTTGCAAATCCACTTTCATTGGGAGTTACCGGCACAGTGCCATCAATCGGGTTATACCCTTCTTCGACATAAAGCGTCGCATAGTGCAGGATCTCCGCCAGATAGGCAGAACTGTGATTATACGTTAGTATGGCTTGTTCAATATGGCCGTCTGCCGCTCCGTTCGCCGCCAGGTAGTTTGCGGCGGAAAAAATGGCCTCCTTAATCTGCCACATGGATGCTTTTCCGTCGCCATCCGCATCGACGCCATACCCGTGATACTTCGCGATCAGCGCCACACTTTCTTTCTCCTCGTCGGTGAAATTCCCCTTGCCTACACCGTCTCAGCCCGGAGCCGCGCAGCCTACCCAAGTGCAAGGCATGAATTGGAAATGACCCTTCGGCCCCGACCTTGGAGATCATCGGTTGAATGGTAGAAAACTGCGTCTCCACCCGGTGGTGTGCGGCCAGCAAATTCCACGGCACATGGTATTTCTCCCCCGCCTCGATGTATAGCGGCAGGAACTGCGCGGGGATTTCGTTTTCTCCAAACTCAGAAATCATTCCATCCCCCCAGCCAATCCAAATCCGTCACCATAGGCTGAATTCCCGCTGAATCCTCCTATAAATATAGCTGGTAACAAAACCGCTAAAAATAGGCCAACCATGAGCGTTATCGGCAGTAAAGCCCCGAACAGCCACTTTTTCATGGGTTCCACGCTCCCGTGCGACCCCCCACATCGTCGACTTTCCACTTCCCATAGATATAGCTCACTTTAAGTATATAAGGCAGGACGCTTGTTTCCTTTTTCCCGTTGTGATCCGTAAACCCTACATTAATAGTGGCATTCCAGTACTGCACCTTCTCCCCGATTTCAGCTGGCAGCAGGGCGATATCCATGACTTCCGTTTTGGTAATGGTTAGGGTTCCGCGGCGCTTGATCTCGGACAACTGCTGGTACAACTTGTCCGTCACAAATGGCTTCATCTTGGAGAGTTGAACCGTGGATTCCTCACCGGTGATCCCACTGTCAAAAGGAACATATAACTTCAAAAATGAAGGGACGAAGTCTTGAATTTCAGCAGCTGCCACATCTTTATCTGGGACAACTTCCTGGGGACTAAGGGCTTGTTCTGCAGGCTACTGGTACTTATGAACGATACTCGCTTCCGGCTGCTCTGTTGAAGGGATTTCAACCCCATCTGGAGCCTTGGACGTCTCAGACTGTTTACCGGAAAAATAGCCCCGATAAACAGCCCGATCAGCAGCAGGGCCACCAACACACCCAGCCAGGACTTTACACGATCCGAGAACTTGGGAGCTTCCTTTTTCATCGGCCTTCACCATCCGAATCCCTCTTCGGTGAGCTGTCCCCACGTTCCCCATATGATTGTGGAATGTCAGTACCAAGGGTGTCCTTTAACGATGCCAGCCTCCGGGCCGTTTTAATTAATTCTCTGGAAGACCGCCCGGGGCTGCTAATCCGCTCCTGGATCTCCTTACCCAATCCGGCCAGCCGTAGCAAGATCCGCGTGAACAGGCGGCAGCACGGCCGGACTCGCCGGTTGTACCAGGGTCTCAGACCCATGTGTATGCCCGCTAACCACCTCAGGCGATGGAGCAGCAGCCGAGTCATGGATAACCGGGACTGCAGGGCTTACCGACGGCGGTGAAGGTGCAGGACCGCTCGGTTCTGCCGGGCCCTGAATCACGGGAGCCTGGGGGCTCAGGATCGGCTGCTGGGGCAAGGCTTGTCCGCCCCTTGCCGGTCCTTGAACCGGCGTGCTGGTGAGTTCACAGGCGGCTGAACCGGGCCATAGGCCGGTAGTGAGGGACTAACCGGCGGCTGCTCATGGATCAGTCCAGGGCCGCCAGGAGCCGTGTAAATAGGATCCACAGGCGGCGTTCCTTGGGGTACCACCGGTCCTCATGTCATCATGCCGGGCGGCGCCGCGACAGGTGGAAGTGCTGGGCCTGGTATCGGCGTACCTCGAGCTGTTCCGGAGGTGTTCACTGGATGCAAGGGACGGCCCGGCACACGACTTGTCTGTGTTCCTGCAGCTGCGGCGGCCACTACTCTTGCAGTCAGAAACAGCGGAGGTTTTTACTTCTGTCCAATATATCTACATATGTTATAAACCAATTTCACCCGCAGTATTATCCCGAAAGATGGAATTCATCCGGATATATCGACGAACCATTTTTTCACTCAAATGTCTCGTTTGCTTCATTATAAGTCTCTCACTTTTCCCTAATGAGGCAGCGGTCGTTGCAAAACCAGCTCTTAAGCTATGCCCAGAGTACTCATTACTTTCCAAACCAATGGCCTCGATATATTTCTTTACAATCAGCGATACAGCTTTATCAGAGAGTCGGGAAGGCTTTATATTTCCGTGACGATCAATAGGTCTAAATAATGCCCCTTCTCGTCCATTCAGTACTTTAAGCCATTGCAAGTAAGCCTGTACCGGACAGGTATCCTTATTCTTACCGTAAGGAATACCGACCAGTTCTCCCTTCGATTCCGGGTCAGTCTTTGAATGATGAATCTGAACAATGAGCCCATTCGGATCCAGCGTAATATCCCCTACATCCAAAGCGACGATTTCGCTACGACGAAGCGCACCAGCGAACCCGATAAGTAGAATAGCTTTATCCCTCACCCCACCTAGGTTATCCGGAATTTCTCTCAGCATTTGCTTTAGTAGTTCTATTTCCACCGGCTTTTTTCCGTTCTCCTTCGTCCCGTGTTGTCGACGAATGCCAGCCCATACGTGCTTAACATTCACTCCTGTAGGATCAGAAAACCCAGCAGCAAGGTGTGCTCCCTTAATCGAACTTAACTTCCTTCGGATTGTACTTGCTTTATTACCGGAACTCGCTAAATACGCTAAATATATCGCAATACATTGGTCTGTTGCCGGCAGTGGAACCAAATTCGATTCATCGCACCACTTCTCAAACATCGACCAGTCCGACTTGTTGGCCATTACTGTATTTTCGGCTCTGGCCTGTTCTATATAATTTTCCGCAATGGAAATAAGCTCCGCAGGGAATTTATCCGATACTGATAACTGATCTTCCTTCAAAGCTTACATCCCCTCCCTCTTTTTTGACTAAATTAGGTCCCTCTATTATCTCAGTCTAACTTCCGATAATGATCCATTATCGGAAGTTAGATTTTTCTTGTATCATATCACCAAACCTCGTTGATTTTCTACTATTTATTAGTTGCCCACTATGTTATAGTTAACTAAAAATTGAATGTTAACATGATAACATCATTGTTAAATAGGCATTCTAACGTTAACTTAAATGGAGGAAATAATGGAAGAAAATCAAAAACAAACTGTAGATAAAAGTGATTTTGATGGAAAAACAAAAGGCATGAGACTGTCCTCAAGCACTCGTGCCTTGTATGAGTCTATGAAGGAAGCTGCCGGTGTCACAGATGATTCCTTTATTGATCACTTACTTCACATAATGAAGCTTTATGAATTGCAACAAAGTCAGCCTGAGTTTGAATCAGAGTTAAAAGAGCTTCAAAAATATATGAATCGTATCTCTACCGTGTTTATCCGAATGAGGGAAAAGGAAACGGATGCTTTGGAGGAAGTAAAGGATGAATCCAGACAACGCATATCTCTCCTCGAACAAGAAGTCAAAAGCCTTAAAGATGACTTATCCGATCTTCAAAAACAGTTGGCTTCCAAAGAGAAAGAATTAAAAGAGTTACACGTTATAAATGGGGATCTGCAAAGAAAACTAGAACAATCTGAGAAGGCAAACCAGACCAGCGAAAAGCTAAATCGATTAACGAATGAGAAAGTTGAAGTATTGCAAAAGCGCGTGAATGATCTCGAGCAAGCAGAAGAAAAATTAGAATATTTGGAGAATCAGTTAGAGGAAGCACAGCAGATACACGCGCAAAAAATAGCTTCATGTAAAGAACAAGAAGCATCGCTTCGCCAACAGCTTTTTGATCTTCAAAGACAAAACGAACTCCTGGTTCGGGAAGCGACCGAGGCAGCAGAACTAAATCGGAAAGAATATGAACGTGACATCGAGGCCATAAGAAAGGAAATGAAGATGGAGGCGAAGGAAAATCTAATCAGGGAAAAAGCTGAATGGCAGGAGAACATGAATCAAAAGATTAGTCAATTATCTGAAGAACACGCACTGAGAGTTGCGACTATCATTGAAAAGTTACAGATAAATCAACAGATAAACCAAGAAAATGATAGTAAAAAATAGTTTAATACCAGATCCCTTTATTCTGGTATCCTTATTAAAAACAGATACACCGAGTAAACATTTATTATTAATGTACACAAGTTGAATAAGAGCCAGGTACGATTTATAATGGACTTATTCATTCATTCAACCTCTAAAATAGTAGCCAGCGAAAAACCCGACCATCGATTGGCCGGGTTTTTCAGTTAAAACGCTTGTTGCCTATATATTTGTGCTTTGTAGCCATATTTTCCATTGCTATCGCCTTTCCGACATTTAAAAGCTGAGCTGCTGACCGCTCGATGGTCGACTCATACTATGGCTTGATAATTAAAAAATCAGTTATTTTTTCCTTAATGAGCCGGATACGCCCAATTCCTTTTTACTTTGCTTCATGATTTTTACTAGTATGCTCGCCTCGGATTTAGTAATTGTGCTTGAACCTTTCATCAGAACTCACCCTTACCCTTTAAAATATTTATCTCTATGATTCCCTCCCTCCATCTTTTTTAAACTCGTCATATTGAAAAACTATCATTCATAAACTTATTTCAAATGGTTATCCTTTTGTTTGGAGGAAATCTTACAATGAAGAAGTATCAATTAATCCGTTCGGAATTATTAACGATGCAAAATAAAAGCAATATTAAAGGCTTAATTAGTTCAATCTTTTCGTTTCCATTACGATCCTCATTTGCGTTTATACAAGTTGACTTACCAGAATATGATGTCCTTCGAGCTGAGGTATTTCTTGAAGACTTGGCAGATATACTCGAAGAAGAATCCCAACTAACAATTATTGATTTGCTAGCATTATTACTTCAGGATTTCTTATATGTAGCTTCTACGACTGCCAAGCTGGAGATTTTAAAAGACTCCCTTCTAGAAAAAAGGAAGCACTACCTTTCAAAAACTGAACAGATCGAGGAGTATATCGAGGTTTCACCTGGACACGCTTCCCTTCAAATTCGAGATAAGGAGAGACGTATTCGATACTATACCTTGGAATTAACTATCCCCCGAAAAACTGCTTTGCGATTGGAAATTATACTGTACGATTTGGAGCAAATGTTTAAAACATTTCAAATGGGCCTTGACGAGTTGATCTCCATCGTGTTTTTAGAATTTGTCCATCATCTTAAAGCCGGAAATCAGAAGGAAATAATAAAAAGGTTTATTCAGTATTTTGGGTAAATACAGAGTCTGCTATTTAATTTGGCCATGCATTCTGCTCTGAACTGAGGGGATACCTTAGCATACTTTATACCATAGTGCCTCAGCTACATTTCTCACAGATAAAATCGCACGTTTTAATATCCCACAGCATTTACCATACAAGAGTTGCAAGAACAAAAAAAGGATGGAAACTAGTTCCGCCCTAATTTTTCTAACGTCTATTCAATTTTGATTCGACATCAAATAGTTTAAGCTTTATAGCACGGATATCCCGTTCAATTGCTTCGGTTGTTTCAACCGGTGTAAAAAGAGTCATTGCTTGGTTAGATGCTTTAGCGTCGTTTTTAAGCTCGGCTACTGCCCAATCAATTTTTTTGCTCAAATCATTTTGCCCCGATTTCAAATCCTTGAGCTCTGAAAGAATCTGTTTTAAAATTTCATCATTATCCATTGAAAATTCCCTCCGTTAATATGTCTCCCTCTAGTCACAACTGAAGTATACCGCTCCTCTAGGCTGCTCACGAAGGTTGGTGAGACGGAGGACGACGATGTTATCTTCTCCTTAAACGGGAGCCACACACAGTTTCTAATCACAGTATATCACGCCCCATGAAAATTACAAAGATCTCTCACCGGTTACTGAACTCTCGTCCGATTCATCACAATCATTCAACACGACCTATACATGAGCAAAATACCTATGTGCCTCCCTGACTCTCACCCAAATTTATAAAGTAGAATTCCTCACACGTCAAATATTAATTGATATTGGTACACATCTTTTAAACAAAAAATTACGGATTTATAAGGAGTGCTAAAAGTTATTCTTCATCTAGCCTTATTATTTGTTTATAATCTAAGAGTAAAATAATGGAAGGTGGGTATATGAAAAGATACATACTAATTATCGTTCTTTTCATTCTCGTAGTTGCTGCTATTACAGTGCCGGATAAGAAACAATACACAGAGTGGATAAAGGAAGAAGTTAAAAACCAGAATAATGATCAATTGGTGAATTTGGGTGTTGATCTCCTTGGATCTTCAATTTTTGGTAGTACATCTACTTGTAAAAATTACGTATTTTTAAGTATGTGCAAGACAGACTTAGGACAGGAAGAAAAGGCAGGAGCTATCGGAGCATTTAATAATTATTTCGGTATTCCCTATTTCTAGAGAACAAATAAAGGGTGGCTATTTCGAATAATTTCCGAAACAGCCGCCCTTTTATTTTAACCTCTACTCACATTCATTTTGATTATCGAATAAAGTCATATTTTGATATACAGATTCAAATACTCAAAAAGAGTTACAACAAGTCGTAATCAGAGATTTCCTCCAAAAAGGCATCTTTCACAGCTGTTACGGTACTGCGATAGCTGAGGGCAATAATACTCAAAGCCACCAAAGTTATAGTAGTATAAAACTGTAGTTTTCAGGTCGTACCTTCACGTTGATACTTAAAATATCGTTTTTCCCCATCAATTTCGTAAGCCAAAAACAAACCTACACTGCTAATTTATCAACTATGTTAGTCATTTAGCATATTAACTGTCAATCTAGTCACTATTAGATTTTAAATAGCCCACTCAACGTTCTTTTTATTTTCTGATTATTTTGTAGCGACTGCCCAATAGCATAAGAAATGATGGCTGGCACCGTGATATATTCTTCCGGATTCTGTGAATCTAAAAACCGGCACAAATAACGCAACTGGTCCGTTCTTTTAGGATCTAAATCCCGCTGAATAAAACGGGCTAAAATCGGATACATAATGTCTTTTCTCATCATGGCTGTCGTTAGTACCAAGGCAGTTGCTGCTTGTACTGAACCATCCAAGGCATAACTCAGCTGGGAGAACCGTTCGTGCTCAAAGTCATAAAACTTCATATATAACCTCTTTTGAATTCCAGGCTTTACTTTATAGGGAGTCCTATGGAGATCTCCAAGGTACAGCCGATTCTCCTCGTAAAAGAAATCTCTCCGGAATTTTCCCTTGATCGTATCAATTAGCTTTGTTGACTTAATCCCTTCCCGGCATAATAGTTCTCCGATATCCTTTAATGGCCGATCACAGATGTAACTGATCTGAGCCACGAGCTCGTAGATGTTTTCCTCTAGAGGTGCAGCAATCGTTCTTTTCTTATCGGATCTTACCTTTCTTCCCCGTTCTTCGTTCATTGGAGCAGCCCTCCCCAAAGCAATTATCCTAGCAACAACGTTGACCTGTTGTAGACATAATCAAATATATGATGGGGTAGGGCGGGCGTATGACAAAAAAACTGCTGAATGCTTCCTAGGATATAACCTTTAAACCTAAAACGAACTAATGACCCATAATGCCCCGGCGAATGGCGGCGGTACAGCGTTGCCGCAGGTGTAATCCGCGCGTTTTGGATTATTTCTTGCCATCACAGTCCCTGTCGATGATGTAATTTTTCATGAATCCCTAGTAGCGAATAACTCTTGCGGTTCCAGCATCCGCATACTGATATCTCTAAATGGATAGTCCCTCCCGCGCAATGTGACCAAGCTAAACTGGTCTTTCGAAGTGACTATATGGCCCCTAGCCGTTGTCTGCCGATCCATAATATCTCAACAGGACATGTTTTCCACCCGGCCGTTATCTGGAGCATTAGCTCCGTCACATTCTGATTATCCTGACAGGTCCCTCTTAGTTTGATGACGCGCCTCATTACCAAGTCGTTGTGATCTGCCTATATTCAATGGGGCATTCATCCTCGCCACTCGTTCCATACCGTTGTAATGCTTTATCAAGAATGCAGTGACCTAACAATATTGATTGCTCGTATCTAAAATCAGGATAGGTCGGTCCTTGATCTGCCCACGGACTTCAAGGTTGGCAGTCTCGCTCTGGTATTGAGCCAAAAGGGCGCAACAAGCAAATTGTAGGCCCCGGCGATCCACTGCATCGCATTTTAAGCCAGCGCCTCGCTGATGGGTTTTGAGGCAACATGTCGGTTAATACGGCCATCTGCAGGTCGCACTTGTTCTCCATCCCCTCCGTGAACGACCAACTATCACGGTTGTTAAATTTATGGCGTATGGTTGTCACGGAGTTAACACTGCCGAGATCAATGACTTTGAAGAAGGGATAAGCAGTATTGAGCACACAAGGAAGCCATTTTTTTCGAATAATTCAAAAGGCTTAAAGAGACTAATTATTGGAGTTATTTTCATAAATCTGTCTAGAAGTGAACCATTTTAATATTCTGAATCGTCATATATTATTGAATGATAAAACTAAAGAGGGGAGACTTCTGGCAAATGAAGAGAAAAATAGTTATTACTACTACACTTATTGTTTTAGCTATTTTATGCAGTGCAGTCTATGCTCAGAGTACGAACAATAGCGTTGCTGCTCTTCCAACAGCTAAAGTAATCCAAAAAGACACGGATCAGATTATAATCAGTAAACAGGATTACATTGGTATGGTACAAATTATACAAGATGTAAACATGGGAAAGTCGCCGGTTTCCGCATTAAAGGATGCTCAACCGTTATTGGACAAAAAACCTGAATATTACGATTTATTAACTAATTATCCTGAACTGAAAAATAAATAAATTACATCACTTAAAAAGGTAGCACCAATTTTGAAATTGGGGCTACCTTTTTAATCAAAGCATCAGAGCAACAGATATTTAATAAAAACTGTTCAGTTTAATTGTTTATATTGTGTGTTACTGTTAATGTAACATTTTAATGTTTACTAATCTTTGCTATTCACTTTCACACCCTCCCCCTCTATCTCCTCTATCAACTCATCTAATGCAATTTCAAACTCCAATACCTTTTCTTTAGCTGCGGTTAAATTGGAGTCTCGGATATCCCTATATATCTTCCGCAAATACCCATTCAAACGTTCTGTTACCAATTTATCCATGTAAAATCTGCCCCCTCCGGCGATTTTTTTATTTACTTTTTCGGCGATTCACTTGCATAAGTTTAGCATTGGATCTCCGGACGTTTTGAATCATCATTTGTACATTGGAGTCGTATATCCTTTCAGGAAAAAATCCACAGCGTTCCCGTAAAATATTCTCTATGATCCAGCCCTTTCGAGTCCAATATTCGTAGCGGCTGCCAACATCAGCCTCCTGGTCAAAAAAGCTGCCTTGCTGCTCATTAGCCTTCTTGAAAATGTGTAAATAGTGATAAATTCTCGAGCGTTCCTTCCGAACCATTCGAAGTAAGCATGTCAAATAATAACTATCCTTTTTCATGAGCTCCCCCGTAGATAACTCCGCATCTTCCAAAGAAGACGGATCCTCGAGCAAAATTTGCCGTCTGGATCCGTTGTTCTGGACCTGGTCGGCCATCAGTTCCATATTACAAAATAGACAATAATACATTTGATCCCTTTTCTCTACCTTAGATCCGCAAAACATACATGTTGGCATTCAAATCTACTCCTCTCACGGATAATGGGTTGCTTTCCATGGACTTACTCAGAGTAAGTTTTGCGTTACTTATAGGCCGCTTTGGTTGGCATATCCGCTGATGCATTCAGGTCGTTTTTTTTAATAGTGGGGGCCGGGGGGATAAAATCACCCCGGCCGCCGGACCAACAGGCAAAATGCAGCATCTTGCTTTCCATGCATCTGTGCTCTAACAAGACCTGGAACCCGAGCAGGTTCCCGGTCTCATAACGCTACATCATCCCCTGCTCTTTCATACTGACGAATCGCTGTTCGCCAACAATGATATGGTCAATCACTTCAATCCCCATAACTGCCCCAACCTCTACAAGACGCCGGGTTAACGAAAGATCTTCCTGAGACGGCGAAGGGTCGCCGCTTGGGTGATTATGAAAGCAAATAATCGATGCTGCGTTATTGAGAATCGCTGCTTTAAACACTTCCCGCGGGTGGACCACGGCAGCGTTCAAACTACCCAAAGACAACACATGTATTCCGGCAATTGCGTTTTTCGTATTCAGCGTTAAAATTCCAAATTTTTCGGCTGCCTCATGCCCCAGGTCTAGAACCGTTTCTATGATGAGGTGTGCGTCACGCGGAGAACGGATGACTTTCGAATCCAGGTCATACCGTGCGCCCTTTTCCTTCACTTGCTTCACACTGAAAATGTTAATGCTCACCATTTGTTCCCTCTCCTTTATATGGTAAAATAGAGGGGCGAAGGGTGTCCAAATCTTCGCCCCGGCTCGGTTGCTTCCCTAACAGCAATCGGGCCTTTTAATATTCCTCCGGCAGTAATAAAGTGGTCGCGCTTCGGTTATGCTCGGTGATAACCCAAAATTTCGTCCAGCTCCTTTGACTTACTCAGTACCGCCTGTGCCATCATTCCCACTTCAAAGACCAATGCATTGAGTTCGCGCGAGAGATGCTCGATTTTCATAATCAGCTCGCTCTCACGCATGAACTTGTCCTCCCTCTTCCCCTGGTGTTTGCCTCCCTACCAAATGAATTAGCTTTAGAAATTCAGCCTTGGTTAAGGTCCGGTACTGCAGCTTACGTCCGTTCCAAAGGATGATAACCTTTTGATACATCCCCCTGGCTATAATCGCGGATATTACGGATTGTTTTCGGCTTGCCTCCATTTAAAATCCCTCCTTATGTTTAAGATTCCGGCGGCTTAGCCGCCGGCGCTTTTCGTTAGTTTCTTCATGGACCGATACAGCCAAAACCGCCCCCCCTGCAGTGCAAGGTCCAGCAAAATCAAAATGAAAATAGCCATGTCCATGGGCTTGTTCCCTCCTTTATCATTCTTTATTTGATTTGTGTTAGGATGAAAGGTAAGGGATGAAGAAGCATTTCCCCTCACCCTCTCACTTCTTTGTAGATTGAGGGAGGGCTATCTAGGTTTGCGTTTTTTTAGGCTTCGACCGGGGCGAACGGTCGGGGCCTTTCGCCTTTTCTTTAGCCGCTGACCACTCAACAAACGCTTTAGCAACTCCAAAAAACTGAATGACTACCTGCAGAATTACTGCAATAGCGTAAGCATCACCAGAGTTTCAGGCTTCATATTTCATTACCTCCCCTCTTAATGGATTTCGTTCGTCAAAGGGCGTTTTTTTTGCCTGCCGCATGGCTGGCTTCCCCAAAGGGAAGTTTTTTCCCTTTTGACGAGAGCTTGGAAACGGGAGCTATGGAGGGCGGTCAAGGGATACAGCACAAAAGTTTTTTCCTGTGCCTCCCCTGATTTCTCTGTGTGGAAAAAAGTTTTGTGCCCCTTGATCGTCCGACCGCCTGCTTAGCTTTTGACAGGTTGAGGGCGTAGCCAAGGAGGCTCGGCCTGTCAAAAGATTAGTAGGCCTAGCTCGCGTTACCATGCGGAAGGCAAAAGGGAAAAACGCATATCAATGAAAAAGAACCGGCCCATCGACCGGTTCTTACCTTCATCCTGACTTGCATTCAGTTATTCTTTTTGCTTACAGCTGTATAAATTCGAAACATACGTCGAGAGAAGCATTCATGACACAAGTTTGAAGACGTTCAAGTATGTTTTACAGAACTAGACCAAATATAAAAAGAAGTCAAGAGCGTTGTGTATATCTCACCCTTGGCTTCCCTATGAAATGAATACTATTGTTATTCATTAAGGACCAAATAATTCACGAAGATAATCCCTTCGACCATGTAAAATTCGATGGATAATCACCGTATCTTCGATGACACGATAAAAAACTAAATAAGGCTGTACGACAATGAATCGGTAACCTCTTTTCAGTAAGGGAAAATCATCATCAGACAAGACGGAACCCAGATAGGGGAACTCCGTAAGATTTGAAATTTGATCATCCAATTTTTGTAGCAAGTCCTCTGCAGCTAAAGCATTTTCCTGTGAAATGAATGAAAAAATCTCATCCATATCATCAACCGCAGCCGGAGTATATTGGACCTTATTCCTTGACGGCATCGATCTTCCTCCGAATTCTTGAAACCACCTGGTTGTGATCAAGTAAGGCTTTCCCTTCTGCAACCTGTTTCTCAGCAACCAAAAGCTTTGATTGTAATTTAATCCGAGCTTCCATCCTGCGATAAGCCTCATGGCTCATCACTACAAGATCTGCTTCGCCATTTCGCGTTATAATCACTGGCTCGTCAAGTTCATGACAATATTTTGAGAAACCATTATAATCCTGCCGAATTGTAGTTGAAGGTTTAATGTTCATTTTGCAATTCCCTTTCTCAAATGACATTATTCTGACATTATTATATCACTAAAATCAACATAATAACCACTTTAAGTGAAATGAGCTAGGTACATATATATGTCTTTTCACTATTGTGAAATATTCATATAGTGATTTTTTCTAGTATTTCACCAAAGATCACTAAGCATAGCCGTCTGAGTTAACTGCTCATGAGCAGTTGCACATATTCGTGTTTTCTTAGCACATCATTCACTCTCGCTTTGCCCTGACATGTAAACTTTGTACATCGAAACCAGTAACACTGTTGCTGTGTTGTAGACTTAATGATTTCATCAAATCGAGAAGGGCAGAGAATAACCCTGACTGGTCCATGACCTTGTCCGGGAGTGTTGTTCTTTCTATTCACTCCTTTGTAAAGGTTAGAGGCAGTATCTTTATCCTACGTATTTCGTTCGAAATGCGAAACAATACAATCATTTAAATTCCTATGCCACAGAGAAACGTTATAAGTTCACCCGGATTCGTGGAATATTGTCTTTGATTTTAGGCGTTGTTTATCTTCTCAGTTATCCTAAATAAACATTCAGAAACGCCTTGTGTTGTTATCTTTTCCATCAATCACTTCTGTCTTTTGTAACACATTGTCCGAATACATCCACTCATTAAGGTATTCATCTGCAAATCTGATTTTATCAGCAATGATTTCTTCTGGATCCACGATTGTTCTGTAAACCCTTGGTCAATATCAACTACTTTTGTTTTCGCCACTTTCACTGCATTCTGTAACAGTTGTGGCTCCCTCGATTCCTCTTAAGCGGCAAATTCATACTCGATCTCCCGCTTCAGACGCCCGCCCGAAAAAACAGTATCGAAGAAAGGTCTTTCTCCCTTGCCGATAATGTTTTAACATAGCCTTCATAATAAAAAAAGCCACTCAAATGAATGACTTCATGCAATATCACAATGACTCCTTTAGAACTCCCCACATCCCAAAGAATAAATCCCTGTCATCATTGGGAACCCTCACCTTTCCGTCGAGTGGTCGCTCCGCTCTCGGAACAAAGAGGGACACGCCAATCCCTAAGGATCCAAGCAAGTCGATCATATCCATCGTTGTAAGTAATGGCTCACCTTAGTGCTTCTTGACCCACCAGGGCTGTAAGCGATCCATTTGATCGTGACTCAGTTCCCGTAATTGCTCATCCGTTAGCGTCAGTTCCATCAATATGCCTCCAAATCAACTTAGTTTTGTTTTCTTCACTACTTCGATCAGTACGCAGGGTACTAGGGTATAGAACTAACCGTATATTGAATCATCAACGCCGTAACACCTAACAACACCATTAGACCACAAACCCTTGTTCAATTCGAGGAAACTGACATAAATAATTAAAAGGAGGAATGTGCAATGTCTAGCTTCTCGCCAGAGCTCTAGCCTCCATCATTGAGGTAGAATGAGGCCCAGCCGCTTGGCGTGACGAATATTGAGCATGTAATCGAGATCCGTTTGGAGCGGAGCCAGTTTAGACGGAAAGATGTCATCGTGAACAATGACTGTGTAATAATCTGAGCTAGCTGAGGGTATTTTGGATGACGAGGCTAGGGACTGATGAAAATATCTGCTGCTATATGTGCCATGACACCTTTCAGTTAATTATCAACGTCCGGCTTTTTTTCGGAATCCTCCCTGCCCCCATTTGCAGTAACTTTTCCTTTTTTGGGGTTTGATCGGTAAGAGGAGGAATTTGCTGCATAATACACAGATAAATCAAGTATAATATTAATACCAACAGCTGCTAGAAAAGAAGCCAAGAGCATGCAAGATGCTCTTGGTTTCTTTTCATTGCGAAAGGTTGCGATGTCCTTATACCCGAAAATAAGCATTGCAACCTCGGTGCCTCCTTCTAAATCATATTAGAACGCGGTTAAGCTGCCCCGTCGCGTATGAGTATAAAGCGAATAGATATGCTTACTAAAGCTTGATAATGTTAATCTGAATCATACAGCCTAGGTGCTGATGTAGGAAGCATATTCCTCTTCTTAAATGCCTGATAGAATTGCACCACCATCGACTGGAAGTACGGTTCCGGTGGTGTTTGTGTTTTTCGCCAAATACATATACGCCTCAGCGATCTCTTCGGGTTTTGCAACGTGCTGTACTAAAAGAGCAATCTGCTTCGCCACTGAGGGATTGGAGATTCCAATAGATGAAATTGCCAATCGTTCCGGGATGGGGATTGGAACGGTATATCGTCACTTTCAGAAGAAGGAAGAATTAATTGAAGCTGTGGTTTTCAGTTTTAAGCAACGTCTCATTGAGAAGGCAAAGGAGATGCTCGAACAGGACGAGCCAGGCCAGGCCCTTTTTAACTTTTTGTCTCTAGTTATGAGAGAGGGCAAAGGAAATAAAGCCCTTATCGCTGCTCTGGCCCGTTCTGGTACGAACTTTCAGCGTCCGCTCTCTGGTATCTCGCTGGATTTTCAAAATGTACTAGGGGAACTCCTAAATCAGGGGCAGCAGGCGGGTTCAACGATCTTCAGCTAACCGATATAACAGCTATTTTATTCAGTGTCATGCGAACTCTGGAATACAATGATGATTCGGGTTTATCGGAGCGCATCCTGTCGGTTGTATGCGATGGGTTACGTGTCCGTTGATAAACAGGTGTTCTACTTTGATTTAACGATTCATATTTGTTCGGCTGTTCGACTACAAAATTTCGATTCATCCTTATATGGACATCAATTGATGATTAAATATTGGTTATGGTAACATTACGGGTAACTTACCAGTCCATAGGTGCTCAACAAAAAGACCACTGTTGATAAACATCAACAGTGGTCTTCTGCTTGCTTGGCAACGTCCTACTCTCCCAGGACCCTTCGGTCCAAGTACCATCGGCGCTGGAGGGCTTAACGGTCGTGTTCGGGATGGGTACGCGTGGAACCCCTCCGCTATCGCCACCAAACGTTCAAGTGTTTGATCACTTGAAAACTAGATACGAAACGAATCTGCGAATTAATCTTTTTGGATAAGCCCTCGACCGATTAGTATTGGTCAGCTCCATGCATTGCTGCACTTCCACCTCCAACCTATCTACCTCGTCGTCTACAAGGGGTCTTACATACTGGGAAATCTCATCTTGAGGGGGGCTTCACGCTTAGATGCTTTCAGCGCTTATCCCGTCCGTACGTAGCTACCCAGCCATGCTCCTGGCGGAACAACTGGTGCACCAGCGGTACGTCCATCCCGGTCCTCTCGTACTAAGGACAGCTCCTCTCAAATTTCCTACGCCCACGACAGATAGGGACCGAACTGTCTCACGACGTTCTGAACCCAGCTCGCGTACCGCTTTAATGGGCGAACAGCCCAACCCTTGGGACCTACTTCAGCCCCAGGATGCGATGAGCCGACATCGAGGTGCCAAACCTCCCCGTCGATGTGGACTCTTGGGGGAGATAAGCCTGTTATCCCCAGGGTAGCTTTTATCCGTTGAGCGATGGCCCTTCCATGCGGTACCACCGGATCACTAAGCCCGACTTTCGTCCCTGCTCGACTTGTAGGTCTCGCAGTCAAGCTCCCTTCTGCCTTTGCACTCTTCGAATGATTTCCAACCATTCTGAGGGAACCTTGGGGCGCCTCCGTTACTCTTTAGGAGGCGACCGCCCCAGTCAAACTGCCCACCTGACACTGTCCCCATACCGGATTACGGTACCAGGTTAGAACCTAGATACGATCAGGGTGGTATCCCAACGGCGCCTCCACCCAAGCTGGCGCTCAGGTTTCAAAGGCTCCCACCTATCCTGTACAGATCGTACCCAAATCCAATATCAAGCTGCAGTAAAGCTCCATGGGGTCTTTCCGTCTTGTCGCGGGTAACCTGCATCTTCACAGGTATTAAAATTTCACCGGATCTCTCGTTGAGACAGCGCCCAAGTCGTTACGCCATTCGTGCGGGTCAGAATTTACCTGACAAGGAATTTCGCTACCTTAGGACCGTTATAGTTACGGCCGCCGTTTACTGGGGCTTCGGTTCACAGCTTCGGGATTACTCCCTAACCGCTCCCCTTAACCTTCCAGCACCGGGCAGGCGTCAGCCCGTATACTTCGCCTTGCGGCTTCGCACAGACCTGTGTTTTTGCTAAACAGTCGCTTGGGCCTTTTCACTGCGGCCCCCTCGTGCTATTCACACTACCGGGGCACCCCTTCTCCCGAAGTTACGGGGTCATTTTGCCGAGTTCCTTAACGAGAGTTCTTCCGCGCGCCTTAGAATTCTCTTCTCGCCTACCTGTGTCGGTTTGCGGTACGGGCACCTTCACCTGGTTAGAGGCTTTTCTTGGCAGTGTGAGATCATGACCTTCGGTACTGTAATTTTCCCTCCCCGTCACAGCCCAGCCTTATAGTGTGCGGATTTGCCTACACACCAGCCTCACTGCTTGGACGAGCATCCATCAGCTCGCGTCACTACCCTCCTGCGTCACCCCATCACTCATAACGGTTTACGGTGGTACAGGAATTTCAACCTGTTGTCCTTCGATTACGCCTGTCGGCCTCACCTTAGGTCCCGACTTACCCTGAGCGGACGAGCCTTCCTCAGGAAACCTTGGGCTTTCGGCGGATCAGATTCTCACTGATCTTTTCGTTACTCATACCGGCATTCTCACTTGTATACGCTCCAGCACTCCTTACGGTATACCTTCAACGCTGTATACAACGCTCCCCTACCCCTGATGCAAGCATCAAGCCATAGCTTCGGTGGTGTGTTTAGCCCCGTTACATTTTCGGCGCAGAGTCACTCGACCAGTGAGCTATTACGCACTCTTTCAATGGTGGCTGCTTCTAAGCCAACATCCTGGTTGTCTGTGCAACTCCACATCCTTTCCCACTTAACACACACTTGGGGACCTTAGCTGATGGTCTGGGCTGTTTCCCTTTTGACAATGGATCTTAGCACTCACTGTCTGACTCCCGGTTACAAGTCAATGGCATTCGGAGTTTGACTGAGCTTGGTAACCCTTGCGGGCCCCGCACCCAATCAGTGCTCTACCTCCACGACTCTATTCACCGAGGCTAGCCCTAAAGCTATTTCGGGGAGAACCAGCTATCTCCGAGTTCGATTGGAATTTCTCCGCTACCCCCACCTCATCCCCGAATTTTTCAACATTCGTGGGTTCGGGCCTCCAGTGCGTGTTACCGCACCTTCACCCTGGACAGGGGTAGATCACACGGTTTCGGGTCTACGTCCACGTACTTAATCGCCCTATTCAGACTCGCTTTCGCTGCGGCTCCGGCTTCTCACCTTAACCTTGCACGGGAACGTAACTCGCCGGTTCATTCTACAAAAGGCACGCC
>NZ_JBBPAY010000002.1:342500-479005 GCF_038009285.1 Paenibacillus sp. FSL R5-0378
ATACCACATTAAAACGATTATTGATACATGTAATGAATTCCATTTACCGGAGTTCATTTGATTACCGGCTATCCTGCGGCCGGACTATTAATATATCATGTTGACTAATGGATTACTACATGTAATTTTTTACACACCCTCTACAGTTCACGAGTTGATTTTCTCTTCACAATTGAATTATCAGGTTGATACGTTGGTCAATACCATTATGCATCATGCTACCGATAATAAATCCCAGCTACCATTTTGTTTTCTCCTTCCCATTCTTCCTTTCTTGTTGTCCCCTTCTCCCGAACAAAAATCCCTGCAGCAACATTGATACGTTGTAGGCTTATTTGCACTTTAAATGTTGGAATAGTGCAGTGAATGATTTAGTTCTACAAGGCGTAAAACCGCTTTGAGCAAGTCCGAGGAAGACGGATTGATCCGTGCCTCTACTATGATACAGTTTCCCGCAAAGTTCAGTTGAATACAATATATACATCAGCATATAAAGAGAAAACCACTCCGATAATGGAGTGGTTTTCTCTTAGATAGACTTCTTTGTATTTATTAGCAACCTATCATATTAGAAGAATTCCGTCGTTGGCATCCAAATTTGTATCAAAACCCACAATGGAGTCATTAAGTATCGTTAGACAAAAAGTTGCAACCAAGTAAACGAAGTGTCTTTGTTCATCTGATGGAACTTGAACTCCCGGCTGGGAAAGTATAGTTGTGCAGGGCCTTCGTGCCCGGTCTTATATCAGTGAACAAGAGAACGGAGAAAAAGCGCCCTCTCTGCTCACGATAACAGCTCTAGCAAGGGCACTTCAGGTTAAAGCTTCGGTTTTGGTTGAGGGGTATGAGAGAGAGTTGGAAGAATAGTAGAGTTGTCTGGTTAAAAACCCTGCCGCACTTAGAAGGCCCCGAGAAAACAACTTTATAATGGACGGAATTCCAACCAGCTCTTGGCTGACCGAATCCCGTCCTTGTTTTTGGCAATCCGTTTATAGCTTCCCGCCGGCTGGCCGTCTCACCGTCTGATCCGGGAGGATAAGCTCCGCTTCGGCGCCGTCGTAACGAACCTCCAGTATGCCCGCAGGGACAACGATCCGCAGATGAAACGGCTTCATACCGGGAGGCAACCGGGGCTCGAGTGAAATCTCCTCCCAGCCCGGACGCGCCGGTTTCAAGCCGATGATATCCTCGATAAGCACGGGGATCGGCGCGCTGCCCCAGGCATGGCACAGACTGGTGTTCCACTTCTGTTCCTTGCCCCACGCCTCGAAGCAGCTGGTTGCCCCCTCTCGCAGCATCTGGCTCCAGGAGTGCTCGTCATCTCCGGTAATCAGCTCGTAAATGAGAGCATGTTCACCCGCGCGAGCCAGTGCCTTCAGCACAAAGTAGGCCATATAAACGCCGCAGCTGAACCGCTTGCGGCGGATTTCGGCAACCAGCGCGGGCACGGCCTGCTCCGGCGCCAATCCGAACAACAGCGGGAATACGCCCGCATGCAGCGAGCAGTGTGCGCTGTTCTCCGCATCGGCAAACAGCCCGCTCTCCGGCCGATAGAAGGTAGCGAGAAATGCCGTTTTGAACGCCGGAAGCCAGTCTTCATATGCTACCTGCAGCTCATCCTTGATCTCCTGCACGGTTTGCACGCACCCGTAGTAGAGCGCGTTGATTACATTATGGCAGCCCTCCCCTACCGGACGCGTTAGCGGGAAGTCGTAGCCGTCGCGCAGATTTTCCGGCCAATCGACGAGATTCCATTTCTCCTTCACATCGGCCAACAGCCCGTCAGCGCGCTGGTATTTACGGAAGTAGTCCACGATGCCATCGGCGAAAGGCAGCATCTCCTGCAAAAAGGCGGTGTCCCCGGTATGCCGGTAATAGGTGAGCAGCTGCATGGGCCACAGGCAGGAGAAGTCCGCGATTTCCTGCATAAAGTTCCCGGGGGCGACCGCCATCATGCCCGGACATATCGTCGTGCTTACTGCAAAGTCGCGCAGCGCCTTCCGGACCAGACGAGAATCGCCGCTCACATACAGATGGGCATGGCCGATAATCGTATTGTCTCCAAGATACTGCCCCTTCTCCCGGCTGGGACAATCCACATAGGATTCCTGCGCGCAACTTTGGACAGCGCGGCAGCAAATGTCCCAGATTCCGTTCAAGAGCCACTCCTCCGAGCGGAAGATGCCGCTCTGCCTGGGCGACAGAGGATAATGACGGACTACAGCGGCGAACGTCCGCTCATCCAGAATCCTGCCTGGTCCGATGATCTCTACATAGCGGAACGCTTTGTAATCGAACGGCTCCAGCTCATCCTCGTGCCCGGACAAGGTCCATTGCTCCCGGTAATTGCAGTTGCAGCGCATTTCATAACGTACACGTCCATCATCGTCCAGTTCTTCCCCGCATCGCACTTCAATTACCGTCCCGGCTTCTCCGCGCACCTTCATCGTGAATTGGCCGGTGATCTCCTCTCCAAAATCCAACAGATAATGATTATCTCCGATCCGCTGCACCCGGGCTGGCTTCTTCCGGTATACCTCCACGGGAGGCGTGGGCTGCTCGAAGAGTATATAACCGGTATGCTCTAGCCCGAGCGCGGCGGGCCTCATCCAGCCGGAATCGTCAAAACCTGCCGCGCGCCAGCCCCGGAAGGCAAGGCGGCTGTCGATATGCTCGATATATTGAGTGTCGTAGCCGGTCGTGGCTGCATCCCCGGTGCCATATTCCATCGTCCGCGCACAGCGCCAGCTTTCGTCCGTTTTCGCGAGCGGCGTGGTTTGGCCCGCCGTCGTCAGCTCGGCAATCAATCCCTGGCGCAAATCCCCGCTGTTGTATGCGCGGTTCACCAGCCCCTGGTAATAAACATGGACGGCGATGGCATTGCGTCCGGGCACCAAGTAAGAAGTGACATCCAGCCGGTTGTAATGATAATGGAACGGGTATCCCTGGGCCGGACCTTGCGCAACAAAGATTCCGTTGATATAAAGCTTGTAATAATCGTCCGCGCTGATACTCAGTACTACCTTCCCCAGCTGATCCGCCACTAGGTCCATCTCTTTGCGGAACAGGGTATGATGATGCTTCAGCTCCGGAGGATGCAGTCTTTCCGGCCGGGGTTCAGTCTCCTTATGGAGCATCCCGATCGGAGTTATCCCCTGAAAATCCGGGTGCCGGATCCAGCGCGCCTGCCAATGTGTATCCATGTTCGCCTCCTATCCGCCTTTCAGCTCCGACGCTGTGCTTCTGCGGTATTCGCCGGGCGTCAGGCCCATGATTTTTTTGAATACCCGGTTAAAGGAAAAATAATGCAAATACCCCACCCTGCCCGCGATGTCCTGGATGGGATCATTCGTCGTCTGCAGCAGCTCCTTCGCGCGCAAAATTCGGATGCGGGCCAGATAGTCGACGAAATTCTCACCGATTTCCTCCTTGAACAGACGGCTCAAATTGCTCTGATGGATGCCGAATTCGGAGCTAAGCAGGCCCAGGGATAAATCAGGACTGTGATAATGAGCTTCAATGTATGCTTGGACATTGCGGATCAGCTCCTGATTTTGCTTGCCGGGACGGAGCTGCTCAAACCATCCGGCAGCCTCGTCCAGTAATGCTTCAAGCCGCTCCCGGGCGTCCTCCAGCGTATCGAAGTCCAAGAGCACCCCGCTCAGCTCCGGGGTCACCCGGTCCCATGCCTCTTTGTATGGCGCGGGGAGATCCCATACTTCCTTGGAGATGTGAAAAATCATGTATTGCAGCAGGTTGACCATATCCTGGCGCAAAAACAGCCGGCTTTGCATATGATCGACCAGCTCGGCAAACTTAACTTTCCAGTCTGAGTCTCTCAGCTTGAAAGATTCTGCAATACTGCGGATCAACTGCAAATAAACAAACGAATCCAGTTGAAAACCGCGCTCGGTATCGCTATAAGCGATGATCCGGTTCGTACCCGCAGAGGATTTATAGGTCAACGCCTCCTCGGCTTCATCGAAAGAGCGCGGAACGTCTTCCAACTTCTCCACAACTGACCCGATCCCGATGGTCACCGTATACTCCAGATTATCCTGAATCCAAATCCGGATTCTGTCACATAATACGGCAACCTCCGATCGGAGCCCAGGCTCCGGCTCTTCCGCGTAGAACAGCACGGTCAGCCGCTCGTTCTCCAGCCATTCCGACCAGACGGCGATGCGCATCTCGGCAGCCGTCTCCTTCACGACGCTTGAGATAACGAACCTGATCAGATTCTGATCCTGATAGCTGTACGCTCCGCAGAAGCCCGGATATTTATCGATATCCAGAATACCGATCGCAAGCTCCCGGAAACCGTTCGTCATTCCGAATCTTCCCGTCTCTTCTTCCCAGACGGAAGCGTCGATTCTCCGTTCCCCGCCAACCAGCTCGATGAAGAACGTTTTTCTGCGGTAAACCAGGTTCTCATGATGAACATCGGTGTACAAATTCGCGATTTCCAGCAGATGATCGAATGCAGTCTCGAAGAACTGCAGTTGGCCGCCGGCCATCACGGCCAGCTCCTTCGATCGGGATTTGGAATAGGATTTGATCCGCCGGACAATTGCGTCGAGCGGCGAGGTATAACGCCGGGTAACGAACACGATCAAGGCCGTTCCGAGCAAAATTGCCGTAAACCCAAGCGCAATCCAGCCGTAGAAGAAATTCAGGATTACCCTGTATGCAGACCCTCCAATCAGGCCGGTCCGCACCTCCCACATCATGTAGGAGGATTTCACCAAAGACATGCCCTGCAGATTGTCGCTGACCGAACCGACAATCACCCGACCCGAAGCATCAAATATCGCTGTTGAGCCGACATTCTGGGTTGCCATCTCGTCCACCATGGCCCGAATTCCGCTGACCGAGACATTGATGACGAGAAATCCCCGGCTCTCGTACTGCAAAGGCACCTTGCGGGCCAGCGAGACAACCGAAGTGGTAGGATCGAAGCTGAACAGCCTGTAATCGCGCACTCCCGTCCATGTGTAGGGAACTTCTCTTCCGGACGCCAGTTCCTCCGCGAACTCGCGATCGCCGAAGCTGTCGCTGGACATGATCGCATTGGAGGTCAGCACCCGGCGGTCTGCGTCCCGGTACAGATAGACGGAGTGGATCAGCGGATAGCTGACTCCCATGGTTTTAAACTTGTTCGCCAGCCGACTGTTGAGCAGGTATTCGCTTTCGCCGTCGTCCTTGCGGAACAGGAATGCCTGGATATCGGGATCCGTATCGAGCTCCCTGTAGAAGTCCCGGTCGATATTCTGCAGGGCAGACTCCAGCGCCTGCATGACATATTTGGCATAGCTGTCGTTGGCGTTGGACGTCTGCTGGCGCGACATCTCGCTGACCGTCATGAAGAATACGAAAATCAGGAAGAAAATGACCAGGTAAAATATCGGCAAATACGTGGCCAGCAGCCGTTGGTACCACGATTTTGTTTTCATCGGCATCCTCCTTCCTTCCGGGCCACTCTCCTCCGGCAAAAGCGAAGATCCTACCGGTATCGCGTCATACGCAGCCGGTAGGAAAGGTCCTTCATTCCATTAGAATTTCATATCGTAAAGATCTTTGGTGAATACCCAGCTGTCTTTATTGGCCGCATACCAGTCAGCATACCACTTCTCCAGCTTCTCGCCGTCGGACTTTTTCCACAGCGATTTCGCATCGGCGGCGGCCTGTTCCACCGTATAACCTTTGCCGCTGACAATCGCCTTGTTCCACAGGTCGGTTACCGGCTGGTTCACGTTGTTGGCAATGAACAGCATGTCTGCGGGAAGACCCGGCATATAACCGTCCATCGTAATCGCCGGAATAGGATGATCCTTGGAGATGTAGAGACTGTAGGCTTTCGTCATCATGTCATAAACATCCTTGTCCAGCGGCTTGGACTGGTCGAGATCCTCCAGATACTTGGTGAACTCATTGATCAGGTACTGCGATCCGACCATCCGGAAATCGCCAAGCCAGCTGATCTCCTTGTCATATTTATCTTTGTCGAGGGTGACTTCCTTGCCGTCCTCCATTTTGTAATGAACGCCCTCGAGGCCGTACTTCATCGTTTTGACTGTGGATGCGCTGCTCAGGAAATCAATCAGTTGTATCACCCCTTCGGGGGAGGCCGCTTTGGCATTCACAGCCCCGGACATTTGTATTGGCGCATTGAAGCCGGGACTGAACTGGCCGTATTTGCTGCGCGGAACGGCGATAACCGTCAGTTTGGCATCGGGATTATTGCTTTTGAACGTCTGGTACTGGGTATAAATCAGATGCACGCTGCCCGCCGCTCCGTAGATCCCGGTCTTGCCCTGGAGGAAGTCCTGTTCCGATTTCTTGCCGACATTGTCCGTCAGGTAATCCTTGTCGACGAGTCCTTCTTCGAACATCCTCTTTTTGTAGGAAGCAGCATCCTCGGCCCGCTCCCAATCCCTTACCAGATTGCCGTCATTAATAATCCAGGAGACATTCTGGAACATCGTATCCACCCAGCCACCGCCGGCGCCGCTCAGATTGGCACCGAACGTATCCGCTTTTCCGTTGCCGTCCGGATCCCGAGAAGCAAACGCTTTCATAACCTCGAAGGCTTCTTCATCTGTCTCCGGCACCTTCAGACCCAGCTTGTCCAGCCAGTCCTGGCGGATGAACAGAAAGTTGCCGGGAATGTAGCCAAGCACCCGCCCAATTCCATAAAGCTTACCGTCCGATTTCGTTCCGAGCTTCCGCAGCAGCGGATATTGCTCAAGCAGCTGCTTGTATTCCGTGCTGTATTGATCGATAAGATCATCGAGTGGCATAATCTGCTTCTGGGTGTACAACTGGTTGAGGAAGTTCGTATCGTATTCCAGTATCAGGTCTGGCGCCTGGCCTGCGGCCAGCAGCGTGTTGAATTTCTTAACGGAGTCGGATCTGGGCACCGGAATGAACTTCACGTTGACCCCTGAGTTTTCGTTGACCCATTTGGTCCACAGATTATTATCCACCGTACCGATTTCCTGTGGGATATTGCCGCGGTCATACATCGACACGGTAATCGATGGCTTTGATTTCCCGGCCTCGCCGGTTTTGCTCGAGGTGGAAGATGACGGCTCATCCTTGGAGCAGCCGGACAGGATAACTGTAAGAGCAAGCAGACTCGATAAGGTGCAGCCTAGCGTTTTTTTCATATAACCATTCATGAGACACTCTCCCTATTCAACGAATTCTCCCGGTAAACGGTTTTATCCTTTAATTGCCCCGATTAAAATCCCTTTAATGAAATACCTTTGCAGGAATGGATATAGGATCAGCATCGGCACAATCATGACTACCACTCCCGCCGATTTGATGGACTCCGGCGTAATCGAAGCGAAATCCTCCGGAGACATGGTGCCAATCTCCTGAAGCAGCGACTGACTTTGAATCATCTGCTGGACGAGCACGGCCAGATTGAATTTTTCCGGCGAATTGATGAACATCAACACATTGAAGAAGGAGTTCCAATGGCCGACGCCATAGAACAGACCGAGCGCCACGATGACTGGTAGCGACAGCGGAAGGAATACCCGGAACAGCAGCCTCCACTCCCCGCAGCCGTCGATTCTAGCGGCCTCCACGAGTTCCTCGGGAATTCCCATGAAGAAGGTGCGCATGACCAGCATGTTGTATACGCTGACCAAACCCGGCAGCCAGAGCGCCCCATAGGTATTGATCAGTCCCAGCGACTTGACCAGCAAATACCCGGGGATTAAACCGCCGGAGAACAGCATCGTGAAGACGATGGCCAGGGTGAAGAAACGTCTGCCGTACATATAACCCCGTGACAGCGGATATGCACAGAGCAGCGTAAACAACAGATTGAGGAACGTGCCGACCAGGGTGATCTCGATGCTGTTACCCAGCGCCTTCACAATCTGCGTACCATTCACCAGCTTGTCGTAGGCGACAGCCGTAAAGCCGACCGGCCATAGCGATACCAGCCCTGACACAATCGCATCCTGGTTGCTGAATGACAGGGCAAGCAGATGCACCATCGGCAGAATGCAGCTGAGGGCAAACAACGACAGGATGACGGTATTCAGTGTATAAAACACTCTCTCTCCTCGTGAATTTCTCATCAATGTCCCACCTCCCTTACCATAATCCTTGATTGTAGCGCCGGGCGATCCAGTTCGTCAGCAGCACCAGCGTCAGGCCGATGAGTGATTCGAACAGGCCAAGAGCCGTCGCCAGGCTGAATTGCCCCCCGTTGATTCCGGATTTGTAGCTCCAGGTGGAAATAACCTCCGATATGCTGGATACGACCGAGTTCTGGAGTACATATACCTGATCAAACCCCACCTCCATTACGCCGCCAATCGTCAGGATTAGCTGTATGACGATCGTCGGGACAAGCGAAGGAAGCGAAATATGCCAGATATGCCGCCATTTGCCGGCTCCATCCATACTCGCCGCCTCGTACAGCGACGTATCGATGGCCGCAAGCGCCGCCAGATAAATAATCGCTCCCCATCCCGCTCCTTTCCAGATGCCGGCCCCGACGAAGATCGATATCCAGGAGCCTTCATGGTACAAGAA
Source organism: Paenibacillus sp. FSL R5-0378 (assembly GCF_038009285.1). Classification (NCBI taxonomy): domain Bacteria; kingdom Bacillati; phylum Bacillota; class Bacilli; order Caryophanales; family Paenibacillaceae; genus Paenibacillus; species Paenibacillus sp. FSL R5-0378. The sequence goes on from NZ_JBBPAY010000002.1 coordinate 351,060, forward strand.
GGCGTAAGGTTCGCCGAACAACGCTTCCACGACGGTGTTGACGATGCCAGTCTGCTGGGAGAAAATCGTAATCACGATCTGCCCCACAATGACCCAATTTAGAAAGTGGGGCAGGAAGACCGCCGTCTGAACCGTTTTCTTGAACCACAGCTTCCGGGCCTCATGGATAAGGAGTGCCGTCAGAATGGGAAACGGGAAGCCGACGACAATTTGCAGAAGACTGAGGATAAACGTATTCCGCAGGATGTTCTGCATATTCGGATTGGAGAACAGCAGCTTGAAATGATCCAGCCCCACCCAGGGGCTTCCCCATATCCCTTCGGTGAAATTGTAGTCTTTGAAGGCCACCACGAGCCCAAGCATCGGGATGTACTTAAATACAAGAAAGTACACGATGATCGGGGTAAACATCACGAATAAAGGGATGTTGATGAGAAGGCGCTTCCGGTCGAACCGTTTGCGGCGGTCTCCCGCACTCTTCCGGGCTAGTAGATTTTCCATTTTTCGTTACCCCCTTTATGCCAATCTATTTCGGCTGCACCCAACTCCCATCCTAAAACAGGTGAAAAATGCCTACAAGCCACATTTTTTTAGAAGGGCACATCTTTTGCTGGCCCAGTCAGGGCGCGACTTCCCGGGTCCTTCTCTGCATAAATGCATTCATTACGCAGCAAAAATAAGGGTTCCCCCTACTACTTCAGACAATCCAGATGATCGCCATCTGGTATCTGTGAAGCTTCGCTCAATCGTCTCATTTCATTTGTGGTACAACTGATTTCCGGTTCGGCTCAGCCGGTTGTTTCGTACCCTTTTTCACAGGTAAAAGCCCTCCGATATTAATTCCGGAAGGCTGCACCTTTTAATGCAAGTTCAATTGGGTCTTAAAACAACCACTGACTGGATCGCTCAATCGTATCTCTAATGAGGAGTGCTGCTTCCCGGTTTTCGCTGATTAGGGAAAATAGGGCGATATGACTCAGATGGATGAGATGCAACTCTGGCTGACAAATGCAGCATCACATCGTCTATCTGTTTCAGCAGCTTCTGAAGCTGTGAGGTATGTATGAACCGAAGAAAGGAAACATCATTGTAGCCAGCCAAAAAATGAATGGTATACATAAACAATGCCCTATCCAAATCCGGGACGGAGTTCTGTGTCGTTAGCTCGATGACATCCTGAAGCGTAAACGAAGGAGGAGGAAACAAACAGTTCTTCTCCTTCATATACAATGCCTTAAGCATGTACTCCAATGCTCGGTCGCTGAACAAGATACAAATATAGGCTGAGGTTGGATGAAGCATCCGGGCTGCGGAGTCCATGTGGATTTGTGCAAGATGTTGCATCTGGATCACGTCTTTATTTTGAATCAAGCTTGGTTTAGAGGAATAAGTATAATATTAATATCAACAGCTACTGGAAAAGAAGCCAAGAGCGTTTTAAATGCTCTTGGCTTCCTTTCCATTTCAAGGTCTATATCGAAAAATGTGGTCAGTTATTATGGGACCTTATGTCACAACGCGGGCAACCGCAGCTTAAAAGGAAGGAAGAACTTACCGACTAAGGGCAACCCTAAGCGGTAGGTTTTTCTCTGTTGTGATCACTTTTATCACTACAACGCCTGAAGTCGACCAAAACATGAACTTGAACTTGTAGTAATCCCACCTTAAATGTCTTGTCTCCCACTTTGACCTCCACCTATATAACTTTGACTAGAGGCATCTTGCTACAAATAATGAGCATTCACAATTTCACTCTCTTCTTCCCTTACTTTCTTGCCTGTCCCCTCCCCCGAACCATACGTCAAAGAGATCCTAATTTTCCTGACTTGGTTTGGGAGAAAATAAAAAAGCCGCCGAATGCTCAGCGACTCATTTTATCTCCTGTCAGTTATTGACTCTTTTGATATCTTTATTAAACCAATGGACATAGCCACAACGGTGACAAGTTAATATATTGGCTGACCGATTGGCAAAGTCGAGGTTTAAAAAACTTAAGAAAGCAGTGTTTAACTGCGCATAACCGTGTTCGAATCTATCATATTGACAATGAACACAGGAGACTTTTATTCCATTCGCTTCGTATCGACCCGCGCCAATTGATTCTTTAATATTTTTGGCAAAAACCTTAAAGAACCTTTTCGCTCCATTTGACATTCTCCAGCCCTCCCCGATTCTTCGATCCATTTTTGGACTTTTTTTTCATCTATAGAAATTTAAAAGGAGCACTTAATAAGCTGCCAATAGGGCGGCTTATTCATCATTTTATAATCGAAAAGATAATGATCCCTGTTATGAAACTATATAACTTCCATAAACACGCACTTACATCCAATTATATACAAATAGCTGATATTTGTGGACGTGGACGTACCTTTTTGGCTTCCAATAAAGTTTCCGCTTTATTTAGGCAGCGGAAGACCCTGCACTCGTTTTTAGGTCCAAATGGGATTTCTAAACTAGCAGCTCACAGGGGAATTCGGGAAAAATCAGAGTTGAAAATACCACCGTAAGCATTCGTCGCGGTGACATGCTGTAGGTTTATCTATGCTTTAATCATGGAATAGAGCAAGTGTATGATATACCTTTAAACCGTTCATACTGGCTAGTAAGGAGGGAGATATACATGAATAAGCAGGCAGCAGAACAACTGGCCAAAGAAATTATTAATTTCTCAAAAGAGAACGGATTAAAGATTCGAAAGAAACCCAAATGTTAAATTTATATCTATGCATACAAAAGGGACACTGCAGTACTTGCAGGTCCTTTTTCTGTATATGAACACCGGATACCATTCCTTGAGTAACTGCTCAAGTACATTCAAATGATTAGTCGGCATAGACAACACTTTTATTGATAGACTTGAAAGGAAACAAAAACTGAAAGCACCAATAAAAAGCCTTTCGGTTATCTAGCGGTACTTCCTGGTTTCGTGAAAGGTTTGCCACTTTGCCGTTAGTTAGGTACGGATATTCCTACGTATCGAGGGCGGAAAGTTGTTCTAGATCGTCCGCACTCAGCTCAAAATCAAAAATGTTGACATTCTCGACAATCCGTTACGCAATGAATTTTGAAATAATAACGACTTCACGCTAAACAAGCCAGCGTAGTTGACCTGAGACGGTTGAGTTAACACAACCTTATTTAAAAGGATCATAGATCTTTTCCCATTGGCCTGTAAACACGTCAACCTTGATTGTAAATTTCTGTTCGGATAGTTTAACCTCTCCCAATACGTATCCGTCACCTAGAAAGCCGGAAATCCACTCTTTGCTCGCTGGCTTCAAGCCAGCGGCTTCAAGTATACGCTCTGCCAGCTTGTAGAGTTCGGCCATATACTCCGTACCACTGGTAATCTTAAAAAGATCAGGTGCATCGACGTTAGTAAGACTCTTAAGCGGACTGCCTGAAGTAGTATCATGCACCGTGCCGGTCATTGGATTTATACTCATCATCATCGACTCGCCGTTCCCCGACGCATTGGGATAAATGACAGTATATTGATCATCCTTTTGTTCGAAAACCCAATCTCCCTCAGGTAACCATTGTTTTAGCATAGATTTTACCTCCTCTTCGCTGAATGGAGGCTGTAAAAATCCGTTATAGAATAAAGCGGAGTTCGCAATGGTAAGATCGCTATTGTAATCGACTACAATCCTCAATGGAAATTCACTAATCGAAGCCTGACCTGATAATTCGGCTCTTAAATGTCCATTTCGAACTTCATAATATACGATTGATCCGAAGCTAACCCGCTCCCCCCAAAATCCGTCATCGTAGTCATAAACTCTACTCAAATGCTTATCGTCCAACTCCGCATCTATATAGGTCTTTCCTCTTAGGTGTTTTACGGATGATTTCAGTTTGCCGTTTAACATTTGAACTGGATTCTCGACGCTCAGTTCCTCGAGTGAGCTTGGATTCAAAATGTGGATGTCATTGATAGAAATCCCGGTACCAGTTCCGGTATTCATATGGATGATTATTTCTTTGATACCATCTGAATTCACATCGACTTCTTCAATAATAGGCGGACGAGAGGTATCCACCACGGCATTCCACAGAACTGATTTCCTCTTTTCTCCTCGAATGTCTATAGTTATCTCACGCTGCAAATTGTTTTCTTCTGTTGGTGAAGTAGTCAAAACAATCCCATTTTTCTCAGTTAAAATCAAGCTCTTTTGATCAACGCCTTGCTTTTTTTTCTCAGGCTGGATATTCCCCGACTCTACTCCCATACGGACATTACTCGGTTTAGCATCAGACAACGTACAACTGCTAAATAGAACAATAAAAGTGAATCCTAGTAGGGTTCCTTGTACTTTGCTTCGTTTTTTTTCGGATGTAATGATCATCAACTCCATGTAATGATGTGCTTTTAATGCATTATCATCAAGTCTGGTTCTATAGTATAGAACGCAATAATATAGTAATTGTTTGATAGTTGGTTGGGTCGAAAAAGTCTCTTATTATTCTTACTTTCATTCAATTCCATACTAAAGATTCCAAATTGTAATTATAAATCCTCATCTTTTTAAACGATCCGTAGAGAAAAGGCAGCCGATCACAAGAAACCGGCTGCCTTCAAATTCTTTGTTGCTCGCGCCATTCAGTCTTTCCTACATCAATACTTTCCGCAAGCTTGTACTATCATATTCTTACGAACGAATGCCGATGGAATTCCTGTTTTTATGGTAGTGTCGTTGCGACTGGAACCCAAAGGCTAAGTGGGCTTCCCAAGTGATCACCTTATTAAACTTTTGATTCTGATACCAGCAACATTTTTATGATTATCGGAGAAAGAACCAGTGCAACCCCGACCAACAAATAATATCGAGCCATACAAATAAATAAACATATGCCACATACAAACCCAAAATTACGGTGACGTGTCATAGGCTTGTCTGTAACAGACTATCGTTAGAGGAACTTTTACTGGAGTAGCGATGTTGGCTTGAATTCCTCTGGTCTAAACAGCCACTTTAGCATATTCAGTAGTTTATTTGACTGGGAGCAGACTATAAAGATCCTCCCCTTTCGATCGCTAAATTTATTTAAATTCCGGAACCAATTACCACATTATGTCGTTTATAATTTACATACTAAATTAGCCTGGTTTATCTATTAATTGTTATACATAAAAGGAGAAGCGATGATGAAAAAGACGATTGTTGCGACGCTTTTGTTCTTCGCAATAACAGGTGTATCAAGCGCCGATTCACGATTAAAAGTTATAGTAAATGGGCAAGCACTTAACCAAGTTCCAGTGGTAAAGGAAGGTACAACCTTAGTAGCAATGTGATGCTAGACTAAATAGTGGACACCGAGAATCGAGAATGCGACAATAAACCTAGCAAAATCGAGGTGTCCGAAGATGAGTCAGAAATATGACAAAGAGTTTAAAATCCAAACCGTAAAAATGATTCAGGAACAGGGGAAGCCGGTGGCGCAGGTCGCCCGAGAATTGGGCGTATCCGACAATACTCTGTACCGCTGGATCAACGAATTCAAACAGGATCCGGTCAATGCGTTTCGCGGCAGCGGCAACCTGAAAATCGAGGAAAAAACCCTTCTCGAAATGCAGAAACGAATCCGCCAACTCGAGATGGAGAACGAAATTTTAAAAAAGGCGATGCACATCTTCGCAAAAGACCGGAACTGATCTTTGCGTTTATCCACAAACACCGCTCCAAGTATCCGGTATCGGAGATGTGCAAGGTTTTGAACGTATCCCGGAGTGGTTATTATCAATGGACCAGGCGCCAGGAAAGCGAGCAAAAGAAACGTCGCCGAGAACTGGAACAACAGATTAGCCGTATCTTTGTGGACTCGCGTCGCCTGTACGGCAGCCCGAAGATCGCTCAAGTCTTGCGCCAGCAAGGTGTTCGGGTATCCGAAAAAACGGTCGCCCGCATCATGAAGGAACTGGGGCTTAAGTCGCGCACCGTCAAGAAATACAAGGCGACGACGAACTCGAACCACAATCTGCCAGTGCATGACAATGTGCTGAACCAGCAGTTCAGGGCACAAGCTCCCAATCAAGTCTGGATGGCGGACATCACTTACGTTCCGACAGACGAGGGATGGCTCTATGTCGCGAGCGTGATGGACTTGTACACGCGCAAAATCGTAGGCTGGCACGCCGATGAGCGAATGACCAAGGAATTGGTCCTGCAAGCTCTGGATCAGGCTTACAACCGTCAACGGCCGAAAGGCGAAGTCCTGCATCATTCCGATCGCGGCAGCCAATACGCATCTCATGAGTACCAAAAACGGCTCTTGAAATACGGGATGAAATGCAGCATGAGCCGCAAGGGCAACTGCTATGACAATGCCTGCATCGAATCGTTCCACAGCGTGCTCAAAAAGGAACTCGTCTATCTGGAGAAGTTCAGAACCCGCAAGGAAGCCCAAAGTCGGATTTTTGAATACATCGAGTTTTTCTACAACCGGAAACGCGTACATTCCGCTATCGGGTATCTTACACCTTTTCAATACGAACAAATGTACGGTCAAATTGCGTAATTTTCTCGATTCTGGCTGTCCAATCTATTGACAGAGGTCCAGCTCATTAAACTGTGAAATGAGGAGAATCAAGAAAGTTATAACCTAAAAAATCGGATCGAAGTATCAGAATGATAGATCGGGGAGTGAGCAATCCTTTGGAAATGAAAAAATGACTTCCCGGTAAAGGGAAAAGTCATCAAGAGAGGTTGATACGTTGTCGTCCCACTATTTTAACATAATCGCTTTACGGTCGCTAAGGTATCAGCCCAGGCGGCTTTTTTTTTTTATGTGGAGCCCCTGCAGGTGATTGGCCACGCGGCCAAATTTCTGGAATCGAGCGAAGCGAGACCCATTCCCTGCAGCGCAGGGGTATAAATGGGCACTCTCCCGTTGTGTTCGTGATGGGCTTCCAAATTTCAACGCTCGTATTTCGCAAAATTCGGCCCTGAGCGGCGATTTTCAAAATGCCGCAAGCTACAAAAAAACGGCCTCTGTTCGCATCGATCGCGAAGAGGCAGTTTTTCGTTTTTCTTGGCATTGCTCGAGATTGCGTCCCGATCGGGGTGCTAGGAGCCACAGACATGTTCACCAAATAAAATATTTTGTACCTATATCTGTCCGCGGCATTGATCTGGAGAGATAGGTTGGAGCTCTTTATGTATCATTTTTAGACGATCTGGTGAAACTTAGCATAACAATATATCTAAAGGAGAAGGAAATTGTGAAAAAAATACTCTATCTTAGTCTAATGATTTTTTTATTAGTATCACCAAGTGCTTTTGCTGATCCAGCAACTGAAGTTAATAAAAAGTCACAAGTTACAGAATTTAAACCAGTTTATTTTAAAGTACCAAACGAGTGGAGTAAGGTTGAAAAGTCATCCAACGATTATATTCGAATGATTTATCATTACAATGATGATACGATATTGAACATTTATGAGACATCTGCGAAAGGGAAAACCTTAATTAATACAGTAACTACTGAAAAAATTGTTCTAAACAACATAACATATCACTTTAGTCCGGTTCTTAATTATCCTAAGGGTGGAAATCTAAATTGGATTAACCAAGGAATTTATTTTGAAATGGATAGCATTAAATTGGATAAAAATCAAATGCTTGAATTAGCCAATAAAATAATCAATTAAAAAAATCCTCAGTAGGGGAGTTAACCTACTGAGGATTTTTTTAATTAATCATAAGCATATCCATCAATATGAACATAGAATCCGCCATCCATATCATTATCTGTTAAAGATACCATTCGGATAGTATATGTTCTTCCCGGTACTACATTTGTCACAGTTAAGGGCGTCATACTAGGAACATCAGTATAATGATAAACACTTCTGACAATTTCATCGGTTTCAGTATCTTCTACTTCAACTTTAAAACTACCTTGTTCGTTATTATGTACACCCCAAGCCATGTAATTTATTGAAAAAGATGTTATTCCACTATTGGTATATGCATTTACAGCAGTGAAGTCACCGTAATCACGTGCTCTAAATGCAAAAGAACCATATACCCCAGTGGCGAAAGTCTGAATGGGGCCAATTTCATTGGTGCTGGTGTTGGCATTATTCCCAGGGCCAGGCACTATCTGAACACCATCGGTTGATGTCTCCCCCTGTATTTCAGTGTTTGTTTCCGCGCCCTGTATGTCTTCATCCGATGCTTTGGCGGAAAGCGGAGACAAAACGAATAAGGAGACTGACAACAAAATGGAAAGAAGAATTACAAATAGCAGCCTGTACCTATTTAAATTCAAAACCATATAACGCAACCCCTTCCTGTTTTTGGTAATTTTCAACTCAAAATAAGTATAATATTGTAAAATAAAAGTATAAATAGTAGAGGAATACTATTTTTTAAAATAAAAAAGTAAAATGAACCTAAATTTTGTAGAAAAATGACGATTGTACAGCGCCGCGTCTTCAACAAAACCGATCATTAAATTCTGCACTTGAAGTAAAAAGCCCCTCCCGGAGAAAAAAGTTCTTATTCTAAAGGTTTGTTTTGGGAGTACCGGGGGTAGCCTTGGAATAAGGAGCGTTTATAAGACATGATTAGACGGATAGCAGGTAGGAAAGACTGCGGAAACTATTACAGGTTATTTAAGCCATTCGAAACAGTACATTATCTTGGGATCGATAATTGCAGTTATTGCTCGCAATGTCGTGAAAAACTTCGCCCTGGTGAAAAGGATGACCCTCATGATCACGGCGGCTGGGTTCCAGCTATCTACGTTGGATTTAATGATGAAGGGCGAAATCATATTCTACAGCTCATTAAACTGTGGAATGAGGAGAATCAAGAAAGTTATAACCTAAAAAATCGGATCGAAGTATCAGAATGATAGGGAACCCAAAGCCAATACAAATGAAAAATGACTTTCCCAATTCCGGAAAAGCCACAAAAAGAGGGTGATCGTTGTCGCCCTCCCATTTTACCATAATACCCCTTGGCGGTCGCCAGGCATCAGCCGGCGGCTTTTTCGTTTTTATGTGAAGCCCCTGTAAGGGAGTGGTCACGCGGCCAAAAGAGATCGGATTGGCCAAGCACAACAGCAAAAGTGTTTGGCCAGGTTGAATGTACAGCGATCTGCAGCATAGGTCGTATCAAAGAATTTTTTCGAAGTTATTTCCAGTGGATAAATTGATCGATATGGTGATACCGGTTTTATTTAAACAATAATTTTTAACTGTCCCTCATTGAAGCCACTGAAAAGTTGTTAATAATCCCTTTATCCTTTGACCATATTTTTTGAATTTTATCCTCAATTGTATCATACCGATAAAGATTTCTTTGCTTAGCTTTTGTTCCATGATCATCTTGAAGAACATTATACTTCTGAGGTACTCCAATAAAATAAATAAATCTGTCCTCTGAAGAGGAAAACTGAGGTTGTTGGAGGCTCAAAAGTTCCTTACTGGATGATGAGAGTATCGGGTTAATAGCTCCATTGTTAGTGTTCATTTCATAAATTAAAAAATTGGCATCACTAGAATCTGGCTTCTCATTTACTGAAAATATGATTTTACTTCCATTTGAATTAACTGAAAAGTCTTGGATATGTTTTCGAATAAACCCTACATCCTTTAATTTAAACCCATTTGGATTGTAAATGCTGAACGTATATTGGGCTGGTTTAAATGGTCCCTGATTTTGATTAAAATCTTCTATATTTTGATGCGACTCTGTTTAGAAAAACTAAGAACGTACACATTTCCATTTGGACTTACATTAAAATTTTTGACACTCGTATCTTTTTCATCGCTATTCCAAACGTTCATTTCCTTCGATTTTAAGTCATATACGGCGATATGGAAATTCCGGTCTCCATTTAATAAAACACGCATGTAAACCTTCTCTCGTTCTTCGTCTAATTTCAAATAATCAATAGAAGAAAAGTCTGTTGTTAACTGTTGCTTATCTTTATTTTCAAGATTGATTTTAAAAAGCTGCGTTTGATGATTAGAATCAAAATCAGTAAAAAATAAGTTCTTATTATTCCCTGTCAAGGCAGCAGTTGGGTAGTCCGCCGCACCTTTGGTATATACAACATGATTTTTCCCCTTAAAAAAATTAATATATGTAACTTTAAGTTCTTGGCTAGTGAATGTGATCAGTAACTTGTCGCTACTTAATTGCTTCGCGCTACCCTTATCCAATATAAACCAAGCAGCACATGCTAAGAGAAATAAACAAAAAATAGTATATAATATAGCTCTTTTCACATCTATTCCGCCTTTTAAAAACAGAAGTAAAGAGAATAATTCTCTCTACTTCTGTATAGTCTATACTACGCCAGTATTTTTAGCTGCTGTAAGAGTAATAACCATTATAGATGTAGCCATTAATCAGGTTTGCACCGAGTACTTGCTCAAAAACATAGGGCATAATATCTAAAATAACCGAGGAGCTTGACCCCCCCAAGGATCCAGTATCCCACTTTTCCAGTGCAGCCACTTTACCATTATCCAGATTTTTCACCAGGATCTACGTTCCGTTGGGTGGGTTATCAAATCCAATTTTAGTTGCACAATCATAGTTACCTAAAATGTGGTAGTTTACCATTACCATAATCAACGGTTTTTCCTACGCCATTGTACCAAGAAATTTTTCCATGAGCTGAGAAGGCATAAGTGTTATTTGAAGGATAGAATGCTAAAGCAAACATAAACATGAACGCGATTCCCATTGCCAGTAATCTTTTCATTGTTTACCTCCAATATATATGCTTTTTTAATGACTAGTTTGGGGAAACTAGTTTTTTCTTTTACCCAGCGCTAGGTAGCTTATATATTCGTTGACCGAAAGATAATTCTTTCTATATATTGAAAAAAATATATGTTCGATGCGATAAGGGACTAAAAGGAGAAAACTTGTGGTAGGGTACGAGTGGACGTTATTCGAACCGGTCTTGCGCAGTGTGAGCGGAGCCTAGTCCTTTCAACCACGATATCTTGAAACCAAACGAAACGTACAAATGGAGAAAATCATGACCACCCGCTCCAACGGGGTGGAACGGACAATTTCCGATATGCAGATGGGGGCAGTGAGAGTTCTCTCCAGTTGCTGTAAGGCAGTTTTTAAGTGGTCTTCAGTGTTTTGAAAATCACTGCTCACGGCGATGATGGTTGAGTACCCTTTATTTTTGTTCCTCGATTCCATCGATTAACCGACCGCGTGGTTGAGCTACAGCTCGGACAACTTCAATGACCGTCATATGACGGTCATGCAAAGGACTTCCCCCACTTAGAAGAAGGAAAACTCATTGACTATAAGCATAATCTGCTGTAAAATGGACTATAGTAAACGTAAGGGCGCAAGCCATCCGGAACGACAGCTCTGGATTCTCCGCCGGGGGGACGTTAAAAAATACCGTGTAGTCGAGCATTTGGCTGTCTCTATTTTTTTTAAAACTGTCAGCTCTGATGATGAAAGTCATCAGAGCTTTATTATTTTTATTTAAGGGGACTACCTATGGCTTTGCTAGATTTGCCTGGCTTACTTGCGCTCCAGGTAAAACCAACAATAAATCAAATTGACTTGTCTCTTCTGCAGCAGTTTTACGAAACCCAACTTAGCCCAAATACATATATCTACAATCTCTCTTCAGGAGAGCAGATTAGATCAAATTCGAGCCCCACCGTTTTTGCCACCTTCTGGGTATCGAAAGCATTGTTCAAAAAGCTTTACACTGGTCTAAACACAAAGAGTACAAAGGCCGTCTTGGATGGGATAATATAAAGAACGGGTCGCTCAACTTTAGACACCTCAAAGACAAAGCCGGGAAGGCCGAGTTCAATAGTAAAAAAGATAAGATGCTTTACTTTTATCTTCTTCCCAATCTCCTTAATTCCGCAACAATAATGATTAAGTTTAATCCAGTACCTGGAAGTAGTGTCCAATGCGAATTGTTGCTCTACAGTCAACTTGAAGGGATTTATTTGCATCTAGGTATTGAAAAAGAAGACGATGGAAAAAGCTATTTTCCTCGAACATTTCTGATTGAACGCATCACGGCATCTAATCCAGGAACGCGGTTCATTGATGGACAACCTGACACGAAAACCGTAGTTAGCTTCGAAGTACTCGAAACTGACGGGGATGCGCAAAAGTCCTTATCTATTCCTTAATAACTGATCTCGCCATGATTGGATTGTTACAATTCTTCCAGTCGATTCTTGGGTAGCAACGTAGCAGGCAACCGCATATTCATGGTTTTCATGAGCCCTTAAGCGCTCCAAAAAGTTATGTGGTGAAGGTACTAATCAAGTGAGCCAGATACATATACGACTTTACCGCTTAAGTCGTATCCAGTCATTTTCATAGGCGGGTATTGCGGATCATCCATCATTAAATAAAAATAAGTTAAATTATCAGATTGCTGTATCGTGGCTTCTTTTTCGATTTTTTTTGTTTGTATCACTATTTTTTTGATTTTATCGTTATCAACAAACATAGGGTTCTTTTCGTCCATGTTTGTATAAGCCCAATCGATATCAGCATCTTTATCAATTGCAGAGTTTTGACCAATCACCCAACTCCAATCATTTTTTTTATGCTTTAGCAATCCAATGTTTAATTTATCTTCATTTGTTATTTTATCTTTATTTGTATAAATTAATATGACCAATTCGTTAGTCGTATCAAGTGTTTTTAAAATTTTATCGTATTGGATATGTCTCTGTTCTAAAGCCTGTTCGATGGTACTTGGTGTTTTGGAGCAACCTAATAATAAACTCAAGATTATCAGACAAAGAATTTTTTTTGATCATCATGACCTCCCCTCTGTATACTTCAAACGGAACCCTGCCGCTGTCTTCTACTTTTGGATATCTGCATCGGTTTGGCGTTGATCTCCTGGATCCGCGCCAGCAGCTCGGCCAGGTACCTGTCTGTGATTTTCGCCGGAAAGTCGCCGGTGCGCTCCCGCAAAATATTCTCGATCACCCACGCCTTCCGTGTCCAGTACTCATAAGCTTCCCCTGTCGCCTGAACGGACTCCTTGTACGCCTGTAAAAGAGATGGTTTTGCGTCACCAGCCTTGTTAAAAACACGGACATAGTTGTAACTATTCGCGCGTTTGGAACGCGCATAACGAAGCAGAAAAATAAGCTGCACCGTTGAAAATGTCATCATCTCCGGTGTCGAACACGAGAGCCAGGCTTCGGGTGGAGCATATTCTTCCGAAACAGGTTTGCGGCGGCCATCTTCCTGCGTGTCATCGGAATGCAAAGTCATTCTGCAGAATTCACAGCGATAAAAGGTCGCGTCCAGGATTTTCAGTCCACTGGCACAATAGGGGCATGTCCTCATAAGGGTTTATCTCCTTCAAACGGAATTTATAATAACGTCACTACGGAGTAATACGTAAAGCCTCCTTCTTCGTGCAAACGCTCCTTATTTCCATGTTGACTTGGCCGGTCATGGCCCATCATCAAACGTCAAGGTTTACCATGGCCCAACATGGCCAGTCATCATAAACGTCCGCTCAGGGCCCAACGAAAGGAGAAGTTTGTCTTCTTTTAGGATGGGGGGTCCGGGGGGATGAGATCCCCCCGGCCGCTCGGCTTACAGCAAAAGCTGCAGGCCGCTTTCCTTCATTTGAATCAGTGTATCATAGAGCTCGGGAATTTCCGTATTGGCATCCTCCCAGCCGTCCCCAATCTCCCAAGAAATTGCGGACCCATCAAAGATAATCAAGACATTCGTTTTATAATTGCTCTCATCGCGAAACGTCGCATCATACGTATAGCAAGGGTTCTCCCCAGCTTGGACTTGAATGTCCTTTTCATCAAAATCAAAGAAATTGAGCTGCTGAAACGCCCTGCAGAACAGCACATAATCCGAATACGTAAGTTGATCCACTGTGGTTCCCTCCCTTTCATGAATGGAATCCCGGGGGCCAAGCCCCCGGACCTTGCTTTATGCCTCGCTGCTTTCGAACGTGATGCCCTGCATATAGTCCGCAGCGCGCTGCGCCTTGCCTGCTGCCTGTACGATTAGGCGCTGATCCTCTTTCAAGGCGCGCAACCAGCCATTGATATAAGCCGCGCTGTTTTCCATCGTCGTATTGTCGATGCCGCAGACGGCACACATCATGGCCGCGCCAATCTCGGCAATAAGTTCTTCTTTCGAATAGTTCTCGTCTCCGAACGCGGCCAGCTCAGTAATGCCGGATCGGTTCAGCCGCTTTGCATGACCGGTGGAATGGACGAGCTCATGAAATACGGTGCAGTAATATTCTTCGGGCTGATCATAGTCCACCAGCGGCGGTACGCTGATGATGTCATCTGCAGGCCGGTAGAATGCCCGTCCCGGTGCAAACCGGATCGGCGGCCGATCGGCGTAACCGGCAATCAGCTGTTCTGCTTCTTCAATCGGATCATGATCCTGTTGGGCTCCCCCGTCGCGCTTGCTCTGGAGTCCCTCGCATTGCGTGGCGATATTGAAAACCCGGTAATACCGCAAAAGAGGTATTTTCTCAAGCTCGCCGGTTTCTTCGTTTTCCTTCTCCAGCCACTTCCAAAACACCACGATTTCACCTTTAGCACCTTTCTTGACGGTCCCGCCTGCCTCCGTAATGCACTTGAATGTGGCATACTCCCCGGCCTCCAGCAAGAACGCGTTAATGCCTCTATACGGCCTTTGTGTCTGCCAGTTCACGGCCGCGCCACTGCGCCACGGTCGGCGCCACGGAATCACGCCCGCCTGCAGCAGCTGAATAATTTTATCGGTGACCATCTCATAGATTTTTTGACTCATGTTTGTTCCCTCTCCTTTGCCTGTGGTAAGATAGAGGGGCGAAGGGGTCTAAATCTTCGCCCCGGCTCGGTTGCTCCCTTAAAGCAAACGGGCCTTTTAATATTCCTCCGGGAGCAGCAATGTGGTGGCGCTTCGGTCATGCTCGGTGATGATCCAAAACTTCATCCCGTTCGCGCTCGTATACGCCGACAGGATCCGGAATCCATCCGCCAAAGCTTGGTCATTGCTTCGCTTATCTACCTCGTCCACCTCGCCCCAATCCCCACCGATATGGCGCGTCAGTGCAGATATCCGGTCTGCCTCCGTTGTTGATTCCATCACACCCGGTGTAGCAAACACTTGCCCCAGCGGAAACTTCCCGCAAAATACATGTCTCACTCGCTCATTCCTCCCCTTTCGTCAGTCGGTTGTACTGATTCAGCACCTCGTCCAACTCCATCGACTTTTTCAGTACCGCTTGAGCCATCGTGCCCATTTCCAACACTAATGCGTTCAGTTCGCGCCGCAGGCGCTCGATTTTTAAGATCAGCTCGGTTTCGCTCATGTCCTTCACCTCCTTTCCCATGCGGAATGTCACGGCGTTTGACTCCCTATCCGATGAATCAGCTCCCGGTATTCCTCCTTGGTTAACGTCTCGTATTGCACCCGCTGCCCTTTCCACAGGATTTTGACCTTTTGATACATCCCTTTGGCGATTACGCCGGAAACCATGGCTTGTTTTGAACTTGTTTCCATCTGCTTGTCCTCCTTTGGTTTTAAGAATTCCGGCGGCCACAGCCGCCGGCGGATTTTTACTGCCGTCCATGCTGTTTTTTCATGGACCAGTGAAGCCAAAACCGAATGCCCTGCAGTACAAGGTCCATCAAAATCAGAATAAAAATGGCCGTTTCCATGGGCTTGTCCTCCCTTTGAAAAATGGTTGTGCGGATGGTATGATGACAGGGTAAGGAGTGAAGCAATTCCCCTTACCCTTCCTACCTTTCATGGGGCTGGATGGCTATCTTGGTTTTTTTCTTTTGGGCTTCGACCGCCGTGAACGGTCGGAGCCTTTTGCCTTTTCTTTGACCGAAAGCCATTCAATAAAGGCTTTAACAACCCCTAAAAACTGAATGACCACCTGCAAAATTGCCGCAATCAGCGTCAACATGACCAGCGTTTCAGGCTTCATCGATTTTCCCTCCTTTCTTTTGGGTTTTGGTTTGTCAAAAGAGCGTTTTTTTGTTTTTGCCTGCCGCATGGCTGGCTTCCCCAAAGGGGAGTTTTTTTCCCTTTTGACAAGAGCTTGGGAACGCGAGCCATGCCGGGCGGTCAAGGGATAAGCGCAAAAGTTTTTTCCTGCTTCTCTGCCGATCTCCCAGGAGGAAAAAAGTTTTGAGCCCCTTGACCGTCCGGCCGCCTACTTGGCTTTGGACAGGTGGAGGGCGAAGCCGAGGAGGCTCCGCCTGTCCAAAGGTTAGTAGGCCTGGCTCGCGTTACCATGCGGAAGGCAAAAGGGAAAAAAACGCCGTACAATCAAAAGAACCGGCCACCGGCCGGTTCTATCCATTCATCCCAGAGTCACCCCAGAGGTTTTCGTTTTTATGGTTTTGACTTTAAAGGCTTCCTTGCGAGTCCCGTGAAGAATTCCAATGGAACCCGGTGCTTTTCCGGGGTCGCTTGGAATTTAGGGACGGTGAACCGGGGGAACAGAAAAAAGTTTTTTATTAATTTCAAAAAATACCTGTTACCTTCGTGGGGGATCAAACGTCTAATAAGAACATAAATAAAACCCGCCAAGCGATTTCGGCAAAAATCGGTGACGGGGATATGCTAAAGGTTAGTTAAAGGATAGTTTGGTTGTACTCATGATCGTTTGGCGCCAACGTAGCGGTTGGTACCGTTGCTTTTGCCCTACTGCCCAACTGAAGGCATTGGAGGGCATATTAGCCCAACTCCTTGACGAGTTGGGCTTTATTACGCTTTCGTCGGGATCATTGAGCAGCCAGAAAACAAGCAGCCTCCTAAAAAATTTTAAACACGATCCAACCTCCCTATTCTCCAGGACAAGTGCCTCGACGTCAAAATAAATATGATGTGACTTATACCATTAAATCGTTCCCGAGGGGCCGACAATGTCAGAAGGCGTGGTAAATCCATGTTAGTTTTATTTCCAAGTATGACGATAGGCTGTCATACTTTTTATATTACCTTAAGGTTGTCAGAAACAAATGAGACAGAATCAACCTTAGGAGGGATTAACCAATGGCAAAACTATTGATGGTTAAAGCAAATGATCGGCCGGCCAATCAATCCGTAAGTGTTCGAATGTATGAGGCTTTCTTGCAGGCTTACCAAGAATCGCACCCGGATGATCGGGTGGAGGTGCTTGACCTCTACGATGTCGAACTGCCGTATTATGGCGATAAGGCCATTAGCGGACTCCACAAGTTGAATCATGGTTTGGAACCCACACCGAACGAAGAGAAAGCTGCAAAACTGGTTAATCGGTATTTGGACCAGTTCCTCGAAATGGATAAAATCGCATTCGCCTTTCCGCTATGGAACAGTACGGTCCCTGCGCCGCTGATAACCTATATCTCCTACCTTACACAAGCAGGCAGGACATTCCGTTACACTTCGGAAGGCCCGGTCGGACTGGCGGCGGATAAGAAGGTTGCACTCCTCAACGCTCGGGGTGGGAACTATTCAATCGAATATATGGCTCCTTATGAGATGGCAGTGACTTATATGCGAAACATGATCGGCTTGTGGGGAATACAGAATCCGGATGTGGTGGTCATCGAAGGTCATCAACAGCATGGCGGCGACGTTAATGCAACGATAGAATCTGGGCTTCGGAACACTGCGGATCTAGCTGTCCGGTTCTGAGGATTTGAAAAATAGCGACGAAGACATACCATCATCCGCTATCCGTGTACATTTACTTTTCCAGGTGTCGAGAAATCGGATAAGTAAACACGAAACATGAAAAAGAACCGGCCATCTGGTCGGTTCCTTTTCATTTCCAAACATTTAAATGATACGGATCTTCCAAGGGTCTATACCATTAAAGAGATCTCCGCTCTTCTGTAGGAATGGACTTTTCGAATTAAACTGGCCATAGATTCACTTCACCTAAGCGCTCAAACAATTTGAGTCATGAAAATGATATGGTCATATGAGCCTGCTCAAAAAAGCCAACTCATTTTCCATGCGTTGGCTTTAGACTATTCTTTCACATATCTTGACGCTCTTTCTTTTTGGCGAGCATTTTTGTTTCAAAAAATCCGCCCCGTCTGAGCCCAACTTATTCATTCGAGTCGGCCCTTTTCATAAATGATTCGAAGTAATCGACTCACATAACCAGGGCTAAATCCGGCCATCCTGGCCCATTCTCCTTTGGTGGCATGAGGATGGGTGCGCATCACATCAACCAACCGTCTTATGGCTTCTGCCTGTTTTCCCTTGGCCTCCTCGGGTATCTCTGCCTTCCCCCTGCTTTCCAAGGTGACAGCGTTCTCAAGCCTGGCCATGGCTTGTAACTCGATCTCTTTCAAACAAGACTGGCAGACCAGTCGTGCCCGAAAATAGCTTAGCTCCTCCATCGATTCGCAAAACAGGCACCCGGTATGATACTGGCGTAACATTAATCGTTTTGCCTCTTCATCGATAAAAATTTCAAGTGGCTCTCCCTCATGGATCCCTAAAACACGCCGTAATTCCATGGGAATCACAACCCGGCCCAGTTCATCCACCTGCCGGACAATACCGATACTTTCCATCCCTTTTACCTCTTCCCCATATTCTTTCCCCAATTATTAACTCTTGGGGATTCGCGCGTCAACGAGATAAATTTAACTAGACCTTTAGAACATAGCAGCCCCACAATCGAAACAATGACCCATCTTCAATTTCATCCCGGTACATAGAAACAGTCCAATGAAGAAATACTGGTAAAAACTCCAACAAAGGAGCGAGTGTACACTGTTCTATGGAAACCAAAACTAAAAAGAAGTGGATTCAAGGCCACATCGCGGTTCAATGGATCCTCATCTACTGGACCCTATTCCACTTTGCCTTGAAGGGAACCGTTTATATAGAGATCAATAACCACGTCCAAGTGAATACGTTGTTTCCTCTTTTGGTTGCACTGACCAATCTTATCGTCCTGTACAGAAAAAAGGCTCAGCATGCACATCAATTCTGTCAAAGCATAATCGCCCAACCCAGAAACCCACGTTTGGCATAAGTTAATTTAAAGTAAGGAGTAGGCAGAAGGAGGTAACCATACATCGATGCACAAAAAGAATAAGCGAAAAATAAAGCCAATCGCTCTTATCCGGCCCAGCACCGGTCATGATAAACCAATGCGTGTCAACGCATCCATAAACGAGCTTGAATGGTTGGGCGAAAACAAATCTTCACAACTACCAGCAAACCAATCTAAAATGATATAACCTGCAGGATAACCAAAGCCAACTCATTCCTCCGAGTTGGCTTTTCTTCACTTCGAATGAAGGACTGACATAACGATCTGGGCCCGTCTGCCCTTACGACGAAAAACAACCCCTACATCATTCTAGATCGGACGCTTGAATCTCAGGTATAAAATTATTTATGGCAAGTAAGGGAAATGTCAGCATAACGGTTTTTGTCTTTTATCCCCGATTCTCCGTTGCCTATTTATCAAAGTCAGCTAATCCGTACAGGCGCTTCTGAAATGTAGAGCATACAGTAACCATGTATTTACCCGAAAAGGAGTGGATTACATGTCTAACGTTGTTGGTGGTGTAACCGGCGGAGCCGGTATGGCAGGTTTTGGCTGGGGAGGCGGCATAGGAGCTATTTTAGTTCTGTTTATCTTGCTGGTTATCATCTCTAGAGCATTTCTCTTTTAAATAAAGGTACAAAAACCTTGCCGGGCTTCGGCAAGGTTTTTTGCTCTATTGGAGGATGCAGATTGGTTTAATGAACAATCTGCATCCGTTTCGTATTAGATTTTTGTTTATTGATGAGCAGCACTTAAATATTTTAGGCCAAACACAAAAAAACCGCTTTGATAGGCAGCGGCCGCCTCTGCGATCACATCCTTTATCCGTTGCAGTCACGGGACAGAAGGTGCACTCAAGAAATGAGCCAAGGATGGAGTAATATAACATATGGTTCGCCCGAACCTTTTGCCACAAGTTCCTCTGTCATTTTCCAAACCACCGCGGTATGGAAAAAACCATTGCGAAGCCTCTCAACCCCTTTTCTTTCCACTCGATAAAAGACCACATGCAAACAACACAACTGGTCGATAACATCCCCAAAGTTACTTATTTTTGAAATCATGAAATCAATGAATCAATGCATTGTTTAATCCGGTTGAAACTAATAGGCTTTTCAATAAAATCCGCAAATCCTTGACAACGTTTCTTCTCACTTGGATTTGTTGAGACGGCAACGATATGTGGCGGGGTGGCTAAGGAGGAAACAATCTCTTCGGCCGCTGAAATTCCATCCATGAATGGCATGTAAATATCCATAAAAATGAGCTGATAAGATTTCGTCCTGGTCGCTGCGACGGCTTCTAACCCATTAGTCGCTGTGTCTGCAGAATAACCAAGTTTCTGTAAGATTCGAACCAATACGATGCGATTGATTTCATGATCATCCACCACAAGTACATCCATTGAAAACATCCTTTCATGAAGGTAAGAAGAGCATGATTAGTCCAATACAAGCACAAGCAATTTACCCGTCCAAAATTTAGAGGCTAACATTTAAACTTACCCATTTAACTCCAAGATAAATCGCATACAAACCAATATCTCAAAAAAAAACAATTATGATTTTAAAAAAAGGCTTCACTCATCAGCCCATACCTACGATTCAACCTAGCACGTGAAGTCTGCTCCCGCCTTTTCCCGTTTATTCGCCCAGCCCAGGAATCTTCTTTCGGCATAGACTGTTTTATCCAA
Organism: Paenibacillus sp. FSL R5-0378; assembly: GCF_038009285.1. Lineage (NCBI taxonomy): Bacteria > Bacillati > Bacillota > Bacilli > Caryophanales > Paenibacillaceae > Paenibacillus > Paenibacillus sp. FSL R5-0378. Next base: position 371,785 of record NZ_JBBPAY010000002.1, read on the forward strand.
AAGAAGCAAGAAGAAGGAGGCCCCGCATTGTTAAACAAGAAAAAAAAAAGGCGACCAAAGCCGATCCTTTTCCAGATCCCGCCCAAGTCCATCGACGATCGTAACAAACAGATGTATGTAAATGCATCTATAAACGAGCTTGAGTGGTTGGACGAAATGGAGGCGATACCGGACTCTGAGCAAGTTCATCTCATCGTAGAGCTCCCAAAACAGGTCTATGAGTATGTACTGAAAAATGAGGAAGAGTGGACCCGTTCCTTTCACAATAGTCTTCGAAGTGCCCTGCAACCAGTCATAGATCCGGAATCGATCCAGGCTATGAAATACCACCTCCAATTCGGTCGGTCGAATGGTGAAATAAAGTAAAGCCATAAATATCAATCCATTTTCACAATTTCAATTAGTCTTTTTAAGTGATCTTGGCAGATTTCAAGGAACCTAAAATAGCCTTCCCACACAAGGGAGGCTATTTTAGGGACTGGTTTGGTTTCAATTCATTTTCAAGGCAGGGATCCCCAATACTTGTTATGAATTGCATATAATAGTATATTCAATTTTTAATAAAAGGTTACTGGATATTTTTTTGTATCACAGCTAATCCGAAAGTGTATGGTTTGATTGGGTCATACCGTGCCACATGTATCATAATCCGGCTCCGATACTGTTTTCACACATGTTTTTATAGCTGCAGCGTTTTTCGGATATTTGACCGTAACGACTACAGTTATTAGCCATAGAATATACTGATCCTCCTTTGCCTGCGGCTTACACGTGGCTTCCTTCCAAAAACTGCGAGATAAAAGGTGGATCGCAGGGGCTGCAGTTGCCTAATAAAACGCATTCCAGGAAATCAATTTTCGGTTTGACATATCATTTCTTTGGCGGTTCCTCATAGGAGCAATCCGCACAGCGCATGAACATGGGGACATTGTGTAAGTAAATCCCGTGCTCTGAGCCCCTTTCCCTCCTCTTTTACGATTCAAGGACCACCTCTTTTTGAATTGTATTCTAATCAATAAACGAAGGAATTCAGATTAATTAGTCAATCTCAGTGTCAACTTGGGCCAATGTTACATACCTTATATTAATGACAAATCTTAACGAAACCGCCCCTCACCACCTAGGGGCTAGAGAACGCTCAGAACATTTAACAAACGGAGATCGTCGATTTTCCCTAGTCCGCGATGCGGGTCATTATTTTTTCCTCCTCATGGTCAATCAAAGTTGAACCCGTACGGACATCGGAAGGATACTAGTTGCTTGAGTTTGATGCCGACGACTGGCTCTCTCTCAATGCCTGGAATAGTTATGTAGTGAGGCTCGCCTGCACAATCAGGCAGGCGTTATATATATGATCATGTTCATTGGGGAGAAAGGAAGAATAAGCAGTCGATCTATCAGGAAAGGCCTTTATTCATCCATTCTCCACTGCCAAAGTGATCGAAGCCGGTAGTCCCATTGCCCCGCGGATGTTCAATACGGCCAAGCTTAAATCACTTTCCGGCTGGAACACGTCTTCCCCGTTCCACGGCCGGTTTATGAGGAAATTAAGCTGTCCAGTCGGCGCATCCGACTGCGCAGTATGGAAACACCAGCATGCGGATCATTACGCGGATTGGCCGATTTGGATAAAAGCCGAAGGCAATGGGCCGGAAATCATGATCGTTTACAGAGGCAGAATGCGGACCAACACCACGTTAGTGGTGGGAATGTTTACCCGCTGCGCCCTTGGGATGTAATTGGTAGTGACCGTATCTACGCCCAGGATACCGCCTGAAGAAGAAGCCAGGGTACCCTGTATAAACTGATTGGTCTGCAGCACTTCGACGTGTCTGCCAGAAAAGGCGGCAAGCGCTTCCTCAAAATTCATATCCCTTCCCTCCTGCTATCACTAAAATTTATGCAACGGCCAACAAACTGCGGAACGGAATCAGCACAGTACTTCCATCCAATTCAAGCACCTGCACATAATCTTCCCCAATCAGAACCAAGGTGCCGAAAATGGTTCCTACAGGTGTTTCCAGCGTTACGCGCGAGTTAATCCGGGGCGTCAGCAGAGCCACAATGCCTATCGGGCCTGGTGTTGGGCCTGGTGTTGGGCCTGGTGCTGGGCCTGGACCTGGAACGGGGCCCGGTACGCCGAGGCGGTTGTTCAGGCTGGAAACCTGCTTCTCCAGCGTACTGACCCGGGTCGAAAGCTCCGCCACGGTACCTACCAAACTGTGGAGTTGTTGTTTTAGTTTCAATATGCTGGCGGTCAGCCGGCGCTTAATATCATGGATCCTTTTCAGCAGCGGAGCCGGCTTCTTTTTATGGGGATGCCGCTTTTTTTTGTAATGTACGGGAATGTCGCAATCCTTTTCGAGTTTTTTCATCCGTACAAGCTGCACTTAACCTACCTCCTTTATAGTTTTTTGTACAATATGTAGGTGGTTGGCGATAGGTACCAAGCCAAGTGAAATTTGATCAAAATGTCTATCAGTTAAAGGAAATTCAAGCGGCAGAAATCAACAAAAAAAACACATTCCCACCGGAATGAAGATGGATAAAATAAATGCTGAATATCCTTCAGCTAAATCTTTGGGCTAAACTCAAAAAGACGCCTTTCTTAGGCAGCGAAGCCCCTGCGACACATTTAACGTTGCCGTCATGGTGGGGTATCACTGAAAGAATGGCGTACTTTTCATATATATGGATACTAGATAATTTAATGGCTTTGATTTCCTTATAATTGATTGATAGAGTAATGGCCGTTAAAAAAAGCCAACTCATTCTTGTTGAGTTGTCCTTCAGCTGCTTTCTTTAGATCCATAGCTATCTATCCATCCAGGACGAAAATAGCTATTCTTCCCCAATAAATTTCTGGTAGAAAGTTTGGCTGCCTCAAGATGCTCTTCAAGGGAAATTTGCATTCTTGACCCGTTGTGCTGGGATCTCGTTAGCCAGCAATTCCAATTCACAAAACCGACAATGATACCTATGCTCCCTTTCCTCAATAGTTGAACCGCTAAACGGACAAGTCGGCATATAGGCCCTCCCAAAAAAAAACGAGCGCAACAATACGCGCTCAGCAAATAAGTCCGATACACTACAAATTGCCTTTCCGGTCCGTCCAGCCTTTTTGATACCCATCCGTAGGCTTCAATAATTTATCCACCAGTACCAGTTCCTGGAGGTCCCTCATTTGAAGCCCTAAATATGCTTTGCTTGGGCAGCAGCCACCACACTCTTTTCGCCGTTGCAGTCACGGTCGACGATGATAGTAAATCAAGAGTGGAGTAATATATGTATATGCCTAATCGCTTGATTTGGTGAACGACAATTCCTGATTATAAACCCTTTCCGTGGTTTTATTTTTTTGAATCGTAGCCTTCAAATAGGACATGAATTGTATTTTGGGGAAAGCCCCAACAGCCGATGTAAGACGTTTTTGTTTTCATGAATTTTTTGAACTTTCACCGGTTAGATTATGTTCGTACTGTTCCATAAAGGAGGTGAAGGAGATGACCGTTTCTTCTCAGGTCAAAACAACACTGGCTTCCCTAAAAAGTGCCCAAGCTAGCTTGGAGACGTTTGCTCTCAGCACACAAAACCAGGAAGCGAAAAACTTGTTTACTCAGGCAGCCCAGCAAACGAGCCAGATCGTACAGCAGGTGGAAAGTCGGGTTCAACAGCTGGAGAATGAGGAGCCTCAATACAAAGGATTTTAGGATGTGCTCGTTGGTTGAACTTTAGGCTTAGATATTAGATCTATCAAACGCGGCCCCCCCTTTGGGGGGGATATGTTCGAAATGTTCCCTTGGAACCTGAATTGCCCTACATATTTAGCATGCCTTTATCTTTACTCAAGCTTGATTGTTTTTAGGGCCATTATGTTCCAGACCTATGATATTGGACCATGGCGCTATTATAGCTAGATTCATAAAATATATGACACCACCTTTGACAGCGACTCCACTCCATAGATCCCTTCCTTAGACCGTGACTGCAACGGGTAAAGGGTGGGTCGCAGAGGCTGCCGCTGCCTAAATAATGCGGCTAAAATCCGGCCATCCTAGCCTATTCTCCTTTGATGGCATGGGGATGGCCAACCTCCTTATGGCTTCTGTCTGTTTACCCCTGTTCCGGTTATATTTGATAGGAAGTGAGAATCAAGTTTACCCATCATTCGTTCAGCTCATGATTCGCATCGGCTTCTCATTGAATTTGTCTATGTTTCGAGCCATGGTTTGCAAATAAGCATCTGAAATTCGTTCGGGAAAAGAACCAAAGCGCTCCCTTAAAATATTTTCTAAAATCCAGGCCTTCCGTGTCCAATATTCATACTGGCCGCCAGCGTGCTTAGCATCATCTAAAAAGTCGCCTTGCTCTTCATTCGCCTTTTTAAAAAAACGCAGATAATATTGATAACTCCGGGATCTCTCTTGTCGCACCTCCCGTAGCAAGCAGGTCAGAAAGTAGCTGTCCTTCTCCAATAAGTCTCTTGTAGACAGTTTCGCTGCTTCCAGAAAAACGGGCACTTCATAAAAAACCTTTTTTCGGAATCCGTTCTGCTGAATCTGACTGGCCACGAGGCCCATGTCACAAAAGGAACAATAATACGCATGCTCTTTCTCCTCAATAACCGATCCGCAAAAAGGACAGGTCTGCATAACGGCGGTCTCCTTTCACAAGCCAAGGTTGGATTAGGTAATGTATCTGCTGATTTCCTAGATAACCTAAAATAGCCTTCCCATTTGGGAGGCTATTTTAGGGACTGATTTGAAGTTTGTTCCACATTTAGGTGAGGGATCTTCCCCATGTCTTAATTGCGCCAGAATAGCATATTCAGTTTCAAGGGAAAAGGTTCATGGAAATCTATCTAGACTTTACTGTGCAGAGGGGCCGTTCCTGATCTTAAATACCTGTGTCGATCGGAATATTCTAGGAACAAGAGGTGGCATGGCTCCAAAAACGATTCTAAACAAGAAAAGACCAACTCATGGATCAGAGTTGGTCTTCTTCATAAAATGATTCGAACTAACAGGCTTACATAACATGGGTTAATTCCAATTATCCTTGCCCATGCACTTTGAGAAGCCTCGGGGTAGGGTCCGCATGACATCGGCCAATTGGCTCAAGACTTTCCTTTTTTCGTCTTGTCCTTTCCCTGTCTCCTCTGACGGCGTTGATGGATTCTCTAATAGCTTATCCTCACTCTCCAATGTGGCTGCATTTTCAAGCCGGCTCACGCTTTCTAGCCACCTATAGCCCGAATACAGGACTGACAGACGTACCGGCCCCGGAAATAGCCTAACCCATCCATTTACTCGCAAAAGAAACAGCCCGTATTGTACTGACGCAACATCAATCGGCTCGACTAATCATCCATGGATCTCCTTCATGGATCCCCATCACGGCCGTAATTCCATAGGAATCACGATGTTCATCTACCAGCCAAACAATACCGATACTTTTCATCCTACTCACTCTCCAGCAGGTTTCTTTTCTTTAGATCCATACCTATTGCTAATTTAATAATTCCAGCGGCTAAACATGAGCCCCTGTAGTCTTCTCGGCTTGATTCGTTCCACTTCACTCAGGAAAAACAGATGAAGCTCACCGATAAAATGCGTGGAAGACAATTCATTAACCGCGGAGTCAAAGGCTTCCGAGCTAATCATATCTTTACTAAAGTCGTTAATATGTGCCATGAACTTAGATTGGATCGGTTCAGGCAATGCCTGAGCCAACGAGATAAGCTCCTCAATCATCTCGTTCTTCTTTCACATGATGCATTACCTCGAATTCCGGATTCACGGCCATTATTTTTGGTTCGATAGGCCAGCGTATTAGCTATTTTCGCTTGCAATACTTTTTTAAGATAGTCTAATTCGAAAAATGAGACCTCCCAAGGCCCAATAAGAGCTAACTCATTCCTCCGAGTTGGCTTTTTTCGAACTACGGATTAAATAACTGACATAACTTTGGGTAACCCCAAGCATTCCAGCTAATTCGACTTGCGTAGCATGGGGATGCGCTCGCATGACCTCGGCCAACCGTTTCCGAGTATCCTCTTGTTTTCCCCTTCTCTTCTTTTCTTCCTGCGCCAAAACGACGACGCTGTCAGGCTTGTCCTGTTGTTCCTCGGGTATACAGATATCTCGTAACCCTTGGTCTCCCCTCTTCTCCTTCAGCTTCATTTCGCTTTCTAATGCGACAGCACTTTCAAACTCAGCTAAATGCGGTTCAGGGCCCCTGATGTCCCGAATACAAGACGAACAGATGAGCTGCCCCTTGAAGTAACTTAACGCTTCAATGGATCCGCAAAACAAACATCCCGAAACTAACTTACGGAACATCAAATACTTAGCCTCTTCATCGATAAAAAATTCAACCGCGTCTTTTTCGTCCACCCCTAGAACACGTCGCAATTCGATAGGAATAACAATCCGCCCCAGCTCATCCACCTGCCGAACCATTCCGATATTCTTCATAACCGCACGCTCCTATTATAATCTGGCCACACTATCATTCCGGATTGGATAGCGAACTACATGGTTTACTAAACGCTGTGGAAAAACAACTCACCCGAGCTCATCCTGTTGCTTACATACTTCTTCCTTTCATCCATCGACTCCACCGTGACCTCCCAATCATCGGCACCAGGTCGACAGAATGTTCTTAGTAGACACTCGTAACCCTACAAACAACTCCATCACATTTTCATTTCGACTGCGTAATACGTTCGTACCGCTCATTAACATCTATTCTAATTTTTCACTTTGAAGCTCAGCTTTTTGTAATATCGGTTCGTGATATAATGCTTCGGCTTTCTTGCGAGCCTCAACGGCGTCTCCTAGATCGAGGAAACTTCCTAAGCGAATCCGTTTCCCTCCTACTGATATATATGCTCTATAAATTTTCGTGCCCTTTTTGGTATACTCAGCGCTTACTCCTTTAACCCCTGTTGATTTATTATGAGTGATTTTTCTTTTAAGATGATGTGGAACGACTCCATTCACACGTGAAGATTCATTTTTTTGTTGCATTAGTTTCAAACGATCATCATTGCTGCATCCGCATGACTGGATACTCCCTCTTCGCAAGTCATTCATAGAGCAGGTCTTTTCTGTGCCACAGTCACAACGACATAAAAACATTCGATCATAATTACGTCCTGTTCCTGTTTCTTTGATAACTTCTACTTTTCCAAACCTCTGCCCAACAATATCAACCTGCTTTTTTCTAGGCATTATTCAATTACCAGATGCCCAGTGAAATGTCACTGTTAGATGCGACAAATTCATATCATCGATTTTGTTTAACAAATCATCATTACCTACTTCCGATCTCACCAACTCGCGTTCCGTTCCATCATCTTCAACCAAGACAGCCACCAACTTGCTTCCATCGAAATTTTCATAAACCTCGATTTTCATTGACTTCACTCCTTCGCATTTTGTGTCTAATCCGCAATACGTTTGCACTGTACATCATGACACTTACCTTTTATCCACAATCCAACTTTGAGAATATTCGATCATTTTTAAGACATCGTTGATTGCTTTGCGCTTATCTCGCCATGATGGCATACTCGTATCCATCACTTCTCGTAACCCCCTTTTGATACATTGCTAACCTCAATTCATCTCCGGATTTTCCGTAAATCTCTTGCAATTCTCTAAATTCAGTTCTGAACCACGGTGCATGCTCATTTTCTGGCATTTGAATACACACTCCCTTATTCTTTTTGTGTCTATTGCGAATATGTTCGCAATGTGCTTGTCCTTGAATAAGTACAAGTATACCTTCTCCATTCATTTTCAAGTCCAGCTGATCGACTCCACTGCAGCCTCCAGATCATCAGTACCAGGAGTCGTATAGATCATCGTCATTTCAATATTCGGGGTTCCATCTTCTTTGTAGTGCCCCATCAGCATGGCCACCTTCTGCAGGTCGTTACCGGCAGCCAATAAATCATGCCCAAACGTATGTCTGAGGCAGTGGCAAGATAAATGCTTGATTTTTGTTCGATCCCGGTATTTTTCTATAATGTGCTGTATCCCTCGTTCAGAGCATTTAGAAGACCGCTTTGAAACGAACACATAAGGACTGTCTGAATCCCTTTCGTTCAGATACCCTTGCAAGGCGGCGCGCAGCTCTGCGTTAACCGGCAACTCTCGATCCTTGTCCCCTTTCCCCCGGATATATGCTGTTCCCTTTCTTTCGCTCAACGTCAGGTCGGTGAGCTGCAGATCGCAAAGCTCATGAACTCGCAACCCCAAGCGAAGAAAAGTCAGAACGATCGCGTGATCCCTTTTACTTGCCTGGTTCCGAACCTCACGAAGCAAAGCGTTCTGTTCATTCCGAGAGAGCCACTTTGGGAGACGACGGGCTCTAGGAGGCTTTTTAATTCGCCCTACCGGGTTGTCAGGTAGGTATCCCATCTCTGCAAAAAATCTAAAAGTCGCGTTTAGGTGGACAAACGTTAACTGGTTGGTTGCTGGCGAAGCCGGTTTTCCATTCCTGCCGCCGGCGACAAGTAAGTATCTTTTGAAATCAGCCATATCCTTTTGGGTCGCATATTCTGCATGTACCTGTTCGCCCGGATGGATCGATTGAAGCCAGGCAACAAACCTCTTCCAACTCCCCTGATAACTGATGATGGTTTTTGGAGAGACGCCTCGATCCTCTAGATGCCGTATAAACTCTTCAAACATGGTTGACTCCTTTTAACCGAAATATATAACACGACGAGATTTTCCGCTCTTACGAAACGGTGGAATGCACCTTCCATATTTTGATTATATCATTTTTCGTCATGTTATGTATAGATAATATGACAAAATAATAAGCCCGTATCCAACTGTATCACTACCTTGACCCCTTAATCACGTCCCAAACGATCCCGCGCATCCACAGAAACCAGGTCCCCCTATCGATCATCGAGCGCATAGCCTTGTATCGCGGCCTCTCGAAGTCACTTCCACTATGTAATATAAACCGCTCATCAATGCCTGCCTCCCAATGAGGTTTTGAGGATCTGATCTTTGACCACACTCGACCATGTGCCAACTTCGTTTACTCTATATCAAAAATACCCATATCAATAATGGCATGTTTTTTTGACAAAAGACTTTTGTTTTTACGTTCAAAATGCCCCTGAAAGAAACGCTGCAAAACATGATTTTTAATAGAAGGTGCACCTCACAAAAGTATTTACTACTCTCCCAACTCGGAATATAATGGAATAGATAGAAAATTTTGTATGAGGTGGGTGTATACAATGAAAAATTTCCCGAAATTGTTCTTGTTCCTCTTGTTATTTTCATTTGCTTTTTCATCAGCAGTTTTTGCTGATGAAAGTACCAACCAGAAGACAATTGAAAGTACCAGTAGTGAAATCAACACTCCTCTTCCTGAGACTGGGCCATATGTAGAAATTAAGACAGGGGATGCTTCATCTGTATTCGCAGCCTCCTCAACATATGGTCCATACTATGTCCGCCCAACAAGTGCCGGACAATTTGGTGGATTTACTGTGTCCTTGAATTCAGGTGTAAGTAGTTTTCAATTTTATAATTATAAAGTATATGGTCTTCATTCCAACGAAAAGGCTTCTATAAAATGGACCGTTACAGATGCTTCAACTGGAGAAGACAGGCTTTCTTGGGTTGAGGGTGATGTAACAAACTACAAAACATTTGGAGTATATGGGTTACCAAGTGGAAAAACATATGATGTAAATTGGGTATCATTAAACGATAATGATGTCGTCGGAGGAACATATGTACAAGTTGATGGGTATGCCTATCAATAAATTTTAAAAATCATAAGTGCACCCCTTAAAAATAGTCAGGGTAACTGATAAATTTTAGGGGTGCATTTTTCATGCTGAATACAAATTCAGGATTCTACAAAATTTCCGTTCCAATACTCCCTCATTCAAGAATTTTGAAAACAAGTCTCCTAGCCGGTTTAATATTCAGCCTCCTCCTCGTTTTTCTCCATAAAGTATCTAAAACCGCCAATTCCTAGACCAATAGCTCTTTAGCTACTCGTCCTTTAGAGCGCCATCACATAGGTACTCACTTCCTATCCTGGGGAAGGATCTGTTAAAGTTCACGCTTCGATTAAGCAGACAACGCGATATCATCCTGTTACAAATTATTTCAAACCGTGCGGAAGGAAAACCGATACTGGGTTCAAATTTCACATTCAAGAATATACAACTTCATATTGGGGAAAATAAATAAAAACAATAAAGAAAGAGGAGAACACAAAGAATGTTGAAATCAATTGCTCTAAGCTTAAGTATCCTCACACATGCAGTATTTGGCTTCTCCATAAGTGATGATACTAAAATTCAGGAATTGAGAAAAAATATCACCTTCAAATTGTTTACCCCTTCTTATTTTGATACAGCAACTAATTATGAGATAAAAATACCTGCCCAAATTGAAAAAAATATGCCTGAAGTTAAGGATGTTATAATTAACTACTTTGATTCAAAGGGTGAGTATGTATTTGGTGTAACACAAATAAAGAGCTTCTCTTTTGAACCACGAGGTGAGCAGGTTATCATTAATGGGGTTAAAGGTTGGTATGAACCTTATTTAGGGAAAGAGCCTACAGGTGCGCGATTAAAATGGATTCAATCGGGTACATACCTTGAATTAGATACAATTAATTTATCCAAAGATTCATTATTAAGAATTGCGAAGTCAATGAAAATTATTAAATAGGTCCAAGTTTTCTGCCAGCCTGGCTTTGCGTACGTACAGCGGACGAACCAATAAATATATCTTAGCGTATTTTCTTGAGTTTTGTTGGCGGGACCCCTTAAAGAGACCACTAATGGCAGCGGAGAATACCCAACGAGATCTATTATTAAAAGAATAACAGAGGAATATATATTAAATAAGAGTAGGGCCGGGTCATCTGTTCCGGCTTCTTCTGTTTGTCTGCTTGTAAGACGTTAGAGCAGCTCATCAATATATAGAAATTTAAAACCGCTTCTCAATGCCGATCTCCCAACTTGATGAGCCGCCGTTCCGGATTCTGATCTTAGGCCGATACTCGACCTATTCTAACTTCATTACCCTCACTCCGTATCAAAATACCCACATCATTAATGAGACGTTTCTAAAGTCATTTTAGGGGCATTTTGAAACGTAAAAACAAGAGTTTTTCTAGCGTGTCAAAAAGCATGCTTTTTGACACAACAATAGCCACACTATCAGCAGTATTACTAAAAATTAAAAAACTGCCGAGAAAGTCCTCGGCAGTCAATTGCTACTTTATATTACAAATTATATTTTATGTTCATAGGAAAAACTCCAGCTCGATGAGTCTGTTCCATCATAAATCGTACAACTTTGGCTTACTCCTAAATTTCTGTAGGCTTTATCAGTTATCACAACCGGCTGCCATTCTGAGGGTGCAGTTACTGAAAATGTATTGGTTGAGTCTGAAATATTAAAACTTTTATCAACAGTCTGGCTTGTATGATTAGGCGTAGATCCATAAGAGAAAAGTCTGACCGTTTTATTTCTTAAGTAGTAGGCACTGTCTGATATAGTCCATCCACCTGATGCGCTAGTTATATCTTTGTATGTTGCACCATCGTTATCATAATAGAAATCCCAATATAAAGTAGAATAAGCTTTTACACCGTAACTACTCGGGTCCCAGAGATCTCCGTCATCGTGCCCAGACCCATTGTAACCTGAAGTGAAATAGGTAGTTGAATAGGACTTTTTCGTTGCTCCTTCCTTTGTTTCAATTTTAAGCAACTGCGTAGTACTGATAGCCTTAGCGTCTTTTGTTTCGCCGCTTTTTTCATTTTTTATGACTACCGTTGAATTACTTATCTCATTATCATTTATATCGCTTATGCCGCTTCTAGCCCTTTCGAACAGAACATCAATATCCTTGATTTCCTGGCTTGAATAAGTGGTTAAAAATCCCCTCGAACTTGACGCATTACTGCTGCTGAGTGGAAAAACTAAATATAATAAAAAGATTGTTAACATACATCTTGTTATTATTTTCATTGTAATGTCCCCTCCATTTACGGTTTATTGTGATATCTTAAAATTGAATGGAAAACTCCAAGAGTCACTATTATCATGGACCGTACAATTTTGTTGGGTGCCGACAGCAGAAGGGATATCGCTACTTCCGATTAAAACGGGTTCCCAATTATTTATGGAGGCAACGTTACTATAATTAAATGTGGTTCCTGGTGAATACGACTTACTCTGATTTGTGGGGTACGGTATAGTGGGGGTAACTCCATTTTGGTTGATTGTTAAACTTAAATTAGAAATTGAAAGCCAACTATCCGAAATTAGCCAACCACCGCTGACATTATTAATTGAGGCAGTTGCTATATTTTGGTAAGTACCAGATGTCCAGTCGATCGTTATATACGCCTTTACCCCGTATGAATCGTCCCACTTATCACCTCCAGAAGAACGAGTGCTCAATGTATTAAAAATTGTAGTTGAATAATTTTTGGTAGTATCGCCATTTTTCGTTGTGCTTGATAAGAGTTGAGTAGTTTCAAACCTCTCCACTTTCCCAGTTTTCCCGTGTTGGCTTTTTATGAATGTTGGATCTGTCTTAGTCATCTGTAAATCGGTAATTCCTTCCTTTGCTCTCTCAAAGAGTACCGTTAAATCGCTGATTTTTGTGCTTTCGCTGGACATATCTGCATCACTTTGAGCATAAACTGATGACGTGGATAAAGACAATGTAAAAATGAATAACAGAAAAGTAAGCACACTTTTTCTCAAAATAATCCCTCCATTTTTGGAAAATTTTGATACACCTCAATCCTATTCTATCAAGCCACTTATGTCAATTTAATATTAGGGGGTGTTTTGTTTGAATAGCATGAAAGGTGCTAATTTAGAAGTATTTATCAAAATGATTTTAGTGATTTTTATAATATGTATTTTCAAGGGGTTTACCGATTGGTTCATTGATACAGGATCAAAGGCAGTATATTGGTGGTCTCTATTCCCATGGGCTATCCCAGCATTTATTCTCGGTATTTTACTAAAGATGATTACCTGTGGAAAACGTTTGTTTAAGAAAGAGAATTGGAAAATGAATTATATATCTTTATTTTTATTCTGCCTACCGATTTTATTGATTTTAATATTTTTGCACGGTCCATTTCCAAAGGCGTTTTTACCAACAGATATTTATTTAATCTCCTTTGATAAACACTATGACCAGTTACTGTTTAACATTTTTGGATATTCCTTTTTGTCGTCTTTCTTATCCGATAATCGAAATTAAAACACCTCAGAAACATATATGGCGAAGGTAACTGGTACTTATTCCAGTACGAGTAAAACAATAACATGGAAATTGGTGCATCCTGTATTGGAGTCGAGAATATCGGTACAGTTGCTGTAAGTGGTAATGGATACGTATATTAAGAAGCCCAAAGGGAGCAGTCATCTTATCGACGACTGCTCCCTTTTTTGCATGGAACTCACTATTTTATGTCAGTTCTTAAAAAGTATCCATATTCAAGTAGGTGCATTTTTATTGTCTTCTGTTATCTATTACATAAATTTTTTTCTGCCCATTCTCTTCTGCATAAATGATAAAGACATTCACCGTATCCCGGACAGAATTAACCACCATTTCCTCTGTTCGATGATCTACACCTTCTCTGGTTAGTCTCGCAAATGAGTTTAAGACTGCTTTGGGATCTCCATATTCGGTGTATGCAGCTGTCACCCGATCACGCAGACCGACACAGCACTCGAGGAAAAATTTTGCCATAGCCGGCGTATTGATTTCATCTATGACAATGGGAGTAAACGTCATAGCGCGAACCAACTCCCGTGCTTCTGCATATGACTTCACCTGGTTTGAGTTGATCACAGTCAGATTGGGGGCCAGACTCCTTAAGTTTAAGTCATCCCGGTCCTTAAAATACCAGCCTAATTCGCTGCCCGACCGTTCCCGTAATATAGCCATCAGGAGAAGCCCGTTCATCTGCTTATCGTTCCCGATGACCAGAATATTCTCGTCCCCTTTGGCCAGATCCATTAAGAGAACTTTAGCATCGTTCGAAAGTAATCCATCCTCATACATTTGCTCTATGGTATTCACGTGTTTCCCCACTCTCTATTTGGAGTAGTACCAGCTAAGCTGACACGACCCGCAAAATTATATGTAAATAAATAACAGATGAATACTCCCAAGTTCGTCATGAAGTTGAACCATCTGTACATCGTCTAAATGGTACAATTTTTTAAAATTCTCTACACATTGAAGTATTTCTCGTGATATTTCGATGGTTCTTTTCATTCTTGGTTTTTATAAAGTCGACTATAAATTAATTTATTTACCTCCTTGAAGACCCTTTGGCCATAAGATAATACAATATCCCATTTCCCATTTTATCTTAAACCTCTATTTAAATCTTATCGGCCAACTAAGCTGCAAACTTTAGACAGCTTTCAGCAAGGAAGCATGCTCTTTTGATATATAAAAAGCATCCCCTCCTTTATATGGAAGCTTCTGCTTACAGAGCGGAATGTTATTAGTATGGGTCATCTTTCCTCATAATACATTTCCCATTCCTTTGCTAACCAATTTTGACAGAATACCTTGAAATTTAGTAGCTATAAGATTTGAGTAATCAAATCTAATATGTTGATGAACCATCAAATAGGGTTACGGATTAATTTTTAGGGTGAGTCGTTTATATTAGGTTGTTTTTTCTCTTAGAAGATTCACTTTACTTATTAAGAGTCAATCGATGCAGCCATTACGAATGTAGGGCCATTCAAATGGTTTGCGCCTCTATCGACTGCTCAATTAGTTACATTAGGGGGAAATAAAAATGGCAAGAAGTGCAAGCACTTATTCAACTACTATCGATGGCTTTAAAGTTGAAACCAACAGTAAATACCAACCTAGTGGTTCTACTACGTATTGCAATATCTTTGCACAGGACGTAATGAAGGCCATGTCCGCTGCTTTGCCGAGTGGTACGGCAAATCAAATGGCAGATGCATTGCTCAATAATGGAACACCTGGTTGGTATTCGGTTACATTTAGTGACGCTCAAAGCCGAGCAAATCAAGGGTATCCGACTATCGGTATCCGAAAGGCGGATGGCCATGGTCATTGTGTAGTCGTAAGACCAAAAGGTTCCTCTATTACGCAGTTGCGTGATGTTCAAATTGCTCAAGCTGGATCTACCAATTATAACAATACTACAATTAACTGGTCTTGGACTGCTGCAGACCTTCCAACCGTAAAGTTTTACACGCATGACTAAAAAGAACAAGGTGTGGACTTAACCCACACCTTGTTCTTTTTTTATTGTCTAATTTTGG
Organism: Paenibacillus sp. FSL R5-0378; assembly: GCF_038009285.1. Lineage (NCBI taxonomy): Bacteria > Bacillati > Bacillota > Bacilli > Caryophanales > Paenibacillaceae > Paenibacillus > Paenibacillus sp. FSL R5-0378. Next base: position 387,141 of record NZ_JBBPAY010000002.1, read on the forward strand.
TTTGGCTTCGTTAATATAAACGCGGTTCCTGGTGCTTTAAAAGCAACTGCTAAACCATTCGAACTAAATGAAGATGACTCAGACCTATATTCAAGTTTAGTTACTAGTGTACCCTTTCGATTTATGAAACCAAATTTCCCTGTAGCGTTATCCCCTATGCCAACCAATGCATAACCTTGTTTGAAGATCGACCCTCTATTATATTGCTGGTAATTAATGATCAGTTTTCCTTGTTTATTTATATAACCTACTTTCCCTTTCGTATTATAGACAGCTGCCAATCCTTCACTAAAAATTCCTGCAGAGGAAAAGCGAAATGGGATAACTTCTTTTCCATTTTTGTTAATATACCCCCATTTGCCATTTTTGTTCTGAACCGGGGCTATCCCTTCGTTAAAGTCACCACCAGATTTAAACTTAAAAGGGATCACAACTTTACCCGAAGTGTTAACATAGCCTGATTTCCCATTTCCATCTTGAACTAAAGCTAATCCTTCTGAAAAGTCACGACCTTGATTATAATTAAATGGGATAACCACCTTATTTATTTTATTTATATACCCTGCCTTCCCAGTCTTGGATTGATATGCTAAAGATAAACCCTCTTTAAAAGAATAGCTGGAATCATATTTCGTGGAGAGTTCCGTAATAATCTTACCAAATCGATTGATTAGATAATCTGAGTCATTCAGTTTTACATGAGCAACCCCTTCAGTAAAATCTCCTGCTTCTTGATACTGAAGTGGTGTTACCAAACCGCCTTTTGTATTAATAAACCCGTAGAGATTGGTTTTATTGTTCTTTACTATTGCTCTTTGCTCAGAAAAGTCAGTGACAGGTACTATTCCTGAAGCTAAATTAAAGGCAATATCTCCTTTTGAATTATAAAAGACAACTTTCCCATCGGATTTTTCTGATAACAGCAACCCATCATGGAATCCGCCGTCACTTAAAGGTTTTACGATGTTAAAATCAAGTGGTTTTTTGGAAACTTTAATTGTCAAGGCTTTTGACGCGAATGAACTATTGGATGAAATAAAAAATGACGCGCAAACAACGATCAACAATAAAGCTAACTGTTTTTTAATGAGACTCACTCCCTCTTTAATAAGGACTTTTTTTCATACCTTTTCCTCACAAGCTTATGATTTAAATTATAGGTATGCAACGTGATTCATGCACAAATTCTACATTGGAGCCATTGATTCAGGCCCCTTAAAGAACCGATGAAACAGCAGTCCTTCAACTCAAAACGCCAAAGAAAAACCACATAATAAATAACGCTTTAATTGCTGAATGGTTTGTAGTTCATTTTTTTCTTTTGGAACCCACATTTTTAAACCGTCGTTTAAGACAGGACTTTCCTTTCATGGTGTCTTTTCTTTTGGCTTATGGTTTGATAACTCACACACTGTTTATCCTCCCGCTGCTCATAGCTCGGTTATTATTATGGAAATGAAAGGTCATCCAGGAATCATCGGTATAAGATCGCGATCTTCCGGCTATGTTCCCCGCAATCCCGTATACATAATAAAAGGACCTTCTTCTTGTCCATTTTTGTCTAGTCTATTATCGTCCAGCTACTTCTACTTAATCCATCTACGGAATCAAGACAAAAATATTTTATTTTGGAAATCACCGTTACCTTTATATGGAAGAACACGTCTAATTATTAACTAACAAACCCTTGAATCAAATTTCCATAGAAATACGTGACACGATATATAAACTTGGCAGCAGGAACACGCCGGTTTTCCCCAAATTAATTCTATATTTATCTGGAGGTCCCCAAAAGCTGGAGGTGTCTTCATCATTATAAAATCAACATCATAACAGGGGTATATTTAATTTTGGCCTTGGGCGGAAGTTACTTTATTTCTCGACCTCATAATTTAACATTAATGCCAGAGAGCACCCACGCTAATCCGGTGCACTCTCGAGTTCAACACCAGATAACATCCAATATAAACCTAGGACGCGGGAAATTGGCAACGTTTGGACAACCACTTCCCGGTTCTATTAGGGTAGCAGATGTTCCAAAAGGGGGAGTTTTCTGTCCAAAAATCAGCAATTAAACGACTTCTGATAGCACATGTATCCCCCTGTCAGACGCTTGGCACCAGATATTATCATTAAAAGGCTTTACAAAATATGGATCCCGAATATATACTTTGTTTGTAATTAATACAAAATTTTGGGAGGTAGATTATGAGCAAGAGAATTATTAAATGCTTAGGTAGAGTTGTTGCTGTTGTATTCGTTGGTTCACAAATTTTTGCAAGCCCCATCAGTACATTTGCTGAGCAAAACAGTTCTATCCCAGATCGAATGCTTGCAGGCACTGTTATTCAGTACGATGAAAACAATAATCCAGTATATTTAGAAGAAGGATCCCCATTGCCCACCGAAAAGCCTAAAAATACCGTTTCCCGCAGAATTCTAACTCCTGAGGAGCAAGCAGCTCTTGATAAAGAAAATAAAATGGCGGAGGAAATTCTGGAGGAGGCAAAGTCTCTGCCTGTCTTCCATATTGATAATCCGAAACCACAGCCTGGAATGAAAGTAATTTACGATGGGGAAGGATATCTTAAAGACATCATTTATCCGGAAGATCAAACAACTGTTGGAGTTCAAAGTGCACTTCCACAAGGCACCAGAAAGGCCCCAGGGACATATACATATGGTGCTCATAATAACTCAATTGTCATTACTGGAACAAGCACAGGTAAAGTGCAAGGAACAGGCCGCGGAACTAACTTTACCGACACATACGGAGATCATGGTAACTACGTCCTGAAAAAGGGTGATTGTGCAACAAAAGGTGAAATTGATAACCCGCGGTATGATACATTAATTTCTGTACGAAACTTGGACAATGATTACGTTTACAGTTTTCAAAAGGAAGATAACGGTAGCCTGCCAGATGCCGTAGTTGATATTTGGAAAGATGGCCTTTCATATTTAGGGCTGACCTATAGCCCGTCTGTTTCCTTCTCAGGAAGATACTTTTACCAGTTTTAAAATCTGATAATAAAATAAAAATGGATAGGATGGTAACGTCCTATCCATTTTTATAGTAGAGGAAGCGATTTGTTTTGAAAAAAAAACATACTGAAGTTAGAATCATTACTACCGTTTTATTTCTATTATTGTGTACAATAATCTTCACTTCTTGCTCAAGCCCTTCAGGTTCTGGGAGTAGCACAGCTGTAAAGCCTATAGTGGATTCGCCTTATTTATCGATTACCTATACACAATATGTGAACGGTAAGGATACAAATGATGGGATGGTCATGCGATCTATGATTTACGACACTCATACGAAAGAAATCAAAAAATTGGGGGATATACCTTATACATCCCAATCTCCCCTATCCGTAGTTTCAAGAAGTGAAAACAAATTATATTACTCAGCAGATGTGGGTAGGGATGGTGACCAGTTATTCTCTTATGACTTAAACACTAAGAAAGAAAGCCAATTAACTAAAAATCTGTTTGCTATTAATTATATTGTACCCATTAATCCCAAGGGTTCACTTGTAATGGCGGCTGCAATAAAACCAGGAGGGAATTTAAAGACGATCTTTCTTGATAAAAATGAGGGTTCAATGAAGGTGCTGCATGATAAGGATACGGATACCAATACATGGTGTGTAGCCTATAATCAAAAAAAGGAATCAATCTACACGGCGGAATACTCAAAGGAGGCCCAGTTCCAAGCACGCGAACTTGCTTGGAAACAAAAAAAGGTATTGGTTCCCCCAGATTATACGATTAAAGAAATCAATACAAAAACTCTACAAGAAAGGATAGTTATTCGATTAATACATGAACAAGTGATTTCCCTTTCGAGCAGTGACGATCAATTGTTCATCGTTACGTCTCCATATTATAATAATGGGCACATTGAGTACAGTCTGGTGGATATTCAATCTGGAAAACGAACTAAATTGAAGCTCCCCATCCTTACAGGTAGTTCTGCTGCTATTACCCAAGACCAGCAAGGCTTATTTTATCTTGGCGGTCCAACAGATAAAGATCAAAGAGGTATTTACTTGTTCGACTTTAAAACCCAAAAGTCCGTACCTGTGTTCAATCAGGCCGATGGATTTATTAATGAGTTCTCCTTAATTGGTAACTAAAGGACACTTTAATGAGGCAGGGAATAAAAGACCTTACAAACTTACGAGACCAATCGTCGGGATTCAAACGGCGATTGGTTATTTATATTTTGCTACTATACTTACACCTACAAGTCATAAAGGAAAAGGGTGGGTCTTCTTTTGAAAAGAAAACACAGCCTCCTTGGGCTGTTTTAATTTTCGCTTTCATAAATCTCATTTAATTGTTGGCAAAAACCTGTGAAGTCCAGTGTATTTACTAAGTCAAAAGACATAATTTTCTTGATGATGATTTCAATTATGTTTTGTTCTAAGTCCTCCTGGCGATCACCTTTTATCTTTCGTCGAGCACTGCGAATGGCCGGCAGAAAAGATCTAATTATCTCATACAGGGCTTCTTTGTCGCCCTGTTGCGCGCGTAACACTTGGTCAAATAGTTCACTTTTCATGGCTTCCCTCATTTGATCTATTATTAATAACATCTGTAAGCTTTGTGATTGTTTCCGTTAAAATTTCTAGTTTTCTTTCAAACCGAGTTAGTAAGTATCCGGTAAGAACTATAGGAAAGCCTACCTGACTGATTGCTGTAAGTAAGTATGTAAGAGGAGAAGAATTATCCACTCGATTCACCGCCCTTCCTGTAAAGCAACACGTAGTCTTTTTAATGCGAGGTTTCTGGTCTTGCAAACTGCTTGTGGTGAAACACCCATTACCTTGGCTATTTCATGGTCTTTATAGCAAAGTGAATATCCCAGAGTAGTTATTATCTTCTGTTTATGCGATAAATCTGAAAATGCATCTACTAAATTTTCGTTGGTGAAAGTTGATTGGAAGTAACCAGGATCCGAGGTGGTTGGTTCTGGGTGAGTAGAAGTATGGTTAAATAAAAGAAGCTCTCCTAATGTACTGTTCCCTTCATCAGATGCAGACCGATCAAATATGAGCTGATAACGATAGTCGTGTTTCCTATACATTCTCATTTGATCAATAGTATAAAAATTTATTGTCTGGACTAAAAATTTTACAAATCGAATCCTAAAATAATATTTTCGGAACTTCTCCTCAAGTTCATTGCGACTATCCATATTTCCATCCACTGCTTCGAGTAACAAAAGAACGTTTTCCTCTTCCTGAAAAAATCCCTTCACAACTCGATTCGAAAAGATATTTTGCTTGGAATGACAATAATCCAAAAACCGCTCCTGCTGATCAACAGACAACCCCATCTAAATCCCCCCTCCTCTATTTACCTAAACTCTTATAAATAAAGTGTTATGTGTATTTAAAAAAACAACCTAAACGAACAAATGTTCCGTTTTTTTCAAAAAAAATAATAATTCCTTAAAAAGGGATTATTTCACAAATAAAAAGTTCTGGCTTTTTCCTATATCAATAGTTTTTCGAAAGGTTGATATTTTTTGTTGATCTTTCACTTTACTAATATGACTCAGAAAAAGTCGGTAGCGGTTGAGATGAGGGCTCGCCCGTTACCCTTCCCTCTGATCTGATTCATAATAAATTCTTTGGAGGCGTTAAACATGGGTTACAATTACCATATCGTTGCGAATTTTCCATCTAACCGGAATTACAAGGGTACTCTGAAAATGTATAATGCGGCAGGTTCTTTGGTCTTTGGGCCTGTTGATGCTCTCGGTCGAGGTTCGAATAAAGATGAGAATAACGGCGACCATACACAGTGGAAACTTAAATATGCCGATATTCCAACCGGTGAATATGAGACCACAGTGGTAGCCCCAAACACACCTGAATCGACTTACGGACCTTATAAACGAGTGTGGTTAAATCATGCACTTAATGGCAACGCTAAAATTGCCGAGGCTAATGGTCGGAACGAAATTATGATCCACGGCGGTGATCCGGACGATAATCCAAGTAATACTTGGTATCCCCTCCATCCAACATTGGGATGCATCCGTCTTTCCAATAGCAATCAATATTCATTGATTAATGCTATTGCTGCCGCAGGTAGCGGTACAGGTTTGATTACAATAAATAATATTTAATTAAAGAGAGGCATTAAGACCCTGATGGGGACTTAATGCCTCTCTTAACTATTTATCAATAATGGTTGGACCGTAATCCTTTAGGCTAGAAAGTTCATCTCGGGAAATGGGCGCGATTTCTTTAACTGTTTGATTTTGAATATCTAATCTGTATAGTTTAAAAACATCAGACGGTTGTTCGCTTACAATATCAAGTGAGTCGCCATTCTTTTTCCACAGAAGGAAAGCGGTTGAAATATACTTGGTATCCGTTGTCGTAAAGGAATATTGCTTATTGTCAGTACTGTATAAAGCGATGTTACTGCTTGGATTCTCATATGCTAAAGCAAGTGTTTCACTGTTTGGCGACCAGCTGTATGGATGAATATACTGTATACGTTTTTTTCCGGATAATTCTAACTCACTATTTAAATTGACACTCTCTCCATTATTTAAATTCATCAACACAACAACAGAGCCGGAGTCAAAGCTGACTGCTAAATAATTTTGATTTGGTGACAGTGATACTGAATCTATTTGTGAAGGATTTTGACTAAGTTTTAAATCATAGGACTTATCAGCTTTTTTTATTTTTATCGAACTTATATTATGAGCTTCAGGCCCCGCCTGCTTTGCCTTTGTCTTTTTAGCCGTTAAACTCACATCTTGGTTTTTCCATTCAAATTCATCTGCATTATTCTCAACGGATGGAGAGGACTGGTTCTTAAAGTAGTTTGACAGTTCAAATTGATCCTTCGTATTGGCTTTATCTCCTTTTTCACCTTCGATTGGATTCTTCTGCGTACCGGAGCCGTCTGGTTTAGTGTCATCTTGATCCTTATTTTGACCAACATTTGTGTTGATTTCCGTGTTTTTTGAACTTTCAACGGGTTCCGTATTATTTTTGGAACATCCGGAAAGAATCATGGTTAATAAAATAATTATTATTGAGAACTGCTTCATGTATTTCACTCCTTATTCAATTAATTTCAGAAGATTAAGGTTAGTTACGAAAATTTCAGTCTAAGTTCCTTTGCATTGATATCGACTAGGTTGATTTCCCTAACGCGTCAGGATCGCCTTGAATCATCTCCTAGATTGTTTATTTCTAAATTAAACAACGCCAAAAGAATCCAAAAAGTTACACTTTTTTCTGAAATTGTTTTACATTGGATTTATTTTTTCTGGTTCGTAGTCCTTCACATAACCCCTTCTTATAAAACATTCTTAGGACGAAATAATTACTTAGATGTAGCCACGTTAAGAGGCAGATCCAAGATCAATGTAGTTCGCACACCATGTCTCACTGCAGCGTCCCACGTTACTTTTCTAGGTCGCTCGTTGGGTGGTAGCCGTAAGGAGCATAAATAATGCATCCGCATGTATGCGCTCTGGATGATCCCTGGTTTCATGCACCAATTCGGCTCCGGTTTCGGTGATAACGGAATCAAACCATTTGGCCAGTCCTCCAATGATCACAATGCGGCAGCCCAATAAAAATGGATCTTGCTAGAACTAACCTCCTTTTTTTGACAGGATATTTTTTTACCGAATGAGGATTTGTCCTCTTCCTTTTCGACTGTCAACAGGAGAATAGGAGTTGTTTATTGACTCGTTCCACTCCTCAAATGTTTTGTTGATTTTCTTAGATTGTTGAAGACCAACCGTTAATGCTTCAGATATCACCAGCGGCATTGTAATGTAATGATCCGGACTATAAGCATCCAGGTACCGGGATAATTCCCTCAGTTGCTGAACGCGTCTAGGTTCCAGTTCCCGAATGATCCCACGCGATAAAATTGGATACAATATAATTTTTCTTTGGGCAGCAGTATGTATTAGCAAGCCGGCAACTGCAGAACCAGAATAGTCTAACGCAAATGAGAGTTCAGACAATCGATCGTATTCAAAGCCATAATATTTCATATGCACTCAGTTGAATGAGTTGGTTTTTTTCATAGTTCGAATCAAATAACTGACATAACCTTGGGTGACCCCAAGCATTTCTGCCCATTCAACTTGAGTAGCATTGGGATACGTTAGCATGACCTCGGCTAACCGTTTCCGAGTATCCACTTGTTTGCCCCTTGTCTTCTTTTCTTCTTGCGGTTTCACTTCACTATCCAAAGCGATGGCGCTTTCAAGCTTGGCCAAATGCGGTTCAGGTCCTCTTATATCTCGTAAACAGGACGTGCAGATCAATCGGCCCTTGAAATAGCTTAACGCCTCGATGGATTCGCAAAACAAGCATCCGGAGTTTAACTTACGGAACATCAAGTATTTAGCCTCTTCATCGATAAAGAACTCAAGCGCGTCTGCTTCGTCGACCCCTAAAACACGCCGCAGTTCTACAGGGATGACAATTCGTCCTAACTCATCCACCTGCCGGACAATTCCGATACTCTTCATCATCGCACGCTCCTATAATATATTAAAGCCATACCAATCATTCTGGATTGGAAAGTGAAATATCTGGTTATGTTTCCGTTGTAATTCAACCATGGACTGCTCATATTCCTTGACGCATCGATTGAATAATTGTATTGGGCTTCATATCAATTCACAGCACCATATGCAATTATCATAATAGGGCCTTCCACTCCACGAACGTGTTTTTTCTTACCGTTACTTAACGAGGTCAACTGCGACTTTTTGACCTTGTTTAAAAAAACCCAAAACCGTTGGATAACATAATTGGGTCTGGTAATATATCAATAAAGTGAACAAATACATGGTTACCGTCCTGACCGTCTAACATTATCCGCCCGTAACCTTTATCGTCTTTGAACCATTTGACAATACCCCATCGTCTTTTCCCTATAATCAGCACCTCCTCTATCGCTTAAATTATCACTAGGATCGGCTATCGTTTCCTTTTTGTTTAATACCTTGGGGGCATAAATAGATCAAAGAACGGCAATGCCGTTCCGTTCTATTACAAAACGCACTTCTACTTTGATACGAATTGAATTCTTGGCAAGATCAATATTTTGGCGAAAACGATGCCGGGGCATACGTAAGTCTACTAAGGAAAACCACTGGATGCATGACAGAATGCCGAACCTTGTGATTTCTTTTATAAATTTTACTTCAGCCGCCAAAATTAGAGTATAGTAGGAGTAATTGAAAATATATTCCAGGAGGCTGAAGCCATGTCACAGGAGATTTGGATTAACCTGCCGGTCAAAAATGTTGAGAGGTCAACTGCCTTTTTCAATGAGATTGGATTCAATGCGACGAGTTTTGGTAACGAGAGGGCCAAGCTTACCATAGGCCAAACAACGATTCTGCTGTTCCCGGATGCGGTGTTCGAGAAATTTACAGGTTCAAAAACTGCAGACACTACCCATAACGCAGAGGTAATATTTTCACTAGGTGCTGAAAGCAGAGAAGAAGTAGATGCCTTTATTCAAAAAGTAGAGTTTGCCGGAGGAAGCATCTTTGGCAAGCCAAATGAAATTGACGGCTGGATGTACGACGCAGGATTTGCTGACCTGGACGGTCATCGCTGGAACCTGCTGTACATGGATGAGAGCAAAATGCCGAAACGCTAATAAGGAAACGCCGGTCTCCTGCTCCAGGTCACCGGCGTTTTTACACCGCGTTTAATCTTATATCTGCCGTTTAAATCAAAATCGTTGCTTAGAATGAAAAATTCGTGGGTTGAACTAATACATATCACATGAATTAGCCCGCGTAAATTATTGGTCTTACAGAAACTATATTAACACATATTGGAACCAACCTGTCCGTTAGCTTAAAATGCAATGATGCCGAATGCTCGCCTTCAAACGTAATTAAACTTCAGCATCTGCTTTTTGCGACCAAACACGTCTAAATTAACCAGGTCTTCTTCATGGATCATCATATTATTTGGTGCGGGGCTGGTCAAAATCATACCAGGCGATTCGGACGGTCGCTATGATTCGATTCTCAAACACCTTCTCAAAAACGGGAAAGCTCGCAGTACGGCCCGGATAATTCACTTCGCCCCACTGGTCGAAGCCGAGTCCCCGGTACAGTTTAAGAGCGAGGGCATTTTGCTTATACGTTAACCTCATTACTCCTTAAGCCGTTCTCTTGGGCGAATGTTCCGTAAAAAGTGACCAGTTTACGCCGATGGGTCTCGGATTTACTATGACTAACTGTATGGTACTGTTCGGTCTGATGATGATCCAGCACCTTAATGCCGAGAAGGCGTCCCGCTGACTGCAGCATACATGTTCAGCACTTAAGGTCTACTCTGCTCAAGTGCGGTTCCAATCCTCATCGGCCCATGATTCCTACTTACCCCCGGTGACTCCTGTGCGAATCTGTAATTCAATCTCATCTCCGTTTTCACTTGCAAAAGTTAGGTTAACCTTTAATACTCCTTTGTGATGAGTTCCCGGATTCCCCGAATGGATCTGGGTCTTTTCGGGGGCCGCTTGGAATATAGGGACCGTGAACCGGGGGATCCAAAATATGATTTTACGTGTGGGCAACTAAAAGGCACATTATCTACTTAGTATCGCGGTAATTAACAATTGAACTGATAGGGTGCATTTAATATTAATGGAATTAGTTCAAGTTTCTCGACTGCACCCTCCCTAGGCATGGACATATCCTGACCGATTTAGGTATAAAACTTCACGTATATTGAAAAATATTCTGGTAGGCTGATGTCTTTAATACGTGAGCCTATTTTCCCGTACATCAAAGAAAGGAGAGAATGTTTTGTGAAAAAATTCAGGCCGCTAACTCTCATCGCGACAGCTGCAGTAGGTGTTTCCTTAGCAATGGGGACACAGACACAAGCATCCGGCACAAATATTAAAGTGATTGGTGAAAACATTCCCGTTTCTTCTGATGCCGCACCTTACTTGGTCAATAGAACCGAAGAATCCTCAAAGAACTATAAACAGGTTCGCATCTTAAGCTTTCGCGAATCCGAACAGCATTTGTTATCCAGGCAAACAATGCCTGTCCCACCTCCCGTGTGATATTCATCCGTTCCTTGATAATCAGTCATAGTCCCTAACAAGCCGGTCCACTCCAATTCATCAGTCACACTGGTGGCATGGTATAATTATGCGCAGACTGTTAATAGCAAAACGACTCACACCATTCGCTTAAAGATCACGGGGAAGGCCAAAATCACTTGCAGATTGGAGTGAAAAAGTTGAAATTTAAATGGAAGCAATCGTGTTGTTTGTCTGTTATGCTAGCTGTATTTCTTCTAGCTATTTTCTCTCCAAACACGGTACAAGCAGCCCAGGTAGCTATTCACGGCTCGGTTACAATTGATGGTAAGGAACTTAAAATGGACCCAAAGCCGATTGTAATTAATGGCAGCGTTATGGTTCCGTTTAGGCAGCTCTTCACAGCACTGGGACTGACAATCGATTGGGTTAAGACGGATGAAAAGACCCAAACGGTAACTGGGAAGAATGATGCGGATACTGTCATTCAATACCAAGTCTCCGCTAGTAAATGGACGGCTACTTTGAATGGCAAGGAAATTGAATTAACGCAGGGCCCTTTTATTGACCCCGAGACGAGCACGCTGTATGTTAACTTGCGTTTCATTAGTGAATCGGTCGGAGCAGCCGTAAGTTGGAATAACATCCACAAAATCGCATCCATCGACACAGTAAAAAATAGTAATTCCAATTAACCGCTGAACATGAGCATATATGTCATCGTTAAATACGTTATCACCGAGGGTCACAATTACTTCTTTCGCTGGGTCAGCGTAAAGAAAAAGGAAGTGGGCGTCCCCACTTCCTTTTTCTTAATCAGTCTTGCATCCCCATGGTAGGGGTCAAATTAACGAATTCAAACTTATGATTACATTCGGTAACATGAAAACCAAGCCCAGAAATGCAATACACCCTAAAATATTTGGCGTCATAATCCCAAAGTATCTGTTCTGTGGGTCGTAATTGTTTCGTATTGGGTCAAACTTGAACTCAAACACCAACTAAGCCCGACTCCCCCCAAACTGATCAGCCATGACCAATTTTCTGTAAAGATTATGATTGTTTTTGAGATCTGTATGTCTTCCGGCCGTTACCGTTCCGTCAGGATTGACTACCAGAATTTGATCAACCCGAGATGCAAAAGTCAATCGATGGCTTACAATTAGTTTTGTCGAGGTGATTTCTTGGATCCAGATTAACTCAATTATTTCCTCGGTTAAAATGGGATCAAGGGCAGATGTGACCTCATCAAATATTAGAATGGACGGGCTTCTTAACAAAGCACGGGCAAGTGCAATTCTCTGCCGTTCTCCTCCCGAAGCCTGAATCGCATTGGGACCAAGTTTTTCATCTAGTCCCTTAGGTAACTTCTTAACTAGGGAATCTAAATGGGTTTTATGAATAATTTCATTTATTCGCTCATCGGTTATCTGTTCGGCTGAAGACAATCCATACAAAAGGTTCTCCCTTAATGTACGGTTCCAAATAACCACATTTTGTGGGACTATACCAATCGCTTGTCTTAATAACTTCTTGTTCCACTCAACAGTTGCGCAGCCTGCGATTTCTACCTTTCCCTTTAGGGGATCATACAAACCAGTAATGAGATCTATAATCGTACTTTTTCCGACACCGCTTGGTCCAACGATTAAAGTCGTCGAACCGGGGGCAAGGCTGAAATTAACATTGGTTAGACCCTCGCTACGGTTTGGATAATTAAAATCGACATGATCAAAACGTATGCCCATTTCTTTTTGTTCTAAAGATGGTTTCAGGGTACCTGAATTTTCTGCCGGGTTGTTAAAAATGCTATATATTGGGTCGAGGACAACCTTGACTCTTTTCGTACCCAATTGCACCCTTTGTAAACTCGAAACCGATTGAAACACCATAGGTACATAGGCTAAAAAAGCGACAATACTTCCAATATTGAGAACTCCATGGCGGATTTTTATGTAACCATATATAATGACGATACTTAAACACAGTGATTGGAATAAGATAAGAATGCCTTTTTCATTAAAATCACCAATGAGTCTTCTCTTCATCCAATAGAGACGATCTAGTGCCAACCAGTCTTTCCAAACTTTAAACTCTTTATCTCCGCCTCCGAAAAGACGAATGGTCCTAATATTTTCTAGAGATTCCTGAAGATAACCGGCACTTTCTGATCTTATATCAACATATTTTTTTTCAACACTCTTTACCCTTGCTCCCGTTAATGCTGTTAATAATACGGTAATTAATCCACATGCCATGATAACTAGGCTTAGAGAAATATCCATCCAGAACATAGAAGCAAAGATAAATAATAAGGTAAAAAAAGATAAAATGGCGGGTACTAATTCCCGATCAATATAACCTTCTCCGACAATAATTGAATCCTGGATGGATTGATACATCTTGCCCGGAGGGGTTTTATCCAAATATTCTGTATGCAACCCCAACATACGATTAAACAGATCACCACGAAGTTTTTGTGTGATTTTTTGCCCTACACCAGATAAGAAAAAAGTCTGAACGTAAGAAATAACTGTCGCCAATATAGGAATTGAAATAAGCAGAACAACGTTTAGTAGAAGCGAAGAAGAGTATTCTTTTGAAAGGCTATTGATGAGATTTCTGATAACAAGGGGTTGAGCAACGCTAAGAAGTGTTCCGATGATTGATAGTATAAGTCCGATTAGAATTGTTAACCATAAAGGACGAACGTAATGAACTAAAAAGCTCTTCAATTCCATCCCTCCTTGAACATTTTTGCTGAACCATTGATATGCAATTGAATTTCCCAATATAGATAGGAGAAAACACGTCCGCAACCTGATAGTAACTTCCAAATCATCCACGTAATTGCCGAAATCGCTTAAAATCCTCTTCCGAAAATCATAAAAAAGACATTGTTTCCAACGGTCGAAAAATGTGTTTCAAGTATCTAAAGCCTGTACCGATTGGATGTGTGCAACAAAAAGCATGCCTATATATGTCTTAAACTGCTCTTTAGTCCAAAACCCAACGAACATATGTTCAAAATTCCTACTTTTTATAATTAGGTCTGCACCCCGAGGGGCCCAATCTCAAGCAAATCGAAGAAAAACGAAAAACGGTCTCTTCGCTGCAAACAGAGGCCGTTTTCTAGATCAAAAAAATAAATTCCGAAAATCGCCGCTCAAGGCGGAATTTGGACAAAAAAAAGAGTTTAAAATATCTCCTTATTGAACTTTTGCTTCTGATGCTAGAACCATTTTTATGATTATCGGAGAAAGAACCAATACAGCCCCCACTAACAAAAAAGTCGAGCCATACAAGTAAATCGGAGTATCCTTAATTGGTATCATCATCCCCAACTTGTAAATGGCCAACCCTTCACCTCTTACCTTTGTTGTGAGAACATCAATCCCCTCATAGGCCACATACAAACCCAACATAAAAGGAATAGCCCAGAATATATTCATTGCCCTAAATATAATCTTCATTTATTAGCCTCCTTTGTGTAACTTGCCACACAGTACCTAATTATTCGCTCTTCCACTTTTTCATTACCTGCTTGGCAAGAATGAGCGTAGTTGCTCTATGTTTCTCTCTAATGTATTTCACAATACGATCTAGCGGTTGGCTAACGAGAAAGTTTGTATCCAAGGTGTACCTGATTGGTTTATTGTAATCCTGTCCATCGATGCACCTCTCCTTCCGTGAGATATGACGATGATATGATTAAACTATCCCGCCCGTTAACTTAATGACGGCAGCCGATTATTTTGTCTGGCTGCCGTCATGATTGAGTTATCGTTTCCCGTCGTATTATGAGGTCAGCCAGTTTTTACTGGTTGACCACTTTTGTTATGGTGGTGTATTTCTCAGTAGTCGGGCAGATCGGACGTTCCCCTGGGTCTGTAACCCGTCGCTAAAACTGATCGCCCCCTACTTGTAGAAACCATGTTTAAGCTGGTTGAGACGACTTAGATCTCGCATAACAAGCGATGTTGTGGAACTATGAGCTGTTTTAGGGGTACCGACATTTTCACTTTTAAGGGAGGGAGTATTTCATGAATCCTGTCATTGGTCTGGATATTTCAAAAGGTAAAAGTGATGGACAAGTTTTCTTAGACAAAGGCAATCCCATGGGACACCCTTTTTGTTTTCAGCATAACCAAGTAGGTCTTAGCCAACTGCTAGATGTCGTTTCAACTGTACAGGATACAGCAGGCAAAGCCCCCGTTGTGATTCTGGAATCGACAGGACATTACCATCAGGCTGTAATACAGTTTCTAGAAGAACACGGTATCTTATTCTTAGTTGTGAATCCTCTCATTTCACATCAAGCCAAAAAGTCAAGTCTACGGAAAGTGAAAACAGATGCAGTCGATGCCTATCGGCTCTGCGAGCTGTACTACAAAGAGGAATTTGAAGACCATATGCAACGAGGGGTTCAACTACTAAATCTTAGGCATCTAACGCGTCAGTTTGACTCGCTCACACAAATGTATGTACAGGTGAAGCTTCAGTTTCAAGCCGTTCTAGATCAAGTCTTTCCGGATTATAGAGGTATTTTCGGTGATCTTTATTCAAAAGTTTCGTTGCTGCTTTTAAAACAGTTCATGACTCCTGGGGCATTTCAAACAGCTGGCGTATCAACCGTAACACACACAATTACCTGCCTCTGCCCTAGTCGATCTGATCATTGGGCTAGTGACAAAGCAAGCTGTATCATGGTTGCTGCAGCAAATAATCCATTTCCAAAAGTGAGTTATAGTAGCCATCTAATAAGCTTAGCACTATTCATTGACTTACTCCTTCAATATCAAGAGCATCTTTCCCACCTGCAAAGTCAGATCGATGCCCTTGCTGAAGAAGTTGAATCTTATCAGATTATCCAATCGATTCCCGGAATAGGTAGCAAAATCGCTGCAACGATTTTGTCCGAGATCGGGGAAATCCATCGGTTTAATCACGCCAAAAAGCTGGTAGCTTTCGCAGGAATTGACCCTAGCGTCTACTCTTCTGGTAAGTTCACAGCGACAACCAATCGCATTACCAAACGCGGGTCTAAGAAGCTGCGTCATGCCCTATATCTCGCTGTACTATGCGGTCTAAAAAAGACTGGAAGCAAAAGGTTACGTGAATATTACGATAAGAAACGCGAAGCCGGAAAGCCTTACCGGGTTGCCCTCATTGCCTGCGTCAACAAGCTCCTTCACTGGATTTATGCCCTTCTAGTGAAGGAAGAAAGGTTTGTCGATTTAGATTAGTTAACACATTTTTCATCCGGAAGAACAGCCTTCCAGCATGTACAGAGAAGGTTATTTAGTGCGCCTATTTTTCAGTATACCGTCATCCCAAACTTAATTTAAGAGAAAAATGTTGACAAGATATTAGCTGGTTTTAGCTTAATGAACTGTCCTGAATATATTAATAGGGTTCTTTGAACAGAACAATGCAGAGTTTTAAAAAACGGAAATGAGCGTCAAGCTAAGAAGGTATACAGAATCTTTTTAACTAACTAATTGACATTTTAGGAGGATGAGATACCTAAAAAGTAATTATTCTTCTCAACCCACATTTTTATAAATTTCATATTATTTTCCCAAAACTCATCATCACATTCGCCTACATTGTATATTTCTCTATGTGTGAGGTTATGGCCTATCATCCATAGACTTCTTACTGTTGCGAATAAAGGAATGGCCTGCAATTCAACCTTATTTAATTCCCTTCTTTCAGTGTACCCTTTTAAAAATGCTTTCCACAATTCATCTTCAAATGCAAAATCCCATCGTACACTACCTAAGTCATAAGCAAGAAATCCATTAGCACAACAATCAAAGTCAAATATAGTAAATTTGTTATTATCTATGTAAACGTTCATTAAATGAAGGTCTCCGTGGCAAGTCCCTTTCTGTAGATATTGTACTGGCAACTTAGTTATTTTATCTCTTATGACTAGGGCTAAATGTTCTAGATATTTTAAATCTTCCGATCTATAAGATAAAAATAAACGTATAATCTCTAATGGGCGATCAATAATATTATATAGATCTAAATCGACCGTTCGTTTATATCTAGTTTCAAACCCCATCGCTGCGTTTTGAAAGGTTGCAATAAATTGACCATATAAATAACTAACTTCTTTTGTGGGATCAGGGAAATTACCTGGAGCAAATGAGAAGACTACGAATTTTGCTATTCCTGAAGGATTATTTATTTCTGTAATATGTGAACCATCGTTTCGAGGGATAGGAAAGGAAACATTCACTCCTTTTTTTTTCAAAAAATTAATGAATTCTAACTCAAAAAGTATTTCATTTTGATTCCTAATACCATTTCTATAAACTCTTATAAAGTATGATTTTCCTTCATTGGTTAAAATAACATAGTTATCATGAAAGTTATGACCAGAAAAAATACATTGAGTTGCCATAATATCATAATCATCCATTAAGATCGAAAGTAACACGTCATTGTTTAATGGTTCAGGCATTCCAATACCCCCAAATACTAATTGATTGAGACTACCGTTGCCCGATAACTCACCGCCTCGTAAATTGATAAGATCTTCTTTTTCTTATTAGGTTGTGGGAATTTCGCAAATCCATTAAGCGCCCGTTAGCGCAAAGAAGACAGCCTATCCTCTAGACCGACTGCCTTCGTTTTATGGTGTAACTATCGTTTCCCGTTAGCGTAATGACCTTCCAAAATAAATAAAAACTTGATTTTGCTGAAAATTATTAAAAGAAGTTTTCTGGCCAAAGAAACTCGGGCAAATATCAAAGTATCACAGCGTATAAGTCAAAGCTACTTATTAACAACAAAAACAAAAAACTCACTTTCAATAAGAAACGGAGGGAATGTTACCACAGCCTGCCTAGTCTTCCCCATACTTGTCACCCCAATACCGGCTACTTTACCAATTGTCAATCCTTGCGGATATTTCGAAGAATCCCCTCCAGCTGTTTCAACCACATCATTCACAGCAATTGAATGATTTTCTTCTGGAATAAAGTTAATAGCCGGGCGATGTTGTGTAAAGTCATATTCCAACACACCAAAAGAATCAGATCTACCTTTTACTTTTACACTTATTCCCGACTCTTCTAAAAAGGATTGGGAATTAATTAATTCTACTGTTGCAGTATGCTTGGTTGTTTTAGTTATAATACCAACAAAATATCGGTTAAGTGATAAAATAGCACTTCCCTTTTGTATTCTATCCTGCTCCCCTAAATCAATGGTTAGTGAGGAAGCTGACTTATTAAGAATTCTGGCAACTGAATATGAATAGGCTTGCGGAAGTTTTTCCATTGCAGCCTTGGCCTTTTCCAATTGTTCGTTTTCAAATTCTAGCTGACTGCTTGAGATATTTAAAATTGCCTGATCCGCGTAAATCTTCCTAAGCTGTTTATTTTCTTTGTACGTAGATGCTATTCCTTTTATTAGAGAATAGTCACTCATTATTTTATCTTTGAATACAAAAAAGACGCCACCTAAAATAATAATAATAATGCCCGATACTATGCTTGTGGTAAAAATTCCCTTTCTCGTTGAATTTCTAATGTACATGGAATCTTATTCTTCCTTCCCGTTGTTGCCTTTTTTATTCTCTTTAAAGCATAACAAATACAATGTTTTTTCCCAATAATTGTTACTAATTTAATGATTACAATTATACATTTTTTTAAAGCAGACTTAAAAAATTGCTTTACTAAACTGTGTAAAATTAGCAGACAAGACTGCTTAGAATTCCAATATTCAGAATGTGAAGGTGGCTCCGCTTATTTAAGCATCACTATTTCGAACTCCGTAATAGAGTAGGCGCTTTAGTCATTGTCTGTCTGAATGAGTGGTGTTGTTCATGATCCACAGGGTCAACTTAACCGACCATTTAGAGCAAAACAATGTAATTAAAATTACCGTTACATTCTTAGGACAGAATACGTCTTATGATAAGACACAAACTGCAGAGGAATATCTTCGCACACAAGGAGAATGTTATTTGGGGATCAAAGCTTGGCTGTAATATTGTTGTCAATATAAGCGCCACTGCTTTTTGCTGATCTCCTTTCTTTGCACTTTATATGCATGATGACGTAGAAACCAGCGAAGTCAAACTCTGGGAGGAATCTTCATCATGGTAAAAGGGTATGTAAAATTCAATTTTTCTTGAGTTCTTTGAGAATCTTGAATTTTCATCAATAGTCGCGTAATATTGAACGACATTCTTCATAAACAGCAGTCCCCCTTATAAATTGAAAAATATTTTACCACGACTTAATTTATGTTTCACCAATTCATTAACGTAAACTGCCCATTAGTTGAATAAAGATAGTAAGCATAAATTTCGTTATGGATATTGGAAGATCCCGGCACTGCTTCAGATAAAACGTAAAATTAACCATAAACGCGTACACCGGATTATGCAGCGAGAGGGGCTCCAATGTCGTGTCAAAGTGAAGAAACGCAAACTTCTGGACACGCTAGGGCAGCTGCCCACTCTGCCGGGCACCATGCTCCATAGTGATCAGGGCAGCGTCTACACATCTCAGGCATATCACGAAGCTTTATTAAGTTACCTGGCCTAAACATTGATAAACAGCTTCGTATCGATAAAAAATCACATCATTTCCGAAACTCGAGTTACCCTATAACTTGAGCTGTCCGTCTTCTTCAAATCGACTCTAATTCTCTTTTGGACTTTATCGTCCTTAAAGAGATCCCCTTCTACTGAAAGACTAGATTTACTTCACAGGCTTTTTTAGTGTAAGACGCCCAAATACCAAATTTTTTGATATCGGGTCATTAAATTCTGTAAGAAGAATGGATGACGTGTAGGTTCGTATGTCCTTATGTCGGCCATGCCGTTTGGAGCATTAAGCGTTCCATACTCGAATCGCTGGCCCCCAATCGTCGGGCAATGCCATGGCCGTAACGTCTATTCTAGGTCTAACAACGGAAGCTTGGCTACAGCCGTGGCCATATCCGCTTGAAAATTGATTCTCCATCACCTTCCTGAAGTCACCCTCGTCTTAATTTTCTAGCTATCGAAAACACTAAACAAATTTTATTTGTAAATTATCCCAAAATATTGAAACAAATTGTAATTACTAAGCGTCTGTACATTTGTTATTAATTAACATTAATGGGAGGCATGTTAATGAAAAGTAAAAAAAGAATTATACCTGTAGTTTGCTCTTTGTTCTTTCTTTCTTCTTCCATTGCACTAGCTGACACCGGTACTGCACATATTAAAATCGGCTCGATTTCTGGGGGGGCTAGTAACCTCACTTATTGGCTTGATTCGAGCGTAGCCTCTTATGGATTCACCGGTTCCATTGACAATGGAGCTTCGAAATGGGATGAATCTTCAAGTAAAATAGGGTTTACAAAAGTATCTTCTTCGACTACTGCCAGTGTTAAAGTCTTTGTTGGTAATCATAGTTTGCCAGCGGGTGTTATGGGAGAAACTAGCTATTGGATGCTCAATGGCCAGCAAGTTGGTGCAGGAGATGTTACAAATGGATCTAATTACCAACAGGCTTTAGTTGTCCTTGATTACGGGAACCAGAGTGACACTGGATATACTTCTGATAATCGCTATAAAACATCGGGCCATGAACTTGGTCATGTACTTGGATTAAATCACTTTGAGAATGCTCCGGCTCATTCAGGAGATCACTGGATGAAATCTGGAAAAATCTCTTTAACAGCTCCTACAAGTGTTGATTTGGCTCATATTAGAACAAAATGGGGGTATTAGTCGTGAACAAAAAAATTGTTTTATTTACTGCTATCCCGGTATTGCTTTTGGCTATTGGAGGTTATGTTTACTTAGATAATACAAATGAAAGTAAAAAAATCACATTTGCTAATACAGCAATTAAAGGAGCAGTATCAAGTGTTACAAAAGAAGAAAAGATATCAGCTGATCATTTAATTTTTAAAAATTATAGTGACGCGCTCTCTTCATCTCAAGTAGTAGCTGAAGTTACAGCTACTGATAATTCAAAAAATGTTATCGTAGAGGAAAATGGTTATTCCACGGGACATACGGTTACCGCGGTACAAGTGAATCAAGTTTTTGAGAATTCAGGTAAAGAGCTGGGGCAAACGATTAATATCCTAGAGCCAACCTATACTTCTGAGGGTGTGAGTGGAACAACAAGGTTTAATTATGAAGATTATAAGAAGATGGAACCAGGTTCTAGATATGTTGTGTTTTTAGTCTGGGACGAAAAAAAGCAAGGCTATTGGATTAATGCTCTTGAACAAGGAAAATTCAACATTGATAATAAAGATAAGGCTGAAATGTCTTTGTTGGCAGAAAATAGCCAGTACCAAGAACTAAAAAATGACGTTATTAATCATTTATATGGTGATTCTTCAAAAACAAACTAGAATTAACGGCAATCAAGTCAATGGGCTGCCCCTTTTAAATTCCTTATGTGGGCATTTTGTATAATTCATCTACCCTATTGGTATGGAATTAAAGAACGAGATTCCGCACAAAGTAATAATTAAGCGAAACCCATCGTCAGGCGTCCAACCTTACGCGGTGGGTTTTCGCTTGTTAAGCTCAGTTCGACCCATCGATAGAGCTTCTACGGCAAGAAAAAATGGTACGTAATTCGCAGACTGAACGGATAAGACGATTCTGGACACCATCGGATCCTTTTACATGGCGAACGAATTGGTGTCCATTACGGAAAATGCGAGTTACTCAGCAATCCAAGTGAAGTTACTGTTCATACGTCCAGACTCTAAGTTAGGGCATGAGAAAACGGAGAATGAAAAGAAGCCTTTCGAAGATATATTTATAACGAATGAGGCCCTTAAAGGCTTTGTTAAGCAAAATTTTTTAAATTTCGACCACGATGATTGATAGAATCCCCTTAGCTCATCGGCAAAGGGGATTTCTGAAAAGCAGATGCTTGGGACTTTTTTTCTCCATCCTACACACTTCAGAAACACCTTCTGTCGTTCTTCGTCCAAAAGCTGTATTTATTAGCTTTTGGCTTCTCTTAATCATTACCCTATTGAATGTACTAGTTTCTCTCCGCCGGATTGGGCAAGAATTCGTAGAAACGCTCAAGGATCGTTAGGGCCTCATAGCGCAGTTCCGGTTTGATAAAGCCAGTAACCCCTGCCCGATTCATAGCTTCGGTAAAAGCCTCTGCATTAAAAATGTCCGGCTTATTCAAGTACGTTTGTTTAATTTCAAACAGCGCCCATTGCTTCGGAAACTCGATCTGCCCATTAATCGCCTGAACCTGAATGGTATCGCCCGATTGGGATGTAATCACAATCCTGGGGTAATGCGATTTGTGTTCGAGTACATAATCATACACGTCTTGCACGGTTGTAAGTTCGTCCGGGTGGTTATACTTTCCTGACATCTCATAGCAATGACCATAAAACACAATACTACTCCTCTAAGGTTCCTGGATGTCACCATCCTGAATCGTCGGCCCAAATGCCATCAGATACGGCAAAGGATCGACTGGGCTGTCGTTGATCCGGATCTCAAAATGTAAATGAGCCCCTTGCGAGCTCCCCGTGTTGCCGATCTTCCCAATGAGCTGACCGGCTTCGACCTGCTCTCCGACCGAAAGGGGCGAAGGGCTTTGCATGTGGCCATACAAGGTAACGAGACCACCGCCATGATCAATCATGATGCAGTTGCCATACCCGCCGCGAACGCCGCTAAACGTGACGGTACCCGGCATAAAGGCCACAATGCCGAGTCCCGTAGAATCCCCCGGCGCCGCGATATCCACGCCAGCATGCTGTTTCCCCCAGCGTATTTTGAATCCAGACGTCACAATGGTTGCCTGCGGCGACGGCCAGACGGAACCTTCTGCTGAAACGACCTGCGTCCCGCCTTCCACGTAATCATTGGCAAAGGCAAGCACCTCATCCACGTACTGCTGGCTGTTATTGTATTGAAAGAGTGCCTTTTCAATGTTTCCGGAAGCAGCCCCGTTGGCCGCCAGGTACTTCGCGGCTGAAATGATCGCATCATGGGTATTCCAGGGATCCGGAATGCCGTCTCCATCACCATCCGTTCCATAGCCGCCATATTGGGCAATAACGGCCGGGTCCTTGAGCTCGCTTTCCGAAATATCTCCTTTCCCCAGTCCCTTACAGGTTGGATGTCCCCACCCGACCCAGGTACAGGGCATGAACTGCATGGCCCCGATCGCGCCAGCTGAGCTTTCCGACATATTGGTCGAAAACACCGTCTCCACCCGGTGCACCGCGGCTAAGACATTCCACGGCACCCCGTACTTCTCCTCGGCCTCGTGGTAGTATTCTAAAAATTCCGCAGGGATCGAGGCGAGGCCCACCGCTGAAATTTGCCCTCCACGAGTAAATGAAGCATCGCCGGATTGGGATAAGGCCCCTATAAACATGCCGCCCAAAAATAAAATCAAGATAATCAGAAGCACAAGAGCCATGCCTAGGATCAGCAGAATCTTCATCCCCACCGGCGTCTTCGCAAAAGCCTTTAGCGCCTTCATCGCGGCCTTTTTGGCCGCTTTGTTGGTTAAATCCCGTCCAAGGCCAGGATTTCGTTCCTGCGAGGCAACAGCGTCCTCCATCCCCTACTCTCCCCCTCTCTCAATCGAAAAGTCTGCCACCTTCCAAGAATCATCAGTTTCCCGAAGGGTTACAAAATACTGCATGTCCTCGGTATACTTCTCGCCGGTTGCTGGAGTCACTTCCCCTTTCAAGACGACGCACCACACCAGTTCAGACGAATCGTAGGAGTCAACGGGTAACACGCTGGATCGGATCGCCGTGGTTGTTTCCCGGTCCAGCGTCTGTTTCCGGATCTTCGTTTTCTCATATACGTACAGCTTTTCGTCCATGTACGGCTTGCTGTTCTCCACGTACTGCTCCGGATGCTTCGGGTCATAGGTGTAATAGGCTTTGACAAAGTTCTGTGCGGTTTGTTTCGTTTCATTTAGAACAGTCGAAGGCAGGGTGGCCTTGATTTCAGACTGCTTCTGTGAAGGTTTGGATACTTCAAATGAACGGGAACTTACGTTGTTTCCTGAAGCCGTAGCCGGTGGCTGGGCTTTGGCTTGTTGTTCCTCAATCGCCGGCGGCTCCTGAAAACCGCCAGACAAATAAACCACCAACAAACTAACCAGCGAACATAGACCAAAGATGATCAAAAACAGCTTAATGCGGTCGGACCGTAGCCGGTAATCCAGGTTAAACATCAGCTCCGGCCTCCCTTACGTCTCCAAGGCAGCCAGCTCCGCCCTTTCGGCTTGGAGGTGTCGCTGTTCTCAGCTGCAGGAGTCTCACGAAGCTGCTGTACCTGATCGGTGATCCGTTCTTCAAACGAGCTCACATGCTGTCGCTGCACCAGGTTTACCTGTTCGGATGCATTTGTCTCCTGCAGCGTATTGATCTGCCGGGACGTGTTTTCCTTTCGTTTCATATTTCGGTTTTCGGTCACCAGCTTGTCCACTTGCTCGGTGGTGTTAGCCTCCTGCAGCGTATTCACCTGCCGAGAGGTATTTTCTTTCCGGGTCGTATTTCGGTTTTCAGTCACCAGCTTGTCTACCTGCTGCGTTTCGTTCTGCTGGCGGTGCAGGCGTTCGGTTCTATTTTGGTTCGTCGTTTCCACCACCAGTTGATGCCGGTTGTGATTCTCCTGACGGGTCGTGTCCTGGCTCTCGTGCTGGTTTCGATTCACCGTCTCTGTCTGCGTGCGACTGTTGGTTTCATGCCGCTGGGTGATCCGATTATCAACTTGATTCCGCTGGATCAGCTCATTGGCATGCTGCTGCTCGTTCTGAGACACCATTTGCGAGCGATGAGTTTCCCGTGTCAGATCCCGATGCAGATGCTGAGTGTCCACCTGGTTCTCATTCCGGATCGCCGCCGCCTGATCATGCCGGTTCCGGTGCACAAGCTCACTATGGCTGCCCGCTTGCGATTCGATACTGCTGGCCCGGCTGCCTTCACGTGGCAAGTTCGCTGGCAGATCGGTTCGACTCGCTGCAGCTTCCTGGTGCCCCAGGCGATGCACGAATGCCGCTCCATCTTGCTCACGCGGCTGCATCCCCCGGCGAATCACTTCCGGTTCCGCTGCACCTGCAGCAGTTTCCCGTTCCACCAGCCCGCTGCTTCCCATCGTCACCGGCGATTGCGTGGCTCGTTTCAGTTCCTGCTTGGCTGCTGCACTCACACTGCGTCCCCGGTAAGCATCCAGCATCTTGACGTTGCTTCCAAGGGGCTTCGCTTTGTCGTCTACGACCGCGTAGTCCGCATCAATCACCGTCGGTCCGGCCTTACCGGCCAGTGCGTTCGGATTTCGTTTTTGCCGGTCTACAAATTCAGGTGTGGCGTAATGAATACCGGGTGACTCTTTCCCGGCTCCCGCCGCTGCCCCGGCGCCCGCAATCCCGGCAGCGCCCAGTGCAGCCCCCGCCGCCGCACCTTGGGTTCCAGCTATCCCAAACCCCCGGCTACTCCGGTCTACATGCTGGCGCTGATTTATCATCCGGCGCATTGCGTTATACCGCATAAACCGGGCGGCCGCTGAAGCGCCTGGAATCCCCTGCATCGCCTCTCTCGCCCTGGCCCGGTATTCCCGGTAGCTGTCCAGCGAGCCGCGCGTCGTACTCGTAATATTGGCCGTCGCTGTATTGATAAAGGAAAGCAGCTCTTTTCGCTTCAGCCAGATGCCCACGAAGCACAGAATCTGCATGCCGAGGACAAACAAGTAGCCGTATTCCGTCTGATCGACCGCGGTATACAAGATCTTTGAGATCGTAAACATGACGGTCATGAGCAGTGCGAATCCAATCTTCATCAGCAAGGCATGCAAAGTTTTCATCGCCCAGTCAAACGCCTTTGACTGCCAGGCTGGAACGAGCGCCATAAGTAAAGGCACCGGCGCAAACAGGACCATCGCAATAAAGATGACCTGAAACAGCAGCACGGCCGCAGCCATCAAGAGCAGCTGCCCGCCTAGGATCAAGTTGCTGATAAACAGCAGAATCAAAAACCAGGTCCGGCTTCCCAAGCCGTCAACGCCCATCATGGTGTTTCCACCTTGAACTTGAAGCTCAGCATATTTTGCTCTTTCTTTACTACCTGGTGCAAGAGAAAGTACTTCGCCTGCATCAGCCGAGGTGGTTCCATACTGCATAAATTGGTACGGCATATAAATCATCACGTCAAACATTTGGTTCTGCATGGTGGCGATACCTTCGTATTCGGAGTAACCAGTTCCTGGGGTTACAATCCCGCCCGAAATGTTCAGTACGCTGTTCTGCAGCTCCTTGGACCATCCATTTAACTGCGTCAGTATCTTATCTGCTTGAGAAAAAAAGCCCAATGAAATACCGAAAACGAGAACCATCGATAGCAGCCCACTCATCGCCCGGTTTTGCTCTCGCTTTACCATGCCGACATACACCGCCCAGGCTCCCACCAGTGTAATAATGAAAGTGATCAGGATCGGCCACAGCCCATTGGTGCGGAAGCCACCGGCGTCAAACCCGGCTATGCTTTGGATCGCTCCTGTGATCTGCGCAATAATGGAATCAATAAAATCCAGCTTGAATGCCTCGCCCACTACAAAGATCACGAAATTCACGATGACCACCATAAACATCCAGACGGAGTTTAATAGATCGAGACGAAACGCCTGGATGCCATCATCAATCTTTCCGGAAATGTTAAACGGGTTATTGGTCCGGTCAATATAGAGATCCAACACATAGCTGCTTTTCGGATATTTATTGTATTCCAGTTCGACTTTCCCTTCGTAGCTGTGCTCATTTTGCGGAACCACGTTATCCTCGAGCGAGCTGGCGCTGACCGCTGTACCCATAAAGGAGAAACAAAGCAGTATAATCAAGAGCCATCTCAAGGCGCGCTTCATTTTTCATTCAGCTCCTTGAGCACCTTTTTGCTTTTGTTCAGCTTGCTGACAATGGCATCAAAGTCCGGAGTATCTCCGAAATCGTCCTTTTTCCACCCTTCCTTTGTCTTAATAATTTTGAAGTCCTCACGGTCCAAAATGTTGTTTCTCGCTGGATTCATATACTCCATAAGGTAGTAGTACGTTTCGTCATCAAATTTCCATTGTATTAGATCATAAGTCGTTACCTTATAATTCGGATGCTGAGGTGGATTTTCGGGCTTTAAGAGGTAACTGGTATCTGCTGCAATTAGATCAGTCAACGTTTTATCGTCTCTTTGTATCAAAGCGTTCACGTACTTCAACGGAATATCTGCAGGACCCATACCATTGATCTTCTCTGGCTGATCCCCGCCACCGCCGCATGCGCTAGCGACAAGGACCAAAACCGCAACCATCAGCAACGTGACAAACCGTTTCATACGAATACCTCCTCTTTTTGCATACGGCGTTCCAGCGGAGGCCGCGTATCGAAGGCTTTATCCAGGTCAGAAAACAGAGCGTCAAATTTAATGACCGCGCACCGGCCGTAGATATCCTGCATTAGACAATGGCCATTTTCCAGGTCACTGATAATGCTCCGGTTATATTCGGTATCCCGCAGGTTAAACAGCTTGAGCACGTTTTGCAGCTCATTCGGGTCGGTACTCCGGAAGGCGAACTTCATGCCGATGTTGTTTTTAATTTTCTCGTCCAGCAAATCGTTGGCGTTCTGCGTGATCAGATAAATACCGGCCTGCATGGAACGTCCTTCTCGGATCATCCGGGAGGAGAGCGAACGGCCCTGCGACGTATTGAGCATCGACCAGGCTTCATCGACCTCCACAATTTTGAACTGGCTGCGGTCGCTCTGAATGAACTTCAGCGCAAAGCTTCCGATCGGCAGCATCATCCCAACGGACAGCATTTCGTTCAAGGTATATTCCTTCGGGTCCGTCTCCGGTGTCGGCAGCTCCAAGTCATGGGTCATCAAAACATTGAGCGCCGTCTCAAATTTGATCGAATTGGACGTATCGCCATCGCCAAATAGCAAATTCGCAAAGGAAAGCTCTTTAAAGGTCATCATGTGCTCGCCCAGCTTGCTGCTGGTCATATCACTCGATTTTCGCAGGTGGTTGACCACAGCGGTCATCGATGGGAATTTCTGCTCCTCCGATACTTCTCGAACCGCCTTACCGAGTTTGGGAAAACGCTCGGAGTCATCCATCCGCACGCCGGTGTAATAGGTTAAAATATTTAAAGCCAGCGTCTGGGCATCTTTCGGGCTGTCTGCAAAAATAGAGAAAGGATCCAATTTGCCGGTATGAACCGGATCACTGGATAGATTGATAATGTTGATATGGCCCTGCAGAGCCGTTAAGTCCTCAGCCCAATTCCCGCGTTCTCCTTTCGGATCAATGACGAGCGCCTTGGCGCCTGAAAGGACCGCGTTATACGTGATCAAATTGGCGTTATACGATTTCCCGCCTCCGAGAGATCCAAGGAAACAGGCAGACAAGGCGTTTGTTTTTGTACCACGAATCCCCTGCGCCGCCAAATTGGGGGCAATATATACCGGCTGATTCAGAATCCCGGTATGCCCAATGTAGAAGCCCCGCCCGTCCCCGATTTGCTTGGTTGCTCCGAACATCCCGCCGGCGAGCGTTCCAGGCTCCATATAGTGAATATAATCGGTCACATACCGTTTGGCACCCGGCAAAAACTCGTTAAAGAGCAGCCACTGGTCGCCGTACGGCTGTTCCAGTCGGATGCCCATATCGTCAAACGTATCGACCAAAATGTCGGTGCGGCGCTTCAGCTCATCTTCATCCGGCGCCGACACGCACAGGACAATCGAGGACAAAAGCAACGGCATGCGGGTCTTTTGCAGATGAGCCTCCAATTCTTGTGACTCCAACCGCCCTTCGATCACCGTTAAACTGGTATCGTTGTTCGTTTCCTGTGCATGCCGGTCCTGATCCTTGAGCTCTTTTTGTTTATTCCGGACTGCGGACAGTGCCTTTCGGTTTTCCATCGTTTCCGTACGGATCGAAATTTCAACCGGGAAGTCCAGCCCCTGAATGGCGTACAGGTATTCATCGCCGGGAAAGGTCATTTCAAACGGGACATTAGAGATGGTCAGAAAAGCGACATGGCCTTCCTTTTCCTCACCGCCAACCATCTGCTTTACAATCAGACTGCGACCGGGCGACTCATCGATTTTCCCTTCGGTTAACCGCAGCACGTCGCGGTATTTGGGCCGCCGAACTTTAATCGCTCCTTCGTCATACTCCTTATAATGAACGGTATACTCCGGACTCCACGGCTTTAGAACCGGGGCCTTGGCGATGCCCCGGTACCAATTCCGCCGAATCAACCACTGCGCCGTGTCTTCATCAATGGGGTGACCAGTCAGGCGGCCAGCCACCTTCGTGAAAATGCGCTGCTCATTTTTTCGTTGGCGCAAAATCACATCCTCAGCAATCTCCGGCGCTTCGATTCCAGATTTATCGTGGATAAATTGGAAGAAGTCCTGAAGCAGCCGCTTGGCTTCTTTGAAAAAGCTCGATTTTTCCCGGTCCGTGTCCGGCAGTTTCACCCCAACATAGAACCTATACTCAGTTCCTTCTTTTCCGTGCCGCTGCTCAAGAACTTGAATCGTATCTTCGATATGGCTGATTGCAGCCTCCACAACGGGACCAGATAAGGTCTCCTTATACTGCTCATACTTATCGCGGACCGACTGAAATTCCGGCACAATCAGCAGATGCAAATCGGCATTGATCTGCCAAAAGAAGCTTTCCAAACGCTTAAATTCAGACATCTTTTCTTCGTTAGCCAAAAAGTCATAGTTAAACCCAGGAATCTCGTAATAAGCCCAACTTGAGTCATCTTGCGAAAACACCAGGTTTCCTTCATAGTAGGAGAGTGGGAATTCAATCATCGCTTAAATCGTCCTCCTTCGGCGTATAGCTCAACTTCCGATACGCAACGGGTGAGCTATATACATGAGGTTTTTTGGGCCTGGTGATTTCCATATACCGATTATGTTCATGCGGTAAAAGCTGAAAAGCAATCCACCGCATGATGAATCGGTGTGGAGCCTTCCCATCCAGTAGATGCTTCGTGAAAAACCAGGCCGCGAACCCCGGAATACCGAAATACTCGACCATCCACAAGTCAATCAGGCTAAAGGGCGGAAACCGGTTGAGCACCCACATTACTGCCATGGTCCCAAAGAAAAAGCCAATCTGCCGGTAACTAACAGGGAAAGGCAGCGCAATGTCCTGGATCCCGTACAGCATTTTGGGTACTTTCCAAACCGAGGTATAGGTCCTCATGCGTCTCATCTGGCGGAACCCCCTTTTGGTTAGCTGAAGATCTTATCCCAAAATGCGGTGCCCAAATCCTTGATTTTATCTGGAACAAATACGAAGACAGAAACCACAAGAGCAAACACAAAAAAGCCAATAAACTTGCTGAACTCCCGTTTAATGAGGAAAAAGACGGCCAATACACCGATAATCAGCAAAAATAATGCTCCCAATTGAGTTGAAAGCTCAGACTGTAAATTTTCACCGAAATTCATAGATTTGTCCCCTCCTTATTTTTGTTCGAAGTTCACAACAAACCAACGGCTGCTTTCTTTCCTAACCTCAACATAGTACGGATACGTATAAAGCGTAGCCCCTTTAGAATCTCCGTACGTCACTTGAACTTCCACTTGGTAAATGCCTTCACTTTCAAGATTCGTATAGATGGATATGTCCCCAATTCCCTTGTACGTCAGGATGCCAGAGAGCCCCTGTACATTCACATTTTTGGTGAAGTACGAGATCTCCTCCTGTTTTCCGGAAGCATACACTTTAAAGAAAGAGTCTAAGAAATCCCGGATTTCTGCCTTCATTTGAGCCTGGTGCAATACATTAGACCGGTTAATGCCATCTTTTTGGTCAAGTTCGAATTTTTTTGGTTCCTGCACAAAATAGGGGATATCGTAGACTACAAAGTTTTGACCGTCCGAGGCCACAGGTACCACCATATAATTTAGCTTAGTTTCCTTCCTACCATTTGCCGTTACTGCGTACTGCGACCGCAGTGTGACCTTAGATCGGTCCGATCCGGCATCTTCCACCTTCCAAACCTGACTCTTTAAGAAGGTTGATTTGGAAGTCATCTTTTTGATGTTCAGGCCTGCCTGCGAATCCACGTAACTGGCTAGGTATGGCTGCAATCGATTCTTTCGATCATCAAAGGCTTTATCGCCCTGCCCCCACGTAAAATACTGAGAGGCAAAGTTGACCGCAAACGTCTCCACGCCGGCTTCGGTCGCCGGATTCTGAACAGGCTGCAGCACCTCTGCTTCCGCCTTGACCCCATCTTCAGGCCGGAACATCAGAATAGAGACGCAAAAAAACAGATAGGCAATCCCCATCCAGAACACAGTTTTGACGACCCGCTTGCGGATAACGGTTTTCGGCAGTTTTCGTTTTGCCAAAGGTTCATCCACCTCCACATCGTTATACTCTTTCCCGTTGGCCATACCTCTGGTTCTCCTTGTCACTCTGCTCATCGACAACGGCCCAAATAGCCCCAAATACCAGCAGTGCTCCAGCGATTACCGGCAGCCAGCCATATTGTTGGACTATGGGATTCACGAAGGCACCCATTTCATCGAATGTTTTCCTAACTGGCTGACTATAGCGGTAAGCCGCCCAACCGATCCCGCCGAGCAGGCATACAAAGACCGCCAGAAAGAACACTTTTTTTAAGCACTGAGCCAAAAAACGCTTGGTCCGGCTGGGCCGCCGCTTCTGATCTCGTTTTAAATCCATCCTTGAGACATCACCCCCTTTCCGGTATCTATAGTACTAATT
Source organism: Paenibacillus sp. FSL R5-0378 (assembly GCF_038009285.1). Taxonomy (NCBI): domain Bacteria; kingdom Bacillati; phylum Bacillota; class Bacilli; order Caryophanales; family Paenibacillaceae; genus Paenibacillus; species Paenibacillus sp. FSL R5-0378. The sequence continues at coordinate 419,019 of NZ_JBBPAY010000002.1, forward strand.
AGGTTTGATTTTCCACATCGTGTATTTGGTCTGATCAGCATTTTTGAAAACCCAAATTTCGCCGTATGGATTGGAGATCACTTCTTCATACGTCGTATACAAAACCGCCTGGATGTGGGAAGTATCAATATCCTTCGTATGTTCCATCAGCCGAAGCTTTTCTTTCTCCGTGGCTGATATAAAGCAAACTCTTGAAACAACCGGCTTCTGGTAAAAAATCGGATGCTTGCTGACCGCATCCCGTCCAAGATAGTCGTTGTAGCGCCGCAGCTTGTTTTGAGAGACAACGGCCCGCTGCCGGCTGCGCTCCATTTCCATAAAATAAGCAAAGTCCCCCGCCTTGTCGTTCATGACACGCCTAAATATTGCCGTGCCGTCAGGCACAATGACATCCTCTTTCCGCTGTCCATACTGATAGTAGCTACCTCTCTCTGAAACCCAAGTGTGCAGCTGAAAGTCTGGCATCTCTTGTTTCTGAAATGCCGCGCGCATTTTAGCCATCTGCAGCAGGTGGTGAATAAAGGAAGGTGTTCTCTTCGTCCACCTCGTATCCCAATGGCTCTCCCCTGTTAGAGCCTCCACTTCCTCGACACCAAGGCGATCCAAAGTCACAACCTTGATGTTATGCATGCTATCCCCTTCTACCCGAGGCGTCGTAAATGACTTAATATAACCGAAATCCTCCATGCCTCGTACACGTCGATGTACGCTCGATAAGGTGAGATCGGGGTATACATACGTCCCAATAAAATCGATGTCTGCAAAGAGCATGTCGTAAAGCATAAGCAGCAGATCTCGCTCCTTCTCCCCTAGATGAATCACAGCAACTTCGTTCTCACGTTCTCCCTTTTTCCTCAAAATAGCCCCTCCTTAATCACTAAAATCTTCAGCTGTAAGTGTTCTTGGTTCTGTATTGGAAGGTTGAATAGGTTCTGAGGCTGGTTCGGTTTCTCCCTCTCCAATCTTAACGTCGCCACTTTGTTCTACATCCTGAACCACCTCAAGAGATACCTTGGCGTCTTCTGCCTCCAGGTCGTGAAAGTCGATCAGGTCTTGATTTTCCGCAGATATTGGATCAGGGTTTAAGTCCAAGTCTTGTTTATCTGTTGTTACGCGAAGTATATTATTATCCTCCAATGCTACGCTTTCTGTGGCCGCGGCCCCTTCTTCAAAGGCTTCAATTAGCTCCTTCTCTTTCAGCACCTCCTCTTCCTCTGCGGCTCTCTTCCCGGCCTGAATACGACTCTCCATTTCCGTGGCACGGGAGAGGGTCTGCTCAATCATTTGAGGGATGTCATCGGTATATTGGGGATGTTCTGGCGGGTTCATTTTGACTAAAAACGGCAAAGTCGTTTCCCGACCAATGGCCATCCGCATATACGCATAATTTGGCTCGACCTGCTGATAGTCTTCCACTTTTAAATAATCCGCTTTCATACCTTGATAGATCGTTTCTGCATCTTCTGTATTTCCTACTCGGAACGCAATCAGCGTTCCGAAATTTCGGAATATGGCACTCGCCACCTGATCCGGTACCTGACCTTCGAGGCCCTGCATCCCTAGCACAAGCGGAACATTGTATTTCCGGGCTTCATCCGCGAAAGACTGGATAGCATCTGCGGATTGGTCCATAAATGTCGGCGCTTCATCCACAATAATCGGATGCAATGGCATAGCTTTACCTTGTGAAAGCAAATCTTCGCGGCTAAGCATGGCCAACTGCGAAAAGGTCAGACACATCGAACCGATAAACCGGCGCTCATCGATCGTCAGCCCTGATAAGTCAAAAATGTGGTAATATCCCTGGTCCATCCCTTCCCGCCAGCGGATGCCATTTGTTTCAGCTCTTAGGATCCGGCCAAGCGTTTCCGAGAGGGTGAGCTTTCGTAGCTTGTTCAACGTCGAATTAATCTTTGGCTCCCGTACCCGATCCTCTAAACGGTCATATTTGCCGATAAATAATTTCAGCTGTCGTTCCAGGGGGTCTTCATCATTTAAACGAGAGAGCACCCCATTACGAAATTCATCGTCTTCCAGGACCATCCGCAAATTGTACAGGGTAGCTTCACCTACGCGCTGCAGGGCAATACCGCCATTAAGGAAGTTATCGTCAACGTTCGGCCCCCAAAAGTCTTTCCACACGCGTTTGCATACGTCTGCAACGTTCTGTGCAATTTTGTCCGGGCTCGATGCAAAATCCACATCGTACACGTTGAAAGGAAACTCACCGTCCTTAAACCGCACATACCGGACAAGGTGTTGCTGCTCTTTCGGAATACGGCTTGCAACGTCAACCGCCAAACTCCCGTGCGGATCAATGAGGGTAAATCCAATTTTGTTCTCCTCCGTCCGGATTGCAATCACTTTTTCCAGCAAGTTATAGATGAATGTTGACTTCCCCATCATCGTCCCGCCCCAAATGGCCATATGCCGCGACCAGCCCTTCAGGTCAAAATGCACTTCATTGGTTTGACCATGATATTCATGAACACCAATCGGCACGCATGTCCCATCTTCCCGACTCCGGAGCTGCAGAACTTCTAAGGGCAAAGGGGTTCTGCGCATTTTCATCCGCTGCAGCTTATTACAAACGACTTTCCCGCTGGGGAGTCTTAAAATCATCGCCAATTCGTCAGCCGATAGACCAACACGCTTCTTCGGACGCTGAAAAGGATAAATCCTTCGGTTAAATTCATACCGGAACAATGGACGGATCATCTGCCACCACTCACGGCCATATAATCGATTGAGTTCTCCTGAGGAAAACTGCCCAAAAGAGTGTCTTGCGCTGGCGATCATTCGCTTGGCATCCTGGTAGGTCTCTGCCGCAGCAACGATCCGAATGGACGCGCGCGCGAGTAATCTCGCCTTTTTCCCCTGAATCGCTGTTTTATACAATTCATTCTCTGTCAGCATGCTTTCATCATCGTCTTCTTCATCGTGCAGCTGCCGGAAGGCTTTGCCAAAGAGGCGATCGGTATGATACATCGGCTTTACCAACACCTGGACTCGGACGCGCTCTTTCAGATTCAGCGTTTCTAGTAATCCAATTAGCTCTACCTGCGTATCCACCACATCGTTATGATAGATTTTGAGTGGAATCACAAAATGCCGTTCAAGCAGCAGCTTCGACCCGGCGTGTTTTTCTTTAAAGTTCCATGGTTCATCCTCAACTTGGATGATTTCAACTTCCGGATGCTCGCCGTAATACTTCGTCTGAAACTGCTTCCCGATATCCTCATTGGGAACCCAAACCTTGTACTTTATGTACTCTGCACTCGCATCGAGTTCCCATGCAATCCAGGGCTGGAACAACCAACGCTTATACCACGGTCGCTGCAGCATACCCAGAATATTCGACCAAGCCGTTTCATCCTTAAAATAGTGAATACTCGCATCTTGAACTGTTCGTATTTCATAACAAACACCCTTTGGTACGAGCCCAGGGAATACATGATATCTGCTCATTCAGAAGATACCTCCCCGTATGGATATATTTGCTCATCACTTTCAACTATCCACAAAGCAAGCTCAAGTCATCCACAATATCCACAAGCCACAAAGCCATGTCCATCCTACTCAACTATCTATCCAAATACAGCATACAAATCCTATTTCCGTATCCCCGATCCAGTCCGATACCCATTCCTTAAGTACATTAATCCCCTCTCTTACTGCACCTACCTACATCCAACTACTTCCTCCATCTAACCCTCTATCTCCGCCACAACAACTTCTTCATCTTTCAATTCAATAACTTTTTTCTATTTCCTACATCTCTTCTTCTCTTGTCCATCCTACCAATTACTACCATCCCTACAGTTCACCCTTCAACCACTTCCAATAACCGAACCTAATACATCAACTCTCCATCTTTGGTTCCGTACGTTGATCTTTATCTGTCGTCCTTGCACAAAGAGTCGCGGAAAGAAACAACGTGGAGTGCCGCGACTCTTTGTGCAAGGACGACCCGCTAGCGGCGGGGAACTTAAACATTTTAATATAACTATCTCTAGAGAATTCTTCAGGGATTCCCCAACAATCCACAAATAAAGCATCAGCTAAGAATAGGTGAGCAATAACATAGCAATATTCAACCAAAATATACCATAGTTGGACAAATAGTACATGAGAAAAAGAGCCTAAAAAAAGGGAACACACGTACCCAAAAAACTCGGACGATCGCATCAGGAAAATTTAGGAAACAGGTAGCAGAGGTAAAGTAGGCCAACCAGTCCAACAAGGACTACCTGCTCAGCCAAGGGAACCGACACAGGAATGCAAGCAGCACAGATGACTAACCGGACCAAACACTATAAAAAATCATCACATGAAAAATTCAGAACAGGAAGTATAAGCAAATCCGTACCTAGGCCAGCCGTGCGGAACCAGCATTGATGAGTTGATCAGGAACCATCAGGTGGACGAGAAAGAGGTGCCTGCTCACTAAGGCGAGTCCCACCCACCACCCCATCGAAATTAAATGTTTTGGAATCGGGTACATTTTTTTTAAGCGATTTGCCTGGCCGTAAAGGACGAAGTAATTCAACGTTGGAATCCTTCACCATGCGGATAATGGTCCTGGCGCCACGCCCTTTACCCACAACCTCAACCGAAATCTTCCCAAGCTCAAGCAGGATTTTTGTGACTTGTTGGAATGTGGAAAGAGACATCCCCCAGCTTGCTGCCAGTTCTCTCTGGGATCCGGAAACCTCACCTTCGGGATGCGAACACAACGTATCTAATATGTCCCCTGCCCATTCATGGTAGTGGCTAGTTTTGCGCTCTGATCTCGGCTTTGCGGGTTCCCACACGCTGTAGGAAAAACGCTGGCCAGAGAGATATTCGATCCACCCTGCAGTTGGTCTAATAGGCGCTCCAGGTTTATATGCACTTTGCACTTTTTGACGTATCGTTATTTTGGAAAGCGGGCTCTCAAGCCGGCTGTTCCATGCTTGCAGTTCGTTCTCCGCTGCATCTTGATCGTACCCTTCAGCTTTAAAAACTAATGCTAGGGTATATGCTGTGTTATCTCTCTTGCCAACTTCTGCACCCTCAAGTAGCTTTTGCACGGCCGGCTGGGACAGTAAGTTCTGCCTGGCACGCAGTGATACACGATTGCTTTCGTTAATTTGGTCCTGATTCAACCAGTACCAGTCGTTTAACTCATCGAAAGAGACACGCCGATCTGTTCGATAAATGGTGTTCTGAGCTGTGGGCATTCTGAAGAAACGCCCTGCACCGACGGCTTGGCGGTCCCCACCAATGGCCTCACTCATAGCCACTTGGAGCTTTTTATATTGGGCAATAGCGTTGGAATAGGCCCGGCGTGGCTTGTCCAACACAAAGTAGACATGAAAGCCACCAGAAGGCGTCTGTACCACGATAGATGGTTCAGGCAGCCCTGACTTCCGGATTCTTTCTAGCAGATCAGGGAAGGTCAAGCCATCATTATGACCGTTCTTAACATCAACGTCTAGGACCAAAGCGTTCAACCAGCGCAAATTGGCCTCTTCACGACTATCGTTTCGATAAAAGGTATTCGGAGTGTAATATGTATAGTTGCTCGATAGAAGAAAAAGCGTTTGATATGTACGGCATGCCTTATCGCTGCGGCAATCATTGCTGACAAAAAGCCAACCCAGCTTATGGCTGCGATTTTTCTCCTCGCGGACCTGCATAAAACGTTTCGGCTTGTCTGTTAATTGATCACGAAATAAGCCTCGAAAAATATAATTTTCGATAGCAGAGTCCGGAGTTTTTCTCAAAAGAGACATAAAAAAACCCCTTATTCCACACCGTTAGGAAAAAAAGGCAATAGGAAATTAGGAGTCAGTACTTCACTTTTTTTTGCAGTTGGGGTATAATAACCGTAAAAATGCAAAGAAAAGTAGAAGCTCTCACTCTAAGGACAAATAATGAATGGCTAGTTTGGCGACCGGCATTCAATATTTGTGGTGGTGTGGGCTTTTATTTTTATTTATGAATATATGATATTTCCATGAATTCTCTTAATCTATCCCTACTATACGACACAAATTTCGATTCTGGCAAATTGCGTCGTTTTTAGATTTCCGTAGTTAAAGGGATGTTTCGGGGACCGTTTCCGTAGTTAAAGGGATGATTTGAGGAGTATTTCCGTAGTTAAATGGATGATTCATCTTAAATCGAGCTACTTGGTTAAGTTATTTAGCAAAAATTCACGTTTAGAAATTTTTTTTTGATTGTTTTCCGTAGTTAAACGGATGTTTCTATTTTTTTTCCGTAGTTAAAGGGATGATTGTTCATTTTCCCGTAGTTAAACGGATGAAATGGTAATTTTTCCGTAGTTTAAAGGATGATAATTAAGTGTAAAATGGTTTCTTTCTTTAGGAGGTTAGAAAGGAAGCTCTCTAAAATGCCTCTTATATATGTCAATAAGTAACTCACTGTAATAATAAAGCTGCCGGTCTTAAAATCCGGCAGCTACTTTTTAGCAACTTTATGAAGTTTTCCTGTTCAGCTTTGTAACGATCTCATCAATTTTTTGTAACTCATGTTCTCTTGATAGCCACCAATTGCGGCTCCATATCCGGTGGATAGCCCACCCCTTACTCTCCAAAAATCGCTGACGATACATATCGCGTTCACGGGCCACTTTGGACGAGTGGTACATGGCGCCATCACATTCAATGCCAAGAATGTACTGATCCTTATTTGGGTCGACAATAGCGAGATCAATACGATAACCTGAGAAGCCGATTTGTGTATGGACCTCATAGTTCCGTTTTCGAAGCGCCTCTGCAACTTGTTCTTCAAATACGCTGTCATATTGTAATTCCGAATATTCACCTTGTAGACGGGTACCATCTAGCAAGCTGCTTAAAATGTTCTCTGCTCGTTCCTCATCGCCGTCTGAGATGGCTTTTCCATACTCGAGATACCTTTTAAATAATCGTACCCCTTTAGCATACGTTTCGGCCCTCGTCCATTCAGTCGGGTCAAATGAACAAACAATGTGTATTTTTTGCCTTGCTCGGGAAATTGCGACATTCAAACGATTTTCTCCTCCACCGATCGATAGGGGGCCGAAATTACTTACCATCCGATCGTTTACATCTTTTGCATAGGTCACTGAGAATAGGATGATATCACGTTCATCCCCCTGGACGTTCTCAATGTTTTTTACAAACAGACCAATGCTTTCCTCACCGTTCTTTCGCTCCTTCTCACGATCCAATAGCTCCTGACGTACAGGATCATCGTAGGCTGCCTGTTCAAGCAAGTCCCCAATTAAGGCCGCCTGCTTCTGATTAAATGCGATAACACCAATTGTTGGATGATCATCTTTTTGCAGCAGATCAAACACCAAATCTACAATTCTTTCAGCTTCTATCCGATTCACAGAGTTCTCCCAACGTCCTTCAACTTGATGAAATTCAATCGGCTTTCCTGTTCCACGCTTTGTAACTGCTGGCGCAATCTGCATGTAGTCATTATAAAAGGCTGCATTTGAGAAGCTGATCAACTCCCCAAATAAAGAGCGGTAGTGCCATGTTAGCCACGCATCAATGAATTTAGGTTTGGACCACTCCAGGAGACTTTTAGCTTCTTTATCGGTATGGTCGACATATCCTTCCACTTCGGATTCATCCTCATCATTTTCTTCTTCTGCCGTGCCATTGAAGAAATTGCTTGGCGGAAGCTGCTTTTCATCTCCAGCAACTACTAATTGCTTCGCCCGATAAATCGCTGGTATTGCATTTTCAACGGGGCACTGAGACGCCTCATCAAATATAACAAGATCGAAGAGATTTTTGGCTAATGGGAAAATTGCACTGACAGCTTCTGGCGTGCAAAGCCAACATGGAAGAAGATTAAATACTGGCTCCTGAAAATGAGAGATAACTTTTCTGAGTGGCATTTGAGTCCGTTTCTTACCAGCTTCGTGCTTTAGGGTCATACGCACACTGCCTGTCACGTTTATCGTTTTATCATAGAGCTTTTTTCGCACGATCAAAGGGTTCATATCGCGCTTTTGCTTCGTTAATTTCTTGAAGCGATCACGATATCTCTCAAAGATTTCTGTAGACACATCTTTAATATGCGGCTCGGCTTCTTCTATGCTTAAAATCCAGGCATGATAAAAACTGTTCTCAATCATTCGAATCCATGTTTCAGCAACAGCGCCCTTCTCCTGTAAGGGATATTTCTCCTGGCAGCGTTCCAATAATTTCGTTTTGAGATCACCCATCTCTGATTTCATTTGATCAAGCCTGCATAGGCTATCAAAATGGTTTAATGATTGTTGTAAGGAACGATATTGAGAAATGTCCGGTCCGCCTAAGCCTAGCTGTTGAATCATCTTATTAATAACTTCTTCCCGAAGATAAGGGCCGAGCGCCACAATGTTCTGGAGGATCCCATCAACTGCTTGTGCATAATCAACTGTTCGCTCAAGTTCTTTCTTGTATGTGTTATCTTCAAAAAGCTTTCTGATATCATCCTGTTGTCGTAATTGAATTAAACCAGGAAAACTATCGATAATAGGTGCCAACGCCATTAAAAATGAGTGTGTCTCCTCCATTTGCTGTACCCACTCTTGCCACTTTGTAGTGTGGTTATGTACAGGTTCTGAATCGGCTAATAGTGGGTTGATTTTTATCATCTCACGCAGTGTTTCATGTTGAATATAGCTCAATAAGTTCTTAGTATGGTCACTGACAGTCTCTGACGTAAAGGATAATCCCATGCTTTCACAATATTTTATTAATTCCTTTTTTTTCTGATGCCAGCCCTTTTTAATAAATCGTAGGATGCTTTGGTTATCTGCAAGAAAACTCGTGATCAGATTTAATCGTGACTTTGCGTCATCCATTGACAATCGAGTTTCGGCCTCTGGTAACTGTGCAAGAGCAGAAACTTGTTGATTAAGTTTGTTCAACTCATGTCGCAACCCGACACAAATATCCGATAAGGAATTTTTTTCATTCACACTGGCAAGTGCGAGCATAGTTAACCTTCCAATATGACGATCATACTTTTTCATCAATACACCTAGTAAGTTTTCAAACTCTCTATAGTGTCGTGCATATTGATCGGGAGTATATTTTAGATCTATATCGTGTTGGAGATTTCCTGCCAACTCTGCGTCCCTAATAATTGAATTCGTGATCTCTTCAATCGCAGAGCGTTCCCGCATAGAATATGCAGCAAATGACTTTCTATGTGACCATGGGTGGCTATGCGCATCATAAATTTCCATCAGCTCAACGATAGTCCTAAGATCAATAAGTTGTGCTTGAAGCTCATCATGGGTGATACCGGAAATTAGATCTTCTACTTGAATTAATGAATCTTGCTTCCATAATGCTCGATTGTAAAGTGAATGTAGTGTTTTACCAAATGGTCTTGATTTGTGTAGAGAATGAGCTATTATGTTAAGCCTCTCCGCCAAAGCCTGCTTTTCATTTGAAACACGTTCCACACTGGAATAGTCCGGACCCGTTTCCTGCATGACACTTATGATTTTGCGGTAAACGTCTGCTTTGTTTTGGCTATAATCATGTACTAGTGCCACGCTTCCCTGTAATCCGATTTGACCCAGCCGGTTATAGACAACATCCAGTGCTGTTTTCTTCTGGCATACAACAAGCACTCGCTGATCCTGTGCAAGCCGATCAACAATCATATTAACGATAACTTGGGATTTACCTGTCCCTGGAGGACCATGAACAATCAAGCCTTTCTTGTCACGAGAGGCTAAAACAGCTGCCTCCTGACTTGCATCAGTCTCTAAAACAAAAAAGGTTTCCGATGGAGGGGTTACATTTAAAATATCTTCTGATATTTGATCCAGATCACTACGTGACAGCCCCGATATAACTTCGTGCAAAAAACCTTCGGTCGGTGGATCATTCAGCAGATCCTCATAATCGTTTACGAGTGTACTTGTCGATTGCTGAAATTTCCCCATAACAGCATAAGGAAGAAGCCGCAACGATTTGTTGCTGCTGTTTTCAAGATCCTTGCGCTTTAAATTCGGAAAAGCTTGAAGCTTTAGTTCTGATTCAAACTGAACTTTTAAACCACAGTCATCTAGCCATTGATGAAGCCAAGTTAGTGCAGCATTAGGATCAGAAGGAAAATCAAATTCTGTTTCATTAAGCCCTAAATCAGCGCCAAGGAATTTTTGTGTTGCCATCAAAAAAGCTCGGTTGATAAATGGGCGTTCTTCTTCACTTATGGCTATTGTCCAGTACGGTTTGTTTCGGTATGACGCTCTTATAAGTTTGGCAGGATAAAATAATAAGGGACAGCGGATATAGAAATCTGTTGCCAGTTCACCTTCCAAGAAACCATAAGCAATATAAAATGAATTGTGGCCAGTCTCCTGCTCAATTAGATCCATTTCCCGTTTTAATTTTGTCAAGTGTTGGTTATTTAGAATACTCTCTTCATCAATATTGTTCTGTGGGAATAAATATATAAATCCTTTCAGCGACATTAATTCACTCATGATACGATGGATGTCCAGGCGAGCAAGGTCAAAATGATTTTTCACAGTTAGTTGCAGCAGCCGTAAACTCTTATTGCGAGCAGTTAAGTCAGTCAGCCGATCACGGTATAATGTGAGTAGGTCTTTCATAGGTTCTCCTTTTACCAAAGTACTGGTTCTTTAGAACTGGTATATGCTTTATTATCGGTGTTATTGTCATGTTTGGAAAGTAAAGGGGATATGTACTTTGGAATCATTCCCTAATTGAGAATTCTAACCACACTTACTTAAAATCACACATTGAGATTAACAGAAGATTGATTATGTTAATCGCTTTTTTTAAAATCAAAAATAAAGAGCGGCTGACTAACAGCCGCTCTTTATTTTTAAGCACTAGTACTTAACACGAGGTTGAAACATGTTAAAAAAGATCCAGCTGTAAGGGCTCCTCCTGATCCTTTACAGACCTCACAGGCCCATTAAGGAAAACCGGATTCTTAGTAACAGTTAAATAACGTTCCAATAATCCTTGCTTTTTCCCTGAAAATTCGAATTGATCAATAAAACCTACCGTTTGCAGCTCTTCGCAGGCCTGCTTTATACGCTCCACAATTTTAAATACCGGCATGATCGGTTCGCGATCATCATCTAAAAAGTGAAAATGGCCAGCGAGGGTAGAGAGCTCTAATGTCACTGATGGTTCTTCCGGATATGAAGATACGAGCCAGTACAATCCTTGAGATAAATAGGACTTTAGATCATTCATGAGGATAAGAGATACATCAAATAGGTTACCTTCACGATTTGCTTCAACTAGCCACTCAGGAAGACGGATTTCAAACTTGTATTGATAATGGTTGGACGTCCCGATTTTCCGTCTGAACACAATTTGATCGATCAAACGCGTGAGGGCTATTTCTTCATATTCAGCATTCTTTGAACGTTGATATTGCGTGAGCGTAACCTCAATATTCATCAACCGCATCAGCGCTTCCTGGATCCGTTTATAATTCGCAGATCCATCAGATAGACCCATTTCAGTCAAAATGTCAGCGTACTTCAATTCAACAGATGCGCTGCCATTTGCGCTCCCATTAATGTTCTTTTTAAACCAGAGTGATTGTATTGCTCCCATAACACGTGCTTCATATGTTGTTAGTACTTCGCCGGTAGTATGTTTAATATAAACATTTCGCACACCGTAAACCGTAGAGGTGACTTGCTTGCTCGAACCTCTAGGATTCGCAGAGAATAATGCATGCTGCGCAATATTTGTATTAAAGGGTACCACTTCTCGTAAATAATCAACAGATTTTACACGCAGGGCACGTTCTAGAATGTCATTCTTTGCTCTCAATAAGGTTTGATCCTTACCACCCTCCATCTGCCGCGTTTTTAGTGTCTCTCCCCATTGGTTGGCGTACATAAAAAGGTTTTTAACCGAAACTTGCTGCACCAACTGCGCACTTAACTGTTCTATTGCTTCTTGATGAATGCTTGCGGCCTTTAAGGGGTCAGCATGTCGCTGCGTTTTTCCAATAAACTCCTCAGCCATTGAGTTAAGTTTTGAATCGACTTCGTGCAAGGCGTCCATTTCCACTGAGTTCACCGCCCACTTAACTTTTCAATTTTATCCAGTTCTTTTTCAAGAACATAATTAATAAATCTCATTTTAAAGCCCTTCTTCTCATTCTTAGCCAAACGGTTGAATCTCTCAAGTAGATCATTACGAATTAAGTAAGTATCTCTCGTATGTGTTTCCTCAACTAGAGGCTTCCTTTTCTCAATTTGTTCGTGGTAATGACTTAAAAAGTTATCTTCTGACCCGAACCGGACTGATTCATTTTGTATGAATCTTTTATCTGAAACATTTGATGTATTAGCGTCAGTGTTACTTTTCTGTATTTCGGTTTCGGTTAAATGAATCATTTCATTTTCTATAAACATATTATTTGAATCTATTGATGGTTTATTTTTATTCTTTTGGTTAACTGAAGCTGATGTATGAACAGTTTCATTAAGTTTGAATTCATTTACTGAATTATGATTTTGTTCATTCATACTATTAATTGTTTCTGAACCTGAAGAGTAAACAGTTTTAGTTTGCTTGAACCCATCAGCTGAATCTTGAGACTGCTCATTTATACTATTCATTGTTTCTAAAGCAGAAGACTGAACAGTTTTATTGTTACTTAACAATAAATCATTTAACACTTTCAATAATTGATTGTTAATAAGTGTTTCTGAAGTTTGAGCAGGTTTATTTAATAGTGATGATTCTTGAACATCGTTTTGTTGCAATATATTTGAATTGTTTAACTGTTCAGTTTCAATGTTATTTTCACTTAAAGAATGAAGTCCAGCATAGGGTTCATCGATTCTCTGTTCAGTTTGATTGTTCAATTCTGATGTAGGAACATGGGATGCTTGTTGTTGGTTACTTTCAGAAGAATCAGCATTTCTACCACTTAATATCTGTTCAGTTTTATTGTTCAAGCCAACCGAGACATATGAACCATTTCTTTGTAACTCTTGGGCTTCATGAGTATCGAAAACAACACTACCGTAATACTGTTCAGTTTCACTTAATATTTCTCTTGGATCATTTTTTTGTTGAGTAGAGGGTCTTGTGTCAATGCTATTGGAATAACTTTCTACAAGTTGTTCACCCGATTGCGATATGGCAATCTCTTCATTTAAACTGTTCAGTTTATCGGTTCTTATCAACGGATCAATTTTTTCTGAACTTGAATTCTGTTCAGTTTTCATCATACCATTTATTGAAACAATTGATTGGGAAGACTCTTTCACAGTAGAGGGCATTCCGTAATTATTTTCCTGTTCAGTTTTCAGGTTCATATCACCTGTGTCGTTTTCTGTTTGAATTTTACTATTGACGATTTCTAAATTCTTTTTCTTTTCACTATTGTTTATATCTGAATTGTTTTCAGATTCATTGTTATTTTCAGCATCAGGAGTAGTCGGAGTCGTCGGCTCAAGATCATAAAAGCCAATATTGGATAGACTTCTCTTATTCCTTGCCATGAGTTAATACCTCCTCCATTAATTCAAAGTACGCAGAAACAATAGGATTACTAGCATCTGAAAAAACTGCAGGTACACCTTCATATGCTGTAGAACTTGCAAATCGAATAGATCGTGGAATGATTGTATTGTACATATGATATTGATTTTGATCGCAATATTGTCGTGCTTTAGCCAGCATCTCAGAATGAAGGGTAGTTCTTGAATCGACCATCATTCCGACAATTCCATCAATCTTTAATGAAGGATTTTGTTTTTGTTTAAAATCATTAATTGCATCAATAACTCGAACAATACCTGATACAGCAAAGGTTTCTGGTGAAAAGGGAATAATGACACGATCAGCTGCAACGAGTACATTACCCGCTGTAAGCCCCATAGCTGGCGGAGTATCAATCAATATGTAATCATATCGATCCTTAATCCTTTCTAATGGATGCTTAAATAAATGAAACGGGGCTTTAAACTTCTCCTGGTTTGTTAGAACATCAAAGTCCAAGAAATCCATATCTACGTTAGAAGGAAGCAGATCAAGTCCTTTCTTCAGATTTACAATAACGTCTTCTATGTTTGCAGCTCCAACCAGCACGTCATAAATTGTGTTTTCATAACTCTTAGGGTTCTTACCAAATGCAAGCGACGCATTTCCCTGAGCATCTGTATCGACGATCAAAACTCGAGCTTTACGCTTTTTCTTAATAATGGCACCGGCTAAATTTGTGACAAAGCTTGTTTTGCCAACGCCACCTTTATTTGCTGAAACAGAATAGACAATACCCAAAAACATCCCATCCTCTCAGTAAAAAAACATTGTCATTTCTCATAATCATGAATACTGTTACATCACAATAAAACTGTTCAGTTTCTATGTTTCCAATTTACCATATCTATCAAATTAATCAACTCTAATTATTGTAGATAACAAGGCGATGACAGCAATAGGACAGGTACTAGTACCGGTATATTACCGGTATACTACTAAGTCCAAACTCAAAAATACCGGTATATTAACGGTATATTTTTTAGTTTTGCGAAAAATATACCGGTATTTTACTGGTTATCCGCACTTATAATCGAATAATTCAATTGACAGACACGGTATTTTACCGGTATATTTTGGTTGTACCATTAAAGAATAAGGAGATGAACTAATTGATTATATTCTCATTAGATATCGGAAACAAACAGGTGAAACTAGTTTCGGAAAAAACTCTACAAATAAAAGAAGCTGCAACTAAAAAGAAAGGTTCTACCAAAACAACAGAAGAACTTATTGGCGCAAAGGTGTTGCCTTCTCATTTTTTGGATTATGACGACCTCGGAGATCAGAGAACTGCCATTGGTTCAGGACTACCCTTACATATTGATAAATTTACATCCAGTTTGGATAGAGATTTCTCCTACGCATGGGGAACAGACTTACACCTTGTACATGCAGAAGATAAATTTATAAGTACGATTGGATTTGAAGACCGGTATAAAAAACATGAGTTTAAGCTACTAACTGATTTTGCTCTAGCTGAGCTTGCACGAGATTACGAAGAGGCAAAAAATGGTATTTTGGAAGTTGCGGTTTCCACAGGGGTTCCAACAGATGATTTCAATGGAACTGCTGTAGAGGACATTACTCAAGCTTTGTTAGGTGATCATAACATCGTTGTAAACGAAGAAAGTTTAAATATCCGGGTTAAAGAAGTTCATGTAAATCCGCAGCCTGTTGGTACAGCTTATAATGAAGTATTAGACTTCGATGGTTATGTAATAGAAGAGCAATCCAGCTTATTAGAGGAACAAGTGGTTGTTGTCGATATTGGTGGCGGTACTCTACTGATAGATACATTGAAAAACATGAATCTCAGTAATCCAAGATCTCAGAAGCCTACTGGCGTTTATGAGCTTTATGATCAAATTGTTAACCGCTCAACCGAGGCAGGAATCAAGGGCATCACGAATTTTGATGTTGAACAAATCTTGAGAGAAGGAAATCCAAAAGAAGGGTACTATTTTAAACCTAACAAAAACGAATCATTCTCTATATCAGAATTTGTAGATAAATCACTAATGAAATTTACGCGTGAAGTACTTAATACCATTAATACTACACTTAAAGGCAGCCTCCGCATTGATACATTACTGTTTACTGGCGGTGGATCTAACTTAATCAAACAAGAATACATCAAAAATCAATACAAATACTCAAGGGTCGTCAATGATTCTGAAATTGCAAATGTATTAGGCTTCTATAAATATGCCAAAGCAATGAGCGCGGTTGGAACGGAGTGATGCACCGTGGGAGATAGAAAAAGAATTGAAGTGACATTTGATACAGAAAAGCACGCAGATATTCTCGCGGAAATGGAGAAGTTCGGTAACTCAGCTGGTTTTCTCAAATTTGCCGCTGCCCATTATATCAATATGATTAGATCCAATAAATCATCCGGTATCTCCAATGTACGTGATTTATACAAAAAACAAGACAATGAAGAATCAGAATCCAAGGGACGCAGAAGGCTCCCTCCGGGTGTTGGAGGACAAGGTAAATTTAGCCGATTATCTGAAGATTAAATCAAATTAAATAATACTATTAATTACGCATTGTATTAATTTAATATCAAAACATTTTACTTTTTATTAACCGGTAGCTTCACCGAATGCAGCTATCGGTTATTTTTAGTTATCTAATCGGTACTTATATTTTCAGATAGCGAATGATTAGCTAAATGGATGTTTTTAATTGGAACTCATTATTTATAATGATAGAAATAATTTATAACGTATATATTTAACTTAGTTAACTATCAGGTCGACCCCTAACCACAGCAACGTGTTCTGGAAGGTGACCGGTCCCGGAAGAAAGGTAGGCATCGACAGCCTGAACGTCAAGGCAGGGGAGCAGCTGACGCCGCCGGTATTTAAGGCGGGGAGCGGCGATCTGGAGCGGCTCGCTTATGTGGGTGCCGCAACGTCTTATGGTTTTTTGGCCACCGACCCGGGCCTTAGTGATCGCGTGACCTATGAGGCGGAGGGGCTGCCAGCAGGCGCCGAGCTGGATCCGGATACCGGCGCGTTCCGTTATAAGCCTTAACAGGCTGGCACTTACGCCTTCACAGTCACAGCCACCGACGGAACTACCGTCGCGACACGGAACGTCCGCTTCGAGGTGGTGGAAGACCGGAAATCCGCCGTGGATGCCACGGCATCACTTTATGACTCCAACACGGGCTACGTGTCTTCAACTCTGGAGCACTTTATGCAGACCTATGCTGATGCCTTGGCTTCCATCGACAGTACAAGCGATGAGATTCTTTGACCGCAAGCTGTCCGACGTTCTGCAGGCGGCGATGGAACTGAAGCCGTTAACCCCGCATCTTCCCAACGGAAACCTGGATTATACAGCGGGAATCGTGGTGGCTTCCTCCTTCGGTGATTACCTGAGCAGTCTCACGGATGGGGACGATAATACTTTTGCGGCCTATGGACTGGCTGCCGATCTGTACCACACGATCGATTTCGACAGCAGCTTCAAAGTGTCAGCAGACGCCTTCCAGATCCAAGGACGGCGAAGCTTTCCGGAACGGATCGCGGGCATCTCGGTGTTCGGCTCCAACGACGGCTAAACCTGGACCCGCTTAACGTCCGCAATGACCGGGCTCACGGAGGATATGCAGAGGCTGGAGTTAGACGAGGCCTACCGTCAAGAGCCATTCCGCTTTTTGTAAATGCAGATGATCGCACCTCAGAGCACCATACTTGAGGTGAGCGAATTCCGAATCGAGGGACAGCGCCACGAAATCCATAGCGATCTGGACTCGGTGTCGATTGCATCGGAGAATGCCCTGAAGCAGCGGGTCGTTCCCGGGGACCCGGTTCAACTATATTTTACTTCCAAAGAGACGATCAGCCGGGCGTTATGCATGCCCCCCTTGTGATGCCCGAATTGAGCATCCCATACCGAATTTCGGTTGATGGGATGCCCTTTTCTGTACATGTCATCATAGCGGAGTCCTGTCGGAATGGACGTATATGAGGGAGGAAATACGGTGACATATCCAGAATAAGATTGGCGTGGATATGCTCGATAATCAAAAGGGGGAGTCCGCAATGAAAAAGCTGCCTTTCTACAGAGATACCTTTTTCAGTCGCCTGATTGTATCCTATACCGCGCTTGCGGTCGTACTCCTTGGCCTTGCCGGGGGATATTTGTATACGCAGGCGAACCGGATGATGGTCGACGAAATTGCCAGGGACAGCCGAAGCCGGCTGGAGACGGCCAAGGACTATGTGGAACGAACGCTGCTCCGCAAATATGAGGACCAGCTTCAGAACAAAGCCGTATCCACCGTGTTCATCCGGGATAGTTCGGATTTGAACGTACTGCTCGATAACGGTTGGGAAGGGAACTTAAGCCGCATCGCTGCTTTTCGGCAGGACCTGGACATGTTCAAGCAGGTTCTTGAAGGCGTTTCCAACGTCACGGTTTATTTTCGACAAGGAGATTATATCGTCGACAGTGCCAATTTTTATGCGAAAACGGAACATTCCGGGGACGCCGCCTTCATGAAGGGGCTTCAGAGATCCGATCTGAACCGGTGGATCGTCCGGGAGCTGCCGAAAGGAACCCAAGCGCTGACCTATGTTGTAAATTTGCCGTACGGGACGCTCGGGAATTCCCCGAAGGGTTTTTTGTACATCGACGTCGATATGGAATATTTGGAGCGCGCCGTTGCCAGCATTCTGAACTCCGGCAGCGAACGTCTGTATATTTTCAATTCGAGCGGACAGCTCATCATGCAAACGGCCGGAGCAACCAAGGAAGAAATGGTGCTGCTGCAGCGATCCATCGGCCAGGGCACCACCGGCACCGAGATGAGCGGCAACAAAACCGGTACCCTCGTCTTGTCTCATCTAGAGGGGGGCAGGCCGGGCAGCGGTTTGACTTATGCGATGATCCGGCCGATGGACTCGTTCGTGCTCGCTTCCAAGCAGCTCAAAGCGAAAATTTTTACAGGGTGTGGTTTTGTCCTGATGCTTGGGCTCGGCATTTCGTATCTGATTTCCAAGCGTTTTTACTTGCCGATGAAGAGGCTGGTCCAGCATGTCCGTAATTTACCGGGACTGAATCACATGAATACGAACGAATACCAGATGATCGACAGCACGCTAAGCTTTATGGGCCAGAAAATCCTGAACCTGGAATCCCAGGCCCAGCAAAACGAAATGAAACATTTGTTGCTTGGCGCCAGTCTCGGCGTGGAACGCTTGGATGCCCTGCCCAGACATTGCCGCTATCAGGTGGCGCATATTCAGCTGGTCGATGGGCGCAGCGAACAGCTCAAGATAATTGACGAGCTTGGCGGTCATCACATGCCGTACGAACTTGTCATCCTCAACCCGCAGGAGTCAGCCATCGTCTTTTTTATGAATGAAGGCGGGGCGGTGGACGAAGCAGCGGCTCTGGAGCCATTGGCCAGGCTGCAGAGGGAGACCGGGGACGGGCTGCGATTCGGAGCGGGCATCGGTCCCCCGGTTCAGACAATCGAGGAAATTCCGCTGTCTTACCGCTTGGCGCATCAAGCCTACCGTTACCGCTTCATCTACGGGCCAGAGGCGCTCGTTTCGCATGCACAAATCGCCACGCTGGATCCGAAGCCACCGTCGTTCCCTCTGGAAATCTTCAAGAACGCGCTTAAGGCCGGAGATGTTACGCGGGCGAACCGGTTTATCGACGAGGTCTATGCCGTTCTTGAGCAGAGGAACCTGCAGCTTGAAGCGGTGGAGCTGGCCTTGCTCCAGATGGTCTCGGCACTGTACGAATCGGTCATCGACTTGGAGCTGCAGCAGCTGGTCCCGCCGTTCGACCTGTTTGATGAGTTGAAAAAGGACACACTTGCTGATACGATCGGCTCGATCCGCGATTTGTCCGAACGGATCGGGATTCATGTCCGGGAATCGGGTAACCATGCGCATGAGGAAGTCATCTTGAAACTGAAAGCCTATATCGACGAGCACTTGGACGAAGATCTTTCATTGAACGTTCTGTCCGAAGTGGCGTCGCTGGCTCCCGCTTATATTTCCACTTTGTTCGGAAAAGTCATGAATGAATCATTTACGGAATACGTGACCCGCACCCGGCTCAAAAAAGCAGCTGACATGCTGCTGACCCAAGATAATATGTCCGTTTCGGAAATCGCCTCGCTTGTCGGATACCGCAGCATTCAGTATTTCCACACCAAATTCAAAGCCCGTTACGGGGTGACACCGGTTCAGTACAGGCAGCGGAAAGCCGCGGCGGGCGAAGGGGGCAAACCCGCTTCAAAGCAGCCTTTGTAGGCTGTTTTTTCCTTTTTTAAAGAAATTGAAATGCTGCATTTAACAAAATTGCAACCCGCATTTGAAAGAAATCCAACAAAATCGAATGAAGTTGAAATGGAAAAAGCGCTTTCATCCTTTTACAGTAGGCGTAGCCGATGAGGCACATCACAGGTTGAAAGGAGATTTAGAAGCATGCATCCGGCGAACGCCTCGAAATTAAGCGCAGCGAAGACGGTCGGCAAACCAAGGGAGTCGAGACTCGCGTACAACTGGAAGCGGTACAAAAACAACAAGTATCTCTTCCTGCTGCTGGCTCCCGTGCTGTTGTGGTACGGGATTTTCCATTACGCTCCAATGTACGGCATTCAGCTCGCGTTTAAAGATTTTTACATTATGAAAGGCATTTGGGCGAGTCCATGGGTCGGGTTTAAGCATTTCCATTATATGTTCGCCATGTCCCCGGACTTTTGGAACATCATGAAGAATACGCTTGTCATCAGCTTCTACCATATCGTATTCGGCTTTCCGGCACCGATTATTCTGGCTTTGCTGTTTAACGAAATCCGGTTTTCGCTGTTTAAAAAAATCGCCCAGACGATTTCGTATCTGCCCCATTTCCTGTCCTGGATCGTCCTCGGCGGCATTTTGATCATGCTGTTGTCCCCGAATACCGGCGTCGTGAACGACTTGATCAAGATGCTCGGGTTTCAGCCGATTTATTTCCTCGGGGATGAGAGCTATTTCCGGTTTACGCTCGTCGTTTCGGCGATCTGGAAGGAAGTCGGATGGGGAATGATCATTTACCTGGCGGCTCTGGCTGGCGTAGATCAGCAGCTGTACGAGGCGGCCGTCATCGACGGCGCGAACCGCTGGAAGCAGACGCTCTATATTACGATCCCCTCCATCCTCCCGGTCATTTCCATCCTGCTGATCTTAAGGGTCGGCGGCATTCTGGACGCGGGCTTCGACCAGATTCTGAACCTGTATTCGCCCGCCGTTTACGGCGTCTCGGATATTCTGGATACCTACGTGTACCGCGTCGGCCTCCAGAACGGGCAGTACAGCCTGACGACGGCCGTCGGACTGTTCAAGAACGTCGTGGCACTCGTCTTGGTGCTGTCCACCAATTTCATCGTTAAGAAGATGGGCCAGGAGGGCGTCTTGTAATGGCTGACCATGAACGAAAGGAATGAACAAGCATGACCATCAGCTTCGGCGAAAAGGTGTTCCAGGTTATCCTGATCTTCTTTATCGCCCTCCTGAGCATTTGCATGATTTACCCCATTATCCACGTCCTGGCGATCTCCTTCAGTTCCGCCGGGGAAGCGGTACGGCCGGGCATGCACTGGTTCCCGAAAGAAATATCGCTGTTCGCCTGGAAAAGAGTACTCAGCGACAGCACGATCTGGCTTGCCCTTGGCAACACGGTGTTCCGCACCGTCGTCGGGACGTTTCTGTCGCTGCTGTTTATGTCGATGGGCGCTTATCCGCTCGCGAAAAAGCATCTGCCGCACCGCCAGTTTTACACGGTGGTCATCATCGTCACGATGTTTTTCAGCGGCGGCCTGATTCCGTCCTACCTGTTGGTCAAATCGCTGGGCCTCATCGATTCCCGTTGGGCGTTGATCATCCCGGGTCTCATCAGCACGTATTCGATGCTCATTCTCCGCAACTTTTTCATGAACATTCCGGCGGAACTGGAGGACTCGGCGAAAATCGACGGGGCTAACGACTTGCGGATTCTGTTTACGCTCGTCATCCCGCTGTCAAAGCCGGTGCTTGCGACGCTGGCGCTCTGGTCGGCGGTGGGGCACTGGAACGCATGGTTCGATGCGATGCTGTACCTGCAGGATCAGTCGCTGATCGTGCTGCAGCTGTTTTTGCGAAGGCTCGTCATCACTTCCGAAGGCGGCGCCATTCTCACCGTCGACGAAATGTTCAAGACGGCGGAAACGATCAAGGCCGCAACGATTATGTTTACTGCGCTGCCGATCCTGATCGTCTATCCTTTTCTCCAGAAATATTTCGTGAAAGGCACCATGGTCGGCTCGCTGAAGGCCTAGGTCCAATTGAACCAATCAAAAAAAATAATACGGGAAGAACACAAAAGGGAGGGCACTCGAGATGAAACGAAAAAGAAGAAATTGGCTTGGCGTGATGGGCATCGCTCTGGCCGTATCGCTTGCTGCGACGGGCTGCAGCGGCAAGGAAGCAGCGGGTACGCCGCAGGCGAAAGGGACGCAAGGGGCCCAGGAAGGCAAAGAGGCCAAAATCGAGATCGTATGGGCGAATAATTTCAATGCCCCAAGTATCGACGGCAGCTACGTGCAGAAGCAGCTGGAGGAGAAGTTCAACATCACGATCAAAAACGTTAAATTCGAACGCCAGTCGTGGAAGGACAAGTTCAACATTTTGCTGGCGTCCGGCCAGATTCCCGATATTTTTCCGATCGACGCAAACGAAACGGACATGGCGATGTGGGCGGACCAAGGCATCATCGCCAGCGTGTCACCGGACGAAATCAAGCAAACGATGCCGAATTACGCCAAAGCCTTGGAGGCGGTCGATGCCGGCGCATGGGACGTCGGCTTCTACAAGGGCAAGAACTGGGGGATTCCGAAGGTATGGCCCGCAGGGAACGAGGGTTTCATTCCCGGCTATAACGAAGGCTGGCTGAAAAAAATCGGCTATAACGAACCTCCCAAGACGCTTGAGGAACTGGAAGACGTGCTGACCAAATTCGTCAACAACGACCCTGACGGCAACGGCAAGAAGGATACGTACGGCCTATCCGGCCGAGGCAAGCTTCCGGCGCAGATGTTTACCTCCGTCTTTTCCGCTTACGGCGTGTCTCCGTACCAGTTCAAACTGGGGGCGGACGGCAAGGTCGTGTGGGGTGGCATTACGGAAGAAACAAGAGCGGCGCTTAAGCTGCTCAATAAGTGGTATAAAGGGGGGCTCATCGATCCCGAATTCATCAGGACGGACAACAACGAGCTGAACACCAAGTTCGCCGGCCAAAAGATCGGTATGGTCGACAACATGAAGTGGGGCAACTTTTACAAGGAATCCGGATTTATTACGAAGCCGGCCCTCGATAACGGACAAAACATCGTAGCGGGCAAGCCGGTCAACGGTCCGGCCGGCAAAGCCTACGGGTTCTCGTATGGCGCTCGCCAAGCGCCCGTCCTGTTGGGCGTCCAGCTGGAGAAGGATGATGCCAAACGGAAAAAGCTCATGGAAATTCTCGAATACGTCGCTTCCGATCCGGAAGGATGGCTGCTGACCACGTTCGGGCAAAAGGGCGTGAACTATGATATGGAAGGCGATCTTGTCGTCGCCAAGGAGCTGCCCGAGGCCGAAGCCGGCAAAGTCGGTGCCGGAAGCTTCTATAATCCGTTGAACTCGGTGGATACGTCGATGACGAAATATACGACGAGCAAGGAGCTGCTGGATTTAAAAGCCAAGCTGGACGTCGGCTATGAGCCCCTTCAGGATATCGTTGGGCCTGCCGTACTGGACAGCAAAACGAAATACTGGACGAATCTGCAGACGCTGGAGGATTCTTATTTGATCAAAGCCGTCACCGGCGAAGCGGACACGGACAAAGCGTTCGACGATTTTAAAGCGCAGTGGCTGAAGTCCGGCGGCCAGGAAGTGACGGACGAAGTCAACAAGATTTATGCGGAGAGAAAGACGAAGTAATGTGGATGGACTTATAAACGACCCGGCCAGAGGCGGTGCGCCACGGGCGAGCTTCCTTTGGCCGGAGTTCTTATACAGCAAAGGAAGGATCGATTTGACGACAACCGATCGGTTAATTACCTACCCGGCGCCCTCTGAAGCGGTCGGCAACTCCGACTTTACGGTGCGGATCCGGCAGAGCCAAGGCGAATGGCAGCCGTTGTTCATCTATAACGTGAAGGGGATAGCAATGACGTGCGCAATGCCTCCATGGTCTATTTTGACTGCTGCGGACCTGTAGAAGTGGAGGTGACCAAGAACGAAGGCGAGGTGGCGGAAGCGGTCGTACGGCCTTTATCTGCCGGGATCCAGTGCATACGGAGCGGGAACCGGGTTACTTTTACGATCGACCGGCCGCGCAAGCTGTCGCTGGAAGTGAATGGCGACCGGTTTCATAATCTGCATCTATTTGCGAACCCGCTCGAAGAGAACGTGCCCGATCCTGCCGATCCGCACGTCTTGGCCGTCTTTCCCGGCAAGCATAACCCGGATGACCTCCTGCGGCGGATGACGGCCGGGAAGTCGGTGATTTATTTCGAGGCCGGTATGCATGTGCTCGACGAGCCTCAGCTTCGTATCCCATCAGGCGTGACGGTCTATTTCGCCGGCGGCGCCGTCGTCAAAGGGGCGATGGTCTGCGAGCGCGTGCACTACGTGACGGTTCGCGGCCGCGGAATGTTGTACATGTCCGATTTTGCGAAGGAGACGTATTATCGCGGCGTCGAGATTGCATTTTCACATAACATCACCGTTGAAGGGATCATTTCGGTCGATCCGCCACACTATACCATCTTGATCGGGCAATCCGAGCAGATCTCCATCCGTAACGTCAAAACGTTCAGCACCCGCGGATGGTCGGACGGCATCGACATGATGTCCTGTTCAGATGTCCACATTGAGGACGTCTTTTTGCGGACATCCGACGACTGCATCGCCATTTATGGAAGCAGGGGGGATTTTTACGGTGACAGCCGGGATGTCACGGTCCGAAATGCCGTTCTATGGGCTGACGTTGCCCATCCAATCATGATCGGCGTGCACGGAGATCACGGGCATGAGGGGGATACCATCGAACGGATCGTTTACGAGAACATTGACATTTTAGAGCATCATGAACCGCAGGAAGGGTATTGGGGCTGCCTGGCGATTAATGCCGGGGATCATAACACGGTTCGGGACGTACTATTCGCTTCCATCCGGGTGGAGCCGTTCGAGCTCGGGCGGCCGATCGATATTCGTGTATTTCAGAATCCGAAATATAATCCGAGTCCCGGCTCCCGGGTGGAGAACATTCGGTTCGAAGATGTGGCATTCGATGGCGACTGCGGGCATCCTAGTGTCATCGAAGGCTTTGACCCGGACCGCACCGTGAACAGTGTGCTGTTTCGGAACGTACGGATCAACGGCCGCCATATGTTGGACCCAGAATCAGGAAATATCGTGATTGGCAGCCATGCCCGGCATATTGAATTCGAGTAAAGCACGGCAAATCATATCAAGCTGGAGGTGTGCATGATGAAAGCTCGGAAAAAGCGGATGCTAGGTCATGCATTAAAGCGCATGATGACGGTGATCGCGTCGATTAGTCTGGCGGCAGCTTTGCTTCCATTTTCGACTGAAGACGCGGCAGCGAAAGCGACTGTGCCGTCAGTCTTAACGGATCACATACCGTCGATTCATGAAACGATTGATGAAAGCGGATTCAAACACCCCGGTGTCGGGCTGACGAAGGAGATTCTTGAAAACGTCAGAACACAGGTCCGAGAGCAGAAGGAACCTTGGAACACGTATTTTAGTCAAATGCTGCTATCGCCTACGTCCTCGAAAAGCGTCACTTCGAGCAACCAGAGCGGCGCCGATCCGAATAAGCCGGCCAGCGATGCGTTTAACAGCCAGGGCTTTAATTCGAGGTTCATCGCGGACGGTTTGAAGGCTTACACCCAGGCACTGATGTACGTCATCACCGGGGACGAGGCATATCGGTCCAATGCCATGCATATCATCCGGATTTGGTCGCAGATGGACCCTTCGAAATACGCCTATTTTAACGATGCGCACATTCATACCGGCATCCCGCTGTACCGGATGGTGACGGCGGCAGAGATTCTTAGATATACGGATACGCCGACGGAGGAACTGAAGTGGACGGATCAGGATACCGCCCAATTTTCCGCGAATCTCATCAACCCGGTGATCAACACGTTCCAGCACAACAACGACCGGTTTATGAACCAGCATCTCTATTCACTCCTGGGAGCAATGTCGGGGTATATTTTTACCGGCAACCGGGACCGGTACAACGAAGGCGTAGAATGGTTTACAGTCAATAAAACGGCGGTGGACCAAGGCCAGAACGGGGCAATTAAAGCGTTGTTCCGGTTGGTGGATACGAACATTTTGACCGGGGAAAAGGTCGATCCGCCAAGGGTGCAGCACGTCGAAATGGGCCGGGATCAGGCGCATGGTGCCGGAGACATCACCAACGCGGAGATCATCTCGCGACTGCTGCTCGCGCAAGGAACCAAAGTCGACCCTGTGGAGGGAACCGTGTCTGCCGCGGCCAATGCGGTCAATCCTTATGAATTTCTTGACCGGCGCATATTAAAGGCAGCGGACTATTTTGCCCGGTACATGATCGGCTATGACACACCGTGGACCCCGGTTGCCGCACACACGGATCCCGCCGGAAATCCGACCATTGTCTATAAACAGCTGGCTGGCGGCTACAGAGGGAGGATCGGCGGAAACGTCTATGACCTCTACTATTATTACAAGTATGAAGCGGGAGTGAATATGGAGCAGGAAGCTCCGTATTTTACCGAGATGTTTAACAAAAGGCTGCCTTTTTATTGGGAGTCTCCGGACGGCGGGGGAGACTATTGGCTGTTTATCCCGAAAGAAGCGGAGTCCGAAGGGAGCCAGCTGCTCCCGAAAGCGATCACGAATCCGGACGTAAGGGAGATCGAAGACCGTTTCACCTCGTTTGACGGCCAGTCTTCGGCAAAGCAGGAAGGGGACGTTTCTTTCGTTCAAATCCAAGGCACGGAGAATGGCAGTAAAATCGCGCTTGTCGGTTCCGCTGTCGGCGAGAAAAAGATTGGCTTCCGCATCCGGACGAACGGCCCGGCCAAGCTAGAGATGAACCTTGGGATCGACGACAGCCTCACGTTTCCCGATACGAAGGGGCAGTGGAGATACGTGACGTACACGCTGAACGATTTTCAGTTTCTTGGCGATCTGATTTATTTTACCGTCAAAGGCCCCGGTACGATCGTGGACGTGGATCATATCAACATCAAAGCGGGCGATCAGCTGACTCCTCCGGCGTTTGACGCAGGCAGCGAAGCTGTGAGTTTATTCGGGTATGCCGGGTCCGAAGCGGCCATCGTTTCTGATTTTTCCGCCACGGACACAGGGAGCGCCGATACCCTCACCTACCAGGCTGACGGAATGCCGGAAGGGGCAATCATCGACGAGCATACGGGGGCTTTCTCCTGGAAGCCGGCACAGGCCGGGACGTACTCGTTTGTCGTATCGGCTTCAGACGGCACATCGGTCACGGCGAAGGAAGTCCAGGTCGTGGTGGCACACGACCGAACATCGGCCGTCGAGGCCGTGATCGCTCCATACGATGAACATACGAGCTATATCACTTCGACACTGGAGCATTTCCGGCAGGTGTATGCGGGCGTAATGGACGCCGTTTCCGGTGCGTCGGATGAGGAGTTTTATCAAAAATTGGCGGAGCTCAGCGAGGCGGTTTCCGGCTTGCAGTTGCTGACGCCCCTGCTGTCGGACGGCAGCATGAATTACCGGGATATGCTCGTTTCCACGACTTTCGGCAATCAGGTTCCCAACCTGCTCGATAACTCCCCCGACAGCTTTGTCGGCTATTATTTGGCTCAAAATCTGACCCATTACCTGGACTTCGGGCCGAATTATACCGTGTCGGCGCATGCCTTCGACCTTCAGGTCAGAGCCAGCTTCCCGGAACGGATCGGCGGCGTAGCCGTGTATGGTTCCAATGATCAAGAGAACTGGACCCGTCTAACCCCAGGAACCACCAAGGCCGTGGAAGACATGCAGCGTCTTGAGGTGCAGGAAGGACTCGAAAACGAGACTTACCGTTTCCTGAAAATACAGATGATCGAGCCGCCCGGCACGATGCTGGAGCTTGCAGAATTCCGGATTTTCGGCGAGCGCCATGAGACGATGAATAAGCTGGAATCGGTTTCGCTCCACTCCGATCAAGCGCTGCGGAACCGGATCGTCGCGGGAGATACGATCAAGCTGTCTTTCCAGGCAAATGAACCGATTCATAACGTCCATGTGCAGATTCAGGGCGAAGACGCGGACGTCAGAACAACGGATCCATTGCATTGGAACGCTTCGTTGGTGACGGATGCAAGTACCCCGACGGGCGATGTCAAATTCAGCATCAAGTACCAAGCAAATGACGGTACCGAAGGGGCAGAGACGATATTTACGACCGACGGGTCTAGCCTGTTTCTCGCCGAGGAGTCAGGGCTGATCAGTAATGTGCTGGAAATTGCCGCATTAAGCGATTCGAGCGGAAGAAATCAGGATGATCTGCTCGCTGCGGCCCGCAGCCTGTTTGACGGCAACCTGGGCACGATCACCGATTTTCGGGTAAACGGCAGCGGATATGGCGGGTATATCGCTTTTGATTTTAAAGACGGGGGCGAGGTGACGCTGTCCAAGGTCGAGCTGATCGCCAGGCAGGACCAATATTATAACCGGATTAACGGAACCGTCGTACAGGGTTCTAACGACCGTGTATCGTGGACGACCATTTCCCAGCCGGCGGTATCGACGGCCGATTGGCAGACGCTTCATGTCAGTGGCCATGAGCCTTATCGATACATCCGGATTTACAATGGCGGGAATTGGTACGGCAATATGGCTGAACTCAGGCTGTACGGCGGCGTGCAGTCGAGCAATCTCATCGATACGGTGTCGATCGGCTCGGAGCTGAGCTTGCGGGGCAGGATCGTTCCGAGGGATACGGTGACGCTCAGCTTTAAATCCAAGGAGCCAATCCATGACGTTAACGTGACGATCCAAGGCCAGCATGCGGAGGCGCGCTCCGAAGACGGCTTTAACTGGACTGCGGCAGCGCTCATGAGCGAAGGAGCCGTGCCAGGAGATGTTAAGTTCACCATCCAGTATAAAAGCGAGGGCGGCGCGGACGGGTTTCCCGCTGTATCAACAACCGACAACACGTCGCTCACCCTTGTCGACGAATCGGATGTGATCGATGTTATCGGGAATACGAACTTGAGCGATTCGAGCGGCAGAAACCCGGCAGATTTGTTAAAGACAGCTTCCAACCTGTTTGACGGCGATTTGGGCAGCATCACCGATTTTCGGGTAAACGGCAGCGGGTATGGAGGGTACATCGTTTTTGATTTCAAAGAAGGACACCAAGCCGCGCTTTCGAGCGTCGAGATCATCGCGCTGCAGGATCAGTATTATACGCGGATCAAAGGCGCTGTAGTTCAAGGCTCCAACGATCTTGCGGCATGGGAGACCCTCTCTCCCGCTGCGGTATCTACTGCAGATTGGCAGCGGCTGACCGTAAATTCGGCGCAGCCTTACCGCTACATTCGGATTTTTAACGGAAGCAATTGGTTCGGTAACATGGCGGAACTGAGGCTGCATGGCACCGTGAAGACGCAGGACTCGATACCTCCGGTGACGGTGGCTGACGCGCCGCAGGGATGGGTAAACACGGATGCGGACGTATCGTTTATGGCTGGGGACGCGGAATCCGGCGTAGCGAAGACCGTGTATACGGTAAACGGAGGGGAAGAGCAGGCCGGGACTTCGGTGACGCTGACCGACGAGGGCGTGCACACGCTGGTCTACTGGAGCGTCGACAATGCCGGAAATGCCGAGCAGCCGCATACGGTTACCGTCAAGATTGACAAGACGGCGCCTTCGCTCGACGTTCGACTCAATCAAACGGCCATTTGGCCGCCGAATCATAAAATGGTTCAGGTGCAGGCCATACCGGTGGCCGAAGATGAAGGTTCAGGCGTCGAATCCGTCGTGTTAACGTCCATTACGAGCAGTGAACCGGACCGGGATCCGCACGATATCGAAGCCGAAATCGGCTCGGCAGCCACGTCATTCCGCCTGCGTGCCGAAAAGTCACGCACATATACCATTACGTATACGGCGACCGATCAAGCGGGCAATCAAACAGCCCGTACGGTTACCGTCACGGTGCCGCATGATCAGTCCAGCGATCAGCCGAATACAGATGGGGCAGAAGGAAGCATTGGAGCGGATAGAGGCGCTCCGAGGGTGGAGCTCTGAGCCCGAAAGCAGGTCACGATCTAGGCCTGGGGGAATAGCGCAGGCACTAGGGCTTGCCGAATCATATGTAGGGATAGACAGGGTGGTTGTGATCCTTGTTGATAACGTATTTAACGATGACATATATGCTCATGTTCAGCGGTTCGAAATTAACATCGGGGAGCGAAAATTTTTATCAAGGTAGGTCATGACCCAGAGCGTATGGTGTGCCTGAAATCGAAGGTAGACGCATACTTAGTATTGAAGAGAAACCAGTCAAACCTATAACTAACGGGCAGGGGGATTCCAATATGTGGTATATTATATGACGGATTTTCACACTAAGGGGGAGCCAATATTGCGGGAGATCAATACTGTCATCTTTGACCTTGACCAAGCATTGCGGACAAGTCACTAATTAACTTTGCCAACACGGAGTCGCCATATTACGTAGGGCGAGCGGTGTCACCCCTAGCTGGGGATGATGACCGACAGGCGTAAGCGGCCCAACGAGTGCGACAGGCCCTACAGGTGAGAGGGGAGCCACAGGCGCAACCGGAGCTACGGGAACAATCGGAGCCACGGGTCCAACAGGCGTAACCGGTCCAACCGGTGCGACAGGCCCTACAGGTGAGAGGGGAGCAACCGGATCAACGGGAACTACAGGAGGAACAGGAGCAACTGGAGCCACCGGAGTAACTGGAGCCACCGGAGTAACTGGAGCCACCGGAGTAACTGGAGCAACTTAGGATTAGATCAACCGGAAAGCCGCATGCTTTCCGGTTTAATTTATACTTACATAATAGGCGGGTGCGAGTAGGCTTCGGCATTTTATTGAGGGCTGTGCCGTCACTGATGGTAATTGACCCGGGGTAACTGCAGCAGCGGTGGTCTGGAAACCGTGTTGTAGCAGTTTACCGTGATCCGGAGCTGTAGAAAATCACCCGGACCGCATTACAGTTGTTTCGCTGTGATCGGTACCCAATGACTTGACGAAGTCTAGGTTAGAGGTTGAAGCCGTGGCGATCACGGTAGCTCCCTTCGACTTGGCCAACTGAACGGCAAATTGTCCAACGCCGCCTGCGGCCGCATGAAGGAGAACGGTTTGCCTAGCTGGAAGTTCACCTTCAGTGCACAGCGCTTTCCATGCGGCTTCGGCTCCTGCTTTAATTGTTGCCGCATCATCAAAAGTGAGACTTTCAGGCATTTTTATCAGCTATTGGGCTTTAGCAACTCAATATTCCGCAAAAGCCGCGATGGCATGCTATGCGGCGGCAATATGAAAAGTTTAATTTTTCGTTCACAGTCCATCACCGCCGCTATTTCCGCATTTTGTTGATTTTCTTGTTGGGGGTTCTCGTTATCGTCGGCCGACTGCGCAAAGCCCAGAACGGTCCCCGGATATAAGTGTCCAGCATGTCTTTAAAGTTGATGGGGGCCAGGGGCGTGAGATAAGAGGTCCCCATGTTCGTGACTCCCGCCAAATGGATCACCACCATGCCGATGGCCATAATCAGACCTAGATTCCCCAGAATACCGGCCATGATGATCAGCCCGAACCGGATGAGACGGATCGATGCACTCATGATATAACTCGGGATCACGAAGGAAGCGATCGCTGATATCGCGACGGCAATAATCAGGATGTTGCTCGTAAACCCAGCCTGAACCGCAGCCTGTCCGATGACGATACCGCCGACGATGCCGATCGTTTGTCCGACCTTGGTCGGCAGCCGGGCTCCGGCTTCCCTCAGCAGCTCGATCGTCGTTTCCATCAGCAGCGCTTCGAGCAGCGGAGGGAACGGGACCTTGGCCCGGGATTCCGTCAGATTAAGCAGCATCGTGTGCGGAATCACTTCATAATGGTAGGTCGTGACGGATACGTAGAAAGCGGTGAAGGAAATCGTAATCAGGAAGCCGATGAAACGCAAAATACGAAGCGCCGTGCCGATAAGCCATCGCTGGTAGTAATCGTCCGGCGATGAGAAGAAATCGAAGAAGTTAGTCGGGCAGGTAAAGCCCGACGGGCTGCCGTCCACAAATCCGGCGATCCTGCCGCCGACCAGCTTGGACACAATCGCATCCGGACGCTCAGTTGTCATAAATTGCGGGAAGATGGAGTTGGGATTCTCATCAATGAACTGAATCAGCATATTGGAATCGGTAACGGCGTTATATTCAATCATTTGGATCCGCCTGATCAGCTCGTCGACAATTTCCTGATTGGCGAGCCCTTCAATATAAGCGATGACGACGATGTTTTTGGCGACTTCTCCGACCTCCAGCTTGACGAACTTTAAGTGGGAGCTCTTTAATCTTTGGCGCAAAACACCGAGGTTCTGTCCAATATTCTCCACGAAGCCGTCATGGGGACCGGAGATGACCGATTCGGTCTCGGACTGCTCGATGGTACGTCCGGCCGGTTTGGCGATATCAACCAAATAAGTGCTGCCTCGAACGAAAACAGCTGCCTTGCCGTTTAGAATGCCGTTGATGCACTCCTTGCTGTCTACCACGACGACATATTGGGAACGGCTAAGGACGGTTTTGACTTCTTCTTCGTCCGCATCGGTAAAGGGCTGGATGATTTCCTGTAACAGCTGGTCATTGCCGACTAGAAAAGCCAAATAGATGACATCCACTTTGCATTGCGGGTAGGTCCGGTGGATAAAATCCATCGAATTTTCGAACTGCCGGATCGTGTGCTCTAGCGAAGGATGCTCATTTTTTTCCGGCTCTTTGACTGTTGTTTTCTCTTGTTCCCCGGCTACAAAAAAATGCTTAATTTTTGCAAATATGTCCATAAATCACACCTCGTGGGTATTCTATCCAACAGAGGTTTAGTTATACGCTGATCGGATATAGGCGTGAGGCAGAGGGCTACATCCAAGCAGGAGCAAACGATGAAAGCAATGAAGGCCAGGATATTGGTGGGACTTCAATCCACGTAAGAATCGCAACTGAACTGAAGAATAGTAGAGAGGGTATATGAAGAGGGGTATGGCCGGGTCTCTTCTAAGGATCAAAATCCGGAAAGGCAGCTCGTAGATCCTAAGCGCTAATAATGGAGCTGGAGCATTCAAAAAATAAACTACAGGATGAGAAAAAGTCAACAAGAATCCTGTGAGCAACTAGGGGGATTGCTTCTCGTATGGAGGCCGTTTTGGGTGATTCAAAGAATAATGATTATCATGGAGACGAATGCGAGAACCCATTCTTGCCAAGCAAGTAATAAAAAAGTGGAAGAGCGAATAATTAAGTTGAGATTGGGGCCCCTCTGGGTGCAATCTCAAGCTAATCATAAAAGTAGGAATTTTAAACATATGTTCGTTGGGTTTTGGGCTAAGGGGCAGTTTAAGACAATAAAAATAAGGAAAGCATGAAACTTAAATTCTTCTGTTGAATAAACAACTGAAAGTATCCCACAAAGGCGCGGTTGAATTATTTTCTAGGGAGAACAAATATAATGATACCAAGCAATCACAAACACCTTCTTGAGTGGTGGGCTGATGATGACTTATATCATGGCCCATCCGTGAACAACCCTGACCCTTGGCCCACAATCACGAGATTATCCAGGTCATTGACGTTAGTCATGATCCAGAAATCAGACTTCATGGCGATGTCCTCTACCTATTAGACCCTATTTGAAACGAGAGACGAAGTGGCGTTGCCAGGTAGTCTCAACAGCACGTGGAGTATAGTGCTGCCGAATATAGTCGACAGCTTTATGATTTGGTACTCCATCAATCACAGCGAGACATGCAAGTGCAGTACCAGTTCGTCCGATCCCTCCCCCACAGGCGACTTCAACCCGTTCAACTTCAGCCCGAGTCCATGCTTCGCGAAGCGCATCAACGGCTGCAACCTTGTTTTTGGGCAGCAGAAGTCCGGCCAAGGAATCCAGCGGCTTTCCCAAGTAACGGGCGCTGGTTGTCGCCCAAGTAGGTAGAGTGCAAAAGTGGGTTGAAGCCCTTGGGGAAGTGGACGTCTATAGTGCTCGACCGCGAACGAGTCGACCTGATGGAAGGCGCAGTACACCTGGCGATTCGGGACT
Source organism: Paenibacillus sp. FSL R5-0378 (assembly GCF_038009285.1). Classification (NCBI taxonomy): domain Bacteria; kingdom Bacillati; phylum Bacillota; class Bacilli; order Caryophanales; family Paenibacillaceae; genus Paenibacillus; species Paenibacillus sp. FSL R5-0378. The sequence continues at coordinate 452,975 of NZ_JBBPAY010000002.1, forward strand.
CCATGTATCATTCATAATGTCACTCTCCTTCACTTATTATTTTTCAAAGTTGCTTTCTCTTTCACATCTTTTATCTCTAGAAACAGGATAAACTTTCTCTTTCTCAACACCAAAATACTTTCATCAAACAGTCCACTCGTAATTAGATGGGGGGACGTTTGGAGCGAATTTCTGGATCAGGATGTTGTTCAAGAACCAAAAGTAAACTCTACGGGTTGATTCCCTTTAACTAGATCTCCGATGTCACCGTTAATCGACAAACAATTATCGGCATACGGATGGAAGGGGTGAAATGGGCGAAACAAGTACCGTAATTCGTGAAACGGTAGTGGTTTCAATGACTAATTTGGGGGCAAAAAATACCTCCCTTTGGAACATCGGATATATGAATGGTTCCAGGAAGTGGTTGCCCAAAATTCTGAGAATTTTCAACGGTATTCCTTGATAACACTTGTGAGGGACCCAGTTTTACATGTTGTTTATCTGCTTTTAGAGTGGAGGATTGATAAAATCCGAAGCTCAAGGCAAGGGTTATGGCTAAGCAAGTAATCACAAGCGGTTTTTTCATTATTATTCCCTCCAGGATTTTTAGGCTCTGCATGCATTGTGTGCTTGGTGAAATCATCCCTCCATCGATTCGTCTTTGCAATGATGTAGTAAAGAATAATATATAAAGGCAAATAATAAAACGCAATAAAAAGGTCTAGAGTTATAAAGAAAGGTAAATTGTTTGGTAAATCATTAATAAGTATTTGTGCCAGACTCATTAAACCCTTTGTTTTCCAATAGGGGATTCCACTAGAATGCGCTATAATTTTCAAAGAGTGACATTTAGGGGAAGATCATTGATGACCATGAAACAGGAGCAAGTTTATTGTCTTACGTGCAAGGGACTTGTACATAAACTTCGGGCAACAGGTATAAAGAGAACAGGAGATCGAATTTCTAATGGCGCTTAACTGTATCTATTGTATGCCGGAGATCAATTTACAGGCTCAAGCATCCATATTAAGACGGTACGAGGAATATTGCTATCAAATCACTTTTCACCTTATTCGAGATGAGCAGTTGGCCTTTAAGGCAGCTTGCAGCGCATTATTGGATGTAGCCAGACATCTCGATTTTTTTACAGATATCAGCGAAATTCAAGAAAAAAAGGTTAAGCATGCTGCAATGCATTCGGCGTTAGAGGTGATTCGAGAAACAAAAGTCAGGAGTTACTGAGGATTATCGGCAGGAATTTATTATAGGGGAGTCATATGAAAAACATCGGAATGGTCCGGCAAGTGGATGAGCTAGGGCGGATTGTCATCCCCTTCGATTTACGGCGTGAGGGGTTGGCGAAGGAGACGCAGTTGAGTTTTTCATCGATGAAGAAGCTAAGTATTTAATGTTTCGCAAGTTAAAGTCAGGGTGTTTATTTTGCGGGTCCATCGATGCATTAAGCTACTTTAAGGGCAACTGATCTGTGCGTCTTGTTTTCGAGGTATGAGGGATCTGAGCCGAATGTTGCTGAGATTGAGAGCGCCGTCACATGGAATTGCGTGAGCAGCGTGGCACCGGGAACGGTGTCCACCAGATGATTGGTCGGTTGCAAGCAGCAGATGAGGTAGCAGGTAGGCATGAAGAGGAGCCAAAAGAAGAAAACTAGACAAGAGGAAAACAAGTGGATACTTCAAAACGACTAGCCAAAGTTATGGAAAAGCATCCAAACGCTTCACAAGTCAAATAGGCAGAAATGATCGTGGTCACCCAAAGCTACGTCAGTTTTTTAATTCGAAGCTCGAAAAAAATCCAACTCAGAAGAATGAGTTGGATTTTTTATGACTCAATGACTAAGATACGATCGAGGGCGAAAAGCATCAAGTTGGGATCAAGTGTTTTTTTTATTTTTGGAACATTTTTATCATTTCTCTCACTTTACTATCAGTAGTCTTCAGCTCTTCAAGTGAGAGTTGACCATATTCCCTCGATATTAATCTCCAATAATCATTAAAGAGGGAGGCTCTTTTTTGATATTGTGAATCCTCCAGTTTATGATTTGCATTAATAATAAGATCATAACTTTGGAATGTGCTTTTGATATTCTCAATCGAAATCATTAAATCCATGTTTTTCGTTTTATCTTTAGCTTGTATATACTGTTCTAAATTAGTTTTATAGATTAAGCTTTCAACTATAAAACTGCGGTAGGAGAAATCAGCTGCCTTATCTATATCATTTTTTTGAGTAATATACTTACTAAAGAAAATCGATGATACAAATAATGCAATAAAGGTAAGAGCCAAAAGTACATAAGTTAGGATGCTTTTTTTAGAGGGGGTATGTGTTTCTGCTTCCGTCGAAGATATAACTGCACGGCCTCACTTTGGTAAATGTAACCGGTTTAACGGCATGTTATATTTTGATTAAATAAAAGAAGTGTAATTTCTGATAAATTCAGTAAGTTTTATTTGATGTTTGAAGGGGATTATTCGAAATTGAATGTGAAGGGGACCTTTGTATCATGACATCAAGTGTAAGTGCAGAACCGCAAGTGTATTGTATGGCTTGTAAGAAGATTGTTCCTATTTCTAATGCGGGCACGCTTTTGAAGACGGGGTTTTACCTAAACGATTTGCCCATGTCGATAGGCTGTACTAATTGCTCCGGCGAAGTATCGAAAAAGAAATAAGAAGCCTGACTACTGGAGAAGCGAAAAACCTTGCCGAACATACACCAGGTAAGGTTTTTCGCTATGATGTCAGTTGACAATTCGGATCATTTAAACAAGGAAAGCACATAGGGAGGAGTCGCGTCCACCTCAATCAATATAGCGAAGAGGAGTAGCTCTTTAGAAAAGACCAGCGCCACCATTTAACAGCTATCGGAAATCCACGGTAGTAACCGAACGAAATGAATCATTCCATATTCCCCCTAATTTACCCCAGATGCACAAGCCATTTGCTGAGAAATCCACTTTCTCACGCTTTGTAAACTTGAACGGAAGGCCCTAATGAATAGACCGGAACGCCGATACTCGAAAAAGTGTTCTTTTTTAATCTTGGTAAGAGCCTCTTGATAGTTTTGAAATTTCAGATCGTGAAATAGGAGCTGATCCATGCTTTGTTTAATGAACGTTGCATTTTTCCAACAATTCAAAGGTACGTTGGCAAACTGCCATGGCTGAAATAAGCCGGGGTATATCGCCTCGACAACTTGGTATGGGGAACTGCCGAACATATCCATAATGCTGATTAACCTGTTTCTTTTGAAAAAATCGGTATTGATTCGCTGGGGTAGGTCGGCAATTGGTATTTTTTCGATTTCTTCAACGACATACTTCACCGTTTTTGTGGCTCGTTCCCGGCCTTCTTCTCCCATCCAGTACCCGTAGGAAACTTGTTTGAATTCCCAAGGGAAAAATTGATTGGGATAGACCAGCTCAATCAGCTCCATAAAATTCAACCCGTGAAGAGCAGCCGGTGGCTTTAACCGGTTTTTCCACAACAAATCTGCAGTAATCTTCTGAGGGATTTCTTCCATGGGAATGTTCAGGTGCTTTTCAATGATATATCTAGTCAGCGTAATGAGGAGCTGCTTTCCTTGATCGCCTGCAAAGTAATGATTGGGAAAACGGCCCCTTTTACCCTGTTGAATTTCGTGGAATAGGCTAATCACTTCTGATTCAAATCGGTTCATAGCTGTTCCTTTCTTAGCGTTTATATAGAGATTTTCGAAGCCTTTTTCAAAATTATCACCTGATGTCACCTTTATCATACGGATGAGAGTGATATTTCATTTTAGAGAAAGGTAGTACCTCATTCCCCCCCTCAATTGCATAAAAAGTTCTCCAATGTGTAAACCTTTGAATAATCATCGGTCGTTTGATTCAAGATTTCAACATTAGATTGAAGTCAGGAGAAGCCATGCCTATGCGATTACGGTTGAATCAGAAAAGAAAGAATAACCCCAGTATATTGAAACGCTCTGCGGAACCGCAGTCCGAAGGCCAATGCCAAATCTCTGAATCCATCGACGATAACCTGAAGTGGTTTCAGCAGGAGTTGGCCCATTGTTCTGATCTTGTTATTCAGTCGTTTCATGTCACCCCTGAGCAAAATTGCGCTGTGGTTTTTTTTCGTGGCATGATTGACAAAAATACAGTTCAGGATGAACTTCTTCGTGACCTGTTATCCATAGATCCGTTGGACGCCACAGCATTCCACAGGCATATTTTTGAATACAAGAAACTTTCCGTTACCGGCCTGAACGTTGTCAATGACCTTAAGGAAGGGCTGGAGGCTATTTTAAATGGCCATGTCTTGCTGCTTGTAGACGGTGAGTCCCGGATGATGGATATCCCTTGTGCTTCTTCTGAAAAGAGAGCCATTGAGGATGCGCCAAATGAATCCGGCATTCGGGGACCGCGGGAGGCATACATTGAAGATTTGGATGTTAACCTGACTTTGCTTCGAAGACGGTTAAAAACGGCATCTCTGAAGTTTGAATCCATGGAATTCGGGGTGCAGACCAAAACTAAAGTGGTCGTAGCCTATATGGAGGGAATATGTAAGCAGGAACTTCTGGATGAAGTGAAAGGGAGACTTAGGAAGATCCATATCGATGGCGTCTTGGGAAGCAGTTATTTGGAAGAGTTTTTGAAGGATAGCCCTTATTCTCCATTTCCCCAAATGCAGTATACTGAACGCCCAGATGTGACGACGGCAGCCTTATTGGAAGGGAGGATCGCCATATTAGTAGATGGAACCCCGATTGTGCTGCTTGCACCCGTGACCTTGTTTATGCTGATGCAAGCAGCAGAGGACTATTTTCAGCATTTTCTGGCATCGACATGGATCCGTTGGATCCGGTATATTTTTCTGTTTATTTCGTTGGTGCTTCCCTCCATTTATATCGCGATTACGACATTTCATCCTGAGATTATTCCTTCAGATCTGCTGATTTCCATAGCATCCTCAAGAGAAATCGTTCCTTTTCCCGGACTGGTCGAAGCATTCATCATGGAAATTGCATTTGAAGCGCTACGGGAAGCTACGATCCGGATTCCCAAGTCGATTGGTCAATCGGTTTCCATTATTGGAGCACTGATTATCGGAACGGCCGCAGTACAAGCAGGCATTATCTCGGCATTTATGGTGATTATCGTTTCGCTGACTGGAATTGCCTCCTTTATTAGCCCTCACTTTGATCTGGGACTGGCATTCCGTTTGCTTCGATTTCCCCTAATGATTTTATCGGGAATATATGGTCTTTTTGGGGTGGCTTGCGGTTTGATTATCATTTACATCCATTTAATCAATCTGCGCTCATTTGGGACCCCGTATTTATCTCCGTTGACTCCTTTAAGATTTAGCGATTTAAAAGATACCCTCGTAAGGGTACCCTGGCCACTTATGAACAAACGTCCATCTCATTTTAGAGCCGATGAAATGAGGCAAGGAAATACATCGCAGGAGGATGAAGGGGAATGATTTCTCAATGGGTACGGAAAATCTCGATTATAGCCTGTTTCTTCATCCCTTTTACTCATTATCAGCGGATGCTGGTCAGCTTTGGAGCTCAATGAGCGGGCTTTTATTAAAACCATGATCGTGGATAAGTCAGAACAGGGCGTTGAACTCACGCTGGGGTTTCCGCTCACCAATCGTCTCATTCCGGGAATGGCGGTGGGCTCAGGCCAGTCCCAGGGTAAGGCGTATTCCTATGTCTCGGGATCGGGTGAAGATCTTGGCCAAGCATTCCGCAATATCCAAATGAATTTATCACGAAGAATCAGTTTTGGACAAACTCGGGTCATTGTGCTGGGGAGGGACATGGCTGAAGCAGGGGCTGAGCCTGTGCTCGAATTTGTTGGGCGAAACGCCCCCATTTATCTCAATACCAAACTGTATGTCACCACCGGAACGGCGAAAGATCTTACTTCCGCCGCGGTGGTCAGCGAAAGATTTCCAAATGATATTCTGACTGCCACCTCAAAGTTTCGTACGGCTATTGATACGTCCATTAAGGATTTTATGGAGGCGAATTATTACGGTGGGGATAAAGTCGTTCCCTTGCTGCGCCTCAAGATGAGGAGAATCGAAACGGAAAAAGAAAAAGAACAACCCTGGATTGAGAAGGCAGGGGCCGCCGTATTTACGCAAGGAAAAATGGTGGGAACGTTAAACGTGCAGGAAATGCGCGGCGGATTATGGATCCTCGGACAGTTAACCGATGCGGAAATCACGGTAACGTCGCCAACGGATGGAAAAAATGTCAGTTTCATGATCCGGAATTTACATACAAACATCAAGCCAAAGCTGGGGCAGGGCCGAACTTTGATCCAAATTGAAGCGGATGCTGATGCCAGTGTCATTTCATCGGATTCCAATATCCACTTATACGATCCACAGATGTTAAAAAGGGTCGAGAAAAGCCTTAATGGCGAGGTGCACCAAAGAATCACCGATGCCATCCAAGACCAGAGGGATGCAATCCGATGCGTTTCAATTTGGAAGTTATATTGATTGGTCCTACCCGCGTGAGTGGAAACGTATGAAGCCTGAGTGGCGTGAAATTTACAGCAGCAAATTGTCTTTGAGAGTAGTACCAAACGTGAAGATCAAACAATTTGGAACCACCCGGCAATCCGTGGTGCATACTTTGGAACAAGAAAGAGGGGATGAAAATTGATCCTTATCATCATTGCATATATCAGTATCACTTTGTATGAGTGGTGGTATTTAAACAAGAAAAGTCGAAAAAAGCGTACGCGTTCTCTGGTTCTAGGTTCGGCTGCGGGGATGTTTTTGTGTTTGTGCATCTTATACTTAGGCAAAGGGCGGTGGACGGTTGGTGAAATGTTGGAAGGGATATTTAGCCCTATCGATCATTGGATGAAAGCAGGCAGATGAAGGGAGTTATGCGCAGTTGGATAAGATCACCCAAACTCAAATTTACATGTTATATACGCAGTATTTGTACACAACAACCCTTACGTTCACGATGCCTTTACTGATTAAAACGACTCCCTATATGTCCTGGGTTTCCGTCATTCTGGGTTCCACCCTCGGCCTGCTGATCACATATCCGGCCTGCCGTTTGGCTACCAAAAGACCCGGACAAACCTTTGCAGCCTACGGGAGAGAGATGTTCGGGAAGTGGCTCCATTATCCGCTTTATGGCGTGATGCTATGTTCGTCTTTAATTATTGCATCCTTTATTTTTCGGGAGCTTCTGGATCTCATTAGTGAGGTTTATTTGCAAGAAACGCCGGGGTGGGCAGTAGCTATTCTTTTTGGATGTGTATTTGCCTATGCAGTTCGTTCGGGGATTGGAAGCCTTTTTCGCGCAGCGCAAGGCTTTTTCTTCATTAGCCTCATCTGGATATTCGTCATTCCCATGTTCATCTCTAAAGAAATGAATTTCAGCAAGGTGATTGCGCTCGTTAACCATATCGATGTCGGTGGAATATGGAATGGAACATATCTTATGGCTGGACACACTGCGGAGATGGTGTTCATCATTTTCCTATGTCCATTTTTTGCTGAAATCGGGAAAACATCCCTTTCCTGGGCAACGCTGACATCCGGCGTTATTATTTTGATCAATCTGATCTCAGCGATTTTACTCTTTGGTCCCGGTGTCGCCAGCAATTTGATGTATCCGGAACTGGAGATGATTCGATATAGAATATTTCGTTATTACGTTCAAGCATGTTCAAGATCAAGGGGATAATCAAAGGGCCTTTGGTTCGACATTTGCACAAAAGCTGTGTTTTGTAGATATGTCTGAGCCCCGGTATTGGTCGCTGAGGAGATGAGCAAGGAAGTAGAGGACGATAACATTATTGCGGATTTGCTGACAACATACCGATTTGAAGTGGACGGTGCAATTGTGGAGGAAGCGATCGTTGGTGGATTGCTCTGTCACTGGGCGGTATGGACGAATAAAGCAGGTGCTTGAACCCCGATGAAACGTTGTCTCCGGGGCAAGTCGAAGAGATTGATCGAGTCTACAACGAGTATCCGCATCTCCACGATGATGACTTCGTAGCAATACATCTACAGGAATGGCTCGAAGACTTATAAATTCAAATTTATCTTTTTAATCTTCTCCAAACACCCGCATATAGCACGGAAAAACCGCCGCTATGTGTTATCCATAATCGGCTGCGTACATATTATTTTCAACTGTTAAACTAATCGAATAAAGTCAACAAGACATTCGATGAGTGGAACTTGTTGTTAAACAACCAAAGCAAGCAGTAGAAGATAAAAATACTTAAAACTAACGTGGCGGCGAATTATCGTTGGGGTGCCATATTCCTTTATTGTTGTTTAAATCGAATAATGAACGGATAATACGGAACCACTTTGCAGTATTTTTCAAAAACCTTCCGAATACATAGGCCGGCTTCGTATAATCACTTTCGAGATTCAAGGGATTTTCAGTTTCCCGCTGTTATTCAGCTTAAGTGAAACCTTGATCTCCTGAAGAGATTCTTTGGTCAGCTTGAAATCCTTCTCGGCATAGAATTTTTTCCACTCTTTATTTTGCTTGCGGTACAGCGTGTATTCCAATTGTAAAAGATCGGATTGGATCTCGAGTCCTTTCTCGAACGTTTGTCGGATTTCTTTCCGGACTTGTCCGACTGCCTTGTCCTCCATTAGTCGTTCAGACATCGGCTGGATGACCTCGCTAACCACTCCGGTAAGCATGACGTCGACGGTGTAGGTAACGTCCTTCCCTTTGACGTTCGGAACTATTTGGATTTTTGGATTTTCAAGAGATAACGATACCTGGGATTTCCCGTCTTTACGTAGGATCAGAGGACTGCGCTGGGTTTGGGGCTCTACCCAACGAAGTCCGGGAATGCTCTGTTCACTTAGCCATCCCTGGTATTTCCCATCTTGAAAAACGTATACTCCATCCATTTTCAGCATGGGGTGGGGCTTTCCGCCTTTTTCCCAGTTTCGCTTTGAAATGGATAGGGATGGCAGAAGGGTTGCCTTTCCCGGTTCCTGTAGATCAGACTGGAATTCCCTGGAGCTGATCGGGGTGATATCGGATTCTTGTCTGTAACTCTCCTGGGGTTGTTGAAGCAATGACATGAGCGGCGATAGATTAAAAAAGGGAGTTACCGTAAAAACCTTGTCCAAGGGCTCTTTGGTAGCAAAGATCCATGGCGTGTATCGCATTTCATAATATCGGTGCTGAAGTTCATCGAAATCGTGAATGCCCTTTTTTAATACGTTATCACTGACAACAACCGAAACAATTTGTCCATAAAAATTGCGCATCTGCGAAGTGCGGTACAGTTCATTGACGGCACTGATCGGCGTATCGCCCTTGCCTTTCCCGACCCAGACGGGAACGGGTTGAAGAGGCTTTCCCGATTCCATTTTGGCAACGTCCGTGAAGTCCAGCATTTGCGCATAAACGATGTATTGATCATCAGCATAATCGAAGCCTATGCTCGTTAAATAATTGACGTCCTGTACATCCTTAATATCCCAACAACCAGTCAAGAGAAGAGAGAACATCAAACATATTGACATCAGTTTCTTCCGCTTGGACATCAGGAATCACCTCTCCTCGTAGAGTCTTGCGTGTGCAGTATTTCAGGTCGGCGATCGATGGTATTCCATGGTTTCCGGATGATGGCCGCAATAAAGTCTTTCCAGGTAAGCGGGGATAAGGGAGCGAGATAGGGGAGCGAGATAGGGGACGCCGAAGGATTCCAACCGCGAAAGATACAAAATAACCGCGATCGTGGATAGAATAAATCCATACATCCCCAGTACCGATGAACACATCAATACAAAAAGCCGGACGATGCTCACCGAGCCAACAAGCGACTGATTGACTAATGTAAAACTCGAAACGGCGGTCACGGCCGATACGACCAGCAACGTCGTAGAAGCAAGGCCGGCCCGGATCGCTGCATCCCCGACCACGATGCCCCCAACGACGGCTACCGTTTGGCCGACCGCTTTAGGCAGCCTCTCGCCGGCTTCCCGGAACAACTCGAACATGCCAATCATTAAAATGGCCTCGATGGGTCCTGGTATAGGCAATCCAATCCTTGACATCGAGATCGTAGCCAAGAGCGGATACGGGATTTGTTCCACATTATAAGAGGAGAGTGCAATCCAAAAACCAGGAAGAAACAAAGACGTCACCAGGCCGATAAAGCGCAAAATCATCCCTAATGTCGAGTAATAAAACGGAAAATATGCATCCTCAGGCGATTTTAACAGAAGCGTCAAATTGGCCGGTCCGATAATAGCGTTCGGGGCCCCATCGACAATGATAGCGAATCGCCCGTGGACGAGGCAGTCTGCCACATAATCGGGACGGCCGGAATAATCCAATAACGGAAACAGAGTGAAGGAATAATCGGAGATGATTTTTTCCAATTGGCTGCTCCCCATGATGTTATCCATGTTAATATGCTTCAACCGTTTTTTGGCCTCTTTCACAATTTCAGGTTGAATGATGTCTTCGATGTAGAGCAAAGCGACTTTGCTGTTGCTCCTCTTTCCAACGGTAAATTGTTCGTAGCAAAGGGAATTGGTGCGGAGGCGTTTCCGTATCAAGGCCACGTTGGTTGGTACTTCCTCCACGAACCCGTCCTTCGGCCCTTTGATGGATATTTCCGTATTGGATTCCGAAGGGCTGCGATGAGGGGGGGAAGCAATATCCAATCCATATGCAGCATTAAACTTGGAAAAATAAATAAGGAGTTGTCCCGAAAATACACTTGTGATGATGTCTCCGGTCTGGTCGATCGGGGTTAATTCCAGTTTCTTATCCAGTCCCATGCCGGGTTTCGAGTGATTCAGCATGCTTTCCAATCGCGGAAGCACATATTCGTTGATTTGCTGAATATCCGCTAAACCTTCGCAATAGATAAGGAGAACCGGCTGCGAAGATTCAGCATTGCCAAAGTCATACGAATCTGTCTTGACATCCGCGCAATTATGAAATAAGGAATGAAGCTCTTCGGATGACCATTGGTGTTTGCCGGACACTGCGGCAGAGGATTCTATAGAGGGCGTTTTCTTTGTTGATCCATGATCCAAAAGTGTTTTCCATAACCAGCGAAATTTCATTTGCGACTCACCCCAGTCCTATTTTTTACGAGTACTGCGATAAACAATAACAAAGACACGCCTACAACCAGTCCTAAGGACAAAGGTAAATAGACATGCTTCAAGAAGCCTGCATACTGCATGTCGCTGATGGGTATTTCGACAAGGACAACCATTGCGATACCGAGAATGGTCAGCCAAACATGCCTGATGTTCTTATGCTGGTTGGCCGGCAAGAGTTCGACGAGAAGGAAGAGCGACATGGAAATCCGCACAAAGGCTCCCGATAGCCACTGGTAAATGGATAAGAAATCCACATGCCGGATATATTTCCCGACCTGGACGAGCCGCCATTCTTCATAAGCCGGGTACCGCAGTTTGGCTGCTTCAAAGGGTCCGAATTCGGCTATTGCCCCCGTAACAGGTCCAAACACCAAAATGACCAGGAAGATGGCCAATAGACACAGCGACCAAGGACGAATGACCTTTTTCAATCGATGCTGAAAGAGCAGAATGATAATCAGCTCTACAAGTCCCCCGCCAACATACACGCTTCCTTTGAGGATCGGTTCGATTCCATGTTCCATCATGGGGGTCAACAAGGAGTAGTGTTTTTTGGGGAGATTGGCACTCATGACGAAATCCCCAAATACGATGACGAAAGGTAGTAAAATTCCCGATGTTATGGCGATCGAACGTAATCCGGCTTGAGCAGCGAAACAACATAAGAGAACTATTGAAGCGGATAAAACGAGTTGAGGGGTTCTTGGTAAGTAAGAGGCGTGCGTCCAGATGGTTGTATCTTTTACCGTCAAGACCATGATCGAAAAAAGATAGGCAATGAAAAAGGCCCGAAATACAGCGCTTATTGCCGATCCATAATTTTCGCGCAACCAAGTCGAGATTTGTTGCTGCTTTGTTTTTTTCATGATGTAGTAAAGAAGCAGCGTCCAAATGGTGTACGGTAAAATAACAGCCAATACACTTAGCCACGCGTCTCTTCTGGCTTCTTGCAACAAGGAAGGAATGACCATCACATGGTTCATTAACCCTACCGCTAAGGCAATAATGGAGAATGAGGGAATAATTCCGATCGCAATACCTGTTTTATTAACCATATAGTCCCCTTGTCAACGAAATGGTTCTTTCTACTTCAGTTTTTGTTATCCAACTAAGGAAGAAACCGTAAACCTCATAAACATTAATTTCCATAATTTCTTAAAATAATTCCTAAAACCTCGTATTTTACTTTCCTTTTCCTACACGGCGTTGCGCATCCCCAAGAATGAATTCTCCCTGGGCATCTGTGTCGTCTGAAATCACGGTTCGATGAATGACTATAAGCTCTGAAAGTAATAAATTTGTGACTTTTGTGTCTTTCGATAGTTCATCAACTTTATGTAAGAGTTGCTCTGTAAGATGGTTCTGCTTATTGAACGCATGGTAGAAAGAGTCATTTGATTTTTAGTCATTTGCTGAAACAGAGCTGTTTGCTTACGCATGCTTTGTATGATTGACGTCCGTATCCTTCCTGAAGAAGGAAGAATGGCTGGATAATCTAGCTGTAAAAGTTTTCAACGGCGAATTGATTTTGTTTTTTGATGGACTTGCGGCCGCCTTTACCCTAGACATTGCCGAAGCGCCCAAACGAAATGCGGAGGAAGCTAATACGGAAGTATCGATTCGCGGGCCGCGGGACGGGTTTATCGATGATCTTTCGGTGAACGTCGCGTTGGTTCGCAAAAGATTGAAAACGCAATCCATGGCATTCGAACAATATTCACTTGGGAACCGAAGTCAGACCAAGGCAGGACTTCACTACCTCAAAGATATCATCCGGCCCGAAGTGGTCGAGGACTGCAGGCTACCCTGCCGGGAGGTTTTTTTATATTTTAGGTATAGATTGAACCAGGATTACCCAAAATAAAAAAGGGTAAACTCCTAGGATGGTATCTGCTTTCTCTTTTTTGCTGGCCGTCCGTTTGGGCGGCCTTCAAAATAGATAAACCAATTATGCGAAAATATATAAAAGGTGAATTTAAATGGTGAAAACAATAAATACATATAAAAGACTCGCCTGGATTGGGGCTATTGTCTCTGCATCGACTTTTTCATTAACAGGTGATTTATTTTTCTTAATATTTGTAGTGGCAAATGTCGTAGGGTTGATTATTGTGCCTAAATTGCTTTCACGAATAGAAAAGTAACACAGCTCTCTCTCTTTGGAACGCTAATAACGACCGCTAATAACAATTCTGCTTATGTTAACCCACATTAACCAAAATAAAGATGGCAAACCACCTTTGCCATTCACTTTCCCTAAGCGGGATCATATCATCATTGTCCTTGCCGCCCTTTATTATGGGCGGCCTTTTTTTATTTAGCCATTCCGCTTCAATTTTTCGGTCGGGCGACAACATTATAAGACGGTGCTTTAATATGATCAATGATGGCCACTTAAAAGCTAATAAATCTGATTCTGGTGATTGGGAAATTAGCGAGAGTGATCTGGCTTATCGTGAGCAATAAATCCATGACAAGGAATTTTCTGAGATCTATGCACATATGGCTGTTCAAATGATCGAGAAGGTTCATAACCGGGCATTAAAGGCGGCTTGCGAGGAACTCTTACTTGCTGCGAAGTCGATTGTTAAGCAAGCCGACAATCCGAGTCACTTCACCCAACATGCGAAACGTCTTCAAAATGTACTTGATTCGTATAAGGCAGCGGAAGCACTCACGGTCACGGTAGAATCGCTCAGGAAGTGCAGCCGGCGCCAGGTAGCTGCAGTATTAAATGACCTGATTGGAGGATACCAAATGAGTTTAGCAATTTATTTTCGGGAAACGATGCGCACAAAGAAGCTGTATATTTGCCATCTTATTGATAACGGTGCAAAGAATGCAAAAATCACTATCCTTCGGGATGTCTTCGGTGATTTACCCAAGGATACCAAGACTAAAGCGCCCCTGGATTGGCGTGCAATATACGTCCGGATTGACCGGCCGTTTAAGAATAAAATGATGGAGGCTCCTGCAGAAAAGATCGAGGAAATGATGCTTAAAGCACATCGCCGGCGTATGCAGAAGAAATGTCGAGGGACAAGAACATGGTCCCAATGAAAGCCGCTATTTTAGCGGTTTTTTTGTTTATCGGTACAAGTTCTTGTCTTTTCTTCGGGACAAGAACTTGTACCGATTGCCGTAAAGGACAAGAACATAATCCGATTACCGATTAGATAAGCATCAAACTACATTTCACTAATTCATTAAGCTATTCTAGCTAATAGCTTGTCAATATTTAATTCTTAATGGTTAAAGTCAAAGGTGCTATACTTAAAAGAAAGCATAACAAATAACCGTCCTACAGGATTTGGGAAGGTTTTCCTCAGAAGGTGAGCCTTTCTTGTTTAGCTCAGTCGAAATGCTTCTTTTTTGGTTAGAATCGCATAAACCCAATGGATCAGCTTGTTTACACAGGCAATTACGGCCACTTTAAACGGTTTGCCTTCAGCACGCTTTTTCTCGTAATAAGCTCGGAGCTTTTGGTTGCGAGAGCTACGCAGACCACAGCGTACGGCTTGGTATAAGGCCGTTCGGAGTCTTCTGGAACCGCGTTTAGTAATCGTGTTTCGGGTCGCTGTAAACTTGCCGGAAGAGAACACGCTTGGATCGATACCGGCAAATGCAACCAGCTTTTTTGCATGATCAAATCGATCGATTTCCCCGATTTCAGCCAGAATTGTTGCAGCAATTTTGGTGCCAATGCCAGGTATCGATTGGATCAAATCATATTCCTGTAATTCTTCAGCTAGAGCATCTATCGACTGGTCAAGGTTGGCTAGATGCTCCTGGTACTGAAGAAGTAGGTTAATAAGCAACTCCAGTGAGATAAGATGGCTTGGAAAAGCTGTCTCCTTGAAAGGATTGCGCTCCGCGGCAGCCATTAGTTTCTGGGCACGTTCAAGCGCCCAAGTGGAAGAACGCCCAGCAAGGCACTGGATCGTTGCCGTGATATCTTTCAGGGATCTGACCAACACTGATTGAGACGTAGAGTGAAGAGTCAGAAAACGAAGTGACACCTTCGAATACAGGTCACCAAACACACCATGATATTCCGGAAAGACCTGATCAAGAACCGCCTGAAACTGTAGCTTCGCTTGCACATACATATCCGTTAAAGACTCATGCTGCCGTGTCAGATAGCGCAAATTCATCAGATATTGGCCGCGCTTTTTATAAGGTTCCAACTCTTCTTTGTAAAACAATTCCCCCAGTTGGTACGCGTCAGCAATATCCGTTTTCACCTTACGTAAGTTGGTTTTTTTGGCCTGATGTGAAATCAATGGATTAATAACGATGTACAAGTACTGATGCTCATCTAGAAACTGAACGACAGGGCTATGGTAATGCCCGGTTGCTTCTAACACGACGGCAGGACGCAGACCTGTAAAGAACTCAAGCTCCTGTGCGTATCGCAGAAAAGACATTAGCCCCTCGAGATCATGCCCAAAACGGAAGATTTTGCCGTGAGGCATTCCTCGATTTGAAAAAGCTTGTGCATGACTTTCTCCTTTGGAAATATCCAACCCGATGACGGGATTCATTCAATCACTCCTAGTCTATATTCGCCGGCAGCCCCTAACCTTCTTGTCGTCCATATTATCGCATGTGATTCGGGGTCAAAGCCCCAACTAGCCTAATCATGGTTTAACAAGTAGGGGGGATGAACAGAATAGCTTTCGGGATCTGAGTCCCACGGGCAGAAACGTTCGATCCCCGGCTACCTCAATCTTATGACCACACAAAAATGAGGTCGACCAGTAAGTTCTGGTCACCTCATAATACGATCGGGCAGTATAGTATTAAATCAATCATGCAAAATTGTGGTAAAATAAAGAAAATTTTAAGGCTGGTGAAGTTGTGGAAAGAGAATTGTTAGCCAAGCAGGTTTACGAAACAGCACACTTAACAGGAAGCTTTAAATTAAGATCTGGAATGGAATCAAACGACTATTTTGATAAATACCTGTTTGAGTCTAACCCTGTCTTACTAAACGAAATAGCTGAGCATCTGTCTAAGTTAATCCCTCCAGGAACCGAGGTTTTGGCAGGGCTTGAAATGGGCGGTATTCCAGTCGCAACTGCACTATCTTTAAAGACAGGTATACCAGCGGCTTTCGTTCGAAAAAAAGCAAAAGAATATGGAACATGCAAGCTTGCAGAAGGCATTGAGGTAGAAGGAAAAACTGTTTGTATCATCGAGGATGTCGTTACAACAGGGAGGACAGATCCTCTTAAGTGCGACTGAGTTGCGTAACGCTGGAGCCAATGTTGTGAGCGTCCTTTGTGTAATTGAAAGGGAACAACAAGGAAGAAACAATCTTGAAAGTGACGGTCTTAATTTCTACTCCTTATTTAAGATGGAGGAGCTCCTTGAGGCTTCTGCAACAAGCAACTTAACGTAAATTTATTTCTTACGTGCATAAGCTGTCGAACAATCTAGGCAGCTTCTTTTGTTCAATAAGCTATCTGGGAACGATAGTTGAACCAATACAGGGAGCAGAACGCCGCGACGCTGCTCCCTGTTCTATTGTAATTGGCAGGATAATTCAATAGGATATCAGTCTTTTATGGTAAGATTATAGAACAAGATAAGTTATAGTCGTCGTTTCTAGAATAAACAGTATGAAATTATAGGGGAGTCCTAAATTGAAAAAGAAAATGAACTATTTAATCTTAATTTTAACGATCATCTTTATGGTTGGTTGTACCAATTTAGAAGATCCGCCTATTACAAATGGAGAAAACGCCATACAAGAAGTAAGCAAAGTTGATAAAGAAGCAGAGGGAACTATTACCGAGGCCATTAAGGAACCAAAAGGAGAAGAAAAGGTTGTTAATGAACCGGCAGTCGAGGAAACACCAACCCAACCAAATAACGATCTATTCTCAGGATACGAACGTATTGAAGTGGATGCTTGTGATTTGTCTGGCCATCGTGAACCTAACGTCGTTGTGGATGTTGGTTACGGGAAGCGTAAATACTGGGCATTTACAAACGAACACGGGCAACTAGTGCGTGTCATTGCTGATAAAATCATTCTACAAGATGACAATAAAGAGCCTGTCTCATCGTCTGGTAGGTATTGTGCTGATGAAGCAAAGGTCCCTGGGGTTGAGAGTGCTGTTTTAGACGAAGGACATGCCATAGCTGATTCTCTTGGCGGTGTATCCAATGCTTATAATATCACCCCACAAGATAGTACGCTCAACCGACATGGTGATCAAGCATATATGGAAGACGCTATACGCAAAGCAGGTGGAGCTACTAATTTTGAAGCAATTATCACCTACCCGAACACGAAAACGCAGATTCCCTCCAGTTATCAATACACCTATACGTTAAAGGGTAACGTGATTGTCGATAAATTTGATAATGTGAATCCTGACGAAGTAAACAAAACCCTTGGTTTAACAGACAGTAAGCCTTCTGATTCAAAAAGTTCTAACACAAAAGCGACTAATCCAAATACAAAAGATGATCTTTCTAGTGTTGATACCAATGGTAACGGGAAGATAACGATAAAAGAAGCGAAAGCAGCCGGTTATAGTATGCCAATAACGAGTGATCATTGGTTATACAAATACATGGATGATCGTGATGGTGACGGTATGGTAGGTGAGTAAGACTAAAATTAAATGAACGGAAGAACAGAACATACTCCTGTTTGCCACAATTCCCTATGGATGGTTATAACTAGAGATGAACATCCTGAATGGTTTCAGGGTCATGCGTATCGTTCTGCCCTTGACCATTCCTGCCATGGCAACCGTGTCCCTATTCGTTGCCGTGGGACAATGGAATTCGTGGTTTGACGTATTTCTATACAACTCTTCCAACGTAAACCTTAGCACGCTACAATACGGATTGATGAAAATTTTGCAAACTTCGAACACGGCAGCTACTTCTTCGGCTGGCGACGTTTACCAATCCGCCGGCAGCAGTGCAACGGCTGTTACGCCGGCTTCGATTAGGGCAACCATGACAATCATTGCCAGCGTCCCTATTCTGTTGGTGTACCCGTTCCTCCAGAAGCATTTCGTCCAAGGCATGACAGTTGGAGGCGTGAAGGGATAAGATAAAATGGCGATCCCAAACAGGTTCAATCATAAACACCCAATATTAGAGTCAATTGCGACAGACAGCAGTGAGTCTTCTTTTATTTACAACGCCTTGAAGGAACAAAGTTCTATAACAGCGAGCAGTTCTATCAATTACGGAATTTCCCGAAATCTTCACGTTAATTCGACGTATTTCTTTAATCTATAGGCAGGAGAGAAGATGACAGCGGATTTAAAGAGGATAATAAAAATTGCTGCCATGGTTGAGAGCTATAAATGCAGTGTGTTTTGAAAGAATGGGCCATCCCACAAAAGGATGGCCCTTAAACTTGCCGTTACAGTTAGCACGGAGAACCGCACCATATATTCAAACAAGTAAAGGTTTTCATCGGTTCAACATAGCTTAGGGTTGCTTTGAGCACAAAACAAGAGTAACCCCTCTCTTGGATGTTTAACGTATTAAAGAAAAAAACTCAGACGTTAAATAATACTTAAAAATAAAGCAGTCAACCGTACGCCCAATTCCAGTACCTGCACCGGTAACCAACGCAACGCAACTTTATTTTCAAATCTATTATTCATTGTAATTCTCTCCTTTTATTAAATTATTTGAGAACATTTCAGTAATTCTTTTGAAAGTAAGTATGAAAAAGCAATCTATTCCATACTAAAAATTCTTTTAAAAGCAGGTAAATTTTTAAAAGAATTTCAGCAAATTAACTATTCTATGCTATCCAATAACACTAACACGTCGACGTACATAGTCATTTATATCCAAGCTTATCCAACGCGTTTCCATTCGAAGTTGTGTTATGGGTATGGTCTTAAGACTGCGCACTAAACCATAAAAAGTGGGCATTGATTGGATACAGATGTTTCAAACTAACAAACTAGCCTAGAACTGAATGAACGTTATTTCCATAAGATATAGCACGCCATTCTTGATTGAGCATGCCTCCGTACCGGCTGGATCATTTGGATTAGAGCTCTCCTTCATCCGTGACTACAACGGATAAAAGAATGGATCGCAGAGGCTGCCGCTGCCTAAGTAAAGCGGCTTTTTTGCTTTCTCCACGTTGTCAGACGAACGGTAAGGTGCCGTGTCCACTGTTCGTACCTGACATGCATTATTTCAACAATGTGTGGAGGATGTCGACCTATCGGAGGATAACGGTTACTGTTATTCCTGAGCCAGTATCGGAACCAATCCCGGGTACCACGACGTTTTATGTGGATACCAGGTTTGCAAATGCTCAAGTATGGCGTTCGGATTAGTGTGAATTTTCGCTATGGGTATATGTTAAAATAAACTTAAGAAGTATAATTACTGATCGATTTTCAACAATCGGGCCAGATTGTGGAGTTAGGGAGGTAATCAGATTGTTCATCTCGAAATTATTAAAGTTATGCCAAAACTACACACCCCAAATGAATATTGAACAAAGGGATTATATATGATTGGAGGGAATAGAAAATGGATGTAAGGACACTTTTGTTACAACAATGGGCAAGCTGCTTAGATAAAGAAGACTGGTTTCCACCACTTGAAATAGTACTAGAGAATATTACTTTGGAATAGGCAATTTGGAAACCAGTTGAGGGGGCACATTCCATTTGGGAATTAGTTTGTCATTTACTTTTCTATGAAAAGAGAATTCTGTTACGCTTTCTTGGTGAAACAGCAAATGACCAAAGGCAGAAAATAATGACGCAACATATCGATTACCAACTGAGACCTTTCCAAATTGGAAGAAACAAAACAAGAATACTTTTCTGTTCATCGTGAACTTGAAAAAATACTAGCAAAATCAGAACTAGAAGATTTGTATAGACCGATTCCCGATGACAATCCATTAGTGCTTGAACTGAAGAGTTTAGCTATGCACAATGCATATCATATTGGGCAAATTGTATTCCTCAGTAAATGCAAGGAGCCTGGGCAGGGAAAGGTTGCTTTTAAAAAAGCTTCATTAGCTTTACAGTTATTCCATTAACGGAGCGCGATTGTTGCAGAACAAAAGCCTAATTCCTCGGTAAACTATAAAGAGGAGTTAGGTTTTTTATTTGTGGTGCATTTTTATTGACTGTAATTAATTGTCATCTAAGATTCAGAGAGCTTTGCAGTTGGCTGATATAATGTCGGGGGCAAAAAATGTCGAGGGACAAGAACATGGTCCCAATGAAAGCCTCTATTTTAGCGGTTTTTTTGTTTATCGGTACAAGTTCTTGTCCTGAAGAAAAGACAAGAACTTGTACCGATTGCCGTAAATGACAAGAACATAATCCGATTACCGATTAGATAAGCATCAAACTACATTTCACTACACTAATTCATTAAGCTAACGGGCAGATTAGTGAAACTACACAGTTTTTTAAAGCGTATAATTATTGTAAAAAAACCATATCGCTCATGCGGAGGTGAACTTGACTGGAGCATTTTTATGACTTGGTTCAATTGGCATTCTCGATTGCTCTCATCTCTTCCGTAGTGTTACTTCCATTCACCTATTTTTCTTCACAAAAGATACACTGGGGGCATGAAATTGCTGCAGCCGGTTCAACTTGGTTTGTGGCTGTCAGACTGTCACAACCCAGCAGCATTCAGCGGTGGATCGTACGTATCGCCAGACGAAGAGAAGCACCTGATGAAGACGACAATAGTCCTTCCCCACATTGATATTCCATACTTTCAATTAGGGAGGACAACGATGAAAAAGATTATGTTGCTCCAAAAATGGGCTAAGTCCATTCTCGTCATGTTGATAGGAGTTATTCCGATCATTGTGCTCAGCGGGTGTTCGACAACATCCCAATCAAACTCGATTGATGCCGATTCATCAGGGATATTTAACCACTTTTTTATTTATCCATTTTCGATCTTGATCAAATTCTTCGCGAATGCATTTCACGGAAACTACGGATTATCGATCGTGCTGATGACTTTCATCATCAGACTTGCGATTATGCCACTCATGATGAATCAAACCAAGAAACAAATGGACATGAAAGAAAAGATGGCCGTCCTCCAACCGGAGTTAACTGCACTTAAGGAAAAGTATAAGAACGATGTCAGTGCGGATGCAAAAAAACAACAGCAAGCCGAGATGGTGCAGCTCTACCAGAAGCATCAATTTAATCCCTTAAACATGGGGTGTTTACCGATGCTTCTCCAATGGCCGATCACCCTAGCATTTTACTACGCCATACGTCGTACCTCAGAGATTGCAGCTCACGATTTTTTGTGGTTTAGCTTGGGGAAATCAGATATGATTTTGCCGTTTATTGCCGCTGCGGTGTATTACGTTCAGTTCCGCGTGTCTCAATCCGTTTCAGCGCAGTATCAGCAAAATCAAAATAACCAAATGGCTTTTATCGGGTTGTTATCACCGATCATGATGGGTGTATTTTCTTCTGGGATGCCCGCCGCGTTACCATTATATTGGGCTGTTGGCGGTATATTCATTATCGTGTAAATGATCATACTCAATAAAATGTACATGAAGCCAAAGGCAGCGATTAAAAACCTACCTACTGGTGCAGATGATTTATAAAATCGAACCAGTCATAAAATAATACTGAGTACAGAGCATCTGAGGCGTAACCTCAGATGCTCTGTTATTTTTGTCGGTGGCTCGTTAACGGGAAACATAGTCCAACATAATGAGAAAAATGGGAGGGCTAATTCCCCAAAAGGATGGCCCTAAATCTTGCCGTTACAGGCAAAAGGGGGAACCGTATCATAAATCACAGTTAAACTAACGGGCAGGATAATTTGGTAAATGTTACAATGGATTTAGGGAAATTGATCCAAATATGGGAGGGTAAGAATGGTTCTCTTAATAATAATTATATTAGTAATTGGACTGGCTGGTATTATCGGGAATCAATATTCGATGTTAAGGAAGATGGAGAGAATTGAAGAAACTCTTCGTGAGATAAGAGATAAAAAATAGGCAAATTTGTTCTGCTAAAACCAGCTAATATCTTGTCAACATTTTTCTCTTAAATTAAGTTTGGGATGACGGTATACTGAAAAATAGGCGCACTAAATAACCTTCTCTGTACATGCTGGAAGGCTGTTCTTCCGGATGAAAAATGTGTTAACTAATCTAAATCGACAAACCTTTCTTCCTTCACTAGAAGGGCATAAATCCAGTGAAGGAGCTTGTTGACGCAGGCAATGAGGGCAACCCGGTAAGGCTTTCCGGCTTCGCGTTTCTTATCGTAATATTCACGTAACCTTTTGCTTCCAGTCTTTTTTAGACCGCATAGTACAGCGAGATATAGGGCATGACGCAGCTTCTTAGACCCGCGTTTGGTAATGCGATTGGTTGTCGCTGTGAACTTACCAGAAGAGTAGACGCTAGGGTCAATTCCTGCGAAAGCTACCAGCTTTTTGGCGTGATTAAACCGATGGATTTCCCCGATCTCGGACAAAATCGTTGCAGCGATTTTGCTACCTATTCCGGGAATCGATTGGATAATCTGATAAGATTCAACTTCTTCAGCAAGGGCATCGATCTGACTTTGCAGGTGGGAAAGATGCTCTTGATATTGAAGGAGTAAGTCAATGAATAGTGCTAAGCTTATTAGATGGCTACTATAACTCACTTTTGGAAATGGATTATTTGCTGCAGCAACCATGATACAGCTTGCTTTGTCACTAGCCCAATGATCAGATCGACTAGGGCAGAGGCAGGTAATTGTGTGTGTTACGGTTGATACGCCAGCTGTTTGAAATGCCCCAGGAGTCATGAACTGTTTTAAAAGCAGCAACGAAACTTTTGAATAAAGATCACCGAAAATACCTCTATAATCCGGAAAGACTTGATCTAGAACGGCTTGAAACTGAAGCTTCACCTGTACATACATTTGTGTGAGCGAGTCAAACTGACGCGTTAGATGCCTAAGATTTAGTAGTTGAACCCCTCGTTGCATATGGTCTTCAAATTCCTCTTTGTAGTACAGCTCGCAGAGCCGATAGGCATCGACTGCATCTGTTTTCACTTTCCGTAGACTTGACTTTTTGGCTTGATGTGAAATGAGAGGATTCACAACTAAGAATAAGATACCGTGTTCTTCTAGAAACTGTATTACAGCCTGATGGTAATGTCCTGTCGATTCCAGAATCACAACGGGGGCTTTGCCTGCTGTATCCTGTACAGTTGAAACGACATCTAGCAGTTGGCTAAGACCTACTTGGTTATGCTGAAAACAAAAAGGGTGTCCCATGGGATTGCCTTTGTCTAAGAAAACTTGTCCATCACTTTTACCTTTTGAAATATCCAGACCAATGACAGGATTCATGAAATACTCCCTCCCTTAAAAGTGAAAATGTCGGTACCCCTAAAACAGCTCATAGTTCCACAACATCGCTTGTTATGCGAGATCTAAGTCGTCTCAACCAGCTTAAACATGGTTTCTACAAGTAGGGGGCGATCAGTTTTAGCGACGGGTTACAGACCCAGGGGAACGTCCGATCTGCCCGACTACTGAGAAATACACCACCATAACAAAAGTGGTCAACCAGTAAAAACTGGCTGACCTCATAATACGACGGAGAACGTTAGTTGAATGTACCATGGAGCAGTCTGCCGGCGGCAGTTGCTCCATTTTTCGTTACGCTAACGGGCAGTAGAGTTCAAAATATGCTTTGAAAATCATTAAAAAAGGGGAGCGTGAATACGGCGTTCCCCTTTTTTTCCATCTCGATGCCCGTCTTTGTTACTCAATTTTACCGAATCCGATTTTGCATTAATTCATTCGTTGATCAGCATGGATACGGCTTGCGATCGACTTTGTGAAACACCAGCTGATACAAGATCATCTAGACGATGAAGTGTCTCATCATTTAGACGAGCCGTGATGAGCATTGCTTCGTTTTCCCTTTTCTTTTAGTTTTTTTCAGAGGTGTGCCCTAGCGCGCGACTTGCAATGGGACCAGCTGAAGGAACATGTTGTTCGGGCACAACAACAAACAGACCCGCCCGTTTCAACTGGCGAGTCTGTTTGTTGAGTGTTTGGCTCCGCGTTATCGTTTAAGCATGTTAATATGATCCAGATTCGTACTGGTATTGAAGATAAACTCCAGCTTGTACTTCCCGCGATTATATGTGATTTTCTGCTGTACGAGGGATCCATTCCGAATGGTCACCGATTCGGAGGGGGCGAACCAGTTGCTGAGGAGCATGCGCTTCGTAATGCCGCCGATATTCGTCTGCCGTTCGACATTCGTACCGAAGTAGCGCACTTCACGCAGCTTGTTATTATTGTACGCGAACGCATATCCGGGGTTCCCCATCTCGGCATGATACACGTCGAACCCAGTGGCGTTCGTTCGCGGCTTATTCGGCTGGCCGATCTTACCGATGACTTGTTTACGTGTGCTTACGCCAATCGTGAACATGTTCGCCGAAACGGGGAATTGGCCGTTCAGCGCCGGTTTATAGAAGCTGTTCAGTGTCTTGAGCGCCATCGCTTGGTCTTCGGCGCTCGCTTGCTGCACTACTTTTGCCGCTCCTTGGGCCGCGGCTTGCCCAGAGATTCCAGTCAGGAGAACCAGGCTGGAGAGCGCCACAGCCAGTGCCGGTTTAAGTAGTTTCTTCATGTGTGCATCTCCTTACTTTTTTGTTAGGTGAGATTGATTCTATCTCCCGTAAACCACTATAAAATAATAATTAGATCACTTTCAAATCTAATTTTTTACAACGGCATTCGTTGAAGTCAAGCAATGTGATCAGGCCTAGTTGTTATCAAAGCTAGTATCGCAATAACTGTTGAAACATATACTTAGTGAAGAGGCTTACAAGCGTCAAGAGCCTGAGCTAATGTGCTGAGACCCGTAAGCTAAATGATAAGACGTCAGAAGGGCAAGTTTTAGCGGCAGGTATTACGTCAATGTGCATCATTACACTATCGGGGAACGCTACTTTAATCAATAAGTCTAAAACCTCCTATTAGAAGCAAACTAGAATTAGTTGCTCTAATAGGAGGTTTTATTATGAGACGGATTGTACTATGAAGTGCGACAGCTAAAAACAAAGAAGCCCATGATTCATATGTTTAT
Organism: Paenibacillus sp. FSL R5-0378; assembly: GCF_038009285.1. Classification (NCBI taxonomy): domain Bacteria; kingdom Bacillati; phylum Bacillota; class Bacilli; order Caryophanales; family Paenibacillaceae; genus Paenibacillus; species Paenibacillus sp. FSL R5-0378. The sequence continues at coordinate 478,243 of NZ_JBBPAY010000002.1, forward strand.
ATCTCTTCCTTATAAGCGAGATACATTCGGATCTAAAATCGTATCGGTGTAAGCAAGCAAACTAACATCAAGTTTCCGTAAGTATTTGTAGGGATATAGGTTCTTATTCGTCTTTGGATTCTAAGCGAAAATCTGGATTACAGAAGAGGAAATTATGGTGGTTTATGATGAATGTAACACTCCGCTATAGGTTATGATACACGAGGAACGATTATCGCGGAGAGTGGTTCGCAACATGGAAAGGAGGGGCAAACTGTTACATGATGTGGCGATGGAAAACATAACATCATTTTTGCCCAAAATAAAGATATTTGAATCGCTTCCGGCAGAAATTATCCGTGAAATCGAACAATTGGTCACAAGATCAAATACGTATAAGCTATCAAAAAACTCTATTCTCCAGAAGCCCGTTGATGAAAGGGATGGCTTGTTTTTCGTAATCGCCGGTAAACTTCGCTTATACAAAACCAATTCGGCCGGCAAACAACATACGGTCTGCATCCTAAGCGAAGGCGGCATGTTTGGCGAAGTTGAAACGTTTTCATTGGGCACAAGAGGGATCTAAATTGTCTTTGCGATTTTTATCGGAAATAAGCAAACGCCTACGGGATCAGGATGAATTGGTGGAAAAATTGGTTTTTAGAGATCTGCGTGGTAAAGTGCTTTACTTTCTCAACCGATTGTCTAAAAAGTTCGGCATAGAAGAAAATGGATACCGAAAAATCGATATTCCCCTGACTCATCAAGAATTGGCCAATATGAT